>CP050293.1:4811666-6013333 GCA_014189435.1 Mesorhizobium loti
AATTCGGCGACGCGCTGACATCCGACAAATTGCGCGAGATCGCCTGGCCGGCTGGCGCCGCGCCGATTGGCGCCTTCAAGACAACGAAGGAAGCCTTGGCCGGCGATGCCCCCAGGCAGGCATTGCAGTCGATCAGCGCCAACGAGCCCATACTTGCTACCAAGATCACCGGCCCCGGCCAGCGCGCCACGCTTTCGGCCGTGCTCGGCGAAGGCATGAAAGCCGTTTCCATCCGGGTCAATGACGTTCTCGGCGTTGCCGGCTTTGTCTTCCCCGGCGACCGTGTCGATGTGCTTTTGACGCGCACCGCGCGTGACAGTGACGGCGCGGACAGGAGCTTCGTCGACGTCCTGCTGCAGAGCATGAAGGTGCTTGCCGTCGACCAGGTCGCCGACGAGAGCAAGGACAGTCCAACCGTGGTCAAGGCAGTGACGCTCGAGGCCAGCACCAGGGACGCGCAGAAGCTGACGCTGGCGGCGGGTGCCGGCCAGTTGTCGCTGGCGCTGCGCCAGGCCGCTGCCAGCCAGGGCGAGACGACAGAACGCATTACGCTTTCCGACCTGACCGGCGAAACACCAGCCGATGTCGCCGCCAGGCAGGCGGAACTCGACAAGAAGGCAGCCGCGGAAGCCGCGGCCGCGGAGGAGCGCAAACGCGCCGAAGACAAGATCGCCGGATTGACCCAGGCCGTGGAACAGGTGGGAAGCCGTCTCGACCAGTTGAGCAAGGTGAAGCCGGCTCCGGCCGTGGCATCGGCTCCTGAAGTCCGGGAAGTCGTCAAGGAAGTGGTCAAATACGTGCAGCCCGAGCCTCCGGCACGGGCGACAGTCGGCGTTTTTCGGGGCGTGAAGCTCGAGACATATGACGTGCCGCGACAACAATAGCCAAGTGCGGCGAAACGGAACGGAGCTGCCACCGGCAGCGATTGGGGAGACGGGGATGCAGGGGTCTTGGTTGAGGATGGCGGCGGCGGCCGCGTTGTCCTGCCTGGCGGCGCTGTCGTTATCGAGCCTCGTGGCCGATGCGGCCGACCGTTTCATCGACGTGTCGACACCAAGCGTCCATCGTATTTTCCTGCCGATGTCGCAATCGGTGACGGTTCAGGTGAGTGCCAATCTGGGCGATATCGTCGTCGGTGATGAGAAGATCGCCGACGCCCAGCCGATGACCGACCGCACGCTCTATGTCATCGGCAAGGGCGCCGGCACCACCACGGTCAATCTGTTCTCCACCGACAAGCGCTCGCTCGGCGCCCTCCAGATCGAGGTCGGCGTCGATGTCAGCGACATGGCGCAGGCGATCCGCCAGGTGGCGCCAAGGTCGCGCATCGAAATCGGCTCGGTCAACGGCAAGGTGAGGCTTGGCGGCCATGTCAAGGACGGCGCCACGCTGGCATCCATCCTTGAGGTTGCGCAGCAATACGGCCCCGACGCCATCATAAATGCCGTCACCGTCGATGACAGCCAGCAGGTCAATCTCGAAGTGCGCGTGCTGGAAGCCAAGCGCAATGCCGGCCGCGATCTCGGCGTGTCGATCAAGAGCACCAACAGCAGCGGCACGACCCGGGCCGGAAGCGGCATTGCCACTGTCGACGCGGACGGAGCGGTGCTCGGCGCGGGCGACCTCGTCAGCGGCATTCTGTCAAACTCAAACCCGTTCGCAGCGCTGATCACCCGCGTCATCGACAGCAACATCAAAGTCGACCTGATCATCGAGGCGCTGGAAGCCAAGGGCGTGGTGCGCACGCTGGCCGAGCCCAACCTCACCACGCTTTCGGGCGAACCAGCCAGCTTCAATGCCGGTGGCCAGGTTCCCATCCGCAGCGTCGATGCCAACGGCCAGGTCCAGATCGAATACAAACAATTCGGCGTCAATCTTCAGTTCACGCCGGTCGTGCTCGCCGACGACAAGATCCATATGAAGCTGGCGCCGGAGGTCAGCGACCTGACCGGCTTCACTTCCGCCGGCGACCCGATCTTCACCAACCGCAAACTCGACACCGTCGTTGAGTTGCGCGACGGCCAGAGCTTCGCCGTCGGCGGGCTTCTGTCCAGCAAGACCACCAAGCTTCAGAACCAGGTGCCGTGGCTCGGCCAGGTGCCTGTGATCGGGACGCTGTTCCGCAATTCGAGCAACCAGAAGGAAGAGACGGAGCTGGTTGTCATCGTCACGCCGCACCTCGTGCGGCCGGTGAAACCCGGTGAGCGGCTGGCGACGCCGTTCGACAAGACACGGCCCGCCAACGACCCGGAATTCTTTGTGCTCGGCCAGCTCGAGGTGAACAAAGACATGATCCGAAAATATGAAACGGGCGACGGCGTGACCGGCCCCTATGGCCACATGCTGGACTTCAAATCGAAGGACAAGATGCTCTATGTCAAGAAATAGCGCCTTGATCCTCATTCTGTGCGCTGGTGCCCTGACGGGCTGTGCCGCGGACTATCTGAACCACTATGATTCGGTGACCCTGGCCGCCGGCGACACGCAGAAATTCAATTCGCTGCTGCAGACGGTCGACCCGCTCAACCCGGCTTCCAGGAATACGAAGATCGAGGGCGACGGCGCTCGGGCCGCCGGCGTCGCCAAAAACTACAAATTTCCGCCACCGCCACCACCGCCGCCAGCGATCACCGTCAATGTCGGCACACCTACGAACTAAAGCACAGAAGGATGCGGTTTCGACGCGTCAGGTAAAACGAGGGATCCTGGCGCAGTGGGATCAGAGAGTACGGTCATGTTGAGGACCATTCGTGCATTCTGGAACGATCAACGCGGCATAGCGATGATCCTCGTGACGATTATGCTGCCGGTGCTTATCGGCTTCGCGCTGTTGGCAATCGACATGGGCCGGGCAAACGGCCTTCAGAACGATCTCCAGAAGGGCGTTGACGCATTCGCGCTCGCGGCCGCCGCGGAACTGGATGGCAATGTCGACTCCATAACGCGCGCCAACAGGGCGGTCACTTTCCTGCTTACCACCAACGGAACCAAATTTTCGACCTCGGGCAATCACACCCTTGTCCCATCTGACCTGACTGTCACGTACCTGACGGGGATACCGGCCAGTGACAGCACCACCTTGAGCGCCGCCGGCATTGACGCCAATGGCGCGAACTGGAGCACTACCGATCCCAAGCTCGCGAAATTCGCCGAGGTAACGGTCAATTCCACCTCGTTCGCGGCGCTTTTCCCGGCAAGTTATTTCGGCGGTAGCAATACCATGGCCATGCGGCCGCAGGCCGTCGCCGGCTTCACCAACGCTCTCTGTCAATTCACGCCGATGTTCATCTGCAATCCCTATTCCAATCTGGGCGCGCTTCAGACAGCTTTGTCGGGGACCAAGAAGCCGATGATCTGGCTGAAAGAGCAGCAGGGCGGCAGTGGTGCCCAGTACGGCCCCGGTAACTACGGCTTCCTGTCATCGCCCGAAGGCGATAAATCGACGGGCGCCATTACCGAAATGTTCGCCGTCACCAATCCACCTGCCTGCTATGACCAGAGTGGGGTGACGACCCGTCCCGGCAACATCCCCCCCGTGAACGATGGGATCAACACGCGCTTTGACATCTATCCGAATGGCAACAGCGGAAAGCTTGTCCCGGCACAAGCTCCACCGGCCCCAAATGTCAGAAAGGGGATGGTTGTGAAGAAGAACGGGGGCAACTGCTCCTACGACCCGCCCAACAGCGGCCAGGCGAACAGCTATAAGGCGCTGCCAAGGGACAATTGTTTTGTATCAGGGACCTGTTCGCAAGCTGGAGTCCTCGGCGACGGCACATGGGATTTCAATACTTCCGCAAACAGCTACTGGAAGGTCAATCACGGCAATGCAAGCACTGCCGGAGTGGTGGCCGCATGCGGTGCGAGCCCCAGCCGATACTGCGTCTATAAATACGAAATCGACAACCCGACCTTGAAGAGCGGCCAGGAGAAAACCGCGCCTGAGTGCAACACGACGACACAGACGGCCGACAGGCGGCTGCTTTATGTTGCGATCATCGACTGCGGAGCCAACGCTGTCCAGGGCGGCAATCAGACCTTGCCGGTCTTAGCTTTTGGCAGCGTGTTCGTGACCGAGCCAGCAGGCGGGCCGCCGAATGCCGATATCTATGGTGAGATGCAGGATATCAGCACCGTCGTCGGTCAAGGTACGCTGAAGAAGCTTCAGCGCAACGAAGCGCAGTTGTACCGGTAGCGCCATGTTGATCGCACTGAGCCAGGCCATCCGCCGATTCCGCAGCGACGAAAGCGGCGGCGCCCTTATAGAAGCGACACTCGTACTTCCATTCGTGCTGTTTCTCTCGGCCGGTGTGTTCGAATTCTCCAACGTTCTGAACAAGCGCCTGTTGCTCGAGGCTGGCGTGGAGGACGCTGCGCGCTATATGGCACGATGCAGTGACAGCAACTGGGACAATTGCGTCACCCTTGCCAAGAACCTTGCGGTCAATGGCGCCATCACCGGTGGCAGCCTAAGAGTTCCCAACTGGGACGTTTCGCAGGTCCATGTCGACAGAGATTTCTTCCCAGCGGTGGTTGGCGGGACTCAAGTCTATCTCAGCAGCACCGGAACCGTTGTCGTTGTCAAGGTCAGCACCACGTTGCCTTACAGTGGCGTCGGGCTGCTGGGGCTTATAGGCATTGCAACCATCAACATAGATGCGTCCCATCAGGAGCGCGTATTCGGATGGTAAGGGCAAGCAAAAATTTCCGCGCGGATCAGTCTGGCGCCACCATGGTGGAGGTGACAATCCTCATGCCGCTGCTGCTGACCCTGCTGTTTGGTTTTGTCGATTTCGGCTACGCCTTCTACCAGTGGAACGCCGCCAACAAGGCCGTACAGGCCGGTGCAAGGCTGGCGCAGATTTCCACCCCGGTCGCCAGCGGACTTTTACTTGAGGCAAAGACGCCCACCGACTCACTGGACGTAGGCAAAGCGGTTCCTGCCAATGCCTATGATGCCACTACCTATAATTACATCTGCACGGCCAACAGCGCGGGTGCTGTCTCATGCACTTGCGGCGCGAGCGCCGCGTGCAAGAACCTCAATGCCAGCCAGCCTGCGTTCGATTTCATCTTCAACGGCAGCGGCAGCCGGGCCGGAATGAATACGTTCCTGCCAATTCTAAAGAAGTCCGAGGTCAGGATCCAATACCAGGCATCCGGTCTCGGTTATTGGACGCGTCCCAGCGGGCCGGTGCCGACCATCACCGTCAGCATCACAAACCATCCCTTCCAGTTCTTCTTTCTGGGCGCACTGCTCAGTTTCGCAAACATCACCATGCCCTCCATGCTGAGCACGGTCACGGGCGAAGACATGAAGAGCACCTGGCCATGAATGCCATCAACACCAAGGTTACGCCGACCAAGCGAAAGCAGGTGGCGCTGTTCTCGTCGGATCCGAATTTCAAGCGCGATGTGGCGACGCGGCTCGATGCGCTGGCTATCTATGACGTCAGGGTTTCGGAGACGAGCGACTTTCTCAAGGGGCCGCCCGCGGACACGCGCCCGGGTATCGTCATTCTCGATTTCGGCGATGGCGAGTTGCTCGGCAGGCCCGGCATCGTCGAGGCGCGCGCGCTCTGGGCCAACGTGCCGCTGATCGCGGTTTCCGACGAGCTGACGTCGGAACAGACGCGCGTCTTGGTGCGCATGAACGCCTCGGACTGGCTGCACAAGCCGCTCGACGGCAAGGAGCTGCTCAACGCGGTGACCTTCCACGACACCGGCAACCAGGGAACGAAAAGCCGGATCATCACCTTCATCAGCGCCAGCGGCGGTGCGGGCGCGACGACGCTGGCGCTGTCGGCGGCCGAATTCCTGGCGTCGAAATCGGGCGAGCGCGCGGCGTCCACCTGTCTCGTTGACCTGGATTTCCAGAGCGCCAATTGCGGCGCCTACCTCAATTTGTTCAACCAGTTCGACCTTGCCGGCATCATCGGCCAGCCGGAACGGCTCGATGTCGAGTTGATGGATGTCATCAAGCTGTCGCGCCCGTCCGGCCTCACCCTCTACGCCTTCGAGCGGCCGCAACTGCCGTTCGAGCCGCATGGCAGCGATTTCGTCTTCCGGCTGCTGGACCTGGTCGCCTACCGTTTCGACGACATCGTCATCGACCTGCCCAATCTGGAAACGCCCTGGCATAATTCCGTGCTGTCGACGAGCGACGAGATCTTCATCGTCTTCGAACTCAACGTCGCTTCGCTGCGGCAGGGCAAGCGGCTCTACAAGAAGATCCGCGAGCTGCGCGGCAATGCGGTCAACATCACGCTGGTCGCCAACAAGCACAAACGCAAATGGTTCGGGAACCATTTTTCGCGCAGCGAGCTCGAAAAGATATTCAAGGCGCCGCACATCAAGTCGGTCGCGCTGGACAACGCGCTTCTGACCGATGCGCTGAACAGGGCCATCCCGCCTTCCGAGGTGGATGGGCGGGCGCGCTTCAACAAGGATCTGAAGCGGATGTTCAAAGAGCGGCTCGATGACGCTGCCCGATAGATATCGGAGCGTCCCGAAGCTCGCCGGCGCCTGCGTGCTCGGCGTGACGCTGGCGCTGTCCGTCCAGGACTTCGCCCAGGCGAGATCAAGCCTTTCGGATCGGCCGCCGTTGCCGGCGATGGGCCCCAGCCTGCGCAAGGCCGTTGCCTTCGCAACCACCGAGCAGCCCGGAACGATCATCATCCGCAAGGACGAGAAGGCGCTTTACCTGGTGACCCGCCAGGGCCAGGCGCTGCGCTACCAGATCAGCGTCGGGCGCGACGGATTTGGCTGGACCGGCATCGTCAAGGTGGGGGCGAAGACCGAATGGCCGGAGTGGCGCCCGCCACAGGAAATGCGGGCCCGCCAGCCGGAGCTGCCGAAAATGGTGCCTGCCGGCCCCTACAATCCGCTCGGCGCAAGGGCGCTCTATCTGTCTCGAGACGGGCGCGACACGCTCTACCGCATACACGGCACCAACGATCCGTCGGGTGTCGGCTTCGACGGAACGTCCGGCTGTTTTCGTCTTACCAACACGGATGTGATCGATCTTTTCAAGCGCGTCGCGGTCGGCGCAAAGGTGGTGGTCCAATGACGACGATCAGCGAACCGGACATGCCGGCGATCGACATCGGAAACCAGGAACAGCGCGAACCGCGCGCCATCGAGAAACCCAGCAACACAAGGACGGTCGGCGTTATCGTCGCCGGCGGCGCGCTTTTGATCACCGCGATCAACATGGCGGCCGCGGTCTATCTCTATCGGGGCATAAGCGACCTGCGTTTCGTCGAGGCCCGGTTGGAGCAGCTCGGCGCGTTCGAGCAACGGATCGCAGCACGGCTCGACACGGTCAACAACGGCTTCCAGAGCAGGTTCGAGAAACTGGACAGCCAGTTGCAAGGCAGCTTCAACGAGATCGATGGCAGCATCGCGCGGTTGGGACGGAATTTGCCGGTTACCGGCGGCGAGGCCGTATCGAGAGCCGCGGAACCGTCCGAGATCACCACCAGCACGCTGGCGCAAGCACCCGAAGCTCTTGACGGCGCGAGCACGAGCGAACCCAGCGTCGTCGAAGCGCCGCCTGCGCCCAGGAAGAGGACCGCATCGGCATCGCCCCCTGCCCCAAGCTCCTCCTACCAGCGCATCGAGCAGCCTGACGGCAAGGTCTATTACCGCAGGATCAACTAGATTTTGAGGCGTAGCTGACGAAGGCCGCCTGGAACGGTTTAGAGATCGCGCTGCAGAGCCAGATTGCGGATGGTCCGGACGGACCGCTCCCGCGCCTCGGCGAGGAAGGCGATGTGGCAGTATGCACAGGCCGCGACGCCCAAAAGCAGCATCAGGCTGTTCTTCAAGGTGAAATCAACCGTCAGCGCGAATGGAAAGCCACTGGGCGAAGTGAATGCAGCGATCGTGCTCGCCGTTTCCGAGTGGCTGCCGACCGCGACCATCAGCCCGGCGAAAATCAAGGCGACATGGTTGGCGAGGAAGAAGAAAGCCGACCTTCTGGTGTGGCACGCTATCCAGCAGACGATCGATGCGGCGGCAAGGATGGCGGCGTCAACAGCCATGGAGCTGCCCAGCCAGGCATCGACCTGCTGCCAGAACATCGCCGACAGGGGGCGCAGTTCAAGCCATAGCCACCATGCGGTGGGGCTGGCTGGATAGGCGCCCAGCAACATGGTCGCCATGCGCTCCCCTGCCAGGATCGCAAGAATGAGAAACGGAAAGGCGAAAAGCAGAAGCGGCTGGCGTTTCATGTTCCCTCGACAATCTGCCGGCCAGGATAGACCGCATAGATTGCGCAAGGCTTAACGGCTCTACTGCCGGCCCTCTCCCGATTGCGAGCGTTCGAGAACGGCGAAGAAGATCACGGTGAGCAGAAGGACGATCAGCAGCAGCACGAACGCGGCTGCCGCGCCCTCGTTGAGCGAAAGGCCGAGAAAGGCGCGGCGATAGGCAAAGAAGCTCAGGACTTCGGTCGCATTGCCCGGCCCGCCCTTGGTCAGGACATAAGGCAGATCGTAGGTCCGGAACTCGTTGATCAGCTGGATGATGATGGTGATTGCCGCGACCGGTCGCAGCATCGGCAGCGTGATGTAGACGAATTGCTGCCAGCCGCGTGCTCCATCCACTTCAGCCGCCTCATAGGGATCGCGCGGCAAAGCAGCGAGCCCTGCGGCGAGGATCAGCACGACGAAGGACATTTGCTGCCAGATGTCGATCGCCGCCATCGTCCAGAGCGCCATGCCCGGCGTGCCTAGCCAGTCGAGGCGCGGCAGGCCGAACGTCTCCATCAGATGATTGGCGATGCCGAGATTGGGCTGGAGCAGCATGCGCCAGATCAGGGCGACGCTGATCGGCGACATCGCCATGGGAATGGTCAGAACCGCGAAATAGACCGGCTTCATCCGGACCGTCCGGTTGAGCATCAGGGCGATGCCGAGCCCGATCACGAATTCGCCGACCACCGTCACCGCCGAATAGCGCACCGTGAGCCAGAGCGCGTTCCAGAACAGCGAATCGCCGATCATCGACGCAAAATTCTTGAACCCGACAAGCGGCAGAAGCTGCGGCTTGATCAAGGTCATCGAGGAAATCGAGAGGATGCAGGCATAGGCCAGCGGAAAGCCCATCACGATCGCCAGCAGCATGAGGCCGGGCAAGGCAAAGGCCCAGCCAGTGCGCCACTCGCGGCCACGGGCAGCCAATCCTTTTTGATCGCGTTGAGCATCGTAACCGCAGCCTTGGTCGGGGTGACGTTCCTGGTCTGGTCAAGATCCGGCGCGGCTGATAACGCCGCGCCGGATCTCGCCGGATCTCCTGGCAGAGTCGGACTGCTATTTATCGAGGAGTCCCTGCAAGCCGTCGGAAGCCGCCTTCAGCGCTGCCTCCGAAGTCGCCTGGCCGCCAGCCGCCAGCGAGAGCTGGGTACCGAGCAAATCTTCGTATTGCGCCGAATAGGTGAAGATCGGGAACGACTTGCCGGTCGACACGACGTCGCCTGCGGTCTTGTAGAACGGATACTTCGCCAGCACCGCTGCATCGTCATAGACATCGCTGCGCACAGGGGCGTGGCCCTCGAGCGCGCGCTTGACCGAAACATCCTTGCTTTGCACCCACTGGATGAAGGTCCAGGCGGCTTCCTGCTCCTCGGGCGAGGTGTTCTTGGGAATGCCCCAGCCCCAACCGCCGCTTTCGCCATGGCCGCCCGGCATCACCGACAGGCCGACTTTGCCGGCGACCGTCGGACACTTCACGGCATCGTCCATCTGCGGCAGCATCCACCAATAGGTGACCATGCTGAAGGCGGAACCGCTGCACATCAGGCGCATGGTGTCATCGAGCGTCGCCGACACAGCACCCTGCTGGGCGCCGTGTTGAATGTTGTCGACATAGAGATCGAGCGCCTTCTTCGCCTCGGGCGTGTCGAGGCTCGCCTTGCCGTCGGCATTGAGATAGCTGCCACCGGCGGAGAACAGATAGTTGGAGAATTCCATGCTGTTGGGATCGCCGCGCTGGCCCTGCATTGCGGCTCCGGCGACGCCGGCATTGGCTTTCATGAATTTGGAAATCGCCACATAGTCTTCAAGCGTCGTCGGCAGGGCAAGTTCCTTGCCGGTTGCCGTCTTGTAGGCGGCCTTGAGCTTCCCGTCGCCGATCAGGTCCGTCCGGTAGAGGAGGCCC
This sequence comes from Mesorhizobium loti, assembly GCA_014189435.1. NCBI lineage: Bacteria > Pseudomonadati > Pseudomonadota > Alphaproteobacteria > Hyphomicrobiales > Phyllobacteriaceae > Mesorhizobium > Mesorhizobium loti. The sequence continues at coordinate 4,821,828 of CP050293.1, forward strand.
ATCGAGTAGTTGTACATGGGCACCAGGAACAGCTGGTCCTTGGTTCGGCCGAGCAGGTCAAGCGTCGAAGGAATGAAGGGGCTCAGATCGTATTTGGATTTCTCGACGAAGGGTTTCAGATCGGCGAGCCAGCCGGCCGCCGGAAATTCACCTGCCCACAGGAAGTCGACCTCGAGCACATTGTAGTAGCTCTGTGACGCGGTCAGCTGGGACACCAGCTTGTCGTGCATGTCGGGATAACCGATCTTCTCGAACTCGACCTTGATGCCGGTCTGCTTCTCGAATTCGGGCAACAGCGCTTCGATGATCTTGGTTTCAGGCACGTCCTCCATCAAGGCGTGCAAGGTGATGGGCTCGGCCGCCCTGGCCGGAAGCGACGCGCTGACAACAGCGGCACCGCTCACGGCCGTCATCAGCATTTTGATCAAGGTCTGCTTGTTCCAAGTCATAACTCTCTACTCCTCTTTCCCTCTGGACGCAGCGGTGATCCCGCCACGATTTCGTAACCGGCTAGCGAGCCATGTCGGCTCTCGGAGCGGCCGGCCTATTTCACGCTGCCGAACGTCAAGCCCTGGACGATGAAGCGCTGGATGAAGCGGGAAGCCACGACCAGCGGCAGGATGGCAAGGATTACGCCAGCCGAGACCTTGGCGATCTGGACGCCGTTGGAGGTCTGCAACGCGGCGAGTGCAACCGGTATGGTCGCCGTCGCCGGCCCGCTCAAAACCAGGGCAAACAAAAACTCGTTCCACGCCAGGATGAAGCCGAGGACGCCGGCTGCCGCGATACCGGGCAGCGACACCGGCAGCACGATGCGCCAGAAGGCGCCCCAGGCGGTCGCCCCGTCGGTCATCGCCGCCCACTCCAGATCGACCGGAATGCCTTCGAAGAAGCCCATCAGGATCCAGGTCAGGAAGGGCAGGTTGAGCGCGGCATAGACGATGATCAGCCCGGTCAGCGAATTGCTGAGTTCCAGGCTTCGAAACAGCGTGAAGGTCGGCAGCACCAGCGCTACGGGCGGCAGCATTTGGGTTGCCAGAACGGCAAAACGCGCCCAACGCCCGCCCGTACGGAAGCGGGCGAAGGCATAGCCGGTGGTCGCGGCAAAGGGCAATGCGAGCAGAACCGAGCCGAGCGCGACGATCAGGCTGTTGAGGTAGGACTGACCGAAGCGGCTCGACAGCAGCGCCGAATAATTGTCAGTCGTGAAGGCCGGCATCAGCTCGTTGCTGTAGGACAGCTGCTCGGGCACGAAGCTTGTGCGGAGCACCCAGAGCGGCGGCAGCAGCACGATGGCGGAAACGACGATCAACCCGAAATGCAGGCCGAAGCGGCGACGAAAGGCCGGCCGTTCGTTTCTGTCCATGCTGGTCATTGAACGGCTCCCATGAGGCTCGGCCGCGCAATCACCAATTCGGTCTCGGGATCAAACAGGTGCATCGGCAGCGGATCGATGTAGAGGTCGACGATCGAGCCGACGGGCGCCGTGAAATAGCGGCTGAGGCGGGCGGCGATCTCCAACGGTCTGTCGTCGCCGGCCGGGCGCGCATCATCCTTGCCGGTGGGCTGACCCGCGATCTGGCCGATCAGGACGTTCTCGGCGCCGAGAGCCTCGACGGCCACGACCCGTACGGCAATCTTCTGCCAGTCCGGCTTGTCGGGGCTTTCGTGGAAATCCTCGGCCCGCACACCCAGAATGACGCGGCGCCCGACACGCCCGCCATAGGCGGCGCGGTGGCGGGCGGGGACGGCAAGCACGGCACCGCTGTCGGTCAGGACAGAGAGCCCTTCGCCAGGTGCGGCCTGAAGCGTCGCCGGAATAAGGTTCATCGGTGGCGTCGCCAGGAACCGCGCGACGAAGGTGTTGACCGGATCGGCATAGACTTCAAGCGGCCGGCCCGACTGGACCAGACGGCCGTCGCGCATGATGCATATGCGATCGCCCATGGTCATGGCCTCGACCTGGTCGTGCGTGACATGGACAATGGTGCGGCCAAGGCGCCGGTGCAGCTTGACGAGTTCGAGCCGCATTTCGGCACGCAATTGCGCATCGAGGTTGGAGAGCGGTTCGTCAAGCAGGAAGGCCGCCGGTTCGCGAACGATCGCCCGGCCGAGCGCGACGCGCTGCCGCTGACCGCCGGAAAGCGCTGCCGGCTTGCGGCCGAGAAGATTTTGAAGACCGAGCAGGTTCGCGGCGTCGGCAATCTTGGCATCGATCACCGCGGCGTCTGTGCCGCGCATCTTCAGCCCGAAGGCCATATTCTGCCGCACCGACATATGCGGATAGAGCGCGTAGCTCTGGAACACCACTGCGACGTTGCGGTCGCGCGGCGCGACATTGGCGACGCTCTTGCCACCGATGCGAAGATCGCCGGAGGAAATGCTCTCCAGGCCGGCAATCATCCGCAGCGTCGTCGACTTGCCGCATCCCGACGGGCCGAGAAAGATTACGAATTCGCCATCGGGAATGGTGAGATCGACCTCATGCACCCCGTAATTGCCATTGCCGTAGAGCTTGGAAACGCGATCGAGCTCGATAGACGCCATAGACTTTCCTCATGAACCCGGCCCGACCCGGCCGAACGCCAGGGTCGAAGTCGAGTGAATGGTCACCTTAGAGAACAAAATATAACATTAAAAGCCTGTTTCATGATCGTATGTGTTCACTTTTTCTGAGCGGTACGTGCCGGCACCAGGATCCGGTCACAGCCGCCAGGAAGCCTTCAGGTCATGTAGACGCCGCCGGTCACGTTGACGCCCTGGCCGGTCATGAAGCGGGCTTGATCCGAGCAGAGGAACACGACGACGTCGGCGACATCCTCCGGCAGTTCGAGCCGTCCGAGCGGAGTTTGCGCGATATAGTCGGCGACCACCCGTTCGGGCGTGACTTGCCGCAGATGTGCCTCCCACTCGACTTCTCGCGATTGCATGCCGGTCTTGACGAACCCTGGGCAGACGGCATTGACGCGGATCCCCTTGGGCGCGAGTTCGCGGGCGAAGGCCTGCGTCCAGCCGAGCACGGCGAACTTGGATGCCGAATAATGCGCCAGGAGCGGCGCACCGACCTTCGCGGCAAGCGAGGCGGTGTTGACGATGCAACCCGTGCCCTGCTTGACAAAATGCCGTCCGGCGATCTGATTTGCGAGGAATACGCCGCGGGCATTGACCGAGAAGTTGAAGTCCCACTCCTCGTCGGTCAGATCCAGCGCGTGCTGCATGGTGGACACGCCGGCATTGGCGATCAGGATGTCGCAACCGCCAAGCGCTTCCAGCGCAGCGGCGAACGCCGCCTCGACGGAATCGCGACGGCGAACATCGACCGCGACGGCGGCGGCACCGCCGCCAATCTCCTCGGCCGCCTTGCGCGCTGCCTTGGGATCCAGGTCGCCGATCGCCACGACCACACCTTGCCGCGCCAGGGCGGCCGCGATCGCACGGCCGATCCCCGCGCCACCGCCCGTCACGAAGGCACGCTTGCCAGCGAGTTCGGCAAGCACGGGAGGGATGACGGAGACAGCCGGCATGGTCGTATTCTCTCTGCTTGATGGCGGAACGCATTCTGTTGATATCGAGATGCATACCAATAAAATCGAACACTGCAAACATATTTTTGTTTGAAAATGTTTGATCATGCGATAGGGTGAAAATCAGCAGACCGCTTCGTCGGCGGCTTACCCACCGGATACATCGATGGCAGACGACACCGCCCTTCCCCTATCATCCACGCATGGCGCACCGCGCGATGCCGATCGTCAGCGCCTTCTTGCGCACGATCGGCACGCACGCATCCTGGCTCTGCTGCGCCGGACGGGATCGCTCACCGTCGCCGCGGCAGCGGCCGAACTCGCCGTTTCCGACATGACGATCCGCCGCGATCTCGTCGAATTGGAACGCGAGGGCAGGCTTGCGCGAATCCACGGCGGCGCGATCGAGGCGGACAGCCCGCCGCTGGTCGCCATGGACAGTGAGGAGCCGAGTTTCGATTCGCGCTTGCGCCAGCGCCGCGACCCGAAGGCGGCGATTGCCGCCGCAGCCGCCGCGCTGGTCTCGGGATACCGCACGATCGCGATGGATGTCGGCACCACCACCTATCTGATGGCCGAGCACCTCAAGGACCTTCCGCATGCCAAGGTGTTCACCAACAGCCTCAGGATCGCGGCGTTGCTGAATGGCGGTGTGCCCGAGGTCTATGTCGCCGGCGGCCGCGTACGCGCCGACGAGATGTCGACCGGCGGGCCTGCGGCCATCGCCCAGTTCGAGGCGCTGTGGTTCGACGTCGCCGTGATCGGTGTCTCCGGCATCACGGTGGACGGCCTGTTCGACTATTCCTTCGATGATACCGACATGAAGCGCGCCTATCTCAGACGATCAGGCACCAAGATCGTGCTGTGCGATTCCGCCAAATTCCTGCGTATGTCGCTGGTGCGGATAGCGCCACTGTCGGACATCGACATCCTCATCACCGATGCCGAGCCGCCGGCCAAGATCGCCGCGGCGCTCGCCGCGGCCAAGGTCGAGCTGCGCATCGCGCCGCCACTCACGCGCGACTGAGGCGCAATTTTTTCATTTTATCCCCAAGGAGAAGACTCGATGGTGTTTGATTTTTTCGGCGACAAGAAGAAGGCTGTCATCTCGATGGCACATATCGGTGCCTTGCCGGGGACGCCCCTCTATGATGCCGATGGCGGCCTCGACAAATTGATCGATGGCGTACTCGCCGACATCCGCAAGCTGCAGAGCGGCGGCGTCGATGCCATCATGTTCGGCAACGAGAACGACCGCCCCTATGTCTTCAAGGCACCGCCCGAAGGCATTGCCGCCATGACCGCGATCGTCCAGGCGGTGAAGCCCGAGCTGAAAGTGCCGTTTGGCGTCAACTATCTCTGGGATCCAACGGCCAGTGTCGCGATCGGCGCGGCCACCGGAGCTCGCTTCGTGCGCGAGATCTTCACCGGCCTGTTCGCTTCCGACATGGGCCTGTGGGAGCCTGATTGCGCCGCCGCCTCGCGTCTGCGGCACAATCTTGGCCGCGACGACATGAAGCTTCTCTTCAACATCAATGCCGAGTTCGCCCACTCGCTCGACCAGCGCCCGATTGAATTGCGCGCCAAGAGCGCGGTGTTCTCGTCGATGGCCGACGCGATCCTTGTTTCCGGCCCGATCACCGGCCAGCCAGCCGACCAGTCTCATCTGCGCAGCGTCTGCGAGACGATCAAGGACGTGCCGGTCTTCGCCAACACCGGCGTGAACATCGACAATGTCCGCGATGTCCTCTCGCTGGCGAGCGGCGTCGTGATCGGGACCCATTTCAAGATCGATGGCAATACCTGGAACGCCGTCGACGGCGATCGGGTCAAGCGCTTCATGGATGTGGTCGCCACTCTGCGTTGAGAGATGGTTCCCTCGGCGACACCGGCCATTGCGCCGGCCCGCCGACATCCTATCAATCATTCCGGGCCGACGTCCGGAATGATTGACGGTATCGACCGGCCGGCACAACGAGGCCCGGCTGCTTTCCTCGCATTTCGGTGGACTCGACATGGCGTGCGTTCTAGGCCTCGACATAGGCACCACCTCGACGATCGGCATCCTGATCCGGCTTCCCGATCAGGTGCTGGGCCTCGCCTCGCGCCCCGTCACGCTGCATTCCAAGCACGCGGGCTGGGCCGAGGAAGATCCCGCGCAATGGTGGACGAATGTCCGAGACATCATGCAGGAGCTGCTCAGGACCAGCGGCATCAAAGCCGAAGAGATCGTGGCGATCGGCACCACCGGCATGCTGCCGGCGGTCGTTCTTCTGGACCATCAGGGCGAGGTGCTGCGGCCGAGCATCCAGCAGAGCGACGGCCGCTGCGGCGCCGAAGTGGCCGAACTGCGGACCGAGTGCGATGAGGCGGCTTTTATCGCCAAGGCCGGCAACGGCATCAACCAACAGCTCGTCACCGCAAAGCTGCGCTGGATAGAGCGTCACGAGCCGGAGGTGTTCAGCCGCATCGCCACTGTTTTCGGCTCCTATGATTACATTAACTGGCGCCTCACAGGCGAACGTGCGGTCGAGCAGAACTGGGCGCTCGAGGCCGGCTTCGTCGATGTATCGACGCACCGGATCGATGACGATCTGGTGGCGCTCGCGCACGTACCGCGCTCGGCTGTGCCACGAAAAATCATCTCGCATGAGATCCTCGGTTCGGTCTCGGCGAAAGCCGCGGATGAGACCGGCCTGGCAGCGGGAACGCCGGTCGTCGGCGGCGCGGCCGACCTGATCGCCTCCGCGCTCGGGGCCGGAATTGCCAAACCAGGCGACGTCCTCCTGAAATTCGGCGGCTCGGTCGATATCCTGATCGCCACCGACCAGATCAAGCCCGATCCGCGCATGTATCTCGATTACCATCTGGTGCCGGGCCTGTTCATGCCCAATGGCTGCATGTCCACCGGCGGCTCGGGCCTCAACTGGTTCGTACGCAATTTCGCCGGTGGCGAGACCGCCGCGGCACAGGCCGAGGGCATTTCGGTGCATCAGCGACTCGATGGGCTGGCGGCGGAGCGTCCCGCCGGTGCCGATGGTCTCACCATCCTGCCCTATTTCCTTGGCGAGAAGACGCCGATCCATGATCCGGCGGCCCGCGGCGTGATCGATGGGCTGACGCTGTCGCACGATATCGGCCATGTCTGGCGCGCTCTGCTTGAGGCCTACGCCTATGCCATCGCGCATCATGTCGAGGTGCTCAACGACATGGGCCACCAGACCGAGCGCTATCTCGTCTCCGACGGCGGCTCAAGCAGCAAGGTCTGGATGCAGATCGTCGCGGATGTCTTGCAAAAGCCGGTCCAGCGCCTGACCGGGCACCCCGGCTCTTGCATCGGCGCCGCCTGGACGGCGGCGATCGGCGTCGGCCTGACCGATGATTGGTCGGGCGTTTCCGGTTTCGTCAGCTTCGCCGACCGCCTCGATCCCGACCCGCGCAAAGCCGACATCTACCGCGACGGCTATCGCCGCTATCGCGATCTCTATGCGCGCCTGTCGGCTCCTGGCGCGACCAGAGCGGGATCGTCATCGTGATGCATCGCGCCATCGCCTGGGACATCGACGGAACGCTGATCGACAGCGAGCCATTGCATCATCAATCCCTCCTCGCCGGCTGCCGCAACTGGAATGTCGATCTCGGCGACCTGCCCGATCAGGCCTTTCGCGGCATCCATATGGGCGACGTCTGGACAATGCTGCGTCCGCGTCTCCCGGTCGGGCTCGACCAGGCGGAGTGGCTCGCCGCCATCAATGCCCACTACGTCGCCAACCGGGCGGACGCCGCTCCAATCCCTGAGGCGCTCGAGACGATCCGGGCACTGGCCGATCGCGGTATTCCCCAGGTCTGCGTGTCAAATTCCGGCCGGCAAGTCGTCAATGCCAATCTCGATGCGCTCGGCGTGCTCGACCTCATGAGTTTCACGATCAGCCTTGATGACGTATCGATCGGCAAGCCGGATCCAACGCCCTATCGCGAGGCTTGCCGGCAGCTCGCCTTCGCCCCAGGGTCGGTGGTGGCTGTAGAGGACAGTCGCACCGGCGCTGACGCCGCACGAGCCGCAGGTCTGTTCGTGGTTGGCTACCTCCCCAGCGGCGGCCTGTTCGGCGACGTCGATCTCAGTACCAACCGTCTTTCGTCGATCCTGGATCTGTTTCCCGGCTGAGAGTTTGGCGCAACGCCACCTCCCAGGTGCGCGCTAGGCCATGCCGGTAGAGGATCGTAGCGTGATGGCATCTGGTCGATTCACATCGATTCGGCAAGAATCCCCTTGCGCCTCAGCCTCATGAACCGCAAACGATTCCACACCCCAGGATTGGACGCTTGATGAACGATACCCCCAAAACGCTGGCACCAGACTCGCTTGGGCCAACCGTGACGATTGGAGAAATCCTGGTAGAGATCGTCGCGAGGGAGACAGGCACCGGCTTCCGGGAACCTATCGACCTCATTGGTCCCTTTCCGAGCGGCGCGCCCGCCATCTTTATCGATCAATGCGCGCGTATGGGCGGAGCGGCCGCGATGGTGGGCGTGGTCGGCAACGACGATTTCGGCTTCGTCAATATCGAGCGCCTGAAGCGAGACGGCGTAGACATTTCCGCCATCGCCGTTTCCCCGGATCATCCGACGGGCAGCGCCTTTGTTCGCTATCGCGAGGACGGAAGCCGCGATTTCGTTTACAACATCGCCAAGTCCGCGGCCGCCCGGCTGGAATGGACCCCGCAGGTCGAGGCGCTGATCGCGCGTTGCGGGCATATCCACGTCATGGGAACGGTGTTCGCAAGTCCCGCCGCCTGGGCGATCACCGAACGCGCGATCCCGCTGATCAAGGCACGCGGCGGCACGATGTCGCTCGATCCGAACCTGCGCAAGGAATTGCTGGCCCACGGCCAGACCGAGGAGAAATTCGCGGGCCTGGTGGACAAAGCGGACCTGCTGCTGCCGTCGGGCAACGAATTGTTCCTGGCCGCCGGCACGGACGGCGAGGAACGCGCGATCGAGGCGCTGTTCAAGCGAGGGGTCAAGGAGATCGCCGTCAAGCGCGGCGAACATGGCGCGTCGGCCCGTCAACGCACCGGCGCCCACGCCGATTGCCCCGGCCTCATCGTCGAGGAAACGGACCCTACCGGCGCCGGCGATTGTTTCGGAGGAGCCTATGTCGCATGCCGGCGGCTGGGCATGCCGCTGCAGACAGCGCTCGAATTCGCCAACGCGGCAGGAGCGCGCAACGTCACACGCCTCGGCCCCATGGAGGGAGCCGGCACGCGTGCCGAGCTGGAAGATTTCATGGCAAGAACGGCGAGAAGAAGCTGATGCGTGTGGCGATCGAAGATTTGCCGGCCCTGCACAGGGAAGGAAAGAAGATCGGGGTGACCTCGGTGTGTTCGGCACACCCCCTGGTGCTCAAAGCTGCACTGCGTCACGGCCGGGAAACCGGTACCACCGTCCTGATCGAGGCGACGTGCAACCAGGTCAACCATCTGGGCGGCTATACGGGCATGACGCCGGCCGATTTCGCGGCGATGGTGGACGCACTGGCGGCAGCCGAGCAATGCCCGAAGGACCTAATCGTGCTGGGCGGGGATCATCTCGGCCCAAATCCCTGGAAAGACCGGCCCACCAACGAGGCGATGGCACAGGCCGGGACCATGGTCGATGCTTATGTCCGCGCCGGCTTCCGCAAGATCCACCTCGATGCCTCGATAGGCTGCGCGGGCGAACCGGCGGCGCTCGACGACCACACGGTGGCCGAGCGCGCCGCCAGGCTGGCGGGCATCGCGGAACAGGCGGCAGCGCAGAGCAGCGGGGCAAGCCCGGTCTATATCATCGGCACGGAAGTGCCGCCGCCGGGCGGCGCCGATCATGCATTGGATGCGATCACCCCGACCAGTCCGGAGGCCGCTCGCCAGACACATGCCATTCACGCCAAAGCATTCCAGGCCGCCGGGCTTGAAAGCGCGTTTTCCCGCGTCATCGGGCTTGTGGTGCAGCCGGGCGTGGAGTTCGGCAACCAGAATGTGATTTTCTACGACCGGGGGAAGGCCCGCGATCTGGCGGCGACTTTGAGCAGATTGCCATCGCTCATTTTCGAAGCTCATTCGACGGACTATCAGGGTGAGAGGCCGTTGCGTGAACTCGTCGAGGACGGTTTCGCCATCCTCAAGGTTGGCCCCGAGCTGACCTTCAAATTGCGCGAGGCGCTGTACGCGCTCGACCTGATCGCTTCCGATCTGGTGCCTGGCTATGGCGAGCGGCCGCTTTACCAAGCCATGGAAGAGCTGATGTTCGGCGCCCCCAGGAATTGGGCAAGCCACTATCACGGCAGCGATGCCGACAAGCGGGCACTGCGCCACTACTCCTATTCCGATCGCATCCGATACTATTGGGCGACCCCGCAGGCCGGGGCCGCCTGCGACCGGCTCTTCGACACGTTGAAGGGCCGGAAGGTGCCGGTGACGCTGTTTCTCCAGCACCTGCCTTCGGCGCTCGCTTGGGCCGACCGCGCCTGTGACGGCGAGGAAATCGCGATCGATCACGTCCAGCGAAGCATCGAGGTCTACGCTCGGGCATGCGGCACCTGAACCCCTCGTCCTGCCCTTCAAGGCCAGAGCCGATGGGCCGGCGGGCGGCTGGAACGCTTACAGCGATGGTCCCAACCGGATCGGGCTGCCGTCGCTGAAACGGGATTGACGGAACCTGTGGAGATTGTGCCCGGTCTCGTTGCCCTGGATCAGATCGGACAGGATGCGGCCCATTCCGGGTCCTATGCCGAAGCCGTGGCCACTCATCCCGGTCGCGACAACGAGGCCCGGGATCGCAGCGGCGCGATCGACGATAGGCACGACATCCGGCATCGCATCGATCATGCCCGCCCAGCTCGCCTTGATCGGCACTGTCTTGAACTGCGGGAAAAGCTCCCTGAACCCGCTGTCGATGGCGCGGAGCGCCGAGGCCTCGGGAGCGGGATTGAGGACGCGCATCCGTTCGAACGGGGTTTCCTTGTCAGCGTCCCATGTTCGCGGGGTTGACCAGGCGTCCGGATATCCGCGCGGCGCGGCCGGCAGGTAGCGTGTGCCAAGGGGATTGGCCATCAGGGCGCTGACATATTTGCCCGCATGGCGAAATGCGTCCGGCCCTATGTAGAGTTGGTTGCTGCCTCCCGATGCGAGCGTGTACCCGCCATCCTGCCTGCGCCGGAAAGCGATGTGTTCGTCCGCGGCGGCACCGGCGTGGATTTCCGCCATCGGCGCTGTCGCGGCGACGGTCGCCCTGACGCTGAGCTGCGGAATCGAGATGCCGTGCGCGCGCAGGAAGAGCGACGTCCAGGCGCCGCTGGCGACGAGGACGCTCGAGGTGGCGATGTGGCCCCGCTCGGTCCAGACGCCGCTGATCCGCCCCGCCGAGATATCGAGCATACGCGCCGCACAATTCTCGATGATCGTGACCCCTTGCCGGGCGGCCAGGCGAGCGATCGCGGGCACGGCGACCCAAGGCTCGGCGCGCATGTCCGATGGGGTGGTCATGGCGCCTTTGAACGGTTGCGACATGGCCGGGATCAGGCTTGCCGTCTCACCTCGGTCGAGGAGACGCGTGTCGACGCCATGAGCCTGGGCGATCTTCAGGAATTTCGCGAAACCGGCCATCTTCTTGTCTGTCCGCGCAAGATAGGTAACGCCCGTCTGCTTCAGCCCTATGTCCTCGCCGCACTCCTCGGCCAGTTGCCGCCAGAGGCGCTGCGCCTCGATCACGATCGGCAGTTCGTCGGCATCGCGGCCCTGTTGCCGGATCCAGCCCCAATTTCGCGAGGATTGCTCGGCGGCGATGCGTCCCTTTTCCAGAAGCGTCACCGAGATGTTGCGGCGCGCCAGGAACAGTGCCGTGGTCACGCCAATGACGCCGCCGCCGATGATCACGACTTCCGAGGTCTTCGGCAGCGGCTCTTGAAACTGGATTGGAGTGGATTCGGTGAAGGGGAAGATTGTCAAAGAGCACTGTCCCTATTGGCACGCTACGGCGGTATCCGGTCTACAGACCTGTCTTGGCAGTTAGGTCCGGCCGCTTCCGTGAAATGTCGGCGCCGCTTGAGGAGATTGATAGCAGCTACGGCCAGGTCGACCTTGAGAATCTACGCGCCAATGCAATGAAATCGACTGCCATTGAAACATCCCGCGCCAAAAGGCCCCGAAAGCTCCGCTTTCGGAATGGGCTCGACAAACGTGCGATACGACATTTGGCAACTGGATGTCGCCTCGACGGAGGTCGTACCTGTGTCGATGATCAAATCTGATGGTGCCGTTGGCTGGGATCGACATCTTGTGCAAGATATTGTTTTATTGTCTTTTTTCTATTTCACAGCTCGATTTGCATCACAATAGGCAGCCCAAATTTGGCGCCGATTGTGAGCGCAATCATGGTGGAGTGCACCTGGATTTCCCTCACGATACGATCGATGATTACGGCCAACAGGCCAACGCGACGGCAATTGACGCCGGATGGTCATCTGCCAAGCATCAAATAGAGTCTGGGCAGCAGCACCGTTAACCGCTCGACCGTGGCGATGCTAAAAGCATTCTTGCGGCCGAAGATACGGTCGAGAGGAGCCTCGGCGCTGGAATCGAGGCCGACACAAAACGTATTGATGCCTTGTCGACTGGCGCTTTGTACCGCCTTGCGTGCGTCTTCAACCAGATAGCGATGGTCATCGACGTCGATGTCTGATGGCTCGCCATCGGTGACGACCAAAAGCAGGCGCCTGTAGCTGCGCTGGCCAGCGAGGTCGGCACCGGCATGCCGTATCGCTGCGCCGAGGCGGGTCGAGAAGCTGCTTTGCAGGCCCGCCAGCCGGGCCTCAACGAGGCCGTCGTATGGCTGGCTGAAATCCTTGATCCTGACGTAACGCACATCCTCACGCCGATCCGAGCAGAATGCCGCGATGGCAAAGGGGTCACCGAGGCCGGACATGGCCTGTGACAGTAGAGCGGCGGCCTGACATTCGACTTCGAGCACGGTCTGCTTTCCATCTCGAACGCGTTCGCTGGTGGATTGAGAAACATCTAGCAGCAACAATACCGAAAGGTCGCGGCTGCGGCGCTCATAGCTGCCGTGGATGCGTGGGCTCGGTGGCTCGCCGATGCGACGCGCGATCGCCGCGTCGATACAGGCATCGATATCGAGAAACTCACCTTCCGATTGTCGTCGCAGCCGCTCGGCGCGGCTGACCCGAGCCGAGCGGATCAGCGCCGTCAGCCGGTTGGCTAAGTCGGCACGCTGTTCGCGCAACCGGATGATCCGCTCGGCATCAGGGCTGGCATTCGCCAGGTATTCCTTGACCGAAGTCCAATCCGGCTGCTCGCGGCCGGTCACACAATCGAATTCCGGATAGCGTGCCACCAGCACACCGTCCAAAGGCACCTCTTCCACCTCGATCCAGCCTGCATCCCCATCCGACCCACTCTCGGATTCGACGCGGTCGGGACGGTCATCATTCTTCTCCTGGCGGATCCGCGCGGTCGACAGAACCTGCTCGGCATCCTCAGGCTGCTGATCATCGTCGCCGAAATCCCAAAGACCAAGATTGTCGTCGCGATATGGCGGCTGCACGACATAATTCCTGGCATCGAACTGAACCCGCATCTGGCCGAGATCGTTGCCGAGGAGATTGCCGATCCGGCGGCTGAACTGCTGATCGTGCCAATCTTGTCTCGAAGCGAAGAAGGCGTCGCGGCCTTTGGTGACCCAGGGATTCTGGTCTTCATAAGATGCATCGACGAGCGCGCGGGCAAGCCGGGCGAAAAGCGCTGGTGCGGTCAAGGCGGTGGAAGGGTGCGCCGTGTGAAATGGCAGGAACAGCCGTGCCAATCCTGGCAGTTCGCTCATGGCCAGTTGTTCGACACGGGCATCTTCGATCAGCGACACCAGCGCGATCTGTGCCGGCTTGAGGCCGCCAACGGGAAAGCGCTCACGGGTAAAGCGCAGATGCGCGCCGATATGGGCCACCGCAGCCCGGTAGAGCTGCTCGCTGTCGGCAGGTTGAAAGCCAGGGAAGGATGAGGGCAAACGCACCACATTGCCATCGAACCCAGCCCTGCGCCGTGCCTGCTCGGGGGCGTTGGCTGGCGTGTCGCGCAACGGCGGCGTATCGCCCCACAGAGCCGTGAGGAATGGCCTCAGGCGCGGCTCCATGTCGGCAAAGCCGATCTGGCCGCTGGTCCGCTGCAACCATCGAATGGCTGAGGAATCCTCCAGCCTGAAAAAGCGCTGCCGCCTCTGCGGATCGCCTTCAGCCGTCCGTATACCGATGCGCACCCATGATTCCAGCCCGTCGAGGCCGGCCTGGTCCAGCAATCGCGACATCTGGCCAAGCAGCAAGGACACCGATTCCGGTGCGCTCACGCTGCTGTATTCGATCAGGCGCAGCCAGCGCGGGAACTGGCCTTCTCCCAGTATCCTTGCGGCGGCGATTGCCTGTTCAGGCAGCAGAGCCGCCGCTGTTCGCCCAGATCGAATGGCCAGGCTGGAGACGAGATCGGCCACATCGATCGCCATCTGCGGCGACACAAGCCTGGATATTTCGGGCGAGTAACGGATGTAGGCGTCAGTCACGGCATCGCCGTAGCCGGCGCCGGTCAGGCGGCGACAGGCGCGTATCCAGGCCGGATGCAAGTCGCCGGGAAAGGCATCGCGCACCTGCAGTCTCAGCGCCTCCTCATGGGCAGCGTCGCGCCGCGCCGGCCCCTGCATTCGATCCGTCATCACGGTCAGATACAGGCAGCGACAGCGGACTTCAGCGCGTCGCGCATATCGGGATCGTCGGTGATCGGCAGCACCAGGGCGACTTCGCAGGCCTGTTCGATGGCAATGCCGCGGCGCGCGAGCAAACCCGCGTTGATGAGCATGCGGGTGGAGGCGCCCTCCTCCAGGCCGTGTCCCTTGAGATTGCGCGCGCGATGACCGATCCGCACAAGCGTCCGGGCCAGCTCTCGGTCGACACCGGACTCGGTCGCGACAATCTCCGTTTCTATCGCTTCGTCCGGATAGGAGAAGGCTATGGCAGCGAAACGCTGCTTGGTCGATTCCTTCAGATCCTTGAGCACGCTTTGGTAGCCGGGATTGTAGGAGATGATGAGGTGGAAGTCGGGATGCGCCTTCAGCACCTCGTTTTTCTTTTCGAGTGAGAGGATACGGCGGTCATCCGTCAGCGAATGGATGACGACCGTGGTGTCCTGGCGGGCTTCGACGATCTCATCGAGATAACAAATGGCGCCCGCGCGAACGGCCAAAGTCAGCGGCCCGTCATGCCAGACCGTGCCGTCCGCATCGAGCAGGTAGCGTCCGACAAGGTCGGAGGCCGTCATGTCCTCATGACAGGACACCGTGATGAGCGGGCGCCCAAGCCGCCATGCCATGTGCTCGGCGAAGCGTGTCTTGCCGCAGCCTGTCGGGCCTTTCAGCATCACGGGCATGCGAGACGCGAAGGCCGCCTCGAAAAGCGCCACTTCGTTGCCAACGGGCCGGAAATAGGGTTCGGCGGGGATGCGAAAATCTTTCAACGCATCGTCCTGCACCGCGCGCTTTGCCGCGGATCCCGTCCCTTGGTCCATTTCAATCTCCAGATGCACAGTGCCGAGCGGCTCGGATAAAGGTGCGCCGCGACACCTCGCATGCCGCGGCGCTTGGGAGGAGCCATCGCTCAGCGATGAGCTGCCACCTTGTTGGGAATGCCTTCAATCGGGCTTTCGGGCGTGCCGACAGTCTGCCTCGTCAGCGCCTCGACCTTTTCGCGAGTGCCTTCCGGATCGGTGATCCACT
This sequence comes from Mesorhizobium loti, assembly GCA_014189435.1. NCBI lineage: Bacteria > Pseudomonadati > Pseudomonadota > Alphaproteobacteria > Hyphomicrobiales > Phyllobacteriaceae > Mesorhizobium > Mesorhizobium loti. The sequence goes on from CP050293.1 coordinate 4,837,160, forward strand.
GCCTGTAGAAATTGAACGGACATACGGCGTGCCCGCGCGTGTCGTCGCCGGAGTTTATGAGGCCGGTGTAGCCACGATGCAGCAGTTTGAAGATATGATTCTGCGACTGCATGTTCTTGCGCGCATCGCGCAGCAGCGAGGTCGACAACTGCCCGTACTGGATGCCGTTCTCTTCGGTGCCGCACTCGCCCAGTGTGCGCCCGTCGAAGCCGATGATCGCCGAGTGACCAAAATACGAATAGACGCCATCGAAGCCGGCCGCGTTGGCGACGGCGACGTAGACGTTGTTCGCCCAGGCCATCGATTTGGAAATCAGGATTTGCTGTTCCTTGGCGGGATACATGTAGCCCTGGCAGCGAATGATCAGCTCCGCCCCTCGCATGGCGCAGTCGCGCCATATTTCGGGATAGTTGCCGTCGTCGCAGATGATGAGGCTGATCTTCATGCCCTTGGGACCGTCGGAGACATAGGTGCAGTCGCCGGGATACCAGCCCTCGATCGGCACCCAAGGCATGATCTTGCGGTACTTCTGCACGATCTCGCCCTTGTCGTTCATCAGGATCAGCGTGTTGTAGGGCGCCTTGTTGGGATGCTCCTCGTGTCGCTCGCCGGTGATCGAGAAGACGCCCCAGACACGGGCCTTCTTGCAGGCTTCCGCGAAGATCTGGGTCTCCTCGCCAGGGATGGACGAAGCGGTCTCGTACATCTCCTTCTGGTCGTACATGATGCCGTGGGTGGAATATTCGGGGAAGATGACGAGATCCATGCCGGGCAGCCCGGTCTTCATCCCTTCGACCATCTTGGCAATGTTGCCGGCGTTGGCCAGCACCTCCTCGCGCGTATGCAGACGGGGCATCTTGTAGTTGACGACGGCAACGCCAACCGTGTCGTTGCTGCTCGAAATATCGCCGTGATACATTTCGTAGTCCTCCTGGGTTTGCCGGTGTCCGTCTAGACAACCAGATGCTGGTGGATCATGTCGTCGCTGAGCTCGGCGATCGGACCACCGACCGCCACGCTGCCTCGGTTGAGGATGGCGAAGTGTCGCGACGCGCGCCGCGCGAACGCGATGTTCTGTTCGACAAGGACGATCGTCAGGCCCTGCTTGCGGTTGAGGTCGATCAACACGTCTTCGATCTGCGCCACGATGTTGGGCTGGATGCCTTCGGTCGGCTCGTCGAGCAGCATGATCTTGGGCTGCGACAGCAGCGCGCGCGCAATAGCGAGCTGCTGCTGCTGGCCGCCCGAAAGATTGCCGCCGCGCCGGCCGAGAAATTCCTTGAGGATGGGGAAGAGTTCCAGCACCCATTCGGCGATGCGGCCGCCGCCATCCTTGGCGGCAAAGGTGCCGACCATGAGGTTCTCCCGCACCGTGAAGGCAGGCAGGATGCCACGGCCCTGCGGCACGTAGCCGACGCCGGCCAGCGCGCGCTTGTGGGTGGGCTGATCAACCAGTTCCTCGCCGTCGAGCCGGATCGAACCGGTGGTGCGGCTCATCAGCCCAAGGATGGTGCGCAGGAGCGTGGTTTTGCCGACGCCGTTGCGGCCAAGCACCGAGAAGAAATCGCCGGCCTCGACATTCATCGATACGGATTGAAGGGCGCGGCTACGGCCGTAGAAGCCGTCGACATTGGCAAGCTCAAGCATGGCCGATCCCTCCTGAGCCGAGATAGGCGTCACGCACCGCCTGGTCGGCTTCGATCTCGCCAATCGTTCCTTCGGCAAGCAGTTTGCCCTGGTGCATGACGGAGATGGTCTGGGCGATGTCACGCACGAAGCCCATGTCGTGTTCGACAACGATCAGCGTGTGTTTGCCGCGCAAACCGCAGAACAGTTCCGCGGTTTTCTTCGTCTCCTGCTGGGTCATGCCGGCAGTCGGCTCGTCCATCAGGATCAGCAGGGGATTTTGCGCGAGGATCAGCGCGATCTCGAGCCATTGGGTCTGGCCATGAGAAAGATGCGCGGCCGGCGTCTTGAGGTCGTCTTCGAGACCGACAAGTTTCGCCAACCTTTCGATCTCCGCTCTGTCATCGCCCTGCCCGAAGCTGAACAGGTTCGACAGCACGCCAGGGCGCGCCGAGCGACCGATATGCAAATTGTCCCATACGCTGAAGTCACGAAAGACGCTCGGCACCTGGAACTTGCGGCCGATGCCGGCACGGGCGATGGCGTGTTCGCTCAGGCGATGAATGGGCTTGTCCTGGAAGCGCACCGCGCCGGAAGCAAGCCGCGTCTTGCCGCAGATCAGATCGAGCGCGGTTGTCTTGCCGGCGCCGTTGGGCCCGATGAGACAGCGCAGTTCGCCCTGGCCAACGCGCAGCGTGAGGTCGGAGACGGCAACAAATCCGCTGAAGGAAACCCTTGCCTGGTCGATGACGAGCTGTGGGCTGGCCGTGTTCATGGCAAGCTCTCCAGATGGCGGGCTGTGCCGACGGCGTCGGCGCGCTTCGACCGCCGTCGGGCAAGAACACGCCGGCGCTCGAAACGTCCGGCGATGGTCTCGACGGCACCGGCGATGCCCTTCGGCAGGAACAGCACGACAAGCACGAAGAGCAGCCCCATGATCAGCGTCCAGCTGTCGAGGAAAGTCTCAGATTCCGAGAGCGCGCCTTGCATGCCAGTCACAACCAGCGCGCCAAGCATGGCGCCGAGAAGGCTCTGGCGGCCACCAACGGCGACCCAGATCACGACCGAGAGGGAGATCGGCACACCGAGGAAGGTCGGCGAGGCGAACTCCATCACGATCGTGTAGAGCATGCCGGCAAGACCAGCGATGGCGCCAGAAACCGAGAAGATGAAGATCTTGTAGAGCGCGACGTCGTAACCGAAGAAGCGCACGCGATCTTCCTCGTCGCGTATCGCCTGGACGATCAGGCCGGCCTTGCTCTTGGTGATCGCGAGGGCGACGAACAACGAGGCCGTCAGACAGATCGCGACCAGATAATAGATCGCCGGGCCATAGGCATCGAAGGCAAAGCCGGCGACGTCGAACTGTGCGAGGTCGGTGATGCCATTGAAGCCACCGGTGTAGGCCTGCTGGTCAATGATGAGGAGCTGCACCACCACCATCGCCGCGAGCGTGGTGATCGCGGCATAGACGCCGGTGACCCGACCGCGAAACATGAACCAGCCAAGCAGCGCGGCAAACAGGACCGGTATCAGGATGCCGGCCGCAACGCCGAAGCTCATGGAATAGAATGGTTTCCAGAACCAGGGTAGCTCGGCGACATTGTTCCAGACCATGAAGTCGGGCAGGCCGTCGGAACCGGTGTGGACCGGGATGGTCTTCAGCTTCAGCGCCATCGCCATGCAATAGGAGCCGAGCCCGAAGGTGGTGGCCTGACCGAGATTCAGGATGCCGGCATAGCCCCAAGACAAGCTGAGCGCTATGGCCAGCATGCCGAGCACGAGATAGCGGGCGTATTTGTTGAGCAGGAAGGCGTCGTCGAGAAACAACGGTACCAGGAGGATTGCCAGGCACACCACTGCATAGATCGCGATCTCGGTTTTCGTCTTGCCGGACACTTTGCTGTTTCCCTGGATTGAATTCTTGGGTGGCCTAAGTCCGCGCACGGGCTGTGAAGAGCCCCTGTGGCCGGAAACGGATGAGGGCGACGATGGCGACCAGGACCAGGGCCTTGGCGATCGTGTCGTTGGAGTAGAAGGCCAGGTAGCCGGACAGCTCGCCGAGGATGCCTGAACTCGCAAGCGTCCCCATCAGGCTTTGCGTGCCACCGAGCACGACGACCATGAAGGCATCGACGACATAGGTGGTGCCCATTTCCGGTGACACGCTTTTAAGTGGGGAGACGAGCGCGCCGGCAAGGCCGGCCATTCCGGCTCCATAGGCGAAGGTCAGTCGATAAATGCGGGCCGTATTGATGCCGAAGCTGGAGGCGATCGCGCGGTTCTGGGTGATCGCCCGGAGCTTCAATCCAAAATTCGTGTAGCGATAGATCACCCATGTCAGGCCAAAGAGAGCGAGTGCAACGAACAGGATGAACAGGCGGTAGGCAGAGTCCGTTGCGCCCAGGATTGTCACGCTCTTTGACAGCGACTCCGGCATCTGCACGTAGCGAAGCTCGCCACCGACCACCAGGCGGACGGCTTGTTGTGCCATGACGCCGATGCCCCAGGTGGCCAGGATGGTGTCGAGCAGGCGATCGTAGAGACGGCTGATGACCAGCACTTCGACCAGCCATCCCACCAGGGCCATGATGAGGAAGATCGGCACCAGGCTCGCAAGCAGGCCCATGCCGAACTCGGTCTGGAGTGCCCAGGCGACATAGGCTCCGAGCATGACGAATTCGCCATGCGCCAGATTGATGACGCCGGTGACGCCATAGATGATGGCAAGGCCAAGCGCGACCAGCATCAGGATCGATGCGATGCTGAGGCCGGTCATGAGCTGTGATACGATGATGTCCATGGCACACCTTTCGAAAGGGATGCCGCGCTGGAGGCAGCGCCGCATCCCTTCTTGCGGTCTCAGATCTGCTTGAGGCCTTCGGCCGTGCACTTCTGGTTCGGGTAGGCCTTGTAGGGCACCGGCTCCAGCCAGTCGGTCGTCTGCTTGAGGATCTTGAACTGACCGTCGGCCTGGCACTGGCCGATTTTCGGCCACAGCCAGGTGTGGAGGTTCTCCGGTTCGATGCGCACCTTGCCTTGCGGCGCCACCATCTCCTGGCCTTTGACGGCCTCGCGGATGGCATTGGGCGTGATGTCGCTGTTGGCGAGCTTCTCGACCGCCTGCTTGAACAGATGGACCTGGAAGTAGGACGGTTCGGACACGAAGTGGGTGACCTTGTCGGCGCCCCAGCGCTTCTTGTAGGCATCGACGAATTTATGGTTCTCGGGCGAATCCCAGACCATGAAGTAGGGTGCCGAGGTGAAATGGCCGGCCGCCGCCTCGCCGCCCATTGCCGCGACTTCGTTCTCCGACGTGGTCAGGCTGGCCATCGGCATGGTTGCAGGATCGAGCCCGGCGGCATGGTACTGGCGGTGCAGTGCGACCACCGAATCGCCGACAACCGTGGAGAAGATGACATTCGGCTTCTCCGCCTTCAGCTTGTTGATGACGGACGAGAATTCGGAATGGCCGAGCGGGACGTATTCCTCGGCCACCACCTCGGCGCCGAGTTCGGCCAGCAGTTTCTTGCAATAGTTGTTCTCTTCCTTGGGATAGATGTAGTTCGAGCCGATCAGGTACCACCGCTTGCCAAAATTCTTGACCAGCCAGGGCACGAAGTCATCCTGCTGCTGGTTGGGCACGGCCCCGGTGTAGATGACATTCTTGGAGCATTCGCGCCCCTCATAAAGGGTCGGGTACCAGTAGAGATTGTTCTGCTTTTCAAATACCGGCAGCACCGCCTTGCGGCTGGCCGAGGTGTAGGAGCCGAACACCGAAACGCATTTGTCGGACAGTACCAGCTTGCGCGCTTTCTCGGCGAAGGTGGCCGGGTCGGACGCCGGGTCTTCGACCACGGGTACGATCTGCATGCCGTTGATGCCGCCGGCCGCATTGATCTCCTCGATGGCCATGATCGTCGCCTTGTTCAGCGATTCCTCGATGATGGCCGTGGTGCCGGTCAGCGAGAAGAGGACGCCGACCTTGATCTGGCCGTCGGCGGCCCGCGCCAGCGAAGCATTCTTGTTCCAGATATGCGGGAATCCAACGAGGGACACGGTGCCGAGCGCGGCGGTGGCCTTCAGAAAACTGCGACGATCTTTGTTCATTTTTTTCTCCCCTGAAAATGAAAAGGCCCCGAAGCGAGCTGCGCGAAGCAGATCGTTTCGAGGCCCTGTTGCCATTGATGTCTGCGGCATCGCCGCCGCCCGCGAACCCTGTCGTTCGCAACAAAAAACCCCACGCCTCGCTTCCGCGAATGCCGTGAGGTTCCATTACCCGTATTTCGTAGGCGGCACCGTTGCCGCCAATTTGAAAAGGCTAGCTGAGAAGATCGTGGGAGTCAACGATGGCATTGGCCACGGCACCGATCGTCACGCGCCGTTCCATCGCCTGCCGACGCAGATGGTTGTAGGCCTCTTCTTCGGTGATGTTCTTCACCCGCATCAGGAGCGATTTTGCCCGCTCAACGCTGCGCATGGTGCGCAGGCTCTCATCCAGTTTGTCGATGCGGCCGCGCAGGCGTCGCTCATACAGGAAATGGCTGCGCGCCAAGGAGAGCACCGCCTGCACCGTTCGCGCCGTCGTCGGATAGTGGAGCACGCCATGGGCGGCGCAATTGTGCAGCAGCTTCAGGTCGAGCGGACCCTCGCTGCGATCGACGACAATCAGGGCGGCACCAGGTTCGCCCGGTATCCAGGGCAGCCGCTGCGGCAAGTCGGGAGACAAGGCGCAGAAGACGACGTCGCAATGAACCGGTATTTGCGGCGGCATTGGCCATTCGTGATGGATCTGACAGCGCAGCCTTTGCAGTTCGCGCACCAGACGTTCGCCGTCGTCGTCACGTTCGACAATGACGGCCACCTTGAGATCCCACAGGGATTTGGCCGCGGAAGAGGCGGACCCTTGCGCAAAGCTTCCAGCGTCCGGGCGCGTTGTCCCTGCTTGCCCGGCCTTGTCGCGACCTGTATTTCTCATATCGACGGTCTCTTGCACAATTGTCCTCCCTCGTTGCCGCCGGTCAGCTTAGTTCCAGAGTTTGCTGGCGAAGACTGCGCCCGTACCCAAGCAGATAGGGGTCGGATAGGACGCAACTCGGTGATTCATAGACAAGGTCGAACTGGCCCTGCCGGTTCGCGCGGCCGATGCGGGTCCACAGATCCGCATGGCCCCAGGTCGAATTGATGACCACATCGCCTTGCGGCGCCTCGAATTCGGATCCCATCACCGAGGCGCGCAGGATTTCAGTGTCCATCGAACCAGTCTGCTCAAGGGTCTTGGCGAAGACGTTGACCTGGAAATATGACGCCTCCAGGCACATGTTGGTCGGCTCGTCCTCTCCATAACGCTTCTTGTAGCGGCGCACGAAGTCGGAGTTGCGCTCATTGCCTATGCCTTGGAAGTAGGGGGCGGCGGTCACGTGGCCTTCGCCGACATCGTGCCCCATGGCGCGGATCTCGGCCTCCGTCGTGGTGAGGCTGGCGATCGGCATGACCTTGGGATTGATACCGAGTTCGGCATAGGCCTGGTAGAGATAGACGGTCCCATCGCCGACAACGGTTGAGAAGATCACGTCTGGCTGAACGCGTTTCACATCGCGCATGACCGGCAGGAACTCGGCGCGCTTGGCGCCCATGCTGACATAGGATTCGCCGACGATGCTGCCGCCGCTGTTGCGGATCAGCTCACGCATGATGCGGTTGGATTCACGCGGATAGATATAGTCCGAGCCAATGAAGTAGAAGCGTGTGCCATAGGTCTGCATCAGCACGCGACACAGTTCGACGCTGTTCTGGTTGGGCGTCGCGCCGGTATAGATGACGTTGGGCGAGAATTCGAAACCCTCATAGAGGGTCGGGTACCAGAGCAGCCCGTTGAGCCGTTCGACGACCGGCAGAACCGCCTTGCGGCTGCTCGACGTATAGCAGCCGAATATCGTGCTGACGCCGTCCTCGACCATCAGTTTCTTGGCGTAGCGCCCGAAAGCGCTCGCTTCGGAGGCCGGGTCGTAGCAGATCGGCTCGATCGGTCTGCCGTTCACGCCGCCGGCGTCGTTTATCTCCTCGATCGCCGTCAGCGTGCCCCGCAATTGCGTTTCCTCGATAAGGGCCATGAAGCCGGAACGAGAAAAGAGGACGCCGACGCGCCAAGGTTCGGAGGTATTGCTTGATCCGGTCAATATACGCTCCCAAAAGTTCCCCAACTGCATTTTCTTGTCGTTGGAACGTGGCCGCCCACCATCCTGCGGTCGGCCACGACCGTGGTCAACTGAGCAATTGACCGGGTCAACTGACCAGCAGTTGCCCCAGGGTCAACTGGCCAGCAGTTCCTTGAGCTTGCCGTCCAGGAACTTTACGTCATGCGGGCTCGTGCCCGGGCCGCCGGCAAAGTGTCCCCAGACCGATTCGATCGGCACAAACTTGGCGTTCGGCATGCTGGCGACCTCGATCTCGCTGTCCTCCGGCGGGAAATAGAGGTCGGTACGGCACGGCATCACATAGGCTTTCGGCTTGATGGCTCCGAGCGCCTTCTTGAAATCGCCTTTGTAGATCTCGTTGTCGGAGATATCGCCGTTCTGCCACGTCCACAGCATGGCGAGCAGATTGTTGGCGTCGCGGGCTAGGAAGTGACCTTCCCAGAACGCCACCAGGAAGTCCTCAAGGTTTGAAAAACCGAGATCCTTGAGGTCCAATTCCTGGCGATAGAACGCTTGCGAAAAACCCCAACCGGCATAGACGCGTCCTGCGGCACGCAAGCCGCGTGTGGGACGGGTCTCATACCAGCCTTCAGCCCAGGTCCCGTCGGCGGTGAGCGCGGCCTTGACGCCTTCGAGGAAGACGAAATTGTGCCGCGAACATTTGGCTGAACCGCAGAATGGGGCGATGACGTCGATCATGTCGGGATAGAGCGCTCCCCATTGGAAGGACTGCACGCCGCCCATCGACCAGCCGACCACCATCCTGATCTTCTTGATGCCGAACTTCTCGGTCACAAGCCGGTGCTGTGCCCGCACATTGTCGTAGATGGTGACCTTGGGAAAACGCGGTCCGTTATACGGCTCCGGCGTATTGCTTGGCGAGGATGAAAGGCCGTTGCCGAACATGTTCGGGATGATGATGAAATACTTGTCGGGATCGAGCGCCATGCCTTTCCCGATCAGCCATTCATTGTCCTGCTGCTGGCCCGAATACCAGGTCGGATAGACAATCACATTGTCCTTCTTGGCATTGAGCTTGCCGAACGTCTTGTAGGCGAGTTTAGCACCGCGCAGCGTCGCTCCGCGCTGGAATGTAAAGTTGCCGAGATCGAAAATTTCATAATCCGCCATATGTGTTCCCCTGTGGTTGATTGAGCGGCGGGACCGGCTTGGCCGGCCCCGCGCCGTTGAATGTCAAGCCGCGGCCCGTGCTGCCTGAGGCTGACGCCCGATGATGGCGTAGGCGATGCCACCGGCGAGCATGGCGCTGATGGCGGTCGAGAAGTGCGGCGCGTAGAATTCGACAATCAGCGCAACCGCCGATCCGAACGCCCAAGCAATAAACGCCGTTGGCCGCCAGTCGTCGGCGATCTCGGCATTCTTGCGGTAGACATACTGGTCGACCAGAATGATGGCGCCGATCGGTGGCACGACGACGCCCAGCAGCGACAGCCACTGGATGAAGAAGGCCCAGACATTGCCAGCGGCAATTGCGATGCCGATCAGGCCGAGCACCACGGCCATGACCCTCATGCGCGTGCGCAGGATACGCGACCAGCCCGTTGCCGAATTGTAGAGGCAGTGCGCGCATACCGATCCGAGGTTGCAGTAAAGGAAAACGAAAGCGAGCAGGCTCAGCCAGGTGATCTGCTTGCCATTCATGTAGCCGAACATATTGTCTGCACCGAACGGATTGGCATTTGGCACAGCCAGTGCCGCGGTCATCAGGCCGCCGACCAGCATCGCCAGGAGGTTGGCGAAGGGGAAGGCCGAAAAGGTCGCTATGATCGAGCTGCGCGTGTCCTTGGCCCAGCGGTTGAAATCGGCGCTGACGGTGCCGGCATCGATGAAGAGAGCGATCACCACCGTGAGGCCTATACCCATTGTCATGGTCGCCGTCCCGTTGTTGCCGGGATAAGCGAGGATGACGTCCCATCCCGTCGTTGAAGCGGCATCGAACACGACCCAAAGGCCGAGCACGAGAAAGAGTGGTACGGAGACCAGGCCGATGAGATGCAGGCCACGCACGCCTATGAAGGTGATGCCTATGTAGAGCAGCCCAGCCAAGATCGTCATGGCAATGTAGTTGAGGCCGTAGGCTGAGCTTATGAGTGCGCCCGTAATGCCCGTCTGGACCGCGTACCACCCCAGCAGAAGCGTCGACAGCAGGCCGGACGCCAAGGCATACCCCTTTTTGCCAAAGACGATGGAGGCCAGGAGCGCGAAGTTCATGCCGCGCCGTGTTCCCAGCACCCCGAGAGCACCGACATAAGCGAACATGATGAGGTTTCCGATCACCATGGCCCAAAGGGCATTGCGGAACCCCATGCCAAGCACGAGGATGGAGCCAGTCATGGCCCCAGTGATGATCATCGGGAACCCGATCCAGACAGTGGCCACCGAAAAATTGCTGCGTCTGGCAGAAATGGGAACCGGTTCGTGCTCGTATTCTTCGCCGAGGACGTGGTCGACTTCATCGAGCTTGTCGATGTCCGAGGTTTTCGTCATTGCACCCTCCTGGGTCAATCGCGTTGCGTGGAGGCCCGTCGTCGCGATGAGACGCCCTTGTCCGTGCCCGCGCTTCCTCGGTTAAGTGCCATCGGCCATGAATTCAGAAACGGATCGCGGCGGGCTGATGCCTTCTTCCGCGTGTCTCCCATTTCCAGGCCGACCGGCGCCTGTTCCCCTTGGCTTCTCGGTCGGTATCGCACAAACGACAAAGGCCTCCCGATGGCTCCTGGTACGGAGTCAAAGGGAGGCCCTTTTGCCTTGATCTGAAACGGTGGCCTCGTTGCCACCTGCCTGCTTAACAGGCGAATTAAAGGCTACAGGCAAGGCTGTTTCGAGTCAAACGCTATGTCATCATGTTTTGAAGGCCGGATCGGATTGCGCGGGCCGGGCACATGGGAGCTATGAAAGGCCAGTCGGCGAGATGTCGACATTGCGAGCAAAACGCTGGCCCTCTTTGTCCGCTTCTGGCTGACGGTCGCGCCGCTATTGCCAGCCGACGCGCACGCTGCCGTTCAGATCAAAGGCGGCGAACGCTGGTCTGCACCAGTCCCCGTCCGCCGAGGCTGAGCTCCCCTTGCCTCGACCACCGCGCGGAAGGGCTTCGCACAGTCCTGCGGATAAAATCCCAGACGGTTCGCGCCGCTATTGTCGACCATCCTCAACTTGTTGTCGGAAATGCCGAAAGAAATCGTATGGCCGACGCGGCGCTCGGCACAGCAGTTTCAGTCTTGCTTTGCCGAGCGCAAAAGCATCCCAAAGAGGTCGCGCGGCTCATCGGGATCGGCAAGGAGATCCAGCTCCTCGTAAAGGCCGGTATTGGCGAGTTGGTCGCGCACGTAGCGGAGAGCGGAGAAATCCTCCGTGGCGAAGCCAACGGAATCGAACAGCGTCACGTCCTGGTTGTTGCTGCGCCCCTCAGCCGTTCCAGCCATCACCTCCCACAATTCGACGACGGGATGATCCGGATCGAGCTGCTGGATTTCACCCTCGATGCGTGTCTGCGGAGTGTATTCGACAAATATCCGCGAACGCAGCAGGATGTCACGATGGAGTTCCGTCTTGCCCGGGCAGTCGCCGCCGACCGCGTTGATGTGGACGCCGCTGCCCACCATGTTGTCGGTGAGGATCGTCGCATACTGTTTGTCGGCGGTAACCGTGGTGACGATGTGCACTCCCTCTACGGCGGCATGCGCGGAAGCACAGGGCGTGATGTCGAACCCCAGCCCCGCCAGATTATCCGCGCATTTGCGCGTGGCCGCCGGATCGATGTCGTAGAGGCGCAGCCGATTGACGCCGAGCAGCGCCTTGAAAGCGAGAGCCTGGAATTCCGACTGGGCGCCATTGCCAATGATGGCCATGCTGTCCGCACACTTCGGCGCAAGGTATTTCGCGGCCACCGCCGAAGTAGCAGCCGTGCGTAAGGCGGTCAGGATGGTCATTTCGGAGAGCAGCATCGGATAGCCGTTGCCGACATCAGCCAGGACGCCGAAAGCGGTCACGGTCTGGCGGCCGTCGCGCGTGTTCTTGGGATGACCGTTGACGTATTTGAAGCCATAGAGGCGACCATCGCTCGTCGGCATCAATTCGATCACGCCGTCGATGCTGTGCGAGGCGACGCGCGGCGTCTTGTCGAACAGTGCCCAGCGGCGGAAGTCGTCCTCGATATAGGCTGCGAGATCGATGAGGAAGCGATCGACGCCGATGGCAAGCACCAGCTTCATCATGTGGTCGACGCTGACGAAGGGAACGATATTCAGCTTGGCGTTCATCGATCAAAAGCTCCTGGTCGGCCGGTCCATGATACGGCGGCCCATCAGGCTTGCCGTCAGGTCGACCATGAGTGTGGCGGTGCGGCCGCGCTCGTCGAGAAAGGGGTTGAGTTCGACCAGATCGAGACTGCTGACCAAGCCGCTGTCCGAGAGCATCTCCATGACCAGATGCGCTTCGCGAAATGTTGCTCCACCCGGAACGGTCGTGCCAACCGCGGGAGCGATCGACGGATCGAGGAAGTCGACATCGAGACTGACATGCAGCAGGCCATTCTCGATCGTCACCCGGTCCAGAAAGGCGCCCAGAAGCGGCGCGATGCCATGTTCGTCGATGGCGCGCATATCGTGCACGGTGACACCCGCGGCGCGCAGCGCCTGCCGCTCGGCCGGATCGACGCTGCGAATACCCAATGTGCAGATGCGGGCCGGGTCTATCCGCTCCGGCAGATCCGGAAAATAGCCATGGAAGCCCGGCTGACCGCTGGCATAGGCAAGCGGCACGCCATGCAAATTGCCGCTGGCAGTGGTGTCGAGCGTGTGAAAATCGGGATGCGCGTCGAGCCACAGCACGAATAGCGGCCTGCCGGTTTGCACCGCGCGACGGGCCAGTCCCGACAGGGTTCCAGCGGAGATGGAGTGATCTCCACCGAGAAAGATCGGCATGGCGTCGGCGCTGGCGGCATAGGCTGCATCCGCGATGCCCGCTGTCCACGCTGAAATCTCCGGCAGCGCCTTCAGCGCCAAATTGCCATGGGCGATCGGGCGCACCGGCGTCGGCGCGACGGTGCCAAGATCAGCAACCGCATGGCCAAGGTCCCTGAGGGCGCCGACCAGCCCCGCCGTGCGCAAGGCGCTCGGTCCCATTTCGCAGCCCATTCGGCCGGCGCCGTCCTGCACCGGCGCACCCAATATGTTGCAGTTCATGCAAGCACTCTCCCTCTATGAGCCTAGGAGGTGTTGAACCGTATGCTGCCGGCAGAATGAATAGAGCTGATTGGCAAAACCAGCAGTAAGAGTTATCGTTTTGAGATATCAGGCTGACATATTGGACAATTGTGGATTCTCTCGACCAGAAACTCATCACGCTCCTGCGCCACAGCGCGCGGCGGAGCATCTCCGACCTGGCGGCGGATCTTGGCGTGTCGCGCGCCACGGCACGCTCGCGAATGGAGCGGCTTGAACAGTCCGGCGAGATCATCGGCTATACGGTCATCTTGCGCGCCGAAGCGATCAGTTCGGCCGTCAGGGGCATCATGATGATCGAGATCGAAGGCCATGCGGCCGATCGGGTGATCCGCGCTCTTGGCGGCTTTGCGGAAGTCGCTACGATTCATACGACCAATGGCCGCTGGGATCTGGTGGTCGAGCTCAACACGGCAACCCTCACCGAGTTCGATGCGGTGTTGCGCCGAATTCGCCTGGTGCCCGGTATCACCGGCAGCGAGACGAGCCTGCTGCTGGCCACGCCGCGCAGCACGAAAGCCCGTCTTTAAGCACGGCTGCGTGGATTGAGGTCGGCGGGTGCCTCGGTGGATGTCGTGCCTGTGTGGATTATCAATCGGATGGTAGCGTTGGCTGGGATCGCTTGCGACCCTACGTACTTGTTTCTATTCGCTTTTTCTCGGCCACGACCACCGATTTGTATCACAATACGTAGCACATTTCCTACTGCTTCACGGGCACAACCAAAGGTACACGGTCGAAGCCGCCGCTATATAGTGACATCAATATGCGATGTCGACTCTATCAGCTATCCTGCTTCTTTCCGCCGCGCTGTGTCAAACGTCATCCTCGTCCGGTACTGAGATTGGGTGGGCCCGGAGGATGTGCCAAGCTCCTTGATTTAATTGACTTTTTCGTGGGCCAAAATCAAAAGTATTCCCGTATTGTTCCGTATGGTTCCGCTACACGAACAGGATTGACTTCTTCTGTCCCGCCGAGCTGTTCGATCAGGCACATCAAACTCGGAGGCAATCACAAATCTTGTTCATCCCGGCGGCCGAACCTGCGGCAGGGTGGCGGCGAGCGACCGCTCGAAAGCAGCGATAGTGTATCGGCCTGGGTCTCGGTAATGATCAGCGGCGAGCAGAAGGCAATCGCATCACCCATGTTGCGCGAGATCACGCCATTCTGCTGCAGAAACCCGTTGACCAGTCCGCCGAGCGCGCCCGCCTTGCCCCATGGCGCCTTGCTGGCCTCGTCGGCGACCAGTTCGACAGCCGCGATCAGACCGGCGCCGCACCTCTCCGACGAGCGGATGGGATACTAGTCTACGCAACCCTGCCTGCATGTGCGCACTGATCGTGCGCATTGCCGACAATGTTACGCTCCTCGATCAGCACGCGCTGGTCATCGATACCTGAGGCAGCACCGTTATCAACTCAGGAACGCTGGAGTCAACAGGGTCGGGTGTCGCCAATACCGGGCTGATCTGGGCCAATGGCGGCGACGTCACGATAGGCGGTCAAGTTACCGGCGACGGCGATGCCATCATCGGAAACATGTCGCAGCTTGAGTTTCACGCCGCCTCTTCCGCCGACGTCATCTTCGGGACGGATGCTGTCGGGACATTGCGGTTGGACGATTCATTCGATTTCAGCGGAAGCATCGCCGGCATCACCAATGATGACAAGGTAGACCTCGAGATATTTGGTTCAGCACCGGACATCGGCGCTTACGATGCGGACAGCTTCACAGTTGCCGACGACGGCACTGGCCGGAATCCAGCGGATGACCTCCACTTCGTCTGACGGAGAAGGCAACAGGGCTCCAACGTGAAGCGTGCGCCGGATTGGCCCGGCGTCCGCTTCAAATCTGAAACTTGCGATATCCAGGAGAAGCAGCCCGGCCTACCTCTCCCTGAAGGCGCGCTGGAACGAATCCACCAGAGGTTTGGTCAGATAAGCCAGAAACGTTCGCTCGCCGGTTGAGATGAATGTTTCGACCGGCATGCCTGGATAGATCTGCTCGGGCTTGATCTGCGGCGGTAACTTGTCGGCCATTTTAAGCCGTACGGTGAAGTAAGGCAGTCCCGTGCTGGGTGTGATCAGCCGGTCCGCCGAAATGTAGAACACCTTTCCGGGCACTTTCGGCGTCGTACGCGCGTTGAGCGCCGTGAACATCATATTTGCGTCCTGCCCCACCCGGATTGAGTCGATATCTTCGGGCTTTATCCTGGCCTCGACAATGAACTCGTTCGTGGTCGGCAGAAGCTCCATCACCACCTCCCCAGCACGGATGACGCTGCCTTGGGAATTGTAGAGCGATCTAACGATGATGCCGTCCACCGGCGCCCGGATGGTCGTCCGGTCGAGAACCGATCGACCAGCGTTGATTTGTTCCTCGAGATCCGCGACCTGCGCCCGTGCTTTGTTCAATTCCGTAACGGCATCCTCGACCCGGCTGGTTGTAAGTCGTTCAATCTGCTGACGCGCTTCCACAGTCTGCGTCGCCGAGCTAGCGATCTGCGCTTCCAGAGACCCTGCCTGGCCTACCAACTCGGCGGTGCTGCGCAGAAGATCGGTGTATTCCGAACGATTTGTGAGTCCTTTTTCCAGCAGGTCTTTTTTTCGCTCCGTCTCCCCGCTGACGATCGCGATTTGATTTTCCGCTGCCTTCTTTTGAGCCCTTAGCCCGACAATCGCGTCCTGGAGGGCCGTTACCCTTTGCTTCAAAATCCCCTGTTCTGCGGCATAGCGCGCCAACCGAGCCTGAAATTCCTTATTTTGCTCTCCGAAGACATCGCTGTATTCAGAAGCGTCTGAATAGGCTCCGAGATCACCGGACAAGACAATTTTCTCGAGGCCGTCCCGCTCTGCCTCAAGCCGCGCAATGTCAGCTTTTTGGGCAACCCATTGCTTGAGAACGCGGTTGAGCTGGGACTGCGCCACCGTCGGATCGAGCACGATCAGGGCCTGGCCTCTTGAGACCCTGTCGCCCTCCCGGACCTTGATGCTGCTGACCACGCCTCCTTCGAGGTGCTGGATCATGACATTTTGCCCTGCTGCTGCTACCACCCCTGGCGCGATCGTTGCTCCTGCAATCGGTGCAGTGGCTGCCCAGAATCCGAAGCCGAGCAAGAAAACGGCCACGCTTCCATACCCCGCCAGCGTGATCCGATCGGTGCGTGTATCGACGTCGCGTTGCCAGCGATACGTCTTGGCGCCCGTCTGGATGGCTTGGCTAGGAACCGTCATTGGCGACCTTTATCTCCACGCGTGTCGGTGACGGGAAAGGCACCACTCCTACGTTGTCACGGGACTGGGAAGCTGCGGGCGATGTGGCTTGGCCCTGTCGCTCGGCAAGTTTGTCGAGCACGTCCTTGGTCGAACCATAGATCTCGACCTGGCCATTGCGCAGCATAAGTAGCCGATCGCATTTGGCTGCGAGCGACGGTCGGTGGGTGATGACAAGCACGGTGGTTTTTCGTGAACGTGCCTGGATGATCGCGCGCACGAGCGCGGCTTCGCCATAGGTGTCAAGATTTGCATTGGGCTCGTCGAGCACCAGGATCTTGGGATCGCCGTAAAAGGCGCGCGCAAGGCCAATGCGTTGACGCTCCCCGCCTGAGAGACGAACGCCAGCGGGGCCGATCACAGTCGAGTATCCGTTCCTCTGCCCCAGGATGAGCTCATGCACCTGCGCCTGCTGGGCCGCCCGGACTAACTTTTCGTCGGCTGCATCGGGCTCAAAGCGCGAAATGTTCTGGGCGATCGTTCCTGGGAAGAGTTCGACATCCTGCGGAAGGTAGCCAATATGATGGCCGAGCTGCTCGGGATCCCAGTTTCGAATATCGCCGCCATCGATGCGGATCGCGCCAGAACGGGGTTGAATGGCACCGACGATAAGCCGCGCCAGCGTCGATTTTCCGGCCTGGCTTGGGCCGACGATGGCGACGGTTTCTCCAGCGGGGACCTCGAAGGTCACCCGCTTTATGAGCGGCAGCGCGCCGTCGGCCGATCCAGGAAGATGATAAACTATCTGATCCGCGCTCAGCGCTCCCTCAGGGGCCGGCAATGCTATGTTTTCCTGCTCGCCCGATCCGGATCGGGAAGCCGAAAGCCTCTTCCATGCAAGATTGGCGTCGGTGATCTGCCGCCAACTTCCAACGATTTGATCAAGAGGTTGCAAAGCGCGCGCGGAAATCATCGAGGACGCAAATATCATCCCGGCGGTCATCTCGTTGTGCAGAACCAGATAAGCGCCGACGCCTAGTATCGCGATTTGCAGTACCGATCGCGTGGTGCGAGACACACCGCCATAGAATGCGTTGATGCGAGCGAGCCCATCCGAGGCGTGCAGCGAGGCGGAAAAACGGGCACCCCAGAACTCTATCGCGTTGGACACCATGCCGAGTGCACGGACCGTTTCGAAGTTTCGCGCGAAGGCCTGCGCCGAATTCATTGAGGCATTGAGATTCTCCGCCGCCTCCTTGCCGGGCCTCGAACTCGAGACCTGATTCAGCACGGCGATGGACACCATGAGAACCGCTCCGACGACCGTTACAAGGAAGAGCAATGGGTGGATGAAATAGAGGAGGCCCACGAAGATCGGCCCGAAAGGAAGGTCGAAGAGAAAGAAAATGGTTCGCGAAGCGATGAACCCCCGCAGGGTGGCCAAGTCGCGCAAGGCCTGGACATCGCCGAGCCCAGCGCGGGGGCCGCTCATTGCGGCGAGAAAAGACGATCCACCCAACGCAACATCGAGCCGCGCGGCGAGCCGGCTCGCATATATCCCCCGAACGACTTCGAGCACTCCGAAGAGCAAGAGCGACGAAAGCGCAAGTAAGGTCAGGTAGGTGAGAGTGTCCAGATTGGCTGCAGGTAAAACCCGATCATATACCTGCAGCATGTAGAGGGGCAGAATTAACACCAGGGTGTTCATCACCGCGGAGAAGAGGCCCATTTCGACCACGCTTCTCGATAGCACCGTTCTGTTCGAATAACTGGGCATCCCGAACGTGCCCCTCGGACAAGCGATCATATTAGACAAGTTTTATATATCATGCGGAGTTGTCATGCTATCGGTTGCGCATCTTTTGATAGCCATGGTGAAGCCCTTGCGACTCTGCTGAAGATCACAAAGCATGAGCATCACGTCGCGATAGCACCCGTAGAGGAGCTGCGATCACGTCGGTGCCACGGAGACAATGACGCTAGGGTCTTGAGTATCCCAACCGTCCTCCCTGGAGCTGCTCCCGCACTCGCCCGCGACGCCCCCCGACGCCTTTGCCTCCTTGCCGGGCTGACTGAGCTCGCGCTACTTCTGGGGCGCATTGCTCCAAGCCGGCGTTCGGATATTCGAATTTCAGCCCACCCTGTACCATCCCAAACTCCTTATCGTTGACGATGTCTGGGCGAGCTTGGTTCAGCCACAGGCGCGCCACGTACCGGGCAGCGACATGCGCCTTCACGCTGGATGCGCAAGTTGGCTTAAGAGCCGTGCGCTGTGCAGCTTACTGCCCGCGTGCAACCAGCCAAACAGACACTAGCCGGGTGAGTGGGCCGACGATCACGCTAGCCCAGGTGGTGGCGTGCTCTCGGCGGTTTTTACATTCTTGGCGGATCATATTTTGGACGTCAGAATAACCAAGTGGCGTCAGGATCCAGCTGTTAAGCTGGGACGATCTTCGCCACATTGGGCTGTTGTCGCCCTCGTTGCTAATCCGGATATTGAGACGATCCGCCTTCCGGAGCAGTCGCCGCGTTTTTATCTCCGCAATCTGTTCATAGTATAGGAACGTTTCCCAATAATGTCGGTACTCAGCCTTTTCCCGCTCCGCGGGCGTGCAAGCATTTGCCAGGTCGACGTCATAGGCGTGGTCGAGCGTCCTGATGGTTCGCCGGTACGCGTCAATTTCCAACAACTCTTTGATTTGTAGGGGTATCATACGGCTCCCCAGTCTGCGCGCCCAAAAGAGAACGCTACAAGCTCATATGGCGTTCAGTCCATTCCACTACTTGGATGAGCTCACAACGCAAAAGAACTAGGCGGCGAGCTGCACCAGACGATCTGGTTCCGAAAAGCTCCGGCTCGCAAAAGCCGCCACGAACCGGCGCTGGCAAAGGCAAAGGCAAAGGCAAAGTGGTCTGGCAGCAAGGCTGGTTAAGTCAAGAAGGAGCCGGCGAAGCGGGTCGTTTTCCCCCGTGCAAGCTTACTGATGATGATCTCGACCGCATCGCCGGCAAGCGCGATCAGCTCGAAAGCAAAATCCAGGCCCCTAAGGGTATCGAGAAGGTGCGGAAGGACGTTGACGACTGGTATGGTCGGCAAGGCTGGTAGGACAGTATTCCGACCGTGCGTTCGGACCAATTGCGTTTGAAAGTCCGGTTCTGGTCCGGACTTCCCAGGTGCCCGCAGTAAAGGGCAGCAGTTGCTGCCGCTGATCGGGAAGCGTGGATTGGTCGGTCGCCCGCGCCTGCCGATCGGCGCGGACCATCTCACCGGATTGGACATGACAAAAATTGTTCTCGAAAAGAAAGCTCGTCAAGGCAGATGGCGGCCGAACTATCCCGATATCAGCACTCCCCTATACCGGGTACCACCGATAGGCTTAATTGCGCGGTTGCTAATGTGCTAGTAAATTGACAAATGCGGGTGCGTAACCCCAAGCCCGCCGTAGTGGCCGGTGCGGTCCTCACGTCCCCCGGAGGGTTACCCACCCGCACCGGCCATTTCCCTTACGCTCTGGGTAGCGTTTACGGCTCGGTGCGTTACCGACCGGAAAAAGCGCGAGAGGGTGGCGTTGACCACCCAGAGGATCGATCCAGTTGCGGGGCGGAGACCAGCACTACGCTTGAGATCAATTCGAAATGTAAGACGGATCAAATCCGGCTGTTTTGATAAGTCCCGCATGGTCATGCAACTCGACCACACCATTGCGGAATGAAGCCAACCCGCTTTCTCGCAAATCCTTCAACACGCGACTTACATGCACAGCTGAAAGCCCCAACGCGTCGGCCAGCTCAGCCTGCGTCAGCGGGCATTCAAAGCGGTCCGGATAGGTCGTTGCTGATCGATGTGCGCGGTAGGCCAGTTCAAGAAGAAAATGAGCCGTGCGTTCCACAGGATCCCTTCTACTGACTCCTGCCAGATGTTCCGCAACCCTGGAGTACCGCCTTGCCTCAGCCAGCAGGATAGTCTCGCAAATGGCCTGCGGATAGCGCGATAAACAAGTATGGACAGGACCGATCAGCTCGATCGCAGTCACATCGGAAAGAGCCGTTACCGTCTCGCCCCCTTCTCCGCTGAACTCAATCAAGGCAATTTCGCGAGGAAGCGCAAAATCGACGATGACACGCGAGCCGTTCGGCAATGTCTTGGCGAATGCGGCCCATCCCGCAGTCACTACCAGGATAAGGGATCTGGCCTGATGCTCGCGTGCAATCGTCGTGTTCGCTGGATAATGGCGGCGCACAGCTCCCGGCAGTACAGAGAAGCCCTTTTCCCAGCTCGCGTCAGCAAGCGTAGGTCCCCTCGCTAGCCCGTCCTATTCACGAGCGGCCTGGTTCCTTGCCGCTTGGCGTTCGGTCATGAAGGTGTGAGGCGTCTTTTTCACCGCAGCTGAGACTGGACTTTGGAACGCGCTGGAGGGTCAAGGTATCGGGTTCGGTGGGGCTTTGATGCCCCGGCGCTCATGGCCCTGCGGGCTGCAGCGTGATGGCGATCGTTCGGAACAGACTTGCTTCGGGACAGGCGGCGGCGAAGGCCAGACGGATGCGCGAGACGGTTTCGGTGACGCGGGCGCCGAGCTTGAGAAGCCTGAGCCGCAGTGTAGAGAACTCGGCGTTGCACAGATGATGGGTCGTGGGCACTGCCTCGCGCAGGGTGAGCATCAACCAGTATGCGGCGGTGTGCAGGACGAGACGGACCTGGTTGGCAATCGGTGAGCGGCAGCTGGTGCGGTCGGAGGCGAGCTGGCTCTTGTGCATCTTGATCAGGTTTTCGGCCTGGCCGCGGGCGCAGTAGATCACATCGTAGACATGCTCGGCGGAGCCTTTGTCGAGATTGGTGACGACGAAGCGGATGTCGAGGCCGAGGGTGGTTGCCTCGATGCGGGCGCAGGCGCGGCGTTCCGTCCTCCAGGATTTCGCCTTGTATCGGGTCTCGGCATAGCCGCGCAGCACCGGCTTCTGCTCGAGCGCGCGGCGGGTGCGGATATCGTCGGCGGCTTCATCAACGAGACGCTGGAGAACCTTGTTGCCGGGCAATCCGAAGAGGTAGTCGACCGCATTGTCCTCGCACCATGCCATGACTTGCGCCCGGCCATAGTGGCCATCGCCGCGGATCAGAATGCGGGTGGTCGGCCAGCGGGCGCGGATGCGCCGGACAAGCCGGCGCAGATGGCCGCGGATCTCCTTGCCCGCCGGGGTCCTGCCAGGACGCAGGATCATGGCGACCGGGCGTCCTGTCGCGGCGTCGTAGATGTGGATCGGCAGGAAGCAACGCTCGTCGTAATGGGCGTTGAACAGCGAGAGCTGCTGATGGCCGTGAACGACATCCACCGTGTCGTCGATGTCGAGCGTGACGCTTTTGGGCGGCGCGGCATAGCTCGACAGCCACAGATCGACCAGCACCCAGCCGAGCCGGATGACGGTGCGCAGGTCGGGCAGGTTCTCGAGGCGCGAGCATGTCGGCTGCGAGCACAGATCAATCCCGCTGTCGGGCAGCCGCCCGCAGGCGAGCTTGAAGGCCGGGTCGGTGCGCAGCCGGTCGAGATCGTTGGCATCCTCGTAGCCGCATGCGATCGCAAAGATGCGGGCGCGCACAATGTCGGCCATGGCGTGCGTCACCCGCGCTGGATCGCGCGGATCGTGGATCGCGGCGGCCAGCCTGTCGGCCAGTTGCAGGCGTCGCTCGGCCGCTGCCAAAAGCATGACGCCACCATCCGAGGTGATGCGTCCGCCGTCAAACGCAGCTGTGATCTTCTTGCGTCCAACGGCTGGAAATGAGAGCGGCAGCAACGTATCATCGGTCATGGCGGGTGTGGCTCGCGAGAGGCGGTGGCAGGGTTGGCTTAGACAACCGAATCCTACGCTAAATCAATCGCTTAGGCTACATCCGCCAACCTCTCAGACGCAACGTCGTGCATAAGACGGGCTAGCCCAAAAGCCTGTTTTGATAAGTCCATTTTGTCCTAAAAGCCCCACCCATGATCGCCCCTTCGATCAACCTGAAGCTGCAAACCATCAATTGGACAAAAAGTTCCCGCTGTCCTTTCAGCCAATTAGCGTTGCAGTTTACTACTGTTGGGTACAGCCTTACCACTTTTGGGTGGATCCGTCGTGGTGCCCTGGCACAAAACGACTTCCAGGGCGATCGCGCACTTTCGTCCCGCTCGCAGCGAGTGTGTGAACCATTGGGATGAAAGTCGACCAGCGCTGGTCATCTCGATCGAAGCCGGCTCCTATAATCCAGCTACCGGAATGGCCTCAGCTACTTGCCCTGGGACTTCCGGCAGCCACCGATCGCTCGCCTTCGAACATCTTTTCTAGGCCGCGCTCAGCGAACGTCACCGCTACTTTGCGGTCGCTTCAGCCGATTAGAGCCCTCGCGAAACAGAACCGCTC
This sequence comes from Mesorhizobium loti, assembly GCA_014189435.1. NCBI lineage: Bacteria > Pseudomonadati > Pseudomonadota > Alphaproteobacteria > Hyphomicrobiales > Phyllobacteriaceae > Mesorhizobium > Mesorhizobium loti. Next base: position 4,859,831 of record CP050293.1, read on the forward strand.
AACTTGATGGCAGCCCTGTTTGACGCTTTTCCGAAAGTCCGTCGGGTACCGCGGGTGGAGCCGAAACCGGAGTAGCCAATCCCACTCGCGGATCGGGAGCCTGCAATTCTTGCCAAGACGGGCCGGCGATCAGCTGGGTATCTCTATCGAGACCCTCCGTTGCGCCGGTCGAAACGATTTGCTCCATTGGCTTGGCTGCCGACTTCCGGCGTCGCAGGGCACGTTTGGCGTTGTAAGTCTGCCATCTTTCTTCGGCCACCTCCAGGTCGTCGAGTGCTGATATGACCGATGCAAGGCGGTTTTCGATTTGGGCAAGTCGCTTCCAGGCGGAAAGCAAGGCAACTGAAACCAGCAAACTGTAGGCCAAAACGACAACGGCTGCTCCTGCGGGACTTTCGATGCCGAATACAATCAAGGCCCCGGCTCCAATAAAAAGGCAAGGGCCCCGTAGGCCAGCAACCGGCCCTTATTCAGAAGAAGCATCAACGGCCAGGTTGCAGACAGCATCAGAATGGACAACGGTCTGCTGACCGCCCAAGCCACAAGCCCCGGAACAACGTCACTATAAGTATCCATATCAACCTCAGGCTGGACGAGGCCGGCCGCTTGCTCGGCGCCTGGGAGCGTAGGTTCTCCCTGCGCGCCTGATCGTGGTCGGTGGTGGCGTTCTAGACCTCCCGGAAGAGCGACAGATTTCCCGGCGAATGTCCTAAGGTCTGAAAGGCTTGTCGGGTAGACCAGATCGACCTTTAGCCGATTTACTACTCAATAATGGTAATGGCGACGATGTCCGCGAAGCTGTTATGTTTCCGGCTGACCGGTGACGGGATCGGTCGGTTGGGCGGAAGAAAGCGATTGGGACTTGCCGGATGGCAGGGGGCGAACCCTTACATTTCATGCGGTTGAGCGCGCTTGACAGCTAACTGGCCGAACTATTTTGAAGCCATTCAGCCAACCAGCCAACGCTGGAGGGGGTGAGTTGTGCTGCTGATCGCAAGGATTCGGAAATGGCAAGTCCAACTGACAATCCGCTCATAAACCGGGAGTTTCTACCGCTCGACGTCAGGGAGATCCTTGATTTCTTCCTCCGCCGATGGAAGTTGGTGTTCAGCATTGCAGCGATCACCTTCTGTTTATTTGTTAGTGCCGCCTATGTAATTCCTCCATCGTACACGGGCGTTGCACAAATATTGCTGGATGCCCCGATCGACTATATGACTCCGCAAGATTATTCCAATTCTGACTTTGCCGACAATCCAACATTTATCGAAAGCCAGATCGCAGTCCTGAGATCCGCTTCACTTCTTCAGCAGGTGGTTGACAGCGAAAAGCTGACGGAAGACCCTGAGATCGGGCCGGCAGCGTTGGCATGGCTCCAGGGCTCGCTGGGAGTTTCGCGCGTCGGGCTTGGGAACGTCATTCAAATCGATACAAGCATGTACGACCCCGCGAAAGCAGCATCGCTGGCAAATGCGATTGCCCAAGCGTATCTCGCTGATCGAGTCAAATCCCGTTACGAAGGAGTCCAGAAGGCCTCCACATGGCTCAGCGATCGCGCCGCGTATCTGCGGGCAGAACTCAGTCGTTCTGAACAAGTTGTCCAGAAGTTTCGTATCGATCACAACTTGTTGGCGACGGCCGCGGGCAGCTTGACTGACCAGCAGCTGTCCGAATTGAATATCGCGTTAATCAACGCGCGCGCCGAATTGTCGGAGAAACGGGCACAATACCAACAAGTTGACAAGTTGCAGGCTAGTGGAGGCGACATCCAGTCGATGCCTGGCGCGTTGCAATCCGTTGTGGTCAGCGCCCTTCGGGCTCAGTTGTCTCTGGTTAGTCGGCGGGAAGCCGATCTTAAATTGAAGTATGGCGAACGGCATCCGGATGTCATGACGGCTCAGGCCGAGCGCAGCGACATCGAGGGACAGATCGCCGCTGAAGTCCAGCGTCTCACCGGCAATCTGAAGAATGAAGTGGACGCCGCCGAAGCCAGGGAAGCCTCTCTCGCTCGGGCTATGGACTCGGTATCCAACCGGTCCGAAATCGAAGGTCAGGTTGGCGTCCAGTTGCGCGACCTGGAGAGGATCGCCGCCGCGAACAAGGAACTCTTCGAGACCTTCCTGTCACGCGCGAAGCTCACCGAGGAGAAGTCTACCCTCCTCAACAGCGGCGTACGGGTGATCACCAATGCCAGTGTTCCGGTCTCGCCAAGTTTCCCGAACAGGCCTCTTTTTGCTGCCCTGGGACTTGTCCTCGGCTTATTCGTCGGGGGCGCCGGCGCCGTTCTTCGTGAACTTTTCGCTTCCGGCTTCATGGCAAAGAAGCAGATAGAGGACGAGCTGGCCGTTTCGGTTCTTGCGTCCATGCCAAGAATGCCGGGCTGGTCGAGAGACGCCCAGTCCCAAGCCCAACCTGTGGCCTATCTCGAACGCAGACCACTCTCCAGGTATAGCGAAGCCGTGCGGCGGCTCCGCCTGGGTATCGAGGCAACACCGGACCTGATCCGTTCGCCGCGCCTCATACTGGTGACATCGGCGATGCCCGGCGAAGGAAAGACAACCCTGGTATTGAGCCTGGCTTGCTCCGCCGCGGCCGACGGCGAACGGGTTCTGGTCGTCGATGCGGACTTGCGGCTTTCTGCTGCCACGGCCTTCTTCGGCATGGCGGATAAGGTCGGGTTGGTGGACGTTCTGACTTTACCGATGAGGGCTGCAAACGCAATTCATCGGGACGAACGCTCGGGGATTTCCCTCCTCCCTGCCGGCGCAAGGACCCGGAACCCGCCTGCCCTTCTTGCTTCCGCGCGAATGCGCTCAGTCCTCGACGAGCTTCGCGGGAGATTCGACACGGTGATCATTGACGCACCACCTGTTGGACCTGCGGCCGATGCCTCGATCCTAGCGAGGTATGTCGACAAAGTTCTCTTTGTCGTGAAGTGGCGTGAAACCTCGCGCGAGGCCGTTGCCGAAGGAATTCGCCATCTTGGCGGCCGGTCCAAGATTGCCGGCATCGCCCTGACAATGGTGGACGAACCAAAGCTGCCAAAATATGGCCGCTACACGTCCTTGGAAAGTAGTGTTTCTGACAGTTACTATCTCAACTAGAGAAAATATTTCGCCATGCTGCACGCTGACTTATCTCATAGTCGCCCTCAAGAGCCGGTAGAAAAAATTCACGACGGGGATTCCGCGCGTTGGTGCGTGGTCCAGACGCACCAACATTCCGAGAGCTTGGCGGAGAGGCACCTGTTGTCGCAAAACTTCCGAACCTATCTGCCCAAGCGAAGACGAACCGTTCGCCACGCTCGCATTGTCAGAACCGTCTCCAGTGCGTATTTCGACTGCTATCTGTTCGTCTCGCTGGCTGTTCATCAGCAGAGCTGGTACCCCATCAACTCGACCGTCGGCGTCCGGAAACTCGTCATGAGCAAAGGTATGCCGACACCGGCGCCATATGGTGTGATTGAGTCTTTGATCTCAGCAACCGATGACGACGGTATTTTGCACCCCGACATTCTATTGAAGCCAGGCCAAAGGGTTAGGGTCATAGACGGACCGTTCTTGGACCAGCTTGGTGTTCTTGATCATGTTGGAAATGCTGGAGCAGTCAGAATTCTCCTTGATATTATGAACCGGTCGATTCCAATTACGATCGACCGGGATAAACTTTCGGTAATTTCTTGAAGTCTATGCGTTATTTTTCACCTAACAATTTTTGCTCGGAAGATGCCGAGACCACCGGGCAAGGAGGGATGAATTGGCACCCAATTCACCCTCGATGCGGCAGCTTGCAAAAGCCGACATCCCAGCCTTCAGGCCGGCATTGAGAACATTGGATGCTACGTCCCGCCAGTCAGCCGCCAATGGATGGATATGGCGCCAATTCGACGACTTTCCAGCGACGATGAGCGATTGACTATCGACGCGATCAACTGGGGAAACCCCTTGCAACCTTCACGGAAATCCAAACCCGGAAGCCATCGTCCCGCGGACCTTGGAGCGTCTCGGGATGGCCTGCAGCCGCAACAGTATCGTCGCTGGGCTCCAGAGGCCAAGGCAAGCATGCTGACCGAAACGTTGACGCCGGGGGCGAGTGTTCCAGCGCCAGCCAGGGTGGTTGGCACAAGCCCGTCGGGCAGCAAAGCAGATGCAGGTCTTACACAAACCGACGGAAGCGCCCCCTTCCTGCCCCTCGAGACGGTGCCGTCCCTGCCGATCGCCACAGAATTGTTTCGAGCATTCAATGAGAGCGGTCTGAAGTACGGAATAATTCAGGATCTCGCATCCCTGCAATATGGACTTGCGGGCCGAGACGATCTGGATGTCCTTCTGGACAAACACGACTACCCGGCCTTCTGCTCGATCGTGAGCAAGCTGCACGGCTGTCGCAGCGTGAGCCTGTCTTGCTACGACAATGTCTGCGCCGGCCGAGAGGACTGGTTCCTGCCCGACTTTTCGCATGGCCGCTATCTCCATCTCGACATGCATATCGGGGTCCGGGTCGGCTGGGAGTTTCGCAAGCGCTATCCGGTATTCGATCATGCGGCGATTACACGATGGGAGTCGATTTGCGTGGACGGCGTATCGATCCCGGTCGTCTCTCCCGAAGACGAGATTCGGATAGCAATTGCTCGCTTCGCCTTTCGGGCCTGGGCACTGCCTTGGAGACAATGGATCAGTATCGGGGACGGTTGGAAGGACCAATTTGCACGCCTGCCATTTCCGTCAGGCGAGCAAGGCTTGCACGTCGTGGAATACACGCTTGGCGGCGGGAGAATCGCGAGCTGCAGGTTTCTGCAAAGCGCCGGCGGTCTGGTCGCCCACCGCGGAGATCTTGCCGGACTGCGACGTTCAATCCGGGAAATGTGCGGCTTCACAGGACGTTACGGAGTAGCCGACGCCGGCGTTCATCTGGCCCGCAAGACCTCGTATCTCGCATTGAGATCCCTTCAGCGATTGATGCCCGGCAGATTTCCACCAAAGAGACGGCCTGCGGCTGGTGGCTTTGTAGTGGCGCTCATAGGTCCTGACGGCATGGGAAAGAGCACTCAGGTTGATCGGCTGAAACAGATATTTCGATGGAAATTCGGGTGTGCGCAAGCATATGTCGGAATCGGAGACGGCAATGGGTGGTGGCTTCGCAAGGCGTTGCAGACTCTGGTTTTTCCCCATAGACGCCGCCTTAAGTCCTTGGCACAGCAAGGTGGCAACAATTCCACTAGCCGAAATTGGTCGAAGGGAGGAGTTGCTGCGGCGGCGTTGGCATTGTGGGCAGTTTTGATCGCGTTTGAGCGATACGCTGTCGTGAAACGTGCACATCGATGGGCGACGCGCGGCCTGATCGTCATTTGCGACAGGTGGCCGCAAGCGCTCGGCAGGGGATATCTGGACGGGCCAACCATCCCACCACACCTGTTCAGCATCCCAGGCTTGTCAGCCCTCGCCCGGCTGGAGCAGAGCCTCTATCAGAAGATGGCAGAATGCCGGCCACACCTCACTTTGCACCTGGTTTCAGATTTTGCCGTCTCCGAGCAGCGAAAGCCGGGAGAAATCAAGAAGGAAGCGTTCGATGCGCGGCTATCGCTGATGGCGGAACTGCGAGCGAAGGACAAGAACATCCAAACCATTGACGCGAGCGCCGGCATAGAGGCGGTCGGGCGGGAACTTTTTAGGCATATCTGGCTGAATTTGTAGAGGCAGAGCGGGCGGCTCATCGGCCAGAGGTCCATCCCCAACAGACCCTGACGCACGGCCTTCCGCCATCGCGAATCGACAGGTGTTCCCTGCCAGGGGGAAAGGCCGCCGAGCGCTCGCGCTCGATGGCGGCGCGCCGCTAGAGGCTGTCTCATCCCGGCATCGGCATGGGGCTCCGACTCGAACGAGCCAATATGGCTCTGTTTCGGACGAGCACCTGTCCCACCCGGCCCGCAGCGCCAAGCATTGAGGGAGGTTGCCATGTCCGACACCATACGCAGGACCGGCAGTTGCCTGTGCCGCGGCGTGCAGTTCTCAGTCCGCGGTCCGCCGCTCCGCATTGGTCTTTGCCATTGTAAGGATTGCCGCAAGGCCGGCGGCTCGGCCTATTCGGCCTTTGCCATCTGGCCGCGCGAGGCCTTCGAGAAGACGGGCCTCGTCAGTTCCTATGGCACGCGCAGCTTCTGCCGGACCTGCGGCGGCCGCGTCGCCTCGATCGACGACAACGAGGCTGAGGTGATGATCGGCAGCCTCGACGTCGCGCCGACCGATCTCGTACCCGAATATGAATTGTGGACCTCAAGGCGCGAGACCTGGCTGCATGCCTTGCCCGGCGCCGAGCAGTTCGAGCACGACCGGCCGGCGGCGCACAACGCTGAAGTGCCGGCACCGAAGTCGCTGTCGGACGTCGATGCGGCCGCGTGAAATTTGATTTTGCGCTCGCCCTTTCACCCGGATGCGCCCCGGATTTCATGTCCCCTGAGGTATAAGCAAATGAAGATCGTTCATGTGCTCACCAGACTGCTTCGGGCAGGTTCCGAAGAGAACACATTGGCCTGCTGTCTAGCTCAGGCGCGGCACGGCCACGACGTGCTTTTGGTTCACGGCGAGGAGTACGACCCGAGTTTGCGGGCGTCCGTTGCCCAAGCCGTTCGGGTAGTGACCCTGGAAAAACTCATCAATTCGATTTCACCATCCCGTGACATTTCTGCGTTCGGGCAACTCACTCGCCTTATGCGCGATTGGCGGCCTGACATCGTGCACACACATCAAAGCAAAGCCGGCATCGTCGGCCGCCTTGCCGCCAAGGAAGCCAATATCCCTTGCATCATCCATGGCGTGCACATTTTGCCTTTCGTCCATGTGGGCAACGCGCGGAGGCTGATATTTCTGGGTGCCGAACGCCTGGCCGCGAAGTTCACACGCGCTTTCATCGATGTCAGCCAGGCTATGCGCGACATTTGCATCGCCAATCATCTGGGCAGTCCCGATCAGCACCATGTCGTTCACTCCGGCTTCGATCTGGCACGCTTCGCGAACGCGCAATGGCCGCAAGAACCGCATCTGCTCCTGGGGACGGCTGCCGGAGAGCCAAAGCCACCGGTGGTCCTGATGCTGGCTGCACTGGAACCGAGAAAACGCCATGTCGAGTTCATTGAATCATTCGGGCAAGTCGTCGACCGAATTCCGAACGTGCGACTGATGCTGGCCGGTGAAGGGCCAGCGCGATCCGCCGTTGAATCGGCCATTGAACGATCCCCGTTCGCAAACAACGTTCGCATGATCGGCTACCATTGCGAGCCTGAACGACTGATCAGCCTGGCGGATGTATGTGTGCTGACGTCGATGCGAGAAGGATTGCCTCGGGTCATGATGCAGTATCTGGCGGGTGGTCGAGCCAGTGTGGTCTCGCACTTGCCGGGAGTGGAAGAGGTTGTGAAGCATGGCGTGAATGGAATTGTAACGCCAGCGGACGACGTGGGCGCCGCAGCGGCGGCGGTCGCCGATCTTCTCCAAAATGAGCACTGCCGCGCTCGACTGGCTGACAGTGCGAAACTCACCGACCTTTCATCCTGGGGACTGGATTCCATGTGCGACAGGGTCGAGCTGATTTATCAATCCGTCCTGGAGTCAGCCCTTTCGGCCGCAAGGCCAAACGACGCACGAATTCGCGACCGCCTCGTAAAGCAAACCTCAGGGCTGCACGGATTTTGATCCCTTTTGCTGCTTCGAAGGTGCGCGAATTTCCAAGGCTTACTTCTCGAACTGAACGAATACCCTGCTGTCACACTCCGACAAATGGCGATTGGAGCTGACGGCAGGCAAGACAACCGGAGTACCGACGATGTGTATGCGTGCCGATCAGCAATTTCTTTCCAAGCCTTTGCGAATGAAGAATTGGGGCCGACGACTATTTCTCGGATACGAACCCGCGGCTGGCCGCGTGCTCGCATTGATCGGTGGCCTCGCCATTGCCTTTGTTCTGCTCACCGCGGATGCATCCCGCGCGGATGGATATACATTCGACACCGGTGACATCCTGCGGGTATCCGTGATTGGCGAGCAATCCTATCCGCTGGAAGTCGTGGTCGATGATCGAGGCTCGATATCACTTCCCATGTTGGGTGATATCCAAGCGCGCGGCCTCACCAGCGTTGCCCTTTCGCAGGCCATTCAGCGTGCATTTCAGCAGCAGAAGCTCATCCTCGAGCCTTTCGTGAAAGTGGAGATCGGCCAGTACCGGCCATTCTTTATTTCCGGAACGGTAGCTCATCCCGGATCGTACCCGTTTCAACCCGGAATTACTGTTCGCCATGCACTCGCCATAGCAGGCGGCTTCCGGGCTACCGCCGCGGGAAACACGGAGCCGGCCCTGCAAATAGCTGATCTCCGCAGCGCGCGCGCAGGTCTGGCGATCGAAGAATATCGTTTGAAGGTCCGGCTCGCCCGGCTCCAGGCCGAAAGCCGACAGGATAAGTCCTTCGTTGCTCCGCCGGATCCGCCAGTCGAGTTTGGCGGACACTTGATTGCCGAGATCGTCGCGTCCGAACAAGCGCAGTTGGACGCCCGGCTTGCCGCGTATCGGGACGACATTTCCTACCTCGATGTCTCATTGGATCAGGCCCGGAAGGAAGCAGATATGGTCGCCGCCGCGCGAAAAGAACGGGAAAAGACCGCGAACATTCAACTCGAGGAACTGCAATCTGCCCGATCACTGCGGGAAAAAGGTCTGATAACCAACTCGACTGTCATGACGGCGGAGAGAGCCCATACCAGCTATCGCGCCGAACTTGCTCAGACCGAGCTGCAGCAGGAACAAGCGCAGCAGGCGATGCTGAATTCGGAGAGTGAGCTGAGAAAAAAGAAGCAGGGTTATGAGATGGACTTGATCTCGCAGACCCAGGATACGCAGGTCGAGCTGGGGAAAATTCAAAGTCAGATAAGGTACGTTGCCGACAAGCTTCTCTTTATCTTCACATATGGCGAGCAGAGGACCTTCGACGACTTGCAAGGCTCTGTGAAGATTTCGATTTTCAGGCGTGACCAGAAAGTCGCCCACGACATCGTCGCCGATGAAAATACGGAAGTCAGGGCTGGCGATGTCATCGAGGTTTCGATTGTGGCCAACAAAGGGTTCTACGCACCCGACACTTCCGGAACAATGGCGGCCCCAAAGGCGGAAGGCTCGGCCCTCCAGCCGAGTATTCTCGGCCAATAGCACGAACACATGCCCGCTTACTCGAGCACGGCTTTGCTTCAGGCCCGCGGTCTCGCAACGCTTTCATCTTCGGAACCTTGATTATGATGATTAGGGCAGCATTGACAGTCGTGGGGGGCCGCCTCCGCCGGGCGAATTCCCATGTCGAGACGGAGCAGAGACAGCAAACCCTGCTCCGTGCAACGGCGCGCCGCAAGATGTTACTTCGCGCCCCGCGCCGCCGTGCCATCGTCCGATCGCGCATTCCAGGTGCAATCCTGCTCCTCCTCGCTCTTGTGCTTGCGGGAGTTGCATTTCTGTCGCGCCTCGTTGATCTGGGGCAGAACTGGCCGACGCGGCCGTGGACCGATCTCGTGGCCGACTGGCGCTATTTTTCCGATCCGCTGGTCTTGCTGGCCGGCCCGGACGCTCTTCCGGTTTGGCTGGGGATCGCAACCCTGGGCTTGCTGCTCATACTAGCCGCCCGCAAGGCAAGGCGAAGGAGCGGCTTGCCAAGCGCGTTCGCGAACGCCCGCGCCAAACCCTCGGTAAGGGACATCCAGCCACCGCCGGGTTCGGAACTGGCCTATGCGTTGCGCTCCTGCAAGGCAGCATTCACGGGCGTCGCGGCTTTTAGCGGCGTGAGCAACATCCTCATGCTGACCGGCGCGATGTTCATGTTGCAGGTTTATGATCGCGTACTGCCAAGCCGCAGCGTTCCGACTCTGGTGGCCATGGCGATATTGGCCGGCGTTCTGTTTGTCGGGCAGGCGGTCATCGATCTCGTGCGCGGCCGCATCATGACCCGGATCGGCGCTGAACTGGACGAAACGGTCGGGGGACGCGTGTTCACCGCCGTGTCAAGGCTGCCCTTGTACATCGGCCAGCAGGGCGACGGGCTGCAGCCGCAGCGCGATCTCGACAACATCCGCACATTTCTCTCGAGCCCCGGGCCCAGCACGCTCTTCGACTTCCCGTGGCTGCCCTTTTATCTGGCGATCATCTGGAGCCTTCATCCGACCCTCGGGATCACCGCCATTTGCGGCGCGATCGTGTTGGTGACGCTGACGGCCGCGACCGAGGTCTTTACGCGCAAACCGATGGGCGCCGCGGTTCTGACAGGTTTGCGGCGCAACAGCTTCGCCGAGGCCAGTCGCCGCAACGCTGAGGTCCTTGCGGCAATGGGCATGGGCAAGCGCCTGCACGACCATTGGCGGGAAGCGAGCCGCGAATATCTTACGCAACAGCAGCGTGTCAGCGATCTAGTCGGAGGCTTCGGCAGCTTCGCCCGCGCCTTTCGACTGATGCTCCAGTCGGCAATGCTGGGTGTGGGCGCCTGGCTGGTGATCCAGGGCGAGGCGACGTCCGGGGTCATTATCGCCGGCTCCATCCTTGCGGGCCGTGCGCTTGCACCTGTTGATCTTGCCATCGCCCATTGGCGCAACTTCGTGGCCGCGCGCCAAAGCTGGAGCAGGCTGAGCAAGGTGCTCGCCCGATTGCCGCAGGACGCTCAGCCGATGGCACTTCCGGTGCCCAGTTCGAATCTGACGGTGGAGTGCATCGCGATCGGCGCTCCTGGCGTGCAACGGATCATCGTGCAAGGCGTGGACTTCAGCCTGGACGCCGGCTCGGTGCTCGGCATCATCGGATCAAGCGGTTCCGGCAAATCGAGCCTCGTTCGGGGGCTGGTCGGCGCATGGCGACCGATGGCTGGCCGCATCAAGCTGGATGGCGCCGCGCTCGATCAGTGGTCGTCGGAGCGCCTTGGCCGCTACATAGGTTACCTTCCGCAGGACGTCGAACTGTTCGCAGGAACGGTTGCAGCCAACATCGCCCGCTTCGAACCTGGATCGGACCCACATGCCATCGTTGCCGCCGCCCGCGCTGCCGGTGTCCATGAGCTGATCATTGGTCTTCCCAATGGCTACGAGACGCAGATCGGCGAGGGTGGAACCGCGCTTTCAGCCGGGCAGCGTCAGCGGGTTGCGCTGGCACGCGCGCTCTATCGCGACCCGTTCCTGGTCGTCCTCGACGAGCCCAACTCCAATCTCGACATCGAAGGCGAAATGGCGCTTGCCGAGGCCATCCTCGCAATCAAGGCGCGCGGCGGCATTGTGGCGATCGTGGCCCACCGCCCGAACATTCTCACCACTGTGGATTTCCTGCTGATGATGAAAGGTGGGCAGATGCACATGTTCGGCACGAGACAGTGCGTTCTGTCCAAGCTCTTTCCGATGCCACAGGTCATGCCCGAGAGCCTCCAGCCTGTTTCAAGTTCACCCCAACTGCCGAATTGATGGAAACGGACACATGACGGCTGCGATTTTGAGCCGATCGCTTTCCAACCGGCGATCCATTCGCCGCAACCTGCTGGGCGGGACGACCGTCGTCGCATTGCTCGTCGGCGGAATGGGAGTCTGGGCCGGGACGGTGGACATTTCGGGAGCAGTGATTTCGCATGGCGCGGTGGTCGTCGAGACCAGCGAAAAGAAAGTGCAACACCCGACCGGCGGCGTGGTCGGCAAGATCTTCGTGCGCGATGGCGACCGTGTGCGGGCCGGAGATATCTTGGTCCAGCTCAGCGACACCATTCCGCGTGCCAGTTTGGCTTACGTGACAAAGAACCTGGATGAGCTCTATGCGCGAAAGTCCCGGCTCGAAGCCGAGCGTGACGGCGTTGAGCGAATGACGCTTGCCCCAATGCTCGTGGCGCGAATGGACGACCCTGAGATTGCCGCCACGGTGGCCAGCGAACAACGGCTCTTCGAGCTTCGTCGAACCGAGGTGTCTGGCAACAAGGCACGCTTGCGCGAACGCATCGAACAGCTCGGGAAACAGATCGAAGGCTATGCGGCCCAGGAATCGGCAAAGACGAAGGAGATCGAGCTGATCCAAGACGAACTCGTCGACATCCGCAGCCTTGTCAAGATGAAGCTCACCCTCAAGTCGAAGCTGACCGAATATGAACGCGAGGCAGCACGCATCGAGGGCGAGCGGGCGCAACTTGCGTCGAGCATGGCGCAGGCAAAGGGCGCAATCGCCGAAGTCGAGTTGCAGATCCTGCAGCTGGACAAGGAGTTCTCCAGCGAGACCGGAAGCGAACTGCGCGAGGTCGAGGCCAAGATTGCCGAGTTCGAGGAGCGAAACGTCACCGCCGAGGACCAGCTGTCACGCATCGATATTCGCGCTCCCGCCAGCGGCACGGTCCATCAATCTTCAGTCCATACCGTGGGCGGCGTGATCAGCGCGGGGGAGCCGATCATGCTGATCGTGCCCGACACCGACACTCTCACGGTCGAGGTGAAGGCCGCTCCGCAGGACATCGATCAGCTCTTGATCGGCCAGCGCGCGCTTCTTCGCTTCACCGCCTTCAACGTCCGCACGACGCCCGAAACAGAAGGTGTGGTGTCCATGATCGCGGCCGACGTAACGCGCGATCAGCACACCAACGAAGTCTACTACGTGGTCCGCATCACACCCGACCCGAAGGATTCGAAGAAACTCGGCCCTGTCTCGCTCCTTCCCGGCATGCCGGTGGAAGCATTCATACGCACTGGCGACCGCAAGGTGCTCTCCTACCTGATGAAGCCTTTGACGGACCAGATGATGCGCGCGTTCAGGGACCAATAGCCGCGCGGCCCAGCTTGTCGTGCGGCTCGGCGCAATATTCTCACCTTCGCAACGGAGACTCGTCAGATGGCAACAGGGCTGAAACCTCCGATTTTTCTGATCGGCAACTATCGGTCGGGCACAACAATTGCGCAAAAATTGATCGGGCTGCACCCCGACATCGTTACCTGGTACGAACCGAAAACATTGTGGCTATACGCCGATCCGGCGCGGCGTCATGACGAATTTGGCGAAACCGATGCCACCGAAAAGGTCGCTCGTTACATTCGTGGCCGGTTCCTTGAATACCAGTCGCGGCACGGCGACCGACAAATCATGGAAAACACGCCTGCCAATGTCTTGCGCGTTCCGTTTGTCCACGAAATTTTTCCGGAGGCCATATTTCTGTATATTACGAGGAATCCATTCTCGTACATAAGCTCGATGGAGCTTAAATGGCAGCGGGCAAAGTCTATGAAGGGCCTGATACGGCTCTTGAAACTCACTCCCGTCACGCAGATTCCTTATTACGCAAACGACCTCATAAGACAGATAGTCACAAAAAGGCTATTGGGGAAAAAATATACATCGATCTATGGGCCGCGTTACAAGGGCATAGATCGGGATTTGAAGGAGCAAGAAAAGTTGACGGTGATCGCGCGCCAGTGGGCGCGTGGCAATCGAAAGGCTCGAGAAGATCTCGCCAGGCTGGGCAACGGCCGCGTGCTGTCTTTTCGCTATGAAGATTTGATACAGGATCCCGAGTTTGTCTTGCGGCGCATCTATGAACATTGCGGACTGAACTGCACCGACGATATCGCTCGCACGGCCAAGGAGATGATCGACCCCGGCCGCCAGCAGAAGTGGCTCCGCCTCGAACGGAAGGATCTGTCGGCTATCATACCGGAGGTCCGGGATGAGATGGAGTTCTATCGCTACGAAATCCCTTCGCTCCTTCAGTGAGTAAGGCGCCGGGCGCGGCGGACGGCACGCGGCCGACGCCTCCCTGATGACCGATGCGATCGTGATGTCGTGCAGGCACGGTAGCGCCGCCGAGCATCATGGATCGTTCGTCCCTGTGCGAATCGGGCCCGAGGGCAATCAAATCCCCAAGTCCGTTGTGTAGCTCGGCGGATCCAGGAAAACGCAATGGCCGCCTGTTTGGGCCGGCCGAGGAGTGGAGAGAGGCGTGAGCAACAACGGGCGCGGGTTGGCAAAACAAAGTGTCGTGGGCATGTTCTGGACGGCTCTGTCCATGGGCGCCCTCGCCGTCGCGGAGCTTGTCGCACTTCTCATCCTGGCCCGGCTGCTATCGCCCAATGAGTTCGGCCTTTACTCCGCGGCCCTGATCATCATCAAGTTTTCGGCGATCTTCCAGGGACTTGGCATTACTCCCGCGATCGTGCAGCGACCCGTTCTGGAAGAGCGGCATCTCCGGGTCGGGTTCACCTTGTCGTGCCTCCTCGGCCTCGTTGTGTCCGCATTGGTCTGGGTGATGGCACCGGCAATTGCCGGCCTCCTTCGACTAGCCGATCTGGCTCCGGTCGTTCGTGCGATCTGCTTCGTATTCCTTTTCCAGGGGGCGTCCATGGTGGCATTGGCCGCGGCCCAGCGCGCGCTGCGATTCCGCTGGCTGGCGCTCGTCGATGCCTGCGCCTTCGCTACCGGCTACGTCGTTGCCGGTCCGGTTCTGGCTTGGCTCGGCTTCGGCATTTGGGCGCTTGTCGGCGCGCTCCTGATCCAGCAATTCATCCGCATGATCGTGCTGCTCGCGGGCCAGCGGCATCCGATGCGGCCATTGCTGGAGCGGCGCGCCATCGTCGAACTGCTCTATTTCGGGAGTGGCTTCACCATTGCGCGGGTGTGCAATTATCTCGCCACCCAGGCGGACAGGCTTGTCGTGGGCCGCTGGCTCGGCGCCGATGCGCTCGGCCTGTACGGCCTGTCGTCACAGCTCATGACGACGCCCGCGGTCATCGTCGGTCAGGTTCTCGATCGCGTGCTGTTCCCGACCATGGCACTGGTCCAGGAGCAGCCCGCGCGGCTTGCCCGTGCCTATCGCAGCGCGGTCGCGGGTTGCGCTCTGCTCGTTCTGCCAGCCAGTGTGGTCGTGGCGATCGTCGCGCCCGAGTTGGTTGTGGTCATTCTGGGACGGGGGTGGATAGGCGTTGTCGCCCCGCTGCAGATCCTGGCGTTCAGCATGCTGTTCCGCACGAGCTACAAGCTTAGCGATTCCGTCTCGCGCGCTACCGGCACGGTCTACGCTCGCGCCTGGCGCCAGGCCGTTTTCACCATCGGCGTCTTCGCCGGATCCTTCATAGGGCAACACTGGGGCATAGAAGGTGTGGCGTTCGGCGTCGGCGCCGCCTTCGGGATCAACTTCTTCCTCATGGCACAGTTGAGCCTCCGGGTGACCGGGATGACGTGGGCGGACTTCTTCGTGGCGCACCTGCCTGGCCTCGCGCTCGCCGGCGTTGTCGGGACCGGCGTCTGGGCACTCGTGGAATGGCTGCGCGAGTTCCAGCTATCTCCTCTTCTCCTGCTCATCGAAACAGCATTGCTGGCATCCGCTGGGGGCTTGCTGCTGTGCTGGATCCTGCCGTCGCTGTTCCTTGGACGGGACGGCCTATCACTGCTGCGTCTGCTCGCGGCCGTAGCGCCCGCCTGGCCCAGACTGAAGAAGGCAACAGACTGATCAGGGATAGAAGTCAACCCTTGTGCCCGACCGGCGGGCCATGGCCTTCGTGTCACGGCTTTCACGCGCGGCGCCGTGCTCGATCTGGGGTCGGAAACTGACGCCCTGTCGGGCACGCCGAGATTCCGGCCTTGGTCGAGGGAAATGCCGAAAGGAGATTCGACGTGGCTAAACCAACTGAGCTTCCCTGGAGTGACGCGAAACTCTTGATGACGGAGTTCGGCATCGACCCCGGCATCAAGGGCGACTGGCTGAACATCGACAATGGGACCGCGCCAATCGTAGGGGCGAGCGGCAACGAGACAGCTCGCGAGCCCTCCGATCTTAGCGACGGTCTCGCTGCCGAAACCGGCAAGGGCAGCCACACTCCCGGCCTGGATCCGGCCGCGAGCAAGCTCGATCTCATCTCCGCGCACGGCATCGCCCCGACATGGGGAAGCGATGGCGGATTGAAACTCACCGGCCTCGCCGAGACGGCAGCCGGGCTTGGCATTCATCTGGATAGCAGTTTTCTCGACAGCGTGACGGCAAATGCCTCCGGCTTCGGGCATCATGCGGACAGAAGCGTCACCTTCACCGCTCCTACCCTCATCGCTGACACCAGCACAGTCTCGACGGGCGCTACCGAAACCAGCAGCAGCTTCCTCGCCGCCAGCTTAAGTGCGATCGACCCCATCTTCGAAACGAGGGTGGCGGCCGCCGGCGACGATGTCGAGGAGAAGGGCTCCGGTACGATATCGGGCAATGTCGACGATTTGGAACTTGGCTATGACAGCAGCACCCGCCAGACGGTCGGCCTCCGCTTCACCAGCATCGACCTTCCGAAGGGCGCCATCATCACCAACGCCTATATCCAGTTCCAGGCCAATGAGGTGAAGACCGGCGCGGCGTCGCTGCTCATTCAAGGCGATAATGTTGACGACGCCAACCCTTTTACGGTCGCCAGCTTCAACGTGTCCGCGCTTCCGAGGACGACAGCCTCCACGGCCTGGACGCCTGACCCGTGGGCCATTGTGGGCGAGCATGGCCTAGCCCAGCGCACGCCTGACCTCTCGGCGATCGTGCAGGAGATCGTCAACCGCTCGGGCTGGGCCGCGCTCAACGACATGGCATTTTTGGTCACCGGCACCGGCACGCGCACGGCCGACTCGTACGAGTTCAACCCGGCCACCGCGCCACTGCTGCATATCGAATATCTGCTGCCAGGACCCGGCAATCCGGTCGCCTTCAACGCACCGCCCGACGCGGACACCACCGCCAACCAGATCGCCGAGCTTGCGGCGGCTGGCACGGCCGTCGGCATCACAGCGTCGGCCACCGATCCCGACGCCGGCTCGACCGTCAGCTACAGCCTCAACGACACGCGCTTCGCCATCAACGCCAGCACCGGCGTCATCACGCGCTCGGCCACCGGGACGCTCAACTTCGAGACCCAGACATCGATCAACCTGACGGTGACGGCAACCTCCTCCGACGGCAGCACCGCCAACCGGGCCTTCACCCTCGCCGTGCTCAACAGTCCTGAGCCGGTCGCGTTCAACACCCCGCCGGATGCCAACACCGCCGTCAACCAGATCGCCGAGCTTGCGGCGGCGGGGGCAGCCACCGGGATCACAGCCTCGGCCAGGGATCCCGATGCCGGATCGACGATCACCTACAGCATCGACGACCCGCGCTTTGCCATCGGCGCCAGCACCGGCGTCATCACGCGCTCGGCCACCGGCACGCTCGACTTCGAGACCCAGACATCGATCAATTTGACGGTGACGGCAACCTCCTCCGACGGCAGCACCGCCAACCAGGCCTTCACCCTCGCCGTGCTCAACAGCCCCGAGCCGGTCGCGTTCAACACCCCGCCGGATGCGGACACCGCGGTCAACCAGATTACACAGAACGCCGCCGCCGGCACGGCGATCGGGATCACCGCCTCGGCCAGGGATCCCGATGCCGGATCGACGATCACCTACAGCATCGACGACCCGCGCTTTGCCATCAACGCCAGCACCGGCGTCATCACACGCTCGGGCACCGGCACGCTCAATACCCAGACCGAGACGTCGGTCGCCTTCACCGTGACCGCGAAGTCGTCAGACGGCAGCATCGA
Organism: Mesorhizobium loti; assembly: GCA_014189435.1. Classification (NCBI taxonomy): domain Bacteria; kingdom Pseudomonadati; phylum Pseudomonadota; class Alphaproteobacteria; order Hyphomicrobiales; family Phyllobacteriaceae; genus Mesorhizobium; species Mesorhizobium loti. The sequence continues at coordinate 4,877,410 of CP050293.1, forward strand.
TACTCATGCCTTCAGCGTTGCTGTCACCGATGGTAGCCAGCTGCTGCCCACATCGGTGACCTTGTCACACACCATCCTGACTTCGCAGTGGTCGCCGCCGAGTCCCGACCCGACTGATATCGTCTATATCTCTCACCTCGGCACGTTGCTGGTTGCCGACAGCGAAGTCGAGGAGATACCTGCGCTTTTTACTGGCAAGAATCTCTACCAGATGAATTTGAACGGCACCCTTGCGGGCACGCTCACGACCGTCAAGTTCTCCGATGAGCCGGCCGGGGTGGCTTATAATCCTGCTAACCACCATCTCTTCTTCGCGGACGACACTGCCCCGAAGAGCGTGTACGAGCTCAACCCCGGGCGAGACGGGCTTTACAACACATCCGACGATAAAGTGACCTCATTCAAGACATCCGCGTTCGGCAGTTCGGATCCGGAGAGCGTCGCCTATGACCCGAACCATCGAGTCTTGTATGTCGCGGATGGCTCAACCCAGACGATTTACACCGTCGCACCGGGTCCCAACGGCAGATTTGACGGCGTCCCGAGCACGGGTGGCGATGATATCGTGACGAGTTTTTCCGCGCAGGCGCTCGGAATCCCTTCGGACGAGAGCATTGCCTACGACGCGGTCCACGACCTCCTTTACATCCTTCAATCGCGCAACTCAGTGGCAATGGTGACACCGACAGGTGGGTTGCTGGGCACGCTCGATATCTCCGCAGCGAATGCGCAAAAGCCGGCGGGATTGGCGCTGGCGCCGAGCAGCGACGATCCAAGCCACCACATGAGCCTCTACATCGTCGATCGCGGCGTGGACAACGACCCGAATCCGACCGAGAACGACGGCAAGATCTATGAATTCCATTTGAATGGTTGGCTGCTCGCCTGATCCGGCAGGGCGCGTTGCTTCAAGGTCCTGCCGTGGTCCAGTTCACTGCAGCCTGCCGGATGCCCAGCAAGCATATCGCCTCCCCACACGCCTCTAACCGCCGGCGTCCTCGATCGCGGCGGACCGGACCTGGCCCTGGCGCCCATATCAGGGCCTAGCGAGGCCCAGGTGTGGAAAACGACGGCAAAGGAGTTCTGCCATGTCCAAACTACATCGGCTTCCAGACAGCGGCAATGCAATCGGACTGCTCGCGACGGAGCTCGGTTCGACGCCCCTCCTCAAAGCCCTTCAACCGCTCGATGACGGCTCGGTCACGGCGTTCGCAACCGGCGGTCCGAAGATTGCGGAGCACCTGCATGGCGATGACGGCGTGCCGCAGGCTTCCGGGGCATCGGATGGCGTCAGCCTCGCCGTCGAAACCGGCAAACACAGTGACAGTCAAAGCGCCGTCCCGATCACGGCAAACGGTGGCGAGCTGATCGGGCTGGCGGACGCGGCAGCCGGGCTTGGCATCCATCCGGATAGCACCTTTCTCGACAGCGTGGCGACGAAAGACACCGGCCTCGGGCAGTTTGCAGGAACGGGCCATGCCGGCAGCGGCGTCACCTTTACCGCCCCTACCCTCATCGCTGACACCGGTACGGTCTCGACGGGCGCTAATATCACCACCAGCAGCAGCCTCGCCGCCTTGAATGCAATCGACCCCATCTTCGAAACGAGGGTGGCGGCCGCCGGCGACGATGTCGAGGAGAAAGGCTCCGGTACGATCGGAACCAACATCAGCGATCTGGAACTGGGTTATGACGGCAGCACCCGCCAGACGGTCGGCCTCCGCTTCACCAGCATCGACCTCCCGAAGGGCGCCATCATCACCAACGCCTATATCCAGTTCCAGGCCAACGAGGTGAAGACCGGCGCGGCGTCGCTGCTCATTCAAGGCGATAATGTTGACGACGCCAACCCTTTTACGGTCGCCAGCTTCAACGTGTCCGCGCTTCCGAGGACGACAGCCTCCACGGCCTGGACGCCTGACCCGTGGGCCATTGTGGGCGAGCATGGCCTAGCCCAGCGCACGCCTGACCTCTCGGCGATCGTGCAGGAGATCGTCAACCGCTCGGGCTGGGCCGCGCTCAACGACATGGCATTTTTGGTCACCGGCACCGGCACGCGCACGGCCGACTCGTACGAGTTCAACCCGGCCACCGCGCCACTGCTGCATATCGAATATCTGCTGCCAGGACCCGGCAATCCGGTCGCCTTCAACGCACCGCCCGACGCGGACACCACCGCCAACCAGATCGCCGAGCTTGCGGCGGCTGGCACGGCCGTCGGCATCACAGCGTCGGCCACCGATCCCGACGCCGGCTCGACCGTCAGCTACAGCCTCAACGACACGCGCTTCGCCATCAACGCCAGCACCGGCGTCATCACGCGCTCGGCCACCGGGACGCTCAACTTCGAGACCCAGACATCGATCAACCTGACGGTGACGGCAACCTCCTCCGACGGCAGCACCGCCAATCAGGCCTTCACCCTCGCCGTGCTCAACAGCCCGGAGCCGGTCACCTTCAACACCCCGCCGGATGCCGACACCGCCGCCAACCAGATTACACAGAACGCCGCCGCCGGTACGGCGATCGGCATCACCGCCTCGGCCACCGATCCCGATGCCGGATCGACGATCACCTACAGCATCGACGACACGCGCTTCGCCATCAACGCCAGCACCGGCGTCATCACACGCTCGGGCACCGGCACGCTCAATGCGGCCTCGGAGCCGACGGTCGCGCTCACGGTCACGGCCACCTCGTCCGACAGCAGCATCGATACCCACGCCTTTACAGTCGGCGTCACGGCCAGCCAGTTGCCGGTTGCCTTCAACACCCCGCCGGATGCCGACACCGCCGCCAACCAGATCGCCGAGCTTGCGGCGGCTGGCACGGCCGTCGGCATCACCGCCTCGGCCACCGATCCCGACGCCGGCTCGACCGTCAGCTACAGCGTCAACGACACGCGCTTCGCCATCGGCGCCAGCACCGGGATCATCACGCGCTCGGCCACCGGCACGCTCGACTTCGAGACCCAGACATCGATCAATTTGACGGTGACGGCAACCTCCTCCGACGGCAGCACCGCCAACCAGGCCTTCACCCTCGCCGTGCTCAACAGCCCCGAGCCGGTCGCGTTCAACACCCCGCCGGATGCGGACACCGCGGTCAACCAGATTACACAGAACGCCGCCGCCGGTACGGCGATCGGCATCACCGCCTCGGCCAGGGATCCCGATGCCGGATCGACGATTACCTACAGCATCGACGACCCGCGCTTTGCCATCAACGCCAGCAGCGGTGTCATCACACGCTCGGGCACCGGCACGCTCAATGCGGCCTCGGAGCCGACGGTCGCGCTCACGGTCACGGCCACCTCGTCCGACAGCAGCATCGATACCCACGCCTTTACAGTCGGCGTCACGGCCAGCCAGTTGCCGGTTGCCTTCAACGCACCGCCCGATGCCGACTCCACCGCCAACCAGATCGCCGAGCTTGCGGCGGCTGGCACGGCCGTCGGCATCACCGCCTCGGCCACCGATCCCGACGCCGGCTCGACCGTCAGCTACAGCGTCAACGACACGCGCTTCGCCATCGGCGCCAGCACCGGGATCATCACGCGCTCGGCCACCGGCACGCTCGACTTCGAGACCCAGACATCGATCAATTTGACGGTGACGGCAACCTCCTCCGACGGCAGCACCGCCAACCAGGCCTTCACCCTCGCCGTGCTCAACAGCCCCGAGCCCATCGCGTTCAACACCCCGCCGGATGCCGACACCGCCGCCAACCAGATCGCCGAGCTTGCGGCGGCTGGCACGGCCGTCGGCATCACCGCCTCGGCCACCGATCCCGACGCCGGCTCGACCGTCAGCTACAGCGTCAACGACACGCGCTTCGCCATCGGCGCCAGCACCGGGATCATCACGCGCTCGGCCACCGGCACGCTCGACTTCGAGACCCAGACATCGATCAATTTGACGGTGACGGCAACCTCCTCCGACGGCAGCACCGCCAACCAGGCCTTCACCCTCGCCGTGCTCAACAGCCCCGAGCCGGTCGCGTTCAACACCCCGCCGGATGCGGACACCGCGGTCAACCAGATTACACAGAACGCCGCCGCCGGTACGGCGATCGGCATCACCGCCTCGGCCAGGGATCCCGATGCCGGATCGACGATTACCTACAGCATCGACGACCCGCGCTTTGCCATCAACGCCAGCAGCGGTGTCATCACACGCTCGGGCACCGGCACGCTCAATGCGGCCTCGGAGCCGACGGTCGCGCTCACGGTCACGGCCACCTCGTCCGACAGCAGCATCGATACCCACGCCTTCAGCGTTGCTGTCTCCGGGACGGGCAACACCACGCCTGTAACCATCGAGACAAGGGTGGCGACCGCCGGCGACGATATCGAGGAGAAGGGCTCCGGGGCGATTTCGACCAACGTCACCGACCTGGAGCTGGGCTATGACGGCTCCACCCGCCAGACGGTCGGCATGCGCTTCACCGGCATCAACATCCCGCAGGGCGCCATCATCACCAACGCCTACATCCAGTTCCAGGCCAATGAGGTGAAGACCGGCGCGACGTCGCTGCTCATTCAGGGCGATAAGGTCGACGACGCCAGTCCCTTCACCACCGCCAGCTTCAACGTGTCCTCGCTTCCGAGGACGACAGCCTCCACGGCCTGGACGCCGGCCCCGTGGACCACGGTGGGCGAGCACGGCCTGGCCCAGCGCACGCCGGACCTCTCGGCGGTCGTGCAGGAGATCGTCAACCGCTCGGGCTGGGCGGCGCTCAACGATATGGCGTTCCTGGTCACCGGCACCGGCACGCGCACGGCCGACTCGTACGAGTCCAACCCGGCCAGCGCGCCGCTGCTGCACATCGAGTATACCCTGCCCGGTCCGGCCGGCAGTCCGGTGGCTTTCAACACGCCGCCCGACGCCAACCCCGCTGCCAACCAGATCGCCGAACTTGCTCCGGCGGGCACGGCCATCGGCATCACCGCTTCGGCCACGGATCCCGACGCCGGTTCGACCGTGGCCTACAGCCTCAACGACACGCGCTTCGCCATCGACGTCAGCAGCGGCGTCATCACCCGCTCGGCCACCGGCACGCTCGACTTCGAGACCCAGACATCGATCAACCTGACGGTGACGGCAACCTCCTCCGACGGCAGCACCGCCAACCAGGCCTTCACCCTCGCCGTGCTCAACAGCCCGGAGCCGGTCACCTTCAACAACCCGCCGGATGCCAACACTGCCGCCAACCAGATTGCCCAGAACGCCGCCGCCGGCACGGCCATCGGCATCACGGCCTCGGCCAGGGATCCCGATGCCGGCTCGACGGTCACCTACAGCGTCAACGACTCGCGCTTCGCCATCAATTCCAGCACCGGCGTTGTCACGCGCTCAGGCACCGGCACGCTCAATGCGGCAACCGAGCCGTCGGTCAACCTCCACGTCACCGCAACCTCGTCCGATGGGAGCGCCGCGGGCCAAGACTATGCCGTCAGCGTGACCACAGCGCCGATTTTCGAGAAAAGGATCGCAACCAGCACCGACGACGTCGAGCAAGGTCCCAGCGGCGGGATGGACCTCACCAGCACCGATCTCGACATGGTGGTTGACGGCACCAAAGTCCAGACGGTCGGAATGCGCTTCACCGGCGTCGACATTCCCTACGACGCCGTCATCACCAGTGCCTACATCCAGTTCCAGGCCCAGAATACGAGCACTGGCGCCGTGTCGCTCCTGATCCGAGGCGAAAGCGACGAAGCCGTCCCCTTCGAGAGTGAGAAAAGCGATGTCACCTCGCGCCTGATGACGACTACTTCGGTGACGTGGACGCCACCCGACTGGACCGTGAACAATGAAGCCGCCCTTGCCGAACGCACCCCGAACCTCTCGGCAATCGTGCAGGAGATCATCAACCAGCCAGGCTATTTGCAACTCAATGACATGGCATTCGTCGTCAGCGGCAGCAGCGGCGCGCGCAGGGCCAATTCCTTCGATGGCAGCGCCACCGGCGCACCGCTCCTGCACGTCGAGTACTATGTGCCGACGACCGGCCCGGTCGCCTTCAAGCATCCACAGGATGCCGACCCTGCGGCCAACCAGATCCCCGACCGTGCCCCCGCGGGCACTTTGGTCCACATCACAGCCTCGGCCAAGGATCCGGACGTCACCGATACGGTCACCTACAGCCTCAACGACTCGCGCTTCGCCATCAATTCCAGCACCGGCGTCATCACGCGCTCTGGCACGGGAACGCTCAATGCCCAGACCGAGCAGTCGATCAACCTCCACGTCACCGCAACCTCGTCCGACGGGAGCACCGCCGCGCAGGACTATACGGTCAGCGTCGTCCCGACGACGCCGCCGCAGGTCTTGTACCGGTACGCGGTCTTTGGTGACTACGGCGACACCGATCTCACCGGCGAGAAGGCGGTGTCGGCGATGGTCCATGCCTGGAACCCCGATTTCATCCTCACAATCGGCGACAACGTGTATGCTCCGCAGACCTTGGATGCCGCCGTCGGCCAGCAGTATCATGACTACATAGGCAACTATCAGGGCGCATACGGCAGCGGCAGCGCCATCAACCGCTTCTTCCCCACGCTAGGCAATCACGAATACGAAGAAGGCAACGTTACCAACTACCTGAACTACTTCACGCTGCCCGACAATGAGAGGTACTATGACTACCAGATCGGGCCGGTGCATTTCTTCGCTCTCAGCAGCAACAAGCAGGAGCCGGATGGCCGCAGTTCCACATCCGTGCAGGGCCATTGGATGCAAGACCTTCTCGCGAATTCCGACGCGAGTTTCGACGTCGCCTACTTCCATCACACGCCATTCAACCCGAGCGGCTCCACTGCCACCATGCGGTGGCCCTTCGAGCAGTGGGGTGTGAACGCGGTCTTTGCCGGCCATCAGCACAACTACTACCGGGAGAACCGGGACGACAACGGCGACGGCGTCTTTCTTCCGTACACGACCACCGGCCTTGGCGGAGCTGGCAAGACCGTTCCCAATGTCGGCGCCAATCTGGTGACGATCACGGACGCGGGCATGCTGATCGAGTTCTACAAGGTGAGCAGCTTCAACGGGACGACTGCAACCAGCATGCTCACGGATTCCTACTTTGTCCCGACGCCTGTAGGGCGCACGCCGACAATCGTCAACGGCGGCTACGTCCTGAACGGCACGACCGGCGCGGACTATCTATGGGGTCTGGGCGGGAATGACACGCTGATCGGGGGACGCGGAAACGACTTGCTGGTTGCCGGCAACCAGCACAATCTGTTCGTGTTCGCCCACGGCGACGGTCAGGACACCGTCATGAATTTCTTGCCCGGCGCCGGCACCGGCGACGTCCTCGATCTCAGAGCCTTTGGCATCTACAACGACAGCCAGTTCCTGCAGGTGGCGACAAACCAGGGCTCGAATGTCGTGGCGTCGCTGGGCGGCGGGGATCAGATCACGCTGACCGGCGTTCAAGTGGCCCAGTTCCACGACGACAACTTCCTGAGCACTCTGTTGCTGGCTTAGGGCCGCCTTCCTGCATGCTCAAAGGTCCGCGTCGCGCGGTTCCGAAGATCAGTGCGGCGAAACCGGATCCATTTTGCGCTGATTTGCAGTTCGGATGATGGTCGCCCCGGCAAAGAAAAGCCCGGACCGCTGGCGGCACTTTTGCGTGCCGCGAGCGGTCCGGGCTTTCAAATGACAGACTGGAGCCCTATGTCCTCAAAACGCTGTTTTCAGCGACCATGATGGTCGAAGGGCTTACCCCTGGCCGGGAGGGCCGACGTGAATATGGTTCTTGTCCCCCCAGCCATTGCCCGGTTTTGATCCACCCGATTTGGCGATCGCCCTGGAGTTCAAGCTTGTGCCAAGCAAGAGCGTCACAGCCGGCGGCGTAACCGCCGCAAAACGCCCCGCCTTCTTGAGAAATTCACGGCGCGCTTGAGCCTCCGAGACCAGGGTTTCCGGCGAGCGTTTTGTGCTTTCAGTTGACATGTCAGACCTCTTCACAAACTTTCTCAAATTCACAGCTTTCACCTTAGGCTTGCTGATACGGGGGTACTAGTTCTCCAAAAGGCTTAGATTTTCGTACGAGGGTTGAAGAGCGTGCGAGCTGTGCGACGCAAGAGATCGGACGGTCCACGTCGCGCCAAACCGTGGGCACGTGAAAACCGCCATGTGCCCCACATCAAATTGCCCGCGAGGCGCAGCGGGGCGCCGATGATCGGGTGGGTCGCCGTGAAGATGCGCCTCCAGTGCTGGAAACGGACCATCGGGCGTTGTGCGCATTTTGCCGGGATTCTGGTTCCAAAGAAATGGTGCAAGGCCAAAAGCTGGGTGTCGAGCGCATTGCGGGCGCTTCGATCCGACATGGAAGCCCGCAGTGCCGCCCAGTCCACGTCGTCGCTTTCCGCCAATCTTGCCAGATCGTAAAGATGCCTAAGATCTATCCTTCCGCGCCAATAATCTCCCTCCTTGAGAAGGTCGTGCACCATCCAGTGCAGGGCGCGAGACTGAGCGGGAGGAATTTTCACCCGAAGGCCGTCTCGCTGGACGAGCTTGGGGGGGCAAACCCGTTCGCCCGGCTCGTCCGGAGCTCCAGCATTCCGGCGTCCTGCTGGCGGGCCATGCCTCGAGCGCCCGCCACATCGACGTAGCCAAGCTCTTCAAGACAGGCTCGGGCGGTCGTCTCTTCGGGCGATTCCACGGCTAGATCGAGATCGCTCGTCATCCTGCTGGGAACCCGGCCGGCCGGCGAAAGGAACAGGGGAACGGCCCCCTTGAGCAGGAACGGAACGATGTTGCCGCGGTTGAGGGCCGCAACGGCTTCACGCAGTTGGGTACGCAAGCGCAGGTTCCGTTCCCGATTGCAGTCGTGAACGAACCGAAGGTACTCGCGCACGTCCTCCGGAAGATGGTGGATCTGTCCGGCGCGCGCGAGGGACGAGAACAAATCGGGTGTGAGCAGAGTGTGATTTGCCAGAGCAATCACGGCCTGCCAGTCGGCCCTGTCAGTCCGACTACCGCGAAGTCCGGCGACCAACGCCTCAAGCGCGCTGCCCCTGCTCATCATCGGCACGCTTTCGTGACAAGCTGTACCGCATCATCAAGCCTCGAATAGGTCAGGCAATAGGTTTGCGCCGATCCGATGAGTTGGATCAGGACGTCGAACGCGGTGCCACTCAGCTCTCCGCCGGGTGCCAGCGCGCCGTTGAGCAGACCGCGCAATGCGTGAGCTGGATCGACCGGCTCCAGGCTAGCTTTCGCGTCGCGATCTCGACGGAGCAGGACCACACAGCCGATGGGCAAGGGAGCAGGAGGCAGGGGCACGAACGCCTTGGGCACGGCATACCGTACACGCCTGCGGTCCGGGCGGCGCCAGACTGGAGCGGCATGAAGGTCGGGGCAGTATTCGGCCAGCAGCGGCCATGCTCCCGCCTTGACCGCCGGGGCAAACGGAAGGCCAACGCCATGCCCCCTAGAGTCCAGCAGCGTCACATCATCGGCGGCAAAGCCGAATCCTGCATGAACCAACGCCAAGGTCAGCGTTGTCTTGCCCGCGCCCGGATTGCCACAAAGAAGGACGATACGTTCATTTCTGAAAAGCGCTGCCGCATGGACAGCAAGTTCATAGGCGCCGTAGTCCAGAACCTCTGTCAGCAATTGTCCCTTCAGCATGACGGGTAGTTCGTCGGGGGAGCAGGACAAAATCCACTCGCCATCCCGGAATAGATGGACCCGCCCCCCGTGCCCGACCACCTCGAGCAGAACGTCGGCAGTCTCTCTTCGGACCTCAAGGTGCCGAAATACGGTGATCGCCGGAAACGCGCAGGCTGCCGGATAGACGATGCGTATGTTGAGGCCCGCAACGGCGACCATCTGGCTCACGGGCTCTTGAGCTGACGAAGTGGACAAAGGTGCGCAGGGCCGTATCAGGTTCAGCCGCTGCCAATCCCCGAGCGCGGCCTCGACATGCCTATTTGCCTCAAGCCTGTCAACGCCACCGCGCGCCATCTCGACCGAGATGGCTTGCGGTGGCATGCCTTCTTCCAGAGAGCGCCAGATGTCGGCGGCAGTATCGTTGACGGCGAAAATGGCCTGCTGGGATGGGCTGAACAGGATGTTTTGTCCCCTGACGCGTACCAACCGCCCCTGGATCACAAACGTCGCAGGACTGTGATCAGCGGGGCCTGATGCCACGGTTCTGTCAATCGCCTCGTGCTGATTCATCGCGGTGACGGTCCAAGCTGTTGTTGCAAAGCAGGTGCGTTGAATAGGAAGCACCACATGCCTTCGCGGTTCGGATAATCGTTGCCGAGGACTGCGGACCGCGACTTCTCACAGCGCTTCGTCGGAGAACCGGGCCACGTCCTGATGCGCCGCGACCCACTGGAGACGCGCCTTGTTCCAATATGCGCGGGCGTTAGCGCCGGTCAGCAATTTGAAACCAGATGGCGGCAGCGGCAATGCGGACGGGATTGGCTCGTCGGGCAGCCACAGCAACACGTTGTCCCGGCTTTCAATCGTCAGCCGCCACGTTCTTTCCAGGCGACGGAATCCACGCATGTTTGCCGCGGCCAATGCAAAAACCGATCCCGTGATCCTCAACCTGGGTGACTGATCGACAGCCTTGATCGGCGCCTGATGTGTGACTTCGCCCTTGGAGAGAAAGGCGTGCATGTGGATGAGGGATCCGTCGATCCGCACGGTTTGCTGTGTTCCGTCCCGTTCATTTTTCGCGGGATCCACACTGAGCCCGGAAAAACATTCATCGAACAGGCAATCTTCTATGGTACCGCTGAGGAGATAGTCGTTCTCCACCGCATCATCCCTGGTTTCGCTGAGCCAGCACCCTTTCAGTCGAAAGCCGTCCGCCTGCTCGCCGATGCGAATGGCATCCCAGCAGCGGCGTACGCGGACACCTTCTATTGTCGCATTGGTGGTTCCGTCCCTGATGAGCAGAGCCGCGCTGTTGCAGTAGGTATCCCGCCAATCCGACGTTAGCGGCACCTGGCCGTCGAAGCGGCCCCCGATGAAGCGAACGCCGGGGCAGTTGCGGATGACGACCGGATAGCGATTGACCGGCAGCGTCCCCTCATCGCAACCCATTGCCGCGCTGGGATCGCTGTTTCTGCTGTTGGCAACCGTGAAGGCAGCATTGCGAGCGTTGATGGTTGCTCCCGGCTGGAGATTCCGAATCGATTGCTGTTCGAAGCCATACTCACCCGCCAGAACGAACTCCTTGCCTTCCGGCGTCGGTGCGCCTTGCGCTTGGCACGAGCCCGGCAACAGAGCGATTACAGGATACAAGCCGGCGACGCCCATGAATGAACGGCGGTCCATTCTCGTGCTCATTGAGCTACCGAATCGCACAGCCGATGCCGTTCGAGGCAGGCCAAAAGCACCGCATCGAGAACCCTTTCGGCGACATCTTCGGGCGATGCAAACCTTTCCACGTCGACCGCCGCCAGCACGCCGGCGTGATCTTCCGTTCCCATCCCCCCTCAAGATCGGCCGCAATCTGGCGGCAAGCACGATCCGCCGTCGACCAGAGATCAAGGTCCCGGTCAGGAGATGCCCTTTGCATCCGCGAGGACCGATCGCCCCTTTTCAGAAGTCGATCCCGTGCCACGCCGATCTCGCCGCGCAGATGGACAAAAGCCATGTCGTGCACGCCAATGGCAAACAGAATATCAAGCCACTTCTCTGAGGTTGCCCGATGCCTGCTCTTAAGCAAGATGGACAAGAACCCCTGCAACAGACCCTGATCCATGATGGTAATAGTATTTTTTCCTGGTCTCTCGCTTTGGACATAGGCAACCAAAAACGAAAGGTTCCAGATGACCCTGGCTACATCGACAATCGATGATTGCCCGCTTTCGATGACAAAGCGTGCAATTCGCGCGAGCAGCGAGCGAAACTCACGATCCCTAAATCTTGGTGCTACGATACCGATCCTATAGATTTGGCGGCCGATGAAATTTCTCGTCTCCCACTCTATTCGCACATCACCTACCAACGGGCCGCGCCGCCGCAAGCCGTTCGCTAACAGGGCGGAGGCGGTTGTCTTTCCAATCCCGGGAAGACCAAAGAATTCCACAAATCGAATGTCTGTTTGAAGAGCGCGCGGTTCGACGCTTGGCGGCAAGCCTGCCGCCAGGTCACGAACTGTGTGCCTAATCATTGGATTCAGGTGGTAAAGTTGATTTTTCGGAAGATTAAAGAAACGGCTCAATGTTGAAATAGCTGGGACCCGGTCCCCGCGTACACCTTTGGACTCTCAAGACCGGGCTGCAGTGTTCGTTGCGTACCGCGGTAGAACATGAGCAAAGCCAGGGGCAGCCAGAAGAAAGCGGCGGTTGATGGACCGAAGGAATCGCTCATCTGGTTTGCGACGAGGTAGTTCCACACGCAAACCGATGTTCCGAGCACCATCACATTCACTTCTGTCGCGTGGTCGCCCTGGGCATTGTCTCTCAATGTGCGAAGAACGGCGCTGACCAGATATGCCACGACCACCAGAACCATCACCGATACTAACCCGACGCCTGGCACCCCCAGCGTTCTAAAGGCGTCGATGAACAGGTTATGGCTGTGGGGAGCGATGTCTTCCACCCACTGCCCTGCCCCCACTCCCGTGAACGGATGCGCCAGGCCCATATCGATTGATATAGACCACAGTCGCTGCCGCGATACGACCGAATGCGCCTCACCTCCAGAAAATTGAAGTGACAGCAGGCCGTAGGCCCGTGGGTTGAGGGACTGCAATGTCACCAAGATCGCCTCGAACAATATCGGAGCTGTAACGATCCCCACGATCACTGTTACCGGACGCTGCTTTCTTCTCACCATATAGATGCTGTACAGACCGAAGAAAGTTCCGAGACCCGCAACGCCGAGAATGAAGTTTGTCTTTGAGCCCGATTTCACCAAACCCAGGAGCACCGCAACGAGGCAGCCCGTGAGGAGAACACGGTGCCTGCGAGAAGCGACCAGCTTCGCGGCGACAAGCGGCACACTAGCCGACAAGGCAATCCCGAGTTGGTTCGAGTGCTTGAAATAGCCCTCCGCCCGATCGGCGAATCTGGCATCGCCCAGCCCGATTGCGACAAGGCAAGATGTTGCAACACTCATGATGATCATTGCCATCACAATCCTGTCGATTGCCACGAGACCCTTGGGTCTCATGGAGATCGCCGCGACCGCTGGAATAATGGCGAAACCAAACACCTGCGCGAAAACCGCGCGCATCGTCCTGATCGGAATGTCTGCGTGGAGCATCGACAGTAGGGACAGAACGATGATGAAAGCAGATATCGTCAGCACCGTAGCCGCCAAGGCCGCTTCCGCCCGATGGAGGCGTCTTGCTATTTCGGCATAGGCAACGATGCTTATCAGGGCGCAGAACAGAGCCAGCAAGAAGGAAAGCGAGCCATCCGTTCCGGCAATCTTCGCGGCGCCAGGGAACCAGATGGACACGATCAGCAAAAGAACGGATGCCTGCAGCATAGATGAGATGTCACACTGAAAGCACTGTGCAGGAACTTCGCGCCGACACAGCTCTGCCCCGACGCGCAACGTCCAGCGCCTTGTTGTCCTGAGTAGCAGCACCGATAAACACAGGCTCAGCGCCCCTTCCCGGATTATGATTCATTGCATGCTGCCGCATGGCGGGTGAATCTCCGCTTACCTCTTTCACAAGCAGCGTAGGCTCGCCGGGTGGACAAGGAAATGAGCGAAAAGGGGGCATTCGGACAGGGTGCTCTACGCCTTTTGTGCAATGCGGCGGAGGTGCGGCGATTTCCCGCCACTTGATCGAGCGCCGGCAAGACAGTGCAGCCGGATTGACTGTTGGTACGGATTTGCAGATGTGGGAAACTTAGGCATGGCACACTGTGTCTTCCACCCATAGGAGATCGCCGTGCTTTGGGGTCTTGTCGTCGTCGGTGTGATCGGCATTTTGCTGGGATTTCGTTTTCGAGCAGCTGCGCTCATCATCATGACCGCGGTGACTGTCGTGGGCGGTGCCGTTGCAGGTGGCATCGGCAGTGATTGGCACCGCCTGCTTTCAATCCTGCTTCTCGTTGTCGTTCTGCAATGCACCTATTTGCTCGGACTCTTCCTTGGCGTCATCTGGCGCCGAGGCATGTCACGTGAGCAGTGACGGTCTGCGGCTGCCATTTCGCCGCGCCCGGCGCCGCACCTGCTCGCCATTGCGGTCGCGAGAGCACGCTGCGGTTTTGGGACCACGACTGCATGAGGCAAGAATTTGCGATGCGCTCATCAAGACGCACGGTCGAATTTCATCACGGCGAAAACAGTCCGGACGAGAATAACGACATCGGCCCATAGGGACCATTCCCGCACATAGCGGCTGTCGATAGAGACACGGCTGGGATAATCCATTGCGTCTCTGCCTGTCACCTGCCACAGGCCGGTTAGCCCCGGCCGGGTTTTTAAATAATCGATCGCACAGGAGCCGTAACGTTTCAATTCGTCCGGAACGACCGGACGAGGGCCGACGCAACTCATCTCGCCGCGCAGCACGTTAATGAGTTGCGGCAGCTCATCTAGGCTCGACTTCCTGAGAATATGCCCCAGGAATGTGATGCGCGGATCCTTCTTGAACTTCCAATTCTGCTCCCACTCCTTGGCGGCTTCGGGATTGCTCGCGAGATAGTCGGCCAGAACCCGCTCCGAGTTGGCCACCATGGTCCTGAACTTGTAGCAGGCGAAGCGCTTGCCGTTGAACCCTACCCGGGTGTGTGAGAATATCGCCGGTCCCCCGTCGGTCACCAATATCAAAAGGGCAACCGCCAGCATCACCGGAGCAGCTAGAACAAGCGCGATCAATGCGACAGTCATGTCCATCATCCTCTTGGGCCGGCCTCCAAGCGGATGGATGTTTTGTCCGATGCGGATGCCGAGCCTGCGGCGCCTTATGTCAAATACGCTGCTTGTCATGGGTTTTCACCAAGAAACGCTGCTGGTGTTGCTGGTCGACTTCACTGCGGCTTGTCATTCTCGGCAAGAGAAGCAAAGGAGGTAGCGCCATACCCTGCGCTCGTTACCCCTTTGCCTGATAGGCGCGTCGGCGGCATAGCGTCGGTAAGCCTTCTGATCAAACGGCGTATCACCTGCATCCGTTTGCTGCAGTAGCAGATCGGCAGGTTCGGCTGTATTGCCGGAACCTGCAGCGGAATTGGTTCGGCGACCATAAGGTCAAAGTGCCAACCAAATTCGGGCCGTCACGCTCCTGGCGAGGGTAGAAAATACAGGGACCACATTTGCCAAATGCGCAGGGCCGCAAAGGTGTCCGTCAACGCAATGCAGGAAATGCACATGCATCGCCGTGAGACGAGACCCGGCAGGCAGTTGAGCTGCTTAAAGGGCATTGCCGGCCTATCTGATAGTGGGAGCGCGCAACGTGGTACCCAGCTTGACACCTCTATCACGTGATTTTCCCGCAAGCTCGTTTGCTCGTGGCGTCCCAGAGATCGACCTTGACGGAGTACTTGCTATCGTCCGCAAGCAAATAGCCTTGCTTGATCTCGATCTCTCTGGCCTCACCGTGGTCGTTGGCGCTACGACAGGATACCAAGCGGTGACCGCCACAGTGGCGGCGCTCGCGAATGCCAGCCGTGTCGTTGCGCTCACCCGCATCTCCTCTAGACATCCGAGCTTCGCGGCAACTGCAGATGCGACGTTGGCATTTGCCAAACACGCCAAGGTCGCCGAACGCGTTGAAGTGACGAACCGCATCGACAGCCGCAAATGGCAGGATGTCGACATCGTTACCTACTGTCCCCAGGTCGGGCCGATTTCGAGATCGCTCATCGAACTCTTGCCCTCGCATGCGGTTGTTTCGCTGATGGCTGAACCATGGGAGCTTCGGCCGGGCGTCGTGGACTTCGACGCCTGTGACGAGGCCGGCATCAAGGTTGCCGCTCCCAATCTCAGCCACCCAGCTATAGACTTGCTGCCGGAATTCGCGCGGTTATGCTGCATCTTGCTCGGCGATGCCGGTGTCGATCAACGTGCCGCGAGGATCGCCATCGTCTGCGACACGCCCTGTGCACCATCCCTTGAGCATACACTACGCGAGGGTGGGGCCAGTGTAAGCGTTTTTTCGCACCCCGAGCTCCTGACCGGCGATGCATGGGATGTGATCGTGGTCGCGATGAGGCCCTCCGACAAACCACCAATGGACATCAACAGCCTAGGCCGTATTGCCCGGAACTCGCGCCACGCGCTGCTGGTGCAGTTCAGTGGCGGGATCGATCGCTCGGCCGCCAGCTATTTCGGCCTCAGGATCTGGCCACCGAAGCGGCCCACCAGTGGTCAGCTAGGCCTTCCACTTGACATACTCGGACCGGCTCCAATGGTCCGCAGACTGACGGGTGGGCTGAAGGTCGCCGAAGCCGCATATCGGGGCGCGGAGCTCGGAGAGGACAGCGTTGGATTTCTGGTGAAGGCAGGGTCCGCGACGGTTGGTCGGGAACGTGCCTAAACACCCGCCGATAGTGCCTGTCTCGCGAAAAGGCTCGGACGAGACGATCGACCTTCGGGTTTGATCAGAACGGCGAACCGCTAGCCCCGCCGTTTACGCATCCAGCAGTTGTATTGCTAGAGCCGTCCAGGCAAGGACCGATCGAAGGCAGCCTTCAAAGCAACATCTGTCTAAGTTTGTACGCTACCTCCGTGCGATTCGTAGCCTTCAGTTTTTTCATGATATTACGGATGTGGACCTTGACGGTGCTCTCACAGAGGTTGAGTTCGTAGGCAATTATCTTGTTCGCCTTGCCTTTCTTGAGCGCCTCCACGACCGCCGCCTCGCGAATGGTGAACATACCGGTGAGCGGACGGGCACCGTTTGCGGACGAGTGGATGATCTCTCGGAGCGCCAGCACGCAGCTGGCGGGTACAAAGATTCCTCCGGCGCGAGCGAGACCAATGGCCTCGGCAGCGACCTTCACCGTGACGCTTGTGGGAATGTAGCCACGGGCGCCGCATTCGAGTGCGGCGAGAACCTCCGCCGGCTCGTCGGAATCCACCACGACGATTACGGGTACGGCGCCAATCTCGGCAATGAAGTGCGCAAGTTCCGCCCGAACACTCTGGTCGGAGACCTTTCTGGAACCAAGGATGACGAGGATCGCAGACGGCTCCGCTTCCCCGGCAATGTGCTGGATTTCGTCGAGCGATCCTACCGCGCTAACGCGCAAAGTCGGATTGTGTTCGATAAGGCCACGGGCAAGGCATTCACGCTCAAGTGCTCGCTTGTCGACAATCATGACAAGACCTTCGCCTCGATATCCTTCTGCGAGATCGGACTTGCTAAGGCCATTTGCGTCCGGCATATGCCCGTTGTGTAGCGGTCTTGTCGCGTCATTCGAAAAATCGGAAGTTTGGGGGTGTCCCATCGACTCACCTGCTCCTCTCCGCCGCTGACTTGCCTTTACTCCTTTTGGTTTGGCTCCCTCGCAAAAGCTTGTCAGCGTGAACTGATACGCTCGTTTATCGTGTGTCAGGCTGCCTAGGTCTTAGGAATGGATTTAAGGAGTAGGGCATGCGCCGCCCCAACGCGCGGACGTATGGCTTCCCTGCCCTTTAGAGGTAACCCAACCTGGAAGGCATACTACGATGCTGTGGAAAAGACGCATTAATCCTGGTTAACAATTTGCAATTATATCTTAGATGGCTAATATAATAAACCCTATACAGCCTGTAATTGTACAGGCCTGATGTTACACCAAAAAGTATATACGGAATTGCCTCGACCTGAGAGGTGCAAACTTGCGATTCGAGGAATCGGGCCGCGATTTAGAAAACCGCACTGACCGCTGCCGGTCCACACTCCCTTAGGCGCATCCCATGCTGCTCGAACCTAGCGCGGCTTCTCGAATATGCTCACGACGTCGGCGCCACCGGTGTATCGGTCTCCGGTTGACACCCGAATTGTTGCTCTCGTACTCCGTTCGTATGCTTTGCGCATATCTAGCGCGACCGCATATAGTCCCCCAGCCCCGGCGCCGTTTCTCACAAACTGCCCGTCGGTTAGGCCCGGTGTCCTAGCCCCATCCCAACAAAGGGTGCCGGGCCGCTCCATCCAAATCCTCGTTGACTAAAGGCCCGCCGCCCCATTTGCGAGGCGACGGGCCCTCGCCCCAGCCCACACACCTATCAACGCAATTGCGGTGCCAAGCGTACTGACCCATAACGGGTCGCATTTGGCCCCACGGCGGACGGGCTTCACATCAGGCCTGGCAGCAACGATAGTCTCAGCGTGATTGGCATGGCATGGCGCCCCACCACAGGGCCTTCGTGATCAGAAGCCTTGCAATCCGAGTTAGGCGGACCTAACCCATTGATTGGACCATTTCACGGACGCGCTCCCAATCTTCTTGCCTGATCTCCCGGAAGCGCAGATCGTGAGAAGACAGCGGCGAGCAGGAGGGTTATGAAGAGCCAGTGATAGGCTTGGAGATGACCATGTCCATCAGCGACCAGATCGGATCGCCTGGTATATTGCAGGGCCGCCTTTCGGATTGCATCGCGCGGCGGACTGCCGTGGATGAGGGCCGCCGGACCCCGATCCTTAACCTGTCCTTGTTTCGCCGCGAGAAGCATTATTTGGCCAAGGAACGACCGATAGTGGAACGCGACGGCATACCGACCTCAGGGATGACGAGCCCATGAAATTGCGCCTCGACGAGAAGCGCGAGGGATACTTTTAGCCGTGCGCCACGTGGCAAAGAGCCTCGCACCCGCCGACGGCGTCCGCGACTATCTGGCGGCGCAGGAGAAGAAGTCGCTGCTGCGCTTCCTCACCTGCGGCTCGGTCGACGACGGCAAGTCGACGTTGATCGGGCGCCTGCTGTCCGACACCAAGCAGATCTTCGAGGATCAGCTCGCCGCGCTCGAAGGCGATTCGCGCAAGCATGGCACGACGGGAGACGACATCGATTTCGCGCTGCTGGTCGACGGCCTCGAGGCTGAGCGTGAGCAAGGCATCACCATCGACGTCGCTTACCGTTTCTTCGCCACGCCGAAGCGCAAATTCATCGTCGCCGACACACCTGGCCACGAACAATACACCCGCAACATGGCGACCGGCGCCTCGACCGCCAACCTGGCGATCGTGCTGATCGATGCGCGGCAGGGTGTGCTTCGGCAGACCAGGCGCCATTCGATCATCGCCTCACTGCTCGGCATCCGCCATGTCGTGCTGGCCGTCAACAAGATCGATCTTGTCGATTTCGATCAGACGGTTTTCGACCGTATCGTAGAGGATTATGGGCAATTCTCGCGCGCTCTCGGCTTCCAGACCATTGTGCCGATCCCGATGTCGGCCCGTTATGGTGACAATGTCAGCCGCCGATCGGAAAGCATGGAATGGTATTCCGGCCCGACGCTGATCGAGCATCTCGAAACCGTTTCGGTCGACGAGGCCGCGGTCGAACTGCCGTTCCGGTTTCCGGTGCAGTATGTCAACCGGCCCAATCTCGATTTTCGCGGTTTTGCCGGCACGATCGCGTCCGGCTCGGTTGCACCCGGCGACGAGGTGGTCGTCGCCAAATCCGGCAAGGCCTCGCGGGTCAAGCGCATCGTCGCGCATGGCGGCGATCTCGCCCAGGCCGTCGCCGGCCAGGCCATCACCCTTGTGCTTGACGACGAGGTCGAGGTCTCCAGAGGCAACTTGCTGGTTTCGCCGGCCGCACGGCCGCAGGTCGCCGACCAGTTCGCCGCCAACATCGTCTGGTTCGACGAGGCAGCGCTGCTGCCTGGCCGCTCCTACCTCCTGCGCACCGAGACCGATCAGACCAGCGCCACCGTCACCGATCTGAAATATCGGATCAATGTCAACAACTTTGCCCATGAAGCGGCCAAGTCGCTCGACATGAATGAAGTCGGCATCTGCAACATCTCGACGCGGACGCCGATCGCTTTCGATCCCTTCGCCGAAAACCGCACCACCGGCGCCTTCATCCTGATCGACCGCATCTCAAACGCCACGGTCGGCGCCGGCATGATCCTGCACACGTTGCGCCGAGCCGAAAACATCCACTGGCAGTCGCTCGATGTCGGCAAACGCGTGCGCGCCGACATGAAGAACCAGCAGCCGGCTGTGTTCTGGCTCACCGGCCTGTCGGGCTCCGGCAAGTCGACCATCGCCAACCTGTTCGAAAAGAAGCTGTTCGCCACCGGCCGCCACACCTATATCCTGGACGGCGACAACGTCCGTCACGGTCTCAACCGAGATCTCGGTTTTACCGACGCCGATCGCGTCGAGAACATCCGCCGTGTCGCCGAAGTGGCGCGTTTGATGGCCGATGCCGGTTTGATCGTCATTGTTTCGTTTATTTCGCCGTTCAGCGCCGAGCGGCGCATGGCGCGCGAATTGATGGCGGACGGGGAGTTCATCGAGGTGTTCGTCGATACGCCCTTCGAGGAATGCGCCAGGCGCGATCCGAAGGGCCTCTATGCGCGCGCACTGAATGGCGAGATCAAGAATTTCACCGGCGTCGATTCTCCCTACGAAGCGCCGGAAAACCCGGAAATCCATCTCAAGACACTCGGCAGATCGGCCGAAGAGATGGTGGACGCCCTGGAACACTGGCTGAACGAGCGCGACATTGCCGAAGACCAACATGCCAGCGGCGGTATCTGACAACAGGCTGATGCTCGAGCGGCTGGCCAGGGCTCCTCGCGCGCCGCATCAGCGCCTCCCTCGATACTCACGGTCCGATCTACTTATGCACCGTTACGACCTGGGAACCGTTTGAGCGCAAACAAGCCCACATAGCGAAACCCGCCACCGGCAACTAGATGGGCGCCATCCGCCGCCATTTCTGATCGCTGTCAGTCGCAACAGGAACACCGGTGATGCGCTCGCGCTTCGTTGTGCCATGTGCGATCGCATGAGCGATCAAACGACGAACACGTCGTGATAGGTCAGGGCCGCTCCGGGCTCTAGGTGGGCGATTTCCACCTGCGGGGTCGATTTCGAGCCGTCGGGATCATAGGACAGAACGCCCGTGGCCCGGTTATAGAGCAGGTAATCGTTGCTGTGGGCGGCGTGTTCTCGCAACTCGAAATACGACGAGTTCACCCGCGTCGGGCTGGACAAGGAACCGGCGCCGAGCTTGGTGAAGATGGCATTGTCGAGATAAAGCGCGTCATGTTCCGCGTTGAAGTCGGTGAGTGTGTCGACATTGCCGGGGCCATAGGCCGTATCAAAAACGAAGGTGTCATCGCCCCTGCCACCGGTCAGCACGTCGTTGCCACCCAGGCCCCGCAGTGTATCGTTGCCAGCCAGGGCATCAAAGGTGTCGGCCGCGGCAGTGCCGACAAACGTATCGTCCCCGGTCGTTCCGTGGGTCGGGTCGGTCGGCGGGGGCGGAGGTGACGGTATCGGGTCGGTCCCGTCATGGGCTGCATGCCAGTCCGCCTTGGCCTGGGCCCAGTAGTCGCGGGCCGCCTGGCCTTGAAGGACCGTCCAGCCGGCGGGCGGCTTTGGATAATCCGACGGCAGCGGCGTGTCAGAGAGGTTGAGGTAGTAGTTGCCGTGCGACTCGACCGTCTTGTCCCAGGCATGCTGCAGCCGCCCCTGGCCGTTGTGGTGAACGTCGGTGATCGCCACCACGCAGTCGATAAAGTGCAGGCTGGGCGTGATATCGTTAGCGCCTGTGCCATTGTCGAGTTTGAATGGCGAACCGTGGGTCATCACGCCTTTGCGAAGGTACTCGCCCATGCCGAGAAGCACGCCATCCATGGTGACCGTGTTGTCAGACCCATCCACGTCACCGTCGCCAAGGCTCACTCCGGAAAACACGTGGTCGAACAGGGAATCCCGGATGGTGCCGCCGATCACGTCGTCGTCCTCGACCGCGTCGTCTCGTGAGTTGCCGACATAGGAATCTTCGATAAGGAAGGTGCCGGTGCCGCCGACACGGATGCCATCCCAGGGCTGGGTGATCGTCCAGTCGTCGATGGTAAAGCTGTGGGCTGAATTAATACGGACTGCGGCGGAGTTGACGTAGATGTTCTCCCAGTCGCCGGTTTGGGAGACCGTGCCGTTGATCGTGCCGCCCAAAGCCAGGAGGTTGTCGCCGGGGTTGACGACCGCGAAGGGATAGAGGTTGGTGGGGCTTCCCTGATTGGCGACGATCCACGAGGCGCTGGTGGCATCGATTATGGTGTCGGCGGGCAGACCGGATACTTTATATTGGCGGTAGCCATAGTCGCCGCTCAAGACAATGGTGTTCGTATAGGCCATGCTTGGCCACCTTTCACACCCCTCGCCCTTTTTCCCCACGTGCCTGAAGCCAGAAAGGCCTGCACACATCAGAGCCCCGTCGGCGACATCGCGCAAATCACAAAATATGACAAAATATCGGACACCCACGTCCAATTACAGCGCCCCGCAGGATAAGTACGTTGATCCCGCTAGAGGGCTACCACGACCAATCGGCTAGCCATCTCGTTGACGAGCGCAAGTGCCCGCGCAAAGTCGCCCCTATCTCCTGATTCACTGACAACGCTAATGTCAGGGTCAACTACTACATCGGACATTGGAAGTTCAACGTCCGATACTGGCATGCGGCGCATTACTGCCGCCAGCTTGTGCGAAATGAGCGTCCGCTTCGGGTCACGACCCGCCCAATTACACGTCGTTGCCGCCGATTGCCGCACGCATCGTTGCAAGGTCTTTCGAAACCAGAACGCTTGAGCTACGGGTGATGAGTGCCATCAAGGCGAAGAAGAGGTCGAACCTATCTGATAAGTATCACAATAGGTAACACACAAATGAGTAGATTGATGCGAGAAGCACGGCCAGATATGTGAAATTCGTTATAAAAATCAATGGTTTACAGGATAGCGCCGATGGTACCGTTGGCTGGGATCGACGCCTTCTCTAAGTTATTGTTTTCGTTATTCTTTTTACTCCTGAGTTTCGATTTGTATCACAATAGGTATCACAATATGTAGCACATTTATTGCGACTGGGCCTGGAGGCCATATTAAAATCGTTGAATGACCGCAAAGGGGCCGGTAGCAGACGGTCAGCTTTTGGGCCGAAGTCGTTAATAAGCGGACGTTTCAAGCCGTCCATTGCCGACGTTCGTGTGGGAACCCGCATTTAGGACACTATACTTTCAGAAGTTGGCCATCACCTCAGATCATCTATTTTTCGCCGCTGCCGGTTCCATTTTGTGTTCCGGGCTGGCTAGCAGGGGAAAGAGCCACGAAAGCTGACATGCCGGGCCGCAAACGATCGAGGCTTGGCTGCCCCAAATCTAATGCGATCTTAACTGGTATGCGTTGAACGATACGGGTGAAATTGCCAGTCGCGTTGTCTGCCGGTAGGAGCGCAAACTGTGCTCCGGTGGCTGGAGACAGACTTTCGACCCGCCCATAGAACTCTGTGCCGGGGACGGCATCGACTGATACTGCAATCCTGTCGCCGATGCGCAGTGCGGCAATTTGAGTCTCCTTGAAATTGGCCACCACCCAGAAGTTCCGCGGCACGACCGCGGCCAACAGAGTGCCTGCGCGTACATACTGCCCAACCTTGGCCTGGCGTTCGCCGACCCAGCCCTCAGCTGGCGAGTACACGGCCGTACTTGCGAGCTCGATACGGGCCAGCGTGAGAGATGCGACAGCTGCTGATATGTCGGCGTCAAGCTGCGGACGCTGGGTCTCGATCACGTACATCTGCTGCCTAGCGGCAGCCAGATTTGCCCGCGCTTCGGCGCTCTTGGCGCGCGCTCGGAGATTGTCCGCCTCCATCTCGTCGCTGACGGACTGTGAAGCCCAACCCCCTTTGCTTAGCTGTTGAGTACGCACGAAATTGCGCGCCGTGCGATTTGCTTCGGCTACGGCGCCTTCCAATGCGGCTAACGCCTGTTCAATCACCGCGCTCTGCAGATCGAGCCGGCTGCTCAGATTGGCGAGTAGCGCGCGGCGCATAGCAAGTTCGGCGGCAGCTTGGTCGACCCGAGCTCGATAGTCTCTGTCATCAATCCGAAACAGGACTTCCCCGGTCTTCACCGCCTGATTGTCACCTACGGCGACCTCGGCAATGTAGCCGTTTACCTTCGGGCTAATTGGCGTGACATCGCCGCGTACGAAAGCGTTATCGGTCGAGGTCGATTGCAGACTCGCAAACCATCGTCCCGGGGCGATCGAGGTTTAGGCGGCGACGAACACGGTTCCAGCTGCGAGAAGACTGCCCAGACTAGCGCCTAAAACCTTCATTGTGGTTCTCCTTCGGCAATGTTCGGTGGCCTCAAGGGTGGCGACCGGCCGATCGCGGCAATGCCGATCGCACCGAAAAACAACACGACAACGACCACGAAGAAGCTGTCGTTGAATGCCAAGACCCACGCCTCGCGGCGCACAAGAGAGGCTAAGAAAGCGACCGCTCGGGTGGTGGAGCCGTTGTCATCGACCAGCCGGTCGCGAAAGCTCCCGCGAGCGTCGTCAGGCGATCAGCGTGGAGCGCGTCGTAGAGCGATACATTCGAGGCAATGATATCGGAGTGAAACTTTTCGCGCTCGACAACGAAATTTGACGCCAAAGCGATACCGAGGGTAGTGCCTCCGAGCGTTGCCACGTTGAAGGCAAGCGAGGCAGTCGGAAGGTCGGCAGGTTTAAGGGCGGTCGCGCCGACAACCAGGGCTGGTGCCAAGAACAGCACCTGACCTACGGCAAAGGCGACGAGGGTCGGTCGGAATTGCTCGGCGGCGACAAGAGCGGTGCCGCCAACCACCAATGTCGTTCCCATGGCGCAGAGCCCCAAGCCGAGCACCATGACTACTCGCATGTCGAGATGTCGCATGAGCCACCAGACCAGCGGCAATGCAACAAGCTGCGGGATCGCAGCCCACAAAAACAGTTCAGCGAGCTGTAGCGGCCTATAGCCTTGCACGACTGCGAGGAACTGCGGCACAAGATAGGAGACCACGATCAAACCCACGCGAAACACCAGATTGAGCGCGATCGGGATGCCGAATTTGCGCCTCGCAAGGAGCCGGGGTGATATGATCGGTAAAGGTGAGAACTGCAGAAGGAAAAGGAATCCGGACAGCGCGCCGAATGAAGCCGCTGCGGCCCAGATGATCATTTCGCTCTCGAACCAGAAGCGCCGCGTGCCTTGAGTCAGAACCAACATCAGCATCCCTAGCGCAAGCGAGAGCAGGATGACGGCGGTCCAATCGGTCTTAAGGGCAGACCAATCCGCATCGTCCTGACGCGGCACCCAGCCTCGGGCCGCGAGGGCCAAAATCGCGCCAAAGCCTGCCTGGATCAGGAAAAGCATTTGCCAGCCAAATCTGTCTTCGGCAAAACCGGCCACCACCGGCCCTATCGAGCCGGGGAACAGAAGCACGAAAGCAAGCAAGGTCACGCCGAGCGGCAGCCGCGGCCCGCCAGTGACCATGAAGACGGCGACGAAAGCGCCCGGACCGAACCCGCCAGCTACGAAGCCCTGAATTGTCCGCAGCATGATCATCACGCGGATATCGGGGGCTGTGGCACACGCCAACGCTGTAATTGCGAAGGCAGTGGCGCTCATCGAGAGATACCGGCCGATGCCGAGGAACCTGATAAATGGACCGGAGGTGACGATCCCAGCGAAACTGGCCATGGTATAGACCGTCAAGATCCAGGACGCCTCGTCTGGTGTGGAAAAGAGCCCTCCCTGGATATCGGCGACGTTGGCGGAAGCCAACTGCGCCGAAAGGCTGACGAGCAACGACCCTGCTAGGTCGGTACCAAGAAAAAGTCTTTTACTTGGCGTCGATTCACCTGGCCTCATCGCTTCAAGCGCTCGTGAGTATTTTGCGTTTGAGCTTCAGGCGCGCCATTGGCGCTGCAATGGTAGCTCCAGCTTACCGTGACAATGACGTCGCGCACCGCCAACAAATGAGTCCTGTCATCGAAGCGTACACCAAGTGTCTGGGTATTGACGTGGATGGCAAAGGCCATAGCGGCTTCCCTTTTGACCAATGACAGTCCCGAAATGCTACCGCCACATGGCGCCCAATCCATTGGACGATGGTGTCGCCGATACCTTGGGATGGGCCGCCGGACAGGCAACGAGGTTGCCGCTTGCCGACCGACACCAAGGCACAATGGACCCTGTAAAGGAGTTGGCGCATAGTCCCGCGCGCACGCGATATTTTGCGAAAGGAACGCAATGGAGATCGATCAGCGGTGCGTTTTGGATGCTCTACCAGCAATGGTTTGGACCGCACTACCTGATGGGCGGGCGCATTTTATCAACCAACGCTGGTCTGAATACACTGGCCTGGACCTAGAACAGTGTCGCGTTTCCGGGTGGCAGAGTACGGTCCATCCAAGTGACCAGCAGAAAACGCTGGCACGCTGGCACGCCATACTTGCGTCCGGCGAACCGGGTGAAATGGAAGCACGCTTGCGCAGCGCCGACGGAAGTTACCGGCGTTTCGCGATCCACTGTAGTCCGGTGTACGATGATGATGGCCGTATCGCCGAGTGGTACGCGATCAACACCGAGATCGATCAAGGAAAACGCGCCGAGGGGTCGTTGCGACAGCGCAAACTAAAGTTGGCCGCAGCGGAGCGGCAGAAGGTGCTCCGACAAAGTGAACGCAATTTCAAGCTGATCGTTGATGCGATTCCTGCCTTGGCATGGGCAGCTCGCCCTGACGGTACGGCTGAGTACTTCAATCGGCATTTTCTCGACTATCTCGCCATTGGCGCTGAGGAAGCAGAGGGCTGGGGCTGGACGGTCGCAGTCCATCCAGACGATATAATTGGCCTCACTTCGGCCTGGCAGGCCATCCTGGCATCAGGAATGCCCGGAGACGCTGAAGCGAGGCTGCGCCGCTTCGACGGAGAATATAGATGGTTCTTGTTCCGTGCCGCCCCCTACCTCGACGTTAAGGGGAACATCGTCAACTGGTACGGCACCAATTTCGACATAGAGGACCGCAAACGCGCTGAGAAGGCGTTGCAGGACAAGGAACGCGAACTCGGCATTATCATCAACACGATTCCCTCGATGGTATGGTCTACTCGTCCAGACGGTTCACCTGAATTTTTCAATCAGCACTATCTCTACTACGTTGGCCTCTCGATGGGTTCCAAGGATTGGGAACCGGCCACTCCTTTGTCCGAATATTGGGATTTGACCGCGTCGGTCCATCCTGACGACGTTGACCGACTTACTGCTACGTGGCGGGCCGTGCTAACGGCTGGGAAACCAGGAGAAACGGAAGCTCGCCTTCGCCGCTTCGATGGAGAATATCGATGGTTCCTAATTCGAGCCAACCCGCTTCGTGACGAAGCCGGAAACATCATCAAATGGTATGGCACGCATACGGACATAGATGATCGGAAGCGAGCAGAAGACGCACTGAAGCGAAGCGAGGCCTTCCTTTCGGAAGGCCAATATCTTGCCCGCATGGGAAATTTGTCCTGGGAGGTCACAAGGGGCAAGATTGTCTGGTCTGAACCACTTTACCGCCTCTTCGAGTTTGAGCCCGGCACGCTTGTCACGCTCGAACGAATCGCCAGCCGCGTTCATCCTGAAGACATGCCCCTAATGGCCGACATGGTCGAGCGGGCGCAACGCTGTGAACGCGACTTTGAATACCAGCACCGGATCGTTTTGCCCGATCAGTCCATCAAACACCTCCACCTGATCGCCCATTTGGCTCGCAATGACGCCGCCCAGACCGAGTATATCGGCGCGGTTCTCGACATCACACAACGACGGCGATCGGAGGAGACACTGGAGAAGGTCAGGTCCGAACTTTCACACGCAACTCGGATCATGAGCCTGGGTGCCCTGACCGCATCAATTGCACATGAAGTTAACCAGCCGCTGTCCGGTATTGTTACAAATGCTGGCACCTGCCTGCGGATGCTCGCAGCCAATCCGCCGAACGTCGTTGGAGCACGCGAAACTGCGCGGCGCACCATCCGGGACGGCAATCGTGCGGCCGAGGTGATCGCGCGGCTTCGATCACTCTTCGGGAAAAAGGCCGCAACTATCGAACCGGTCGATCTCAACGAGGCTGCAGTTGAGGTAATCGCACTGTTTTCGGGGGAACTGCGACGCAACCGGGTGCTGCTTCGTACCCAGCTCTCAGGCGGACTGCCCTTCGTCGGCGGCGACCGTGTTCAATTGCAGCAGGTCATCATGAACCTGCTGCGCAACGCAGCTGATGCAACGAGTGCAGTAGACGATCGTCCAAGACTTGTCGTGCTTGGAACCGAAACTGGCGAGGACGGCGAAATCCGACTTTTCGTTCGAGACGCTGGCGTCGGCCTAGATTCGCATGCATTAGAGCGGATTTTCGAAGCATTCTACACAACCAAGACCGACGGGATGGGAATCGGGCTTTCTGTCAGCCGTTCGATCGTAGAAAGCCACGGCGGTCGCCTTTGGGCGGAGGCCAATGAGGGTCACGGAGCAACGTTCTCTTTTTCCATTCGCGAATATGTGCAGCGGGAGATAGCTGTCCACCCCTCAGCAGTCACGTCGACGCCAGCCGGCGCCATAATCAATCGAGGTTTTTCATGAGCCTCCCTCACCCTCTCGTATCGATCGTCGATGACGACGAGTCTGTTCGAGAGTCCTTGCCCGATTTGCTGCGAGAATTCGGTTTTCGTGCCGAGGCGTTCTCTTCGGCCGAGCAGTTTCTGGGTTCAGGCGTGGTCAATGAGACCAACTGTCTGCTTCTTGACGTCCACATGCCTGGTATGACGGGGCCTGATCTTGAGCGAGAGCTGGCGCGCAGAGGTCAGTTCATCCCAATCGTTTTCATTACAGCACCAAGAGATGAAACGGATCGACCGATTCTCCTTGAGAAAGGGTCGGCAGGATGCCTGTTCAAGCCGTTTAGCGACACAGCACTGCAGAAGGCGCTCGACCTAGCCCTGAAGTCCGACTGAGGCCGACGAGCTTCGCGGCCCCCGACCGCTATTTTCGACCAAAAGAAAATCGGCAAGCCAGCCCGCTACTGCCGTCCATGCGCGAAGCCGCTTGCTCGATGATCACGGTCGTCTCTGAAAGCATTGCGATCTTCACCTGGTAATCCAAAGGTATTGCCGAGACCTTCGTGTAATTGTTTTCCGCCCGGTGTCGGCCAAAATTTGGCCCGGGCATCTGAACTGTCACGGATGCAGCCACGCAATAAAGGAGATCAAGATGAACGCTGTCCTGGCGAGCGGCGAAGCCGCGACCAAAATCCCGAAAGCGCGAGCCGTCGACATGAAGCTTGAGGTCGCCGTGATACCGGTTGCCGATATCGATCGCGCCAAAAACTTTTACAGCGACTTGGGTTGGCGGGTGGATGCTGACTTTGTCCGGGGTGACGGCTCTCGGGCCGTTCAGCTCACCCCCCCAGGCTCGCCGTCTTCGATACACCTCGGTGAAAAGTCGGCGCTTTTTCTGGTCGTATCCGACATCGAGGCTGCTCGCGCCGAGCTTGCCGGACGTGGCGTCGAGATCACCGATGTATTCCATCGAGGCAACGCGGGCCCGATCGATGGCCCAGCTCCGAACCGGGCAAGCTACGGTTCGCTCGCGTCGTTCAGCGATCCGGACAGCAACCGGTGGCTACTCCAGGAGGTCACCACTCGACTGCCAGGGCGCGTCGAAACGAATGTAACGACGTTCACGTCGCCGGCCGAGCTTGCGGCCGCCATGCATCGTGCGGCAGTCGCGCATGGCGAGCACGAGAAGCGAAATGGCGGCGAGCGCGACGAGAACTGGCCCGCCTGGTACAGCGAATACATGGTCGCCGAGCAAGCCGGCAAACCGCTCCCTCTATGAGCACCGGCATGACGTCGGTGACCCAAGGTTGCTACCGACGTCCTGTTCCGCGCGATGTCGCCGGTGCTGAAGGCCGTGGACGCTGCGGTCGCGGTCTCTAAATCTTCCGCTGGCCATCGCACAAGGCCAGCGTCACCGATGCCGGCCGGCGGCCTCGCCGGTTCCCCCCACCGTGCGGGATGATCTCGACCGGCATCGGTTCTCTTCGCTCACAGCACGTTCTCGGCGGCATTTCCAGAACACATAACGACACCAGAGGATTGGACAATGGACAAGAGACAAGCTTCAGAAGGTATCAACCAGGATCGGCGTCGACTTCTTGCAGCAGTCACGACGGGTGTCGTGGCTGCTGGTGCGGCAATCCTGGTGCCATCGCCGCTGCGTGCTGCGGCGTCAAACGACGCCATCCACCCCTTCCGCATTCATATCCCTGAAGAGGAGCTCGTCGATCTTCGCCGGCGACTTGCTGCCACGCGGTGGCCCGACAAGGAGACCGTGACCGACCAGTCGCAAGGTGCTCAGTTGGCCAAGCTGCGGGGATTGGTTCAGTACTGGGGCACCGACTACGACTGGCGCAAGGTCGAGGCGGCGCTCAATGCATTGCCGCAGTTCATCACCAATATCGATGGAACCGATATTCACTTCATCCATGTGCGTTCGCGTCACAAGAATGCGCTTCCCCTGATAGTTTCTCACGGCTGGCCTGGATCCATAATCGAGCAGCTCAAGATCATCGGTCCGCTCACGGATCCGACCAGGCATGGAGGCCGCGCCGAGGAAGCATTCGACCTCGTCATCCCGTCCTTACCTGGCTTTGGCTTCTCGGGTAGACCGACCGGCACAGGGTGGGATCCTGACCGTATTGCGCGAGCATGGTCGGAGCTGATGAAACGCCTCGGTTACACAAGCTATGTCGCCCAGGGCGGCGATTGGGGCAGTGCCATCTGCAACGCGATGGCGCGTCAGTCGGTCCCCGGATTGCGAGGCATCCACATCAATCTCCCTGCAACGGTGCCGCCGGAAGCGGCCGCGGCTATCGCCGGCGCGCCGTTGCCCGCGGGCGTTTCAAGACAGGAACGCGCGGTCATCGAAACGCTTATGATGTCGGGCAAGAA
This sequence comes from Mesorhizobium loti, assembly GCA_014189435.1. Taxonomy (NCBI): domain Bacteria; kingdom Pseudomonadati; phylum Pseudomonadota; class Alphaproteobacteria; order Hyphomicrobiales; family Phyllobacteriaceae; genus Mesorhizobium; species Mesorhizobium loti. Next base: position 4,908,324 of record CP050293.1, read on the forward strand.
CGGCAACCTGGCGTATTTCACGATGATGTCGGCGCGGCCGCAGACAGTGGGCTACGGCACGACGGATTCTCCAGCCGGCCTCGCGGCGTGGATCCTTGTGCATCCTGGCTTCGCGCACTGGTCCTACGGCGCTGATCCTGGCAACTCGCCGACGAAAGACGACGTGCTGGACAACATCACGCTCTACTGGCTGACCAATACCGCAGCCTCGTCGGCACGGCTGTATTGGGAGAACCCAGCCCATGGGAGCATAATCTTCGCGGCCGCGCAGAAGACGTCCGAGATATCTCTACCGGTCGCCATCACCGTGTTTCCCGAGGACGTCTACAAGCCGCCTGAGACATGGGCACGCCGTGCCTACCCCAAGCTGACCTATTTCCACCAGGTCGACAGGGGCGGCCACTTTGCAGCGTGGGAGCAGCCACAGCTGTTCAGCACCGAGCTTCGCGCGGCATTCCGGTCATTCCGGCAGGCCTGACTATCTCCACCACAACTCATCCGGCCGAACATCCGGCCGGATCACCCATCACAAATTTGTAGGAGGCCGACATGAAGGCAAGGCAGATTGGTGCGATCATATTGATCGCTGGAAGCGGTATCGTGTTCAACCCAACCTGGGCGCAACAGACGGAACAGATGCCAGGGATAAAGCGTACGGACCTGCAGAAACATGATCTCAGCATCCCGGGTCAGGAGGCCGTTCAGACACGCGTGGACTTCGCGCCCGGTGCGGCTTTTCCCATGCACCGGCATCACGGTGAAGAGATCGTCTATGTCCTCGAAGGGTCGATAGAATACGAGGTCGAGGGCCAGCCGCCACAAATCATCAATGCCGGCGGCGTGCTGTTTATTCCCGCCATGGTGGCCCATGCCGCGAAGAATGTCGGCACTGTTACCGCCGCCGAGGTTGGAACTTATGTCGTCGAGAAAGGCAAGCCGCTCGTCGAATTGGTGAAGTGAGATTCGGAGGTCACGGTCAGACCATGGAAGGAGTTTCCGCATGAAGACAAACCAGTTGTTGGCCTCGTTCCTGTTCATCACCGCGATCGGCCTTCCGAACAGCAGCTTTGGAGCGGAAGCCAAGGAGCTATCGATGACATACAAAGGATCACAAGGTTCAGTCCATGCCTCTATTCTCGGCTGGATTGCCGGCCAATCGCAGTTGGCGTCTATTGAGCGGGCCAACGAGTGGCTCAATTCGCCGCCACTGACGCCGGCTGCTCTCCGCGGAAAAGTCGTCCTTGTCAGTTTTTGGACCTACACCTGCATCAACTGGATGCGCGTCCAGCCTTATCTCCGCGCCTGGGCGAATAAGTACAAAGACAAGGGCTTGGTCGTGATCGGCGTCCACTCGCCGGAATTCCGATTTGAGAAGAACATCGACAACGTCCGCCGCGAGGTGAAAGCGCTTGGCGTCGACTATCCTGTCGCTGTCGACAGCGAGGGAGCGATCTGGAGTGGGTTCAACAACAATTATTGGCCGGCGTTCTATTTCATCGATGCGCAGGGACGGGTTCGCGATCAACATTTCGGTGAGGGTTCTTACGAACAGTCCGAGACGATCATTCAGCGGTTGCTGGCAGAGGCCGGAGCCGAGCGCGTAAGCAGTGACCTGGTGTCGGTCGATGCGCAGGGCTTCGAAGCCGCTGCCGACAGAGCCAATCTGAAATCTCCGGAGAACTACGTCGGCTACAAACGTACCCAGGGCTTTGCATCCCTGGGCGGCGCAATTCGCAACGAGCCGCATCTCTATGAAGCGCCGGCACAGTTGCTCCTGAACCAATGGGCGCTGTCGGGCGACTGGATAATGGGAAGCGACGGCGTCTCGGTGAAAAAGGCCGACGGCCGCATCACATATCGATTCCACGCCCGCGATCTTCATCTTGTCATGGGGCCGGCAATGCCGGGAACATCCGTGAAATTCCGCGTCCTGATCGATGGTCTGCCACCGGGTGGCGCTCACGGACTGGACGTTGACGAACAGGGCAACGGCACGGTGAGCGAACAACGCCTGTTCCAGCTGATCCGGCAACAGGGGCCAATCGTAGATCGCCAATTCCAGATCGAATTTCTGGCCCCTGGCGTCGAGGTTTTCTGCTTCACGTTTGGCTGATTCACAGACCGACCTGCGCGCCCGGTCGCGACGCGTGACCGAGCCGAGCAGAACGAGACCTGCTCGAACGTTGCTGCGCGGCAGCTTCGAACCTGTCTTCAACCCCTCAGTGTTACCAGGAAAGGGAATACAGTGAGCACCATCGTCAAAGCCGCCGCCGTGCAGATCAGCCCAGTGCTGTATAGCCGGGATGGCACCATCGAAAAGGTCGTCAGGAATATCCGCGAGTTAGGCGGACAGGGCGTCCAGTTCGCCACCTTCCCCGAGACGATCATCCCCTACTACCCGTATTTCTCGTTCATCCAGGCGCCTGTGCAGAACATCATGGGATCCGAGCAGCAGAAATTGCTCGATCAAGCCGTGACGGTGCCGTCTCCGGCCGTCGATGCCATAGGCGAAGCTGCCCGAGCGGCAGAAATTGTCGTCTCGATCGGCGTTAACGAGCGCGACGGCGGAACCGTTTACAACACGCAGCTTCTGTTCGATGCCGACGGCAAATTGATCCAGCGACGCCGCAAGATTTCGCCCACCTATCATGAGCGAATGATCTGGGGCCAGGGCGATGGTTCCGGGTTGCGCGCTGTCGACAGCGCCGTCGGACGCATCGGACAGCTTGCCTGCTGGGAGCACTACAACCCCCTGGCGCGGTACGCGATGATGGCTGACGGCGAGCAGATTCACTCGGCGATGTATCCAGGCTCCATTTTCGGAGAGCTGTTTTCCGAGCAGACGCAAATCAACATCCGTCAGCATGCGTTGGAGTCAGCCTGCTTCGTCGTCTGTGCCACCGCCTGGCTCGATGCTGATCAGCAAGCGCAGATCGTCAAGGACACCGGGGGCGGCAGCATCGGTGCGATCTCTGGCGGCTGTTTCACGGCGATCGTGGCACCTGACGGAAGTCTGCTCGCAGAACCAATCCGATCGGGCGAAGGAGTGGTTATCGCGGATCTCGACTTCATGCTGATCGACAAGCGAAAGCGGCTGATGGATTCGCGCGGCCATTACAGCAGGCCGGAGCTGCTCAGCCTGCTGATCGATCGCACGACCACCGCCCACGTTCATCAGCGCGCTTCCCATCATGTGTGGGACGCTGAGCAAATGTTGAGGTCTGTAGAGGACGACGATCAAAGACGTCTGCTGAAGCCGGCTGCCGAGTGATAGCGCAAATGTCACGGACAAGCGCTCGCACGGCAGCAATCGAATATTCCCTTCCGGAGAGCATCATGCCCCAGGCGACCTCGCAAACTCTCTCTTCACAGATGATCGTGGTTGAGCATGTGCAGATCTCGTCAAACAGATCGTTCGAAGAGGTGCGAGAGAAACTCGAGAGCATGCTGCCAACGCTCGACCCAGGCATAATTGCAGCGCTGCGCAGCGGTGATCAGAAATACGTCACGGACTACGACGAGAATGGACCAAAGTTGTCGATTTTCGACTGCCGCGACCACGGCGCGTTGTTGCAGATCGAAGGCCGAAAACGCAATGCCGTGCAGTATGAGATCGGCAATCCCGTTACCGCTTCCAAGATGACCCGTCACAAGATTTCCGCTGCCCTTTACGCGCCACTGCGCGTGGTTCTGCTCGAGGACGAACGGGGCGGGAGCTTTTTTGAATATGACAGGCCATCAACCTTGTTTGGCCAGTATGGCGACAAGCGCGTGACCGAGGTCGGGCGTTATCTCGATGCCACCCTCGATGCGGTTTTGCGCAAGGCTGCCGAATAGAAAGCAGTCGCCACGTTAGGCGCTGGCCGTCCAGCCCATCTGACTATCGGATCCACAATCTCCGACGGGGTATCAACTACTTGCAACATCAATAATCGCCTGGGCGAAAGCCTCAGGGGCTTCTTGCGGCAAGTTGTGCCCAATCCCGCCCTCTACGACGCGGTGTGAATATTTGTTCCAGAACATTTTGGCGTAGGCACTGGCATCGGGATGGGGAGCCCCATTGGCATCACCTTCGAGGGTGATCGTCGGCACGTCGATGAGGGGTGCCTGAGCAAGTCGCCGCTCGAATTCGTCATACTGCGGCTCTCCCTCGGCGAGGCCGAGCCGCCAGCGGTAATTGTGCATCACGATGTCGATGTGATCCGGATTGTCGAACGCAGGTGCGCTGCGTTCGAAAGTGGCGTCGTCAAAGCTCCATTGCGGCGATGCCGTCTGCCAGATCAGCTTGGCGAACTCACGTCTGTTCTTCTCGTAGCCGGCGCGACCGCGTTCGGTGGCGAAGTAAAATTGATACCACCACTGCAGTTCGGCCTTCGGCGGTAGCGGCTGCTTGCCCAGTTGCTGATTTCCGATGAGATATCCACTCACCGATACCATAGCCTTGCAACGTTCCGGCCACAGCGCGGCAACAATGTTTGCCGTGCGGGCGCCCCAGTCGCAGCCGCCGATCGTGGCAGTTTCGATCTTCAGAGCATCCATCAAGGCGATGAGGTCGACAGCGAACGCCGATTGTTGACCATTGCGCTCCGTCTTGTCCGAAAGGAAGTGGGTGGTGCCATAGCCACGCTGGTAAGGAACGATCACGCGATACCCCTTCGCTGCTAGCAATGGAGCGACGTCGACATAGGAGTGGATGTCGTATGGCCATCCGTGAAGCAGAATGACAGGCCCCCCGTCGGCCGGCCCCAACTCGGCATATCCAACGTTCAGCTGCCCAGCATCGATCTGCCTGAGCGGACCGAACGATTTCGGCGAAGCCGGCATGGCCTTCGCTGCCTCGCTGGACGCCGCATTCGCTTGCTTGTCTGCGCCAAGCTCGAAGGCGGCGAGTGTCATTGCGGCGACGCCGATGAGACTGCGGCGACGGTGATTGATTGTCTCGGAGGGTTCAGTCCTGGTCATGATCAAACTCCCTATGATTATAGCCGGAAGGGCGGCGCGGTTCAGCGCCGTGACGTCAAGGTTGAAGATTTTCTCCAAAGGGTCAGCGTGAGGCTCACGAGCAGCTCCCATGGTGACGGCGTTCCGCGCGACGATCCGTGGACCAACCTGGCAGCGCCGGCAGCGGACGAAGCGGCTAGAAAGAAATCGATCATAACGCGATTCAAATCCGTTCCACCCCCATTCGGGGTGTGGAGGACAGATTGTCCGACCTGATACGCAAATCCATTACACCAAGGTGTCGCCAATACCTTCGGATTGGTCGCGCTGGCGCTCGTGCATCGGTAGGTGCGATCGGACGCACCAGGGTGAAGAAGGAGAAAACCGACACCAAGGCACAATAGGAATCTAGCGACAGCCGATGAACAATGGTTGTAAGCGGACGCAGGCGGAAATGGCAAGAAGTGAAAAAAGTACGCGTGATGGACGCGGGGAGCAAACCGCTCAGTCCGAAAGAAAGTGCAGCGAATAATTCATGAAACTTACCAGTCGGCTCGTGGCCATCGTCGATGACGACGAATCCGTGCGTGAGTCCCTCCCCGACCTGCTCAAGGAATTGGGATTTAGCGCGGCGGTATTCGCTTCCTCCGAGGAATTTTTGGCCAGTGATATCGTGCAAGATGCCAAGCTCTTAATTCTCGATGTCACGATGCCTGGCATGACTGGCCCAGATCTGTATCGCGAACTGAAGCGCCGACGTGTCCCAAGTCCGGTAATTTTCATCACGGGGCAAAAAGATGAAGCGTTGCGGTCGCTGCTTGTGGACGATGGCGCGGTAGCGTGCCTGTTCAAGCCGTTCAGCGACGCGTCCTTGCAGGACGCGCTCCGTTTGGCAGTCCGCCGGGCTGGATCAGTCGGATGATTATCACAGCCCGCGACGATACCGTGGATGAGTGTGCCACGAACTCAGAATCGCGGGACTCTTAGGCCGCACGTCGCGACAAAAAGGTGGTCGTCATTACAGGCGAAAGTGGAGACCTAAAATTGGGCTGGGACGGTTTGCCCACGCTCGAATACCGGCAGCAGACGGCGGCGAAAGACTAAAGCTCTCTTGAACCCAGGCCCGAAAGAGCGAATGGAGATTATCGATGAAAATCCTGATGGTTTTGACTTCGCACGACAGGCTTGGGGATACGGGCAAGCCGACCGGGTTTTGGCTGGAGGAGTTTGCAGCACCCTATTACGTGTTCCAGGGCGCCGGCGCGGAAGTAACGTTAGCTTCGCCCAAGGGCGGCCACCCTCCGATCGATCCCAAGAGTGACGATCCGGACAACCAGACTGAGGCGATGACTCGTTTCAAGGGTGATCCCGCAACTCAGGCGCTCCTGGCAAACACAGAAATGCTTCGCGACATAAAGGCGGATGGCTTTGATGCGGTCTTTTATCCCGGCGGTCATGGTCCTATGTGGGATCTGGTCGACGACAAGGATTCGATCGCGCTTATCGAGGAGTTCTACAACGCAGGCAAGCCGGTCGCGGCCGTCTGCCACGCCCCGGCGGTGCTGCTCAAGGTAACCTACCAGGGGCAGCCGATAGTCAGGGGCAAGCGCGTCACCGGCTTTACCAACACCGAGGAAGAAGCCGTGCAATTGACGAACGTCGTACCGTTTCTTCTCGAAGACGAATTGAAACGCCTGGGCGGGCGCTATGAGAAAAAGGAAGATTGGGCCGATTTCACGGTTGTCGACGGTCGCCTGATCACTGGCCAGAACCCCTCATCGTCCGGCTCGGCTGCGGTAAATTTGCTTGGAGTTTTGCGGCTTTAGATGGCGTTCGCGACAGCTTTGGCCACCCAGGCTCCGTGATGGCCCTGTTCCAACATTGACGTTTGCCCGCAGATGGATGATCCTCGACGTCACGATCGTTTGATCGGGCCTGAAGAGGAAGCGGCGGTGAAAGAATGCCGTCGATCGTTTTCCACAAGGCTGCTGCGCAGGACGCGCTGAGTTTTGCGCTCACGAGCTTGATCGTCTAATCCTGTAGTCGTGACCTGGAGAGGGTAGTTTCGATGGTTACGGGTTTCTCAACTGGCCAAGGCGGGGCAGCGGCGGCATCTGTGCCGACGCCTGTCGTGTTCGTCGTGGATGACGACATTTCCGTTCGTGAATCTCTCGAGTTGCTCATACGCTCCGCAGGCTGGCAGCCACAGATGTTCGAGTCGGCGGAGCCGTTCCTCTCTCATGCTCGGGCGCCGGTTCCGAATTGCCTGATTCTGGACGTCAATCTCCCTGATCTCAATGGACTTGATTTGCAGGAGTTGATCGCTGTCGAGCACGCGGACATGCCGATCATCTTCATAACCGGTTACGGCGATGTGCCGACGACGGTCAAGGCGATGAAGGCCGGCGCCGTTGAGTTTCTGACAAAACCATTCAGCGATGACGTGGTGATACCGGCTATCGAAAAGGCGCTCGAACGAAGCAGGGCCCTACTTGTTCGCGACGCAGAGATGCGCTTGCTCAAGGACCGATATGCATCGCTCAGTCGCCGCGAGCGAGAGGTCATGGCATTGGTGGCGTCCGGGCTGCTGAACAAACAGGTCGGCTTCGAGCTAGGCATTAGCGAGATCACGGTGAAAGCGCACCGAGGTCAAGTGATGCGAAAGATGGAAGCCCGCTCGCTCCCGTATCTGCTGAGCATGGCGGCGAAACTCGGCCTGTCAGGCTAGCTGCGATTTGGTCGGAATTTCTGTAGCTGCCAACAGACGGCACTACGCGGATCGGTATCAAAACTCCAACCGATCCATCTGACTGAATGTCAGAAACGCACTAGAAGCGGGCATACGGATAAGCGACATTGTACGACCGAAATTGGGCCGACAGCGGACGGTCCGGTTTCAACCAACTTCTGCGGTTAGCTGTCGTTCCGAAACCGACGCACAATCAGTGGTCGCGCCGGTCAAAGCCGCCCCTTACGCGAGCCTGCGTCGTCGCTGGCGAATAGCTCAGTGTTAGATTTTCACAAACCGATAGGTGAAGCGATCGGTCTCGCCCTTGATCGAGGTATCGAACACCTTGATCGAGTGCGCATCATCCTTATTCGCGAGTACGGTGCTTTCCGCGTCCAGTACGAAGCCGGCCGCCACGACCTCCTCGCGGACGGACGCAGGCTCAATTCGATGCAGCGACTGGGTGTCGCTCGTGCCCGACCCTAAGGCGGCGGCGTGGTCGACGATGACGTAGGACCCACCGGGCTTTAGCCGATCGTAGACGGCTCGATTGAAGTCGGCCGCGGTCGCGCCCCTGGCCTGGATCAACTCGGTATGGAGATCGTGGTAGAACAGGTGCAGCCACAGGACATCCGCCGGTTGCGTAACCTCCGGCATCGCCACCAGGTCCGCCGAGACGGCTTCGACGTTCTCTCGGCCCGGCTCCTTCGCAAGCGTCCGCATGCTGCCGACCGGATCGTTCTTGAAGTGGGCGACTTCGGCAGGCACGAAGCTGTAGACCCGTCCTTCGGGTCCCACGATGTCGGAGAAGAGACGGGTCCAGTCGCCGTCGCCTGGGTAAACGTCAATGACGGTGGAGCCCGCAACAACTCGTGCGAACCGGATCAACTCGGATACCTTGGATTGGTCGTACATCGGAATTTCCTTTACGATTGGGCATTCGACGGGCGCGCTCGGAACAGATGGCCAGCTTTACGCCGGCCGGGACGGGGCCATCTCGGAAGCACGCGTCAGGGCTTGCGTGTCGACATACTCCCGGATGGTCCTCACTTTGCCACCTCGAAGGGTAATGGCGAATACCCAATCGTCCTTGAACGTCTTATTCGCGGCTCGCACGCCTTCTGAGATGACCGTCTCGCGCGTTCGTTCTTATATTGGCAGCGCTTTGCCTGCCTTCTCCGCCGCCATATACTGCGCGTACCAGTCCGGCCAATTCGCATCACGCTGGCCGCCTGTCCGCTTCTCGTGCTCGCCATGGGCCACAGACGCACGCCGGAGCGCGGCCGCGAGCTCGGTCGACGAGGCAAATGTGGTTTCGCCAGTGTCGACGCGGCCGGGCGCTCGCGCAGTGACCTCCTGCAACATCCAGATATTTCCGGCCGGATCGCTAAAGGATGCCCACGACAAGTAGCTGCGCCGTTCGGGGTCTGGACCGATGACGCGGCCTTCACTGCCGGCATAGTGGAACACTTCGCTCACGTCGACGCCGCGATCGGCGAGTTCGCCGCGCGCTATTTCGATGTCCGACACGACGAGCTCGCCACAGCTTCTGAGGACATCGAGTTCGAGCTGGGCATAGGGTTCCGTTCTGGTCCCTGAGCCGAAGACTACGGAACACGGCGAACCAGGAGGCGTAAACTGGATGACGCGAAATCCGTCGCCTGTGAGGTCGGCGTCCAGTCGCCAGCCCAAGCCGCTATAGAAGTGTTTGGCACGGTCGATGTCCGCAACGGGAATGACCGCGACCTCGAGCCTTATGTCTACGCCTCGCGCTGTCGGCGTTGCGATCGCGGTTTCGCTGGGCAGTTGAGCAACGTTCATATTCACCTCCTTTGATTTGACTATTTTAGAAAGGCGTCTTCATTCCGTCAGGCCACCGCGGCGACGCGATAACGAGCCGGAGTAGCACTGAGCGATAGGTTCGGAACGAGCTTCTGGCGTGCCGCTTCATATGCGTGCCAATCACCTGCCTCTGGCAGTGAAGGGATGGTTACCAACTCGCCTTGGTCCAAGCCGGCAAGTGCAGCATCGACTAGATCGTCTGGCTGCATGACCTCAAGTGTCTTATTCGGCAGTTGGTCGAGCGACCCTCCCGAGACATCCCAGAAGTTGGTCGCGATTACCCCGGGCAAAATCGCCTGGATGCGTAGGTTTTTGCCGGCAAGCTCCTTGTGAAGCGAAACGCTGAAAGCCAGGACAAAGGCTTTCGTCGCGCCGTAGACACCGTTCAGCATTTCTGGCGCAATGGCCACCGCTGAGGAGACGTTAATAATAGTGCCGCCCCCGCGCGCAACGAATGCCGGAACCGCAGCATAAGTCAATCGAGTCAGCGCCGTCACGTTCAGCTCAATCATGGCCGCCATTCTGTCGACGTTGGTCTCCAGAAGCGGCGATACCGCGCCCATGCCAGCATTGTTGACAAGCATGGTGATGCCGGGATCGCTTTCGAGTAGCGTTTCGAGCCGCGCTAGATCCATCTTTCTATTGAGGTCGACTGCGACGGCATTGACACCGCGGCCGGTCGAGCCGGCGATGCGCTTCGCAACGTCGTCCAGTTTCGTCTGATTGCGAGCCACAAGGATCAAGTCATAACCGCGGTGCGCAAGCCGGTCGGCATAGATCGCACCAATCCCCGACGAAGCGCCCGTGACGAGAGCGATGCCTTTCCCAGAACTCGTCATGGTAGCTCTCCTTCAGCATTCGTCCGCAAAAGGATCGACGAAGGGAAACGCTAAATCCATTGAACGATGGTGTAGGCGACACCTGTGTATAGGTGACCGACAGGCGCTAATCCCGCCGCGAAGCGTTGGAAAAAACCGCATGGGTGACTCTCGACGTCGCGTGTATCTGCACCACCATCATTGGGAACCAGGCTGGCAGGACGTGCCGCGCTGGGTGCAGACCTTCGCGCGGATGTGCATCGACGCCGGCGCCAACCTCTTCGTCACGCGATTGCGCGCGTTCTCGTATTTCTGAAGCTGCTGGAAACTGATGCCTATCGATCGGGCAAGCTGGGCTTGCGAGACATCCGATTGGACGCGAACGGTCGCAATCTGCCTGCCGACATGCTGGTCGGCGGGATGCGGATCGCTCTCGATCTTTGGCTTCAGCTCCGCCCGAAGGAGAACGGAGCGTTGCGGTTTCAACAAGGCCTTCCGATCCTCCACTAGCCAGCCGGATAGAGAGTCTGTCGCCGACGCTCCGGGCTCTTCACACCGACGTCATCTCCAGATCGAATCGCCATTTAATATACCTTATCGGGTGCAAATTAACCCTATAGGTGGCAAACAATATCGGCCTGCCGATTGTGGACTCATGGTCAGTCCACGACAGATTCGAGCCGCACGGGCTTTGCTTGGTTGGTCGCAGCAGGAGCTTGCTGACAAGGCAATTGTGTCGCTGAATGCGCTAGCCCGGTTGGAAAACGGCAAGGTAGATTCCCGGATCAGCACTCTGCAAGCCATTGAGGCGGCTCTGACAAAAGCAGGTGTCGAATTCCTGTCCGCTGGTCAAAAGGGTGAAGGTGTACGGCTCTTAGATCCTCAGGTTTGAACGTTGAGTTGGCGGGAGGACGGGTTCCCATTCTCGCAATTGCAATTGCCATCCTGCGGATGACGAGAGGCAAAGTCGTGGTATTGTCGGAATCAGCCATGATCCGAACTCCTGACAGCGCGGTTTTGGTCAGGCCGATCAAAGTGTTCCTGCACCTTGATCGGTCGTAGCACGCGCGATGCATGTGCATTGCACGTGCTTTGTTATGCATTTTTTCTGCTCCAAGTTCAAGCCGAAAAGCGACAATGATAAAAAAGCCATTCACAACGCGTTTGGACCCATCAGTGCTAGCTCTGGCTGAACAACTGGCAGAGTCGGAACGTCGTTCGGTAACCGCTGTCATTGAGCTCGCATTGATCGAGTATGCAGAACGTCGCGGTGTTAAGGCGCGAGACGCCAAGAATAGCGGATAGCTTTGTCGCGAAGCACATCATTGAACGGCCGACATGGGGCCGACTGCGGAATGGCGGCTTCTCGCGTCCGAAGAACGATAGCGGACGTTCAGCCTGGTGGGACCAAGGTGTGAAGCTGACCAAAGTGGACCTTCTATGGCGGCTAGTTGCGCATACACGCGAGTGCTACGTTCCCAGCAAAACCACGTGACGTCTTTGTAGTCCAGGAGGACTCGTGGCGCGCCCGGAACGAAAGCTTGTGGCGGTTTTGGCAGCGGACGTAGCTGGCTACTCGCGTTTGATGAGAGCCGATGAGGCCGGGACTCTCTTCCATCTAAAGGCACTGCGCGCCGAAGTGATCGATCCAAAGATCGCGCACGCGGACCTGCACTGCCACGGTTCGACAAGGACTTCGTGCAGGGCACTGCAGCAGAGTGACGGCCGGCTTCGCGCGCGCAATGGACGCGTGCGAGACGCTGCTTGATGCCGGCTCGTATGACGCTAAGGAGGCTGCAACGTGGCGAGCGGATGCTTGCCCGTTATCGCGGTGCGCTCCGACAGGCACATGATGCCGTGATCGGCACCTCTGAATGCGCCAGCGCCTGATCCAACTGCTGTCGGACCTGGCTGACCTCTACCGCGTCACCACGTCGGCTAAGGCATTCCAGCAGGCCGTGAAGGCTCCAGACGTTGCGTGGGTGTTGGCAAGGCCGCGGCAACGTCGCATCAAGCCCAAGGTCGGCGCGATAGACAGCCTCAGCTTCGGCATATCGTTCGGCATCCATCAGCAATGCGCCAAGCGCGTGTCGCGTCGGCTGCATCCAACCCCATGGCTCGTCATAGAGCAAATTGTCATCGAGATCGACCGCACGCCGCAGGAAGTCCAGGCCTTCATGGACGCGGCCGGACTTGTAATACAACTCCCCCAGCATCATGGCTTCGGCAACCTCGAGGATATCGGCGCATGGGTTGTTGAACAGCATGCGCTCGGGTTGCACTGCATCGCGCGCGGCCGCGAAAAGTCTAGCGCTTTCCTCTGCCTGGGGGATTTTACCGAGATTGGCCAGAGCCACGGTCCGGGCATAATGCAACAGGACGGTGCTGAAAGAGTAGAGCTCGGCATCGTCAGGGAAGGCCTCTTCCAGGATGCAGGACCAGCGGCCAAAGCGGATAAGTACGTGCAACTTCATCGGCGCGAAGGCTTCAAACATCTCTGGCATATAACGCACCACCGGCTCTGGCAGGTTTTCCGCCAGTGCCCTCGCGGCCTCGAAGGCATCCGAAGGGCGACCAAGAAACATGGCCCCGTAGATTTGAAAGTGAAGGTTGTGGATCCGGTAGACAGTGTAAAAGTTCTCACCGCCTGCATGAGCGAAATATGAACGATCCACCTGAGCCGCCTGCCGGTTGCGCACCACGACCTTGTTGTAGTCGCCGCAAAGCACGTCGATATGCGTCGCCATATGCACAAGATGCCCAGAGTCTGGCACGAGGCGCACCAGCCGATCTGCATGCGGCAAGGCTTTTTCCGGCGTCGACGACATCTCCATCAGATGAATGTAGAAATGCAACAACCCCGGATGTACCCAGGCTGCTGGCTGGGTCGTGAAGGCGCGGTCCAAAACCGCGCGCGCTTCCTCCGTCGAGGTGCCAACCCCAGGCTGCCCGGTCCGAGTATCCCACAGCGCCCAAGGCGTGCGGTTGATCAGTGCCTCGACGAAGATCGCGGTCACATCCAGATCGTCAGGGAACCTCTCGTACACTGTGCGCATCGCTGCAGAGAAATCGTCATTCCAAGGGCCATAATCCGCAATCTCTGGATCAGTAGGGAACCGCGAGGTCAGCGCACCAAGCAATGCGCGCTCGACTTCGATTGCGGACAGATCGCACGCCTCCGCCAGCAATACATGCGCCCGCGTCAAAGCGACAATACGCTCTTCAGGCCCGAAGGAGGTCCATAGCTTGTTGTAGTTTGGGCCTAGACAGTGGGCAATTCCCCACCGCGCCATGACGTTTGAAGGCGCCACTTCGAGCACGCGCTCGTAACAGGCAATGGCCTCTTCGTGGTTAAATCCGTATTGCCAGATCAGCCCCCGGTCGAACCACATCTGCGCCTCGGAAGGCGTGTTTTCCAGCCGGCGGGAGAAGGTGCCTAGATCGAAATACGTCATCGTATCCAACTCCATGGCGGTCGGCGACTACCCGCCCAGACTACATCAAACCCCCGAAGGAAGGGAATCCGACTTCAGGATGCCGCCCGATCTCACCGTGCGATCTTCATCACGAGCCGCGATATCGTGCGCCTTTCCCAGCCCGACGCCGATTTTGGACCGGACCGACAACGATTTGCCCTAGACGGACCGACGTCAACGAGCATTCTTGTGGATGTTCATTCGGTGCTCCGAAAATCGCTGAAGCTTCAACAAGCTCAGCTTTCCCGGCTCAGACCGAGTGGACAAACTACTGAAATCTCACGTCTGGGGCAATTTCTGCCACAAAAGTCAGGCGCAAAACTTGGTGGCATCGTAGTGACTCCCACTCTTGCTGACCGCTTTCATGCTCAGCAGATCGAAAGCGACCAGTCCGATTCCACCTCCAGTCCGATCTCGCAGCAGAATAAGACCGTCGCGCGAAGCGGTCATCCGCTGCGCACGGATGACCTCACAGCGTCAGATTTCAGTTCGTTCTGCCAGCAGCAATGCGTCTTCGATGTCGACACCCAAATACCGCACCGTATTGTCGATCTTGGTATGCCCGAGCAGAATCTGGATGGCGCGTAGGTTGCCCGTCGCTTTGTAGATCATTGCAGCCTTTGTTCTGCGCAGAGAGTGCGTGCCATAGTCCGCTCTTCGAAGTCCAATCGCAGTGACCCATTCGTCGACCAGACGGGCGTATTGCCGTGTGCTCATATGGTGTGCATGGTTGATCCGGCTTGGGAACGCGTGGTCATCCACGGTGCCGCCCCGCCTCTCCAGCCACGCCAGTAGGCTGGCACGGACATCGCTGGTCAGTTCGAATTGGACAGGACGTCCTGTCTTTTGTTGAACGACCATCGCCCGCTTTCGTATATCCGGTCCCGTTACCAGATCTCTCGTTTTGATCTTGACCAGATCGCAGCCGCGAAGCTTGCTGTCGATGGCAAGACATTTCAGGAGAAAGCCCATTCCTCATCGCCCGGCGTGATCAACCCCTGCCGCAGTCGGCAGTGAAGTTCATGCCACGACGGGTCAGTCACGAAGCCTTTCATGCTTCCACAAGCCTCGGCGAAGGAAATGTCGCCCAAACGGTCGATAAGATCACTCATCGCGCTGTTCCTGCCATTTAGGAACAGTTCGAGCGGATCATCATCACACTCAATGACCCGATGTCCCCAAGCACCCGATACGTCGTCGGTTGCGAGAGCCTGCCGAAGATCTTCGTCCACGCCTGCGGCCTCGACCGCCTGGCAGACGACATGGCGCATCAAGGGGTAGTAGATCGGCTGATAGCTTCCTCCAAGCGCGCGCACGCCGGGCAGGATCGACAAAACCAGAAACGTAAGCAGGAGATTCGGGATAAGGCTGCGGTTTGCCAGCCGCTCGAGGATGTCGGAGGCTGCGAAGCGCGCCACCTTCATGCCGGTCGCAGGATCGATGAGTTCTCCGGCGACCAGACGCAGCGGAAGGCGTTTGCCATTTTCATAGAGCCAGAAGAAATCAGTACCGCGCGGGAGCCAGCCACTCCAAGGGCCAGACGCGAGCCCGTCGAGGCCGGCAAGGATGCTGGAAGCGAACTTCGGGTCTTCCAGCAGTCTCATGCGTAACCAGGAATCTGCGTCCGACAGATGGTCCGCCACCAGGTCGGCGATGTCCTCGTCGTCGATCTGCAGGAAGGCAAAGCGGCCTCCGAACATTTTTGGCCAAAGGATGAGATTGGCTGCCTTGATGGCGTGTGCTGGTCGCTCGAATTGCGTCTTCGGCAGAAGGCTACGAAGCAGCGTGAACGCTTCTCCCTCAGTGTTTGGCTCCGTCGGTAACAACTCGAACCTATAGGACCCCGGCCCGGCTAGCAGGCTGTGCCCGCGATGGCGGCTCCGCCACGAGCTGCACTCGCAGCACCACCGCTGACAGCCGCGCCTCCGGACACGGCTGCGCCGGCGGTCGCGGCGCCCACTGCTGCCATGCCGCCGGCGGCAAGCCCGGTGCCGACCGCCGCACCCGCGCCGAGCTGCGGGCCGCCGGAGACGAGACCGTTGGCAATGCCCGGTCCAAATATGCCAAGGCCGAGCAGCGACAGCGCGGCCAGCACGATCGCCATGGCGTCGTCAATCGACGGCGTGTTGCCGCTGAAGCCCGCGGTGAACTCGGAAAAGAGGGTCGAGCCGATGCCGATGATGACGGCGAGGACCAGCACCTTGATGCCGGACGAGATGACGTTGCCGAGCACTCGCTCGGCCATGAAGGCGGATTTGCCGAACAGACCGAAGGGGATCAGCACGAAACCGGCGAGCGTCGTCAGCTTGAACTCGATCAGGGTGACGAAGAGCTGGATCGCGAGGATGAAAAAGGCGAGCAGCACCAGCGCCCAGGCGAAGAACATGCAGGCAATCTGGATGAAGTTCTCGAAGAAGGACCAATAGCCCATCAGGTTCGAGATCGAGTCCAGCAACGGCCGGCCGGCGTCGAGCCCGGTCTGCGCTACCTTGCCGGGGCGCATGAGATCGTTGACGGCAAAACCCGTACCCGAAGCCTTCAGGCCAAGCCCGGCGAAGCTTTCGAAGACGATGCGGGCGAGATTGTTCCAGTTGGAGATGAGATAGGCGAAGACGCCGACAAACAGCGTCTTCTTGACGAGGCGGGCCATCATGTCGTCATCCGCACCCCAGGACCAGAAGAGCGCCGCCAACGTCACGTCGATGACGATCAGGGTTGTGGCGATGAAGCCGACCTCGCCGCCGAGCAGGCCGAAGCCGCCGTCGATGTAGCGCGTGAAGATCTCGAGGAAATGGTCGATGACGCCCATGCCGCCCATGTCAGTGAACCTCTGACCGAGAGGGCGCGACCTGGATCCCGGGAGCGGTCACATCCGTCGGCTCCCCTTCTTTCCGGTCGGCTGACGCCGCTACATCTGGAAACAGCGTTGTCGGCGCTATCGGAGCAGTCGCCGTTGCCGGTGCCCGCTGACCGAGAAACCGGCGCCGGCTTTCTGCCCACGCCTTCAGACAACCGGGATCGCGAGGACCGGCCTCGCCGATCCCGGAACAGCGGCGCAATTCGGCCGCAAGTGGGTCTTGTGACGCCAAGGGACGGTCTCGCGTCGCAGGGACGCCAGGCTCATCGTCCTTGCTGCTCATCTCGATTGCGGTCACTGTTAGAGCGACCGCAACGAAGACAACTGCGCCGATGCGGGCGAAGATCTTGCCATCCATCGCGCGGGCCTCAGTTCTTGCCATAGAACATCTGCGCACTGCCGGGCTGGTAGCCCGAGCCCTGCGTCAGGAAGCGGCGGCGCTGCTCGCGGCCCTGCTCGGCGGCGGTCGCCTGTTCGGCCGATTGCAATGCCTGCGCCCGACCGTTCGCGGCAACCACAGCGGTGAGATCGGCGAGTTGCTGCGCCTGAAGCGCGAGGAGCTGGTTGCCGGCCTGTGTTGCCTGAAGCGCGCCGGTCGCACCCTGGCTCTGGCCGACCAACGCCGACATCTCACTGCGATTGGTGTCGATGTTGCCGACGACGCCCGCCTGCACACGCATGGCATCCTGAAGGCCACCAACCGTGTTGCCCCAACGCGAGCGCGCCTCAGTGACGAGTTGCTGATCCGAAGCCGACAGCGAGACGTTGCCGTATTTCTGCTGGAAGGCCTGATCGATCTGTTGGACGTCATAGGCAATGTTCTGCGCCTGGCCGAGCAATTGCTGGGTGCGCTGCACGGACTGCTGGAGCTGTTGCAGCGAGGAGAACGGCAGGCTTGCGAGATTGCGGGCCTGGTTGATGAGCATCTGCGCCTGGTTCTGCAGCGAGGTGATCTGGTTGGTGATCTGCTCGAGCGAGCGCGCCGCTGTCAGGACGTTCTGCGTATAGTTGGAGGGATCGAAGACGATGAGGGCGTGCGCGGGTGTCGCCACCATCGGTGCGAGTGCGACGGGTGCGGCTAGCAGCGCGGCGGCGATGCGACGCCCCAAGCCGCGGCTCGAGCCCGCCGGTCAGTGGCTGGTCGGCCAGCAGGGCATCCAGATACATCGGCGTTTCGGGAACGCGGACACGATGGCGATTGGTCGAGACGCAGCCATGCAGATAGGTCAGCGTCTGCGCGTCATCGAGCCAGCAGCACTCCGGCATGAACGCTTCGACCAGACGCAGGATGCGGTCGCTGCGGTCGGCGAACCCGGTCAGGACCTCATTGGGGTCGAGGCCCTTCTTCTCGCGCCCTTCGTAGAGCCAGCCTTCCGCTCGGGCGGTGTCTTCGGCTGGCGCAAGATAGGTCAGAGTGAGGAAGTAGCTGGACTCGAAATGCGCGCCGGCCTCCTCGAAGCCGGCCTTTCGCTCCGCATCGACCAGGGTGGAGGCCGCATCCGGAAAGTGGCTGTCGGGATAGCGGGTCGAGGCATGGCGCTGCGCCTCCACGAAGATCGCCCAGCCGGAGCCGAGACGGCGAAAGGCATTGTTGAGCCGGCCGGCGACGGCGACCAGTTCGGCTGGCACGGCGCTGTCGAGATCGGGGCCGCGAAAGCGCGCGGTCCGTTGGAAGCTGCCGTCCTTGTTGAGGACGACGCCGGCGCCGACCAACGCCACCCAGGGCAGGAAGTCGGCGAGCCGGCTGCTACGATTGTGGTACTCGGCAAGATTCATCATCGGCGCGTCCTCGCTCAAACCGTGAAATGCGCCGGGATGCGCAAATGCCGGCGAACGACGTCGGCGAAAAGCGGATCGCGCTTGGCGGCCCAGACGGCGGCAACATGGCCGATCGCCCAGATGGCGATGCCGACGAGCCACAGACGCAGCCCCAGCCCGACGGCGCCCGCGAGCGTCCCGTTCATGATGGCAATGGCGCGCGGGGCGCCACCGAGCAGGATCGGCTCGGTCAGCGCGCGGTGCACGAGCACCGTATAGCCTGGCACGGTATAATCGGGCATTGAGCCGCCCTGTTCGACAGCGCCCTCCATCAGACCAGCGCTCCGCCGCCGAACGAGAAGAACGACAGGAAGAAGCTCGATGCCGCGAAGGCGATGGACAGGCCGAACACGATCTGGATAAGCCGACGGAAGCCGCCCGACGTGTCGCCGAAGGCGAGCGTCAGGCCGGTAACGATGATGATGATCACCGCCATGATCTTGGCGACCGGGCCTTCGATCGACTGGAGGATCTGTTGCAGCGGTTGTTCCCACGGCATCGACGAGCCGGCGGCATGGGCGGGCGCGGCGATCACCAGCGACAGCGTGGCGACGGAAATGGTTATTGGAAGACGATGGCGCGCGAGGCGCAGGCGTTGGATCACGGATTTTCTCCTTCGGGGCTTTGGATGAGCAGGGGCGAACTTTCGTCACCTTCGATGACGGCTGGCGCGAGATGGTAATCACCGTCCGGGCGCAGGCCATCGACACGGGCGAGTTCGGACAGCCGGCGCGCGGAGCCGCGGCCGGAAAGGATGGCAACCAGGTCGATTGTCTCGGCGATCAGCGCGCGTGGAACCGTGACGACGGCTTCCTGGATGAGCTGTTCCATCCGTCGCAGCGCGCCAATGGCGCTGCCGGCGTGGATCGTGCCGAGGCCGCCGGGGTGGCCGGTGCCCCAGGCCTTGAGCAGTTCGAGCGCCTCGGCTCCGCGCACTTCGCCGACCGGAATGCGGTCGGGGCGCAGGCGCAGCGATGAACGAACGAGATCGGAGAGCGACGCGACGCCGTCTTTCGTTCGCATCGCAACGAGATTGCGCGCGGCGCATTGCAGCTCGCGCGTATCCTCTATGATGACGACGCGATCGGCGGTTTTGGCCACTTCGGCCAACAGCGCGTTGATCAGCGTGGTCTTGCCCGTGGATGTGCCGCCAGCGACCAGAATGTTGGCGCGGGTGGCAACGCCCTGGCGCAGCGCGTCCGCCTGGCGCACCGACATGATCCCGGCCGCGACATAGTCTTCAAGGGTGAAGACCGCGACGGCGGGCTTGCGGATCGCGAAGGCCGGCGCTGCGACGACGGGAGGAAGAAGCCCCTCGAACCGCTCCCCCGTCTCGGGCAGCTCGGCCGAGACGCGTGGCGCGCCGGCATGGACTTCGGCACCAACATGATGAGCGACGAGGCGAATGATGCGCTCGCCGTCAGCTGCCGACAGGCGCTCTCCTGTGTCGGACAACCCCTCGGACAACCGGTCGATCCACAAACGCCCATCGGGATTGAGCATCACTTCGACGATGCCCGCGTCGTCGAGATAGCTTGCGATCGCAGATCCGAGTGCTGTGCGCAACATGCGTGCGCCGCGCGCGAGGCCTTCTGAGCTGTGATGCGAATTTGCCATTCTGTCCCCGTTGCGACCCGGGGGAAGATGAACGCCCCAGAACGGGGATGATTAAGAGAGCCGCATCTCGAGTGGATTCAACACCTTAATCGAGGCGTCGTAGCGTAGCGTGCAAATACAGGCGGTCGGCGGTGCGGCCCGGCGGCCCAGATTGCGGATTTCGCACCAGACCTGTTCCGTTGTAGCCGCGGCGCCGACTCAACATCGTTGTCGTGTTGGCGACGCCACCCTCCAAGTCTCTCCTGCTGGGCTAGACAGGCTGGGAAGGTCTGATCTATAATAACATATCGATGCAGCAGTGCGATATGTTTTTACATATCGGTGCTTGAAGAGTTCTCCACCAAATGATATATTTACGCATATCAAATTTTGAAAACGATATGTAGAGGCATATCGATGCTCTATTCGACGGACGAAATTCTCCAGACGCTCCGCAACGCCCGCGAGCAGAGCGGGCTGAGCCAGCGCGACCTCAGCGCTCGCGTTGGGGTTCCGCAAAGCCATATCTCGAAGATTGAAAGCGGGGGAACCGACCTCAGGCTTTCAAGCCTGGTTGAGCTCGCACGAGCGCTCGACTACGAACTGGTCCTCGTTCCGCGCAAGGCCCTGGCAGCGGTCGAGGCCATCGTCAGCAACGCTTACACAACGCTCAACGGCGAAGACCGCTCCGTGGTGTTCAATCGCGCCCACGCTGCCCTTGCAAGGCTGAACCGCGACCATCCCGACGCTGCCAACTTTGGGGGGCTCGATCAGACACTGCGCGAGCTTGCGAACTTTCGGCTAAGTAGAACCGATCTAGAGGCGCTGCGCGCCATCGCCGAAAGGCTGATGAAACTACCGGTCGGCCCCAGGGCACTCTCGGCCATCGACCTCGCCTCGCGGCAACTCAAATCACTGCGCAACAGGATCGCCCACGCGCTCCCAGAAGCGCCGCGCCCGGCCTACGCGCTCGATGAGGATGACGAGGATGCCTGACGTTTCCGTCCTCGACGTTCGCCTCTATGGCGACAAGATCGCAACGCTCACGCTCATTGCGGGCGATCGTACGCTGTTTGCCTTCGACAAGGCCTATATCGACAATCCCGAGCGGCCGACGCTCAGCCTGTCGTTCAAGGACCAGTTCGGGCAGCTCCTGACCGAATTCCGGCCGGTCAATGTCAGGGTGCCTCCGTTCTTTGCGAACCTCCTGCCGGAAGGACCGCTGCGGACCTACCTTGCCGAACGGGCTGGCGTCAGCGAAAAGCGCGAATTCTTCCTGCTCTGGATTCTCGGCCGCGACCTTCCCGGCGCGCTCACCATCGTGCCGGCTGACGCGGAAGCCTGGCCAGACCTCAAGGACGCAGGCGACGCGGAAGCACGTCGCGCGCGTCGGACCAATGCCCTGCGATTTTCACTCGCGGGCGTGCAGTTGAAGTTCTCGGCGGTGCAGAACACCGGCAAGGGCGGCGGGCTCACGATCCCCGCTGACGGCGTCGGCGGTTCGTGGATCGTCAAGCTTCCCTCACAGCTCTACGACGGCGTCCCCGAAAACGAATTCTCGATGATGAGTCTCGCGGCCAGGCTCGGCATGGATGTGCCAGAGGTCCAACTCCTCGACGTCGATGCGATCGACGGCCTTCCCGAGGGCATGCGGAGGATGAAGGGCCAGGCACTCGCCATCCGGCGCTTCGACCGCACCGGCGACGGTCCGGTGCATATCGAGGATTTCGCCCAGGTGTTCGGCGTATGGCCGGACGACAAATACAAGCGCGCAAGCGCACGCAACATTGCGACCGTGCTTGGCGTTGAGGCTGGAGACGACAGCGCCTGCGAGTTCATCCGCCGGCTCGTCTTCAACACGCTGATCGGCAATGCCGACATGCACCTCAAGAACTGGTCTGTGATCTATCCCGATCGGCGCTCAGCAGTGCTCGCTCCAGCCTATGATTTCGTGTCGACAGTTCCCTACATCCCAGATGAGTTCGCCGCGATCAAATATGCCCGCACCAAGCGCATGCGCGAGCTCTCGCTCGACGAACTCCGCTACCTCGCGGCGAAGGCGCACCTGCCTGAGAAACTGGTCGTCGATACCGCGCGCGAAACGGTCACCCGATTCCGCGAGGAATGGCCGGAGGCGAAGAAGACGCTCCCCGTTGCATCCGCCGTCGCCGACGCGATTGACGCACATCTGAAAAACCTCGCGCTGATCTCCGAGGCCTGAACAATGGGCCTGCAGCCGACGATCCGTCGATCCGCGCCGCCCGCGATCCGACCGTCCGGCTATCGCCCGGGCACGCCGGTCCTGGGCGTGTCGAGACCGGCGTCGATGTCCTCACTGATTTCTTGCCGCAGCTTTGGTCCTCTCGCCAGGCGCCGGCCGAGCGCGGTGACGAAGGCGTCATAGCGCTCGCCAGCCTTGGCGTGAGCAGCCTGCGCCGCGGGCTCGGGCAAAGCCGGTGTTGTCGCCAGCCAGAAGCGGACGAAAACGGCGAGCGTCTCAACGGCAATTGCGAGATCGCGCTCCTGGCGTGTCATGCGACGATCGAGCTGGTCGAGTCGCTTGGTAATCGCCGCCTCCTGCCGCTCGGCGGCATCGGGCGAGAGGAACGATTCGATGGCCGCCTCCGCGACGAGCGACCGAGAAAAATCACGGCGCGCCGCATGTTCGGCCAGCCTGCTCATCACCTTCGGGTCAAGATAGACGGACAGGCGCTGCTTGCGAGGTTGCTTCGCCATCGGAGCCTCACATATCCACGCCGTCCCCCGGGTCGAGCGATGCCTGTCGAGCAATGCCCTGCATAAGGCGCGTCAGTCGACGGTTGCGAGCAACTTCGTCCTCGATGTCGTCGGGGTGATCGATCTCGAATTCGTTTTCGATCGCAGGCTCCACGGCCGGCTCGACACGGCTGAGTTCAGGTTGGCGACGACGCTCGGACTGGGTCGGGTCGTCATCCCTGGCCGGAGGCGCCGCCGTGGCCTCGGCGGTCTGCCGACAGGAGGGCGGCGGCAGTGTGGTCCAGTCGTCGGGTTTCCCCTCCACCGCCGACACAAGCATCGGCGATGGCAGTATCCGCTCTCGCATCCTGCGCGGCCAACGTGTTCACGCCGATTGCGAGTGCGCTGGCGACCCATGCCGCCGAAACTCTGCGACCGATGATGCGCTGGCCGTCATCGGTCTGAAGGCGATAGACGCGGCTCGATTCGTTGGGCAGCCGTTTCCAGATCGGCAGCAGCAAGCCCGCGACGATGTGGATGGTCGAATCGGAGAACGCGGGGATGCCAGCAACCTCGGCGCTCCACGCCGCCTCGAAAGCGTCGCGATCCGCGTTGCCCCAGTGGCTCTCCTCCATCATGCGCAGTGAGGCATGATGTTGCTCCATTGGCCGGATCAGGCGCACCCGTCGCTCGATCTCGCCGTCGTCGAGCATCAATGAGGGCGCCGGAAGTTGCACGGCGGCACGGCCTGACCGTTCGTTGATGAGGAGAACGGCATGTGGCTCGTCGAGATGGGCGACAGCCTCCCCGGCTGACATGGGTCGATTGCGCTGGCGCTGGGCGATGGTGAGGAGCTGCGTCTCAGCGCCGGTGCCCGGATGGGTGTAGATCGTGCGCCGCTCGGCGATGACGAAGCTCTCGGCCCGCATCGTTTCCAGCCCGATGTCATAGACGCCAGCCGCGATGGCGCCTTCCACCTTGGCGGTGAGCAACTGCTCGAACACCGCGAACAGGATGTCCTGCAGGTCGATGGTGAGTGCGAGCAGGCGATTGAGGAATGTGGTGATCGGCGGCAGCTCATCCTTGATGCCGCTATCGTCCATCAGCTTCAGCCCGGTCATGTCCTCGAAACGCTGCAACGAGCACCCTTCGACCTTGCCGCGGGCGACCAGCAGATAGAGCTGGCGCAAGGCAGCGCGCGCATAGTGCGATTCCAGGTTGTCCTCTGGCCGAAACAGCCCATGCCCACCGGTCTGGCGCTGCCCGCGCGTGATGGCGCCCAGGGTGTCGAGGCGGCGGGCTATGGTGGAGAGGAAACGCTTCTCGGCTTTCACATTGGTCGCGATCGGCCGAAACAGCGGCGGCTGCGCCTGATTGGTCCGGTGCGTGCGGCCGAGGCCCTGGATGGCGGTATCGGCCTTCCAACCAGGCTCCAGAAGATAGTGGACGCGCATGCGTGCGGCCGGCAATCTGATCGAGCTGGTTCCAATGAATTTCAGCTTTCCGCCCTCCGGCAAAGGCGGGCCAGTCTTCAACTTCCGTTCGAAAGGGCGAAGCTTCGCCAACAGCAACCGCTGC
This sequence comes from Mesorhizobium loti, assembly GCA_014189435.1. NCBI lineage: Bacteria > Pseudomonadati > Pseudomonadota > Alphaproteobacteria > Hyphomicrobiales > Phyllobacteriaceae > Mesorhizobium > Mesorhizobium loti. The sequence continues at coordinate 4,932,693 of CP050293.1, forward strand.
CTGATTCCGGCAAGCGCTTTCTTCGAGTTCACCGGCAAGAAATACCCAAAAGCCAAGCACCGTTTCACTCTCAAGAGTGCGCCATTTATGGCGATCGCAGGCCTTTGGCGTGAGGGCCAGGGCAATCATCCTCCCGCTTTCACGATGCTGACGACCGAACCCGGTCCAGACGTCGCGCCTATTCACGATCGCCAAATTGTCGTGCTGCAGCCGGCGGATTGGGCGGCATGGATCTATCTGACGAAGCCAGAGGCGGAACTGCTACGGCCGCTTCCTGAGGGGTCGCTTGTCGTCGAAACCGTCCGGAAAGGGAGCGATTGACAGGGGCAAGGGCTTCTCGGAACTCTACAAAGGCGGCGCAACCGGCATCGGACGCAAGGGAACTGGCTGGCTGATATCGATTTAGTCTCTCACAGGGTAGATCGAATAGACCTCGCCCGTCTCTTCATCCTCTGCGAAGGCTCCGGCGACTTGCCAGCTATTGCTAGGGGCAGGGACATTTATCTCCACGGTGATGTGCTGCACGGGCCGTTCGGCGAAAATGCCGAACGCATTCCAGAATTTCGGAATCTCGGCATCGTCCGGCTGATCGAAGCCCAAAGTTCACCTTCGCCATGCGAGAACACCTCGCGATCGACGTTGCCACCTCTGAAGCCGACGTTCACCGGACCCCGAGAGGGGACGGAATGCTTCACGATCTGGGCGAGCATTTTCTGGGCCGCCTTCTTGGCTTTCATTTCATGCATGAGCCTGAGCATGTCGTCCTCCCATTTTCGAGAACGTAAGCACGTCCTGGCTGGAGGTGCCACAAGAGGATCGATCTCGGGTCCGCTCGCTCTGACAGGCTGGCCATCTCCCTCTTGATTTACTTGAAATCCCGCGTCTTCACCTTGATCTGGTCGATGTGAAGATAGGGATCGATGATATTCCTTGGCCTCGGCCCCTTAGACAGCCCGCGCGGGTCGGGCGTCGGGCTTCCGTGATGGAACTCGTCGCCGCGGCCATGCGGCAGCGGAAAGGCAGCATCGCGCTCGCCAACGCTGGCCAGATCGACGGACAGATCGCTGAGCCGATGGGCGACGAGATGAACCACCTCGCCTTCGCGCTGAATGCGCCCATAGACGCCAATCATGCCGGCACCGAGGACCACTCTGCGAAACCTTTCAAACACCTTCACCCACACCACCAGATTGGCGATGCCGGTCTCATCCTCGATCGTGACGAACATGACGCCCTTGGCCGACCCAGGTCGTTGCCGAACCAGCACGAGGCCCGCTGCCTCGAGCCACTGGCCATCGCGCGCCTGCATGGCCTGCCGGCAAGAGACGATCCGCTTGCGGCGCAGATCCGCGCGGAGGAAGGAGACGGGATGATCGCGCAGGGTCAGCCCGACATGCCCGTAGTCCTCGACCACCTCGCCGCCCGATGTCATGGGACGCAATGCCACGACCGGTTCCTGGATCTCCGGCACCGTTTGCTGCTCGCGCGCAGAAGCAGCGGCAAACAGCGGCAACGGCTCGTCACGCAGCGCTTTGATCGCCCACAACGCCTCGCGCCTGACCAGCGACAAAGCCGGCTGAAACGCATCGGCCTGGGCGAGCTCGACCAGAGAGGCGGCGGGCACACCAGACCGATGCCAAAGATCATCGACCGACGCGAAGGCCCGATCAGCGCGTGTGGTGACGATGGTTGCCGCATCGGCATTGGCAAGACCACGCACCATGCGCAGGCCAAGGCGAACCGCGAACCGCTCCTCATCTTCGGTGGGCTCGAGCGTGCAATCCCAGCGAGAGGCGTTGACGCAGACCGGACGCACTTCGACACCATGATCGCGGGTGTCGCGGACGATCTGCGCCGGCGCGTAGAAACCCATCGGCTGGGCGTTGAGGAGAGCCGCGCAGAAAACATCGGGGTGATGGCACTTCATCCACGACGAGGCGTATCGGCTGACGCAGATCGTCCATGACTCCGGCTATCCGGGCACACCGGTGCTGTTTTCCTGGGCATCGAGCGCCAAGACCACTGACTATGTCTACGACAAGGAAAGTGCCAGCGTGGCCCGCGATCAGTTGGAACTGACGTTGAGGATGCTGCAACAGTCCGGCGCCCGTCGCATCGACATTGTCGCGCATTCGCTTGGTACCTGGGTCACCATGGAAACGCTGCGCGAGCTGGCCATCACCGGCGACCGCGATCTTGGCGGCAAGCTCGGCGACGTGGTGCTGGCCGCGCCCGACATCGATGTCGACGTGTTCAAGAGCCAGATGCGCCGTTATGGCAAGCCCGACAAGCCGTTCATCCTGCTGCTGTCGCATCACGACTGGGTTCTCGCGTTCTCTGCCCTGCTTGCCGGTTCGCTGCCGCGCGTCGGCAACTACAATGATGCCGCCGATCTTGCTTCCTACGGCGTGACGGTTGTCGACCTCTCGAAGTTCAAGGGAACGGACAGCTTCAACCATACGGAATTCGCCGACAATCCGGCGCTGGTGAAGATGATCGGCCAGCGGCTGCGCGAGGATCACGGCTTTGCCAGCAACCGTGACTTGACTGATCGCCTCGGCCGGTTCGGGCAATAGATAGATGCATTTTCGCGGCTTTCGCAGTGTCTGTCGACCATAGCGGACGTATCGGCTCACTTTTGACCTGGGCCGCTCCGGTCTCTGGCTTTATCGGAGCATCCAGGGACGTCATGCGTTTGCCCGATACCAAGAGACCAGCAACGATGCTGACTAAGACAGCGGCCCACTACGCTCGCGCCCACACCGCGCGCCGCCTAGCGCACGGTCCCCTCCTGTATAACAAAGCTGCCGGATGCGCGTTCCGCATTGCACCGAACGCGGGAGCGCATGTTGCCAAAGTATCATGTCGAAGAAATGGACGGCGACACTCTCACAGCGACGCACATCGTCAATGCGACTACGCCCAGCTGTCACATAGATGGGAGCGCTTACGCGGATCCAGCCTTGTGGCATTCGGAAGAGTGTTGTGAGAGCCTGCCTCAGCGGGTAATGTGGATCGCCCTCAGCATCGCCACGGCAAGCTGATGGTTCGAAGATGCTTCGCGCTTTCGCCTGCAAGGGAGGCTGCGTGTTGAACGACCTTCTAGACACTGCGCCGATCGGTGATCCACCGTCGAATACCAATTTCCTGTCAGGTGGCGGGGAGATGGGCTCGCTCACCCGAGCTTACGACTGGAACAAGACCGGCCTCGGGCCACCTCAAGGTTGGCCCCAAAGTTTGCGTACAACCGTCAAGCTGATGCTCCAGTCGCGTCACCCCATGTTCATCTGGTGGGGGCCCGACCTCATCCAATTCTACAATGATGCCTACCGTGCGACACTAGGGCCTGAACGGCATCCGAGCGCCCTGGGAGACCGTGGCAAGGATTGTTGGGCTGAAATCTGGCACATCATCGGTCCTCAAATTGAATTCGTTATGGCCGGAAAAGGGTCGACTTGGGACGAGGACGCCTTGGTCCCGGTGACCCGCCACGGCAAGCGTGAGGATGTCTGGTGGACGTATAGTTACGGGCCGATTGATGTCGATGGCGAGGTCGGTGGGGTCCTGGTCATCTGCAACGACGTTACTGAGAGGCATCTGGCAAAGGAGGCGTTGGAAGATCACACTCGCTACCTTGAGCAACTCTTTGAGCAAGCGCCCGGTTTCATAGCGGTGCTCCAGGGTCCGAACCATATCTTCGAAATCGCCAACGCTGCCTACAAGCGCCTGGTGGGGGATCGAACATTCGTCGGGAAAACTGTGCGCGAAGTGATCCCGGAGATGGAGGGCCAAGGCTTTTTCGAATTGCTTGATGAGGTCTATCGAACAGGCGTCGCTCATGTCGGCAGACGGGTACCATTCATCTTTGCTGGAGACGCCGAAGCGCTTACCAAGACAAGAGTGGTCGACTTTGTCTATCAGCCGATCAGCCTGACCACCGGGGAGAGCACGGGCATCTTCTGCGAGGGGATCGACGTCACTGACCACGTCCAGGCCGAAGAGCATCTACGACTGATGAATCAGGAATTGAAGCACCGAGTTAAGAACACGCTGGCAATGGTCAGCGCAATCGCCGGGCAGACCCTTCGTGGAACTCCTTCCGCATCTGCGCTTGCGACCTTCCACGGGCGTTTGGCCGCCTTCGGAAAGGCCCACGACACTCTGACGGCCGACGCCTGGGCTACGGCGTCAGTAAGGAATGTTGTCCACGACGCACTTGAAGCTCACCGGACCGGGCAAGGGAGGTTCATCATATCCGGCCCAGACATCACCTTGGGCTCGAAGCAGGCGTTGTCGCTCGCCCTTGCCACCCATGAGTTGGCGACGAACGCTGCCAAGTATGGGGCGCTTTCCAGCACCCGGGGCACGGTTCACGTTTCCTGGCGGGAGGAGCGTGAGGGAGATGCGGTCATGTTTCACTTCGAGTGGAAAGAGGCAGACGGCCCATCGGTCACGGCACCGATGAAGAAGGGCTTTGGGACTCGCCTCATCAATCGCGTTCTATCGGCAGATTTCGGGGGGCGCGTCGAGATCGACTATTCACCCAGCGGACTGATCTGCCGCCTCGTCGCTCCAACTCAGAATTTGAACCAAGACCACCCTGCTTTTGCGGGCGAGTGATCCAGATGGCAAAAGCCAATTGTTCAGATACCCATCGACGCGCGGTGCGCAGGGCCGTCCGCCTACTTGTTGCCGAAGATGGTCTCGCGAAAACGGACTGGCCCGCCCATCCCACAGTGATGATATGCGCGCTCAACGTGCACACCCCTGCCGCTCCGGCGCTGCTACGCTGGATGATCCGGAAGTGAGGCGTCCAGTGACACCAGGGCTGGCGAACCACAATGGCAAGCTAGAAGCTAACTTAGCCGTTGTTCTCTTGCGGCTATACAAAGCCATTAGCCGGCTGGCTGCACGAGCCAAGGTTATAGAGGTTGTTTTGGCGGTGCACGCGCCTGGAAAAGGAGTGTCCCAACAATGGCCTACACGCTGATTTGGTACGGTAGGCAAGGTATCGTTGAACAGATTCCCTTCGACGCCGAGAAAGCTGCTCGCGCCCAAGCGCTCGCGACCTTTCCCATTCGCAAAGAGGTCGATGGTATCGTGGCCGTGGAGGTTCGCAACGATGACGGCACGGTCGTTTTCAGTCTGGCAGGCGGTCACTGACTCGGTCGTTCGTCGCTTTGCCGTTGAGGCCGCTGGCGTTCCCGCGTGGGCCGGTTACGCTTGGGCGAGGTTGCGAAGATAGGTTGCGCCGCTACAACTTGCAAAAGCCCGCGCCATGGAGGGACCAATGACGCGGGCCGGCTCCCACCAGCCTTGCACCGGATGCCAAGTGACAACATCCGAAGCATGAACCAAAACTGATCGAAAGAGCTAATGTTCCGTCCGTCTGGCGGTTCATCGTTTTTGGCTGAATGCCGGAAATGCCCGCACTAAAATTTGCTTGCGATGAACCGACACCAGATTTATTTTAGCGAATGTCATCCGCTGGGAAAGGGCTTTACGGATGATGTAAGGGACAAAGCTTTCGCCTGGGTGGGAGGTGTCAGATGCAGTTCCAAACATACTGCCAACCCGGTCCAACTATCCATCCTGACCAGAGCGCTTGACCAGCATTGCCAGACCATCGGCATCTCGCATGACAGCCCTGAGCGCGAGAACCTGGCAAGCCGCGTATTCTCGCTCTTCAGCGCCGGCAGGACGACCCTGGAAGAGTTGAAACAGGCGCTATCGAGAGAAGGATTTTAGAGGCGGTCGTCGGCTCTAGGGTTTTCGCTTCAAAATGTGGGCTTCCCGCAAGATGGATGCCCAATTCTGCGCCCCAATGAAGGCGATAAGCTCGCGGGCTTGGTCTTCCGTGATGCCGGTATCTTCGACAAGTCGGCGCACAACAAGGCTGTTGCCAGCGTGCGGCTTGCCTTGCTCATCAACCATTCGGATGTCCCTTCCGTGCGACCCAACGGGCATAGCAGAGAAAGGTTCCGCTAGCGCTACCTAGCCTTAGGCGGCTGCGGCAGCAACCGCGTCGGATCGATCAACGCGCTAAGATGTTTCGTAATGACGGCCGTGGTAGCCCAGCACAACGACCTCCTCCCCTTCGGATGGACCGGGGTCTGGTTGTTTTTCGTCATCTCCGGCTACGTCGTGACCCTTGCGATGGTCGGCCGACAGTCTTCACGGCTGGCTGGGGTTACCCTACTTTGCACGGATGACGGTCTTGGATTGGCTGCAGCTACCGCAGACTCCCTTGTCCCGCTCGAAATCGTAGGTGGTGCCGAGTGCGCCTGTGATCTGCGCAACTTGAGCCGGAGTTACATTCACCGCATCCACGATGCAGCTATCGCAGACAGCCATTGGCTTCCTAGTAGTGATCCATGAATTGATGCGGTGAGCAGCTATCATCCATTCCTCATTCCATTCCCCAATCACACCGAAACCCGCCGCTGCATTCACGCAGCGGCGGGCCTATACGATGCCGGGGGGTTGTGTTTACCCCACACATCTAGAACTGTTTGAACGCTCTAATGTTCCGGCTGTATCTTACCTGTGGCCCGCGCCTCTGGCGGAGAACGCGGGCCGACCAAGAACACCCCTTGGCCAGCAGTCCGAAGGTTTCAAGGACTAGCTGCCGCAGAATCAACAGGCCGCTTCGAACGAAGTTCCGAGCGCAAACGAAAACGCCCGCCACTGTGAGGGCCTTCTGATGGTTTCAAGTTGTCACTAATTCTTACCGGGCGGAGATCCGATGAATGCGACAACTTTCCCAGAAGCGCTGGAAGTGATCGCAGCTGGGGCTACAGCAGCGGGCCGACAATGCTCTTGCCGTTCCGCCTCGCTCGGGAAGCGGTCGATTTCAGCCTGTGAAAGTTGCTTGGAAAGTTTGGTCCTGGCCATTTTGGCGAACTCCGCTGGAGGTCGCCCCACTGAGGACAATCAGTCCTATTCCTGCCAGCGGTTGTAAACCCCCTTTTTCCCGTCGCGGTACCGCATGGCTTCAAGAATGACCTCGAATACGCTGCCAACTTCTTCGGAAATTTCACCCGGGAATATACCCTGCCCTTCCGCTGCCTTCATCGCCTGGTCGGCAAGATCGCTGATCGCGGCTGGGTCATCAGTGAAGGCATTGGGCAGGTGATCGGCCATCCAGTTACCGAGGAAGTTGACGCCGCGCACGCTCATTTTTTGGTGCCCTTCAGCGCGCGCCCGTCACGCTTTATCTTTGGGGTGATCGTCTCGACCCGCACCTTTTCGCTGATGTCCTTCGTTGCCTGGTTAGCAGCCCCCGGCGCATCAGCAGCTGCAGCAGTGGCTGCGACCTTTTGGGCATGCTCCGTAGCGATCTTAAGCAGACCCGTAGCCGTTTCTTGTGACGTCCATCCCTGAGCCTCCGAGGCCCTCACCAAGGCCGCGAACGCGGCTTCCAAGGCCACTTCACAGTTGATCTCACGGTCTGGGTTTCCCTCTGGCAGTATCGGTGGTTCAACGGAGGATTGGGGCATGGTCTGGCTTTTATCTCCTAGGTCGCAAGCACAAACTGTTAGAACTCGCTAATGTTCCGTCGCCTTTCTTATTGCCAGGGGCGCGAAGATCAGCGCGGCTCGCGTAGGGCCCGACGCCTGAGCTAAGCGCTCGCCATTATCGGCCGGCATCATGGTGGACTATCGCGTCGAGAATCGTCTCATAGACGCTGCCCGTATCTTCCTCGATCTCGGCGCTGTTGATCCCGAGCGCCTTGGCGTCGGCGAACAGCTTTTGCGTCAGCTCGGCGACTGAGATGATGTCGGCGCCGACCGTCTCCGGGACATTGCTGGAAATCCACTTGTGAAGAAAGTTGGTCCCGCGCATGCTCATCACTGCCGCGCCTTCAATATTCTGGCCTCTCGCAGCAATGATGCTCGATCCGTGCCAATCACATTGATCAGTTCACGAGCCTGCGCTTCGGTGATGCCGGCTTCCCGCGCAACGAATCGGACGAGAAAATCCTCTTGCTCCTCCCTATCCCCGCGGTCGCGTCGTTTCTCATCGCCGATGTAGGACGACTTGGACTGCTCGAGTGAGCGGGGCAATGGAGGGTCGTCTTGTACCGAAACAGCTTTCACATTCAGGCCAACCTCCTTGGCAGCCGCCAGAAAGGCTCGCCGAGCATTCCCAACGTCCTCGGCTGTAGTCAGGGGGCCCGTGCAAGCCTGCAGTGCTGCCCGGTAACTTGGTCCGTGCGATTCAGGCCAGCGCTCCATCATGAAGATGGCGGCCTCGGACACGCTGCTCAAAGTACGAAATTTGCCCACCGCTTCGGTCTCAACGATAATTGGAACTGCAAAAAAGGGTCGTGCATGGATACCCCCTGGGCAATGCCAGAACCGAACGGGGGAGCGCTGTTTTCGTTCCGGTCGACGCGAGAAAAGCAGATGGGACTGTGCGTCAATAGGCGTGTAGACGGTTCGCGGGCTGATCGATAAACAGAACCAATGAACAGCAAGCGGCTAGATCACAAACTCGACTGCAAAGCCTGTGGGACAATCCGGATGGATATCCCAGAAAACGCCGAAGAGCACACCGCTATTCATTGCAGCAGTTGCGGCGCCTACATAGGCGAATGGGGTGAGCTTCAGGATGACTTTCAAAAGCAAGCGGGACGCACGGAAGCCTTCGACTTGAACCACGGCAACATCATCAAAAAGTAGCGTTCAGAACCTTCGTTGCGTCCTCAATTCGCCGCAGCAGGATCAAGGAGTACGCTTCCTGTCCGCGCGTGGGAGCGAACGCGCCTTTACAGGCCCAGCGGCAGCCTTGAATGCGTTATCAGGTCCGCCTCGTCAGTCACGCCGGCCATTTGGTCGGCGATGATCCGAGAGGCTAGTCTGACCTGCTCGTCAGCTGTTTATCTTGGTGATCCACTCGTTGGCGTAGGACAGCGGCTAAAGCTGTTCCTGCAGCCCCTGCAGCGTGCCAAAAACGCCGAGCCCGCCGCCGGCACCAAAAGAGTCTCAAACCGTCACTAGTTTCTTCACCTGCTTCAAGTCGTCTAGGAACCGCTCTCGTTCTGCTTCCTTGGCGGCCGGCTCCTGAATGCGCAGGATGAAAGAAGGGTGGATCGTGATGAACACGCGCAAGCCATCCTCGCGCTCGACAACCTGGCCGCGCAATGTCGTGACCGGGATCGCGTTGCCCAGTAGTGACAACGCCGCCGTTGCGCCGAGCGCCACCGCAAGGTCGGGCTTGATCAGCTCGAATTCCCGATCAATCCACCAGCGGCAGGCTTGGACCTCGCCGGCATTCGGCTTGGAGTGGATGCGACGCTTGCCGCGCGGCTCGAACTTGAAATGCTTGACCGCGTTGGTGACGTAGACCTTCTGCCGGTCGACCCCAGCATCGTCCAGTATCGCATCGAACACCTTGCCTGCCGGCCCGACGAAAGGCTTGCCGGCGAGATCTTCCTGATCGCCCGGTTGTTCGCCGACGAAAACCACCCTCGCGTTGCCAGGCCCTTCGCCGAACACGGTCTGCGTCGCTTCGCGCCACAGCGGACAGCGACTGCAACCCTTCGCCAGTTCGCGCAGTTCGAAAACAGTTCTGGCCTCGTCCTCCACCACCCTGGCAGGCTCACGCTTCGGCCAATGCCTTGCCTGCACCTTCGCGTAGTGTGGCGCCGGCGTTGTCGGCATTCTGGCAATCATATCCTTGGTGGCCTTGTCCGCTCCCGAGATCAGTTCTGGAATGAGCGACGCCTCGGGAAGGTTCCGCCAATATTTCTTCGGCATCTCCTTCTGCATGGCTTTCACCTTGAGCCGCGCCGGATTGAAGATGCTCGCGAAATAGGTCAGCCACAGCGCCTCGGTATCGTCTTCAGCCGGCGCTTGGCCCTGGGCAGCGCCCCGGCCGATGGCCAACCTTTCGCCATCCCAGTCGGCGGACGCATGTGGCGTCAAAATGGTCCAGCGCATGCCGGTGAAGCGTTTGACAAAGAAAGCCGCGTTGCGCTCGACGATGAAATGGTCCGGCTCGAACCAGGCTACATAGCGCTCCTCGTTGCCACCGCCGATCTTCCGAAACCGCACGAAGGCGCGCATCTTGTGGATGTCGCGGCGTATCGCTTTCACCATGGTTTCGAGGCGCCTGGTGTCGGCATCCGATGCTATGGCCAGCAGTTTGGGCTCGGTGCGCAGTCGCCAGAGCAACCGATAGAGAAAAGCGAACCGTGTGGGGTCGGAATGGCAGAAGGCCGTTTCGGCATGGTCGATGAACGCGCGTGGAACGTCGAGCCGGGCACCGCTGGGAATAGCGGGCAATCTATTGTCGTGCAGAGCCCGACCGAGCTCGACCTGCCAGCTAATGTCCTCCGGCCTGACCTCGTTCAGCGCTAACCGCCGTGCCGCATCGCGCCAGCCGGCAAAATCGGTCTCGCTGCCTAGCTGCACGCTGTAACGGGCAAGGTTGAGCTGAGCCGGCTGCATGGTCAAAACAGTGACAGCTGTTCGCAGGAGCGCACGATGGTGTCGCGCAGCCCGGCCTTGTCCGTCAGCCCGCCCGGCGACCAGCCTTCGGCGATGATGAAGGGCCGCAGCTTGGCAATCGATTGACACAGGCGCCCGACATCTTCGAGCCGCAGCCGCCGGTGGCGGCGGGTCTCCAGGATTTTCGCGATCACCTTGGTGCCGAGGCCCGGCACGCGCAGCAGGGCTTCGCGGTTGGCGCGGTTGATGTCGACCGGGAACTGTCCTCTGTTGCGCAGCGCCCAGGCCAGTTTTGGGTCGATGGCGAGGTCGAGCATGCCGTCGCTGCTGCCGGCCAGGATCTCCGGCTGGGAGAACCCATAGAAGCGCATCAGCCAGTCGGCCTGATAAAGCCGGTGCTCGCGCATCAAAGGCGGCTTCTGCAGCGGTAGCGACGATGAGGAATCCGGGATCGGGCTGAACGCGGAATAATAGACGCGCCGCAGATGGTAGCTCCCATAGAGCCGTGCGCTGGTGTGCAATATGCCGTCGTCCGAGGTCTTGTCGGCGCCAATGATCATCTGCGTCGACTGGCCACCCGGCGCGAAGCGCTCGCGCTTCTTGGTCCGCATCGTCGGCTCGGCTTTCTCCTCCATCTTCTGGCGCAGCTTGGCCATCGAAAGCCGGATCGTTTCCGGCTTCTTCTCCGGCGCCAGCCTTTTCACACCTTCATCGGTGGGCAGTTCGACATTGATCGACAGGCGGTCGGCATAGAGCCCCGCCTTCTCGACCAGTTCAGCCGAGCTTTCGGGGATGGTTTTCAGATGAATGTAGCCAGAAAACTTCTCTTCCAGCCGCAGCCGCCGCGCCACCTCCACCATCTCGCCCATTGTCTCGTCCGGCGAGCGGATGACGCCTGACGACAAGAACAGGCCCTCGATGTAGTTGCGTCGATAGAAATCCATGGTCAGCTTCACCACTTCGTCAATGCTGAAGCGGGCGCGGCGCACATTCGAGGACGAGCGGTTGATGCAATAGCTGCAATCGTAGATGCAGAAATTGGTGAGCAGGATCTTCAAGAGCGAAATGCAGCGGCCGTCCGGCGCGTAGGAATGGCAGATGCCCATGCCTTCGGTGGAGCCGATGCCGCCGGATTTTAGCGAATCGCGCTTTGCCGAACCCGACGAGGCGCAAGAGGCGTCGTATTTGGCGGCGTCGGACAGGATTGCGAGCTTTTCGCGGACAGGAACTGCTGACATAAGTTCATGATATGTTCTATGCAGCTGTCACGCTATTGCATTTGACGTAGTCGGTGAAAAAGTGATCGGCGGCCGGCCACTCTTAAAGTTCCTTAAGGGTCATCGCCGATCTGCTGACATAGTCGGCCGCGCGTGATTTCGTCGCCGATGCCTTCGCCCATTGTAAGTTCACCGGCTACGTCGACGCGGCGAAACAGCTGTTCGACAAAGCCGAATCCGGGCCGCGAAGGAATCTTTGTGCTCTCGGGCACAAACGATATCGCGACTTTTCTAGCAAAGTTTTGGAGCCGCGAACCGAAGGTGAAAATGTCCTGACACCACCGGGGTCGGTCTTGGCTGTACATTTTCTCGAATTTCACGGGCGATAGAGTTGACGCCTCGCCTTCTAACGACCGAATGCGAACAGCTCTGTATCGGTGTCATCGGCGCCGCCAATTGCGGAGGAAACGATCTCGGAGGCGATCTGCGAGAAGGTGATGCCGTTGCCGCCATAACCCATCACCGCATGAAGGCGCGGATGCTGCGGCAGCGCGCCGATATAGGGCAGTCCCGTGGTCGTGGTGCCAAAGGACCCGGCCCAGGCGAATTCAGGCCCGGTGTCCAGATGCGGAAACAGTCGCCCGAGTTTTTCGGCGATTCGTGCAGCCTTATCGGCCGTCAATGAATCGCGAAGGTCCTCGTTGGTGAAATCCTCGTCCTCGCCGCCGCAGATAACGCGACCGTCCGCTGTCGCACGCATATAGAGATAGGGTTCAGATGCTTCCCAGATGAAGGCGGCGCCCGGCCAGATGTTGCGCGGCTGTCGACGGGTGCCGATCGCCCATGTCGAGATGATGCGGTGTGCTGTCGCCGGCACGATGTCGGTCAGTTCGAAGCCTGTTGCCAGCACCACATGTTTCGCAGTGATGGTCGGGCCGAGGCTGCTGCCGACAACGACCTCGTCGCGACTGTCCTCGATGGTTGTCGCCTCGACCGGTGCATAAAACCGTGCTTTGCGCGCCCGCGACTTGAGCAGCAGGCCGGCGGTGAGCTTGCGTGGATCAAGCGCGAGGTTGTCATGGCTGAGAATGGCCGCGGCACGGTCGATGCCGAATTTTTCCGCCAATGGTTCATGGCTCAGGTAGGTTGCACCGATGCCCGCCTGCCTGCGGGCTTCCGCTTCCTCGTGCAATTGCGAAGGTCCGAGCGCGTTGCCCGAGAGATAGAGCGACTGGATGCAGGTAGAGCCGCAGTCGATGCCCAGTTCGGCGATGCGTCCACGGAGGTTCAGCACGGCAAGCCGCGAGCGCCGCCACGCCTTTTCCGCAGAGGCTCGGCCGATCATGCGCGAAAGTTTTATCAGCGGCTGGTCGATCTCGAACTGCACGAGCGCCGTCGTTGCCGGAGTCGAGCCTTTCAGCGGGCCGCGCCGGTCGATCACGATCACCGAATGGCCGTAGCGCGTCAGCGCGTCCGCCATCATGGCGCCGCTGATGCCCATGCCGACAATCAGCACGTCGGTCTTCACGTCGCGCGCGAGTTTTTCGACGGGCACCGCAGGCGCCCGGTAGGCGAACCAGACCGGCCGGCCGCTTGTGAGATCGAGCTTGCGGGGCATGACAATCTCCTGGAGGAGCCGTTGCCGAACTGGCGGCTCCGACAAAAAGCCCGCCGCGCCTGAGACGCAGCGGGCCGAACTATCGCTGCAAGTGGGGGCTAGATGCGCCCGAGAACAACGAGAATGATCACGATCAGCAGCACCAAACCGATGCCACCACCGCCGTAGTAGCCGGTCCCGTAGAACGGCCCGCCGCCCAAGCCGCTGAAGCCACCTAGCAAGGCAATGATCAGAATGATGATGAGAATGGTACCCAGACCCATAGTTTTCCTCCATCAGCGGGCGCTATCGCGCGTTGCACAGCGCATTTTTCCGCTGTTGATCAGCATATGAACTCGCCAGCCGCGGTCCTGTTCCGACCCCGGATAAACAGCGCGATTCTATGGTTGACACCCGCTTCGGAAATACCTGTTCATTGACAACGAGTTGAATTACCGGGCCGTCAATCGCTCGTGGCTTGTCGGGTTCGTCAGCCAGTGTGGTGGACCCGCTACCGAGGCATGCTGGCACTGCGCCGTGTCTCAGGGGTTCCGGCAGGCACAAAAAAGCCCCGCTGAAAGGTTGGGAACGGTGATCCGCGAATTGCCTGACGTCACCATCATCAGCGTGGCGCATCGCGCCGAGTTGGAGGCGTTCCACAGTCGCAAGATCACACTGGAGCGGCGCGCGGGCGGGGCAAAGCTCGTCAGCGATGTCGAGCTTGTCCCGCGCAAGGGCAAACGGAACCTGCTCACGCGCGCTTTGTGGGGCTCCAGGCGTGAGGTGAAGTAGGGCTGTGATTGGGACAAAAATTCAAAAATTGTCCGGCCAGGATGGGAGCAAGCGTGCGTGGTAGTGGGTTCACTGCTGTCTCGCGGGAAACGCGCTTGCTCACGAGTCGGCCATAGCTTCCTGTTCGAGTTCTGAGAGCTTGGATTTGATCACATGCGGCTCCGCATGCTCCAGCCCCACAACCTCGTTACGCGCTTCAGCCAAAGCTATGATTAGCTCGTCCAGCTTGGCGTGTATGGCAGCAGTGTCGCGATAGCCCTGGATTAGCACGACGCCGGTGATGATTATGGCCGCAACCGACAGAGCATAGGTGACCGCATTCGTGAGACCGAAAGGTACCAAAAGCGTGCAAAGAACCATAGCCACGACCAACGCATAAAAGCCGGGTGGACGCGATAGAAAGTCTGCCGCGAGAAACAGAAAACGGTTCACGTTAGTATGAAACCGGCAAACAGGACCGTCAGCGCGAATGAGATCGGCACTGCAAGGAGCCACCGAGCCTCCATAACGCTGTTGAGTCGCTTATCCATTGCCTTAACTCCCTATTGCAAACTTCAATCCTATTGCAAACTTCAATTGAAAGGCTGCAAAAGACCCGCAAGAGTGTGGCCCGCGCCGGCCTGCCGGCGCGGGCCATTCTCAAGGTTACTGACTAATAACGATGCGCTGTTTGTCGCGATTCTGGGCGTAGGTGCCCTTGTCATAGGCGGTCTGTGCTTCGAGCTGGGCTTTGGTGAAATTTGTGTAGAGATAGCGGTTTCCGTCCTTGTCGGACATGAACTTCAATTTCTCCAGGCCGACAGCTACTTCCTTTTCGCCAATGCCGAGGAACCCGCCCACGTCGAGAACCACGGCATCCACCTTCTTGTCGCCGCTCAGGACGACGTCGCCGATCTCGCCAACCTTCGCATCATCGGCGCCGTAGACGGTGGTGCCGATGAAATCCTTGGTGCTGATCTTGTCCAGCGGCAGCTCGGTCAGCGCCGCCTTGTCGATAGCGGCGGTGGCTGTCTTGTCCGTCGTGGCCGCAGCCGGTTCGCTGTTGGCCGTGACAGCCGGGGCATCGGTGGCGTTCGAAGCCGTAGTCGTGTCGTAGACCTTCAGGTCGAAATCGGGTTGCGCCTGGAGGTCTTCCTTGGTGGTCTTGGCGACCAGCCAGCGTTCACCCTTCTTCTCAACCCATTCGGCCTTGTTGAAATCATAGGCGACGTTCTTTTCGCCGATGCCCAGGAACCCGCCGACGCCGATGATAATGAATTTGGCTTTGCCGTCTTTGGTGAGGACGATGTCTTTCACATCGCCAATCTTCTCGGCATTGTCCGCCGCGCTATCGTAGGCGTCGGCGCCAATGATCTTCGAAACCAGGCTCCCGTCGGCCATCGCCGCAGGAGCGGCCATGGTTGGGGTCGTGTTGGCGGGTTTGGCAGCGTCTTCGGCATTGGCACCCGCGGTCCATAGCCCAGCCGTCAGAAGCGTAGCTACTGCTGTGGTAGCCAAAAGTTTGCGGATCATGATACGTTTCCTTGTGCGTTAGTGTTGATGCACGCCGCGTTCGGCTGAACCTTGCAGGGAGGCTGAACGCGGCACCGTTTGCGATTGCACAACGAGCCTTTTGAGACGAAGTTCCATGATCGCTTCATGTTGTTGGAAACCGCGCATTTCCGTAGCTGCAGCTTGATTTCCGGTTGGAACTTAGTTGGCTTTTGAACGTTTCCTCCGTCGACCCAATTGCGGTTCGATAAAAGGGGAAAGTCATGCAGAATCCTGGCGTTGGTTGGATCGCGGCGATCATCATCGGCGGTATCGCCGGATGGCTGGCCGAGATGTTTATGAAGAGCAACATGGGCGTGCTCATGAACATCATTTTGGGAATTGTGGGCGCCGTCGTTGCCAACCTACTCCTCGGACTACTTGGCGTATCGTTGGCCGGCTGGCTGGGTTACCTGGTCGCAGGCTTCATCGGGGCGTGTATCTTGATTGCAGTGGCCCGAATTATCAAACGCTGAAGCAAACGACCCGGCAGCGTGGATCAAAAGACGTACTGGCGCATTTCATCTCCGGCTAATTCAAGCCCAGGAGAGAACGAATGAAAAAGACACTACTTGTTTTGAGCCTGCTCCTTCCGCTGGGAGCGTGCTCCCGTACCGAGCAGGGGGCTGCGGTTGGCGGCCTCGGTGGCGCCGCGATTGGTGCCGCGGTTGCCGGCGATCCCGTGCAGGGAGCTGTTGTCGGTGGTGCAGTCGGTGCGATCGCCGGCGCTGTGATCGGCCACGCAAGTGAGGCCGGCCAATGCCGGTATCGCGATCGGAATGGACGCGTCTACATTGCACGCTGCCCGGACGGCTATTGATATCGAGGCGCGTGATCGCTTGCGATCACGCGCCTTTCCCTCGTGACCCAGGACAATCCCATGGCTGTTCTAACTAACAAAATCATTGGGTTTTGGTTCGTTCTGGGCGCCACCATGAATGGGGAACTCGCGCCCGCGGTTTCGGCCGCCCCTGTAGAAGCGCAGACGATCGCCGATCATTTCTCATCGGTAAAATCAATGTCTGGGGACTTTGTTCAGTCGGGCCCCAAGACCGAAAAGACCCGTGGCAGGTTCTATCTCCAACGACCTGGCAAGATCCGATTCAACTATACAGGCCAATCAGGAGTCAGCGTCATTGCTGACGGCAAATCCTTGGTCGTTTACAACAAGAAGCTCAAGACGTCGCGGCTTTATGCCCTGTCCAAGACACCACTCAAGCTGCTGCTCGACAACAACGTCGAGTTCTCCGGCAGACGCTTCAAAGGGATCACGGAGGAAGGCGATCTGGTCATTGTCAGGCTGGCCGACAGGTCAGCTTTCGGTAATGCGAAAATTTCTATGATGTTTGACAGGAAATCACTCGATCTACGAAAATGGAGCCTTACCGACGAGAGGGGACAAACAACGACGATAACAATCTCCAACGTGAAAGAGGGCGTTCACGTCGCCGAGGAAACATTCAAGATCGACTATCCGGCGAACCGGGAATACAACACCACTACGAAGTCGCGTTGACACGGTCGAGCTTCTTGGTTGAAATGCTCCGGCTCTAGGCGTCAGACGAACGGTCGCGCCCGTCTTCTACAGGCTGCTTCAGATAGTCGCTGGCCGCAGCCAAAATGACCAGGAAAGCCGCGGTGTATCTGGCGAAGCCAAAGGCCTGCGCCGCTGCAACTTTTGCACCATGGGAATGCTGGTTGATGAATTCGGAAGCCGCGTCTTGGACTTCGCCCGCGGCTTTCCCGAACAGTTCCTGTTCTTTTGCGGTTGGATCAAACGCTCGGGCTATAACATGACCGAGCAACAATCCTCCGGCGGAACCGGCCAATACCTTAGCACGTGACAGGTTCGTGACGTGCTGTTGTGGACGCTCCGTTTGAGGACCGATCACCTCTGTCGCGTCCTGTTCGCCAGAAGGTGTTTCGAGTCGCTTGGCGTTCGCTGTCTCAGTGCTGCCTTCAGCACTCCTCCTGCCGGCGTCAAAGACTGCGACTGTGCCCAAGGCGACGACAGCCGCCGTGCCGCCATTGTTCTTGATGGCCTTCGTGACGCCGCCGATCACACCTGCCACCCTGTGCTTGGCGTAGTGCGTGCACACCTCGACCAAATGTCGCCGTTGTACACGACGAGTGATTTCACTGACCGGCTCAAACAGCGCCTGCCGCTCGGCACGGCTTTGCACCATGATCTCCCGTATGTCATCGTTGAGTTGAGCCATAGCGAATCCCCTGTTTCAATGCGGCCACATCGCTGCGCACCTGGTTGAGCGTCTCGACGGGAGTGATGGTCCATCCGACCAGGGCCTGTTTGGCGAGATGAAGGGAGAAAAACCCTCCGCCAATCAAGACTATGCCGACGAGCAGACAGGCGACCATCGCGCCGACACCAAGATAGATCATTGCCAGGATCAGAAATTCGACCAAGGCGAAGGCTGCCAGCATGAACAAAATAGCGGCCGCCATTCCACATGCACCGGAAGAGAGGATCGTCGCGGTCTTTCCCCTCATTTCCGCCTCGAGCACGCGCAGGTCCAGGCGCATCAACGAAGCGAAGTGACCGATCGCTTCGTTGACGACACTGCCGAAGGGACGGCGGTCGCCACCATTTTCCATCTCGAAATTCCCTCTTCTTCAGGACCTATCGGAGCTTCGCATGATCCGCGTGAGCATCACGCCAGCCAGGATGCCGACCCCGAAGAAGGCAGCGGGCTGACGCTGCGCGAATTTCGTAACGGAGTCGAGCAATTCGCCGACGTTGCGATCCCTGATGTCTGCCGAGATCCGCTCCACGCCTTCGGCGGCGTTACGCACGATGCCGGCCACCTGAGGCGATTGTTTTTCGATGCCGTCGGCGGCTTCCTTGACCGAGTGGGCGATGTTGGCGATTGCGTCGGCACCAGCGGTCTTGTTGGTCTCGACCGCTTCCTTGAATGCACCGGCAGCATCGGTGGCGACAGTGCCGGCATAGTCCTTCGCGTCGCTTGAAACCGAAGCCGCTGTGTCTTTCAGGTGGGTCGCGGTTTCCGCCGCGCTGGTCTTCAATTTGCTGAAAGCTTCCGCACTCTTGCCGGCACGTTCGGCGTCCGACTGGTTTTGGAATTCATTGTCTTCAGCCAGCTTGGATCCGGAGAACGGGGTGGTGTTGGGCGTGTTCACGGTGTTTTTCCTCCTGTTGGTCAAGGTGAACTCCGCGGGCTAGCTGCGGTTCCTGGCGTCGGGGAATATTCTATGGGATGGGGTGCGGCAGCTAAGCATGGGCGTGGCGTTCCGTTCCATCTGCGGAGCCGCAATTTGCCATGACATACAGAACGCGGATCAAGGCTCCAAATCCCCCAGCCTTCAACCCCGCCTTCTCCGACCGAGACTCATCGCCTGACGATCAAGGCGCGCGTATTAGCAGATGCGTAAGGGATCCAACAAGTAATGGCAGCAGGACCAGGTTTACTCATCAGCTGGACAACCAGGCTGGCGGCAATCGTGCCGCTCCCGCCTGTAGTCGGGATGCATTTGTGCATCGGCAGTCAGAGCTAGTTGTTCGTCTGAAGGTCGTTTTACCAGCAAGCGCCGCATTGCCCGAGCATTCTTAGGCGCAAAACCTTCATAGTCGTTGTTGAAATAGACCCAAACTCTTCTTGCGCCGCTGGCTCGGATTTTGTCGACCCATGTCGTCAGTTCGTCTGTGGTGTAATCATGCCGATACCAGCGCTCTGGACCGTGGAGCCGCAGGTAGACATCATCAGCCGTACGCACCAACACATTCGGAAGACGAGGGCCGCTGCAGGAGCAGAAGATTGTGCCTGTCTCACGAAAGGCCGAGTAAACAGTCTCGTTCCACCAACTGGCGTGACGAAACTCCACCACATTGCGCCGGGCCGGGTCGAGTTGGCCGAGAATGCCGCCCAGGCGTGCCTTTGAGAAATGATAACTCGGCGGCAGCTGGAATAGAAAGCAGCCCATTCGCTCGCCGAGAATATCGGCAATCATTCCAAAATCCATAACCAGGGTTTTGGTGTTCTTGAACCTCTTGATGTGCGTAATCAGCTCACAGACCTTGACCGTATAGACGAAGTTGCGGTTACCAGCTTGTCGGAGCCAGCTTTTGACATTCGTGACCGTCGGCCATGAATAAAAGGATGCATTGATTTCCACGGTATCGAATCGCTTCGCATAGTGATCGAACCATTCGCCTGTCGGCAAATCTGCAGGGTAAAACTGCCCCCGCCACTTCCAGTAAAACCAGCCCGAGCAGCCGACATAGACAGATGCGTCCAAACGCGACAAGGGGCTCCCGCCCTTTGCTGTTCTATCTGCTATGCGGGCGGCATGCATTTTGACGGCCCGTCCAAGATTTTCGATTCGCTGCTTCTCTCTGCGCAGCTTTCGCCGTTCACGGCGCTCCTCGGCTCCAGGTTCTTTCCGCTTGATAGGGTCAGTGCTCATGAAATGATCCTTGACCGCCTCAACGCGGGTACAGCCTGAAGGCTCCTTTGTGACCTGACCGAAATCGGCTTTGGCCCCCGCCGGAGCCTTCAGTCCGAGCCTATCGTGAATCTGGGTGCGTGAAGTGCGAGCATACGTCTCGGGGACAATCCACGACGTGCTCGTTGCCGGCTCGAACGAGATTTTGCCATGGCCACGATCAAAGACCCGAAGATCAGCAACGCCGTAGTTCGCGAACCCGAGGCTGCGGGTACAGATTTGCAGTGCCCTAGCCCTGCTAATCGAAAGTCTACGCCTGTTCCCCGGGAACCAGAATTCAGATCGTGCATTTCGATAAATGCTATTGAATCAAATCCCCATGTGCTGTTCTTGCTGCGGAGCGCGTGACCACAGCTATGAAAACTGCACGCATCTCAATCGCGACCGTCAATCTGAACCGCCTATTGATCCAGGTATCAAACGGCTGGCTCCCAGCTCACGCTCCAAAGCGAAGGGCTAGATGAACCGGTGCGTTTCGGCGCCCTCGTCCCGAGGCGAGCAAAAATCGCCTCATGATAGTCATTAGCAGAGGCATCGACGCTCTCTCGCAGCGTTCACTTGGCCGTTGGATTTTCAGTTCGCGGTGGCGGCCGATCGCCTGAAAACAATGGTCACCCTGGTACCCTTTGCGCTTGATTTGACGTCGAACTCCGCCTTTGCATTCTCAGTCAGCGAGCGCGCGATCAATGCGCCGAGCTTGCCGGCCTTTGGCCATGTCTCGCCTTGAGGCAAGCCGACCCCGTCATCCGCAATGACAACCCGACAACCGTCGCCGCTCACGATGCTGTGCAGCGTGATCGTGCCACCTTCGCGCCCCGGGAAGGCGTGTTTAAGCGCATTCGTCAGCAGTTCGTTGACGACCAACCCTGTCGGCATCGCGACGTTTATCGACACCGGATAGGTATCAACCTTCATGTCAAGGCGAATGCCTTCAATCGCATGGGAGGCCATGACAGCAGACGCGATCTGGCTGAGATAGACGCCGAGATCGACCTCATCCTTTTGATCGTCTGCAGACAACGTCTGATAGAGGATAGCCAGTGCGTCCACGCGCCCTGCCAACCTCTCGAAGCGCTTCTGGTCCGGCTCAGTCGCGTTGCGAGTTTCAAGGCGAATTAGCGCAGTAATCATCTGCAAATTGTTTTTAACCCGGTGCTGCAGTTCGCGCAGCAGAGTATCCTTCTCGCGAATGCGCTCCTCCGCCGCGCGCGCGTCCCCCGCCTCGCCATGGGCCGACACGTCGATCAGCGCTACCAGCCGGAAGCAGATCTTGCCGTTGTCATCCTCAATGATATTGGAATAGACGTCGACAATTGCAGGCTTGTCCTTGCGCTCCAGCCGAAATGTGCCGACGAAATCGGTGTCCTCGACAACGGCCTCGTCAAGCGGTCGATCCTTCTGCTGGTGGATGCCGATGCCTGAAAGCGCCGCCCAGTTCTGGCGGGTAAGTTTGGCGGCGTCTAAGCCTGACAGTTTCTCGAATTCCGGATTGGCGTATACGAGGCGCTCCTTTGCGCTCAGATCCGAAACGGCAATGGCAATCGGCACCTGATCAAGGAATTTCTTGAACTGGTCGCTTTCCAGTGCGGTGGCTAGGTCAGGCGTATCGAGCAGTTGCTCGACCGCCTCGGCCTTTTCGGAACCCGATGTCATATGAGGACCTGCGCTGTGCGTTGGCACCATCAGTATCAGCGATGACCCTGGCCCGCCATCGCGAACGCTCACACGCGCGGCTCCGGATCGGCAAGCGCGATATCCCGGTTCAAGGAGAGGCCCGAAACCAGGTCGTGGCGGAACGTTTTTATGAGCAAATAGTTTGTTGAGCGCAACCTAATGCGCCGTCGCCAGGCCCTCAATTCGTTCAATCTCATTCATATCGAACGCCCACAAATCCATTTGGAATGTCGGGAGTGGCAGGCTTCGCGCGACATGTTCGTTGCCGCCGCGCATTGTTCATTCAGGTTGGGCGCAGACGGATGGGAAAGGTTCACGACCTGATTGCTGCCAAAAGCAATCGCAACGGTGGGCGTGCCGCAAGAGCCGGTCCCTTGACCTTACGTCGCGCGGCAACAGTTCTAGGACAGGGACAACAGGGGGCATTAGAAATGCGCCTGGCACGCCAAACTTGGATTCTCGGCAAGGAAAGCATCGTCGGCTTTATCAACGACAACGCGCTCAGCCACGGTGCTGCGATGGCATTTTATGCCGTTACATCCCTGGCGCCGATACTGCTGATCGTTGTTGCCATTGCCGGACTCGTCTTTGGTCATGAAGCAGCGCAGGTGGCGTTGTCGGCAGAAATTGCAGGTGTCATGGGTTCGGAGAGCGCCGACCTTCTCCGCGCCACGATTGAAAGCGCCTCGCACAAAACTGCCGGCACCTTTGCAACTCTCGTGGGCATCGTCACTCTTTTCGTTACGGCGTCAGGTGTGTTTGGAGAGATGCAGCTTTCGCTGAATAAGATCTGGAAGATTGAACTCCCCGGTACCTCCTTGTCGCGATTGGTGCGGGCGCGGGCAGCCAGCCTGGGCCTCGTCGCTGCACTCGGCTTCCTGCTGCTCGTCTCATTGGCGGCGAGCACGGCCATTTCAGCATTAGGCGCCATCATCAATGCCCATTTGCCGTTCGGGACGACCATTCTTGCATCCATAAATGCAATTGTATCGTTCGTTCTGATTTCCGCGCTGTTTGCCGCAATTTATAAGATTTTGCCCGACCGATCCCTGGAGTGGCGCGACGTTGGAATTGGCGCAGTGGTCACCGCCTTCCTCTTCACGATCGGCAAGTCGCTGATCGGCTGGTACATTGGGACAAGCGCGATTGCATCTTCCTATGGTGCGGCTGGAGCGCTGCTGGTCGTGCTGCTCTGGGTTTACTATTCCTCGGAGATCTTCTTGCTTGGGGCCGAGCTCACACGGGCCTACTCGGTGCGTCTAGGCAGCCGGTCCGATCTTCAACCGATCGTGCAGGCAAAGAAGGCTGAGCCGCAGCAGATATCGAAGCACCCCAAGGACGCCCAGCGCGAAGTACAGGTCTGGATTCTAATCACAGGCTTTCTTACGATCGTTGCGACAAGGTTCTGGCCACCGCGGCGGTCCTAGCCGAGCACTCAGCGCTGGTTAGGGCAGATTCTTGTTCTGACAACTCGAGACCAATTGGCAGGGAACGATTGACCGTCCTCATCATTGTTCGGCGGGGGTCGAGCATGCTTATCGCAACGTTCAACATCAACAACATCAATCGACGGCTGGAAAACCTGCTCGCATGGATGCGGCAGGCCAAGCCGGACGGAGTCTGCTTACAGGAGCTGAAAACCGAGGATTGGGGCTTTCCCCGCCCACAGATTTGAAAGGGCGGGCTACGGCGCACTCTGGCTAGGCCAGAAAACGTGGAACGGCGTCGCCATCCTCGCAAGCGCAAAGGAGCCGGTTCTGATACGGCAAAGCCTTCCGGGCGATCCCGGCGATGCGCGAGCCCGCTACATTGAGGCTGCCGTTAACGGGATAGTCGTCGCTACGCGCCGAACGGCCCCTCAACCGGGGCCGAAATTCGATGCCGCCGTTTTCGCTAATAAACATGGCTTAGCCCTGCAGGCAGCCCGGGTCATTCTTGCTGCCAACGGACCCTCGCGCATCGCCTGCGATGCGGCGGCGAAAGCATTCCTGGTCGCCGGCGAGATGAGATGAATAAGCGCCAAGAGCAGCCTGAAATTTTTGTCAAGCTGCAGGAACAGGTCGGGAAGACAATGCCGGTCGTCCTGGTGCTTGAGGACGAGGTTTTAATAGGCATAGAGTTCGAAGCAGCGTTGGCAGAGAGAGGTTTTGACGTCACGCTTGTGCATTTATGCACGGACGCGGCGGCTTGGCTGACAGCTCATCGCCCAGCAGCGGCTATTCTGGATGTGAAACTGAGGGACGGGCGATTGCGTTGGAATTGCGGAGACTTTGACCGCAAGCGACGTACCCTTCGCACTTTATAAGGGTGACAAGTTGGAAGGCGATCATGCAACCCTGCAGCTGCGGCATGTGATCTACAAACCTGCCTATGCACTAGAGATCGTGGAAATCGTTCAGTCGATGGTCGCTTCCCCTTGGAAGGCAGCTTCGATCGCCTCTTAGGCCATCTCAAGGTGAGGCTTTCGCGATCCCAGTTGGATCTTTGTGGCGACCGCTCGCTGAGGTAGGTCGCAGGCATTCTTGAAATCCACGCCAGGCGCATCCCAGCGAAAAACGGTCGTCGTTTTTGGCGGCTCAGGCAGCCGCATCTACCCAAGCGCTATATCGCCTTTCCGCCGGAACAAAGCCTGCGCACCGTGGTTACTCGTTCATCGCACAGTCGTGCAACAACGAGGACAAACCCATGAAAACACGTCACTTAATGGCCTGCTTGGCCACTGCCACTGCTATGGCTTTCGCTACACCGGCCTTCACCGCTGAAAATGCGCAGGAGTTCGTCAACAAGGCCGCAGCTGGCGGAATGTTCGAAGTGGAATCGAGCAAGATCGCCCAAGACAAGGTCTCCGACCAGAGCGTCAAGGACTTCGCTCAAAAGATGATCGACGATCACGGTGCGGCCAACGCCAAGCTGGAATCGCTTGCCGGCGAACAGAAACTGAAGGTCCCCAGCGACGTCGACGCCCAGCACAAGGCCGAACTGGACAAGCTCCAGCAAGGCAAGGCTCCGCTCGATCGGCCCTACGTCGAAATGCAGCGCAGCGCCCATGCTGATGCGGTCAGCTTGTTTGAGGCATACGCCAAGGGCGGCGACAACGCCACGCTCAAGTCGTTTGCGCAAGAGACGTTGCCGACCCTCAAGATGCACAAGGACATGATCGAAAAGATTGCGGCTACCGCGGGCACGGAGTCGACAGAGACCACTGCAGCAACGCCTGCTGTCACGACCACCGACACTGCCGATCCATCAGCCCCCGTTCCCGGCGCAAACAGCTTCACTGAAGACCAGGCGAAACGCCGCATCCAGGACGCCGGTTACTCAGACGTATCGGCGTTGACCAAGGATGACCAGGGCATCTGGCGTGGTCAGGCCAGCAAGGACGGCAAGAGCACCGCCGTTGCGCTCGACTATCAAGGCAACGTCGTTGCCGGCACGAACTGAAAACAGAAGGAGATAAAGACATGAAAACCGTAACCGGGCTATTCGACGACTATGACCAGGCAACAGACGCGGTCGGCGATTTGGAGGCCACCGGAATTGCGCATTCCGACATCAGCATAGTCGCCAACAACTCCACCGATTGGTACGACAATCGAACCTCAAAGGCTGCAGAAGATGCCGCTGGCGGGGCAGGCCTCGGCGCGCTGGTTGGCGGTTCTGGTGGCCTGCTAGCCGGGTTGGGCATCATGGCCATTCCTGGCGTCGGGCCGGTTGTGGCAGCGGGTTGGCTTGCCGCGACGGCGGCCGGCGCAGTCGTCGGCGCGGCCGTCGGTGGAGCGACGGGTGGCATTGTTGGTGCGCTGACTGATTCCGGCGTCCCGGAAAACGATGCACACGTCTACGCAGAAGGTGTGCGCCGCGGGGGGACGCTGGTAACTGCCAAGGTGCCCGACGAGCTTTCGGTGGAGGCGGAGCAGATCCTGGGCCAAGCCAACGCGGTCAATCTTAGTGAGCGCCGCAGTCTCTACGAGGCCGACGGTTGGACCGGCTTCGATGCCGGCGCAGGCGACTACACCAGCGACGAGGTCGACCGCGACCGCGCGCGCGCCGCCAGCCGAATTTGAACAACGAGCCCCCGCTGCCGCAAGGTGGCGGGGCCTCTGCATGAAGAGACAATAAGAAAACATCTTTCTTGGCTGTCAAATGACCACAGAGGCAGCCGCCTCGCCAGGGAACGAATAGTTGTTCTGCGAATTGTTGGCGGACGTTGTCTGATTGCGGGAGGGTAAATGGGTCGTGGCATCTTGCTTTGGCTGCTCGGAATTCCGATTCCGATTATCATTCTCATTATGCTTTTCGCTCGATAGGGTGTCAGCACCGCTGAGCTGAGGACGTGCGCAATTGGCTGATGCAAGGCGCCTTAGAGTGCTCGTTGTAGAGGACGAAGCGCTCGTCGCCATGCTCATCGAGGACATGTTGTTGGAGTTGGGATACGAGGTGCTTGGGCCTGCAATGCGACTTGGCCCGGCTCTCGAGATGGCACGAGACGAAATTTTTGATCTCGCTGTTTTGGACGTCAATTTGGCGAATGAGCAATCCTTTCCAGTAGCCCAGTTGCTCCAGGAGCGAGGCATTCCCTTCGTTTTCGCGACTGGCTATGGCTTGCGGGGGGCTGGACGAGCGCTTCCAGGAAGTCATGACGCTTCAAAAGCCCTTCGAATCGCATCAACTCGCGGACGCAATTTCAGTCGTGCTAGCCTTGGAATAGGCGATTAGCCTGAGTGAGGTTTGTAGTCGCGCACAAAACAGTGGGGACTAAAATTGCCTCGTCTGTCCGCTCGATTGTATTTGCTGGGCCTGATAACCGCGGCGGTCGTGCCTGTATGGCTCTTTGCCGCCTATCTCCTAGCCCAATATGCTTTCAACGAACGGGCACGGTTCGAGAGCGAGGCCCGGCAGGTTGCACGTCAGGTGTCATTGGTGGTCGAAGGCGAAATCACCAACCTGGCTACAGTCGTTGAAGGTCTGTCCAAATCCACGGCTGTGGCTGGCGGCGACCTGATGGCGTTTCAGAAGGAAGCGGCGCGCTTGGTGCAAGGGACGCGCCGCGTCATCGTGCTTCGTGATCTGGGTCGTCATCAACTGATCAACACCCAGATGCCCTACGGCGCCGAGCTGCCCCCCGCCTCTCCGCTATCGACATCGGATCTCGCGAAGCTCAAGTCCAGTCAACCGATCGTCAGCGGCGTCTATGCCGTCTCCGGCGAAGTTCGGATTGATGTCGCAATCCCGGTGCATGGCCCAAAAGGCGAGGATTGGCTTCTCGCCATCTCCGTTCCCACCAGCCATATTCGCGACGTCATGATGCCGGCTGTGCCTGAAGGTTGGACGATTGGCGTTGGTGATCGCGACGGTGCCTATGTGGCGCGCTCTACGCGCCACGAGGAGATGACCGGTAAGCCGGGGTTGCCAGAGTATCTGGAGAAGATAGCGGGCCGCTCCGGCACTTTTACCTCCCGCAATTTCCAGGGCATGACCCTGCTCGCCGGCTACTACCGCTCCGGCGCGTCCAATTGGTTCTACACAGCAAACGTGCCACTGTCGGTCGTCCAGGCACCTCTTTGGCGCTCTCTAGCCGCGATCGCTGCCCTCGCCCTTGTGGCGATGTTGATCTCTTCCGCACTTGCCTACGTGGTCGGAAAGGGGTTCGCGAAGGCGGCCCGCGATCTGGCGAACCGCGCTGATGCTTTGGGGCAAGGGCGACCCGTCACGGCCATGTCGACCGCGATCTCCGAGTTTGCGGTGATCGCTGACGCGCTTCTCGCTGCTGAACGCGCGCTTGCCGAACGCGAGTTCGAACTGGAAGCCGTCCTGGAGACAGCCCCTGCGGCGGTCTGGTTCACATATGATCCGCAAGCACGCCGAGTGATCCGCAATCGCTTTGCGGCCGAGCTCATGGGATTGCCTACCGACACGCGCAAATCTTTCGGCACCCCCGACCTGGTCATAGACACGATCGCTTTGCAGGGTGGGCACACCGTGAGCCGCGAAGATCGACCGCTTAGCAGAGCGATGCGGGGCGAGCAGACCGACAACCAGGAATTCGCCTACATCCTTCCGAATGGCGTTCAGCGCACGCTTCTGTCGAGTGCGCGTCCAATCCGAGGCACCTCCGGCAAGGTCATAGGAGCGGTGCAGGTCAGCCTCGACATCAGCGAGCGCAAGCGTGGTGAAGAGCAGCGCAAGCTCCTCGTCAACGAGCTCAACCATCGGGTCAAAAACACCTTGGCAGTCGTGCAGTCGATCGCGAGCCAGACCCTGCGCAATGCGACGAGTTTGCCTGAGGCGGGGCGCGCGCTTGCAAGCAGGCTCGTCTCGCTCGCCAAGGCGCACGATATCCTGACGCAAGAGAACTGGAGCGGCGCCGACCTTAGGGATGTCGTCACGACGGCCCTTTCACTGCATGCAGATGCAGACCGGTTCCAACTCTCAGGAGACTCGGTGTGGCTTTCCCCCACGCTGGCGCTGTCGCTGTCATTGGGTTTCCACGAACTGACTACCAACGCAATCAAATACGGGGCTCTTTCGGGCAAAGACGGAACCGTCTCGATATGCTGGACCGTAAGCGGGCAAGCCGGGCGAAGGCGTGTTCGAATAGAATGGCGCGAGCTGGACGGTCCGCCGGTTCCAGCTTTTAAGCGGAAGGGGTTCGGTACACGAATGCTTGAAAGGCTTCTTGGGCCATCGTCTGCAGGGAACGTCACCATCACGTTCGACCCGACCGGGCTGGTGTGCGTTTTTGACATTGACCTTGAAGAACCTAGAGGGACGGCCGCTGCCTCCTGAGTTCGGGGCGAAAATGTCCCCGTTTCGGAGGATCGAGTGCCAGCGGTGCGCCCCTAGATCTAGCGCCGAGGCATGCGCAGTGCCGCTTCTGGTCGCGGCCTTTGAGCCCCCAGGCACAACCGGAGGAGCAGCGAGGTTTTGTCAGCAGACAATGCGATCGGGTCGCAGACCACCTCCACGAGCCGCAGCGCCGGTGTTATGGTGTGCCGGCAGTCGTCAACCGGCAAGGATATGAGGGGCATGGCCGCAGTCACCCGCCGTACATTGCTAGCGTTCACCGCCGTCGCATCTGTCGTTCAACCGGCGTTTGCTGAGGGAAAAGATACCTCACGCCAATTGCATGCGCTGATCGCAACCCACGAAACGGCCTATGCCGATCTCAATAGGGTCCATCGAGCTGGCAGCAACTGGTACGACCGCAAGACGGCAGACCGAGTTGAAGAACAAGCATTGCTGGCCATCTGTTCCTATCCCGCGACCAGCAGAGGCGATCGCCGGGCCAAAGCCGACTACCTGTTGACTGTCGAGGCACGGGGCGAACTCGACCTGGAAGAGCACATGCAGGCCATCTTGCACTCCATGATGCAGGGCTGATTGGCGTGAGTTGGCGCAGGCCGGCCGACTGGGCTTACGGAAGGTCCAAGCCGGCACTGGACCCTAAGTGCGGACTTCCCAGGTGAAGAGGCGCTCTTGACCGCCTTGCGCCTCGAAGCGATCGTTGAACATTCCGCTCCGGATAGAGCACATGTTCCCGTGGACTGCTTTTCAATTTTCCGTCCGGGCCATCTCGGCCTACGTCACCTCACGCCGAGAACCAGAGCCCCACAAGGCGGGCGTGAGCAGGTTCCATTTGCCCTTGCGCGGGACAAGCACGATATCGCTGACAAACTTGGCGCCGCCCTTGCGCCGATCAAAAGGTTTCATGATGTCTAGTCGAGATCCAACGCCCAACAGAGCCACGGCTCCTCTGGTGCTTCGCACGAGCTTCGCCAACCGGCAGCATTGCGGAACGAAATTGGAGCTGAACTATGGTTGAATGCGAACCAATCGAGAAGTCCGCATGCCAAAATTCAATGACGAGTGGAAGGTCGGGTCGCACGGTCGGCTGGAAAAACTCGACGACGGGCTGCTAACTGTTGCGGGCGAAATCCAAATGCCGTTGGGCAAGTTTCCTCGGCGGATGACCGTGGTCAGGCTCAGGGGACGGCGCACCGCTATCTGGAGCGCCATCCCGCTCGCCGAGCCCGAAATGCGAGAAATCGAAGCCCTTGGCGACCCCACCTTCCTTATTGTTCCGGGTACAGCTCACCGGCTCGACATCAAACCCTGGAAGCTGCGCTATCCCAAGGCGAAGGTTGTCTGCGCTCCTGGTGCGATGGACGCCGTGGAGAAAGTCGTCAAAGTCGATGGCACGGGAGATATCTTCAATGATCCCGCCGTCCCGCATGGAGTCAGTACCAGACGTTGCCGGGAAGGAGGCCTCGCTGCTTGTGTGCCGTGAGGGTGGGACGACCCTCGTCGTCAACGACATACTCGCCAATGTGCGCCATCCGCATGGGATTGG
Organism: Mesorhizobium loti; assembly: GCA_014189435.1. Taxonomy (NCBI): domain Bacteria; kingdom Pseudomonadati; phylum Pseudomonadota; class Alphaproteobacteria; order Hyphomicrobiales; family Phyllobacteriaceae; genus Mesorhizobium; species Mesorhizobium loti. The sequence goes on from CP050293.1 coordinate 4,962,786, forward strand.
CGCTCACATTATGGCACGCGTGCTGGGCTTTGGTGTCAATCGTCCGCAGATGCCGCCAGTTGGCAAATGGCTGTTTGTGAAGGACCGGAAAGCGCTCGCTGGGGCTTTCCGCAAATGGGCAAAAGAACCGGGCCTCGCACGCGTTATCGTCAGCCACGGTGATGTGATCGTCGACGAACCACGAGAGGTGCTCGAAAGGGTTGCAGCTGAGTTGGAGCGTTGGCCTGGGTTCGTCGGAAAAAGGGCCAGCCTAGATCAGCCGACCCTTCTTGAAGCTCACAGCTTCTTATTGATGGCTGCCGCCGTCTTGTTAGTGGCGTCCTTGACCGCGGACTTCACGTCGCCAACAGCCTTCTGGACTTTGCCTTTTGCTTCCTGGGCTGCGCCCTCCGCTCTCAGCCTGTCATTGCCAACGGCCTTGCCGACGCCCTGCTTCACGTTGCCGGCTGCCTGGTTTGCAAGGCCGGCCGCTTTGTCGCTTGTGCTTCCCATGACGATGCGCGCTCCTTTTGGGGGTGATCAACTCATTCAGAACGCTGCGGAATCGGAGAAGTTCCTCCAAAGCTCAGATTGTGTGAGCGATTTAAGCGCCTCGGAACATGCGTGGTTTGGCCGGCTTAATGTCTGATGAACGGGTTCGCAAGATCGCCGACCGGCTGGCGCGACTCGCTTGCCACTCGGCTTTCGTTTTGATGATGCAACCAGCTTGGACCTTCGGCGTTAAAGCCCGTTCTAATGAAAACCACGCCCCGAGGCACCCAGGGAACCAGGTCACATGAGTAGTCCCTCTCAATATCCGATTTGCAGACGGAACCACGATGGTGGTTTCATCCATCGCGGATGCCCAGAAAGCGCTGGCGTGCCAATGGCGGAGTAAGGAGGCCGCAACATACCACGAAGCCTCTCGTCTGCTGGCAGCTGCGAAAGACGGAATTTGCAAGCCAGCAGTGGCCTTCGACGCTTTCAAGAACGCAGCTTCCAGGCAGGGACTTCTTCAGCCGACCAAACCCAGCTCGGCGCTTGGCATGCTGGATGATCTAATGTCGCCGCTGGCCACGTGAAGTTCTATGCGGCAAAGCGCATCGCTCTTCCGTAGTTTGAACACTTTCCCCACGATCGGTAGGTTCGCGCGCTCCAGCAACGTCGTTCTGTCACATGTACTGCCTGTTATGATTGCTCCTCGACAGGACGATGCAACCGCACATCGGCTTTTTGCTCGCCACCCCGAAACCTCTTGCCAGTCTCGGCGGAGTTAATCAGCGACCGTGGGGAACCGCTTGCCAGACACAGCATTGTGACGAGATGCGATCCCACATTCAAGGAACACATCATGGCAAAGTCCCCTCGCCGTACCGTCGGCAACCAAGCCGTCATACATGACCAGGCTTTGATCCGTGGGCTAGGCGGCGAACTTCACCAGACGGCCGAAGGCGATATTCCGGTGTTGACCACCGCCCAGGGCGGCCCGGTGTCGGATGACCAGAACTCGCTGAAGATCGGCGCACGCGGGCCGACCGTCCTCGAAGACTTCCATTTCCGCGAGAAGATCTTTCACTTCGACCACGAGCGCATCCCCGAGCGCGTCGTCCATGCACGTGGCTACGGCGCCCACGGTTATTTCGAGACCTATGAATCGCTGGCCAAATACACCCGCGCCGATATCTTCCAGCGCGCCGGTGAAAAGACGCCGGCCTTCGTGCGCTTCTCCACCGTCGCCGGCAGCAAGGGATCGGCGGATCTGGCGCGCGACGTGCGTGGCTTTGCCGTCAAGCTCTACACGCAGGAAGGCAATTGGGACATTGTCGGCAACAACATCCCGGTCTTCTTCATCCAGGATGCCATCAAGTTTCCCGACCTCGTCCATTCGGTCAAGGAAGAGCCCGACCGTGCCTTTCCACAGGCCCAGTCGGCGCATGACAATTTCTGGGATTTCATCTCGCTCACCCCCGAAAGCATGCACATGATCATGTGGGTGATGTCGGATCGGGCCATCCCGCGCTCCTTGCGCTTCATGGAGGGTTTCGGCGTCCACACCTTCCGGATGGTCAATGCCAAGGACGAATCCACCTTCGTCAAATTTCACTGGAAGCCGAAGCTCGGCATGCAGTCGGTGGCCTGGAACGAGGCGGTGAAGATCAACGGTGCCGATCCGGATTTCCATCGCCGCGACCTTTGGGATTCGATCCAGGCCGGCAATTTTCCGGAGTGGGAGCTCCAGCTGCAACTGTTCGATCAGGCGTTTGCCGACAGCTTCGATTTCGACGTGCTCGACGCCACCAAGCTGATCCCCGAGGAAATCCTGGCGCCGATCCCGGTCGGTCGCCTGGTGCTTGACCGCATGCCCGACAATTTCTTCGCCGAGACCGAGCAGGTCGCGTTCATGACCCAGAATGTCCCACCCGGCATCGATTTCTCCAACGACCCGCTGCTGCAGGGACGGAATTTTTCCTATCTGGATACGCAGCTGAAGCGGCTCGGCGGGCCGAACTTCACGCATATCCCGATCAACGCACCGAAGTGCCCGTTTCATCATTTCCAGCAGGACGGCCACATGGCCATGCGCAGTCCGGTGGGACGGGTGAACTACCAGCCCAATTCCTTCGGCGAAGGGCCGCGGGAGTCGCCGCAGCGCGGGTTCCGTTCGTTCGCCGAGCCCGAAGAAGGTCCCAAACAGCGCATTCGCGCCGAGAGCTTTGCCGATCACTACAGCCAGGCACGGCAGTTCTACATCAGCCAGACACCGACGGAGCAAGGACACATCGCGGCTGCCCTGACCTTCGAACTCAGCAAGGTGAAAACGCCGGTCATTCGCGAACGGATGGTGGCGCACCTTCTCAACATCGATGATGGGCTTGCCAAAAAAGTTGCTGCCGATCTTGGATTGAAGACGATGCCAAAACCCGCTGATGCGGCAGTCGCCACCCGCCAGGATCTTGGCGCCGCGCCATCGCTCAGCATCCTGGAAAACGGGGCTCACCAGTTCAAGGGCCGCAAGCTCGGCATCCTCGTCACCGACGGTACCGACGCCGCACTGCTGAAGGCACTGACTTCAGCCTTGGCCAAGGCCGGCTCCAGTTTCGAGATTATCGCTCCCAAGGTTGGCGGCGCCAAAGCCAGCGACGGCAGTTTTATCGAAGCGGATCAGATGCTCGCGGGCGCTCCCTCCGTCCTTTACGATGCGGTGGCGTTGTTGCCCTCGCAGGCGGCCATCGCCGATCTTGTGAAAGAATCGACCGCTCGCGATTTCGTCGCGGATGCTTTTGCGCATTGCAAGTTCATCGGCTACGTCGAAGCGGCAACGCCCCTGTTGGAGAAGGCGGGCATCGCGGACAGCCTGGACAAGGGCGTCATTTCGTTGTCCGGCCCGAAAGACGTTGCCGGCTTCCTGGGCGAGCTCGGTGAACTGCGCCTGTGGGGTCGAGAGCCGAAAGTGAAAATGTCGTAAGTCCAGCAGCGCTCCCAAGGTCAGATTCAGTCAAAAAAGGACAGGACCGCATTGGACCTGCCCTCTTCCAGAAGTAAGACGCCCTTATCACACTGTCGGAACGACGAGCTTTCAAACGCCTTTGGGAGACGTCGACGCGATTGGCTCTCCGTCCTCGACGGTGTTTTCGTTAACTTGGAAGGCTTTGCCCTGCAGCTTCGTCCGATTTCGCTTGCTGCTGGAATTCTCGGTTTGCGGCACTTGTAACGGCGCTTGCGATCCGATCGGCTCTCCGCCTTCAACGCTGTTTTCGTTCACCTGGAAGGCTTTGCCGTGCAGTGTCTGCTTGGTAAAATCGTTCGTTGTGGGCTCTTTCGCCATTTCGTCCTCCATTGCTGGGAGCACAACTCCCGCCATCGCGGCGAGTTCCAACGTCCGCGCGCGGATGGCTAGCGCATCAAACCGGCGGCGCGCAGGGCATCCTCAATGACCTTGGTGATGCCAGCGGTTGAACCGCGTGCATCACCCGACCGCGCTTCCGCGGCGGGATCGATGCGCACAGCGCGCGGCTTTTCAGCGATGTTGTAGGTCTTCAGCGCGTTGTGGGAGGCGAGCGCCGTGGAGGCTGCCTCTGTCTTCTCCGCGCGCCGCACAGTTGGCTTCGCGAGGCCCCGGGAGCAGGCTATATGGCGTGTCGAGGAAATCCCGACATCCAGCATGAATGGCCCTGCCCCGCCCAGCCCATCGTCGCCGGCCGTCTTCAGTGGTGTGCCGTGGCCCATCCCGGCAACGGTATATTTCTCGATCAGTTCTCGGCCGCTGCTGTCGCACCAGACCTGTCGTGTCTGGCCATCGACTGTCTCGACGCGCGTCGGGCTGGTGCCCACGTCGTGAACGCCATGCCATTGCGCGACGATGGCATCCGCGTTGGACGGCACCACGGTGTTGTCGGCCGAGCCCTGCCAGACCGAAATCTTCGGCCAAGGACCTTTGTGCGGCGAGGCTTCGCGCACAAGCCGCTGGAGTTCAGCTTTGGACGGACCGCCATGGCCACGCATGCGGTCGAAGGCTTCGGGGATCGTTGACGCGCTACCGTAGGCCAGTCCGGCAATGATTGCGCCGCCGGCGAAAACCTCGGGATAGGCGGCCACCATCACTGTCGCCATGGCGCCGCCGGCGGAGAGGCCGGTGATGAAGATGCGCTTGCGGTCGAGCCCATGCGCGACCACCGCTGCCTCGATCATCTGACGGATGGACAGGGCTTCGCCACTGTCGCGCCTGATATCTCCAGGAACAAACCAGTTGAAACAAAGGTTGGCGTTGTTGGCGCGTTGCTGCTCGGGGAACAGGACCGCAAAACCCTGTTCGGCCGCCAGTTGCGACCAGCCGGAACCATGATCATAGTCGGCTGCGATCTGCGTGCAGCCGTGCAGGACGACGACAAGCGGTGCATCCTCCTGCAGACTTTCGGGAACGAAGAGGCGTGCACGCAAAGCACCGGGATTGGAACCAAAGCCGGTCACATCGCACAGTCGATCGTCGCGGTGCTTTGCGGAAGCGACTGGTCGACCGCGCATGGCGCTCAAGCGGGCGATCGTATCTGAGATGTTTCGCAAATCGATATCCTTGCTCGCCGGAATGGCGTCGCACACAACGCACTTGCAGCAATATCGTTGCTGCATCGCACAATAACAAGTTCATCCATGGATAACCTTCGTTTCAGCGACCTCATAGGCACTTGCTAACCAGGCGGGCGGCACCATCCGACCTCAGATGCGTCATTGTTCAATTGAATGGAACAGACATGACCCGCGGTCGTTTGCCTTCTTTCGCAATGCTGAAAGGAAGTGCATATGCCGACTCCTGCTGAACTCGAAGCCAAGTTCTGGAAGTCCCTCAAGGCCGACATGACAATGATGATCGGCATCGATGGATCGAAAGTGATCCCGCGACCGATGACGGCGCAGCTAGCCCGTCTTATGCACGACGTTGCGTCTGAGAGGTTGGCGGATGTAGCCTAAGCGATTGATTTAGCGTAGGATTCGGTTGTCTAAGCCAACCCTGCCACCGCCTCTCGCGAGCCACACCCGCCATGACCGATGATACGTTGCTGCCGCTCTCATTTCCAGCCGTTGGACGCAAGAAGATCACAGCTGCGTTTGACGGCGGACGCATCACCTCGGATGGTGGCGTCATGCTTTTGGCAGCGGCCGAGCGACGCCTGCAACTGGCCGACAGGCTGGCCGCCGCGATCCACGATCCGCGCGATCCAGCGCGGGTGACGCACGCCATGGCCGACATTGTGCGCGCCCGCATCTTTGCGATCGCATGCGGCTACGAGGATGCCAACGATCTCGACCGGCTGCGCACCGACCCGGCCTTCAAGCTCGCCTGCGGGCGGCTGCCCGACAGCGGGATTGATCTGTGCTCGCAGCCGACATGCTCGCGCCTCGAGAACCTGCCCGACCTGCGCACCGTCATCCGGCTCGGCTGGGTGCTGGTCGATCTGTGGCTGTCGAGCTATGCCGCGCCGCCCAAAAGCGTCACGCTCGACATCGACGACACGGTGGATGTCGTTCACGGCCATCAGCAGCTCTCGCTGTTCAACGCCCATTACGACGAGCGTTGCTTCCTGCCGATCCACATCTACGACGCCGCGACAGGACGCCCGGTCGCCATGATCCTGCGTCCTGGCAGGACCCCGGCGGGCAAGGAGATCCGCGGCCATCTGCGCCGGCTTGTCCGGCGCATCCGCGCCCGCTGGCCGACCACCCGCATTCTGATCCGCGGCGATGGCCACTATGGCCGGGCGCAAGTCATGGCATGGTGCGAGGACAATGCGGTCGACTACCTCTTCGGATTGCCCGGCAACAAGGTTCTCCAGCGTCTCGTTGATGAAGCCGCCGACGATATCCGCACCCGCCGCGCGCTCGAGCAGAAGCCGGTGCTGCGCGGCTATGCCGAGACCCGATACAAGGCGAAATCCTGGAGGACGGAACGCCGCGCCTGCGCCCGCATCGAGGCAACCACCCTCGGCCTCGACATCCGCTTCGTCGTCACCAATCTCGACAAAGGCTCCGCCGAGCATGTCTACGATGTGATCTACTGCGCCCGCGGCCAGGCCGAAAACCTGATCAAGATGCACAAGAGCCAGCTCGCCTCCGACCGCACCAGCTGCCGCTCACCGATTGCCAACCAGGTCCGTCTCGTCCTGCACACCGCCGCATACTGGTTGATGCTCACCCTGCGCGAGGCAGTGCCCACGACCCATCATCTGTGCAACGCCGAGTTCTCTACACTGCGGCTCAGGCTTCTCAAGCTCGGCGCCCGCGTCACCGAAACCGTCTCGCGCATCCGTCTGGCCTTCGCCGCCGCCTGTCCCGAAGCAAGTCTGTTCCGAACGATCGCCATCACGCTGCAGCCCGCAGGGCCATGAGCGCCGGGGCATCAAAGCCCCACCGAACCCGATACCTTGACCCTCCAGCGCGTTCCAAAGTCCAGTCTCAGCTGCGGTGAAAAAGACGCCTCACACCTTCATGACCGAACGCCAAGCGGCAAGGAACCAGGCCGCTCGTGAATAGGACGGGCTAGAGGGTGACCGAAACGGTCCGATTTGGTTCTTCACCGCAAAAGACAGCGAGCTTGTTCAGGGCCTGGGGAGCGGCAACCAGGTAACCGCTACCTTCACCTCAAAGAACCATGATCTGTTTGCTACCGTGCAAGGGAAGCTCTGGGTGGACAAAGACCGCGCGGCGATTGATCGGCTTTGGAACCGCTTCGTGGCTGCCTGGTTTGAAGGCGGAAAAGAGGACCCCAAGCTTGCGTTGCTGCGGTTCGATCCGCAGGAGGCAGAGATTTGGCTGGATGGCTCAAGCGTGATGGCGGGCATCAAGATGCTGCTCGGGTTCGACCCTAAGGAGAGCTACAAGGACAACGTCGCCAAGGTCGATCTGTAGTGGTCAGGACTGCACTCGAGATAAAATTGAATGTAGATCAGCCATAGCAACTTCCCGCAACGGCGCGACCTCGGCAGGCTTTCTGCCAAAGCCAAGACAGGATTTCCAAGACGGAACGGAGCCATCACGCGATGGACAACAAGCCCTCGTTAATTGATAGCGAAGCGGCCAGTCGCGCGGAATCAACGACGGAAGCGAGTAGGGCTGCGCTAAGGTCGGAGCATGGGGATCGGGGGCGCAATGCAGCATGGCCGTCGCAAATTCCGGCGCTCGGTTGGAAGGACATTTTCTGGCGCCTTTGGGAAGAGTTCAACAAGGACCGGGTTCTGCTGGTCGCTGCCGGAGCCACATTCTATCTCCTGCTTGCGCTGTTTCCGGCGCTGGCGGCGTTCATTTCGATCTATGGTTTCGTCGCCGATCCAGTCACCGTTGCGGACCATGTCGCGTATCTTGGCGGACTGTTGCCATCGGGAGGTCTCGACCTCATCCGTGATCAGCTGCATGCCCTTGCCACACAGAAACCGGCTGCGCTTGGCACCGGCTTTTTCGTCGGCCTGGCCATCGCGCTCTGGAGTGCCAATAGCGGGATGAAGGCGCTATTCGACGCAATGAACATCGCTTACGAGGAAAGCGAGAAACGTACCTTCATCACCCTGAATCTGATGTCGATCCTGTTCACGGTTGGGGCGTTGGTCATCGGCATCGTTTTGCTGCTGGCGGTTGGCGTTGTCCCCGCGCTGTTGCGCTTTTTCTATCTTGATGCCTGGACGGAGACGCTTGTGAACGTTTCGCGATGGCCGGTTCTGATGGTGGCAATGCTGTCGGGAATTTCATTGCTTTACCGCTTCGGCCCAAGCCGCGAGCGTGCGAAATGGCGATGGTTGAGCTGGGGTGCCTTTTCCGCGACTGCAGTTTGGATCGCTGCCTCGTGGCTGTTCTCATTCTATCTGCAACATTTCGCCAACTACAACGCCACATACGGATCGCTTGGTGCGGTTGTCGGCTTGATGATGTGGACCTGGATTTCGGTCATCATCCTGATCGCTGGTGCGGCAATCAATGCGGAGATGGAGCATCAGACGGCGATCGACTCGACCACGGGTCCGGCGCTTCCAATGGGCAAGCGTGGTGCAGTCGTCGCCGATACGTTGGGAAAAGTAGCCGACTGATAGCCCGAGGCAGCTTCCTGTTTGCCAGTTGGATGACTATCTGTCGAAGGCAGCGAACAGGACAGGCCGCACAAATTGTCCCAACGATCAGGAAGTGCCGATCTTCCGCTTCATGGCGGGCGCGTGCCGAAAGGGCTCGGCGACCGCATGACGCGCCTTGGTGCCGTCATATGCGAAGCGATCCATCACTATGGTCGCAACGAACCGCTGCGCAGGCTCGCCCATCCTTTCTGGTTTCAATCCTTCGGCGCGGTCATGGGACGGATTGGCACTCCTCGGGCATCACGACCAGCGTCGTTGGCGCGCTGAAACGTGGACTGACGCCACTCAGTTCTTGTGGTGCTGGCTAAAGCTGAGACTCAATCGGTAAGTGGCGAACCAAGGCTGACAGGATTCGGCGAAAAACGCCGGCCTCTGGCTCATGGGTATAGTCCTGGAGCTCGCCTTCATCGCACCCATGCCAGTGCAAAACATTGTTTCTCAATTCAAGCCGATAGCTGGCTTCCGGTGCGATCTCGGCTTGAAAGCGCTGCCGAAGCTCAGCTACCAATTTCTCATCTTCAAACAGCACGCCCATTTCGGAATTCAACGACACGGACCGTGGATCAAAATTGAAGGAACCGACGAACCCGGTCTTGTCGTCAACGGTGAACGCTTTCGTGTGCAGGCTGGCACCCTTGGAGCCAAATACAGAGATCACCGCTTGACGGCTGAAAGGTTGAAGCTCGAAAAGCTTGATACCATTCCTGAGCAAGCGCTTGCGGTAGTTTGCATAAGCACCATGGACCGCTGCGACATCTGTCGCCGCCAGGGAATTGGTCAAAACGGAAACATCGACCCCCTTCGCCACCAGGTCCAGTAAGACGGCGGAACCCCTTCTCCCAGGGATGAAATAGGGGGATACAATTTCAAGGCAATTGCGTGCCGACTGAATGATTGGGAGCAGTTCCCTCATGAGCCAGCTCCGTCGTCTCCAGCCGCGCACCTTTTCTGGAGGATCCGAAATCACGCGCGCTTGAGCGACCCAATGCACCTCGTTGCTTGCGGCGATGAACTCTGTAATCGACACGCGGTCACCGATGGCATTCAAAAGCTTTGACGCGGTATCGGCATCGCTTCTTTCAAACAGATTAGCATGCGCGGTCTCGGCAACTGAACCGAGGACGCCAATCGGTATTGCTTCCTTGCAAGCCCAAAACGCATCAAAGATTTGAGCGGTTTGCTGCACCGCAGGACCGAGGAGCAGCACGTCGAGATCCCGGAAATTGGTTTCCGCCGCATCAAAATAGGCGTCTCCTACATTGCGCCCGCCGACGATGGCGATCGTATCGTCGGCGATCCAGGCCTTGTTGTGCATACGCCGCGTGAGCGCAAAAAGCCGCATAAGCACTTCCACACCACGCATTATCCTGCCGGGCCTGATGCCGCTCGGATTGAAAACCTTCACTTCGATGTTGGGATGATTGCTCAACGCCAGATAGGTGGAATCGTTTTTGCGCGGATTGGTGTCGTCGAGGAGCATGCGCACCCGCACGCCGCGCTCAGCGGCCCGGAAAACCTCTTGCAGGAGCAGGCGACCCGTATGGTCATCGTGCCAAAGGTAGTACATCAGGTCGAGAGTGCGAATGGCGCTTCTTGCCGCCAGAACGCGCACGGCGAAGGCGTCATAATTGTCCGGGACAAGCAGCAAGCCACTCCTGCCAGCCGCGATGTTGTAGTCCGCAATTCGCGAAACGGATATGTCCATGAAATGACCACTCATAGCCGGCGATCGACGCCGGGCCTGTATAAAATAATAGCAAGAACCTTTCAGCCATGATCTGGTTGCATCGGCACTGCCTAATCCGCTGGAGGTTCAACGGCATGATAAGCAAACTATCCAGCACTATGCAGAACCTCGTTACCGCCAGCCATGTGGCGGAAAGCCTATCAGGTGGTCTGGCGCACGCCGGCTCCCCCGGCGAACTCGAGAGCGGCGGCTAAATCCAGGACGTCCTCGGCGATCGTTTCAGCACCCTCCGCACATCCGAAGCCGAGGTTCCGGACCTGCAAAGGTATCGAAGGCCCCTTTACAGTTCCAATAACTCGGAATTGCCCGCGGAGCGGCTACGCCTATAGGCAGCGCGCGATTGTGGAGGATTCTTCCCAAGATCAAGCGGCGGCCGCCCATCAGTGCCCTACTCCGGAGCCTGCGTTCAGGCAGGTCAGAGAAGGTTGGATTTCCGATCCACTCCTCCGCCAATGCACCCTTGTGGAACTGTTGCGACATAACCACTGATGTCCACCTCTCCCTGGACCCCGCCAAAACCGTGCCCGGATGAAGTGCCACTCAGCCATTGGTGTAGCAACGGCATCGCCTTCATGATCGAAGGCCATGCATATTCCTGGCTGGTTTCCAGAGGCCGGAAGCTAGACTAAGCGGGTCAAATATTCTGGACCGCGAGATTATATGCCTTGACCGCCCGACCTGGCGCCCGACCCCGACGTCGAGGCGCGATACCGCCTAGGCGTGAGCGCGGCCAACGCGATTATGGTCGGTGACAGGATGGATACCGACGTGCTCGCTGGATTGGAATCGGGCCTGATGACAGCGCTGGTGCTAACCGGTTTGACTACGAGCGCGCACATTGTGCGATTTTCATTCAGACCGAACCATGTGATCGACCGTTCAGCCGATCTGGGCCAGATTATCGCGGACGAGCTCGCTGCGGCACCTCGCGCCGCCTAGCCAACACAACGCTAGGCTGGCCAGGTAGATTGCGGACCGCATTGCCGAGGGTGCTGAAGGCACCCCGGCCACCGCCGGCGCTACCGGTGCCTCTCCTCTCGAAAGTCACAGTCGTATAGGATCATTTCGACCCACTCCCCGTGAATTCCCATATGGAGGTGCGCCGAAAGGCATCCACGCTCGACCAGAGCCAGGGAGGCGTGGCCAGATCCATCGTGCGTGGCTCCACCAGGCTATCGGTCCGCTACTCGCTTTCCGCTGTCGTTCGCCAAGTCACTGTGACACACGGCTTCATTTGCGAATGATCCATTCGATCATGCCGCAAATCAACGTGCACCTCGTCCGAGAGTCGGCGCACCATCGCGTTGGCGTGTTCGGCCCATCGCGCTTCTGGGATGAGGAGTTCAGCGACTGATGTGCGCAGGACGTGGAAATGGAGCGCGGACACGTGGGGGTTAAGTCGTCGTCCATGGCATAGCTCCCGGCAAGGGCGGAGTACGCTGACACTCTCAAGCGCCGGCGCCCATACAGTGGCCAGCGACAGTGCATGATGCGCTCTAGCTAAGGAGTCGCTTAACCGTCGAATTTGGCCCCGTGAACCCAGTCCCACCCTCTGGCGGCTTCTCTACCAGGGTCGGTTTCAACGGCTCGATGAACTGCAAACGCATCCACTGACCCACAAAAATGCGATTCAAGCCAAGGAAATGAATTTGGTCCGGAACCAAATCACCTGTCGCTAATTTATAGCGGCGAAATTTCCAAATCGTCGACGTTTTTATCGGTCAGGTGGTCACTAGGTGGGGAGACGAAGATGAAGCCAAACTGCGAATACAGAAGGCGGCGTCGAGATGAAGCCAGGCAATCGGAGTTCGTTGAGCCCTACGGCGTGGACGAGTTCGCTGCCCGACACGGCTTGAGCCCAAGGGTGGCAAGAATCGTCCTGCTCGCCAATGGACCCTCACGAACAATGTGCGACGCCGGCGCGCTTTCATCGCTGCTATGGCGGCCAGAGCCAGCGACCGAGGCGGCGGCTAGTTTCAACCGCGCTAGGGAACGAGTTCGTCGAACAGGCATTTCATCGATCGAACAGGAGGCCATCGAAATGGAAATCATCAATACGTTGGTTCACCGTAACCCCGCCTTGCCAACGGTAGAGTTTCTTGGCGAAGGCGGTGAGGCCATACGCGTGGCGATCGCCTCAGGCGACGCGGCACGCACCGACGAAGAGCTGGTGGAAACGGCCAAGCAGATGATGGTGCAGGTTGTGGCATTCGACCGCCCGGACTTGTACGAGGACCACGCACAGGGGGAGAGCGGCATCTATACGTTCGAGTATCAGGACAAGGGCGTGGTGAGGATCATGCCGGGCATCACCTTGCCCAACCTCGGCGCCGTCCAGGAAGAGGTCAATCGGTCGGGCGAAGATATGTGGAAAGACGCGCTCGACAAGCCGGAGACGCCGGTCGGATGGGCCGTGCGCGCACGCAATGATCGTGGCGATATCGTCGCCACCTGCACCTACGAGGAACTCCAGCGGCGCGGCCCCTAAGCTGCGACCCCACATAATTCGAGTGGGGTGGGAACGGGAAGGTGGACACTCTGTTAACGACGGCCTCCCATTGACGAGGCCCAACAACAGCAGGAGCAAAAGAGATGGCGACAACCAAAGCATCATCCAAAAACCTCAACGATCTTTTTCACGATACCCTCAAGGACATCTACTTCGCCGAGAAGAAGATCCTCGCAACCCTGCCCAAGATGGCAAAGGCGGCGCAGAGCGCAGATCTGAAGGCTGCCTTCGAGAAGCATCGCGGCCAGACGGAGGAGCACGTCGCGCGCCTCGAAGAGGTCTTTGAAGTCATCGGCAAGAAGCCCGCGCCAAAGACCTGTGCTGCCATCGTGGGCATCACCGACGAGGGCGCCGAGATCATGGAAGAGTACAAACGTTCCCCTGCCCTCGATGCCGGCCTGCTCGCGGCGGCACAAGCTGTTGAACACTACGAGATTTCGCGCTACGGCACGCTGCGGACCTGGGCAGCGGAACTCGGCCTGACCGAGGCAGTCAATCTGTTGGACCTGACGCTCGGCGAAGAAAAAGAGACCGACGCGGCTCTCACCGAACTCGCGGAATCTGCAGTCAACATCGCTGCCGAAGCGGCCTAGCGAACACAGGTCCATCGGCCCTGTGTTCGCGAGCCCTGGTGGTCGATCGCCAGGGCTCACCTCACGCCATTTCTACGCAAGGGCGCGATATTGCACGCCAGCGTGCGATTTTTCCATGCGCCTCGATCCGCTTCGCTTGTCGAAAGCTGACCGGCAGCGCGCTTTCGGCGATCTAGGCAACATAACCCCGCCGGAATGGGTGCCTTACGAAACAAGCGATGAATGCTATCCGGCAAACGATCAGGTGGTGAAGTTCGTGCTGCGCTAACTAATAGCAGGCGTTGATTTACGAGTGTCCGCTCGTGGCGCAACCTCGAACTGAACTTCGCTTTCGGCGACGTCCACTTTTAGGCGGTGGGTAGCCAATCTTTTCGAGAACTTAGCAGATCACCCAAAACGCCGATTGTGGCGGTATGTACCCCATACATACGTACGCCTACCGCCTATGCTTGCCGTGAAATCACCCGCCTGCGATCAATCGGAAGTGCCTGCTCATCGCACTTACCTTGCCACTACGTCCAATGCACTCGCGCTCTACTCCAACGGCCCTTTTCGTCTCCGAATTGATTTCGCAATCGTTGCGGGAAAGAATGAGGCATGTCTAATCGTGAGGTGTAATTTGACCGATATCACAAACCACTATGGCAGCGATGGCATCGTCGAACGCATTCTGGGTGCGGTGCCGGATGCCCATGCCCTCGTTACCAGGCAACTCTATCCGTTCGACCAGCTGCATGGCCGCGAACTGGTCGCGACGCAGGACCACGCGGCGCGCCTTGCCCCCTCGTCCACCGATCGGATTCTCGATATCGGCAGCGGTATCGGCGGCCCGGCGCGGTTCCTGGCCGACACTTATGGCTGCAGCGTCGACGGCGTCGACCTGACACCGGCTTTTGTCGAGGCATCCCGCCGGCTGACCGAACTGTGCGGGCTGAGCGACAAGGTTCGTTTCCACGAGGCCAACGCCACAAAGCTGCCTTTCGCCGACGCCACGTTCGACGCGGCTATCTGCTTCTATGTCGGCATGAACATTGCCGACAAGGAAGCGGTGATCGGGCAAGCCTTTCGCGTGCTGAAGCCGCGGGGCAGACTGATCTGGACCGAGGCCGTGCTGGTGGGTGGTGATCCCCACTATCCCCTGCCCTGGGCGGTGTCGCCCGCGGGCAGCCACCTCGTTGACGGCAACACGCTGAAAAGCCTTTTTGTCGAAGCCGGTTTCCTGCTCGACGACGTCATCGACGAAACCGGCGAGCATGTCGAACTGGCGTTGAAGCGGGAAAATACCGGCATCGTGCCCTCACCCGCGCAGCGGCAGGCCAACGAGATCGTGCTCGGTCAAGAGTTCGTGCAGCGCCGCAAGAACTACATAACCAGCCTTAGCGAGGGAAAGCTCGCCTCGCTGGCAGTGTTCGGCTCGAAGCGAGGATAAATCTCGGACAGCAGAGCCCGCCTGCGCATCTGGTGCAACATGCAACCGTCAGCGAAGTTCCGACCGCTAACAAAAAAGCCCGCCGGCCGAAGCCAGCGGGAATTTGGGGTCTGCCAGATTGAGGTCTGGCAGATTGGAAACGGTCCGGCCCGGCTTTTCTAGCCGATGTCTAAATCACTGCCACCCAGACCGCATGGCAGGTTCCGATTGAACGCCCGGACCTTGGCAACGTTTCCGGACTGGGGTGGGGTGATCGATCTACCCGGGTGGGCCGAGCGGTGGGTAGGTCCAATTGGTACGGCCGGCAAGGCTGGTAGGCCAATACCTATGGAGTTGAAAAGGGCGCTGTAAAATACAGTGCCCCTCTTTTTCGAATTGTCAAAAGATCCAGGCGACGGAAGCTCCAGGCGACGGCCACAACCGACGGAAGCGGAACCATAAAACGGGGCCGCCGTTACTGGTTCTTGAAATCGCCATTGGGGGATCAAGTGGACAGAGACGATGCGTCATCGATTGCTTCTGGAGTCAGCGGCCTCGATTACATTCTTCGCGGCGGTTACGCCAAAAATCGATCTCATCTAGTCGAGGGGAAACCAGGTTCCGGGAAGACCACGCTCGGCCTCCAGTTCCTGATCGAGGGAGCGAAGAGCGGCGAGACGTGCCTCTACATCACTTTGTCCGAAAGCAAGCGCGAACTGCTCTCGGTTGCCGGCCGTCACGGTTGGGACCTGCAGGGCGTACAAATTCTTGAACTTGTGCCTCCGGAGCTTAGCCTCGACCCGTCACAGCTCCAGACATTGGTTCATTCCTCCGAACTGGAACTCGGGGAAACCGTGCAGTCTGCCTTGGCCGAGATTGGCCGCATCAAACCCGATCGCGTGGTGTTCGATTCGCTCTCTGAAATCCGGCTTTTGTCGCAAGGGTCGCTGCGCTATCGGCGTCAGGTGTTGGCGCTGAAGAGCTTCTTTATGCTCAACAATGTGACAGTGTTAATGCTCGACGACCTGACGAGCGAGCAGGACGACCTCAATTTGCATTCGATCAGCCACGGCGTGATTAGGATGGAGCAGCTTTCGCCCATCTATGGTGGAGAGCGCCGGCGGCTGCGGGTGATCAAGATGCGCGGAGTGCAGATCCGGGGCGGTTTTCACGATTTCGTTATTCGCCCAGGCGGGGTTACAGCCTTTCCGCGGCTGGTTGCAGCCGAGCATCAGATGGCAGAGGATGGTTCCCCGGCCATGAGCAACAACCAGATCGACGCCCTGCTCGGCGGCGGCTTGGAACGCGGGACCAGCACGTTGCTGATGGGGCCGTCTGGCGTTGGCAAGTCCACCATTGCCTGCACCTATTGCCACGCCGCACTCATGCGTGGCGAGCGTGTGCTGGTGCTGTTGTTTGACGAGACAAAGCGCATTTTCCTGGCGCGCGCCGCAGGGCTCGGCATGGATCTGGAGCCATTTGCCGATGACGGGATGCTGATGCTTGAGCCGGTCAATCCTGCTGAGCTCTCGCCGGGAGAATTGTCTTCGCGCATCCAGGCAGCTGTGGAAGGTTCCAATGCCCGGATCGTCGTGATCGACAGCCTCACCGGCTACCTCAATGCCATGTCGGAAGAACAGCATCTGGTGCTGCAGATGCACGAGATTCTCACCTATCTCAATCAGAAGGCTGTTGTGACGATCCTGCTTCTGGCCAATCACGGGCTATATGGTCAAATGGCCGCGCCGGTCGATATGACCTATCTCTGCGATTCCATCATGCTTCTACGTTTCTTCGAAAATGCAGGCCGGTTGAGACGCGCTATTTCGGTTGTCAAGAAACGCGTTGGGCCGCACGAAGAGACAATTCGCGAGTTTAAGATCGGTGTTACCGGAGTGGCGGTGGGCGAGCCGCTGGAACAGTTCCGTGGCATCCTGATGGGATCCCCAGAATTCGAGGGCAAGCAGGGCGATCTTCTGAGAGACAAGGCATCGTGATGTCATCCAGCCCCGGAGTGCTCGTGCTGGCGCCGCTCGGCCGCGATGCGAAGATCGCGGCCTCCATCCTGGAGACGAACCAGATTGCCTCGAGGGTTTGCGACAGTCTGGAGGAAACCGTGCCCTTCCTGGACGAGGCACATTGCCTTGTCGTGGCAGAGGAGGCCCTGATCAGTTCCGATCGAAGCCGGTTCGCTGCCTGGCTTGAAAACCAGCCGGCATGGTCGGATTTTCCAATCGTGCTTCTGACCTTGCGAGGGGCCGAAGTTGATGCGCGGTTGGCATTTCTGGACCGCTATCTGATCGTGCTTGAACGGCCATTCCTGGCGTCGAGCCTCGCCAACTCGGTGCGTTCCGCCCTGCGCGCCCGCGCCCGCCAACGGGAGGTCCAATCCTATATCGAACAGAAGCAGGAAGTCGCCGACCGGCAGAAATTGCTGATCCGCGAACTGCATCACCGCGTCAAGAACACCCTGGCCAACGTGCGCGCCATGATGGGCGCGACGGCCAGGTCGAGCGACAACGTCGACGATTTTATGCGTGACTTTTCAGCCAGGCTCGTTTCGCTGGCCGACACGCATTCGATGCTTACCGACGATTATTGGCAGACTGCATCCCTGCATAAACTGCTTGAAAGCGAGCTTGGCCACTACGAGACGCGCGACAGGCCGCGTATCCTCCTGGAGGGACCGAACGTCGCGCTTGTTGCTGACATCGCAATCCCAGTCGGGATGGCCTTCCATGAATTGGCCTCCAATTCGTCGAAGTTCGGCGCGTTGTCGCGGCCTCAAGGCCGCCTGGATGTCCGCTGGTCGGTCGCCACGTCCGCCGAGGCGCAGATCGTCAATCTTGATTGGCGAGAACGGAATGGGCCGGAGGTCGAGCTCCCCAAGCGACGCGGGTTTGGCACGACGCTGCTGGAAAAGGTTGTTGCGGTGCAGTGTAACGCCAAGGTCGAATTGAACTTTCATCGCGACGGCTTGCAGTTCATCATGGCCCTGCCGCTGCGCGACACGCGCCTCGTGCCTGCCTATTGACGCAGCTCGAAAAGCCTCATCTTCTCGGAGTTGTCAGACGTCTATCGGCATCACGAAGGTGAAGCGGGTTTCGCCGAGGTGAGAGACGTCGATACGACCGCCATAGGCCTTGGCAATCTCGCTGGCGATTTAAAGCCCGATCCCCAAACCCTGTTGGCTGGCTTTCCCCGCGCCCGTAAAACGGCTGGAACAAAGTGTCCATTTCCGCCGGCGAGATCGGAGGGCCGCTGTTGGCAACGCCGACCGTCAATTGGCCAGCCTGCGTCGCGACGTCAGAACAGGTTCCTCGAAATCGCTGGGATGCTTATCGCAAGTTCGACCCCTCGAAATTCGAAGACACTTATGACGACGCTATCATCGCGATGATCGACGCAAAGCGAAAGGTCAAGGCGCCGCCGAAGCCTGCGCCGAAGCCCAAAGAGAACGTGGTCAACTTGGCCGAGATTCTTCGCAGAGCTTTGCCAGCAAGGGCGGCTCAACGGCCAAGGCTACACCGTCAAAGCGAAGTTCCGCGTAATGCTCGGCGGATCTTCTCACGCTGCTAGGAGAGATGACATCAAACCGATAATAAAGCAAATCCAAGCCTATGCCGTAGACGGCATGAAGGCGCCAGGTTTTGCAGCGGCGGCCGGGGTCGCTGCCGCACTTGGATTCTACAGCGCAAACTCCGCAAGGCTGTCTCAAAACCCGGAAGATCTCCTGATCTTTAATGCCATCCTCTCGTGGCTTTTCATCAGCCTCCTTTTCACGGCCATTGCGCCCGGCTTGGCCTATTTTAGTACTTTCGTACGGCAAATCCTGGAGTCAGGAGAGGTATGATTTCAATCATCCATTCGTTCACGACACGCCGAAATCGATCCTTTTTGAGCGCATCGGCAACGTCTTTCGCTGGATGACTGTCACGGTGGTGTGCGGCTCGATCGCGTGCATCGGTCGGGCGGGATACCTGTTTCTGAGTCTCGTAAAGTGAAAGCGATAGGCGGCCGCCCTACGTCGCCGCCCTCGCCCTCCCTAATGCTCGCCAGCGCCGTCTGGCGCTACCAGCAGCGCGATCTGATAGGCGCTGCCGCTTCACTTCTCATGGCCGCGCTGGGTGCCCTACTGCTTCTTTAAAACCCGACAATCCAAGGATTGGTATCGTATCCGAGGCGCGGCTTTTCCGGCGTTGCTCCATCCGGCAATTTGGCCGTTCCAGTCATACTGCAGTCCAGCTCCGGCACCGGCTTCTTGGCCGAATGCTTGGTAGAGCATAGGGCCGCAGCATTACTGACCACTACCTTCTTCTCTTTGGCAACAGCGACACCGGACGCAGCGATTACGATCGCCGCGCAAAACATAGCCACTCTCATCGTACTTTCCCCACGGTTGCGCATCCCCAAGATGCTGGGGCGTGACGTTACGTCACTTTTATATTAGCGCAAGCGAATATTGCGGCCTCTAGCGGATACGTGATCGCACCATACCGACACGCTTGCGAATCCGTCATGCCTGAGGTGCGGCGGACCTGATTGTCCGCTTGGCCGGCGCCGCGCAGCCCAACAGCTCCCAGCCCAACGGCGCCGGCCATTTTACCCACGGAACTTCCGGACGCTGGCGACGTTGGCCTGTATGGCTCTCGTTACCGGGTTTGCGTTTGCAGCGGTCGTTCTGTTTATCGTGCTGCTCTTCACCCATGCAGCCCGAGACCTTCAAAGCTCGCCCAGGTACCATAGTTTATGTCGCCGATTGCAGCGGCATCGAGAGCCGTCTAGCGCCTCTTAGGCTTCGGCGTCATCTCCTCGACCCGCACCTTGTCGCCGATCTCCTTTGCCATGGCCAGCGCCTTAGTCTTGTCCTTCGTGGTCCGCATCGTACGCCAATGCGGTTTCTCGAAAACTGAGACGATGTAGGTTGTGGCCGCCTTGTCGGTCATCTTTTCCTCTGATCGATAAAAGCCCGCGCCATGGAGGGACCAAGGACGCGGGCCGGCTGAGGTGTGACCCACTAGCCTTCGCCGGATGCCAGTGACAACATCCGAGCATGAACTCAACTATTCGAAGCTGCTAATGTTCCGTCAAGCATCGGGCCCTAGACGCTACCCAGCCGTAGGGCCCTTAGACGGACCTGTCCCGTTCCATTGAATGAAGGTAACTTCCTTCCCGGTCACGTCCCGCACGGCTTTCAACAGCACTTCATGCAAAGACGCGCGTTGCCCGGTAGTGGTCGCAATGCGGCGATATGAAGGGCTTCACGATGCTCTTGTGCAGCGCTTCCGCCGCCTCCAGAAAGCGCTCGATTTCGGCCTGAGAAAATTGCTTTGAGGTTTTGATCTAGCCATGGTGACGAACTCCGTTTGAGGGGATCGCCGCAACAGGAGGAATATAATCCTCATCCACCTCCTAGCAAGAGAGGTCAGCGCAAATCGCGCATCCCTCGCTTGCTCATTCTTCCCTGAAATCCTGCAGGGAGGCATGTCTTAGGTCTTCCTCGCCGCGCAAGTGCTTAACACGGCCGATCAGCCCGGGCTTTACCCATTGCGTCGCTGGCCGCTTCATGCCCTTTGGCGCCGTGCATGGGTGATCCTGGACACGCTTCCAGAGCCGTTCGCGCATTTCCCGGTTCAGGGTAATGAACGCCGACCCGACATAGCGCCCTGTGCCGCGGTCAGCCATCAGGGCAAAGGCCGGCTTGCCGGCTTCGCGCTGCAAGCCGATAATGTCCATTTCCTTTTCGGCATAGCACTTGATCTTGCGCCAGTTCATCGTCGGCCCGCTACGATAGGTGCTGTCCTTGCGCTTCGAGACCATGCCCTCCAACCCTGCTTTGTCGACCAGGCGATAGACGGCGTCGCCGGTGCCAGGCATCGCCTTGCTAAACTGGATGCGGCCGACGAACGGGATCATCTCCTGTAGGATCTTGCGACGGTCGTCCACCGGCACGTTGCGCAAATCATGCCCGTTCAGGTGCAGGATATCGAATGCTACCAAATACAGGTCGCGCGACGGCTTACGCCTGGTGATGGCTGATTGCAGGGCGTGGAAGTCGGACAGGCCTGCCTCGTTGATGATGATGGCCTCGCCATCGATGATGAAGCTTTGAGCTTCGATCGCCTCCGCCTCTTCGGCAAGATGGATATAGCGGGCCGTCCAATCATAGCCGTTCTTGGTGATCAGCCGAATGCCATCTTCATCCTTGATAAGCTGGGTGCGGTAGCCATCGAACTTGATCTCATGCAGCCATTCATCGCCTTGTGGCGGCGTGTCGGCGAGCTCGGGTTCTATGGGCTTGATGAACTTCAGACGCATGCACTGACTGCATAACTGCGAGTCAATTAGCACGCGCTAAAATAGTTCCAGAGCATTTTATACGAATTGAAAGTTCGATCGGTATGACGAAGCGAAGCTATCCGACCTCGGGCCACCGATCCCCGGCGCGCTATACGGCGACGACCTGATCCGTAAGTCGCGCTGATCGACCCTCTGGCCGCAGTTCGGGCAATTGTAGAAATGCCCTCTTCACGGCCGTAATGACCATGCTGCAATGACGCTTTGTTGTGGAGTAGCCAGCGGGGAGTTTTGCTTGCATTTTTGATATCGAGACGGGCCAGCGCCCGCCGCATTTCCACGCGAAGTTGTCGTCGCGTTGGCAGATCACAGACCCGGCTCTGCAAAGGAGCCGGGTCAGGCCGTGGAACCCGCATAAGGCAACATGCCTTGTCCTTGCATGGTCGATTACCTGAAATCGGTTCTCCAAGAACTCTTGCCGGCCTGGCTCAGCCGAAAGGCGGCCCACGTCGACGTGCGCCTAGCGGAGCAGCCACCAATGCGCGACCTTATCGGTCCCGCTCCTCTGGTGCGATATCGTGGCCCGGTGCGGTCCGAACCTCCCGATTGCAAGCTCCACGAGTCGCAACTGTAGCGTTCTCATTCCGCTAGCGTTCCGAGATTGCGAAACGGTCGCAGGAACCAAAGCGGTCAACGGGGGTTGGTTTATCGAAGGGACCTCGCACCGAAAGGATTCGGAACGATGGTCGAAATTCTTGCTTTTGAATTGGCGAAGGCTCGCCTGCGTGTGAAACGTGCCGAACGTTCGCTCGACCGCGCCAACGAATTGTTGAACGACGAAAACCCCGGCGTGTGTCTCAGTCTGGCCCTTTGCGGCCGGATCAGATCCGAGCAGCGACGGGTCGCCGAAGCCAAACAGCGCTTGGCGACGCTCAATCCGACGCGTCAGATCTCGCATGCAGATACCTAACGGATTCACCCAGGCGACCGACAGTTGCACCGAATAGAAAGCCCGCAACCTCGGGTCACTCCCAGGAATAAAGTTGCCTGTTGAGCGTTGAGGCCTGCCCCAACATTGGGAGGCTCAAAGATGGACCCGGCAACTGCGGCAGTGATGATCTTGCTTTCGTGCAGCCCAACCGAGGCTCTTGTCTGTAAACCCATTGATGCGTCACCGGCGGTATATTCATCGCGAAAAGGTTGGCTTCCCTTGCTGCAAAAACGACTCGGTGTAGCGAGAGTGAAATTTTCAGCGCCGGAAAAAAACGACCCCGCTGAGATTCGGCCATGCAACCAAAACCAAGTTCCGTCGTTTTGTCCGGTTCGATATTGGGGGATATCTTGGCAGCATCCAACCAGGACAGGGCGGGCGCCGCGTTTCGCAGCGCTGGCGAGATGGCTGAGCGTATTGGGTCGCGCGCGTGGAGCGAGGCCCCGATCGGACCCGTGTCGTCGTGGCCAACAGAGCTTAAAACGCTCGTCGATCTGATCCTTAATTCTGCTCAGCCCATGTTTGTTGTCTGGGGCGCGGAACGAATCTGGCTCTACAACGACGCCTTCATTCCTATCCTTGGCCGCAAGCATCCGACTGCTCTCGGCCTGCCCAGCCAACAGGTTTGGGCTGAGGCCTGGGACATGATCAGCCCAATGTTCGATCAGGTCTTCCAAGGCCAGTCCGTACACATGGACGACATAGAGATCCGGATCGACAAGCACGGCGCTCCAGAGGAAACGCACTTCGCGTTCTCCTATAACCCGGTTATTCAGTCGGACACCGGTAAGGTCGGCGGAATCTTTGGCGTCTGCACGGAAACGACGGACCGCTTTCTTGCCGAAAGACGAGAGCGCCTAGCCGCGGAACGTCAGATCAATCTGTTCGAACAGGCGCCCGGCTTCATCATCATCATGCGCGGCCCCGATCACGTGGTCGAATTCCTGAACGACGCCCATCGCCTTGTGTTTAACAGCGACGATTGGCTGGGAAGACCAATTCGGAGTGCTATTCCGAGCCTCGAAGGCCAGGGTTTCTTCGAACGTCTGGACGACGTGTTCAGCAGCGGAAAAACATTTGAAGCGCAAGGCGTTCCGGTTCGCTTTCGCCGTTCGCCGGAAACTCCTGAAGAGAGCCGATACCTGACGTTCATCTACGCACCGCTCTACGACGGCAACAGCACCGTGACCGGAATATTCTGCGAGGGGTTCGACGTCACCGAAACATATCGCGCGAGGAAACGAAGCGCTGCGCTTGCCGAGCTCGGTGACGTTGTTCGGCTTATTGAGGACCCGGACGACCTAGCCTACGCCGCAGCTGAAATCATTGGCCGGGAACTGGAGGTGAGCCGGGCGGGTTACGGCACGATCGATCTGGAGAAAGAGACAATTTCAATCGAACGCGATTGGAACGCGCCCGGCATCAAGAGCCTGGCCGGCGTGCTGCATTTTCGTGATTACGGCACGTATATCGAGGACCTCAAACGCGGCATCACGGTCGTCTTCGAGGACGCCGAGAAGGATCCGCGCACGAGCCACAACGCCGAGGCGCTGAAGGCGATCAGCGCTCAATCCTTGATCAACATGCCGATCACTGAAAAGGGTGGCTTTGTCGCCCTGCTATACCTCAACCACGACAGACCGCGATTCTGGCCGGAGGAAGAAATCGAGTTCGTTCGCGAAATGGCCGAGCGGACCCGCACAGCGGTTGAACGACGGCGGGCGCAGGCGGAGTTGCGCCAGAACGAAAGCCGCCTGCGCTTCCTCGACGCGCTTGGAAAAGAGACGGCAAAAAGCGCCGACGCGGACGCGATCCTTGAAGTCACCACCAGGAGGCTTGGCGAGCATCTCGGCGTGGCAATCTGTGCCTATGCCGATATGGAGCCTGATCAGGACCACTTTACGATCCGTGGAGATTGGCACAGGCAGGGGTCATCCAGCATTGTCGGCTATTATAGCCTGCAAAAGTTTGGCCAGCTTGCCGTCCTAAGGCTCCATCAGGGCTTGCCCTTGATCATCAATGACAATGTTGCCGAACTGCTGCCGGAAGAGGCCGCCACGTTCCAGCACATTGGAATTGCCGCGACGATCTGCATGCCCCTCGTCAAAGAGGGCCGACTGACGGCGTTGATGGCGATTCACGACAATGTTGCACGGTCGTGGACACAGAATGACCTCGCGCTTCTCACCGAGGTCACCGAGCGATCATGGGCGCATATCGAGCGGGTAAGGTCGGATCAAAGCGCGGCGGAGACTGCGGAGAGGCTGAGTCTTGCCACTCAGGCAGCGGCAATTGGAACCTGGGATTACCACCCTGTCGCCAACCAGTTGCGATGGGACAGGCGATGCCGGGCCCTGTTTGGGATTCTATCGGATTCCGGGGTTTCTTATGAAGGATCTTTCATCGCTGGCTTGCATCCCGATGACCGCGACCAAGCGGACAAGGCTGTGCGGCAGGCCCTGTCTCCAGTGGATCCACAGCCGTTCAACATCGAGTATCGAACGATTGGTCTGGAGGACGGCATCGAGCGCTGGGTCGCGGCAAGCGGCCATGCCATCTTCGAGAATGGGAAGGCCATCCGTTTCATCGGCACCGTCATTGATGTTTCCGATCGCAAGAAAGCCGAGCGCCACCTGAACATCATGAACGACACCGGCGCGGCGGTCGCGGCCGAGTTTAATCTCGACAAGATCGTGCAGATAACAACGGACGCCGGCATGCAATTGTCCGGGGCGCAGTTCGGTGCGTTCTTCTACAATGTGCTCGACGAACAAGGCGGCAGCTATATGCTCTACGCCCTGTCCGGCGCGCCACGTTCGGCCTTTGAGAATTATCCGATGCCGCGCGCCACAGCCGTGTTTGAACCGACCTTTCTCGGGACGGCCGTGGTTCGTTCTGACGATATCCTGCAGGACCCACGCTACGGCAAAAACACGCCACGCAAAGGCATGCCGGAAGGCCACCTTCCCGTGCGCTCCTATCTCGCGGTGCCGGTCGTCTCAAACTCTGGAGAGGTACTAGGTGGGCTGTTCTTCGGCCATGCCGAAACGGGCAAGTTTCTACCGGAACATGAGACTGCTCTTCTGGGTATCGCCGGCCACGCAGCCACGGCAATCGACAACGCCCGCCTGTTCCAGGCGGCCGAGCGCGAACTCACGGAGCGACGCCGCGCGGAAGCCGCGTTGCAAACGCTCAATTCCACGCTTGAACAGCGCGTGATCGAGGAAGTGGCAGAGCGTTCGAAGGCGGAGGAGCAGTTACGCCAGGTGCAGAAAATGGAGGCGGTGGGCCAGCTGACGGGCGGCATCGCGCATGACTTCAACAACATGCTGGCGGTGATCATCGGTGGGCTCAATCTGCTTCAGCGTAAATTGTCGAAAGGTGAGACGGACGTTGGTCGGTTTGTCGAAGGTGCTATGGACGGCGCGCACCGCGCCGCAGCCCTGACACAGCGTTTGTTGGCCTTCTCGCGACAGCAACCGCTCAAGCCCGAACCTATCAATGCAAACCGCCTGGTCGGCGGGATGACAGATCTGCTGATGCGAACGCTGGGCGAGACGATTACTGTCGAGACTGCTTTTGGTGCCGGTCTCTGGCAGGTCAAGGCGGATCCCAGTCAGTTGGAAAGCGCCCTGCTCAACCTTTCGGTTAATGCGCGCGATGCCATGCCGAATGGCGGCAAGCTGACCATCGAAACGTCGAACGCATATGTCGACGAGCGATACGCTCGCGAATCCGCCATAGCCGCCGGACAATTCGTGCTTATTGCCGTGACCGATACAGGCACAGGGATGTCAGCGGACGTACTCGCGAAAGCATTCGATCCCTTCTACACCACCAAGAGCGTCGGCAAGGGCACCGGGCTTGGCCTCAGTCAGGTTTACGGCTTCGTCCGGCAGTCAGGTGGAAACGTCAAAATCTACTCGGAGCCGGGCGTCGGCACGACGGTCAAAATCTACTTGCCAAGGCACTATGGCACTGCTGAGCCGGATACCGATCCGACACAGCCGCGATCCGTCGAAGGCGGCCTCGCGAGCGAGATTGTCATGGTCGTGGAGGATGAAGATCGAGTCCGTGCCGTTTCCGCCGAGGCGTTGCGCGAACTTGGCTACACTGTCGTCGAAGCCAATGGTCCGAATGAAGCGATCAAGCTGATTGAGGCCGGGCAGCAATTGTCCCTGCTGTTCACCGATGTCGTCATGCCTGAGATGTCGGGGCGTCAGCTCGTCGATATCTTGCGCAAGAAGAATCCGAAGCTCAAGGTCCTTTACACCACCGGCTACACACGCAATGCCATCGTTCACAATGGCATCCTCGATCCAGGGACGCAGCTATTGTCCAAACCATTCAGCCTGGAAGACCTCGCGGAAAAGGTGCGGTCAATTCTGGACGATCCCGCTTAGCCTGCTGCCGTGAAGCCTCACGGCAACAGCGATGCGGCGGAACGATTTGGAGTGACGCTCGTTGCCCTGACTGGAAACGGGATGAGCGAAATGGTTGCGCCACGTGCTGCCTGGAAGGGCTTTTTGAAGGTTGGATCGGTAACGTGCGGGGTGAAGATTATCGGCGCCACCAGCGAGGCATCGAAGATTCATTTCAAGATTCTGAACCGCAAAGACGGCCTCCCCGTCAAAAGTGTCTATGCTGACGAAAAGACAGGAAAGACCGTCGAGAGCGAGGACCAGGTGAAGGGGTTCGAAGTCGAGAAGGATGAGTTCCTTCAGATCGAGCCCGACGACATCAAGGCGCTGAAGCTCACATCCGATCACACGCTTGAAGTCGGTGAGTTTGTAGCGATCAATGAGATCGACACCCGCTATCTGGAGAAGCCCTACTACCTCATTCCAGCCGACGGCGCAGCCGTCGAAGCGTACGGCGTGATCCGCGATGCGATGAAGAACAAGGGAGTCGCAGCCCGATCCTGCATCGTGCTCTATCAGCGCGGCCGGGAAGTTGTGATCCAGCCCTATGGCAAGGGCATGGTGATGACCGAGTTGCGAAACCACAACGAGATGGTCTCCGAAAACAGTGTCTTCGATGGTCTGACGAAGGCAAAATACGATCCTGAGCTGCTCGAAATCGCCGGCATGCTCATCGACAAAAAGGTGACCGCTTTCGATCCCTCGAAATTCGCGGACACCTACGAAGATGCGCTGATTGCCATGATTGACGCGAAGCGCAAGGGCAAAGCGCCGCCGAAGGCGGTGCCGAAGCCGAAGGAGAACGTCATCAACCTGGCCGAGGTGCTCAAGAAGAGCCTCATGCAGGAGGGGCTAGCGACACCTAAAAAGACCGCTCCGAAGCGCAAGAGCGCTTAGTCAACCGCGCACAGAGATGACCGAGGAGAACTTTGTGTCCCATTTGACTGTGGAGCAATGTCGGGCGGCGCGGGCTCTGCTGGACTGGTCACAAGCAAGGCTTGCCGCCAAAGCGCAGGTCAGCGAGGGAACCGTTCGGGATTTCGAGAAGAGCAAGCGCGTTCCGGCCGGCGATATGCTGGTTGCGTTGCGATCGGCGCTCGAACTGGCAGGGGTTGCCTTTCTGAGTGATGGCGAGACGATCCAGGGCGGACCCGGCGTCCGGCTCAAGAAGTCAACGGCGTCGCGCACCCATATCCAGGATGGCGAAGCGGGAATTATTCAGAACAGCGAGATGTAAGCCGTCAACGAAGTCGAGGCCCCCTGTCATTACCGCTGATCGTTGTACGGCTCTTTCGTTTGTCCAACCATCTTCGCCAGTTCCGAAAACGGTGGAATGTCGGCCTCGCGTTGGGCATTGTTTGCGATCTGCAGAAGCCGAATTGGGAAGCAGATGGCGTCGCGATTGGCCGGCGACATATCTTCATAAGTCCGCTCATCTCCCGTCACATTGGCCTCGGCCTTTTGCAGCGCGATGTCGATGTCGTCGATCGAAAGCAGGCCCTTGTGGACCAGCAAATTGTTGATTGACGCGACTGCCATCATCAGACCTTCGAGCTGAAGATTGGCGACGTTCATGGCCGTGCACTCTTTACCTGGCCCGGCGGGTTCTGCCCGTTGGACTGGTGCGTCTTGTCGTCGACTTCGTCCACGGGTCGCGTCAATCCGACGCCGTTCTTGGGCTTTTTGTTTCCGGCCGCGTCCTGGGAGAACGCATCCGAAGGGTCGGCACCGGTCTTAGCGGGATATTTCGTCGCTCCGGTTTCGCGATGGTTGTGATTTCCAGACATTTTCGGTGCTCCTGTGCGATCATCGATAACCGGCCTGCACGCTGCGAGTTCCGCTCTGCATGGAACATTCCTGACGGCCGGTCGTTGGCCAGCAAAGGAGACGACGGCATGGCCAATATCAAAAACCTCCCCGATGCAATTGTAAAAGAGCCGGAGCCGGCCGGTGTCGAAATCCAGCGTAAAAGCTCCGGCGCCAAGGACGCCAGCCAAGCGCCAGTCAGCCCTAAGACGGCAGGCGCTCCGCCCAAAAGTAAGAGCCTTTTGGCCGACCCCTTCCTGGCCAGACAAAGCGAGGCCCGCCCGGTGGCCGGCAAGACACCGCGCCCAACTGACAGACCGGGAGAATAGTTATGCCGCCCAAACCAGATCCCCACGAAGAACCGCCGGTGGATGCACCAAGCTGGACCCCAGATGTGCGTGAGCCTGACCCTGACCTCTTGCCGGAAGAATTGCCCGTCCCCAACCCCGACGAGACCCGTGACCCTCCAAAGCGAGCTCTGACATGAGCTAAGATCACATGCGCAGAGGTGGGTGCCTCTGGGTCGCCTTCATCAGCTACCCACCGGCACGCTGGGCCATCCGCCGAACAGAGACGTGATCCTTCGCTTTGATGGGACAGCAGCGGCCAACGTTCCTCGGTGGCCACGGCACCATCAACGTCTACAGCTGAGCGCCGGGCAGCAAGCATTTCGCATCCGCAGTCTGTCCAATGCGCAGCCGCGTCTGATCAATTGACGAGACAGATGCGGCCGTGTCACCGCCCCCCGAGTCTTTCTCTATCTCCCCAGTGCCGATGAGACCGCGCGCCCGGTTTCAGAGCGGTGGCGTCGATCACTTCTGTCTGCATCGGCAGGTCTGGGCGTTGACCCGCGGCGGATTCGAGTGGCGTTCGCCATTTGCCAGTGGCACAGTCCGCCAGCAATCGGCGAGGCGAGAATGACACGGGTAGTGATCATCGGCGGCAGCGGGCATGTCGGCACGTACCTGGTGCCGCGGCTGGTCGAGGCCGGATATGAAGTGGTCAATGTCAGCCGCGGCCAGCGCGCGGCCTATACGCCGAATGCGGCGTGGAAATCGGTCGAGCCAGTGGTGATCGACCGCGACACGGAGGAGAAGGCTGGCACCTTCGGCGAGAAGGTCCGCGCGCTGAAGGCCGATATCGTGGTGGACATGATTTCCTTCACCCTCGACAGCACCAGACAGATCGTCGGCGCGCTGCGAGGCGAGGTGCAGCACTTCCTTCATTGTGGCACCATCTGGGTCTATGGGCACAACACCGCAATCCCCGCGACAGAGGACCAGCCGAAAAATCCTTTCGGCAGCTATGGCACGCAAAAGGCCGAGATCGAGAGCTGGCTGCTCAACGAAGCCAGGCGGAACGGTTTTCCAGCCACGGTGTTTCGGCCCGGCCATATCGTGGGACCCGGCTGGGAGCCGCTCAATCCGGCGGGGCACTTCGACGTCGGCGTGTTCTCCCAGATCGCCCGTGGCGAGCCGCTGGTGCTGCCCAATCTTGGTAACGAGACAGTGCACCACGTGCATGCCGACGACGTAGCACAGATGGTGATGCGCGCCATTGCGAGCTGGAACAACGCCGTAGGCGAGGCCTTCAACGCCGTCTCGCCACAGGCGATCAATCTGCGCGGCTACGCCGAGGCGATGTACAGCTGGTTCGGCCACGCACCGCGGCTGACCTACGAACCGTTCGAGACGTGGAAGGGCAGTCAGACCGAAGAAAACTGGCGCGCCACCTGGGGGCACGTCGCCCGCAGCCCAAGCCATTCGATCGACAAGGCGCGCAAGCTGCTGGGTTACGAGCCGCGGTATTCGTCGCTGCAGGCAGTGTACGAGTCCGTCGAGTGGTTGATGGCGAACGGAAAGGTCAGCCGGTAGAAGTGTCCGGATACTTTCCAGCCTCGGCGCTGGTCGAACCCGGCATTGCGTCTATCAAATGAGAGTGCGGATTTCCCTCGCCAGGCGTAACTCCAACTTTGGGGGCTGATGGGAGGAACTGATGGATCTCAAGAAAATCGTCACGGACCTTTCGCAATCACTTTTGCGCCGACGCGCTGCATCCCCGACTTCCATGCCAATTCTGAAATCGCTCGGCGACAAGCGGGCCGATCATCTGAAGACCAGGCAGACACCTGCATACCGGCCGCTGAAGTCGTATGAGCCTCGGGCCTCAAACATGTAGGTCAACGAATCTGGGGGCATGCTCAACCGAGCGGTCGCCAAGATCTCTGAAGGATGACAGCCTCCAGGCAACCTCCCTGCTGAGCGGGTTGATTTGCGTCGCTCGTTTCAAGATGGTGCTGCGAGATGCTCTACGCCGGCGCCTTCCCGCCCTGCCAGTTTGATGATTTCGGCGAATCTGGCGTCGTCGATCTGTCCGGCCATGCAGACTCCGTCCGTATCCCATCCGGGCCGAGACATCTCCTCAAACTCAGGATCCCGCAGCCGCTCGGCCGGCGCGACGCATAGGCTTTCCGAAATAGACCATTGGTGGCGACTGTCTCACAGCGCGCGTTCACCGGGGTGCTTGCCGCCGCCATCCCGAGCCCAGCCAGGCACAAGCCCCCATTTCGAGGACACGAACCCCGCCATGCTGGTGGAAAGCTCTTCGCGGACGATGATTGGATAGTTCAGGCTGGGCGCACCGTTCCAGATCGGGGACCCGTTGCCCAAACGCTCGACGTCGCCGGGGTGGGCAAACTCGAAACGCCGCACCATGTCAGGGATTGTTGATTTGACGAAAACGCGCCCACACATTTTAGCCGAAGCTCACATCCTGACGTCGGGGAAGACCAAAATGGGAACGGACTGCGAACGAGTCAACCGGTTCTCTTGCGACGACGCGATGCCTCGAAGATCACTTCGAAGACGCCAGCGACCTCGCCGTTGATTTCATCGGCGCGGATACCGGCCTTCTCAGCCGCCGTCATCAACTGGTCCGCCAAGTCGCTGGCGGCGATTGGATCTTCCCGCGCCAGAATGGGCAGTTGCTGGGCCATCCAATTGTCGAGAAACTTCAGGCCACGAGCGCTCATTCTGGCAAGCCCGAGTTGTGATGCACGACGGCATCGAGGACAGCCTCATACACACTACCTGTGTCCTCCTCGATCTCGGTACTGCTGATGCCTATCGCCTTCGCGTCCGCGAACAGCTTCTGCGTCAACTCGGCAACCGAGATGATGTCAGCGCCTGCAGTCGCAGGAACGTTGGCGCCGATCCATTTGTACAAAAAATCAGTCCCGCGTGCGCTCATCCAAACCAACCGAACGTGAAGCTAACCATCACCGTCGCGACGAGGATTGAGAGTGGCACAGCAGCGAACAGTCCTGCCTCCAGAAGTCGAGTTTCTTTGTCATTGAACATTAGTCAGCCCTTATGGATCTTGCGTGAGCTAAGAAACTCGGAACGCCGGTTTCGGTTCCAGAAAAAACCCGCCGCCCCATTCACGGCAGCGGCGGGCCGCCCGGGGCTCTGACCCGGTCACGCAGCGCTACCCAGGGAAGGGAACGCTGCCCGCCCCAACCTCTCGCCTGGTACCCGGTTCCATGGACAAACAAAAAAAAAAAGGCCCGCTACCCCTCGACAGCGTGGCTCCCACGTTGAACACGGACTTTGCGGCGCGATTTGCCGGTTCAAAGCCAGAGGTTGGGAAACTCGCCGGGCGAAGACCCCAACGCCCTCGAAGCCCGGCGAGCCTACTACCTGATCGGGTACGCGATCAGGACCGGGATCACCCAGTAGTGAGTCCGGTGCAAGAGCAATGCCAGCAATCCTGTCCTGAAATGGGACGGGCGGCGAGCGTGATCCTTGCAGGCAAGCATCGGCATGCTGGCGCGTCGCATCTTCACTCTTCTTCGCGAAAATCCTGTAGCGAAGCATGACGCAGATCCTCCTCGCCTCGGAGGTGCTTCACGCGGCCGATGATGCCTGGCTTCACCCACTGCGTCGCCGGCCGCTTCATGCCCTTTGGCGGCGGCTCGGCGTGCTCCTGGACACGCTTCCAAAGCCGGTCGCGGATCGCCGCGCGTGAATTGATAAAAGCCGACCCGACATACTTCCCAGTCGTTCGATCCGCCATCAGGGCAAAGGCTGGTTTGCCTGGCTCGCGCTCAACACCGAGCAGATCATATTCGTCAATCGTATAGCATTTCACCTTCAACCAGTTGGTCGACGGGCCGCTCCGGTATTTGCTGTCGCGCCGTTTCGACACCATGCCTTCAAGCCCGGCCTGGTCGAGCAGGTGATAGATGGCCTTCGCATCACCCGGCAAGGGCTCGCTGAACTGGAGCCGCCCGCCGGGTTCGATCATGCTGGCCAGGATCTCGCGCCGCTCTTCCAGCGCCATGTCGCGCAGATCGTGTCCGTTGAGATGGAGGAGATCGAAGGCGACGAAATAGAGGTCGCGCTGCCGGCGGGTGATCGCCTTGCGCAGCTCGCCGAAGTCAGACAAGCCAGCCTCGTTTAGAACGATGATCTCGCCATCCACAATGGCGCTTTCGGCGCCGAGGCTGGCAGCCTCTTTCACCAGGTCGCGATATTTGGTCGTCCAGTCGTGGCCGTTGCGCGTGAAGATCCTAGGGTGCTCCTTATCGATGATCAGTTGCGAGCGGTATCCGTCGAACTTCACTTCGTGAATCCAGCCGTCACCTTCCGGCGGTTGCTCGACAAGGGTCGGCATCAAAGGTGGGACGAACTTCAAACGCATGCATCGGACTCACAAGCAGCGATCAATCAGCTTGCGCTGAAATAGTTCCGGAACATTTTAGACGAATTGAATGTTTGATAGCCATGACGAAGCTAACCGACCTTGGACCATCGATCCCCGGCAAGCGGCACGGGACGACGAGCGCGACCTTTTCAATTGCCCCCTACTGCGGGCCGAGGGTCGATATGCGTGATCTGCGGCAAGTCATCTGGCATGAAGTGCCGGGTTACAAACCGCTAGGCCCGAAATTGGTTTCAGGCTGATCGTTATCAACTTGAAGGCGTAAAGGAAGCCATCCCCGTGGTCACACGCTGTCGGTTCCTTGCGGGGAACAAAGCCGCCTAAAAAGCCCGCCAAACGCATAAAAGCGAAAGCCCGCCACGGAGGAAGCCGTGACGGGCCGGCCAAGGTGGGTCTGTATGCCACCGAATCGTGGAAGCATTCGTCATTTGGCGACAAGATCGTCAAGGCTACGGGATGGCGCGACCAAGGATTGCCAATCTCGATTGTCGCCGAAAGTCACTGGGCCAGCTTCCTCTGAGGGAGGGAGTTGTTGGCATGAATTTTAGACGTGGGCTCTTCCGGTTATGGTGGTCCTTTTCGCTGCCTTGGGTAGGCTTTTGGTCCTGGCACGACAACATACCTTGCTTGCTGGGGTTCGATCTTACCGGCCGAAGCCCTTGGTGCAGCACCGGGCTTTACCTGCCGGTTCGCCCCCGCGCCGAAACAGCCGAGTTGATACTGGGAGTGCCATTCGCGGTAGCCGCGGCCATAGTTCTGGTCGCGTGGGTAATCGCCGGATTCAAAACAGCGGACTGACGATTACCCCATGCTTATCTTTTCCCGACGAGTTCTACAGAAGATGATCAATGGGGTTGCTGGGCACCTCAGCTATCAAGAGCTTCAGCGCATAATACAGCATGTAGACCAGCCAAAAAGGAACGGAATACCTTACGTTTTGGAGCTGGCGCTACTCTGGGCTCACATCCAAGTGCACCATGTTATTTATGAGAAGACCACGGCATCGGGAGAAAAGATTGACCTCTGGCTTCCCGAGTATGAAGTCTTTTCTGAAGTAAAGACGATATCCGACAAGCAGGCACACAAGGACTATCCGGTTAGATATTTCATGGACTGCTTCTCTGGATTTATTCTGAAGTATGCACCTGTGTATGGCTACTTCCACATTCAATTTGGCTCGATCCAGAAGCGCATTGACGGCCAGCTGGTGCATGTCCCGGCACTCCCCAAGGACGTCGAAAAGGCCGCCAAGAACCTTGTGCTGGAGTTGATCCGAGTTGGAGGCGACTTTTCCCGACCGTTTGTGCATCACGTCTTCTACGACAATGCGCAGGCAAACGTGTCCTACAAGCCAGCTAGAACCAGTTTTCCCCTCATCGGCCACGGATACCCGTCATTCACCACACATCGGCGGCACGATCGCGACGTTGACTCGGTCGCCAAGAGCCACCTGGACAAAGCCTGCAAGCAGTTGGCAGGCGCGCCTGCCCGCGGGATTAAGGGTGTTTATCTCTGCGACGGTGGATCCGACCTTTGGACAAAGGGATCACCCCTCACCAGCACCGGCCCGATCGAAGACATTGTGAGAAGGTATCCGCGGAAAAACCCCGACAAATTGAGTTTTGTCGTTCTGTTTTCCGTCGATAGCGTGGGGCCGTCTCACGCATTGAAGCCTGAGTTGCGCTTCAAAGTCGTGAGCGAGGACGGGCAAATTCGTGATCTAATCCAGGGCCTCGTACAAGATGCCGTTGCCAATCTGCCTCGGCCGATCGAAAACATCAGCACAGCCTTCGCCAATAGGCTTCAGGGCCAGCGTCGAAGCAATATGCGGGGAGCATTGAGGATGTCGGGTGATCGTATCTCACTGCCGGCCAGTTCGGTTCTGGCTATTTTGGCGGGTAAGCCGGCAAGTGAATTGCTCGACGACCCAAAGGCTCTCAGCCTTCAATCCATCACCAGTTGCTCCAGGATAGGATTCGGAGCGGAGAATTGATTCATGACGTTCGCTTTGTCAGCGGCGAGCATCGCGACGACGACATGATCGAGTTCGATCTGCGTGGTCCGGATCCAGCGGTGTCGCCGTTTCAAAACCCCAAACGGCCAGAATGATGAAGGGGCGTGCCGTCTGCCGACAGTCGCAACATCATTGCGCTGTGTGGGAACATTGTGTGGGACGCGATCGACAATCGATCGAAATTCTTCGTAAGCACTTGATTTTATTGGCGCACCCGACAGGATTCGAACCTGTGACCTCTGCCTTCGGAGGGCAGCAGTCAATCTCTGCCCTCAGAACTGGAGAGCTTCGACTAAGCGGCGTGCCTCCGATAGCAAAAGAATGTCCCTTCAATAGTGGGTCTAGCGATGTAGCGGTCTTCCGACACGAACCACCAAGTAAGCGCTGCGATCAAGTTTACCCCACTGCGGATCCATACCCGCCAACTTCCTTCATAAGCGCGCGCAATTCGGCTGAGGCACAACCCAGAAAGTTCGAGGGCCTTGGAGTTTCGTTTGAACCGACCTTTTGGCAGACTTCACTCTTTGATGTGCAATCTTGTACGCGGCAAGTTCGCCGATGGTATCGGAGGCGAATGCTGTGACTGCCGGCCTCCTGCAGGCTGGTCTCGACCTTTCCGGCCTGTTTGCCGTGTAGGAGGTATCGGCGACTGATACAGCGGGCGATCCAAGGCTCGGGGAAGATGATCCCAATGGCACCGTCACCTTGGTAGCCAGCCTCGTTAGGCCCTCTAAGAGAATTGCAGCCCAGCTCGTTGCGATCGATTCGACGCATTGCCGTTGGTGTCGCCACCGTCCTCGCCCAGCTGGAACGCTGGCCATCCCTACGTGCTGGTGAGCCCAATTCACGAACGAACTGCAACCGGGGTGGCGGCAACTATACTTAAAAACCTGCCTTAACCTGGGGCATCTGGAAATCGCCTGCCGGCCTTTCACCAAGGAATCTCTCCACCTCGACGAGAGCAGACTGAGCAGAAGGTCCCTGACCGAGGAATGACGTTCCTTCGTCGCGCGTGAGCATGTTTGGATTTCCATGAAGATCAAGCGAGCCCGGTGTCGCGTACGCTTCAGGGTGGTACCAGGCGCCTGACGCCAGTTGCACAACACCCTCCATGACGTCGCTCGAAAGCACTGCGCCAGCCAGGCATGCGCCACGGTCATTAAAGACCCGCACGGTGTCGCCATTTTCGATCAGTCGGGAAGCAGCATCGATGCTGTTGATCAGAATCGGCTCACGCCCGGCCACTTTCGAATCGAGGCTCAGCTTTGCGTCGTCCAGCTGGCTGTGAAGTCGCGTCGAAGGCTGATTTGAGATGAGGTGAAGCGGAAACCGCTTGGCGGCCTTTGCCGAGTGCCATTCCTTCGGCGGCAACCAGACCGGATGGCCAGGGCAATTGTCATAGCCGAAGCCCGCAATAGTCTCACTGAAGATTTCTATGCGCCCTGATGGCGTTCGAAGTGGGTTGGCCACGGGGTCGGCACGGAAATCGCCGAACAGGATGAAGTCGTCCTCCGGCGACGGCACCTCGACGAAGCCTTCCCTCCAGAATCTTGAGAACTCAGGCAACTCTACATTGTGCACCCGAGCCTTCGCGCGACATCCGTCGTAAGCATGCTCGATCCACCCACGAATATCGCGGCCCTCCGTGAACTGCTCCTGGAAGCCAAGGTGGCCGGCAAGGTCACTGAAGATGTCGTAGTCGTTGCGCGCTTGGCCAACCGGTTCAATCAGTTGCGGCATCGCGACGATGAAGCGATCGCGGGGTGATGCTCCGACATCATCCCGTTCAAAGGTGGTCGTCGCCGGCAATACGATGTCCGCTTGGCGCGCCGTCGCCGTCCACCAGACCTCATGAACGATGATCGTCTCTGGCCTGTTCCAGGCTTCGACCAGGCGGTTGATGTCCTGATGGTGATGGAACGGATTGCCGCCCGCCCAATAAACGAGCTTGATATCTGGGAAGGTTACCGTCTTGCCGTTGAAAGGAATTGTCCCGCCCGGCTGAAGCAGCAGATCCGCCATTCGGGCGACTGGAATTGCCAGACCCAACGGGTTCTTGCCAGACTCCATCGCCGGAGAGCTGGTCGGCCGGCGTGGCGTACCCATCCCGTTGATCGACCCATAGCCGAAGCCGAAGCCGCCGCCCGGCAGTCCGACCTGGCCAAGCATCGCGGCCAAGGCGATGAGTGCCCAGTAAGGTTGTTCGCCATGGTCGGCGCGCTGCAATGTAAGCGGTCAGCCGATAACGTCAGGCCTAAAGTTCCAAGGCATGAGCATTTCGATTTCGGATGCCGGCCAGCCTTGAGCGATGCGGGTCAAGGTCTGCGAGAGCCAGTCGAGCGGATCGACGCTGTTCATTTTGCAGGTTTGCAGCAAGGTGGCTACCGTCGCCCAGGTTCGTCCACCGCCGTGGCTGCCGGCGAATAGACTATTCTTTCGCGTGATCGTCTGGGGCCTGATTGCACGCTCGACGATATTGGAGTCGATTTCGATGCGACCGTCCATCAGAAAGCGTTCCAGCGCCTCCCGCCGGGTGAGCGCGTAGCGGATCGCCTCGGCGGTCTTGGATTTTCCGGAGACCTTGCCCAGTTCCGCTTCCCATAGATCGAAGAGGCTCGCGACAATGGCCACGGACTTTTCCTGACGCAGCGCGGCGCGGCTTCCGGCATCCTTGCCGCGAACCTCGTCCTCGACCTTCCACAATTCGGTCATGGCGATGATCGAATCCGTCGCGGCCTGCGAGACCCCGCTGATGTGCAGGTCGTAGAATTTGCGCCGCAGGTGAGCCCAGCACCCGGCGAGCCGGATTGTTTCATTGCTGCCGGCTTTGGCCCGTGCCTTGACCAGGTTGGTATAGGCCGAGTAGCCATCCACTTGCAGGATACCGCTGAATCCGGCGAGGTGGCGCGCCACGCAATCCGCACCTCTGCTGTCTTCAAAACGATAGGCAACCATTGGCGGACTGGTTCCGCCATAGGGTCGGTCATCCCGTGCGTAGGCCCACAACCAGGCTTTCGTGGTTTTCCCGGAACCAGGGGCAAGGGTGGGCAAGGTCGTCTCGTCGGCGAAGACCCTTTCGCCCTCCTTGATGCGCTCCAGTATGTAATCAGCAAGCATCTGCAGCTCGAAGCCCAGATGCCCCATCCATTGCGCCATCAACGACCGGCTGATCTCGACGCCGTCGCGCAGATAGATCGCCTCCTGCCGATAAAGCGGGAGGCCGTCGGCGTATTTGGAGACGGCGATATAGGCGAGCAGCCGCTCCGTCGGCAGGCCGCTTTCGATGATGTGCGCCGGCGCCAGAGCCTGGACCACGCCGTCACGGCCCCGGAAGGCGTATTTGGGACGGCGCGTGACGATGACCTGGAACTTCGGCGGCACGACGTCCAGCCGCTCGGATCGATCCTCGCCGATCAGAACCTTTTCAAGCCCCTCGCAGTCGGCCGGGATTTCCGGCTCGACGACCTCCTCGATGCGTTCGAGGTGGGCAGCAAAGCCCTTGCGCGGACGCGGGGCGCGCTTCGGCTTGTTCCCGACCGCGCGGTCGAGTTCGCTCCGGATTTCCGAAAGGCCGGTCTCGACCTCTTCGAAGGCAAAGGAGGCCTGCTCGTCGTCGATGGCCAGGCGTAGCCGCTCGGAACGCGTGCCATGTTGCGTGCGCTGTAAAACTTTCAGGATTGACGTGAGATTGGCGATCCGCTCGCTGGCGCTTTTCTCGACAGCTTTCAGCCGGGCGACCTCCGCCTCAGATGCTGCGATCCGAGCGTCGGCGACTGCGATCCGGGCCTCGCTTGCAGCCTGCTCGCGAGCCATGGAAAGGATCATCGCCTTCAGCGCATCAACGTCGTCGGGAAGGGCAAGACCCGGTAGAACCATGGCAAGCAACAGAGCACAAAAACAGCCGCTTTCCCAACCGTTCCAGCCGCATGATTCATCTTGCCGCAGGCCGGTTTCAGCCCGTCGATAACGGCCGCCTGACCCTGGCCGGACGAATCTTTTTCCAGTCCAGTCCGGCCAGAAGCGCCATCAACTGGGCGTGGTCGAGACGCATGCGCGCGGCCGATATCCCCGGCCAGCAGAAGCTGTGATCTTCCAGAGTCTTCGAATAAAGACAAACCCCGCTGCCGTCCCACCACACGATGCGAACCCGGTCCGCACGCTTCGAACGGAATACGTGAAGTGCCCCCGAGAATGGGTCCAGGCCGCCATCCCTGACCAGCGCCATCAAAGATGCCGCGCCCTTGCGGAAGTCGACCGGCTGGCACGACACGTAAACCACCACACCGGAAGCGATCATGCCTTACGAACCGCGCGGATGATCCTCGCCAGGCGATCGGGATCGACATCGCCGCCGGCGCGCACCACTGCGTCGCCAATGACGATTTCCACCGTGTCGCTGCCCACCGCTTCAAAGCGCGTGAACTTCGCCGGCTTGCTCGCTCCCTCCGTCAGTGGCGCAACCATGCCCGACGAAAGCGCCTTGCGGCGCCACGCATAGAGCTGCGAGGGGTCCAGCCCCTCGGAACGCGCAACCGCCGAGACATTGCCCCCTGGCGAGAACGCTTCGGCGACAAGCCGTGCCTTCTCTTCGTCCGACCGATGGCGCGGCTTGCGTCGGGACGGCACAGGCTCCGCCGTCAAAATCTCGAATGTTCGATGATGGCTCATACTGTCGCTCATAGGATTCTCCGCATGATTCATGCTGAAAATGAGCGATCAACCGCCTGCACGCTACGTGGGGATGCCTACGCGCTTACGCTGCAATGACCAGGTTGCTGAAAGCATCGTGCGGGCGTCGGCCATGCGCAGCGCCAGACCAGAAATCCTGTCCGCATCAATGCCGGTGAGGCCAGAGGCCCAAGCCGGGGATTTTGGTCTGCCGTCCGTGAGACCGAGAACATAGTCGCGGAAACGCTCGTAGCCGACAGTGCACTTGTCCATGAAGGCGAGGTCGACACGGTCATTGACAATCAAGGTGCGCGCGAACGCCAGCATGAGAGCGGTATCGGCGCCCGGCCTGATCGGCAGCCACTCGGCACCAAGCCAGTCACTACAGTCGCGTTTGAGAGGACTGATCGACACGAATTCGACGCCTGCGTCCCGGGCCTGTTTGAGCCAGCCCGGACTCTCGTGGTTACCGGCGCCTCCGGTGGTGATGAGCATGTTCTTTTCGGCCGCGCCGCCGAACAGAACCATGAGCTTCGTGTTCTTGATGATGCTCGGCCAGTCGGTGACAGGCCCTGCAACGGCTTCGATGCCGCCTACGATGTGCGGCAGCAGCACTGCCGCCGCACCCCAGCTGTAATTGGTCACCTGATCGACGCAACCGCCGAACCCGTACAGGAAACGATGGACAAGTGTGCGGGCGTGATTGATCCGCCCTGCGCTCGACCATCCATACGAACCGCCGAAAATCGCCTTGTTGCCATGCTCTTCCTTCACGTCGCGCAGTTGCTGCGAGACCAGCTGAAGCACCTCCTCCCAGCTTACCGGAACAAACGGCTCGGCTCCGCGCCGCCGGGACAGGTCGCCTGGCCCTCGCAGCAGATAACCCTCGCGCACCATCGGCTGCGCTACGCGCGAGGCGGCATGCACGGCGCTCGGAACGGACTGGATCAGAGCCGATGGGTGGCTGTCATGGCCGAAGGGCGAGACAGAATCGATCCGGCCGCCCCTCAGGTTCGCTTCGAATGTTCCCCAATGCGCGTGGCTCAGCCTGCGGCTCATTGCGCCCGATCGCCTCCGGTGCCGAGCGCCACGACCTGGCTTCGGTAGAGTTCGTCACGGCGTGTATCCATGTGGCTCTGCACCATGGTGCGCGTCAGTGCCGAGTCAGGCCATTCCGCAAGGAGACAGTCGTCGCTGCTTGCCCCAGCCGGACCTGCCAGAAGCCGGCCATTGGGCCCGACGATGAAGCTTTGCCCTAGGAAACGTACGCCGCCCTCCTC
Organism: Mesorhizobium loti; assembly: GCA_014189435.1. Classification (NCBI taxonomy): domain Bacteria; kingdom Pseudomonadati; phylum Pseudomonadota; class Alphaproteobacteria; order Hyphomicrobiales; family Phyllobacteriaceae; genus Mesorhizobium; species Mesorhizobium loti. The sequence continues at coordinate 5,003,833 of CP050293.1, forward strand.
GCCAGTGCGGTCAGCGCAGGCGATGGTGATTTCATTGCTGCAGGCGGCGGCCATCGCCAGGTGCATCGCCATCGGCGCGGCGTTTGGGGCATCCTGGGCCTGACGTGGCGGGACGGACCAGTTGCTCGGTGAAGCTACAAGCGTTGCACCGCTTGCTGCCAGGGCGCGGGTCACCTCCGGAAACCAGAGATCGTAGCAGACTGCCAGTCCCACTCTCCCCCAGGGCGTGTCGATGCAAGCGAGTTGATCGCCGAGATCGAAAAGGCTCTTCTCGCGGCCAAAGACATGCGCCTTGCGATAGCGCGAAACAGCCCCGTCAGGGGTGGCGATGACGGCGGTGTTGTAAAGTTGTTCTCCATCCCGTTCCGCCATCCCGGCGATCAGATAGATGTTCAGGCGCAGGGCAATCTCGCACCACGCCTTTACGCTCGGGCCGTCGATGGTCTCGGCGATCGCGAGCAGCTGGGACCGGTCAGGAAACACGAGCCCCGTCGTGCAGCATTCCGGCAGGATCACGATCGAGGCGCCGCGCCGCGCCGCTTCATCGATCTTTACCAGGGACAAAGCGAGATTTGCGGCGACCGTGCCATGCACCGGCGCGTATTGGCTCACGGCAACGATCGGTCGCCTGCCGCTTCCTTCAGGCTGCGACATCTGTATCGCTCCATTCAGTAGCCAGGAAGGCGACGCGATCGCCCGAATGCACGACGGGATCGCGCCTTACCGCGATCACCCAGCTGTCTGTCTCGACCGCGATGTCCTCGATGACATCACCAAACAGGTTGCGGATGCTACCGATGCTGCCGCCAGCTTTGACAGCGGTTCCAGGCAGTACCTTCGGTTCGAACAGGCCGCCGGCCTTCGCCAGCCGGTGGGCGCGCCTGGTCACCCGCCTTATCTGGCGCGCGACCGGGTCCGACGATGCGGCCAGGATGCCGATCTTGCCAGCCAGCCGCATGAGGCCGGCGACGCCATGTTCAACGTGATCCTCCTCCAGCCGGCCGCCGCCACCAAGCTCGACCATGAAAGCGATCGCCCCCAGCGAAAGCGACTGGTAATCCAACGCGCCGCCAATGTTTCCCGGCAACTCGCCTAACGCGTTGGCGACGGGCATGCGGCAGGCAATCGTGGGCTCAAAACAGGCTATGTGCGCCAGCAATTCGGCTTCGGAGACCCGCGCTTCCGGATGGACCTTGTAGACGGCGTAGGGCGCGGCATCGAATGGCGTGCCAAGCGTGTGGATGTTGATCACCACATCGGCGGACTTGCCGAAACGATCGAACAGGGCGGCGGCGGCGCGCTCGGTCGCGAAACCGTTCGCCCGGCCGGGAAAACTCTGATCCATGTCGATGCTGTCGATCAGCGTTGTCTTGCGCCGCTCGTCGAAGGCCAGCACGTTGGCAACCGGTGTCACCACGACGCTGCCGGTCATCACGGACGGTTCGAGCCGATCGAAAAACCGCTGTGCAGCAAACACACCATTGATTTCGTCACCGTGTACGGCGGCATTCACCCACAGACAGGGTCCCTCGCCCTGCCCGCGCTTGACCAGATAGGGAATGCGGATCTCGCGCCCGCTTGCGGTGGTGCCCGCACTGATTGTGCCGCGTTCGGTAATGGGCGCAACAAATGGCTGCGACTGCGGGACACGCTCGTTCATGCTTCTTGATCCGTCCATCTCGCGGTTGTCAGACTGGCGCGGCCGACCTTGCCAGAGCAGGCTTGGGTGAAGTGCTGGCAGAGCCGAACGGGTAGTCGGCGGCGCCGCATTTGATCGACAGCGTTCGCGCTTCTTCGTGCAGCAACGCGATCAGTGAATCCGTCTCCTCCTCAGCAAAGAACCGGTCGGGAATGATGAGGCCGAGGGCAGCGACGGTGTCGTTCGAGCGCCCCAGCACCGGAACGGCAATCGCAGACAATCCAGGAGCGCTCTCCCCTCGGGTCAGCGAGACGCCGCTGTCTCTTGTCTCCTCGATCTGGCGCCGAAACACCTCGGGATCCGTCACGGTGGAAGGCGTGATCGGATCAAGGCGACGATTGGCGACAAACGCCTCGAAACCAGCCGGCGTCAGGCCCGCGAGCAGGACCTTGCCGGCGGACGTTGCGTGGAATGGCAGTCTATTGCCGACGCGCCAGCGGCCGTCGATATAGTGCGGACCTTCGACGGCGAGGATGTGCAGGATGAGATCGCCACGCATCACGCTGAGCGTTGTCGAATGACCCGTTCTCTCGACGATCTGTCGCAATACCGGCAGGGCCGCGTGCGCCAGCGGCTGCGACTTGATGTAGTTGGAGCCTAGCTCAAACGCGGCAAGGCCAACGCGGTAACGGCGCGTCTGTTCGTCCTGCTCCAGAAAGCCGTTGGCGCGAAAGTCGGCAAGCAGCCGCGATACCTTGCTTTTCGGCAGGGCCGTCGCTTCGGCGATTTCCGTCACCGAAAGCGTCTGTTCCTCGGTTTCGAACAGCTTGAGCAGTTTGAGCGCTGTATCGAGCGTTTTCATCTTTGATGGCTGCCTCTGGTTTCGGTCATGCTGACGCTTTCAGTTCAGGATCTGGAACGCGGCGTCAGTCGGCATCTTGCCCGCGCCGTTGACCGTCTGGATGTCCTGCGGACAAGCCGAAATAACCATCAGCAGATCCGCCTTCACATCGAAGAGAACATGGTCGCCCGGCCGTGAGACCGGAGGCTCGCGGGTGATGACGCCTGCGCCTGACACCGGAAAGTTCATGAACAGGTTGAGCGGTCCGGGTGTGAAGGCCAACTGCTTGCCAACGCTTGCCAGCGCGGCGTGAAAGTTGTCGTTGCAATTGTCGTGGTAGCCTTCGTATTTCAACCGCTCATAGGTCTTGCGGCTGCAGCAGCACATCAACGTGTCATGGATGCCCGGCGACGTGTCCTCGATCACCGTGAGCATCGGGGTGAACAGGTTGCTCACATAGGTGTCGCCGGTAGCCGGGATGATGCGGCTGGTCGATGATCGCGTATGCTCCATCGACATGTACTCCTTCATGTCATTGAGAGCGAAGGCCCAGGTGTCAAGCACCTGCGACCCGTGCGTGTTGATGATCTTCAGCCGGCTCCCGCGACGCACCTGGAAGGCAATGCCTTTGCGGGCCGGGATGACGGTTGTTTCGGCATGGCTCATGTCTCGCTCCGGGCTGTTCATATGTCTGTCGTTTCGACCACCGGCTCGCCGCCGAGGAAGGCAGCCTTGATACGGGGATCATGCATGACGTCGCTTGCGGGGCCGTCGGCGAATTTGCGGCCGAGTTCCAGGACGATCGCGCGGTCCGAGATCATCAGCGATCCGAACACATTCTGTTCCGCCATGATGACAGTCACGCCTTTGCTCCGGATCGAATTCACCGTCTCGAACACCTCCGACTGCATCCTCGGTGAAAGGCCCAGTGACGGCTCATCGAGCAGAAGAAGCCTGGGGCTGTTTTCAAGCACCATCGCCGTTTCCAGGATCTGCTGTTCGCCGCCGCTCAGATTGCCGGCAAGCTGGCGCCATTTGCGGCGCAGCATCGGGAAGAGTTCGATCACGCTCTCGATCGCGGCCGACGCCCTTGTCCGCGGCAGAAGGTATGCGCCCATCTCCAGGTTTTCGTGAACGGTCATCTGGGGAAAGTTGCACCGCCCCTGGGGCACGATGCCGATACCGGTCTTGAGCCTTGCAGCGGGCGACAGTCCCTCAACGGACTTGCCCTCGAAGGTCAGCTTTCCGGAGAAGTGTTTGTTGAGGCCGAAAATGGATTTGAGCAGCGTCGATTTCCCGGCGCCATTGCCGCCGATCAGGCTGGTCACCGAACCGGTAGCGAAGACCGCCGAGAAGTCGCGCACGATCGGATGATCGAGGTAGCCGACCGACCAGTCGCTGATTTCGAGTGCGACGTCACTGGCCATGGAATGCTAGCTCCATCGCTACGGCGTCGGCCTTGCCAAGATAGGCGTGCAGCACACGCTCGTCCTCCTTGATGAGGGACGGCGGCCCCTCGGCGAGCTTTCGACCCTGCTCCATCACCACCACCCGGGAACAGTGTTCCATGATGAACTGAACGTTGTGCTCTACTATGATGAATGTCTGACCGTCGCCGTTGAGTGATTGGATGAGGCCGGCGATCCTCCTGATGACCGTCGGGTTAACGCCAGCCAGCGGCTCGTCGAGAATGACGATTTTCGGATTGGACATCAGGGCCATCGCCAGCGCGAGCAGCTTCTTTTGCCCGTAGGACAGGAACGCGGCCGGGAAGGCCGACATCGTCGCCAGCCCCACCAGATGGATCAGCTCGCGGCCGCGCTCGCTGGCCCGACGCTCGGCACCGCGGCAGGCCTGCGTGCCGGCCAGCGCCTGCCACCAAGGGACGCCGTCATAGGCCTGGCGCGCGATCAGCACATTTTCCATGAGTGTCAGCCGGTCATAGACGCGCACATTCTGGAACGTTCGGGAAAGGCCTGCCTGGGCGATCTGCTCGGCGCGCGCGCCAGTCAGCCGCTTCCCGTCAAGCAACACGGAGCCTTGGTCCGCCCTCGTGAAGCCGGTGATACAGTCGATGGAGGTGCTCTTGCCCGATCCGTTTGGTCCGATCAGACCCAGGATCTCGCCCCGCTCGACCACGAATGTCAGGTCATCGACCGCCCTGATGCCGGAAAATGATTTGCTGAGGCCCTCAACCGAAAGAAGTGGCTGCTGTGACGGCATTATTCGGTCCTCCTCAGCATACGGTTTCGGCGATCGGCCAGATATCCGCCCAGCCCCTGGGGCATGAACTGGATGGTTATGACCAGCACAAGTCCAAACAGGATCATGCGCAGTTCCGGTGCGAGGCGCAGCAGTTCGGGCAGCGCGGTGAAGACAAAGCTCATCAACAGCACGAACCAGAAGTGACCGGCGCCTCCGACAATGACGATGATCAACATCATCTGCGCATAGTAGATGTCGAAGATGCCGGGATCGACGATGCCGAGCTTGAAGACGTAGAGCGCGCCGGCGAGGCCGCCGATGAGAGCCGAAAGAGCGAAGGCCGACAGCTGGTGAAGGAAAACGGAAATCCCTTGCGATCGCGCCAGATTCTCATCGAGGTTGACCGCGACGAACGCCCTGCCGACGCGCGATCGAAGAAGCCACCAGGTCGCCGCGACGACCAGGGCACCGCAGCCCAGCGCGATCCAGTAGAAACCCGATGCCGTGTTGCCATCCAGCAGGATCGTATCACCCAGGCGAACCTGCGGAGACGGCAGACCGGGAATGCCCATGGCGCCGCGGGTCAGAGATGTCCAGCTGCGTGCGAGCAGCTGCAGAAGCAGGCTGAAACTGAGCGTGATGACGACGAACGCATCGCGCGAAACGCGTAGCGCGGCAAGCCCGCCGACAAGCGAGGTCACAACGCACACGGCACCCGCACAGCCAATGGCCGTCCACGGCGAAAAGCCGTGATCGGTGACCAGCAGAGCCGATACATACGCCCCAAGGCCCCAGAACCCGACCTGCGCGAACGACAGCAGGCCGGCATAGCCATAGACCACGTTGAGCCCGGTGCTGGCGACGGCGAAGAAGATGGCAAGCGTCGCGATGCCGGTGATGTAGTCCGATGGCGACCAGAGTGGGAGCGTAAGCAGGATGACGGCACCTGCCGACAGTCCAAGCCGACGCAAGGGAGGCCAGGGCGAATTCATGCTGGCGGCGGCCATGCTCATATCCTGACCCCTTTGCCGAAAAGACCCATCGGCCGGAACTGCAGCATCGCGATCATCACCAGGAACACGGCCGCATCCTGCAGCGAGGCCGACCCGAGGCCACCGGCCAGGCTTTCGGACACGCCAATGATCAGGCTAGCGACGACGGCGCCCGGCAGGTGCCCGAGACCGCCGATGATGACGATCGCGAAAGCCTTGAACAGGATTGGCGCGCCCATCAGCGGATGGACTGTAAAGACTGGCGCCAGCACCGCACCGGCAAGCCCTGCCAGAGCCGTCCCGATCACGACCGCATGACCGGCGATGACAGTGGGCCGCATGCCAACGACGAGAGCGGCCTCGCGATTTTGCGACAGCGCCCGGATCGCCATGCCGAACCGCGTCCGTGTCAGTACGAGATGCAGTGTGGTGATCGAAACAATAGCGAAACCGACAGCGATCGCCTTGATCATCTCCACCCGCAACCCCAGGAAACTGATGTCCTTGAAGCTGAACTCGGTGTCGACGATTTGCGGCGTGGCGCCGTAGAAGTAGATCAGCGCATTCTGGACAACGATGCCGATGCCGAGCGTCAGGATGATGCCGCGCTCGAACTCACCCTTTCGGATATGCCGCAGGAAAAGCACGTAGAGGAGATAGCCGAACGCGGCGACGCCGAGCGCCGACACAAACGCCGCCGGCAGGAAGCCGAACCCGAAATGGCCAACCAGCAACGCCAGGGCCAGTGCGCCGAGCGTATAGATCTGCCCGTGCGCGAAGTTGACGATTTCCAGAACCCCGAAAATCAGCGACAGGCCGACCCCGATGAGCGCGTAGATCGCGCCCATCACCAGGCCGTTTAGAATGAGTGTCGAGACAAGCATGACAACCTCGTTCGCGAAAAGGACCGTGGCCCGATCAGGTGTTGAACAGCCCTTTGACGACCACCTTGCTGTTCTCGATCTGCAGAATCACCGCCGAAGGATGGGCTTGGTGATGATCATCGAATTTCAGCACATCGCCCAGCGTCGCCTTGAAGGACGCACTCTGCAGCGCATCACGGATCTTGCCGGGCTCGGCCGACTTCGCCCGCTCGATCGCGTCGGCAACCAGCCTGATGGCCGTATAGCCCTCATAGCTCTGGGCATTCGGCACCTCGCCAAACTTCTTGCGGAACCGCTCGACAAAGGCTGTGTTGTCGCCAACCGTGATCTGCTCAGAATAAGGGAACACGCTCGTCGCGCCGTTGATAGCACCGCTTTCGACAACGCCTTCCTGGAGCTCCGAGAACTCGACACGCCCTGTCAGCGGGATGGTCAGACCGGAGGCGCGGTACTGCCGCAGGAAGTTCAGTTCGTCCGCGCCATTGAGGTAGACGGCGATCGCGTCCGGCTTGTCCGACCCCATGCGGGCTAGAAAGGCCGAGAAGTCCTGTGTGTCGCGGCCGAAGAAGTCGCCATTGCCAACCTCGACGCCGTTCTTCTCGAGCACGGCCTTAAGGGCCGCATGACCACCGCGACCGTAATCAGTGTCCTCGCCAGCGAAGGCGACTTTCTTGATCTTGCCGTCCGCAATCAGGTAGCGGGCGAGGCCGATTGCCAGTTCCTGGTCGGACGGGTTGATGCGGAATGTCCATTTGTTGCCGCCCACACCCGCCAGCTCGGTGATTTTCGGCGAGGTTGACGTCTCGACCACCAGCGGGATGCCTGCCTTTTCGATGATCGGCATGATGCTCAGCGTGGCCGAACTGCAGAGCGCGCCAACGATGGCGGAAACCTTGCCGACGCTGATCAACTGTTCGGCGCTGGCGGCGCCCTGTGTGGGGTTGCACTGGTTGTCCTGGACTGAGAGCTGGAGCTGCTGGCCAATAGCGCCGCCTGCCGCATTGATTTCCTCGATCGCGAGCTCCGCGCCCCAGCGTTGATGCTGGCCGAGATAGGCCGCGCCGCCGGTCTGCGGGCTGCTCAGCCCGATCATGATCGGATCGGCAGCGGCGAGCTGCGTTCCAAGGGCCATTGCCGCGAGCACGGCTACGATACGGATCGATTTCTGCATGGTCATATCATATTCCCCTTTCTTAAGGTTGCATATAGTGCAACTGATTTTCATTTTATTGGCATGCTTTGATGACCCTCAAGCTGAGGGTTTCTGTTTTCATCCCGCGTTGGAAAGTCGTTTTTCGCTTTGTCGAGGCATTGCGAACGATTCCGTTCGCGTCGGCAGGCAACGGCTCAGTTCAAGTTTCTCGGCGGCGTCGAGGCGGCCAACCAGACCCGTTTCCCAGGACAGGTAGCGACGAGCCGCCTCAAGGTTCCCGCTGTGACGGTCATGGGTGAAAAAGACGAAATCCAGCGCCTGAGCGTCCGATGGCTGCTCCGGTGTCGAAACCACCTGGAAGCCCGCTTCGCGCCAGCTGGCAGCGGTGCCTGAGAGCTCAGCCAGATTGGAAAACCCGTCTTCCCGGAGATCCGAGGCGGCCAGTGCCAGGACGTCGCTGTCGTCGGCGCATAACACGACCAGCGCCGCCTTCCCGACATGTTTCAGCCGCTCGCTGAGCTGATGCCTGAGTGCCCATTGAGCGCCTGAAATGTGAGCCGAGCGATATGCCATGCTCGCCCTGACGTCCAGGACGATGGCATCGCGCGGCAGCGGAACCGCCGCGCGCGGCAGGTCCGGCATCGCGGGGCGCGGCGGCCGTGGCGATACAATGTCGCCCCACGCGTCTTCAGCGGCCGCCAGCACGTGGCAATCGAGCCCCATCATCTTCAGATAACGGGCAACGACCACGGCCCGCAGGCCGGTATCGTCGGCCAGCACTATCCGCGCCCGGCGCACCGCAACCCAATGGTCGGTCGACTGGATGAGCTGGCCGCCTGGTGCGTGCGTGGCGCCTTCGATGTGATTGCTGTGAAATTCGGCATCGCCGCGCACGTCAAAGACATAGGTCGTCCTGAGCCCATCGCCGAGCCAGGCATTCACGGTCGCGACATCGACAAACGGCACTTGCCACGCCTCGCCGAGCGTCCTCGCCCTGGCCCGCATCGTCGTCCGGCTTTCCGCATCTGGTACCGCCTCGACAGCTCGGTCCGATCCACGTTCCAGGTCGAGACCGGCAAGCGTCCAGCCCTGGGTTCCGTTTTCCAGCGCGAAGACGGGATTGGGAAAGCCGAGGTCACGAAGTATCTGGGCACCGATGATGGATCTGGTGCGACCCGCGCAATGAACCACCACCGGAATTTCCGGATCCGGGATAATGGCGCTTGCCCGATACGCAAGGTCGCCGTTGGGCAGACAGATGCTGCCCGGAATGTTCATCCGGTGATGTTCCTCAGGCGGTCGCCCGTCGAGCAGGACGATCCTCCTGCCCTCCCGCTGCCAACGATTAAGCTCTTCAGGAGATACATGCGGCACAGAGAAGGCTTGCTCGACCAGTTCGCCGAAGGCTTTGCTCGGAACGAATACACCCTCGAAAAGTGACAGGCCCGATCGTTGCCATCCAGTCGCTCCGCCATCGAGGAAGAACACTTCTTGATAACCGCACCGCCGGGCGATTTCGGCGGCCCGTTCGGCTCGCTGCGAATAGCCGTCATCCATGAAAACGATCCGGCAAGCCGTCGAGGGCACCAGGACAGGCAATTTGGCCTCCAGCACACCAAACGGCAGCGAGGTTGCAAACAGCGGATGGCCCGAGGCGAACTCTCCCGCCTCGCGAACGTCGAGGAGGGCAAGCTCCTGCCCGTCGGATAGCCACGCCTTCGCAGTGGAAGCACTGATAGGTGAGGGAAATCGCATCCTGCCTGCCCTATTTCTTCGTCGCGACAGCCATCTTCATTGGCTTCGCCTCACCCGCATCGAGATCAAACATCAAACGCTCGCTGAGCGTCTCGAGCGCCTTCCCGTAGAAATGTAAATGCCTGATCGGCTGTTCGCCGCGGATCTCCACCGAGTGAATATCGTCCGCCAGGAGCGCGATGCCCCTGCCCGGCCGCACGTCGACCTCACCGGTTGAGCGCAGCGTCGCGGGCCCGGCGCCGGTGCGTCCGTCGGTGCGCTCGTAAAGTGTGTTGTGCTCGGCACCCTCGACGGCGGCGATGCAGGCCCAGGTCGTGTGATTGTGGGGCGGTATCCGGTTTCCTGGCCGCATCACATTGAGATAGAGCGTGAAGCTGTCATCGGGATCGGTCGCGATCAGATAGCGGGCCTGCCGTTCCCCGGCATCGGGATCGGGATAACGATCGGGACCCCAGCGCCCGGGCAGGCTCGCGGCCCGCTCGATGACCGCGAGGACATCGGTAAGACTGCCGCGGTTCGCGCCATCACGCTCGATACGCGTCTTTGCCTCGGCAACGAGTGCCTGGACTTCATCGTCAACGATGCTGGACATTGCGTTTCCTTTCGTCATGGCAGTTGGCTTCATGCAGCACGTCAAGGCCGCGCTGAAGGTCGTCGAGAAGATCGTCGGGATCCTCGAGGCCGATGTGAAGCCGCAGAAGTGGGCCTTTCCAGTGTGGTTCGCTGGCTGTGCGTACCGGTTTTGAAGGGAGGATCAGGCTCTCAAAGCCGCCCCAGCTGGAGCCGATGCCAAACAGCTCGAGGGAGTCGATGAAGGCGCGGACCATATCAGGGCTGGTGTTCACCAGTTCAACGCCGAACAGCCCAGTCGCTCCCGAAAAATCCCGGCCCCAGATCGTGTGCGAGCTGTCGGTATCAAGTGCTGGATAGAGCACTCTCTCGACGGCGGGATGCCCCTTCAGCGACCCGGCTATCGTCTTCGCGCTCTCCTGGTGCTGGCGCAACCTGGCGCCCAGCGAGCGCAGCCCTCGCAAGGCAAGCCAGCATTCATCCGGCCCGGCAAGCACGCCGTGTCCGGCTGCCCAGTCCCGGATCCGCGGCAAGTGGCGTTCGTTCGCCACCGCCACACCCAGCATCGCATCCGAGTGCCCGACGATGTACTTCGTCGCCGCGTGGATCGTGACATGGGCGCCAAGGTCCAGCGGCCGGTGGAAGAAGGGCGTCGCCCAGGTGTTGTCGACAACGATGGCGATGTCGGGCGAACGGCAGGCGGCCGCAATCACCGGAATGTCCTGGACCTCGAAGGTCAGGCTGCCTGGCGACTCGCAATAGACCACCCGGGTTTGCGGTCGCACGAGATCGCCAATGGACGCGCCAATGCCGGGAGCGAAGAACGTGACGTCAATCCCGTTGCGGCGAAGCTCGGTATCGCAGAAAATTCGCGCCGGGCCGTACACCGCGTCGGTGACCAGCAGATGGTCTCCCGGGCTAAGCAGGGATTTCAGCACGCCGGCAATTGCCGCCAGGCCTGACGGATAGAGAACGGCTCCATCCGCACCTTCAATTTCGGCCATCGCCTCAGCGAGCGCGAAGGACGTCTGCGTGCCATAACGGCCATAGCGCAACGCGCCAAATTTGCTGGCCCGGGAGCGTTCGTAAGCGCCGATGTCAGGATAGAGCACCGTCGAGGCGCGGACCACTGGCGTGTTCACGACACCGCCGAAATCGGCTGGGTGGCGGCCGGCATGAACCAGCCGCGTATCCCGTCTCAGCTTCGGGGACCGCATCGCCTAGCTCGCCATCTTTGCATGTGTCGGCAGGGCCCTGCCCGGAACAACGCTTGCCGGGTGCCCACCCGCTGCGGACACAACAACGACCGGCACAAATCCGTTGAGCCTGGCGACCAGCGCCCGCAAGGTTTTCAGCAATGTTCTCTCCCATTTGTTGCACTATTTGCAACTTGATTGCATTATAAACAAAACGCGTTTTGCGTGTCAAGACCGGGCGGGTTGCCTTCATGCTGGATGGCGTTGTCCTGGCCTGCGCACTGAGGCCGGCGCTGATCGGCGATGAACGGAGCAATTCCGTGAGATGCCAAAAGGCGGCGATATCGGGCGCGGGCGAAATGCGGGCGGCCCTCGTGGTTAGCCGGCCCGCATGGATCGAGCCGCTGTCGGTGCCCTAACGGGCTTCCCGATCGAAGACGGTGCCTGTCGCCGCCGGTTGCCGAGTGCCCTTGTTGAACCACACAAGAGCAACCAGTGACGCGGCAAAGGGCAGGATCAGAAAGATCTGATAGGGAACAAGCGGATTGGAAAACTGCAGTTGAAGCTGCAACGCGTCGCACAATCCGAAGAAGAGAGCCGCGACAACCGCGCCGACCGGATGCCACCGGCCGAGGATGATCGCGGCCAGCGCGATAAAGCCTTTTCCCGCACTCATGCCCTCGGAAAATATGTAGACCTGGCACAACACAAGATGGCAGCCGCCGGCTGCGGCGAACGCGCCGCTCAATGCCAGCGAAACGTAGCGGACCGCCGTTACGTTGACACCGGCTGAATCAACCGCCCTCGGGCCCTCGCCGGCGGCCCTTAGTCTTAGACCCGCCTGCGTTCGATAAAGGCAGATCGTCACGGCCGCCACGAGCACAGGCAGCATGTAAGCCAGCGGATCCTGATTAAAGAGGGCCGGACCGATCAGCGGCAATCCCGAGAGGTAGGGGACAGGCAGCGAAGCAAATCCGCTGACCGCGGTTCCGCCGCCCGCAAGCCCGAACAGAGCGCGGGCCAGGAAGGCCGTGAGGCCAGCGCACAGCAAGTTGATGGCAATCCCGGCTACGAGCTGGTTGACCGCGAGGCTGACGCACAACAGGGCAAGCAGCAGTCCCGCCACCGCGCCCAGCAGGACCCCGGCGACGAGCCCCGCGACCGGTGAGCCTGTGAGATAGGTGCCGGCCGCCGCCCCAAACGCACCCCACAACATCATCCCTTCCAGGCCGACATTGTAGACGCCGCTGCGCTCGGCAAGCACGCCGCCCAGGGCCGCGAAGCCGATCGGCGTTGCCAGCCTGACCCCGGAAGCCAGCAGGACGGCGATCAGACCAATGTCGGGGAGGAAACTCATGATTGTTGCTCCGTCGGGTTAACCTGGTCGGCCGGCGTCGGCTTTAGCCTGAACCCCTCGATCAGGCCGCCCAGAAGATCGCCTTTCCAGGCCAGGCTGGCGGCGACCAAGATGACGACCAGGCCAACAATGGCGTCGACGACGGTTCCCTCCACGCCGGCGGCCCGCTGCATCACACTGGCGCCGGATTTGAGCGCGCCAAGGAACAGGGCTGACAGCGGGGCAAAGGCCGGATTGGCGTTGGCGATGAAGGCGGCGACGACGCCATCGAAACCATAGCCGGGACTGAAAAGATGGAAGAGGCGATATTTCAGGCCAAGCACTTCGATGCCGCCGGCGAGGCCAGCCAGCATTCCCCCCGAGGCCATCGAGGCGACGATATGGGTTTTCACGTTCAGCCCGGCGTATCTGGCAGCTCTTGGGCTTTTGCCGACAATGTCGAGTGACAGGCCAGTCGCTGTGCGAGCGAAGATGAAGGCGATCACACCTGCCGCGACAAGACCGAAAATGATTCCGATATGAGCGTCGGTCTGCGGCATCAGCAGCGGCAACCGGTATTGCTCGGGGATCTCGTCCGAGTAGGGGTAAGGTGCCCCGCTGGCGATCATCGGGCCACTGACCGCGAAACTCACGACGTGGATGGCGATGTAGTTCATCAGCAGGGTCACGATGACCTCGTTGATGCCCCGCCATGCTTTCAACAAGCCTGCGATGCCCGCCCAAAGCGCCCCGCCCAGCATGGCGCACAGGAGCGCCGAGGGAATTGCAATCATGGAAGGAAGCGCAGGTAGATGCAGCGCCGCCAGCGTGCCGAACAGGCCGCCCATGTAGATCTGGCCCTCGCCGCCGATATTGTAGACGCCGGCCCGCAGCGGCACCATGACCGCAAGCGAGGCAAGCAGGATGGGAGACGTTTTCACGATTGTGTTGGACAGGCCCCAATAGTCGAAAAGCGACTCGTGAACGAGAGCGGCATAGGCTTTCACCGGATCGGCTCCCGTCACCAGGATCAGGATTGAGCCAAGCCCGAGCGCCACGGCGACGGCCATGACAACCCGCAAGCCGACAAGTGCGTCGCGCAGTCGCGTCATTGTTGTTCTCCCACCGACAAGCCCGACATCAGCAGGCCGATATGCTCGGCCGTCGCCTGCCCTGGAAGGACCTCTCCCGTGAAGCGGCCGCGATGCATGACGGCGATGCGGTCGGCAACCTCGGCGATATGTTCAAGCTCCGTCGAAATGCAGAGAACCGCGACGCCGCGATCCCGAGCCTCAAGTATTTTCCGCTGGACGAATTCGATCGCGCCGACGTCAAGGCCCTTGGTCGCCTGCATGACGATCAGGATCTCGGGTCCCGCTTCAATTTCGCGCGCCAGGATGATTTTCTGCTGGTTGCCGCCGGAAAGCTCCCGTGCCGGCTGAGCGGGCGAGCGGGACCGCACGTCGTAGCCTTTCATCATCCGCCGCGCCTGTTCAGCGATAAAACGTGCATTGATCAGGCCCAAGCGTGAAACAGGCCTGCGACGAAAGGATCGCAGCACGAAGTTGATGGCAATCGAATGGTCGAGCACAAGGCCGGCGCCGTGCCTGTCCTCGGGCACGAACCCAATCCGAGAGCCGCGCATCCGCGCTGAAACACCGAGCCCGGTAATCTCCGTGGCGCCAGCGCGAATGCTGCCGGACTCCGGCTTGCGCAGACCGCAGATAATTTCGGCCAGTTCGCTTTGTCCGTTGCCGTCGATACCGGCCACGCCCAGGATCTCGCCCTGGCGTATCGTCAGCGAAACCCGGTCAAGCGCCGTCAGTCCGCGTTCGCCGCGCGCGACAAGATCCACGCATTCCAGAACCGGACCTCCCGGCGCGGTCAGACGCGGAACCCGCACCGGCTCGACATCCCTGCCGACCATCAGTCGGGAAAGCTGCCGCACATCCGTCTGCCCAATGTCGCGCTCGGCCACCAACTGGCCGTGGCGCATGACGGAAACCGTGTCGGCGATCCGCATGACCTCATCGAGTTTATGCGTGACGAAAAGGATTGTCGTACCGTCGTCGCGCAATGCCTTCACGCGCTCAAGGAACGAGTCGATCTCGTTCGGCGCCAGCACGCTTGTCGGTTCATCCAGCACCAGTATCTTGGCGCCCCTGTAGAGCATCTTCAGGATTTCCACCCGCTGGCGCATGCCGATCGGCAGTTTCCAGACCGGCTGGTCTGGCTCGACAGCGAGGCCATAACGCTCGCTCAGCGCCGCGATTTTCGCGGAGTGCCGGCGCAGGTTGAGCGGACTGTGCAAACCGCCGAGACCGAGCACGATGTTTTCGGTAACGGTCAGCGCCTCGGCAAGATGCATGTGCTGGTGGATCATGCCCACGCCATTGGCGATGGCATCGGCTGGCGACCTGAAAGAGACGGCCTTGCCATCGATCTGGATGCTTCCCTCGGTTGGCCGGTAGAGGCCGAAAAGCACGTTCATCAACGTGGTCTTGCCTGCTCCGTTCTCGCCGAGTACCGCACGAGCCGTCCCCCGCTCGACGGAAAGGCTGATATTGGTCAGTGCATTGAAGCCGCCAAACCGCTTGCTGATCCGATCAAGAACTAGGTACGACAATCACCTCTCCCACCTTGTTTCCCGGATTACCCACCGGTGCCGGCGCGACATTCGCGCAAAGCCAGGCACGGCCCGAAGGGCCGGCGTGGCCGCGATCGCGGCGCTTAGGCCGGTTCGATGACAAGTTGCCCGGACTTGATCCTCGACATCAGGGTTGCAACCTCGGCGGCGGTGTCGGCGGGAATCTCGGATGCGAACGTTCCCAGCCGCACTACATCGGGACTGTTGAAATCGTACCTGTAATTCTTGCCCGTCAGCCCTTCATCCCTGGCTGTTGTCAGCAACGCCACGATCAGCGACTTCACATCAAGGATTGACGACTGCAGCATGATATCGGGCCATTTCGTGATGGCGTCGTAGTAGAGGCCGAACGCCTTCACGCCCTTCTCGCGGACGGCCTGCAGGGCGCCCTGCGTGGCGCTGTCCATTGTCGGCCATATGATATCCGCGCCCTGCGCGATCTGGTTCAGTGCCGCCTCCTTGCCTTTGGCGACATCGTCCCAGTCGCCGGTCCAGGTGGCGAACACCGCGCCATCAGGCCGCGCGGTCTTGAATCCTGCCTCGAAGCCAGCCAGCGTGTCGTTGGTGAACTTGAACTTCTGCGCCTGGATCAGGCCGACCTTGCCGGACTTCGACAGGCGCCCGGCAAGAAAGCCCAGCACATAGGCTGGTTGGCTGAAATAGAAATCGGCCGTGCTGACGTTATCGGCGGCATGAAGCCCATTGGTGACAATGAAGCGGGTATCGGTGAACCGGGCGGCCACGCGGTCGATCGCATCCTGGAACTCTCCGCCGTGCCCGATCACGTGGGTGAAGCCGCGCCGCGCGTAGTCCGAGAGAACCTCGACGTGGTCCGGTTGCGTTACCTTCTCGCTGTAAGCCGTCTCGATACCGAGTTTTTCGGTGGCGAACCCCATCGCCTCGTAACCCGACTGGCTCCAGCCGTGGTCGGTAATGGCACCCGGCATGACAATCGCCGCCTTCAAGGTGCCGCTGGCCGCGAAGCCGGTGCGTGCCAGCAACAGCGCCGGCGCCGCCAGGGCCACGGTGGCAAGCAATCCGCGTCTCGTGATTTTCATCAGGTTCTCCCTCCCAGGCGGTCCGGCGATTGACGCTTCCGCACGCCGGCTACTAATCGTGCGGCGTGCCAGTCGCTCAAGTGAGCAGTTCTCAAGAGGGGTTGAACGGAGGGGGCGGGAGATTGCGCTCAAGCCCCCTTGAGGTCTTGTCACTGGCATCGGCTGCAAGCCCCGCCACAAGTCACGATGCGGAGGTGACGACATGGATACTGGGACGTTGGCCGGACAGGCACGGCTGCTGATCGAACATATCGAGACACCGGACAGGCTCGTGGGCGCGGCACTGGACAAGGCCAAGGCGTCGACCGGCGTATTCATAAGCTTGATGGAGGAAGCCGCACTGGCCGAAGCCGCGGCCGCTACGCGCCGAAGGTCGGCAGGCGTGGCGCTCAGCGATTTCGACGGCATCCCCTTCGCCGTCAAGGATCTGTTCGACGTCGCGGGCTCGGTTACCTCCGCCGGCTCACGGACAAGACTGGCTGTGCCCACCGCGCCGCGCGACAGCGCCATCGTCGCCAACCTGCGCAAGCTCGGCATGATCCCCATCGGCAAGACCAATCTCAGCGAGTTCGCGTTTTCCGGCCTCGGCCTCAATCCTCACTTTGGCACCCCCACCGCGTCGGGGCGGGAAGACCGCGTCCCCGGCGGCTCCTCTTCGGGATCAGCCATCGCGGTCCAGCGTGGAATCGTGCCCGTCGCGCTCGGGACGGACACGGCCGGCTCGGTCCGGGTGCCGGCCGCTTTCAACGGCATCGCCGGCTTTCGCCCCTCGCGGGGACGATATGACATGCGTGGGGTTTATCCGCTGGCGGCGAGTTTTGACACCGCCGGCTTGTTGGCGAAAAACGCCGAGGACTGCGTTGTGATGGACGCCCTGATGCGCGGCGTGGCACCTGCCAACACCGCCGCGCCGCGCCGCTTCATCATTGAGCGGAGCATGCTCGATGATCCCGAGCTCGAGCCTGCGGTTGGCCAAAATCTGCTGGCGTTCGCCGGCCTGCTGCGATCCGGCGGCGGGCTTGTCGAACCGCGCGTGATGCCGTCGATCGGCCGCGCCAGGGCCGCCATCGGCAAATTTGGATGGCCCGGCGGCGTCGAGGCGGCGACGCTTCATCGGGGTCTGCTGGCATCGAATGAACGTGCGCTTATCGACCCGCGTGTCGTAGCCCGCCTCGATATCGCGGCTGCGACCCCGGTGGAGAACATGATTGCCTTGCGGCGAATCCGGACCGGATTGATCCGCGCACTGCGCCACGAACTTGACGGCGCCATCCTGATCCTGCCGACCGTCCCACATGTTGCCCCGCTACTGGCTCCGCTGGCCAGCAATGACGAACTCTTCGCCAGACTCAATCTGCGTACGTTGTCGATGACGATGATTGGCAGTTTTCTCGACATGCCAGGACTGGCCGTGGCCTCTGGAACCGACCCGCAAGGGCTGCCGACATCGGTGCTGCTGACCGGGGCAACCGGCTTTGACGATGCGGTCCTGGCGGCCGGGCGGCTGGTGTTACGTGTCCATGGCGCCGACAGTTTTTCGTAACAGCGGTTGAGAATATCCCATTCGTGCGAGGGTCTCCGCAATGGCAAGGATGATTGCCATCGAAGGAGAACAATCATGGCGACATCCCGGGCAATGAGCGAACCCAGCATCCCTGACGGCCGAAATGGCAGTTCATCCGCCAGGGTATCCGAAAACGGCATCCCGATCCTCGGACACCTTTATGAAATTCCCGCCCGGGAGGGCCGCGCCGTCGTGGTCGGTGCTGGCCAGTCGCTCACCATCATCAACACCCATGGCTCGCAGGTGTGCGATTTCTGGGCCTTCAACGCGGCTGACCTCAACGAATTCTCGTCGATGCCGCACCAGCATGCGGTCGCGAGCGGAATCGGGTTGCGCGAGAAAAGCGCACTGGTGAGCAATGCCCGCCGGCCATTGATGACCGTGATCGAGGACACCTCGCCAGGCGTCCACGACACGGTCGTCGCCGCTTGCGACGTCCATCGCTATCGCCAATTGGGCGCGCAAGGCTACCACGACAACTGCACGGACAATTTCAAGCAGGCACTGCAGGCTGTTGGCCGCCAGCCGGCCACGGTGCCGGCGCCCCTCAACATCTGGATGAACACGCCCGTCGCGCCCGATGGCTCGATCTCCTGGCTGGCGCCGGTCACATCCAGCGGCGACCGGTTCGTGCTCCGCGCAGAGATCGACGTCGTCGCGGTCATGTCGGCGTGCCCGCAGGACATGGTCCCGATCAACGGCGCCGACCAGATGCCGCAAAGCCTAGCGTTCATTGTCGGCGAAGGGGAATGATCGGATGATCCTCAACCCTATCGCCTGGCCAAACGGGGCCCGATGCGCATGTTCGATATCGTTCGACATGGACGCCGACAGCCTGATCCACATCGCCAAGCCGCGCGACGGTTTCAACCGGCTCTATCCCATCACCATGGGCCGCTACGGCCCGACGGTGGCGGTGCCGCGCATCCTGGAAACCTATCGGCGCCTCGGGCTGAAACAGTCGTTCTTCATACCCGCCTGGACGATGCAACAGTACCCGGACGCGGTGGAAGCAATCCTGCGCGACGGTCACGAGATCGGCCATCACGGGTTCCTGCATGAAGACCCAACAACCATCGCGCAACCCGAACAGCGCCACTGGTTCGAACAGGCGCTGCAGGTGCATCAGCGCATGACAGGCAGGAAACCCACGGGCTATCGGGCACCTGTCTACAATGTGACCCAGGGAACCGTGGACCTGCTTGTCGAACATGGTTTCAGCTACGATTCCTCACTGATGGCCGACGACATTCCCTACCTGATGAAAACCCCGGCCGGAGAACTGTTTGAAGTACCGCCGCACTGGGGCAACGATGACTGGCCGGCCTTCGCGCATTTCCAGGAGATCGGCTATATGATGCCCGTGCGCTCCCCTTCGATTGGCCTATCGGCCTTCTTCGAGGAGTTCGAGGCGCACTATGAGGCCGGGGGCTTGTGGATGCCGGTCTGGCATCCTTTCCTGACAGGCCGGCTTGCGCGATGGCGGCTGGTGGAAAAATTTCTCGAAAGGATTCTTGCCAGCCACAATGTCTGGTTCGCACCGCTCGCCGAAATCGTCGCGCATGTAGATGCCTTCCGGCGTGGTGGTGGCCATGTGCGCGTGGAGAACCTGCCTTACTATGACGGGCCGGTCGCGTTGATGACCGATCGCGGTCAGGCGGCAAGTCCCCTGTAGGTGTTGCCGAAGTCGGATGCTTCGCTACGCAGCCAATCGGTGAACCGTCCAATGGTGCGCTTGGTCCTGCGTGTCGGAACGAAGGCGACGCGGTAACTGAAACCGTTCAGGTCGGGACCATCGATCCGCGCGAGCCGACCGCTTTCGATGCCTTCCGCGACCATCACGCTGGAGCACAGAAGTGGCCCGAAGCCGCGTTCCATGGCGTGCAGCGCCAGACTTTCGTCGTTGATCCAGGACAGCCGGTAGTCCTCCGCGCCAGCCTTGCCGGCGGCGCTCAGCCACTTCACCCAATTGGGACAGTCAATCGACCTGTTGTGCCATTGATAGGCGAGCAAGGGGCGCGACATGTAATCCTCGATCCTGGTCGAGGCACAACCATCGGCCGGGATGGCGACCGCAGGGTGATAGACGTCGGTCAGAAGTGGCAGCGAGGAAAGCTCGTCGCCTGCCGGCATGCCGTATCGGATCGCGACGTCGGTATTGGCTGTGCGCAGGTCGATCAGCGCATCCGATCCCTCGACATTCACGCTCAGCCCCGGAAACGATCTTGTGAAGCGGGAGAGCCTTGGCATCAGCCAGCGCTCGGCGAAGGCGCGCGTCGTGGTCACGGTCAGCGTGTCGCCCTGGCTCCTATCTTCCAGTTCCTCGAAGGCTTCAGCGAACCGGTCGAAACCCTCGCGCAAGATCGGATAAAGCCTCTCGCCAAGCAGGGTCAGGGTGACGGCCCTCGGGGTGCGCTCAAACAGCTTCTGCCCGATCTGCTCCTCGAGGTGGCGGATCTGGTGCGAGATCGCGGTCACCGTCACGCAAAGTTCCGACGCCGCAGCCGTGAAGCTGCGGTTACGGGCGGCGGCTTCGAATGCGCGGATGGCGTTCAAAGGCGGAATCTTGCGCATGACTATCTCCTGTTCAGACAATTCGTTGCAGGTATGGCGCCACCTCGGGCTCCGGCAGGACCGAAAGAACTTTGAGCCGGTCCAGCGTACGGCGGCCTTCGTTGTGAAGATGCGCCGCATGGGAAGCCGCCGCGTCTTCGAACGCCCCCGCCAGCAGCCTATCAATGATTTCCAGGTGCTCGGCGAAGGTCGATTCGTCGCGATAGATTCCTATGAATTGCGCGAACAGCGCGTCCACGATCATCGGCAGACGGCACCCATGCAGTATCTGGCTCATGCGCTTGTTGTCGAAGTGCCGCAGACATGAGACGTGGAGATCCCGCTCGATGCCTTCGATGACATCCCTGGGTATCTTTCCCTCCATCACCATTGCGCCCGAAACGGCTTTGCGCATCGCCGCCAGTTCTTCATGCCGCAGGTGTGGCGCTGACTGTTTGAGCACGTGTGGCTCAAGCAGCATGCGCACTTCGCGATCATGTGCGATTGCCTGTGCCGTGACCGGCCCCACCAGCCATGATGAGTGCAGGTTTTTTTCGACCAAACCGGATTCGCGCAGGCGCCACAGCACTTCGCGGGCAACCGGGCGGCTGACGCTGAAACTGTCGGCTAGCCCCTGCTCGTCAACCCGGTAATGGCCGAAGGCGATGGCGACCATTATGGCGGCCTCGACGCTGGCGATCATCTGGTCCGCCGCCGGCTTGCCGTCCGGCCTGATCGCTTCATCGAGCATGAAATCCTGCCCGGACAGCCGTCGTTTTGTCAGCGGCGAGCCGTCAGGCCGGCCTGCGACGGCAAATCCGCGCCCGTCGAAACGCTCGATGAGGCCGTCATCGGCAAGTGTCCCCATTGCCTTGCGCACAGTGGCCCGGCTCGTCTCGAAGACGGATGAAATCGGACCTTCCAGCAAGATGAGCCCGGGTTCGAGCGCGCCGGTTCTGATCGCGGACGCAATTTGGAGGGCGCAACGCCGGTACAGCGCGACGCCCGCGTTTTTCTGCTCTGGACTTTCTAAACCCGAGGTCTGCATCGAACCTGTCGCAACGGGAGCGATCAGCCTGCTCCGTTTCCGCTGGAGCTAAGTTCCCATAAAAAATGATACTTGTAAACAATAGTCGTATTTTGCAGTATGGGGAACGCTCCCGAGGATACCCGATCATGCTCCGCACCCACGAACCACTCTCCCGTCCCGCTGTCCTCACCAAGCCACGTATCCTGCGGGTGCTTGGGACCGCATCCACAGTGCTGGAGCCCATCCTGCGGCAGGCGAAGGCCGATCTGGGTTTCACCGTCGAGGGCAAGGTGCTTGATGGCAACATCGCCCATCAGGTCGGTGTCGTCGCGCCCGAGAGCTTCGACGTCTACGATCAGTGGTTCCACAATCTCGAATTTGTCTGGACAGCTCATTCCATCCGCCCGATCGAGCTCAGCCGGATCAAGAGGTGGAGTGATGTCGGCGAGCTTGCTCTCACCGGCAAGGCGGACGCAGCCCTGCCGCCGGTCCCGGGCGGCGGACCGAACACGCTGCTTTACGTGCAGGACGACGGGCGCCTTTCTGAAACGCCAGCCGACCGGATCAGCATGCTGCCGCTGAGCCATTGCGCCGACAGCTTCGGCTATCGTCGCGAACTGCTGCCGGAGGGCGCTGATATGGGCGCGGAGAGCTGGTCATGGCTGCTCGACCCGGCCTGGAAGCGCGCGACACTGCAGAGCAATGCCTCCATCGGCGCCATCGATGCCATACTTGCCGTCCAGGCCGCCGGCCTGGTCCAGTTCCGTGACCCCGGCAATCTCTCTATAGCGGAAATCGACAGCCTGATGGGCATTCTCATATCGTTGCGCCGGCGCGGTCATTTTCCCCATTTCTGGGAGACCCAGGCACAATCAGCTGAGCTGTTCGCAAGAGGCCGCGCCCGCATCGGCAGCATCTGGTCCTCGGCGCTGGTGTTGCCGACACTGCGCGGCGTCGACATCAGGACGGCTGTGCCCAGGGAGGGATATCGCGGCTGGTTTGGCGGCATGTCGATATCGCGGCATGCCGCCGGGCCAGCGCTCGACATGGCGTATGAATACCTGAACTGGTGGCTTGACGGCTGGCCAGGCGCGGTCGTCGCCCGTCATGGCTATTACTTCTCGGCACCTGAATTGGTTCGCAGGCACCTGAAGGCAGCAGAATGGGACTACTGGTATGGCGGCCTGCCTGCCGTGGACGATCTGGCAGGTCCTCTCGGAGACCCCGTCGTTGGCCGGGGGCACATCAGGGAGGGTGGCGCCTACCAGGAGCGCGTATCAAGGATAGCGATCTGGAATGCGGTGATGGACGAGCACAATTACCTGGTCAGGCGCTGGCATGATTTCCTCAACTTTCGCCACTGACTTGGCAATGGCGAAGGTTGATCCTGCCCGCAGCCACGCGGGGATTGCCTCCGCAACACGTTTGGACGGCGGGCTCATTGGGCGGCTTCAGGCGGCCGCCTTGAGGCCGGAAGCGATCGAATTGGCCAGCGTCCTTGCCTTCGCTTCGGCCTGCTCGACGGATTTTGCGCGGCGCTCTCCGCCAAACTCCTCAAACTCCGCCGATATGGTGTGGATGTCGGAAGCGCCAAGATAGTGCGCACAGGCCGCAATGCCGGGATCAAGTGCATTCATGTGCTGACGGATGCCGTCCTGGAATCCGAACTCGCCGCGCGAAGACACGACCACCAATGTCTTGCCGCGCAGGATTGGCTCGATCGGGAAGTCACCGCGCGCGAGATCAAAAGAGAACGTGCGTCCGATCCGCGCGATCTGGTCGAACCACGCCTTGAGGGCCGCTGGCATGTTGTAGTTGTACATCGGCGCCCCAAGCACAATCACATCGGCTTTCTCGACTTCGTCGATGAGTTCGTCGGAACAGGCGAGCGTCGCATTCATGGCGTCGGTGCGCGCCTCGGGCCTGGTGAAAGCGGCCGCGATCCAGTCTTGGGTCATGAACGGTGGCGGATTGGTGCCGACGTCGCGGTAGATTACGTCATCCTGACCGCGTTCGCCGAGCCAGGTATCCACAAATAGTCTACC
This sequence comes from Mesorhizobium loti, assembly GCA_014189435.1. Classification (NCBI taxonomy): domain Bacteria; kingdom Pseudomonadati; phylum Pseudomonadota; class Alphaproteobacteria; order Hyphomicrobiales; family Phyllobacteriaceae; genus Mesorhizobium; species Mesorhizobium loti. The sequence continues at coordinate 5,027,301 of CP050293.1, forward strand.
GAGCCGGCGGGAGTGCGAACGTGCAACGCGGGCGCTTGAGTCAATGTGCAGTATCGTACGCTTTTCCATCGGCCACCTCTGTACGCTGAAGATGGCCGGGGTTACCGTGGCGTTCGCTCAAGCGCAAAATCGAAGTGCTCAAGCGCCTATGAATTGTCCTCAACTGTGTGGAGAACGACAGGTTCGTGAAATCTTGGTAACAGAATTCCATAGGGCCACCAAGTTCTGGCATTCGCCCCAGCAGAACTGTCTTCGTCCCCATCATTCGTACCTCAGTGCATCGACGGGATCGAGCCTGGCTGCGCGCCAGGCCGGAAAGAGCGTCGCGAGGAAAGAGAGGACCAGCGCCATCAGGACGACCGATACGGTTTCCGCGATGTCCATGCGCGCAGGCAACTGGTTCAGGAAATAAAGCTCGGGATTGAACAGCGTCGTCCCCGACAGCCACGAGAAGAACTGGCGGATCAGTTCGACATTCATGCACACGATGACGCCGAGCACGACGCCCGCGATCGTGCCGACGCCGCCGATCGCTGCCCCGGTCATGAAGAAGATGCGCATGACCGCGCCGCTCGTCGCGCCCATCGTGCGCAGGATCGCGATGTCTGTGCCCTTGTCCTTGACCAGCATGAACAGTCCCGAAAGGATGTTGAGCGCGGCGACCAGCACGATCAGCGTCAGGATCATGAACATGACGTTGCGCTGGACCTGAAGCGCGGAGAAGAAGGTCTGGTTGCGCTCGCGCCAGTCGGTCATGTAGATTTGACGTTCCGCAGCCGTCTCGATCGGCTGTCGCAGCATTTCCACCTTGTCCGGATTGTCGACATAGACCTCGATGGTCTGTGCCCGGTCCTCTTGATTGAAATAGAGCTGCGCCTCGGCGAGCGGCATGTAAACGATCGAGGAATCGTATTCCGACATTCCGACCTCGAAGACCGCGACGATCGGATAGCCCTTCATGCGCGGCGTCGTGCCCATCGGCGTAACGTCCCCGTCGGGAGAGATCAAGGTGAGGGTGTCTCCGAGAACAAGCCCGAGATTCTCGGCCATGCGCCGCCCGATGGCCACGCCCTCACTATCATCGAAATTCTGGATGGTGCCATGACGTATGTTCTTCTCGACGACATCCAGCCGCAACAGATCCTCGCCGCGTATACCGCGCCCCAGCGCGCCGGAACCGCTCCCCACCTTGCCCCGCGCGAGCACCTGTCCTTCGATCAGCGGGATCGCGTACTTCACGCCGGCAATGCCGTTGAAGCGCGCGGCGATCTCCTCATAGTCGTCGAAACCGCTCTCGATCGGCTGCACGATCAGATGGCCGTTGATGCCGAGGATGCGGTCGAGGAGTTCGGCGCGAAAGCCGTTCATTACCGCCATGACGATGATCAGTGTAGCCACACCCAGCATGATGCCGATGAACGAGATGACCGAGATCGCGGTTTCCTTGCGCTTGGAGCGCAGATAGCGCCACGCGACCATGCGCTCGAAGGCCGAAACGGCCGCGCGCCCTTTTTCGAGTCGGCTTCGCTCATGCGGCGGCTCCCAAGGCGCCGATCACATTGTCGAGTGGCACGGTGCGACGCTCGCCTGTCTTGCGATTATTCATCTTGACTTCGTTGGCGCCGAGGCTGCGCGGGCCGGCGATCACCTGCCACGGCAGCCCGATCAGGTCCGCCGGAGCGAACCTTCCACCGACGCGGCTGTCCGTGTTGTCGTAAAAAAACATCGCGTCCGCTGAAGCTCGGCGTAGATCCTGTCGCTGGCCGCATCGCAATCGGAGTCGCCCGATTTCATTTGATCAGCGATCGAACGGCGCGATCGGTTCGGGCCAAATGATGCCGTTCTTGTGGTGGCCCGCCTCCATATTGCCACTAGCTTCTGGCAATCGCCCCGAACCTGTACCGCAATTGCGGATGGCAGCGCCGAACCGTCGATCATGGTGTGATTTCCTTCGCATAATCAGATATCCAATCCGGTGGTTCCTGCTCCTTGCTTCCGTCGATCTTGACGCCCCGCTCACGAGCCCAGCGATAACCCCACATGGGTCCGAATTTGGTAGAATACCGAGGTTGGCGCTCATAAGCTGGATCAGATTGCGCCTCACCCAAGGTTACAAAGCGATACCGTTGCTCACGAAAAATCTGAAGAATTCGCTCCATTGTCGCTGCGTTCAACCGATTCAGATGCAAGAGCATGATTGCCGGCGGCTCGTAGCCTAGTACATCGCGGTTCAAGTTCGCATAGTGTTCGATCTGGAGCCGGCTGTAATCGAGATAGGCGTCCTCGATACGCTCACGCATCCTCCAATCCTCGCGCTCCAGCGCGCGCTCGTATGCCTCGTCGAACAGATAGTCCGAGCTATCAATCGTCGTTGCAGCCAGCTCGTATCCACTCTCTGCAAGGACGCGCTCGAATGCCTCCCGTTTTTGATCGCTGTCACCCACATGATTGTAGGGAAAGCGAAAGAAACGTATTGGTCTTCCGACAGAGTCCGCCAAAGGTAGGATTGTGGCTTCACCATCTCGAATCTCTTTCCGCATCTGCGCAACGTCAAGCTCGTTGCTGTCTGCGTGACTGAAACTGTGATTTCCGAGTTCGAATCCACGCGAAGCCCACATCTTCAGGAGTTCAACCCCCTCTTTACCCAAAGAGCGAACTCGATTCTCGACCACGAAACCAATCGCCGGAATTCTGCTTTTATCCAGCGCGCCTACGATCGCTCGGTTGGCGGTAATCGCATTTTCGACGCCGTTTCTCGTCCCCGGCTCTGAGGCATGAACGAACGGGAGATCATCAAAGGTAATTGCTACACGCCGATCGACTTTCTCCAAAGCTGGCCTCGCCTTGTCGTCATTCGGTTGCGCAACTACGCGCGGCGCGATCAATCCTGATGTCAGTAGCAGCAATCCCCCAATGCGGATCAGCAGATGCACGCCAGTCCGCAATCCCGTGGTTCTGCGAGTTGCATAAGGGTGATCTGGAAAGGCGGACATCATCATTGAAAAAGGCTGGCAGGCAAGCATTACGTGAACATTGCGGCGGGGTTTGAGTGCACCATGTAATGGAAGCTCCAGTCCCCTGCCGGAGCGGTACCGGCAACAGCAGCGAAGCCCATTGTCAAGGTTCCCCGCGTGCCACGATGTGTGGACGAAAATCCCTGCCTCTCGCCGCATGCCACTCAACGGTGATAATTCGGATGCCTGCGGCTCTTAGCGCCCGTTCAAGGTCTGTCGCTCGAAAAACACTGGCGTGAGGCGCTTTTCCGAAAAGCCTCATTGCCGGAAGCAGAACCAACCCGATCAGCGGGCTCATGTCTTCGACACACGGGGCCGCCGGCTTGGGCGGGATCCGAAGCAGTTCAGAAAAGTCGTCCTTGCGCGGCGTTCTGGCCAGCATCTGCAGTTCTCCTTCTGGCGGAGAGGCTTGGGGCCAACGCGTTGGCGGTCAGGCGCAGGATCACTTCAGCAAGCTTCTTCCGGTCGCGACTGCTTCGCTCGTCTATCGTGCCAGTGTCGAGCATCAGATCGATGAGCGCATGGTCGACGGGTACATCGACGATGATCTCGCCTTTGGGCTGCCGATCGCGCCAGCGTTCCCACCGTATCGTCCCCGGCGACTTAGCCATTCCGCCGCTCCCAGGCACGGGGGGCATCCGAAAAGCTACCGGCAGAAAGCCTCGGACCGCGTGGCTGCTTCCTTCGCAATGGATTGGTTTTTGGGAAGGGGGGTTGTCGCTAAAATCGCTCTCAATGCCATGCGCAGAAAGAGATACAGCCGCTTTTTTACCGTGCGGAAACCTGCAGAAATTACACGAAAAACTCGATTTCTTGCGGTTTAGCTCAACTCTGATGCCCAGCGGTTTCCGGCCGGCATGGCTCGGGATTTTGAACCCGGACCCCTGACGGCAAGTAGCTACCTTCGCCCTAATCAGCTCGATCGGAGCAGGAACCAAAGCCCTGCAGCGATGTTTAGGTGGCGAAGGGCATCTTAATTTCTCGGAGAACTTATAATGAAAACCACCCTGATTCTGGGCGCGCTGGCCCTTTGCCTGGCCGCCCCTGCCGTGGCTTCGGCGGACTCGATCGTCATCACGACCAACAAGCAGCACCGTCACCATAATAACCGGGTGGCCGTCATCAACGAGGACGGGCAGCGCCTCCATCACCGCAAGCATGGCACGGAAGCTTTTTACGACAACGGAAAGCGTAATTGGCACCGGAAGCACCGCTCCGACACTATTGTCATCAGGCGCTCCGATGATCGCCCCATGCATCGCCATCGCCACGTCGTCATCCAGAACAGCGACTACTGATCTCCGATCCCGGACCCGGCTCTGAGGACGGAGCCGGGTCGATCGGCTGAAGGATTCGGCACCATGACCCCCTACTTTTCAGTTCAACCCCGAGATTGCTCGAAGCGGTCCTATCTACCGCGCGGCCAGGCTCGCACTGTTGCAGCACGAGTTGTTGCTGAGCTTCAACGAAACCGACAGTGCGGCCGAACGGGTCGAGCGAGCAGTTGCAAAGCTGGCTGAAGTGAACGCAACCGCGCCACACTAACCAATGGTCAAATATCTCAAATCCGTGCTGAGAGAGATTCTGCCGGCTTGGCTCAGCCGAAAGGCGGTCGACGTTGACGAGCGTCCAGTTGAGCAACCTCCCATACGCGACTTGATAGGCGCGGCGCCGCCTAGGCGATATCGTGGTCCGGTCAGGTCGGAGGCTAACGACAATAGGCCTCATGCGGCATTTCCGCCCCGCCAACTGCCTCAATCGGGTGAGGCTCAAGCGTCATCATCTCGCCGGCGTCTGACACACCATCCTGGTCGAGATCCTGCCAGACCCTGAGCGTGCTGAACACCGCATCGGACGCATCGATCTTGCCGTCGCCATTGGTATCGAAGGTTTCCAGAACGGCAAAGCCGTCCTGCGTGGACGAGCCGAAGAGCTCGGAGACGCCGTCGACGACGCCGTTTCTATTGGCATCGACAACCAGGATACCGTCATCCGCCGAGACCCAGCCGGTCCGCTCGGCGAAGCCGTCGCCGTCATAGTCGAAATGGACAGTGGAGCCGGCGAGCGGCGAAAGTTCCACGCCGTCGCCGTCGAGATCGAGAACGAGGTCGTGGAAGATGTTGAAGAGTGAAGCGCTCTCAGTGCGTTTGCAAAAGCGCGCCTCTGTTGCTGTCTCCATGTCGCACCATGTTGCAAACCACTACCGTTGATTTCCAAGGGTTTCCTGCGACTATCGGCAGGTCCGTGCGACATGAACGCGACATGGGAAGGGAAGGTTTATGACGAGCAAGCGACCACCGATCGGAATGAACTCAACGAAGCTGTCGCCGCTGGCTAATGAGCTTGAGGCGATCATTCGTGACCTCGTCAACATGGTCGAGGAAGCACAAAAGCCGAAAGCGCTCGCGATGGCCGACAGGGCATTGGTCATCTTGGCCGATGAAATGGATGCCACACGCGTGAACAAGAACAGGCGCAATGGCGGGAACCTGTCCCAAGAATTCAAAAATATCATGCAATCGGTTGCTGATAGGAACCCTGCACTCTCGGGAAAGTCCTGATCGACGCCCGCCACCTCTCGGCAGCGGGTCGCGGCCGGGGCTGCCTGTGCAACAAAGGCCGTCGTTCCGCGTTGAGGCTGGTCTCAGCGGAGCTTCGACAATGGACCCGGCAACCGCAGCAGTATTGCTTTTACTCTCTTGCAGCCCAGGCGAGGCTGCCGTTTGCAAGCCCATTGAGGCCGCGCCGACCACATATGCGTCGCTAGACGTGTGTCGGGCAGCTCTGAAAGACAGGCTCGCAGGTGCGCCAAACGGGGAAGTCGTCGGACGATGCCATCCTGTCGACGAGACTGTCACCGGTTCACTACCCGCCGGGTACACCACCGTGGTTGTCACGCGGGGCGTTGGGAACAAAGCCATCAGCAATAGCTACATCGTTCAACACAAAGAATAGAAGAGCCCGCCACCGTGAGGCAGCGGGCCAATCCTGCAAGTTTGCAGCTTTTTCAGTCGGCGGTGTCGGGCTGCTCGCGCGCGTCGATGGCTTCGCGCTCGTCGTCGCCTTCCCGATCGTCTCGCGGCTCGTCCGTAGTGCACCCGCGCCCATGACCGGTCCAGCCGAGATCAGGCTCGCCGTCTGGCGTGTTCCAAGTGCCAGTCTCGACAATGCGGGCCTTTCGCTGGTCGATATGCTCCGTCCAGCCGAGTTCGTCTTCGTCATCAGCCCTTGACCCGAAGCCGGCGCCATCCCCTTCGAGGTCGGTTTCCATCCCGCCTGTCGTCGGGTTGTAGATGGCAGTGCCACACAGGGAAGGCTCCAGCGGGTCGCTGCACTCGGCCGGGTCGCTGTCTTCGTCGTCAGCTTTGTCGAGCTCGCAGTCGTCGTTTATGCCGCCTGCCTCTGGGCCTCGCATAGTCCAGCCAAGATAGGGCTCGCCATCGCTATCGGGTTCGTCGTCGGCGCCGTCCTCGAGGTCGACATCTGGCGACATCGCATCGAGCATATTGATCAGCCGCTCGATCGAGTCCGCGATGGCCTTCCGGTTGGTCAGCGGGACAAGCAAGGTTTCGGGATCGGCGGCCAGCGATGCCGCGACATAGGCTTCGCCCTTTTTGGTGAGATCGAGGTCGCTTATTGCCCCGCCTCCCGCTTCACATGGTCAAGAGCGCGGCTGCCGGCCTCGTGGAGCACGTTGGAGGCGCGGAGGAGCTGGTGCGCCAGGCAAGAGGCGCCCAAGGCGCGTGCGGAGGCCCGCTGCGGCAAGCAGCATTGCTATGGTGATGTAGGTCATTGGTCTCGCGGTTCGAACCGGCTGTTCAAAGCCGGCGGACAGTTTCTGTCCATCTTCCATCATCGGCGGACGGCGCCGAAGCCGGGGGTTGAACACTGGCCGCGAGACCAGTCAGAACGCCTTCAGGCTTGCGCCCTGGACATTGACGATCTGCCCCCGGCCGCTATAACGTGGCCGAAGTTCAGTCGCCCGCTAAGGCGGCTCTATGCGCGCCCCAGCAGCCCGCCAAGGCCACTGAACGCGCCTCAGCAGATCCTACGACGCCAATCGTGGTGTTCTGTGTATCGCGGTCAGGGTGTTCAAACCCGCGATCAAAATCCGCTTATTCGCCGACTTCGTCAAGCCGCTCCCTTCCGGGGAGCACGCTTGCGTTGGGGCTCAACTGGCGCGATGCTGGCCGTCGGGGAATGGGAGGGGTTCGCTGGAACGGGGCGGAACTCAAGCAGCACGCGATCTCTGATTTTTCCAACGACATTTAGGTCAAATGCTACCAGACCAATTCGCAGTGACATGGTCACCCTCTACATAGCCGCCGTTGGCGCCTTAGCAGCTAATTTGTCAAAGAAAAGCCCGGCTACCTTTCGGCGATCATTGGCTCGACCTGGCCGGCTACCTTGCCACGAAGAGATCGCTCGCAATGCATTTATGGACCGGGCAATAATCTGTGTCGGTCGTCGGCACGCCTGCGCCAGTAGCCACCTCGCCAGGACGGCATTGCTTCTGCCCGCTGACATAGAGGTCGTGGCGCGTCAGGCTGAGGTTGAATATGGAGCGGTAGCGAATGACGGTGGTGCCGTCCTGCTTCAGTAGTGCCTGAACTTCGGCGCAACTCAGGCCGGCGATATCCCTGCGCTCTTGCGCTTGAGCCTGCACCACGAGCAAGAGTAACGGAATTGCAATCGCGATCGGTTTCATGGCGCCCCACCAGCGTTTTTCGCCCGACCGATGGTGTAGACTTGACCAACCGATATGAAAAGCCCTCTGCCTTTGGCCTCGCCAAAGGACGACATGCGGTCGGTGTCGTCGATGGTCGAGAAAATCCTGACCATGTACCTGCGCGACAAGGCTACCAGAAACTCACTTCCGCGATCACACCATGGCCAGGGATCGCCTTCGGTATAATCGCGTTCGGTATATTAGCATCTGCTTGCGGCGGACCTGATTGTCCGCTTGGCCGGCGCCGCACAGCTCAACAGCTCCCACCCCTGGCGCCGGCCATTTATCCGTGCCTGGGAACTTCCCGGCGCCAGTGACGTTGACCTGTATGGCTCTTGTTACCGGGTTTGCGTCTGCAGTGGTCGTTCTGTTTGTCGTGCTCCTGTTCACCCATGCAGCCCGAGACCTTCAAAGCTCGCCCAGGTACCATAGTTTATGTCGCCGATTGCAGCGGCATCGAGAGCCGTCTAGCGCCTCTTAGGCTTCGGCGTCATCTCCTCGACCCGCACCTTGTCGCCGATCTCCTTTGCCATGGCCAGCGCCTTAGTCTTGTCCTTCGTGGTCAGCATCGTACGCCAATGCGGCTTCTCGAAAACCGAGACGATGTAGGTTGTGGCCGGCTTGTCGGTCATCTAATCCCCTGACGATTGAAAAGCCCGCGCTCTCGGCCAGAGGTGCGCGGGCGGATCGGAGGCCCGATCTTCGGCAGGAGGGCACCACCTGCCGCATGCATCAATCTTCAGAGATGGCTAATGTTCCGTCAAGGCGATCATGCCGGCAATCCCGCTGCCCCATTCACGGCAGCAGCGGGCGCCCCTAGGGATCGCGGGACTTGCCGAGGCGTTGGAACCTCTGCCGCCATGAAAACTATCAGGGCGCCCTTATGTTCCAGCCCGCGCCGGCCCTGTCAGGTTCCACCTGATGAATGATGCATCCCTGCCGGTGATTTCTTTGATCGATTTCAGCAGCACCTTATGCACTGCCTGGAGCGATCGATAATGCTCGCAGCTTGGGGATAGCAGCGGCTGGACGATGCTCTTGTGAAGCCGCTCCGCCTCGATCATGAAGCGGTCGATTTCTGCCTGCGAAAGCTGTTTGGCGGTTTTGGTCCTAGCCATAGTGACGAACTCCGTTTGAGGGGATCGCCGCAACGGGAGGATTATATTCCTGACTTTCACTCGACTGCCACCAGCTACAGGTTGCGGAGCGGATTTACTCATTCTTGAGCACATTAGCGCATCTTAATGAGCGGACATGACAAGTAGCTCGTACATGGCTAAGGCCCCGGCGATTCACCCTGCGCCGGGGCTTTTGTGTGCTTCGGTAGGGGTGGTTATTCGGGCAAGCCTGGATCGTAATGCACAATCGCGTCGAGGATCGTGCGATAGAGGCTCTCCACCTCCTCGTCGATCTCACTGCGTTTGATCCCCAGCGCCTTTGCATCGGCGATCAGCTTGTGCGTGAGTTCGTCAACCGAGATGACATCAGCCTTCGTTGTCTCGGGGACGTTGTTGGCCAGCCATCGGTCCAGGAAGTTAATTCCGCGCTCGCTCATTCGTGACTAAGCTCAAGCCGCAGCTTATGTTCCATCGGAATCGTGATGCGCGACCAGGGAAATGATGCGGCTAGCTCGGCTGGTTGTCGCCTGTCGAGTTGGTGAATTTGCGTACCATTCGCAAAATCGAGGGAACATTTTAGCCAAGCTGAATGTTCGTGGTCTATGGACAGCCGAAACCTACTCTCAGCCGATCAATCAAAAGCAGCACGCGCCCTACTGAACTGGTCGCGAGTTCGCCTTGCCTCAAAGGCCAACCTTAGCGAAATGACGATAGTGTTCTCGAGAAAGGCATTCGGAAACCGCGTCCCCACAACATCGCGGCGATCCGCCAAGCGTTTGTGGACGCCGGAATTGTCTTCACGTTTGAAGGCGTGAAGCTCGAGGAGCAGGTTTTGATTACGAGCAGCGGTTTTGAGAAGCTGACAAAATGCCCCTTTGATCCGGCTTTGATGACCTAGCATTGTCCATCTGTGCAACTGTTTGTCGATTAGCCGCGCCCGCTTTTGAGGCAATCGCGATTGTCTCTCGATAATTTCCGCACTTGGGCTTTGGCATCAGTCGACAATAGGTCCGAAATTCGGCGCAAAGCCGTCGCTCAGCACCTAGACTAAGCAGCGTGCCGCCGATAGCAAAAGAATGCCTCTTCAATAGTGGGTCTTGCGACGTAGCGGTCTCCCGCTACTAACCCCGGCCGGGCCGAGAGACTTTCCCATCTGCACGCCGCAGCCGCCGTTAAAGCCCGAGCCGAACGCCGGCCCTTCACTGCACCAGGAACGTCCGCCTACGAATAGGGGATGCTACATTCCTGGCCCTGCAGAAGGGCGAAGCCGTGAAGCGATGCTCGCCCACGCCTCGACCAGTCACAGCACAGCGGATTGAGCGAGCGCTCGACCGCGTCGCCGAGATCATCGTTGCGCGAGGTGACCATGGTGAGGCATGGCTCCCGCTATACGACCATTTGGAACGCGCCCTGCAGGATCATGGAGCGAAGGAGGAACGCCTCGCCGCAGTGCGCCAGCGTGTCATACGATCCCAGGATTGAACGGCAACACGATCTTCATAAGTTCCTCTTGCCACATCTTCATGTCGCCGCCCTCGCCGTATTTCGGGCGGTCGATCGTGTGGCCCATCAGCATGCGCCGAAGCTCCTCGTCCAGCCTACCGTTCTTCATGCGGTCTTCGAATGAATGGCGCAGCGAATAGACGGTGTGATTGTCCGTCGGAAACAAATTGTAGCTCTTGAAGTGCTTGTTCAGCAGGGCTGACAGCGACGCCTCGCGATCCTTGTACCGTGGGAAGCCCTTAGGATGCTTTTTGAACACCTCAAGCGCCACGCCGACCAGCGGCACTTTGCGCACCGACGAGGCGGTCTTGATCTCTCGTGGATCGTCGGGATCGTCGCGCGGCTCGACCGAAATGTGCGGCACCTCATGGTCAACATGGATGACACCGGCGTGCAGGTTCGCGAGTTCGCTCGGCCGGGCGCCTGTCTCAGCGAAGGCAAGCACGATTCCTCGTGCCTCATCATTGAGTGCCGAAAGCGCGCCAGGCGCAAAGATCCTGTCGCGAATCCAGTCGGTTGGGAACGGCGGCCGACTGCGTTTCGACTTGTCGGTGAATGACAGATCTGCGAACGGGTTCTTCTGTTCGGGGAAACCGAGATGGCGAAAGTAGTCGGCGTAGAGGGTTCGAAGGTTGCCCATGTTTCGGTTGCCTGTCGACGCTGAACGGTCCGGTCGCCCTTTGTCGGGCGCAACACGGTCCAGCCAATATCTATGCACGGCTCGCGCGTCATCGCGCGTGATCTCGCTCATTGGCTTGTCGGCGACCAGGCCGATGAAGACATCGACGCTCATTTCGCGCTTTGCCTTCCAGCGCTTCTTCTGGTCAGGACTTTTTGTGCGGATTTCGTCGCGGGCAATCTCGTTGAAATATAGCTCCAGCGCTTCCGATATCTTGTCGTCAGGGCGGGCGACCGCGCCGCCGACCGCGTCGACAGATGGTGATTTGGCAGGCTCGCCTATCGTGCTCTCTACCCGCTGCAGGATGGTATCGAGGGGCTCGGCGACCAGGATCTCGGCGAGCGGTCTATAGACGAATCCCAGAGACTCGGCGCGCTTGATGGCCTGGCGATATCGGGTACGCGCCGCCTGTGGATTTTCACCCAACATCAACGACGCCCACAAAGCATTGTCAGCAGCCTCGTTGAGATCTCTGGCGGTGCGCGCCTTTATGCGGTCGGTGGTGTCGAGGGCGCGGCGCACGAACACGCCACGCTCGTCGACATCCCTGACCTCTCTGGGCACCCGCCGGTAGTAATGGAAATGATCGCCCCTCAGTTGCAGGAAGCGGTCAGGATCATATGCTTCGCGTCGTCTTCCCACGCCCCTAGAAACCCCATTTGTATCACAATAGGTAACACAATAGGTAACACAAAATCAAGAATGGCCGCAAGACCGGCTACCGGAAACGGTAAATTCTACAACAAATTCAATTACTTATCGGGAAACCCAATGGTACCGTTGGCTGGGATCGAACCAGCGACCTCCGGATCCACAATCCGGCGCTCTAACCATCTGAGCTACAACGGCACGTTTGCCTGAGCGGGATCGAAACAGAAACTCGTCCCGACCGCTCTGTCGTTCGGCGATGCGTCCTTACGGGCTTATGGATTCTAATTCAAGGCTTTTGGAAAGCAAAGGTCACTTCCCCACACCGGCGCGGCATTTGCCTGGCAAAAAGAGGGCACAAGGCAAGAGCAGGACCCAGACAAAGAAAAAGGCCGGCGGGAGGAGGTGCCGGCCTTTTCCTGTTACGAGCCAGCGGGAGGAGGTGCTGGCTGGTCACCCCGGAGAGCAGAGGGAGGAGGTTCCACCCGCCGGGTATTCCTTGATGACTACCATCATACGCCCGATCGTTTTTAAGAAAATGCGACCTTTTGTTGCATCTTCAGATCATGCGTAGATGTTAGGCAACCTTGATTTCCTTCATCGCCTTCTCGAAGGCGGTCTTGATCGGCTTGGAGACGTCTTCGGCGGCCTTGGAGGCAACGGCCTGGAAGTCCTTGGCCTGCTCGACGGTCGTTTCGACGCGCTTGCGCAGGAAGGCGGTCTGCAGCTCGACGACTTCCGACAGCGACTTGGCGCCGATCAGCGCTTCGAGATGGGAGAAGCCGGCCTCGGCATTGGCGCGCAAAGCGGAAATGGTCTTGAGCGACAGGTCGCTGGAAACGGTCTTGGCGGTCTCGAAGGTCGACTCCAGAGCCTTCCGGGTCTCCTCGGCGCCGGTCTTCAGCTTGGCATAGGCTTCCTTCGACTGCTCGACGCCCTTTTCGGCGAAAGCGCGCATCTGGTCGGTGGCCTTGGAAGCATCAAAGCTCGGGAATTCAACGTTTTCGATCGTGTCGGCAGTCTTGGTCCTGGACATATTCCATCCTTTTCAGCGGCAGCGGCTTTGACAGAAAGCCGTCTCGTTCATGTATGATGGCAATATAAAGGCAAATTTTGTGCATTGCAATATCTTTGTTGCAGTGCACCATAAATTTCTTTTGGGCCGTTAACCAAGAGCCCAGATTCCAGCCTTTGCACGTTCTGGCTTGTGGACCTTCGCGCCTCCGGCTTTTATTAACAAAGCGTTAACTGCAAATTCGCCGCTCCGTGAGGGTTCGCCAAGCGCATGCCGTCCGAATATTCCTTCCTCGACGTCGCCGTGCTCGACGCGGTTCGCCAGCGCTTTGCCGCCGGCGACGCGATCGCGATCCTGTCGGCGGATCTGGAGCAGGTGATCTGGGCCAATGGGCCAGGCGCCGCGGTGTTCGGCTATCCCGACATCGAGGCGATCATCGGCGCCTCGGCACAGTTGCCCCTGATCGCCAGGCGCCAGATCATGGCGACCAGCGGATTTCCCGAGATCGGCAGCGACCGCGCCATCATGGTGCGGCTGGCGACCGGCATGACCAGCCGCGCCGTCGGCTTCCTGGCCAGTGCGGTGACCATGCCGGACGCCGAAAAAGCCATCATGCTGGCCGTTCCGGCGGCGCAGACAGGTTCGCGCAGTGCCGGCGAAATCGCCACTCGCGCCATCAGCGGCTTCACCGAGGATGGCCATTTCATCGCCTTTGTCGACGCCGGCGGTACTATCGAGGCGGCCTCGGAAGGATTTCCGGCACTGGGCATCTTGCCGGAGACGCTGGCGGCCCTCGTCGCCGACGTCGCGGCCGAGACCGACCGCATCGTCAAGCGTCTCGTCCCCGGCCGCACGGTCTCCTATCCGGCAGGGCTGGCAAGATTGACCGAGGAACGGCATCTGCTGGTGGTGATCGACGAAGACCGGCTCGACGACAAAGCCGCTGCCGACGGCAGCATCGTGGAAGCACAGCAGCCAGCCTCATCCGGGACTGCAGCTGCGGAAAGCACGATCGCCCAGCCGGAACCCGATCAGGACAACAGGCCGACAGTCGACAGCGAACACCCGGCTGCCGTAGTGGACGAACCGAGCGTTGCGGAAGCCGCCGAGACCATATCGGTGCCTGCCGAGCCTGAGAATATCTATCCCGCCGAGCAACCCGCGGAGGCGGCGGACAACGACCCGGCCGACCGCACGCCGGCGCAGCATGATCACTGGTACTTCAATGCCGGTGATGATGCACAACCAACCGACCGGCCAGCCGCAACCGAGTCCGCCGAGCCTCCCGGCACCGTCGCGGAAGTTGCAGCGGAAAATCCGACGCAGGACGATACGAAGGCCGCCGCGCCTCTCGAACGCCCGGTTGCGAGGTCGATCGACCGCACGGCGGCGCCGGTACGCTTCGTCTGGCGCACCGATGCCGAGGGCAAGTTCAGCGCACTGTCCCCCGAATTCGCCGACATCGTCGGCAAGCCGGCAGCCGACGTGATCGGCCGGCGCTTCAGGGATGTCGCGGCCACCTTCGGCCTCGACCCCTCCGGCGAGATATCCGGCCTCCTGGAACGGCGCGATACCTGGTCCGGGCGCTCCGTGCTGTGGCCGGTCGTCGGCACCGATCTGAAGATACCTGTCGACCTCGCCGCGCTGCCTGTCTATGACCGCAGCCGCGCCTTCGAGGGTTTCCGTGGCTTCGGCGTCGCCCGCGCCAGTGATGCGGTCGTCGATCCGGAAGCGATCGGCATGGCGCTGGTGCCCAATGGCGCGGCGCCGAAACCGCAAGCCGTCGAACCCGAGCCCGAACAGCCGAAGGCCGAGGATCCTCAGGCATCGGACCCGTTCAAGGGCGAAGTGCCGGCGCTGACCATCGTGCCGAAACCGGAGCGGCGCTTTGCCGACAAGGTGATCCGGCTGGCCGAGCATCGCCAGCCAGCCAACGACAAGGGCCTGTCGACCCTGGAACGCAGCGCGTTTCGCGAAATCGGCGAGAGACTGAAGAAGGACAGCGCCCCGGTCGAGCCGGCAGAGACAGAGAAGCCCGGCCTCGAAAGCTCCGGGGGAGTGAAGACCGAGACATCCGCTGAACCTTTGGCGGACACCGCGGGTGTGCCGAAAGCGGAGGCCGAGGCTCCGGCCAAGGCGGCCGGCGAGGTTGCGTCGACGCCCGATGTCGTCCAACAGGAAGGTCCGACGCATGCCGGCGAAATCCCCGCGGCAGAGCCAGAGAACGAACCGGTCGAGCCATCCGAGACCGATGTCGATGCCGAAGACGAGCAGGATCTGGCGCGGCTTGACGGCGGCCACCCCGGCGAAACGGTTCTTGAAGAACCCTTCGTGCCGAATGTGACGGGCTCGCTGCTCGACTATGCCGGCCATGATGACGAAAGCGGTCCTGTCACGGACAACACTGACGAGGCCCCTGTTTCCGAACCGCTGGCGGCGGAACAGGAAATCACCAAGCCCATTGCGGCTGGCGAAGAGCCTGAAGCCACTGACGCGACACATGACGCCGGCGATGACGACAGTATGACGTCAGCTGATTTTCGCGATGCCGAGGATAGCGAGGACTGGGCGCAGCCCGACGAGGAACGCGCAGCGGCGGACGAGGAGGCGGTTGCATCCGCCGAGGAAACCACCAGCGCAAGCGACGCCGTCACGGCACGAGGCGAGCGCCCTCGCCTGCAGGTGCCGCCGCTCAAGACCGAAGGCTTCGTGCCATCGGCGTTTTCGGCTGGAGATGAGCACAAGGCTCCGGACACCTTGCTGCTCGGCAAGCTGCCGGTGCCGCTGCTCATCCATTCCGGCGACCAGTTGCACTATGCGAACGAGGAATTCCTCAATCTGACCGGCTATGAGGCGCTCGATGACCTGGCGGATGCCGGTGGCCTCGGCGCGCTGTTTGCCGACCCCTATGCCGATGACGGCGCCTCCGACGGCACCGATCGCGCGCTGCGGTTGAAGACGCGTGACGGGCAGGAATTCCCGATCGAGGCCATCTTGCGCTCGGTTCCCTGGCGCGACGGCAAGGCGCTGATGCTGGTGGTGCGTCGCTCCGGCGAGGATGATGCACCGGCGGCCCTGCATGCGGTTGGCGACGAGCAGACGCAGCCCGACATTCCCGAGCTGAAGGCGCGCATCGCCGAGATGCGCACCATCATCGACACCGCCACCGACGGCGTCGTGCTGATCGGCCGTGACGGCACCATCCGCTCGATCAGCCGCCCGGCCGAAGCGCTGTTCGGTTTCGACAGCGACGACGTGACCGGCAAGCCGTTCGCCTCGCTGTTTGCGATCGAAAGCCAGCGCGCGGCGCGCGACTATCTCAACGGATTGTCCGAGCCAGGCGTGGCGAGCGTCATGAACGACGGCCGCGAGGTGATCGGCCGCGAGGCGCAGGGGCGCTTCATTCCGCTGTTCATGACCATCGGCCGGCTGCCCAGCGACAGTGGCTTCTGCGCTGTCGTGCGCGACATCACGCAGTGGAAGCGGGCCGAAGAGGATTTGACCCAGGCACGTGCGGTGGCCGAGCGCGCGTCTTCCCAGAAGACCGATTTCCTCGCCCGCATCAGCCACGAGATCCGCACGCCGCTCAATGCCATCATCGGCTTTTCCGAACTAATGGTCGACGAGAAGTTCGGACCTGTCGCCAATGACCGCTACCGCGACTATCTGCGCGACATCAACCGCTCGGGCAATCATGTGCTCGACCTGGTCAACGACCTGCTCGACATCTCGAAGATCGAAGCCGGCCAGCAGGAGATGGCCTATGAGGCGGTGTCGCTCAACGACACGCTGGCCGAGACGGTGGCGATGATGCAGCCGCAGGCCAACCGCGAACGCGTCATCATCCGCTCCAGCTTCGCATCGCGGCTGCCGGAAGTGGTGGCCGACCTGCGCAGCGTGCGCCAGATCGCGCTCAACATCCTGTCAAACGCCGTCCGTTACACCCAGGCCGGCGGCCAGGTGATCGTCTCGACCGCCTATGAGACGTCGGGCGACGTCGTCATGCGGGTGCGCGACACCGGCATCGGCATGAGCCAGGCCGAGATCGAGCAGGCGTTGAAGCCGTTCAAGCAGATCAACGCGCTGAAGCGTGGGCGCGGCGACGGCACGGGCCTTGGACTGCCACTGACCAAGGCGATGGTGGAAGCCAACCGCGCCCGGTTCACCATCAACTCGACACCGGGTGAAGGCACCCTGGTCGAGGTCGCTTTCCCATCGACCCGCGTGCTCGCGGAATAGGCCAGCCCTCTCCACGGCTCGGTCCGGTAGCGACAAAGAAAAGGCGCCCAAAAGGGCGCCTTAAGAGATGGGATTGCTGTCACAACGGGGGCTTGAGCGAATTCGGATCCTCCGGGGGCTGAGGAACGGGATTTCTCCCTCAAGTTACATGCGACTATCGACGCCGGACCTTAACAACTCCTTACCGGCACGGCGGAAAATTTACGAATGTGTACCACTCATGAAATCTAGGTAAATTCTACTGACATATTTGGTTAACCATGCCTGCGCCCGGCTATTCAGCTAATTGCGGCAGGTTCTTGAACAGCTCCAGCGCGTCTGGATTGGCGAGCGCCTCCTTGTTCTTGATGGCGCGGCCGTGCACGACGTCGCGCACCGCGAGTTCCGTGATCTTGCCCGACTTGGTGCGCGGGATGTCTGACACGGCGACGATCCTGGCCGGCACGTGACGCGGGCTCGCGCCGCTGCGGATTTTGGCGCGAATGCGTTTTTCGAGTTCCTCGTCGAGTTGCACGCCGGCGGCCAGCCGCACGAACAGCACGACGCGCACGTCATTGTCGAAGTCCTGGCCGATGCACAGCGCTTCCAGAATCTCCGGCATCTGTTCCACCTGGTTGTAGATCTCCGCCGTGCCGATGCGCACACCGCCCGGGTTGAGCGTGGCGTCGGAGCGGCCATGGATGATCAGGCCGCCATGCACGGTCCATTCGGCGAAATCGCCGTGGCACCAGACATTGTCGAAACGCTCGAAATAGGCCGCCTGGTACTTCTTGCCCTCGGGATCGTTCCAGAAGCCGATTGGCATCGCCGGAAAGGCCTTGGTGCAGACCAGTTCGCCCTTCTCCTGTCGGATCGGCCTGCCCTCGTCGTCCCAGACATCGACCGCGAGGCCGAGGCCGGGTCCCTGGATCTCGCCGGTCCAGACCGGCTGCGTCGGCACGCCGAGCACGAAGCAGGAGACGATGTCGGTGCCGCCGGAGACCGACGCCAGGTGCACGTCCTTCTTGATCCCGTCATAGACGAAGCAGAAATCCTCCGGCGACAGCGGCGAGCCTGTGGAGGCAATAGCCCGCACGGTGGACAGATCATGCGTGCGGATCGGCTTGAGACCAGCCTTGCGCACCGAATCGATGAACTTGGCCGAGGTGCCGAAGAAGGTCATCTTCTCAGCATCGGCGAAATCGAACAGCACATTGCCGTCGGGGTAGAAGGGCGAGCCGTCATAGAGCAGCAGCGTCGCACCCGAAGCGAGACCCGATACCAGCCAGTTCCACATCATCCAGCCGCAAGTGGTGAAGTAGAAGAAGCGGTCGCCGTCGAGCAACCCGGCATGCAGCCGATGTTCCTTGACATGCTGGAGCAGCGTGCCGCCGGCCGAGTGGACGATGCATTTGGGAATGCCGGTCGTGCCTGACGAAAACAGGATGTAGAGCGGATGCGAAAACGGCAGTGGCTCGAAGGCAACGGGCTTGCCGGCGAAGGGCGACAACGCCTCTTCCAGCGCCACCGCCTTGTCTATGGTAGCAGCGACATCGCTCGATGTGCCGAGATAGTCGACGACCAGGATCTTGCGGACAGTGCCGAGCTTGGCCGCGACCGCGGCAATCTTGTCGGCGACCTCGATCGCCTTGCCGTTGTACCAATAGCCATCCGGCGCGATGAAAATGACGGGCTCGATCTGGCCGAAGCGGTCGAGCACGCCCTGCTCGCCGAAATCGGGAGAGCAGGACGACCAGACGGCGCCGATCGAGGCGGCGGCCAGCATGGCGGCGACGGTCTCCGGCATGTTGGGCATCATGGCGGCAATGCGGTCGCCCTTCTTCACCTTGAGCGACAGGAAAAGCTGCTGCAGCCGCGAGGTCAGCGCGTGCAACTCGTTCCAAGACAGCCGGCGCTCGACTTTGTCCTCGCCGCGAAACACGATTGCCTCACCGGCGCCGGTCTTCTTCAGCAGATTCTCGGCGAAGTTCAGCGTGGCATCGGGGAAGAAGGAGGCACCGGGCATCCTGTCGCCATCGACGAGCGCGGGCTCGCCCCCATCGGTGCCCTTGTCGCCGACGATGCCGCAGAAATCCCAGACCAGGCTCCAGAACCCTTCACGGTCCTCGACCGACCAGCCGTGAAGCTGCGAATACGAAGAAAACGTTGCGCCGGCTTTCAAAGAGGCTGCCTTGGTGAAAGCGGTCAACGGCGCGGCGTCAATCTGGTCTTGTGTCGGGGTCCAGAGCGGTACTTCGGCAGCCATGATCGTTCCTCCACGGTCGCCATCGCTTATGCATATCGCAACGCAGCAGAGCAAGATTTTGTTCGGTCAATGCGACCAGATGTGCGCAAATGCCATCGCCGGGCCATAATGACTTGAAATGCCTCAGCCCTAAGTCGTAGTGACGACTGGGGCCGTAGTGACGGCCCGGGTTACACCCGTCGGGCGATTTTTGTCGGAATGGAAGCATACGGGGCGATATGCCATCATCTTTGATCCGGCGCGGAGTATGGACGATCGGCGCTGCCGGTATCGTCATCGCGCTGGTGGTTGCCGCCCTGCCGCTGATCGCCTCCACCCGTATCGTGCGCGACCGCATCGCCTGGGAAATGAGTGCGTGGAGCGGCTTTCGGGTCGCCATCGAAGGTTCGCCGCGCATCGAGGTCTGGCCGACATTCCGCGCCATCCTGACCGATGTGACGCTCTCACAATGGACCGACACCGAGGCGCCGCCGGTCGTCGAAGCAGAGCGGGTCGAGGTCGACCTTTCCGCCATGGCGGCCCTGCGCGGCGACGTGGTGTTTTCGACGGCACGGCTGGTGCGGCCGACGATCCGGGTTCAGCGCACGCCAACCGGCCTCTTCCTGCCCGCCGTCCCGACCGGCGGGCGCATCACGCGCTCTATCGACACGGCGCGCGGCGTGGTCAATGCCGACCCCGCCAAGCCGGATCTCGACAAGCTGCCGACCGACACATTCGGCACGGTCGAGTTCCGCGACGGCCGCATGGTGGCCTCCATCGCCGGCAAGGACGTCGAGATCCTGAGCAGTTTGACCGGCCAGGCGAATTGGGCGGCGATGAACAGCAATGCGACGCTGTCGGCAACAGGGATCTGGCGCGGCGAAAGCGTTGCGCTGGACGTCGCCTCGCCGAAACCGCTTGTGCTGTTTGCCGGCGGTACGGCGCCGCTCACGCTATCCTTCAAGGCGGCACCCGCCACCTTCTCGTTCGATGGCACGGCCAGCATGTCCGAGAATACATATTTCGACGGCCAGGCGAAATTCTCGGCACCCTCGCTACGGCGTGTCCTGGAATGGTCGCAGGCCGGCATTGCGCCGGGCGCTGCGATCGGCTCGGTCAGCATTTCGAGCAAGATCACGGCAACGGGCGGGCGCGTCAAATTCGACAACACGGCCATTGCCCTGGACAACAATCCGGGAATGGGTGCGCTGGACCTCTCGCTTGGCGAAGCGCAACCGGTGATCTCCGGCACGCTCGCCTTCGACACGCTCGACCTCAGATCGTTCCTCTCCGCCTTCACGCCGCTGGCGCCGACCGGAGGGGCGGGGCCCGGCGAAATCGACACAAGTTTCGCCGACAAGATCAACCTCGATCTGAGGTTGTCGGCAGCGCACGCCACGGCGGGGCCTATCCAGCTCGCCGATGTCGCCGCCACCGCCCAGGTCAAGGATGGTCTTTCCGTCTTCGACATCTCCGACGCCTCGGCCTTCGGCGGCAACATCCAGACCAGCCTTCGCTTCGACCGCAAGCCGGAAGGCTCGCAGGTCGAGATCCGGCTGCTGGCGTCCGACATCGACGGCGGTGCCTTTGGCACGGCGGCAGGCATGACCCGGCTGGTGCCGGTGGGCACTGGCACCGTCTCGGTGATCCTCAAGGGACCAGGCAGAACCTGGGACTCCATCTTCGACAATGCCGACGGCTCGGTTTCGGCGACCTTCGGGCCAGGTGCATTGAGCAAACTCAACCTGCCGGCCTTCCTCAAGCATACCGAACAAGGCGGCTTCTTCGCGCTTGACGACGTCTCCGACGGAACGCTGCCGATCGACGGCGCCGAGATCAAGGCCACCATTTCGAAGGGCGTGGCACGGATCGACAAGGCCGAAGCCAATTCGGCGAAGTACAAGATTTGGCTGTCGGGCATCGCCTCCTACGCCGGACGAGGACTGGCATTGTCCGGCGGTGTCATCCAGGCGGACCAGGCGGCAACGCAGACCAATGGTCAGCAAGGCCCCAACCAGTCGTCGTTCTTTGTCGGCGGGACATGGAGCACGCCGTTCATTTCCCCGATCAGCCGCGGCGTTTCGGGGGAATAAGCAGCCGCGCCTTCCATCTTTCAGCCGCGCTGCGCGGCCCGCTCGTCGAGTTGGCGCTGCACCTCACGCCGCTTGTTGGCAAGCGAGGCGATGACGACGCCAATTGCCACAACGGCGATCAGGATGGTGCAGGCGGCGTTGATCTCCGGCGTCACGCCGAGGCGAACCTGGCTGTAGATCTTCATCGGCAGCGTCGTGGCGCCCGGCCCGGAGGTGAAGCTGGCGATGACCAGATCGTCGAGCGACAGAGTGAAGGCCAGCATCCAGCCGGAGACGATGGCCGGCATGATCACCGGCAGCGTGATCTGGAAGAAGGTCTTCACCGGCGTTGCGCCCAGATCCATCGCTGCTTCCTCAAGCGAGCGGTCAAAGGTGATGAGGCGCGACTGTACGACGACAGCGACGAAGCACATGGTCAGTGTGATGTGGGCGAGCGTCACGGTGAGGAAGCCGCGGTCGAGGCCGACAGCGACGAAGAGCAGCAGCAGCGACAGGCCGGTGATGACTTCCGGCATGACCAGCGGCGCAAAGACCATGCCTGAAAACAGCACCCTGCCCTTGAAGCGCGTGTAGCGGGTCAAGGTGAGTGCAGCCAGAGTGCCCAGCACCGTCGCAACGGTGGCCGAAATCAGGCCAACACGCGCCGTAACCCAGGTCGCGTCCATGAGGCCCTGGTTGTGGAACAGCGAGACGTACCATTTGGTCGAGAAACCGCCCCAGACGGTGACCAGTTTCGACTCGTTGAAGGAGAAGACGATGAGCAGCACGATCGGCAAATAGAGAAAGGCAAAGCCAAGCACGATCGAGGTGATGTTGAAGCGGCTCCAGGTGGCGTTCATGAGGTCACCTGTCCATTTCTTGAGCGCGCGCCTGAGCCCGCTGGAAGAGCATGATCGGCACGATCAGCAGCAACAGCAGGATGACGGCCACGGCCGACGATACCGGCCAGTCGCGATTGGCGAAGAACTCGTTCCACAACGTCTTGCCGATCATCAGCGTCTGCGATCCACCGAGCAGGTCGGGAATGACGAACTCGCCGACCGCGGGGATGAACACCAGCAGGCAACCGGCGATGACGCCGGGCAGCGACAGCGGGAAAGTGATCTTCCAAAACGCGCTGGTCGGCGGGCAGCCGAGATCCTTGGCTGCCTCGATCAGCGAATAATCCATCTTCTCAAGCGCGGAATAGAGCGGCAGCACCATGAACGGCAGGTAGGAATAGACGATACCGATGAAGATCGCCGTATAGGTGTTGAGGATGATCAGCGGCTGGTGGATGACGCCGGTGGCGAGCAGCAGCTGATTGAGCAGCCCCTCGGGCTTGAGAATGCCGATCCAGGCGTAGACGCGGATCAGGAACGAGGTCCAGAACGGCAGGATCACCAGCATCAGCAAGGTCGGGCGGATCGTCGCCGGTGCGCGCGCCATGCCGTAGGCGATCGGATAGCCGACGAGCAATGTCAGGATCGTCGAGATCGCGGCGATGATGACGCTGGTCACATAGGCGTTGAAGTAGAGCGCGTCCTGCGTCAGCCAGGCGTAGTTGTCGAGGCTGAGTTGTTTCAGCTGGGTAAGGAACCCGGAAATGCCGCCGCCGAAATCGAGTGCCGGCGTATAGGGCGGAATGGCGATCGCCGTCTGCGACAGCGAGATCTTGAAGACGATGACGAACGGAATGAGGAAGAAGAACAGCAGCCAAACATAGGGGATGATGATGACCAGGCGGCCAAAGAAGGCGGCGCCCAGCCTGGCGAGGGCGGATTTGCCGGCATTGGTTGCCGGAGAGGCTGATGCGGTGGTGACGGCGGCGCTCGACATGGTCGCCCCCTACCGCGTCAGCACGACGCCGGCGTCGGGCCGGAAGGAAACCCAGGCGCGGTCGTTCCAGCTCAACGGATCCTCGGTGATGCGGGCCGCGTTCATGGTGCTCGCGCGCACCACCTGGCCGTCGTCCAGCCTGACGTGATAGACGGTCATGTCGCCGAGATAGGCGATGTCGTAGACCTCGCCCTCTATCGCGTTGACCGCCTCGGCCGGCTTCTTCGACGACACCTTGATCTTTTCCGGCCTGATGGCGAAGGTGACGGCCGTTCCGGCGCCGGCGGTGCCGGCATTGTCGGTGCGGATGGTGATGCCATTGCCGGCATCGATGCTGGCGCTGCCGGCCTCGCCACGCGCGATCTTGCCTTCGAACATGTTCACATTGCCGACGAAGCCGGCGACGAAGCGCGACCCTGGCGCCTCATAGACTTCGGCCGGCGTTGCCACCTGCATCACCTCGCCCTTGTCGATGATGGCGATGCGATCGGCCATCGTCATCGCCTCTTCCTGGTCGTGGGTGACGACGACGAAGGTCAGGCCGAGGTTCTGCTGCAGGTCCATCAATTCGAACTGCGTTTCCTCGCGCAGTTTCTTGTCCAAAGCGCCAAGCGGCTCGTCGAGCAGCAGCACCTTCGGCCGCTTGGCGACCGAGCGGGCGAGTGCGACGCGCTGGCGCTGGCCGCCGGACAGCTGATGCGGCTTGCGCTTGGCGAACTGCTCGAGCTTGACCAGCTTCAGCATCTCGGCAACGCGCGACGCGATCTCGGGCTTCGGCATGCCGTCCTGCTTGAGGCCGAAGGCGATGTTGTTCTCGACCGTCATGTGCGGGAACAGCGCATAGGACTGGAACATCATGTTGACCGGCCGCCGGTAGGGCGGGATGCCGCGCAGATCCTGGCCGTCGAGCAGGATGCGGCCGGCCGTCGGCTCCTCGAAGCCCGCGAGCATCCTGAGCAGCGTCGATTTTCCGCAACCGGAGGCGCCGAGCAGAGCGAAGAACTCGCGCTCGAAGATGGTCAGCGACAGGTTGTTGACGGCTGTGAAGTCACCGAACTTCTTAGTGACGTTGTCGAACTGGATATAAGGCTTGGCATTCGGGTCGTTCCACGGCGCAAAATCCCTGCGGATGCTGCCAAGCGATTTCATGTCCCACTCCGTCCTGATTCTTGCTTCTTGCCCCAGAAAAGAATGGTCCCGGGCAGGTGGCTGCCGGGACCATGTCGGATTTGCTTACTGGCCAGTAACGATCTTGGTCCAGGTGCGCGTGATGACGCGCTGGGTCTTGGGATCGTATGGCGAGACGGTGTAGAGCTTCTTTATCGTCTCGGCATCGGGATAAACCGAAAGATCATCCAACAGTGCCTTGTCGACGAATTGCTGCGAAGCCTTGTTGCCGTTTGCGTAGAGCACGTAGTTCGACGACTTGGCGATAACTTCCGGCTTCATCATGTAATTGATGAACTCGAGCGCTTCCGCAACATGCGGCGCGTCCGCAGGGATCGCCATCTGGTCGAACCACATCTGAGCGCCCTCCTTCGGCACGGAATAGCCGATCTCGACGCCTTGCTTGGCCTCGACCGCACGGTTGCGGGCCTGGAACACGTCACCCGACCAGCCGACCGCCAGGCAGATATCGCCGTTGGCGAGCGCGTTAATGTATTCGGAGGAGTGGAACTTTCGGATGTAAGGCCGGACCTTGAGCAACGTCTCCTCGGCCTTGGCGATATCGTCTGGCGACGTGCTGTTCGGGTCGAGGTTGAGATATTTCAAGGCCGCCGGAATGATGTCGGCCGGCGAGTCCAGCACATAGACGCCGCAGTCCTTCAACTTGGCCAGGCTGTCGGGATTGAAGAAGACATCCCAGCTGTCGATCTTGTCGGTGCCGAGTGCCGCCTGCACCTTCTTGATGTTGTAGCCGATGCCAACCGTGCCCCACATGTAATTGACCGAGTATTCGTTGCCGGGGTCATACTTGGCGGTTCGCTCCGAAACCGTATCCCACATGTTGGAAATGTTCGGCAGCTTCGACTTGTCGAGCTTCTGGAACACCCCGGCCTGGATCTGGCGCGCGAGGAAATTGCCGCTGGGCACGACGACGTCATAGCCGCTGCCGCCGGCAAGCAGCTTGGTTTCAAGGATTTCGTTGGAATCGAAGGTGTCGTAGACGACCTTGATGCCGGTTTCCTTGGTGAAATCGTCGATGATCGAACTGTCGATATAGTCCGACCAGTTGAAGACGTTGACGACACGGTCTTCGGCGTGACCGCCGACGGTGAAAAGCGTCAGAAATACCGAGGTTGCCGAAAGCCAGAGCGCTTTGCGGATCATGCTATTCTCCTTTGGTGAGTGTTCCTTCGCCGGCTCGTCGTGGTGTCAGCGCGACCGTGCTTTTGTTTCAGACTATTGAGCTTTCCAAGGGGCGACAAGCGCGAACTGCCGACACCATGCGGGCGGTCCGATGAGCGGCGAGAGATGGCTCTGTGCCCCTGCGGCGGCCTGGGAGGCATGCCGCTATCGTCAGAGGCTTTCGCCGTGGCGCGGGCAAAGATACGACGATGTGGTCCGGTCTCGATCTGACCGGGGGGGAGACTTGGCAAGATACGCCTGTCTTGTTGTTGCCGTATTCCCAGCCTGCCCGCGCGGCTACGAAGTTGTCAATGGCAAAGCTGCGCGCCGCCTCAATTAGGCGACGGCACTCCGGTAACCCCAGCGCGCTCGGGCCGTGTCTGGCGCTTGAATTCGAGCCCGATATGGACGAGCAGCGCCGTGACCACCACCGCGCCACCGATGATGGTGCGCGCCGACGGCACCTCGGAATGGATCAGCCAGACCCATATAGGGCCGAGGATCGGCTCGAACGTGCCGAGCAGTGCGGCGATGGCCGCCGGAATCAGCCGTGCGCCGGTGGCGAAGAACGCGAGGCCAATGCCGAGATTGACCACGCCGAAAGCAAAGAGAAAGCCCATGTCACTGGCCGATACAGTGAATGTCGATGCCTGCGAGGCGGCAAAGCCGGCCGCAAGCATGGTGCCGAGGCAGGTCGCCGGCGTCATGCGTACGCTGGAAAACCGCCGGGTGATGACGGTGGCGATCGAGAACATGACCGCGATCAACAGCGCCAGCCCGTCGCCTATGGGCGAGACGGCGCCATTGAGCGATTCCGACACCATGATGGCGACGCCGGCGATGACGGCGGCAATCGCCACCCAGGTCGTGATACCAACCTTTTCGCGGAACAACGCCCAGGCAAACAGCGCCGCCAGCAACGGCACGCCGGCCTGCATCAACAGGATGTTGGCGACGGTGGTGTAGCCAAGCGCCACGACGAACGCGGTCGATGCGGTGGCGAAGCAGATCCCGACGCCAAGGCCGGGCAGACCCATGTCACGGAACATTTTCAGCATGCCGCGCCAGCCGTCGCGCCAGACCATGAAGCAGATCAGGAAGGCGGCTGCCCAGATGGAGCGCCAGAAAATAACCGTCCAGCTGTCGCCGGTGGTGATGAAGCGGGCGATGGTGCCGCCGAAACTCCACATCAGCGCCGACAGGAACACCAAAAGCATGCCGACGCGTTCCTCGCGCGGCGAGACGGCTGGCGATGCGACGATCGGCGATGATGCGGTGTCGGTCATGGGCGCGACTGTCGGGCTTTTGTGGACGGGACGATGCGCAAGGGACGACAAAAAGATACCCTGTTCGCGTAACGCAAAGCCGAACCCCAGGGGTGAGCCAGCGACCGGCGACAATTGTGGCACCTTGCCTTGTGTGGCACCTTGCCTCGGCGTCACTGGAAATCGAAGGCGCTCAAGCCCGTCACCATCTCGTCGAGGCCGAGCGGACGCGTCACCGGCGGTTCGGCGCGCGCCAGGCAGCCGACGCGTTCGCAAAGCCGGCAGGCAGGCCCGACCGGCGTCGCCGCGACAGTGCCGGCCCCGGCCTTTGCAGCGGCAACCGCGCCAGGCAGTGCCGCGCCGTAAATGATCTCGTCACGAAAGCCGATGTCGCAACCGAGCAGCAGCGCGGTGCGGCGCGGGCGTTCCGAGAACGCGCCTTGCGGCCCTTCCAGCGTGCGGGCGATGCACAGGAACTCGGCGCCGTCGGGCATTTCCACCGCCTCGACGAAGACCTGGCCGGGCTGGGTGAAGGCAACATGGACAGGCAGTTTGGGACAGCCGCCGCCGAAGCGGCTTTGCGGAAAGCCCTGGCTGCCGGCCTTGCGGAAGCGGTTGCCGGCATTGTCGACCTCCAGCATGAAGAACGGCACGCCTGAGGCACCCTGCCGCTGCAGCATGGTCAGCCGGTTCGCCGCCTGTTCGAAGGAGACACCGAAGCGCGAGCGCAGGACATCGATGTCGTAGCGGGCACGCACGGCAGCCGCGTGAAAAGCCTGATAGGGCATCATCAACGCATGCGCCGCATAGCGGCCAAGTTCGAAGCGGGCCAGGCGGCGTGCCTCGTCGGTGGCCAGTTTGAGCGCCTGGATCTCGCCGGCGACCGCGACTGTCATGCGGATCAGACAGGCCTCCATCGCGACTTCGCGCAACTGGTCGAACGGCGACAGGCGTTCGGACAGGAACAGGCGCTGCGAGTGGCGATCGTAACGGCGGCGCCAGTTCGGCATGGTGGCGACCGGCAGCACCTTGACCACGATGCCGTATTCGCGTTTCAGCCAGGCCTTCAGCGCGCCGAACAGATCGTCGCCGGGATCGAGCACCGAGGTGAACGCCGCGGCCTCCTCTTCGAGGGCTGCGAAATGGTTCGGCCGGCGCTCGAAAATCTCGTGCACCTCGTCGATCGGCAGGCGGGCGCCGGAAAGTGCCGTTGCGCGACCTTCGCGCGCCAAAAGCTCGTTGAGATCGGACAGGCGCTCGGCCTGCTCGCGATAGGCGCGGAACAGCTTTATCACCGCCGCGGACGCGTTGGGCGCTGCCTCGGCAAGCTCGATCAGTTCCTGATCGCCCGGCAATTCGCCGACCAGCAGGGGATCGGTGAACACCTCCTTCAAGGCAGCGACGGATCCCCTTGCCTCGCCTTGCAGTTCGTGAGGATCGACCTTGTAGACGGACGCCAGCTTGAGGATCAGTTGCACCGTCAGAGGCCGCTGATTGCGCTCGATCAGGTTGAGATAGGATGGCGAAATACCGAGGCCCTCGGCCATCGCTGTCTGGGTCAGGCCCTTGGCGTTGCGGATACGGCGGATGCGCGGCCCGGCGAATATTTTCTGGTCAGCCATCGACTGTCCTTGACAGGAATTTACACAGATTTGGTGGCAACCTCGCTGTGCTGCCATTTACAATCATGACAAATTTACAGCGCGCGCCTGTCAAAGGCAACACAGGTTTTCCCTTATATCTCGCCGATTCTGTTGAATTTTCTGGCCCATTTCGCGCCGCAATGTAAATTCAGTCATATTCCGGTGCACAGATAATTGATGCCCGGACACCGCGCAGCAATCCTTCGGAGTGACCAATGACTGATTTTTACAACCTCGTCCCATCGGCGCCGGAAGGTCGCTTCGACGGCATCGAACGGCCCTATTCCGCGGCGGATGTGAAGCGGCTGCGCGGTTCGGTGCAGATCCGCCAGAGCCTCGCCGAAATGGGCGCCAACCGGTTGTGGAAGCTCATCCACGAGGAGGATTTCGTCAACGCGCTCGGCGCCATGTCCGGCAACCAGGCAATGCAGCAGGTGCGCGCCGGGCTGAAGGCGATCTATCTGTCGGGCTGGCAGGTTGCCGCCGACGCCAACACGGCTGGCGCGATGTATCCGGACCAGTCGCTCTACCCGGCCAATGCGGCGCCGGAACTGGTCAAGCGCATCAACCGCACGCTGCAGCGCGCCGACCAGATCGAAACGTCCGAAGGCAACGGGCTTTCGGTCGAGACTTGGTTCGCGCCGATCGTCGCCGACGCGGAAGCCGGCTTCGGCGGACCGCTCAACGCCTTCGAAATCATGAAGGCCTTCATCGAGGCGGGCGCCGCCGGCGTCCACTATGAGGATCAGTTGGCGTCGGAAAAGAAGTGCGGCCATCTCGGCGGCAAGGTGCTGATCCCGACCGCGGCGCATATCCGCAACCTCAACGCCGCGCGCCTGGCGGCGGACGTGATGGGCACGCCGACCCTGGTCGTCGCGCGCACCGATGCGGAAGCCGCCAAGCTGCTCACCTCCGACATCGACGAACGCGACCAGCCTTTCGTCGACTACGGCGCCGGGCGCACGGTGGAGGGCTTCTACAACGTCAGGAACGGCATCGAGCCCTGCATCGCCCGCGCTATCGCCTATGCGCCTTACGCGGATCTGATCTGGTGCGAGACCTCGAAGCCCGACCTGGCGCAGGCCAGGAAATTTGCCGAGGGCGTGCGCAGGCACCACCCCGACAAGCTGCTCGCCTACAATTGCTCGCCATCGTTCAACTGGAAGAAGAACCTCGACGACGCGACGATCGCCAGGTTCCAGAGAGAGCTCGGCGCCATGGGTTACAAGTTCCAGTTCATCACGCTCGCCGGCTTCCACCAGCTCAACTATGGCATGTTCGAACTGGCGCGCGGCTACAAGGCACGGCAGATGGCGGCCTATTCCGAGTTGCAGGAAGCCGAGTTCGCTGCCGAGGCCAATGGCTACACCGCGACCAAGCACCAGCGCGAGGTCGGCACCGGCTATTTCGACGCCGTCTCGATGGCGATCACCGGCGGCCAGTCCTCGACCACCGCCATGCATGAATCGACCGAGCACGCACAGTTCAAACCGGCCGCGGAATAGCGGATCACAGAAATACAGAGGAAACGCCCAACAGGGCTTGGAACACAAGGAGAAGACCAATGGCATCGATAAGCCGTGTCAAGGAACGCGCTGAGGAACAGTCCACGACGATGAGCGTCGACCAGCAAGCGACGATCCGCATGTTGGCCAACGACCTGCACCGCCTCAACCAGTCGGTGATGAAGGCGGTCGAGGCGGGCGTCTCGGTCGAGCTCGTGCGCTCGGCACGACATCACGGCGGTGACGGCAACTGGGGCGATCTGCTGATCCCGGTGATCGTCACGCAGCAGAGCCACGGCTGATCGAAATCATTGCAACCGACCTATCACCTGCGCAGCCTCTGCGCAGGTGAATTTTCTTTTCATGAAATTCACGTGTGGACAGTTGAGTACAGTAGCGTTGCTTGAAATTCACTGCTCCCGGAGATGATTTCGGGTCCTTTTATTTCAACTTGACATGGGTAGCGATCTCACGCCAATTGCGCCTGAGATTCAACTCTGCATTGAAATAGGGACGAGCTTCTTGGCCGACTTGTGTGCCCAGTGAATCGCGAAGGCGAGACTCCAAGACATCCGAATCTGGTGACCCGCGACACAAGCACCGAGACGATCCGTGATCCGTCGCAGGTGCTTGTCGTCGGCAGATCGCCGATCAATCGCGTGGTGATTTCAAAGATCGTCGAGCGATCCGGGCTCAAGCCGATTTCGGAATCTCCCGACACGGCGGCAAGGATCTTGCGGTCCCTCATTCCCGGTGCGGTTGTCCTTGACGGCGGCGCCGACAACAAGGACTGCGACAACCTGATGTCCAGCATCGCCGCGTTGCGGCGGGTCTCGGGCAAATCGCAGCCACCGGTAATCCTGCTTTCAACCAAGAATGGCACGACGGAAAGCCTGGGCCTGTCCGACATCATCGACGTGGTGGTCGCCAAGCCGATCACGCCCGAACGGCTGCAACCGGTGATCGATCGCCTGATCGGCCGCTAGAGCGACTGCAGGAAAACTGTGTAACGGTTTTTCCGTCCGGAATTGCGCAAAAATAGGTAAGTTCCGGCGATCAGCCCGGATTGATGATGCTTTCAACCAGTCCCGGCAGTTGTCCGAGATCGGATATCTGGTGGAACCGCGGTTCGGCAGCCGGCGCTTCGACATGCTCCAGCACCCAGGTCAGTTCATGCGGCACATGGACACCCCAACCGCCGGCCTCGATGGCCGGCACCACGTCCGACTTCAGCGAGTTGCCGACCATCATGCTTTTCGCAGGACCATCGCCGTGGCGGTTGAAGAGCCTGCTATAGGTGGCGGCATTCTTGTCGCTGACGATCTCGACCGCATCGAACAGATCGCCCAGGCCTGACCCAGCCAGCTTGCGCTCCTGGTCAAAGAGGTCGCCCTTGGTGATCAGCACAAGGCGGAATGCGCCGGCAAGCTTTTCGACAGTTTCGCGCGCGTGCGGCAAGGCCTCGATCGGATGGCTCAGCATCTCGCGGCCGGCATCGAGAATCTCCGATATGACCGAAGCCGGTACGCGGCCTTGCGTGACCTCGATCGCCGTTTCGATCATCGACAGGGTAAATCCTTTGATGCCGAAGCCATAGACGGCGAGGTTGCGCCTTTCGGCCTCCAGCAATCGTGCCGAGATGTGCTCCGCTTCGCCATGATCGGCGAGCATGGCGGCAAAGCGCTTCTCCGTCAGGCGGAAGAACTGCTCGTTCTGCCACAGCGTGTCGTCGGCATCGAAGCCGATCGTCGTCAGTTTGCCGTTGTGCCGCATTGGACGTCTCGATTGGCATTGGGAATGGGGAAACTAAGCCGATTGGCGTGATTTTCAACCGCGTCAGCCAATGCCCGGCGCCGCTCCCCTTCCCTTCCATAGGAGGGCACGGCTATACTCCACAATCCGCAACCCAATCTGGTGAATGATGCCGCCTGCAAAAAAGGAAGTCCGTCCGTCGAGCCGCGGAGGACGTGCCCGCACGCCTGCCTTCGTGAAAAACCAACGGGGCGTCAAGAACTGGAAGGAAGTCAGCGCCTGGCTGGAGTGGCGCGGCATCGAGGACATCGAGTGCATCACGCCCGATCAGGCCGGCGTCGCGCGTGGCAAGATGATGCCATCGAAGAAATTCACCTCCAACACCTCGCTGGCACTGCCATCGGCTGTCTTCATGACGACGATTTCCGGCGGCTACCCCGAGGATGGCAACGGCTTCCATTACCCGGAAGACGACGGCGACCTCAAGCTGATGCCGGACCTGTCGACGCTGACAGTGGTGCCCTGGGAAGAAGACCCGACGGCCGCGGTCATCTGCGACCTTGTCCACCAGGATGGCCGCTCGGTCGAGTTCACACCGCGCAACGTGCTGAAGCGTGTGGTGGCTGCTTATGACAGACTCGGCCTGAAGCCGGTGGTGGCGCCCGAGATCGAGTTCTACCTGGTGCGCAAGAATCCCGACCCGGACTATCCGCTGACCCCGCCAGTCGGCCGTTCGGGGCGCGCGATCGGCGGCGGCGCCGGCTATTCGATCGCCGGCGTCAACGAATTCGACGAACTGATCGATGACATCTACCATTTCTCCGAAAGCCAGGGCCTGGAGATCGATACACTGATCCACGAGGAAGGCGCCGGCCAGCTGGAGATCAATCTGCGCCACGGCGACCCGATCGAACTGGCCGACCAGGTGTTCATGTTCAAGCGCACCATTCGCGAGGCGGCGCTGAAGCACGAGATCTACGCCACCTTCATGGCCAAGCCGATCCAGGGGCAGCCCGGCTCCGCCATGCATATCCATCAGTCGATCATCGACAAGAAGACTGGACAAAACATCTTTTCAGCCGCCGACGGCTCGGAAACCGACGATTTTTTCCACTTCATCGGCGGCATGCAGAAGCATGTGCCGAACGCGCTGGTGATGTTCGCGCCCTATGTCAATTCCTACCGCCGGCTGACGCAGGCGGCGTCGGCGCCGGTCAACAACAAATGGGGCTATGACAACCGCACCACGGCGTTTCGTGTGCCACGCTCGGATCCGGCGGCACGGCGCGTCGAAAACCGCATCCCGTCCTCCGATGCCAACCCCTATCTGGCGCTGGCGGCATCGCTTGCCTGCGGGCTGATCGGCATCACCAACAAGATCAAGGCCGAGCCTCCGGTGCTGACCACGGCCAACGCCGACGAGATCGACCTGCCGCGTGGCCTGCTCGAAGCCGTCGACCTGTTCGAGGGCGACGAGGAACTCTGCGCGCATCTGGGTAAGTCCTTCGCCGCGACCTATGCGGCGATCAAACGGGCGGAATTCGAGACCTTCATGGAAGTGATCAGCCCGTGGGAGCGGGAGTATTTGTTGCTGAATGTGTAAGGCAGTAGGGGAGTAGGGGAGTAGGAACGAATGGCCGAAAAAAACAGGCTCCTACAAGGACTTGCTGGTTTGGCAACAGGCGATGGACCTTGCAGTGGCTGTTTACGGCGCAACGAAATCCTGGCCAAAGGAAGAACTTTATGGACTGACCAGCCAAGTGCGACGCGCCGCAAGCTCGGTGCCGGCAAACATAGCGGAGGGGTATGGCAGAGAAATTCGAGGCTCCTATTTGCAGTTTCTCCGTATAGCTCAAGGATCGCTGAAGGAACTGGAAACTCAGCTTCTAATTGCTGAACGCACCGGCATCGCGCCGAAAGCGACGATCGCCTCATTG
Source organism: Mesorhizobium loti (assembly GCA_014189435.1). NCBI lineage: Bacteria > Pseudomonadati > Pseudomonadota > Alphaproteobacteria > Hyphomicrobiales > Phyllobacteriaceae > Mesorhizobium > Mesorhizobium loti. The sequence continues at coordinate 5,060,832 of CP050293.1, forward strand.
TTGGCGAGTACTGAAAGTGTGGGAAAGCTTCTTCGACTTCTCATCCGTAAACTTGCCGCCGACTAGCTTACCTATTCCCCTATTCCCCTATTCCCCTATTCCCCTATTCCCCTACTCCCCTACTCCCCTGTGAGCATCATGCCCTACCAATCCCCGATCTCTCCCGGCCGTTCCTGGTATGAGGACACGGCCGGCGTACGGCCGGAATACCCGGCGCTGGATGGCGACCGCACGTGCGATGTCGTCATCATTGGCGGCGGCTTTACCGGTCTGTCGGCGGCAGCGCATCTGGCCAAGGCGGGCGCCAATGTCGTTTTGATCGAGGCGTATCGCTTTGGTGATGGCGCCTCCGGGCGCAATGGCGGCCAACTTGGCACCGGCCAGCGTGCCTGGGTCGAGGACCTGGAAGCCGAGTATGGCTTCACCCGCGCCAAGGCGCTGTTCGATCTCGCCGAGGAGGCGAAGACGCACCTCCTCGAATTCACTGCCGCCAACCAGATCGATATCGACTATATGCCGGGCCAGCTCTCGGTGGCGCACAAGCCGCGCTACGTCGACGACTACAAGGCGCATGCCGAAACCATGGCGAGCCGTTTTTCCTACCCGCATATCTCGTTCATGGATGCCAGGGAGACGGCGGAGCGGCTGGGCTCGACCGCCTATTTCGGCGGGACGCGCGACACCGGCACTGGCCACATCCACCCGATGAAGCTGGTGATCGGCACGGCGCGGGTGGCAGCGCTGGCCGGCGCCCAGCTGTTCGAGGGAACCCCGTCGACCGGCATCGTTTCCAGTGGCGGCAAGGTCAAGGTTTCGACACCGAAAGGCACGGTGACGGCGCAGAAATGCCTGATCGCGGTCAATGCCTATGGCGGCACGCTCGAGCCGGTGAGTGCGGCGCACATCATGCCGATCGGTTCGTTCATCGGCGCAACCGTTCCTCTGGGGGCGGACTCAGACGTGCTGCCGGGCGGCGAAGCGGTCGACGATTCCCGCTTCGTCGTGCGCTATTTCCGCAGATCGAAGGACGGGCGGCTGCTGTTTGGCGGACGCGAGGTTTATGGCGTCAACGATCCGAAGGATATCCACATCCACATCCGCCGCCAGATCGCCGAACTCTATCCGGCGCTCAGGGATGTCGAGATCACGCATGGCTGGGGCGGCTATGTCGGCATCACGGTGCCGAGAAAACCGTTCGTGCGCGAAGTGATGCCCAATGTGATCTCGGCCGGCGGCTATTCCGGCCACGGCGTCATGCTGTCGAACTTCTTCGGCAAGCTCTATGCCGAAACCGTTGCCGGCAACCGCGACCGGCTGAAGCTGATCGAGGATTTGAAAATCCCGCCGTTCCCCGGCGGCCGGCGCTTCCGCACGCCGCTGCTGTTCCTGGCGCTCAACTGGTTTGCGCTGCGGGACAGGATTTAGAGCCTGTTCCGTCTCCATGGAATCAGGACTGGTTCCATCTGTCGGCTGAAGTCTGATCTCTCGTTTGGCATGGCGAAAGCCTGATGCCACTTTTATGATCCTGCCTCAGGCTGGACAGGATCGCTCTGAATTCCTGTAATATTGCTGTAATATTTGTTGCCGTAGCGGCACATTGCAGAATCTCCGGCAAAGGTGCAGAATCGCGGGGAAGGCGTAGTGATGCCACAATCAGCGGCAAGAGATGCCGATTGTGGGCGACTGACGGGGAATTCTGCGGGCTTGCCCGCTTTGGTTTCTTGGGACCGATGCAGATCTGGCGCCAGGTTCTTGGCATTCGATCGAAAGAACATCGGCCCGCTTATGGAGGTGGCGAGAGTGAGAGAGCCCTTCAGTTTCGGTACGCCGGAACGTCGGCGCTTTGCTATGCAGTTCGGATACGACATGCGCCCGTCGTTCTGGCAGGAAGTCCGTTCGAACTCGCATCTGGTGATCGCTGCGATCGGCACCGCCGCACTGCTTGGCGTCGCCGCGGTGGCGTTGTGGCTGGCATTGCCGGCCAATGACAGGCAGGCGGCAGCAAGCCCCGAGCAAACCATTCCGACCATTCCAGTGAAAACGACGAAAATCGCCCCGGTGGGGGCCGCAGTCGCGGCGGCGACCGTGCCGCAGGCGCGCAAGTCCGACGCGGTTTCACCGAGCGTGGCCGCCGCGCAAGCCAACGTACAGGCGCTCGCAGCCAATGATCCTCGTTGGACCGGTTCGCAGTCGAAGGCCGCATCCGCTTCCGACGCGCCTGCTCCCAGCCAGGCGGCGAACCAGGCTGAACAGGCGCCGGACAAGCCGGTGGCGGCGTTCGCACAGCCGGCAGCCGATACAGATGCCAGCACTGAACTTGCCAAGGTTGCCGCGCCCACCGCAGCGGCGGGCAGCCATCCCGATGGCGCACAAACCGCCGCCATCCCCGCAGTGCAGCCGCAAGTGCCGGAGCAGCAGCCCGCGGCGGCGGAAGGTGACGGCAGCCAGGCCAAGGCGAAGCCCAGGAAGGTCGCAGCCGCCGGAACGGGGCGTATCCTGAGGGCCGTGACCATGCGGAGCGGTCCGAAGAAAAATGCCGCCGCCATCGGCACGGTGCCGGCCAGAACCTCGGTGCAGGTGATGAGCTGCAAGCAATGGTGCCAGATCACCTATAACGGCAAGACCGGCTGGATCTACAAGAGCTACATCAAGACCGGCGCCTGACAGCCACCGCAACCTGTCGTCGAAACGCTGGCTGCGCGAGCGCGCCTGCTGTTTTAGCGCATGTCGTTGCCCAAAACCGCTGCGCACTTTTGGGCGACATAGACCAGGCTTTCATATACAGCGGCCGCCATCGACCTCCAGCGCCACACCGGTGATGAAGGCGGCTTCGTCCGAGGCCAGCCAGAGCGCTGCGTTGGCGATGTCGAGCGGCGTCGAAAGCCGCCCGAGCGGGATCGATGCCCGGAACTTCTCGCGGATTTCGGGCGTATCGGCGCCCATGAATTTCTCCAGCATGCCAGTCTCGCCAGCAACAGGGCAGAGGCAGTTGACGCGGATGTTCTTCGGCGCCAGTTCCACCGCCATCGACTTGGTGGCGGTGATCGCCCAGCCTTTCGAGGCATTGTACCAGGTGAGACCCGGTCGCGGCCGCAGACCTGCGGTGGAGGCCGTGGTCAGGATGACGCCGCCGCCCTGCCGCTCCATGATCGGCACCACGGCGCGTGCTGCGTGATAGATCGCCTTCATGTTGACTGCGGTGATCAGGTCGAAGGTTTCCTCGTCGACATTGAGCATGTCGCCGTTGCGATGGGTGTAACCGGCATTGTTGACCATGATGTCGATGCGTCCGAAGGCGCTTTTGGCCGCATAGACCATCTCGTCGAATTCGGAGCGCAGCGAAACATCCGTCTGGGTCCAGATCGCCGCTTCACCGATTTCGCCGGCGACGCGCTCCGCGCCCTTGGCATTGAGATCGGCGACAACGACCCTGGCGCCCTCCTGCGCAAAGCGCCTGGCGATGCCCTCGCCAAAGCCCGACGCGGCACCGGTGATGACGGCAACCTTGTTTTCCAGACGCATGCTTTTCCCGCTCATGATTGGTGACGGTCAACCGGCGCGCCAATGGCGCTCATCCGCGCAAAGCCACGGCTTCTGACCGGATTGGTCGAAAGATGTGCGGCCATCGCCGATTTCTCCTTTGGCTTTCGCCTCGATCCCGCTCTATGCTGCAACTGCGAAGGCTTCCGGAGCCGCGCCTGTCGACAAGCCTCCAGCTCATCGGACTGTCAAGGGGCAGGCGCATACACCCAGATGTGACACCATGGCACTGGAAAATTTAAATCGATTAGATTATATCAGCCGCGTCACAGCGACCGGCGTCAAAGCGGACAGACCATGACCAGCCAGATCATCCCCGTCGACCCTTTCGACTTCATCATTTTCGGCGGCACCGGCGATCTGTCGGAGCGCAAGCTTCTGCCGTCGCTCTACTACCGCCAGCGCGACCATCAATTCTCCGAGCCGACGCGCATCATCGGCACGTCACGCTCGAAGATGAGCGATGAGGAATTCCAGGCCTTCGCCAAGCAGGCGATCTCCGAGCACGTCAAACCGGCCGATATCGACGCAAAGGAACTGAAGACCTTCCTGGCGCGCCTCTCTTATGTCTCGGCCGACGCGACAAGCGGGGCCGGATTCGACAAATTGAAGAAGGCGATCGGCGACAGCGACCGCATCCGCGCCTTCTACCTGGCGGTGGCGCCGGCGCTGTTCGGCGATATCTCGCACAAGCTGAAAGAGCACAATCTGATCACGCCGAACTCGCGCATCGTGCTGGAGAAGCCGATCGGCCGCGACCTTGCCTCGGCGCGAGCACTCAACGACCTGGTCGGGGACGATTTCCACGAAAGCCAGATCTTCCGCATCGACCACTATCTCGGCAAGGAGACGGTGCAGAACCTGATGGCGCTGCGCTTTGCCAACGCACTCTACGAGCCGCTGTGGAACTCCGCCCATATCGACCATGTGCAGATCACCGTGGCCGAGACCGTGGGGCTGGAAGACCGCGTCACCTATTACGACAAGGCCGGCGCGCTGCGCGACATGGTGCAGAACCATATACTGCAGCTCTTGTGCCTCGTCGCCATGGAAGCGCCGTCGTCGATGGACGCCGACGCGGTGCGCGACGAGAAGCTGAAGGTGCTGCGGGCGCTGAAGCGCATCAACGGCAACGAGGCGCCGAAGCACACCGTGCGCGGCCAGTACCGCGCAGGCGCCTCGGCCAGCGGAGCTGTAAAGGGCTATGTCGAGGAGCTTGCCCACGACAGCAACACCGAGACCTTCGTCGCCATCAAGGCCGAGATCGGCACCTGGCGCTGGGCGGGCGTTCCGTTCTACCTCAGGACCGGCAAGCGGCTGGCGACCCGGGTTTCGGAAATCGTCATCGAATTCAAGCCGATCCCGCATTCGATCTTCGGCGACAGCGCCGGACCGATCTTCGCCAACCAGCTGGTCATCCGGCTGCAGCCCGACGAAGGCGTCAAGCAGTTCATCATGATCAAGGACCCAGGCCCGGGCGGCATGCGGCTGCGCCAGATCTCGCTCGACATGAGCTTCGCGCAGTCCTTCGACGGCCGCGCGCCAGATGCCTATGAGCGGCTGATCATGGATGTCATCCGTGGCAACCAGACCCTGTTCATGCGCCGCGACGAAGTCGAGGCGGCGTGGAAATGGATCGACCCGATCCAGAACGCCTGGGAAAGCGCCAGACAGGAAGCGCAGGGCTATACGGCAGGCACCTGGGGCCCCTCGGCCTCGATAGCGCTGATCGAACGCGACGGGCGGACATGGCACGAGAGCAATTGAACGGCGCCGCCTATGACTGGAACGGCTTCGCCGGGCGCCAGGAACTGGCGGCGGCCCTTGCCGGTCATGTCGCTGGCCGCCTGACCAAGGCAATCGCCGAGCGCGGCACAGGGCTGCTCGCCGTCTCCGGTGGCACCACGCCGGCAAAATTCTTCGCCGCCCTTTCGGCGATCCCCATCGCCTGGGACAAGGTGATCGTGACGCTGGTCGACGAGCGTTTCGTGCCAGCCTCCTCGCCGCGTTCCAACGCCGGCCTGGTGGCCGCCAATCTCTTGCAGAACGCGGCCAAGGCGGCGCGCTTCGTGCCGCTCTATCACGAAGCCACCAGCATCGAGGATGCGGCTTCCTCCGACAATGCGGCGCTGCAGTCACTGCCGTGGCCGCTCGATGTCGTCGTGCTCGGCATGGGGCCGGACGGCCACACCGCTTCTTTCTTTCCCGATGCCGATGACCTGGCAAGATTGCTCGACCCGTCCTCCGACAGGATCGTGCTGCCGGTTCATGCGGCAAGCGCTGGCGAGCCGCGGCTGACCCTGTCGCTGGCGCGCATCGTCGATGCCGGCTTCATCGCGCTGCACATCGAAGGCGAGGACAAGCGCACCGCCTTCGACAGCGCGGTGGCACCTGGACCGCGAAAGCCAATCCGCGCTGTGCTCGACGCCGCACACAAGCCCGTAGAGGTTTTCTGGGCTCCCTGATTTGAACGTGCTGAGGGTCCCGGCGGACAGCCGGATCGTGTTGCGGGACCTCGCCTGAAAGGACCGACGCCATGACCGCCAGACGCGACATCGAAGCCATCACCGAGCGCATCCGCCAGCGTTCAAAGCCGGGCCGCGAGCGTTATCTCGGCCGCATCGCCGAGGCATCGAACCGCACAGCCAACCGGGCCGTGCTGTCGTGCGGCAACCTCGCCCATGGCTTTGCGGTGTGCAGCCCCTCGGAAAAGCTGGCGCTGGGTGCGGACAAGGTGCCGAACCTCGGCATCATCACCTCCTACAACGACATGCTGTCGGCGCATCAGCCGTTCGAGACCTTTCCGGCGCTGATCAAGGACGCGGCACGCGAAGCTGGCGGCATAGCCCAGGTGGCCGGCGGCGTGCCGGCAATGTGCGACGGCGTCACGCAAGGCCAGCCCGGCATGGAGCTGTCGCTGTTTTCGCGCGACGTCATCGCCATGGCCGCCGCGATCGGCCTGTCGCACAACATGTTCGACGCTGCCGTCTATCTCGGCGTCTGCGACAAGATCGTGCCCGGGCTGGTCATCGCCGCCCTCACCTTCGGCCATCTGCCGGCGGTGTTCATTCCGGCCGGGCCGATGACGACCGGCCTGCCCAATGACGAAAAAGCCAAGGTCCGCCAGCTCTATGCCGAGGGCAAGGCAGGTCGCGCCGAACTGCTGGAGGCCGAGTCCAAGTCCTACCATGGACCGGGCACCTGCACCTTCTACGGCACGGCGAATTCCAACCAGATGCTGATGGAGATCATGGGTCTGCACACGCCGGGCGCTTCCTTCGTCAATCCCGGCACACCGCTGCGCGAAGCGCTGACCCGCGAGGCGACCAAGCGGGCGCTGGCGATCACCGCGCTCGGCAATGCCTACACGCCTGTCGGCCGGATGATCGACGAGCGCTCGATCGTCAACGGCGTCGTCGGCCTGCACGCCACCGGCGGTTCGACCAATCACACCATCCACCTGATCGCCATGGCGGCGGCGGCCGGCATCGCCATCACCTGGCAGGATATTTCCGACCTTTCGGAAGCGGTGCCGCTGCTGGCGCGGGTCTATCCGAACGGTCTCGCCGACGTGAACCATTTCCACGCCGCCGGCGGGCTCGGCTTCCTGATCCGCGAGCTGCTCGACGAAGGCATCCTGCATGAAGATGTGCAGACGGTCTGGGGCGAAGGCCTGCGGCCCTATGCGGTCGAAGCAAAGCTTGGCGCCGACGGCAGCGTCGTGCGCGAAGCCTCGCCGCGGACGAGCGGCGACGAGAAGGTGCTGGCGCCTTTCAACAAGGCATTCCAGGCGACAGGCGGCCTAAAAGTGCTGTCGGGCAATCTCGGCCACGCCGTCATCAAGACTTCCGCCGTGAAGCCGGAGCGGCGCATCATCGAGGCGCCGGCCAAGGTCTTCGACAGCCAGCAAGGGCTGAATGAAGCGTTCAAGGCCGGCACGCTGACCGGGGATTTCATCGCCGTCATCCGCTTCCAGGGACCGAAGGCCAATGGCATGCCGGAACTGCACAAGCTGACCACCGTGCTCGGCATCCTGCAGGATCGCGGCCAGCGCGTGGCGCTGGTCACCGACGGGCGCATGTCGGGTGCTTCCGGCAAAGTGCCGGCAGCGATCCACGTGACGCCGGAAGCGGTCGAGGACGGACCTATCGCCAGGATCCATGAGGGCGACATCATCCGGCTGGACGCCGATGCAGGCACGCTGGAAGTGTTTGTGCCGGCCCCGGAATTCGCACTGCGCCGTACGGCGGAAGCCGATCTCATCGGCAATGAATTCGGTTTTGGCCGCGAGCTGTTCGCCGGCTTCCGGCAATTGGTCGGCCGCGCCGATCATGGCGCCAGCGCCTTCGGCACGGCTTGACGCAATCTCCATCCTGTCCATGAAAAAAGGGCGGCTCGTGGCCGCCCTTTTTTGCTGCCGGTCAAACGGCAGTCACGGCGTAACGGTGATCTCACTCCGTTCGCCGGCCTTGACCGTCACCGGCATTTCCTTGTCATGGCCTGCATCGGACATATGCCGGACAACCACATAGTCGCCGGCCGGAACGGTCTGCTGCCAGCTGTCGCCATAGCTCAGGCCAAGCGCCTTGCGCTTGCCCTCTATGTCCTTTTTCGGTGATAGGATCTCGATCGAATAGGCGCCGGGGGCCGACATGGCCAGAACACCGGCATCGAGCGGCACCTTGATGTCCATGGTATCGCCAACCTTGACGCTGAACGGCTGCTCGACAACCGCAAGATCAAGCGTGGTGACCGCGACATAGTCGTCCGGTGGCAGCCAGAACTTGCTGTCCGGCCCGTAGGAATGCTCGACACTGTCATGCGTGCCGTCGATTTTCTTCTTCGCCTTGACGATCTCGAAACCGAGGCCGGAATTGTCGACCTTGTCACCGCCGGCGATATAGAAGGCGTTGAGCACGACATGGCCAACGCCGACGATGACGTCCTTCTCGATCTTCTGCCCGGCGACGAGCTGGATGGTTTCGGTGACGCTGCCGGTGCCGATCTGGACCGTGACCTTCTGTTCGCCCGCCGGCACGATGACCTTGGTGTCGCCATAGTGGGTGGTGCTGCCGCCCGGATAAGCGAAATTGAGGCTGGCCGCGTCGCTGATGTCGGCGCCCTGGCTTGGCCGCGGATGAATGAGGATGGTGCCTGCATTCAAGGTGAAGAGCGGCTTGTAGACCTGGCCGGCCTCGATCTTGAATTTCTGCTCCACCTTGGCCTCGTCATCGCGCGCCACGACCACATAGTCGCCCGGCTCGAGATTGCCGTTGTAGGTGCCATATTCGGTGGTGACGGAATCGCCACGCGAGCCGTCGGCGTTCGCCTTGTAGATCTCCCAGGCATTGCCGTCGGTGATCGGCTCGCCACCTTCGGCCATCACCACCGTCGGCTGGAAATTGAATTCCGGTTTGGCTGGCGCAGGCGCCGGGGCGGGTGCGGGTGCCGGTTCAGGAGCTGGCGCCGCCACGGTCTCGACAAGCGCCTCTTGCAACGCCTTCTCGTCGGAGGCCTGGATGTATTTGCCGCCGGTGTTGTCGGCGAGGCAGGCAATCTGCTTGCCCTCATCGGCGGTAAGGCCGAAGCCGACGACATCGGCGGTGAAGTCGACGCCGGATGCCTCAAGCTCCTTGCCAAGCGCGCAAGGGTCGCCGCCGCATGTTTCGAGCCCGTCGGTGATAAGCACGACGGTCGCCTTGTCCTCTGTGTATTTCAACGCTTCGGCCGCCTGCTTGACGGCCGCCGTCAGCGGCGTCTTGCCGAGGAATTTCAGGCTGTCGGCGGCGGCCGAAATGGCGCTGGCCGAACCCGCCTGTGGCGGCACGATCAACTGGATGTCGTCGCAGCTGCCCTTTTCGCGATGGCCATAGGCCATGAAGCCGATCTCATCGTCGGCGGGGACCGATTGAAGCACTGACCTCAGCGATTCACGGGCGATTTCGAGCTTGGGCTTGCCGTCGATCTGCGCCCACATCGAGCCCGAGGCATCGAGAATGATGATGACCTTGTTTGCGGCAAAGCCGAATGTCGTCATCGACAAAAGGAGGATCGCCGCAGCGACGCTCCGTGCAAATCCCGCCATCGATATCTCCTCAAATCCGCCCCTGATCCGGGCGGGAAAGCTATTTGACACGGCGTCAGGACACAAGTCCGGGCACGGCTGTGAGGGAGCCGAATGCCAAACTTTTCGGCGGAAGCAAAAATCCGCTCAGTAGGTCGTGCGGCGCTCTTCCGAGGGCGGCCTGCCGAATTGCAGCCGGTAGCTCTGAGCGAAGTAGGAATGCGAGGTGAAGCCGGTCGCGATCGCCACATCGAGGATCGGCATGTTGGTCTGGCGCAGCAATTCGCGCGCCCGCTCCAGCCGCAACCGCATGTAATAACGGCCGGGCGTGACGCTGAGATGGCGCAGGAACAGGCGCTCGACCTGGCGCACCGACAGGCCGGCGGATTTGGCCAGTTGCACGGCCGACAGCGGCTCGTCGAGATGGTCGGCCATCAGTTCGACGATGCGCCTGAGCTTCTCCGACTTGCCGGTCAGGTCGCGTTCCGGCCCGACACGCTGGCGGTCTCCCGCCGAGCGGATGCGTTCGTGCTGGAACTGGTTGGCGACGCCATTGGCGAGGTTCGAGCCGAAATCGCCGCGCACGATCTCCAGCATCAGGTCGATCGAGGTGGTGCCGCCGGCACAGGTGTAACGCTTGCGATCGATCTCGAAGACGTTGCCCGTGCAATTGATGTCGGGGAAGCGCTCGACGAAGCCGGCGCGGTTTTCCCAATGGATGGTGCAGCGATAGCCCTCGAGCTGGCCGGCCTCGGCCAGCAGGTAGGAGCCGACCGACAAGGCACCGAGCGCATTGCCACGCCTGCCCCAGCTGCGCAGTGCTGCCAGCACCTTGCTCTTGCCTGGAAATTCCGTCGTCAGCCCGACCGAGACGAAGAGGATATCGACCGGCGGCAGGTCGGCAACGGCGTAGTCGATCTTGAGCGGCAGGCCATTGGAGGCCATCACCGGATCGCCGTCGGCCGACACCGTGGTCCAGCCATAGAAGTCGCGGCCGAGCAACCGGTTTGCCGACCGGAACGTGTCTATCGCTGCGGCCAGCGAGAACATGGAGAACTTGTCGACCAGCAGGAAAGCGAACTGCCGGCCGCCTTGAACGGGGTCCGTCATGACCGGCCGTTCTGAGGGAACACTGGGGTTCGGCAAAGCTGCGGCTTTCTGGCGGGTCAGAAGGACGGCCGTTTCAATCCGGCCGCAAGGTAGGCGGAGGCTAACGTATTGGCCATCAGCATGGCAATGGTCATCGGGCCGACACCGCCGGGCACCGGCGTGATGGCCCCGGCGGCCTTGGCCGCTTCGGCATAGGCGACATCGCCGACGAGGCGGGATTTGCCCTCGCCCTTCTCCGGCGCCGGAATGCGGTTGATGCCGACATCGATGACGGTGGCGCCAGGCTTCACCCAATCGCCCCTTATCATCTCCGGCCGGCCGACCGCCGCGACGAGAATGTCGGCGGTGCGGGCCAGTGCCGGCAGATCCCTGGTGCGGCTGTGGGCGATGGTGACGGTACAGTTGGCGGCAAGCAGGAGGTTGGCCATCGGCTTGCCGACGATGTTGGAGCGGCCGACGACGACGGCATTGAGGCCGGACAGGTCCTTGCCGCGTACCCGCTCGATCAAAAGCATCGAGCCGGCGGGCGTGCAAGGCACGAAGGCTGTCTCGAGTTCGCCGGTGCCGAGCTTGCCTACATTGATGAAATGGAAGCCGTCGACATCCTTTTCCGGCGCGATGGTCTGGATGATCTTGCCGGCGTCGATATGGGCCGGCAGCGGAAGCTGCACCAGGATGCCGTTGATGGCCGGATCGGCGTTGAGGTCGCCGATGATCTTCAGCAATGCCTGTTCGGAGGTTTCGGCCGGCAGCGTGTGCTGGACGGAATGAAAGCCGCATTCCTTGGCAGTGCGCGATTTGGAAGCGACATAGACCTGGCTGGCCGGATCCTCGCCGACGATGACCACGGCAAGACCGGGCTTGGCGTTGCCTTTGGCAACCAGCTCGGCCGTCAGGGTCTTGACCGTCCGCACCACGTCTTCGGCAACGCTCTTGCCATCAATCACTTCGGCCATGGACCACCCTCAACACCAAAATGCCCAAGCGCGTCGCTTCTGGAAGCGACGCGCTTTTCGATCTTTCACAGCGTGGCATTTTCACGAAAATTCCAACACGCAATCCCGCCAAAGCGCCTTCCTATGCCGTTTACGCGAAACCGGCATGTTTTTGTACGGCACCGCGAAGAATTTTGTGGCTCAGAAATACCTGCGGCGCGCGCGGCTCTCGGTGAGTTCGCGGACCGCTTCGCGGAATTCGCGCAGGCTGGCGCGGATTTCCTCGATTGGCGTCTGCTGCTCGACGTCCTGCGGCGGCTCCACCGATCGCTGAGGCGCCTGCTGCGGCGGGATGGGCGGCTGCGGATAAGACTCGGAAGCAGGCTGAGGCGGATAGGGCTGCTGTCCGGCATTGGGGGCCGGAATGGGCTGCGGATAGGGATGGCCAGACTGCTGCGTGTAGCCCAATGGCTGCGCGTAGGGATAGAGTTGCGGGCCCGAATATGGTCGCTGCGGCACAATGTGAGGCGGCAATGGCGGCTGCGCCATCTGCTGCACATATGGGGCCTGGACGCCCGGCTGGAAAAGCGGCGGCGGGTAGGCTGCCACAACTTGCTGCCGGGGCGCAAAGGCCGGCGCCGACTGGGGAAAAGCGGGGTACGCCGGATCCTGCGTTGGCTTCCCGTTTTCAGCAGAGACCCATTCGGTATCGAAGTGCTCGTCCGGGGACGGCTTGCGGGATACGGACTTGTGCAGCCTCGACAGCAGCGCACTGATCCGGCCGGGACCTTCTTCCGGCGCGATCTCGGCCTGCCGGACAGGCGGTGGTGCAACCGGCGATGGCGGCGCAGGTGGTGCCGCCGGCGGTAGAGGCGCAGGCGGTGGTGCCGACGCTTGCGGCGCTGGTGGCTGCGGCGCAGGCGGGGACGCTGCTCGATATGCCTTATCCTCGTAGGGCGTCCGGCGTTCGTCCATGTTGCGGTCGCGGCGCGATCGCGAATTGGCGGTGTCGCGCAGGCTCTCATAGGCGCCCCGCATGGCGCCGAGGCCAATGCCGGAGGCAAAGCCCAGCAACAGGCCGGCAAGCGCCACCACGACCCGCGACGGCCCGTTCGGCTCGAGCGGGGCGAAGGCCTTCGAGATCACATTGATGTTGGCGGTGTTGATGTCCTTCTGCTCGCCGGTCTCCTTGGCACGCAGCAGGTATTGTTCGTAGACGGACCGCTTGGCGGTAGCCTCGCGCTCCAGTTCGCGCATCGACACCAGATCGCCGTTGACGTCGCCGCTGCGGACCTTCAGCTGCGCCAGACGAGAAGCGAGATCCTGTTCGAGCTGGACGGCGCGCTTGAGGTCGACCTGCAGCGAGGAGCCGATGCGGCGCAACTCCGCGGCAATGCGGTCGCGCGCGCCGGCAATCTGGGCATTGAGCGCCTGGAGTTCTGGGTGACGCGGGCCGAACCGGATGGCGGCGCGGTCAGCCTCCTGCCTGAGCGACGCATATTGCGAACGCAGATCGCTCATCGTGTTGGAGTTGATCTCCTCCGGCAAGGTGCCGGTGAGAACCGAGTTGACGTCGACCGAACGCGCCGAAGCCGCCCGGGCATTCAGCTCCAGTGTGCGGGCGCGCGCAACCGACAGCTGCTCGTTGAGCTTCAGCATCTCATCGTCGCTGATGAGGTGGCCCTGCGCGTCGACAAGGTCGTGCGAGGCCCTGAAATCCTCGACCTTGCGCTCGGCCGCCTCGACGCCCTTGCGCAACTCGTCCAGCCTTGCCGTCAGTTCGTCGGTGGCGCGGCCGGCGGTGTCCGACTGGATCTGGCCGAAGGTCTGCAGGAAGACGTCCGTCATCGTGTTGGCGATCAGAGCCGACTTCTCGCCATTTTGCGTGGTGGCGCTGACGGTGATGACGAAGGTCTTGCCGCCGCGCTCGACCGAGAGGCTCTCGGCCAGATTGCCGACAGCCAGCGCACGGCGGCGGGTGTCGTCGACACCCCCCGGCCCGTCATTGCGAGACAGGATGGAGCGGATGAGCGACATGACGCTGAGGCCGCCGCTGCCTTGCCCATTGAATTCCGGGTCGTTGACGAGATTGAGCTTGTCGACGACTTTGTTGAGAACAGTGCCTGACGTCAGCACCCGGACCTGGTTTTCGACGATGGCCAGCGTGGCGTCCGAAGCGACGACCGACTGGGTGAGGTCGCGATCGGTCAGCTTCAGGTCGCGCGGGTCGACGATCAGTTCGGTGGTGGCCTCATATTTCTTCGGCGTCGAGAGCGCGATGGCAATGCCAAGCGCGGCACCCAGTATCGTCGTCGTCACGATCAGCAGCTTCGACTTGCCGACACCACGGACGACCTGCATCGGATCGATCAGCGGCTTCCATTGCTGGCTGTCGGCGCCGTCGTTGTGCGATGCCGACGCCTCGCCTGAATGGTAACGTTCGGAGGGGCGATAGGTACCGGCAGCAACAGACTGTGTCCGCGACGTGGTTTGCGTGCTGCCTGATGATGCCGATCCGGTTGCCGAAAAACCGTCGGCGGATGGACCGCGTTCGGACGGCATCTGCGCTGACAAAGCGGGTTCATAGCCAGCCTGATACCCGTCTGTTGCGACAGGATCCGACAGCTTCGGGTTCGTCCGCGTTTCGCGCCGTGAACGGGCAAGGCGATGGCGCGTGGCGGCATCCTCGCGCCATGACGGGTCTGCCCGGTCCCCGATCGAGACCAGGGACGCGTCGGGGTCGTCGCCGCGCACAGCCTGGCCAAGCGCCAGCAACGAGCGCTCGCGCTTCCAGTCTTCGCGGTTTTCCCTGTCGACCATCGTCTGGAACTTTACCCTTGGCGACCTGCGAACGGCGATTGGCCATTCGTTAAGCCACGCTAAACAGGCATGGAAAACAAAAGGTTAATTTTCCCGCGCCGAAGCTGCGGTTTCCCTCTTCGGTTGCATCTATTTTCGACACAACCTTAAGCCTCAGAACGGCACGTTAAGTTTTCCGGCCTAGGCTCTCCATGAGAGACATGACGCAGGCCAGTGACATACCGCAAAGGCGGCCCCTCGCCCGGATCGGCAGCTTTTTGGCCGAACGACGGGGGCTGCTTCGCGACTATTTCTCGGCGATCAGCGGCGCCGGTGGGCGACTGGTGTTTTCACTCGCCTATTTCATCGCCCTGGCCAACACGCTGTCTATCTCCGAATTCGGCATGTTCGCCACCGCATCGGCGGCCGGCGTCATGCTGTCGCGCATCCTCGCCTTCGGTTTCATCTCGGCACTCTACCGCACCGCCACCATCCGCCCCAATCTGATCGGCACCTTCACCGCCGGCTTCCTGCTGCTCGGCGTGCTGTCGCTGCCGCTGCTGGCGGCGGCCTCGTTCGGCGTCTATCTGATTTTTCTTCGCCGACACCGTGCCGCTGTCGGTGTTTGCCGCAATCGTCTTTGCCGAAGC
Source organism: Mesorhizobium loti (assembly GCA_014189435.1). Taxonomy (NCBI): domain Bacteria; kingdom Pseudomonadati; phylum Pseudomonadota; class Alphaproteobacteria; order Hyphomicrobiales; family Phyllobacteriaceae; genus Mesorhizobium; species Mesorhizobium loti. The sequence goes on from CP050293.1 coordinate 5,075,930, forward strand.
GCTGCTGTGGCGGCCGGTGGAGGTGGCGCTGATCGTCAACAACGGTCTGGGCAAGTTCGGCCGCGCCGCCTTGCTGGCCATCCTGGCGACGGCGCTGCGGGCGCTTGGCGCGGTGCTGTTCATGTTCTGGGCGCAACACAGCGTCTGGATATGGTCGTGGTTCTATATCGGCGCCAACGCCGCCTCGCTGCTGATTGCGTTCGGCTTCTTCTATCCACGCCAGCGTCTGCGGCTGCGCATCGAGCTTTATCTCAGGCGATTGGCCGATTCCATCTATGTCGCCGGCGCCGAAGTGCTGTTCTATCTGCAGATGGAGTTCGACAAGCTGCTGGTCCTGGCGATCGGCGGCCCGCATCTGGCCGGTATCTACGCCATCATCATGCGGCTGGTCGACCTGACCGCCATTCCTATCCGCACCTTCTCGATGATGCTGGTGCAGCGCATGATGCGCGCGCCGGAATTGCTGTCACGGCTGGCGGTCAAGAGCGGCATCGAAGGCGGCGTGTTCGCGGTGTCGACGCTGGCGCTGCTGACGCTTGGCATCGTGCTGCACTTCTTCCCCAATGCGCTCGGCAAGAATGTCGCCGAGGCCGCCCCGCTGGTCGTGCTGGCGATCTGCGTGCCGGGACTGCGCAATCTGGTCGAATACCAGGCCGAGCTTTTGTTCGCACGCGGCCAGACATTGGTGCGGGCGCTCAATCTCGGCCTGCTCGCCGGGCTGAAGGCGCTGTTGCTGACCTATGTGCTGACGACCATCCTCGACACGCCGAACCTGGTGCTGTCGCTCAACGTCGTCTTCCTGCTTTTGTATCTCGCCTCGACGCTGCTCACCTATTCGGCGATGCGCAAGCCGGCCAAACCCGTCTAAGACTTCCTTGTTTGAGCATGATCTTTTCCGAAAACCGGTTCCCACTTTTCGGGATCATGCTTCATTCAACCCAATCAGACGGCGGATGCGGCCGATATCGGTGCCGATGAAGGATTGCATGCCGATCGCCACCTGCTCCGGCGCCATGGCGGCAACGAAGTGGCGGAACTCGTCGTCCGACAGCGCTTCGCCGGTCCAGTGGACACGGCAGAACTCCTCCGAGCCGTGGAAGTGGCCGGCGCCCTCCAGCAGATCGTCGACATAGCGGCCGTAGATCATGCATTCGGAGAATTTGCGCGCCGAGCCGACGACCTCGACCCAGTTTCGGCCATGGACCTTCTCGATCTGGCCGCACATGGCCAGCACGGTGTCGCGCCGCCAGGCGATCAGTGTCGAGATATAGTCGTGGATCGATGTCCGGGACGGGTCGATACCGAGTGCCGACCCGGCGTTGCGCGACCAGATGCGATGCTCTTCATGACCTTCGTTCGCCAGCACACCGTCGCGACGGAACAGCCGCGCCTTGCCGTCATGCCAGAAAGCGCCGCAGTCGAAAGGTTTTAGGAAGGCGACGTCGGAATCGCAGAAGATCAGCACGTCTTCGGATGCGTGCGCTGATATCGCGATGCGGCGCAGCTGCTGCACATGCCAGCCGCGCAGCGGCTGGGTCTTCAGGCTGAGCCAGACGCGCCGGCGAAACAGGCTGAGCGGATCGTCGAAGACGTGTAGCCAGCGCGGCAGCAATTCCCTTTCATCGACGACGCTGCGGCGGCCGGTCTCCAATTGGCGAAACAGCCTGACATCGCGATGTTCGACCAGGATGTAGTGGTGCGCCGCGCCGGAAACGTGGCGATCAAGCGTCTCGCACAGCAGACGGCAGCGCTCGAAATCGGGCGCGTAGCTTGCTGTCACGATTGCCGCCGTCGGTGTCCGCCGAAGCGGGCTCGGTTCGACAGCGGCGCCTGGAACGAACCTGCTGTTCACTGGCTGTCCCTCGCCGTTTCGGGTGTTCGCGAGAATTTCTGCCTGACGACGCGCAGCAGGAACAGGGGATTGCCGACCACATAGCGGCGCCAAAGGCGACCCGGTTCGACAGCCAACCGAAACAGCCATTCGAGCCGCAGCCGGCGCATCCACAAGGGTGCCCGTGGCACCGAGCCGCTCAGGAAGTCGAGCAACGCGCCGACGGCGATCGGCAGCGTGCAGTGGCGCGCGTCGATATGGCGTGCGATCCACAATTCCTGGCGTGGCACGCCCATGGCGACCAGAAGCACGTCCGGCCGCAGCGCGGCGATCCTGTCGACGATTTCCGATTCCTGCGAAGCAGGGAAATAGCCGTCATGGATGACCACGAAGCGGTGCTGCACGGCCAGTGCCGCCAGCTTGACCGACGCCGCCTCGGCGTTGACGCGCGTCGCACCGAGCAGCCCGACGGTCAGCGGCGTCGTCGAGGCCTGCAGGAAGGCGGGGACGAAATCGGTGCCGTTGAGATTGTCCGGAAACGGCGCGCCGTAGAGAAGTTTCGCTGCCAGATCGACACCAATGCCGTCGGGCAGGATGAGGAAATCATCGAGCGCCTCGGCGAAGACCGGATCGGTATGGGCGATGTTGGCGTTGTGGGCGTTGAGGAAACTGACCTTGGTGAAGCGCCGCTCGGCGATCAGGCGGTTCAGCAGGACGATGGCATCGTTCCAGCGGATCGCAACCACCGGGATGCCAAGGATCGTCTTCAACGTGTCGAGCCCGGACGCTGCCCGGGCGTTATGCATGTTCATGCAAACGCCTCCTGCCTGACAGGTCCGAGCTTTTCGAGGCCGAGCCGGATGGCGACGTCGAGCGCCTTGACCTGCGAACGCCGGAATGCGCTGCCGTCGACGTCGCGGATGTCGGCCGCCGCGGCTTCGAGAGCCCTGGCGAAGGCTGCGGGATCGTCGGTGACGACGCAATTGGCCGGGCGATGGTCGATGCCGCGCAGCGAACGGCTGGTGGCGACCGAAGGCAGGCCGAGCTCGAAGGTTTCGATGGTCTTCAACTGGACGCCGCTGCCGGCGGTGCTGATCAACGGGATGACGGCGGCACTGCGCACAAAGGCCTGCGCATCGGGCACGCGGCCGACAAATTCGACACCGGGATGCTTCGAAATGACGCCGGAAGGCATGCTGCCGGCAACGCGGATGCGGAAACCGGATCGTAGATGCGGTACGACCTTGCCGAGAAACCAGTCGAGGCCGATGCGGTTCGGCTGCCAGGTCCAGGTGCCGATCAGTGCTGCATCGCAGTCGATGTGGCGCTGGCCTTTCGGAGTTGGCGCATCAGCGCCGACTACCAGTGGCAGCACCGCCGAGCGATCGTGCGAGGCGACACCGAGTGCCGCGCGGTCTTCTTCGGCCAGGGTGAAGACGAAGCGCGCCCGGCGACAGAGACGCTCTTCCAAGGTCTTGAGCAACCTCGCCTCGCGGCGGAATAATAAGCGCTGAAACAGGCCGCCGGCGGCAGCGGCGTTCTCCCGCGCCGAAAGATGCTCGACATTGTGGGCAACGAAGATCGACGGCCGCTCAGTGAACAGCTTTTCGAAGGCGCCTGCGAACTGCACGGAATTCAGCACGTAGCCGTCAAACGGTCCAGCACGCTCGACAGCGGCAAGTACATCGCCGTCGGACACCGCACGCAACTTGACCGACGCAAAGGTGAGGCCCGAAAGCAGCGCCTTGCCGACCCAGGCCAGCTTTTGCCGAGTGGAGGCATTGTCCGTGCGCACGTCGATAGCACCCAGCACCACGGTGTTTTCGGGATCGGCCGCGGGTTTCCCCGGCCAGGTGAAGCCAATGACGGTTACGCGCGCGCCAGCGCGCCGCAAGGCGGCGATGATCGCGGCGTTGGCGATCTCGTAGCCCGAGGCGAGAGCGCCGTCGGGCACGATCGATGTGGCGAACAGCAGATGCATCTCACCTATCCTGTGGTGTAGCCGGTAGCAAAGTGCGGTGAACCCTTGATTAAGCCAGCACATTCGGCGACCGAAAGCCGCTGCCTGGCGGGCTTCTCCGCGCAAGGTGATTAACGAAACCTTATCAACCGTGGTGCTACCAGAGCCCAACTCACCATGTGGCTGGACACGGATGATCCCTTTGCCATCGGACGGTTCGGTATCGATCGCTGGACGCTCGGCGCGGCTTGACGTCGAGGCCATCGAAGCGATCGTCACCTTGCCGACCTTCAAGCGGCCTGAACAGGTGCTGGAAACGCTGGCGTCGCTGCGCGCGCAGCAAACCGGCAGGCGCTTTGCCGTCATCGTCATGGAAAACGAAGCCGAGGCGCGGGCCGGCGCCAAGGCGGCACTGCCGCTGTTCGAGCGCGGCGAGATGCCTGGCCTGGTCATCGTCGCGCATGAGCGCGGCAATTGCAGCGCCTACAATGCCGGCTGGCAGACGGCGATCCTGCAATTCCCCAACTTCAGGCACCTGCTGGTCATCGACGATGACGAGATCGCCGATCCGCAATGGCTGGAACGGATGTGCACGGCGGCCGAGACGCTCGGCGCCGACATCGTCGGCGGCCCGCAAGTTCCCGTGTTTGCCGACCCAGCCCATGCCAGATGGGCCGAGCATCCCGTGTTCGCACCACCTTACCGGGAAACCGGACGCGTGCCGGCGCTCTATTCGTCCGGCAATCTTCTGGTCGGGCGCAACGTGCTGATCGCCATGGGTCCGCCCTTTCTCGATCTGAAATTCAACTTCATGGGCGGCGGCGATTCCGACTTTCTCAGCCGGTCGGCGCAGAAGGGCTTTGTGCTGGGTTGGTGCGCCGAGGCCAAGGTGCAAGAAACCGTTCCGGCGCGGCGTGTCGAGGCCGACTGGATTCGTGCCCGCAGCTTGCGCAACGGTGTGATCTCGACACTGGTCGAAAAGAAGAAGCGCGCCGGCATGCCACTGGCCGGTGCCAAGGTTTTGCTGAAGAGCCTGGCGCTGCTTGCCGCCTCGCCGTTTCGCGGCCTGATCCGGCTGGCGCGGACCGGATCGCCGGCTATCGCCATCTACCCCGTCCACGTGGCGCTGGGCCGCGTGCTGGCCGAATTCGGATATGCCAATGAGCAATACCGCCAGCCTGAGAAAAACTGAGCGCGCACCGCTCAGCGCCGCGTTCACGCGCGAAGGCGTGGCGACTGCCATTGCCGCGCTGCTGTTCACCGTCATCCTGGTGTCCTTCCGGCCATTCCAGCCAGGCGGCGCCGAACTCACCGGTCAAGGCGGCGACATCGTCAACCAGCTTGGCTTCAGTTCGCTTGGAGCCATATCGATCTTCTCGCTGATGGCCTTTGCCGATCCGCGCGTGGTGCGCTCGCTGCTCAGCCCGTCCTGGATGCTGATGCTGGGCTTCTTTTTCCTGTCGGTGATCCTGGCGACCGATCCGCCTTCGGCCATGCGCGCCGCCTCTTTCACCCTGATCGGCATTTTGACGATGGCGACGATCCTGGTGCTGCCGCGCGACGCCGAGGCCTTCTCGAAGGTCATCATCTTCACCGCCGTCGTGGTCATGGGCCTTTCCTATCTCGGCCTCATCGCCTTTCCGCACGAAGCGATGCACACCGCCGACTCGCAGGAGCCCGAACATGCCGGCCTATGGCGCGGCGTGTTCACCCATAAGAACATCGCCGGCCCGATCATGGCCTGCCTCAGCTTCGCAGGTCTGTATCTCTACCGGCGCGGGCAGCGGTACTGGGGCGCCGGGATCTTCGTCGCAGCGATGATCTTCATGCTGCACACAGGCTCCAAGACAACAGCCGGCTTGGTGCCGTTCTCGATCCTGATCGTGATGTTCCCGAGCCTGATAGGCATGCGGCTCGGCACGCCGATCCTGTTTGCGCTGGCGATCATCGCCACGGCGGTCGGCACGCTGGGCATCGTCTTCCTGCCGCCGGTAAAACATCTGGCGGCGATCTATTTCCCCGACATGACCTATACCGGCCGCACGACGCTGTGGGAGTTCGCCGGCAGCATGTTGGCGAAGAAGCCATGGACCGGCTACGGCTATGAAAGCTTCTGGGGCACGCCGCTGCTGCTCAACCAGGACCAGCCCTTCGACCGGCCCTGGGACATCAGAACCATCGTGCACGGCCATGACGGCTATCTCGACATCGCCGTGCTGATGGGTATTCCGGCACTGTGCGTGGCGGTCTACACCTTCCTCATCGCGCCGCTGCGCGACTACATGCGCATCCCGCTGCGCAGGGAAAACATCTTTCTCGGCGACTTCTTCATGATGGTGGTGCTGTTCACGGCGCTGAACGCTTTCCTCGAAAGCTTCTTCTTCCATCGCGGCGACCCGGTCTGGCTGTTCTTCGTGCTCGGTGTGCTTGGCCTCAGGCAAGTCTCGCTGCGGTCGATGGCGGTGCGTGATCCCGATCGCGGTGAGCGATCTTCCCGTTCCTCCTGACGGGGGCTTCCCCAGGCAAGCGCCAGCGTTTATGTGAAGGCCTTCCTTCGGAGGGCTTTCGATGACGATCAGGCTTGTTCTCGCCGGCTGCGGCAATATGGGTTACGCCATGCTCTCGGGCTGGCTGAAGTCCGGCAAGCTTGCGCCGTCGGCGGTTTTCGTGGTCGAGCCCAATGCCGATCTGCGCAATCGCGCCGCGGCGTTGGGCTGCGGCACATCAGCCGATGCCGGCGATATTCCAGCCGATGCCGTGCCCGATCTCGTCGTCATCGCGGTGAAGCCGCAGGTGATCCGCGACGTCACCGCCGCCTACAAGCGCTTCGCCGATGGCCGCACCACTTTCGTCAGTATCGCCGCCGGCACGCCTGCCGCCACCTTCGAGGAAATCTTGGGCAGCCGCGCGCCGATCGTGCGCTGCATGCCCAACACGCCGGCAGCGATCGGCAAGGGCATGATGGTGGTGTTTTCCAACAGGCTGGTTTCCGACGACACCAAGCGTTTCGCCGCCGACCTGCTGTCGGCGAGCGGCGAAGTGGCCACCATCGACGACGAGGGCCTGATGGATGCAGTGACCGCCGTGTCGGGGTCAGGGCCGGCCTATATCTTCCATTTCATCGAGGCGCTGACCGTGGCCGCCGAGAGGGCCGGGCTGCCGACGGCAACCGCCAAGCTGCTCGCCATGCAGACCGTCTACGGCGCTGCCTCGCTCGCCGCCGAAAGCGGCGAGGAGCCGGGCTTGCTGCGCCAACAGGTGACCAGCCCCAAGGGGACGACGGCAGCGGCGCTAGATGTGCTGATGGGCGAGGATCGGCTGACCAATCTGCTGACGCAGGCGGTGGAGGCGGCGCGGCTGCGGTCAGTCGAGCTGGGGAAGTAAGGCCGTCTGATCGGTTTAACCTCTTCGCGGGGCCTATGCGCCGCAAAAAGGCTTTGGATGTCGCGCTGCCCCTCATCGCCCTGCCGGGCACTTCTCCCCGTATAGGGACGGGGAGAAGGACTCTCTCGTCGATGGTTTCGCCAATCGCCAGCGTTGCAGAATGGGCTCTGAGGTTGCGGCCAGCCCCCTTCTCCCCGTCACTATACGGGGAGAAGGTGCCGGCAGGCGGATGAGGGGCGGCACCAACGTCGATAAGCTGGTGGTCTCAACCCCCGTAAAGCATCTCGTCCTGCAGCCGCCGCAAGGCGAACAGCCTCGTCGTTTGGTCGGGCGCCGCATTGTCGGCGGTCAGCAACTCGCCTTTCCTGACCGGTTTCAGCACTTTGCCGCCCTCGAGCAGGCCGACCGGCACGGCGCGCTGGGCACGGGCTTCGCCGACGGTCATGGTCCAGGAACGGTAGCAGGTCTCGCCGATCGCATCGAAGGTCTCGCCGGCGGCAAGGTCGCGCTTGGCGACGGCGCACACCTCGGCCACCGGCCTCGGCAACGGCACCATGTCGGGCTTGCCGAACAGCACGATGCGGGCGGCGGTCAGCGGCACTTCCAGCGACGTCAGATGATACGGACGAAACAGGCTGTAGTAAGGGCCGTGGCCGATATGCAGATCGTCCATGCGCTCGATGATGCGCGGATGCGTCGCCTCGACGATGACGAAGACGCCGGGCGCGACGCCCTTGCCGATCGTGTAGTCGACGACGCCTTTCTTCGTGAGCAGTCCGCCATCCTCGCGCGGGATGAGCACCTTGGCGAGGTCGTCGCGGTCGGCCTTGGGGCCGTGCATGCCGGGCACATCGGGCACCAGCCCGGTGGCGTTGGCGATGGCGCACATCTCGACCATGGTCTTGGAACCGTCGACGAACTCGACCAGCATGCGCGGGTTCATGTTGCGGCGGATCGCTTCCTCGCGATAGTCGTCCGGCACGGCATCGTGGTTGAGCGGGTTGTTCTTGCCCTTGCCGGCCGAGACGATAGTTAGGCCAAGCGCCGACGCAAACTCGATCAGTTCCATGCAGCTCGACGGCTCGTCGCCCGCACCCACCGAATAGACGACGCCAAGCCGGTCGGCCTGCTGTTTGAGATAGCAGCCAATAGTGACGTCGGCCTCGACGTTCATCATCACCAGATGCTTGCCGTGCTCCATCGCCGACAGGCAGAAATCGGCGGCGACACCAGGCTTGCCGGTGGCGTCGATGACGACGTCGATCAACGGATTGGTGACCAGCATCTCGTTGGAGGTGATGGCGATCTTGCCGTTCTCGATGGCGCCGGTGACTTTCGACGCGGTGTCGGCTTCGACCGCCATGGCTTCGTCGCCATAAGCGATGCGGATGGCATCGCGCGCGGTGTGCGGGCGCCGTGTCGAGACGGCGCAGACCGAAATGCCCGGCATCAGCATGCCCTGGGTGACCAGATCGGTGCCCATTTCGCCCGAACCGATGACGCCGATGCGCACAGGGCGGCCCTCGGCGGCACGCCTGGCGAGATCGCGGGCAAGGCCGGTCAGGGCGACATTGGTCATGCGGGAATGTCCACAGCTTCGTGATTTGTGGTCGGATAGCAGGGAACGGGCTCCCTTTGCCAACGAAACCGTTGGCGACCGGCATTTTCCAACGAAATTGCCCGAACAAGGGACATTCGTCCCCCGTGATTGGCACAAAGGGTGCCAATTGACATTGTCGTGAACAGCCCCAATAAAACATTCGTTCGCCAACAAAGGCAAATGTTCATCGACAGATCGGAGAGCATGCGCCTCGCGGCGGACTGGGGAGTGTCTTTGCGCCAAGGTGGCGTCAAAGGCTGGATGGAGCAACATTGCGAGGCGTCGAGCGAAGGCTCGGGGGCTCCAGGGGAGGAATAATGGATACTGTTCTCGCGGGCCTCAAAGGGGCCATCGACACGCTCGGCCCGACGATCCTGCTACCGATCGTGATTTTTATCATCGCCGTGGTTCTGGGCGCCAAGGTCAGCAAGGCTTTTCGAGCCGCCGTCACCATCGGCGTCGCCTTCATCGGCATCAATCTCGTGCTTGGCCTCATGTTCACGTCGATCGGAGACGTTGCCAAGGCCATCGTCACCAACACCGGCATCCATCGTGACATCATCGATGTCGGCTGGCCTTCGGCCGCGGCGATCGCCTTCGGCTCATCGGTCGGCCTGTGGGTGATTCCGGTCGGCATCCTCGTCAACATCGTGCTGTTGCTGACACGCATGACGCGCACGCTCAATGTCGACGTCTGGAATTTCTGGCACTTCGCCTTTGTCGGCTCGCTGGTCGTCGCCGCGACAGACAATCTGGCCTATGGCATCGCGGTCGCGGCACTTGTCGCAGCACTCTCGCTGCTCTTCGCCGACTGGTCGGCGCGCGCCGTGCAGCAATTCTACGGCGTGCCCGGCATTTCGGTGCCTCACCTCGCCTCGGCGCAGATCCTGCCGATCGCCATTGTGCTCAACTGGATTATGGACCGCATTCCCGGGATCAATCGCATCAACATCAACACCGATACTATCGAGCGCAGGTTCGGCGTGTTCGGCGAACCTGTCGTGATGGGCCTCATCATCGGCCTCGTGCTCGGCGCGATCGCCTTCTACAATGCGGGTGATCTCAGCGTGGTGCTGGCAAAGGTTCTGGGCACCGGCATGACGCTGGCGGCGGTGATGCTGCTGCTGCCGCGCATGGTCAAGATCCTGATGGAGGGCCTGCTCCCGGTTTCCGACGCCGCACAGGCGTTCGTACGCAAGCGCACCGGCGACCGCGAGTTGCTTGTCGGCCTCGATTCGGCGATCCTGATCGGCCATCCGGCGGCGATCTCGTCGTCGCTAATCCTGGTGCCGATCGCGATCATCCTGTCCATCATCCTGCCGGGCAACCGCGTCATCCTGTTCGCCGACCTGGCGGTCATTCCCTTCATCGTCGCCATGACCGCGCCGCTGGTCAAAGGCAATGTGTTCCGCATGGTGGTGATCGGTACGGTGACGCTGGCCATCGGCTTCTACGTCGCCAACGCGCTGGCGCCGCTGTTCACAAGCGCTGCCGTCGCATCGGGCTTCAAGCTGCCGGCGGATGCGCTGCAGATCACCTCGGTGGTCGACGGCTTCCTGTGGGTGCCTTACGTGATCATCGAGGCGATCCAAGGAATGGGGCTTGTCGGCATCATCGTGATCGCTGCGGTCATCGCGGCATTGTTTGTCCTCTACCGCCGCAATCCGCTCGGCTGGGAACGGGCCGCGGGTGCCGAGGACGAGCCGGCCGAAGAGACGGCCTGAATCTGACAGCGCCAGGAACTTGAAAATAGTCGTGCGCCCTTCACGGGCGCACGATTTCATCGACGGAGCAAAGAAATGCCTGACGGCCTCATGCAGCTTCTGGATCCCGAAGCGATCGTGCTCGGATCGGATGCATCGACCAATGAGGAGATCATCCGCATCCTGGCCGGCCGGCTGGAGAGGCTTGGCTATGTCAAAAGCTCCTACGCCGACGCGGTCGTGCGCCGTGAAATGAGCATCCCGACTGGATTGCCGCTGGAGCGCCCCGACAATGTCGCGGTACCGCACACCGATCCGGAGCATGTGCTGAAGCCGGGCATCGCGATGGGCACACTGAAGCAACCTGTGATCTTCGCCAACATGGAAGACCCCGACGAGATGCTGCCGGTCGGCTTCGTCTTCCTGCTTGCCATCAATGACAAGGACAAGCAGATTGAGGCGCTGCAGGCCGTCATGGCCACCATCCAGAACCCGCAAGCCTTGGACGGCTTGAGGTCGGCCAGAACCCTCGAAGACGTGCGAGCCGTACTCGGCTGAAACAAGGAGAAGCAGAGATGTCCAGACAGAAAACCATTCTCTTTGCCTGCGGCACGGGCATCGCCACCTCGACCGCGGTCAACGTCGCCGTCACCGAGGAAATGAAGAAACGCGGCCTCACCTTCAATGCCCAGCAGGCAAAGGCCACAGAAGTGCCGGGACTGGCCGACAATGTCGACTTCATCGTCGCCACCACCCCGATCTCCGCTTCGGTGACCAAGCCGGTCATCAAGGGCCTCGCCTTCCTCACCGGCATCGGCAAGGACAAGATCCTCGACGAGATCGAGGCGCAGCTGCGCAAGTGACGGTCACGGAGCGACACGGAGACTGACGCGATCCCGGGAGCGGCTTCAGACCACCCTGACGTAGCTCGTCATTCCCGATTTCTGATGCTCGATGATGTGGCAGTGCAGCAGCCAGTCACCGGGATTGTCGGCGACGAAACCGAGCTGAACCTTCTCGTTGGGCTGGATGAGATAGGTGTCGGAAATGACAGGCTGCACCTGACGCGTCGAGGATGACAGCACCTTGAAGCTCATGCCGTGCAGATGCATCGGATGGGATTGCGGCGTCAGGTTCTCCATGTCGATGACATAGCTCCCGCCAAGCTTCAATTCGGCCAAGGGTGCTGTCGGATCCGGCGTATCGCCGGGCCACGGCACCTTGTTGATGGCCCAGAAACTGTAGCCAAGCGAACCGCAGATACCGTCGCTCGGGACGTTTTCCGCCGTGGCGCTCAGAGCCAGGGAAATATGCTGGGCGCTGGCGAGATCCACTTCCGCCACCGGATTGACCTCCAGCGGAGCGACATCGCGAATGTCCCGTTTGAGGGATTTTCCTGTTGCGCGCAGGGTTGCCAGGATTTTTGGCTTGGTGCCCCTGACGTCCCTCAAGCTGACGATCGCGCCCTCGTCGTCGGGCATGCGGATGGCCAGCTCCATGCGCTGTCCCGGTCCAAGCAGCAAGGCATCGGGCGAAAAACGCTCAGGCACCGGATTGCCGTCGAGCGCCATGACAATCGCGTCCGCACCGTCGACGCGAAAAGCGTAGATTCGGGTGACGTCGGTGATCGCGACACGCAGCCGCGCCAGCCCGCCGGCCGGCGCATCATATTGCGGCTGGTCGAGCCAATTGGCTGTGCGCACCGTGCCGTAAGTGCCGGTTCTTGCGGCATCGCGCGGCCGGAACTGGTCGATGAACTGGCCGTCGTCGCCGAGGCGCCAGTCGCGCAGATTGAGCACAATTTCGGCATCGAATTCCGGATCGCTGGGGTTTTCGACCACGACCACGCCCGTCAGGCCGTGGCCCATCTGCTCCAGCGTGTTGCAATGCGGATGATACCAGAAGGTGCCGGCGTCGGGTGGCGTGAAGGCGTAATCGAAATGATCGCCGGTGTAGACGTAGGGCTGGACCAGAAACGGCACGCCATCCATCTTGTTTGGAACGCGAATGCCGTGCCAGTGGATCGTCGTCGGATCGTCGATGGCATTGACGAGACGCGCGGCAAAGGGCTCGCCTTTTTTCATTCTGAGCACGGGCGGCATTCCAGCGTTGCCATAGGTCAGCACATCCCTGGTCTGGCCGACATCCATCAGCTTCGCCTGGATTTTTGCCGTCTGCAAAACCACAGGCTCAGCTGTGGCGGCGGCCCAGCCGCCAAGCCGACCCAGGGCCGTGAGCCCGACCCCGCCCGCGCCGGCAACCGCGGCTGTCTTCAAAAGCCTGCGGCGTGTGACTACGGTCATTTGGCGCTCCAACTGCAAAGACGGCCGCTTGGGTTTATCGCAGCCTTGGATCGTAAGCGAGCAGCCTGTGCAAAACCGGTCTGCTGGCAGTTGAAGCTGTTTCTGGCGCGGCAGATCTCCTCAAGATACCAGCCGATGTAGACGGGCACCTTAAGCAAAAGGCGACGGGCGTGGACGGCAATCGACCGCAAGACGCATCGCCGACAGAGAGGAGCGTGATTATTTCGACCGCGGCCCATAGGCGGCAAGGAACGCTTCAACCGAAGCATCGGCATGCCGCTCAAGATCAGCCTTCGAACGCGGGTTGCTTCCGGTGAACATGGCTTCGTTCATGGGGATCCAGAGAAGCATTCCGAAGAGATGGCTGGCCGCCAAACGGGGATCGCTGGTCTGCAACAGGCCTCGACTGGTGAGTTTTTGAAAGCATGATGCCACCGAGGCAAGCATGCGCTCAAAACCTTTTTCATACCAGCTGCGGCCAAGCTGCGGCATTCGATCCGCGTTTGCGATAATCAGACGCCGCAGCCTCAGCAACTCGTCGTCCATCAGTGTCGTTGTCATGCGTCGGGCAAGCTGCTGCAGGCCGCCCTCCATGAATTGCGCCTCGGAAAGCAGCATCGTGACGGACTCGACGACGTCGTTGGTCTGGCTCGCGGTGGCCTCGACGACTTCGCCGAACAGCGTCTCCTTGTCCGTGAAATGCTTGTAGACGGTCTGCTTGGAAGCGCCCGCCTTGGTGGCGATCTCTTCCATGCTGGTTCCATCATAACCCTTGGCGATGAACGCGGCCGTGGCCGCTTCGATGATTTCACGATCCTTGCGAGCCGCCCTGGTCTCACCATTATTTTCCATAGCGCCCCTCGATCAGTACTAGACGGTACCGTTCCCGCGTGATAGCCATCGATACAGTACTAGACTGACTAGTACCCGTCAACGAAAGCAAGGCTTGAACCGATGACCAAGATGATCTTCCTCAATCTGCCGGTACGCGATCTGCAGGCGGCGACCAAGTTCTATCTCGCGATCGGCGGCACGCTGAACCCGCAATTCTCGAACGACCAGGCCAGCTCGATCATGTTCTCCGACTCGATTGGGGTCATGTTGCTGACGCACCAGCACTACGGCCAGTTCACAGCGCGCCCGATCGGCGATGCCAAGCGGGACAGCCAGATGCTGATCGCGCTCACCACCGACAGCAAGGACGAGGTCAATGCCGTAATCGAGAAGGGCGTGGCGGCAGGCGGTCGCGCCGATCCCAACCCGGTGCAGGATCTCGGTTTCATGTTCAACCGCCACATCGAAGATCCGGACGGCAACGTCTGGGAGCTGCTGTGGATGAACCCGTCCGCCATGCAATAGCCCACCGGAATCGAAGCGGGCCAGGATGACAATGGAGAAGCGATCGGCATTCGCCTGTCGCTTCACCATCAGGTGCGCGCCGGCATCAGCTATTCAGCCGCCTCGGCATAGTGTGCCGGCACGTAGTTGAGGATAGGGCCAAGCCAGCGCTCGACCTCGGCCAACGGCATCGCCTTGCGGCGTGCATAATCCTCGACCTGGTCGCGTTCGACCTTGGCGACGCCGAAATAATAGCTTTCGGGATGCGCCAGATAGATGCCGGACACGGACGAACCCGGCCACATCGCGTAGCTTTCGGTCAGGCTCACGCCGGCATTGCCTTCGCCGTCGAGCAGCCGGAACAAAGTAGCCTTCTCGGTGTGGTCGGGCTGCGCCGGATAGCCGGGCGCCGGGCGGATGCCGCGATAGGGTTCGCCGATCAGTTCGTCCGGCGCCAGCACTTCGTCTGCCGCGTAGCCCCAGAATTCCTTTCGCACCTTCTCGTGCATGCGCTCGGCAAAGGCTTCGGCGAAGCGGTCGGCCAGCGCCTTGACCATGATCGAGGAGTAGTCGTCATTGGCGCGCTCGAAGCGCTCGGCGATCGCCACCTCCTCGATGCCGGCCGTGACGATGAAGCCGCCAATATAGTCGGGCTTGCCGCTATCCGCCGGCGCGACGAAATCCGACAGGGCGACATTGGCCTTGCCGTCACGCTTGGTCAGTTGCTGGCGCAGGGTGAAGAAGGTCGCCAGTTCCTGCGAGCGTGCCTCGTTCGTGAACAGCCTGATGTCGTCGCCGACGGCATTGGCCGGCCAGAAACCGATGACGCCGCGCGGCGCGAACCATTTTTCGGCAATGATCTTCTTCAGCATCGCCTGCGCATCCTCGAACAGTTGGCGCGCGGCGGCGCCTTGCGCCTCGTCTTCGAGGATTTTTGGATAGCGGCCCTTCAACTCCCAGGTCTGGAAGAACGGCGTCCAGTCGATGTAGCGTGCGAGTTCCGTGAGATCCCAGTTCTCGAACACCTTCACGCCCGTGAAGGACGGCTTCGGCGGCTCATATTCAGACCAGTCGATCCGATGCGCGTTGGCCCTCGCCTTGGCCAGCGGCAGCCGCTGCTTGTCGGCTTCGGAGCGGGCATGCGCGTCGGCGACTTTCTTGTATTCGGCGCGCACCGTGTCGACATAGCCGCCCTTGGTCTCGTTCGACAGCAAGGACGAGACCACGCCGACCGCCCGGCTGGCGTCGGTGACATAGACCGTTTGGCCCTTGGTGTAGCGCGGGTGGATTTTCACCGCCGTGTGCACGCGGCTGGTCGTCGCGCCGCCGATCAGCAGCGGAATGTCGAAACCCTCACGCTCCATCTCGGCGGCCATGTGCGCCATCTCGTCGAGCGATGGCGTGATCAGGCCTGACAGGCCGATAATGTCGACTTGTCTCTCGCGCGCCGTCTGCAGGATCTTTGCCGCCGGCACCATGACGCCGAGATCGATGATCTCGTAATTGTTGCAGGCCAGCACCACGCCAACGATGTTCTTGCCGATGTCGTGGACATCGCCCTTCACCGTCGCCATCAGGATTTTTCCCGCTGTCTGGCGTTCGCCATTGTCGATGCCATTGGCGGCATTGGCCAGCTTCTCGGCCTCCATATGAGGCAGCAATCCGGCCACCGCTTGTTTCATGACGCGGGCCGACTTAACCACTTGCGGCAGGAACATCTTGCCCGCGCCGAACAGGTCGCCGACGACGTTCATGCCGGCCATTAGTGGGCCTTCAATGACATGCAGCGGACGCTCGGCCGCCAACCGCGCTTCCTCGGTGTCGGCATCGATGAATTCGGTGATGCCGTTGACCAGCGCATGGCTGATCCGCTGTTCGACCGTCCATTCGCGCCAGGCGAGATCGCGCTCCTTGGCTTCCTGGCCCGCCGTGCCCTTGAAGCGTTCAGCGATCTCCAGCATGCGTTCGGTGGCGGTGCCGCCAGCCTTGGGCACGCGGTTGAGCACGACATCCTCGCAGGCCTCGCGCAGCGCCGGCTCGATCGTGTCGTAGACGGCAAGCTGGCCGGCATTGACGATGCCCATGTCCATGCCGCGCTGGATGGCATGGTAGAGGAACACCGCATGCATGGCCTCGCGCACCGGCTCGTTGCCCCTGAACGAGAAGGACAGGTTCGAGACGCCGCCGGAAATATGGACATGCGGCAGCGTGCCGGTGATCTCGCCCGCCGCCTCGATGAAGTCGGCGCCATAATTGTCGTGTTCCTCGATGCCGGTGGCGATGGCGAACACGTTGGGATCGAAGACGATGTCCTCGGGCGGGAAGCCGGCCTGCTCGGTCAGGAGCTTGTAGGCGCGGGTGCAGATCTCGACCTTGCGCACCTTGGTGTCGGCCTGGCCGTCTTCGTCGAAGGCCATGACGACCACGGCGGCGCCATAGGCCCGCACCAGCCTGGCATGATGCAGGAAAGCCGCCTCGCCTTCCTTCATCGAGATGGAGTTGACCAGCGGCTTGCCCTGCACGCATTTCAGGCCGGCCTCGATGATCTCCCACTTCGAACTGTCGACCATGACAGGAACGCGAGCGATGTCCGGCTCGGCGGCGATCAGGTTGAGGTACTCGACCATCGCCTTCTTCGAATCGATCAGCCCCTCGTCCATGTTGATGTCGATGATCTGGGCGCCATTGGCGACCTGGTCGCGCGCCACATCGAGCGCGGCGACATAGTCGCCCGCCGTGATCAGCTTCCGGAACTTGGCCGAGCCGGTGACATTGGTGCGCTCGCCGACATTGACGAAGGGAATCTCGTCCGTGAGCGTGAACGGCTCCAGCCCGGACAGGCGCATCTTGGGCTCGATGTCCGGAATGGCGCGCGGCGGATACTTCCGCACCGCCTCAGCGATGGCACGGATGTGGTCCGGCGTCGAACCGCAGCAGCCGCCGACGACATTGACCAGCCCTTCCCTGGCGAAATCCTCGATCTGCGCGGCCATGAATTCAGGGCTCTCGTCATATCGACCGAATTCATTGGGCAGGCCGGCATTCGGATAGGCGCAGGTGAAGGTGTTGGCGACGCCCGAAATCTCTGCCAGATGCGCGCGCATGGCGTTGGCGCCGAGCGCGCAGTTGAGGCCGATGGTGAAGGGGCTGGCATGACGCACCGAATGCCAGAAGGCGGTCGGCGTCTGGCCCGACAGCGTGCGGCCGGAGAGGTCGGTGATGGTGCCGGAGATCATCACCGGCAGGCGCACACCCTTCTCGATGAAGATCTCTTCTGCTGCGAAGATCGCCGCCTTGGCGTTCAGCGTGTCGAAGATGGTCTCGATCAGGATGATGTCGGCGCCACCGTCGATCAGGCCGCGCAGCTGTTCGCCATAGGCGAGGCGCAGATCGTCGAAGGTCACCGCGCGGTAGCCGGGATTGTTGACATCCGGCGACATCGAGGCGGTGCGGTTGGTCGGCCCCAGCGCGCCGGCGACGAAACGGCGCTTGCCGTCCTGCTGCTCGGCACGAACGGCGGCTCGCCGCACCAGTCGCGCGCCATCGCGATTCAGCGCATAGACGGCATCCTCCATGCCGTAATCGGCCTGGGCGATCGAGGTCGAGGAGAAGGTGTTGGTTTCGAGGATATCGGCGCCTGCGATGGCGTACTGATAGTGGATCTCCTCGATCGCCCCGGGCTGGGTCAGGATCAGAAGATCGTTGTTGCCCTGCTGGTGGCAGGCGCAGCCGGCGAAGGCGTCGCCGCGAAACTGGTCCTCGTCGAAACCCAGGCCCTGGATCTGCGTGCCCATGGCGCCGTCAAGGATCAGGATGCGTTCGCGCGCAGCAGCCGTCAGCGCGGCAAGCACCTCCGACCCGTCGGGTTTTGCCGCGACGGGGCCGAACAAAGCGTCCAGCGATGCAGAATTCTGCGACATTTTTTATCCCTTTGGCGACAAGCCTTTTCATGTCACATAAGGATATCTTTATGTCAATATACGGCAGACGCTCGTCATTGTCACGCGTCGTTGCAAGCACCTGGCCCCAGAACGGCAATTCCGTCAGTTTAGCTCGGCCAGCAGGGCTTGTGCCTCGGCAAGGTTTTTCTCCGAGCCGGCGGTGAGATCGTCCATCTTGCGATCCCGGAAGATGACCAGTGCGTCCTGGCACGCGGCAATCGCTTCCTCGGCAAGTGCCTTCTGCTTGCGGGCAGCGCCCAGATCGGTCAGCACATCGCACAGGCTGTCTTCAGTGAAGGCGATGCCCGGAACCGAATTGATCTTCTTCTGCACGGCGATCGCCTCGCGCAGGATCGGCACCGCTTCCTCGAAGCGGGCAACGTTGTTTTCGGTCCGGCCGGCAAGCGTCAGCGAGTAGCCGACCTCGTTCTGCAGACTGGCCCAGCGGTCGGGGTCGCGATCGCGGCCGACCTCGTCGGCAAGCGCCCGGTTGACGGCGATGGCCTCGTCGAACACCGCCGGTTCCGGCGCCTTCTCTCCGATCATACCGAGCACACGGGCGAAATCGCCTTGCGTGCGCGCCCATTGCTCCGGCGCACGGTCGCGGGTGCGCACGCTTTGTATGCTGCGATAGATGCCGGCCGAGCGCTTCAGCAAGGCGACGTCGTTGCGCCAGTAGCCCAGCGTCGACAAGGCGCTGGCGAGGTTGGCCTGGTTGCGGATCCAGCCGTCGGCATCCTTGTCGCGGGTCGTCACCGACAGTGCCGCCTCATAGGCCTGCACCGATTTCGCCATGGTGTCCGGGTCGGAAGTGGCGCTCGCCTGCATCATACGCGCGTTGCCGAGATCGCCTTCGACAGAGGCCCACAGCGTGCGGTCAGGTAGCGTCGCATAGACGGCCAGCGCCGCTTCATGCGCCGTTGCGGCCTTCTGGTAGAGCGACGGATCATTGCTGGCGCCAGCAAGGTAGTAGTAGGCGCTGCCGAGATCGTTTTGCAGCTGGGCGTGATCCTGCGGCACCGTGGCGATGTCATAGAGCGGCAAGGCCGCTTCGAGCGCCGTCACCGACTGGGCGAAATCCTCGCCGTTGCTTGTCCGGTCGCCCAGCACCAGGAGTACGTGGCCCAAGCCCCATTGCGTTGCCGCCCAGGCCTCCGGTTCGCTGTCGCGGGTCTGCACCTCAAGCGCCGCACGGTAAGCCCTCACCGAGCGTTCAAGCGCTTCTGTCGGGCCGCCATCGGCCTTGCCCAGCATAGAAAGGGCCGCACCCAGCCGGTACTGCGTCTTCGCCCAGTCTTTTGGAGCGCTCTGTTTGGTCCGCACGGTGAGTGCGGCATCGTAAGCGGCCACTGCTTGTTCGAGCACTGCTCTGTCGCCGGCGCGGTCGCCCCAGCTCGACAGCGTGCTGCCGAGACTGTGTTCGATGGCGGCGAATTCGAGCGGAGCTGCGGCAGCGGTATAGACCTCCGAGGCGTTGCGATAGGCGGTTGCCGACTTCTGCAGATAGTCGACCCCCGTGTCGCGCTCGCCGAGCGAGGCATAGGCGGAGCCCAGATTCTGCTGCAGCGAGGCCCAATCGAGTGGCAGCTTTTCGCGCGGATATTCACTGAGAGCCGCCTCATAGGCGCTGACCGCCTTGAGCAGCGTGGCACTGTCGTCCTGCTTGGCGCCGAGACGCTGCAGCGCGTTGCCGAGCGTCAGTTGGCCGTTCGCCCAGCTCGACGGCGCATGCTCGCGCGTCCAGACCGTAAGTGCCGCCTCCGCAGCATCGCGTGCACGCTGCAGTGTGGCGACATCGCCATTGATTTCGCCGATCGTCTCCAGCGCCGAGCTCATATTGTTCTGGATCGTCGCCCATTGCGCCGGGGCACGTTCCCTCGTCATTTCCTCCGTTGCCGACTGGTAGGCTGCAACCGCCTGGTCCAGCGTAGCCACATCCTTCTCGCGCGCGCCGAGACGGAACAGGGCAGCACCGAGATTGACCTGGCTCAACGCCCAGTCGAGCGGCACGCGCTCGCGGCTGTACTGCGTCAACGCGGCACGATGCGCTTCGATCGCGGCACGAAAACTGTCGCTTGTCGCCTCGCGCTCGCCGAGTTCCGACAGCACGATGCCGAGATTGTTCTCGCTCGCCGCCCATTCCAGCGGCACTTTTTTCGACCCCTGCACCTCGAGCGCCTCGCGGAAAGTCGCGACCGCCTTGTCGAGCAGTGCCGTACCGTTCTCGCGCTGTCCAAGCCGCCAGTAGACGGTACCGAGATTGCCAGACGTGGACGCCCAATCGTCCGGAGAGGCTTCGCGCGTGTAGACACTCAGCGCCTGCTCGAAGGCGCCGGCCGCCTTGTCGAGATTGTCGCGGCCGGCCTCGCGCTCGCCCAGCGTCGACAAAGTGGTGGCGAGGTTGTTCTGCGTGGCGGCCCAGCTGCGCGGGGTCTTTTCGCGCGACACATAGGTCAGGCTCTTTTCGTAAGCGGCGATAGCCTGGACAAGAAACGCGTTGTCGCCGGAGAACGCGCCCTGGTTGGAAAGCGCCTCGGCCTCTGCTCCCTTGTAGAACCAGGCGTCCGCATCGCTCCATTTTTCCACTTCGTCAAAGGCCTTGGCGTAGTCCTGCGCCGCCTTGAGATAGTTGAAAGACAGCTCGTAGGTCTTGGCGCTGCTGGCGAAGACTTCCGCGAATTCCAGCCGACGCGCCTTGAGATCGGCTTCGGCCTGGTCGACCGTCTTCGACAGTTCGCCAACGCGAGCCTTGGCCTGCTCGTGGAATTTCTGCGCCGCATCGAGCGCGCCTTCCTGCACCGCCTGTTCGGCCAGTTTCGACAGACGGACGATTTCCGGATCCTGGCTTTTCAAGGCCGACTGCTCGGCCAGCACCTGCTTCAGCCGCTCGGTCTGGCCGCGCAGCAATTTGTCGAGCTCGGCCGGGTCTTTCGGCGTGTCGGTGCCAAGCGTCTTCAGCATGGCGTAGAGCGCGTCCATCGGCACGCCACCATCGCGGGAAATGGTTTCGATCTGACGGCGTTCCGGATCGGGCAGCGCCGAGATGGTGACCAGCAGCCGGCGGCGCTCGGTGAGGATTTCGCCCTCGTCGCCTTTTGGCTGCTCGGCGGGCGTACCGAAATAGAGCAGCCGGCGCAGGCTTTCATTGACCCATGGCCGCTGCTGGCCGTTGGTCTTGAGATAGACCTCCTCACCAATCATGCGCAGCACGGTGCCGAATTCCTCGCCGCCCATCGTGTCGATGTGACGCAATATCGCCGCCGCATAGGGGCTGTTGCCGTCGGCCGGACCGTCGAGCGCCACCTTGCCGGGCTCGGCGGCAAAACCGATGACCTGGCCGAGGCTGTCATCAGCCGAGCCCTTGGCCGGTGCGCCGTTGTTCAGCGCCACGACGCTGCGGGTTTCGCCAAGACCGCCGGCGCCGATCGGCTTGCCGTCGTCGCCCGGCGCCAGCTTCAGCAGCGTGCCCGGTGGGAACGGATCGTTGCGGCAGGCGTCGAGCAGCACGATGGTGACCGGCACCTTCGCCTTCAGTTCGGCGACGATCGACGACAGCGGCACCAGTTTTTCGCCGGCATCGTCGAGCGCCGAGACATCGGCATCGACTGGGACCAGAAAATTCTCGCCGCCGGCTTCGATGCCATGGCCCGAATAATAGATGACGGCGACATCGGCGCCCTCGGCGTCATCGACGAAGCCTTCGAGGTCACGCCGCAGTTTGCGCGCGTCGCGGTTGGTGGCGACATCGGTCTCGAAACCGAGCTTGTCGAACATTTCCTCGATAGCGCGGGCGTCGTTTTCGGGATTGGGCAGTTTGCCGACATGCTGGTAGTCGGACTGGCCGATGATCAGCGCGACACCTTTCAGCGCCTTCGGCTCCTCGGCCTGAGCCGGGGCGAGCGTGTACAGGCACAAGATCAGCACGGCGACAAACGCCACGCACCTGCGCGCACCCTCGACTGTCATTCGCCCAAGCAGCATCGCCCAACCCGGAACCCGCACGGCGCAATCTTCCGCGGGGAGATGGCATCATGATGGCCGGCGCGTGGCAAGTCCGGGCGCAAGCGGTGTTCTTGTCGTGAGCTGCCTGCTGGCTTTCATCTGGCGACCAAGTAGTGTTCGGCAAAGAGGCCGCCGCTGCCCGCGCGGGTCCGCAAAATTTCTGGGGAGGTTGCGATGACGGAGTTCACGCCAAAATTCGATCTGGTCGGCAAGGTGGTGCTGGTCACCGGCGCTTCACGCGGCATCGGCCGCGCCTGCGCGCTGGCCTGCGCCGGCTCCGGCGCCGACATGATCGTCGGCGTGCGCGGCAAGGCCGATGGGGCAGACCTTGTCGCCGAGATCGAGAGCATGGGCCGGCGGGCGCTGGCGGTGCATATGGATCTCACCGATCTCGCCACGGTGCGGGCCGCCGTCGCCGAGGCGCATGCCGTCTTCGGCCGCATCGATGTGCTGGTCAACAATGTCGGGCTCGGGCCGGAGAACCTGACCGAGAATGTCACCGAGGAAGATTTCGACCTGACGGTGAATGTCAACCTCAAGGGCACGTTCTTCACCACCCAGGCGGTCGGACGGTTGATGATCGCGCAGAAATCCGGGCGCATCATCAACATAAGCTCACAGGCCGGCACGGTGACGCTGAAGGGCGAGGCGATCTACTGCATGAGCAAGGCGGCGATCAACCATCTGACGCGCTGCCTGGCGGCCGAATGGGCGCAGCACAAGATCGCCGTCAACAGCGTCGCGCCGACCTTCATCTGGACCGACGGAACGCGGCCTTCCCTCGCCGAGCCGGACTTTCATGCCCATGTGCTGGGCCACATTCCACTCGGCCGCATCGGCGACCCGATCGACGTTGCCGGAACCGTGGTGTTCCTGGCCTCGCCCGCCGCATCGATGATCACAGGCGCCAACATTCTGATCGATGGCGGCTGGTCAGTGGCGTAGGCCGTTCGGTCGAACCTATGCTCGATCTACGCTCGCCAGGAAGCGGGCGAAGATCGGGTCGAATCGATCTGGAGAATCCCAGAACGGGGCGTGGCCGGATTTGTCGAGCAGGTGCGCCTTGCCTTCCCACAGATTGGAAAACTTCACAGCCGAGACGAAATCGGTGTTGACGAAAGGCTCGTCGATGCCGTTCAGAACGGCGATCGGCGGCGTCTTGCCGGCGACGATCTCGCGCTGGTTCCTGCCGGTGCCGGCCGCGAATTTTTCGAACATCAGGCGCCGCGCCCGTCCGTCGGTGCGCGCCACCGTGTCGAGGAGGAACGGCTCGAACGGTTCGCCGCAGGTGCTGCGCGCATAGGCCTCGACATCGGCTGCGCTGAAGGTTTCCTGTCCGGCAAGGTGCATATGCGGGCTCGGCTTGAAGCCGTTGCCGACCTCCTCGGGCGCCACCGGCGGCGTGCCTGTGATCATCAGTCCGAGCAGGCCGGGAAAGCGGTCGATCATCTCAAGTCCGATATGGCCGCCGAGCGACCAGCCGAAGACGATGGCCTTGTCGACCCCGAGCAGCCCGAGCACTTCGGTCATGGCATCGGCATAGCCTTCCATGCTGTAGGAGCGCTCCGGATCGATCGCATCGCCGGAAGCCCCGTGTCCCGGCAGGTCGGGAGCGATGATGTGGTAGCGCTCGCCCAGCGAGCCCTCCAACTGGTTGCGGAAAACGGCACTGGACGACGAATTGCCGTGGATCAGCATGACGGCGGCTCCCTGGCCACCGGCCTGGCGCACCGCGATCTTGCCGTGGCTGGTTTCAAGGGTCTTCTGCGAGATCGTCATTGTCGGCTCCGTCTGGAATTGCCCTGTTTTGAAGCAGCTGCGCAACAAAGCGCCACTGTTCCCCCGTGTCCCGCCGTAAACATTTCCCGGTCAGGTTGCACTGAAAAATCCTTTTCAAATAAGAACAATTATGCGTAGATTGTCAATTATCCAACTCCCGATGAACGGGAGGAAAACAGGGAACAGCACGATGAAAGCCAAATCCGCCGCAAGTCGAATCCGCCATATCCTGATGAGCACGACGCTGATCGGCATGTTTGCCGCATCAGGCGCGCCCGCTTTCGCCGATGTCGTCAAGATCGGCCTGCTTGCGCCGCTGACCGGCCCGGCCGCGGCGGACGGCCAGGAATTCCAGCGCGGCGTGCAGATGGCCATCGACGAGGCCAACGCAGCCGGCGGCGTTGCCGGGGACACGTTCGAGCTGGTGGTCGGCGACGTCAAGGATCAGTCCGCCGGCAACGTCACCAGCGCGGTCGAGCGCCTGCTTGGCGATCCGGGCGTGCATTTCATGCTGACCGGCTATGCCAGCCTGACCAATTTCGAGATCGACAACATGGCCGAAGCAGACATGCCTTACATGCTGGCCGCCACCTCGCAGCAGACCAGGGACATCATCGCGCCGAGCCCCGACAAATATATGTGCTGCTGGTCGCTGACGCCTTCCTTCGACGCCTACAACACCGACGTCACCCTGTTCGTCGAAAAGCTCGCGGCCGACGGCAAGATCACCTTGCCGACCAAGAAGGTCGCCATCATCTCGTCCGACAACGCCTATTCGAAGACCATCTCCGAGGGCATGAAGAAGACCTTCAAGGAGAAGGGCTGGACCATCACCGTCGACGAGATCGTGCCCTTCGGCGAAGTGACCGACTGGCGTTCGATCCTGGCCAAGGTGCGCGAGAACGTTCCCGATGTCGTCATCAACACCGACTATCTGCCGGGCAATTCGGCGTCGTTCCTGAACCAGTTCCTCGAGCAGCCGACCAAGAGCCTCGTCTTCCTGCAATATGCGCCGAGCGTTCCGGAGTTCGTCGAACTGACCGGCAAGAAGTCGGATGGTGTCATCTACAATCTGCTCGGCGGCGCGCTGACCACGCCGAAGAACCCGCGCGCCGATGAAGTGGCGGCCAAGTTCAAGGCAAAATACGGCGTCGAGAGCGGCACCTATGGCGTCGGCCTCTACGAAATGACCAATGTCTATTTCGACGCGGTCAAGAAAGTCGGTGGCGCATCCGACCATGCGGCGATCATGAAGGCGCTGTCGGAGACCGACAAGCAGGTCGCGGAAGGCCGGCTGAAATTCGATCCCGCCACTCACCTTGCGACGCAGGGCGACGACTACATCCCGATCACCTTCTTCCAGATCTGGGACGGCCAGCGCACGCTGATCTCTCCGGAGAAATACGCCACCGGCGCCTTCAAGCTCCAGCCCTGGATGAAGTGAGGAATGGCCCTGCTTGAACTGGACGACGTGTCGAAGGCCTTTGGTTCGCTGAAGGCCGTCGACGGCGTGTCGTTCAAGGTCGAGGCCGGCGAGATCTTTGGCATCGCCGGCCCGAACGGCAGCGGCAAGAGCACTCTGTTCAACATCATCACCGGTATCCCATTCGGCCCCGACCGGGGCCGCATCCGCTTTGACGGAAATGCCATCAACGGCAAGTCGGGACACGCCATCGCGCGCCTCGGCCTTGCCCGTACGTTTCAGCGCGAGACCAGCTTCGACGGGCTGACCGTGTTCGAGAACGCGCTGATCGGCGCCAGCTACGGCAGGCAGGAAAAGACAGCGGCCATGGCCCGCAATGCGGCCGCCGAGGCATTGGAGTTCGTCGGGCTGGGGTCCGCGTCCTTCGGGCGGCTCGCCGGTGAATTGTCCGTCTTCGAGCGCAAATGCCTGATGCTAGCTACCGCTATCGCCATGCAGCCGCGCATGCTTTTGCTTGACGAACCGGCGTCGAGCCTGACCAAGCCCGAGATCGAGACATCGATCGGCCTGATCCGTCGCACCGCCGAACGCGGCATCACCATCCTGTTGATCGAGCATGTGCTGACCTTCCTGATGAGCCTTTCGCAGCATCTGCTGGTGCTCAACAATGGCCGCGTCCTGGCCGCCGGCGACCCGGCCGGCGTGATCGCCGACCCGCGCGTCATCGAAGCCTATCTCGGCACGAGGAGGTCGGCGGCGTGAACCCCATTCTCAGCGTCGAAGGCGTCACCGCCGGCTATGGCCGCGTCACCGTGCTGCACGATATCTCGCTGGAGGCCGGCCGTTTCGGCAATGTCGGCCTGTTCGGCCCCAACGGCCATGGCAAGACGACGCTGCTGCGCGCCATCTCCGGGCTGTTGCAGCCGAAAAGCGGCCGCATCCTGTTCGATGGGCAGGACATTGTCGGCCACAGCGCGCGGGCCATCGTCGGCACCGGCCTGATCCATGTTCC
The DNA here is from genome assembly GCA_014189435.1 of Mesorhizobium loti. Classification (NCBI taxonomy): domain Bacteria; kingdom Pseudomonadati; phylum Pseudomonadota; class Alphaproteobacteria; order Hyphomicrobiales; family Phyllobacteriaceae; genus Mesorhizobium; species Mesorhizobium loti. Next base: position 5,102,206 of record CP050293.1, read on the forward strand.
GCAAGGCAATCGGCTGTTTCCCGATCTCTCGATCGCCGACTGCATGGCGCTCGGCGCCTATTCGCCGCGGGCGAGGCCGCATGAGGCGGAGAACCGCGAAAAGGTGATCAAGCTGTTCCCGAAACTGGCGGAACGCTGGCGCCAGCGCGTGCGCACGCTGTCGGGCGGCGAGCGCCAGATGGTGTCGATCGGCACCGCGCTCATGAGCCATCCGCGCCTGCTGATCCTTGACGAGCCGACCCTTGGGCTGGCGCCCAAGATCAAGGACGAGCTCTGCGCCTCCGTCATGGACATTTCGCGCGGCGGCGTGCCGCTTATCGTCGTCGAGCAGGACATCGAATTCCTGCTCGAGCTGACGCAGCAACTCTACCTCGTCAATCATGGCGCGGTGGCGACCGAGATCAAGCCGGGCGAGAGCCTCGACCACGGCGAGATCATGTCGATGTATTTTGGCCATTAGGAACTTGGGAATGAGCGCATTGGCGGAAATCCTGTTCGGCGGCCTGTTCCAGGGCTCGCTCTACGCCATGATGGCGGTCGGGCTCGCGCTCGTCTGGACGACGATCGGCGTGTTCAATTTCAGCCATGGCGTGTTCATGATGCTGGGCGCCTACATCGCCTGGCAACTGGTCGAACTCGGCCTACCGGCGGCGGTCGCCTTTCCGGTCGCCGTCGTCGTCATGGCCGGCGTCGGCTGGATCCTGCAGGCGAGCGTCGTGCGGCCGTTGATCGGCCGGCCCAACATCGTGCTGGTCGTCGTCATCACCACGCTGGCGGCCGGATCGCTGATCGAGAATGGCGCCTTGACCATCTGGGGACCACGCTCGAAGCAGATCCCGGCGCTCATCGCCGGCAACACCACCATCGGCGGCGTCGGCGTCTCCCTGCACCAGATTGCCATCATCGTCATCACGCCGCTGATCCTTGCCGCACTTTGGATGTTCCTCAACCGCACACGGCTCGGGCTGGCGCTGCGCGCCGTGGCGCAGAACGAAGATGCCAGCCACCTTGTCGGACTGAACGTCACCGCGCTCTACGGATTGGCCTTCGCCATCGCCGCTTCGCTGGCCGGGCTGGCCGGTATCTTCATGGGCGGCTACCGTTTCATGTCGCCGGTGATGGGCAGCGATCCGCTGCTCAAGGCGCTGATCGTCGTCGTCTTCGGCGGCATATCGAGCATCTCGGGACCGATCTTCGCCGCCTATCTGATCGGCTTCTTTGAAGCCGCCTGCAGCTATTATTTCGGCTTGTACTGGACGCCGGCGCTGCTGTTCGGCGTGCTCATTCTGACCCTGATGGTGCGCCCCGAGGGCATTTTCGCCAGCCGCTCCCGAGGCCTTGCATGACCGACACGACATCGCCGATGACCCTTAGCCACGCAGAGGCGGCAACCCCGATCGCCCCCGGCCGCACGCCCTGGAAGCAGGAGGCCATCGGCTTCGTGCTCGGCTTCGCCCTGTTGGCGCTACTGCCGTTGATCTTCGGCGACACCTATGCCCGCCACATCCTGATCATGGCCTTCATCTATGCGATCGTCGCCTCGAACTGGGACCTCAGCCTCGGCTATGGCGGCGTCTTCAATTTCGGCCATCTGGCGCTGTTCGGCATCGGCGTCTATGCCTACAGCCTGCTCACCAAGCTCGCCGCATTCGACCCATGGATCGCGCTGTTTGCCAGCGGTGTCATCGCCACGCTGGCGGCGATCCTGGTGACCATCCCGATCTTGCGGCTGAAGGGCATCTACATCATCCTGGTCACTTTCGGCTTCGCGCAGCTGGTGATGCAGGTGATCATCAGCCAGTCCGACATCACCGGCGGCACGCAAGGGCTGGTGCGCATTCCCGGCCTCTACGTCTTCGACCACAACATGGTCCGCGACGGCAAATCAGCCTATTTCTACATCGCGCTGGCCCTGCTGGTGGCAAGCACGCTGTTCCTGCGCGTGTTCGTGCGCTCGCGCGCCGGGGCCAGCATCGTCGCCTTGCGCGACAATGAGGAATACGCCATCAGCCGCGGCGTCTCGATCGTGCGCCAGCGCATGCTGACGCTTGCGGCGAGCGCCTTCTTCACCGGCATCGCCGGCGCCTTCTATGCCGCCTACCAGCGCAACGCCTCGATCGACGTGTTCGGCATGAGCCTGGCGACCATCATCCTGTCGATGGTGCTGCTTGGCGGCACCAGCACCATTTACGGCGCCATCATCGCTTCCTTCGTGCTGACGATTTTTGCCGAATGGATGGCCGATTTCGGCGCGTGGCGACCGATGATCACGGCGGTGCTGATCATCGGCGTGATGCTGGCCTACCCGAGCGGGCTGGTCGGCATGATCAAGGCTTCATGGGGTGCCGTCGCCGGGCGCCTGAAGCGCCCGGCCTGACCGTTTTCGAAGTAGCGGCTCCGCCTCAGCGGATGCCGCACCAGTCGATCACCGAAGCGGCGATCACCTTGGCGGTCTCGACCACCGATTCGACCTCGACATATTCGTTGGCACCGTGAAAACCGTCGCCCGACGGGCCGAAGATGACACCGTCGACGCCGGCGCCGGCATAGTGCGCGGCATCGCACACGGCGACGAAGCCGCGCGCCTGCGGCGCCTTGCCGACCATCGCCTTGCGCTTCATCAGCGATGTCACCAGCGGATGATCGACCGGCGTGTTCATCGGCGGGAAATACAGGCCGCCGAGCTCCCACTGGATGGCAGGCGGATTGTCGCGCAGCCAGGCATCGGTTTGCGCGAAATGGTGGACGAAGGCCTCGAAGTCGCGGCGATAGTCGGCCGAGTTCTCATCCGGCAGGAATTTCATGTCGAGGTCGAGCACCGCGACATCGGGAATGATGGCCGGGTTGGTCATCACGGTCGGCAGGCCGTGTTCGCCAAGGCCAGTGCCGCCATGCATGACGCCGATGTTGATGGTGTTCATGCCGAGCGGCAGCAGCGGATGGGATTTCGCCCGCGTGCGGTCCAGCTCATACTGGCGTACGGCCCCGATGAAGCGGGCGGCGATCTCGATCGCGTTGACGCCCGGCTCCAGCCGGTCCTTGTCGTGGCGCTGCGGATAGATCTCGTTGTAGCGCAGCGCCGAATGGGCGTTGCGGCCGCGGATCGTCACCCGCGCCCATTCCAACCCGCCTTCGACCGGCAGGACATCGCCCCAGGTTGGTTCGGCGACCAGCACCGCCTTGGCGAGCTTGCCCTTCTTCACGGCGTCCATAGCGCCGAAGCCGCCGGCTTCCTCATCGACGACGGAATGGATGGCCAGCCGGCCCTGCAGCGTGATGCCCGCCTTGCGGATCGCGCGTGCTGCGGCGATGCAGGCGGCGACGCCGCCCTTCATGTCGACGGCGCCACGGCCATAAAGCCGGCCATTGGTGATCTCGCCGCCGAACGGATCGACCGACCAGTCCTTCATCGCGCCGACCGGCACGACGTCGATATGGCCGCACAGGATCAGGCTGCGGTCCTCGTCTCCAGCCCATTCGCCGACCAGATTGGGCCGGCCGGGCAAGGCATCCCATTGTTCGGTCCTGAAACCGTCCTGCTTGAGGATCGGCTCAAGCAGCGCCTGGACGTCCGCCTCGCGGTTGATCGCCGGATTGGGCTCGAATTTGGGGTTCACCGAAGGGATGCGGACCATGTCGCGGGTCAGCCCGATCAACCAGTCGCGATCGGTCTCGATCTCAGCCTGCACGGCTTCGATGATGGTCTGGTTGTCAGGCATTTTCTTTTCCCTTGTTGCATCGCGACGCTGTGCACATCGACGCTATTTCCTAGAGGTTCCGGGTTTGGCGGCTTCGGCGTCCGGCGGCGATAGGGCGGCATCGAGGGTGACGGCATTGGCGCTGCGGATCTTCTCGATGTCCTCGATGCGCTTGCGTACCCCGGCGCCATGGCCTTCCAGCGCATGGGCAAAGACGGTTTCCATCTGGGCAACGGCGGTGGCCAGCGTGTCGAAGGGCGAGTTGGCGTCGATCGCCGCGACCATGGTCAGGTCGGCGACCTCTGATATCGGCGACAACCACACATCGGTGAACAGCAGGATGGAGACGCCGCGTTCCTTGGCCTGCTGCGCAAATCTCACCACGTCCGACTGGTAGCGCCGGTAGTCGAAGACGACGAGCAGGTCGCGCTTGCCAAGGTCGATCAACAGGTCGAAATCGGCGGGGCTCAACGAACCGATGTCGCGCACGCCAGAGCGGAACTGCAGGAGGTAGCCGGCCAGCATGGATGCGATATGCCGGCTGAACCGGCCGCCCAGCAGCACGACCTGGCCCTTGCTCTCAAGCAGCATGTTGACGGCGCGCGTGTAGGCCTGCACCGGCACCGCGGTGCGGGTGCGCTCGAGACTGTCGGAAACCGAATGGAAATAGGCGAGTGCGGTGCCTTCGCTGGAGCCGCCCGGACGCTTGGCCTCCATCATCAAAAGCGGCGAATGCAGCCTCGATTCGACTTCGGTGAGCAGGCGCGCCTGGAAGTCGGCAAAGCCGACATAGCCAAGCTTGGTCATCAGGCGCGTCACACTCGGGTCGCTGACGCCGGCCCGCCGCGCCAGCCTGGTCGCGGTGCCCAGCCCCGACATGGGATAATCGGCAAGCAGGACCTGGACGATCTTCTCTTCCGCGGAGGTGAACGCCACGGTCATGTTGGCCAGTTCTTCACGGATGGACATGGTCATCGCCTATCGCTGACGGAAGATGATTATCTTACAATTCCATGCAAGATTGTCAAATTTGGAAATTATTTTACAGAGCCGTTCGGCAAGATTTCAGGATGGGTTGCGCAATCCCTCTGCGACCCTGCGATCCGCATCGTGCACCACATTTCATGTCAGGTCGAACGGGTGCATTCGCCGTCCACGACACGCCTGCTCCCTATATGTCAAATCCCGGACGCGGCCAGCCTATTTGAAGCTGGCGATGGGCAAGAACTTGACCGCGGAGCCGGTGAAGCGGCGGTGATCGGACGTCTGTCCTCGCGGCTGGAATCCGTCGAGATAGACATGCTCCGGCGCCGTGCGGATGAGATTGGCAGCAATGACGGGCGCCGTCGCAGGCCTGGCTCCGCCGACGATGCCGCGACCTGTCCCGATCGGCCGGCCGGACAACGCGGCTGGCACAATGACGGCGGTGGCTTCGGGATCGAGACGTGGCTGGACGCGGTCTGCCTTCGGGCTGGCCCTGACGCGATCTTCGGGCTTCGATGGGGGAACTGCAACCTGCTCAGCGGCCAGCCGATCAAGGCCGTCAGCGGCGTGCTGCATGGCCAGGAGGGCACCGACCGCATCGCGAGATTTGGCTGCTTCCGGCTGGCGCACCGGACTTGTCCGGCTTTCCGGCCGCCATGTCGGCAAGGGGATGTTGAGCGCCACCATGTCCGGCGCGACGCTCGCGACAGCGGCATCCGCCTTACCCGTGGGAATTTCGGCATTGGCGGCTGCCGGCTTGGCAGCGGCCAGTTCGGCCCGCGCCGTGGACGCATCGGCGATTGCCAACGGTGCGGTTTGCGGGGTCGGAACGGGTGCCGCAAGCTCGGTGCGCGGTGCGAAGGCGGGCAGCGGCACCGAGCCCGGCGCCATGGCCATGACGATCGCTTCAGGCGTCTTCCCCTTCTGTCCAACTGGCGGTTCCTCGCCTGCATCGCCGGAAGCCATCTGGATGTCCGCCCGCTGGGCATCCTGCGGCGGCACGATCGCGATGCCGGCAGGCCTGGGTTCAACGGACCTGGCCGGCTTGCGTGGTGCCGGCACCGCCTCCGCGACATCATCCGACTCGTCTCCACCCAGAAGCGTCGCCAGCAGGCCGCGCGGCCTGCGTTGGCCGCCGTCGACGCTTGCCAGTTCGATGTTGGGCGTGCCGGCGCCCTTGCGCGATTTGTAGGCGGCAAACGCCTGCTCGTAGCCGGGCAGCGGTTTGCCGTCGCTCGGCACATGCAGTGTGTTGCCGTTGGGAAATACCCTGGCGAGTTCCTGGCGGCTGATGCCCGGCCAATGCCGCACATTGCCGACATCCATATGTATGAAAGGCGAACCGGAGGTCGGGTAATAGCCCACCCCGCCGCCCTGCATCTTGAGGCCGATGTCGCGCAACTTCTTCAGCGGCACATCCGGCAGGAAGAAATCCATCGCGCGGCCAACCATATGTTGGCTTTCCCGGGCCACGCCCTTGGAGCGGCTGCGCAGCATTGCGTTCGTCGCCGGCGAACGATAGGCGCTGACCACATGGATATAGGCCGTCGAGCCGCTGGCGCGGTAAGCCTGCCAGACAAGATCGAGCAGGCGCGGATCCATCTTCGTCGGTTCGTTGCGACGCCAGTCGCGCAGCATGAGATTGATCTTCTTCAATCCCGCCGGATCGTAGCGCCCGTTGCGCTTGAAGACGATTTCAGCCTTCTCGCCCGTATGGAGATGTTGAATCCTCAAAGCGCGCGTCTCCGCGAACGCGCTGCTGACGCACAGGCAAAGGAACGTCGCCATCATGGCCGGCAGCAATGTCCAACGATGGGAAGCGCCGGGCGCGTTTTGCTCGTTTTCAATCACGTTCATGCCTTGCACATTCTTTTAGTTTCGGGCGATTGAGGTCGCCGCCCATACGAGGAGCCTTTCGGCCCACTCCCTGACAAGGCACGGACTTGACCGGCGCAGACGGGCATCCATTCCACAACACGTCTGCCGATGAACAGCATCTTGGTTAACGAATCGTGTCGATGCCGAAATGCATCTCGGCTCGAAGGCGCGATGCGCGAGCCCTGCCTCGCAAATGCAAGGGACAAAATTCACGACAATGCTGATCGTTGGGAACTGGTGCTGCGAGAGAGGATTGAACTCTCGACCTCTCCCTTACCAAGGGAGTGCTCTACCACTGAGCTACCGCAGCCGCTGATGGCGGGGCTTCTGCCATATCGAACCGGCAAGCGCAAGGCCAAGTGCAACGCTTCTGTGAAAGCCTTTGCCGGATAGCTTTTAATGACATGGCCGTGCCACAATGTTGGCTAATCCCTGAACAGCAAGCTGGTGGGTCGCCGGCGGGGACGGGGCGATGGAAGACAAGACAATTCCACCGAAAAACAGCGCGACAATCCGCAAGGATCGGCTGGCCGAGCAATTGCGCGCCAATCTGCAGAAGCGCAAGGCGCAGTCGCGCTCGCGCCGCACCGGAGAAGCCGATCTGCGGCCGGACGGGCTTGCTGCATCGAAGGAAATACAAAAAGATTAACTCAAATCGGCCACTCTTGGCCCGGGGTGGGCGAAATCCTATTTCTTGAACCAAGCCGGCCAATGGTCTAGACGGGCCGCTACTCAAACGATTGAACCGGCCTTTTTGGCCGAGAGGGACGTTCTTCCATGGATCGCATCAGAATTGTCGGGGGCAACAAGCTCTCCGGAAGCATTCCGATCTCGGGCGCGAAAAACGCGGCCCTGCCCCTGATGATCGCCTCGCTGCTCACCGACGACACGCTGACGCTGGAAAACGTGCCGCATCTGGCCGATGTCGAGCAGCTGATCCGCATCCTCGGCAATCACGGCGTCGATTATTCGGTCAATGGCCGCCGCGAGAAGCAGAATGAGGGCTATTCGCGCACCATCAACTTCTCCGCCCGCAACATTGTCGACACGACGGCGCCCTACGAGCTGGTGTCGAAGATGCGCGCCTCGTTCTGGGTGATCGGCCCGCTGCTGGCCCGCATGGGCGAGGCCAAGGTGTCGCTGCCGGGTGGTTGCGCCATCGGCACGCGCCCGGTCGATCTGTTCCTTGAAGGCCTGCAGGCGCTGGGCGCCGATATCGACGTCGACACCGGCTATGTCATCGCCAAGACCAGGAATGGCCGCCTTGTCGGCAACCGCTACATCTTCCCGAAAGTCTCGGTCGGCGCCACCCATGTGCTGATGATGGCCGCGGCACTCGCCAAGGGCGAGACGGTGCTGGAAAACGCGGCCTGCGAGCCGGAGATCGTCAACCTCGCCGAATGCCTCAACGCCATGGGCGCCAAGATCCATGGCGCCGGAACGCCAACCATCACCATCGATGGCGTCGAATCGCTGTCGGGTGCGCGCGTGCGCGTCATTCCCGACCGCATCGAGACCGGCACCTATGCCATGGCCGTCGCCATGACCGGCGGCGACGTCGTGCTCGAAGGCGCGCGGCCGGAGCTGCTGCAGACGGCACTGGACGTGATCGCCCAGACCGGCGCCGAAATCACGCCGACCAATTCCGGCATTCGCGTGAAGCGCAACGGCGCCGGCATTTCGCCGGTCGACGTGACGACCGCACCCTTCCCGGCCTTCCCGACCGATTTGCAGGCGCAGTTCATGGGTCTGATGACCATGGCGAAGGGCAAGTCGCGCATCACCGAGACGATTTTCGAAAACCGCTTCATGCATGTGCAGGAACTGGCGCGGCTCGGCGCCCACATCACGCTTTCGGGCCAGACGGCGATCGTCGACGGCGTGCCGAAGCTGAAGGGCGCCCCGGTCATGGCGACCGATCTTCGCGCTTCCGTGTCGCTGGTCATCGCCGGCCTCGCGGCCGAAGGCGAGACCACGGTCAACCGGGTCTACCATCTCGACCGCGGCTTCGAACGGCTGGAAGAAAAGCTGTCCAACTGCGGCGCGGAGATCGAGCGGATTTCCGCATAGGCCAATCGCAAGGCCTTGCGGTGCGGTTGCGCCGACGGGAAAGACCGCCTAACAGAAGGTTCAGTTATCAACCTTCAGGTGCGAAATCCGCATGACCGGCCTTAAGCTTATCGCGCTCGACGACCAGGATCTGAGCATTGTTTCGGCTCATGTCCAGGACGCCGTACTGAAAGTCAGCGACCTCGAATTCCTGCCTGCGGCCAAGCGTTTCTTGCTGACCATGAACCGTTTCGTCTGGGAGGCCAAATCCGGCCTGTTTCGCCAGCACAATGAGCGGCGGCAGGCCGTGCTGCATTTCGACCGGGTGCTCGGCGCCAAGACCAGCGGCATCGACCGCGACAAGCCCGCCGAGATCCTGTCGCTGCTGGCGATCAGCTTCATCGAGATCAGCAAGCCGGCCGGCATCGTCGAGTTGATCTTTGCGGGCGGCGGCGCGATCATGCTCGACGTCGAATGCATCGAGGCCCGCCTTGCCGATATTGGCGGGGCGTGGGAAGCCACCTCGCGCCCCATCCACAAGGCCTGAGCGTCCGATGGCCATCACGCTTCGTCAATCCGATGCCGATTTCGAGCGGCGTTTCGCCGCCTTCCTACTGACCAAGCGGGAAGTGTCCGCCGATGTCGATGCCGCGGTGCGCGACATCATCGCGCTCGTGCGCGCGGAGGGCGACGCGGCGCTGATCGACTATTCGCAGAAATTCGATCGCGCCGATCTGGCTGGACTGGGCATCGCCGTCTCGAAGGACGACATCGCGCAGGCTTACAAGGCCGCCGACCCAAAGACGATCGAGGCGCTGGAATTCGCGCGCGACCGCATCCGCTCCCATCACGAACGGCAGCGGCCGAAGGACGATCGCTATACGGATGCCGCCGGCGTGGAACTCGGCTGGCGCTGGACGGCGGTCGAGGCGGTCGGGCTCTATGTGCCGGGCGGCACGGCGAGCTATCCAAGCTCGGTGCTGATGAACGCAGTCCCGGCCAGGGTGGCCGGCGTCGAGCGCATCGTCATGGTCGTGCCGGCGCCGGGCGGCATCATCAATCCGCTGGTGCTGGTGGCTGCCGATATCGCCGGGGTATCCGAAATCTACCGCGTCGGCGGCGCGCAGGCGATCGCAGCCCTTGCCTACGGCACGGAAACCATCCGGCCGGTCGCCAAGATCGTCGGACCGGGCAATGCCTATGTCGCGGCGGCCAAGCGCCAGGTGTTCGGCACCGTCGGCATCGACATGATCGCCGGGCCGTCGGAAGTGCTTGTCGTGGCCGACGGCAGCAATGATCCGGACTGGATCGCCGCCGACCTGCTGGCCCAGGCCGAGCACGACACATCGGCGCAGTCGATCCTGGTCACCGACGATCCGGCCTTCGGCATCGCTGTCGAACAGGCGGTCGAGCGCCAGCTGCAGAGCCTGCCGCGCGCCGAGACGGCAGCGGCGAGCTGGCGCGATTTCGGCGCCGTGATCCTGGTTCCAACCATTGAATCCTCGCTGCCGCTGGTCGACCGCATCGCCGCCGAACATGTCGAATTGGCAATCGACGATGCCGAGGGTTTCCTGTCGCGGATGCGCAATGCCGGTGCCGTGTTTCTGGGCCGCCACACGCCGGAAGCCATCGGCGACTATGTCGGCGGCTCCAACCATGTGCTGCCGACGGCACGCTCGGCGCGCTTCTCGTCCGGGCTGTCGGTGCTCGACTTCGTCAAGCGCACCTCGATCCTCAAGCTTGGGCCGGAGCAGTTGCGGGTCCTGGCGCCGGCGGCGATTGCGCTCGCCAAGGCGGAAGGCCTTGACGCGCACGGACGCTCCGTCGCCATACGGTTGAACATGTAGGCCGCGATGTCGGACTCCGATCAAACCCGCGCCAGGCTGATCGATGTCGAACTCGATGAATCGATCGGCCGTTCGACACCCGATGTCGAGCATGAGCGCGCGGTGGCGATCTTCGACCTGATCGAGGAAAACAGTTTTCAGCCGGTCAATGACAGCGGCCCTGGGCCCTATCGGCTAAAACTGTCGCTGGCCGAGCAGCGCCTGGTGTTTGCCGTGGCCCGCGAGGATGGCGCCGCCGTCGTCACCCATATCCTGTCGCTGACGCCGCTGAGGCGCATCGTCAAGGACTACTACATGATCTGCGAGAGCTATTACGACGCCATCCGCTCCTCGACACCGAGCCACATCGAGGCGATCGACATGGGCCGCCGCGGCCTGCACAATGAAGGCTCGCAGACGCTGATGGACCGGCTCTCCGGCAAGATCGACATCGATTTCGACACGGCGCGCCGGCTGTTCACGCTGGTCTGTGTGCTGCACTGGCGGGGCTAGTCCTGGCACCCGGCGCCCTGCCCCGTTCGATCCTGTTCCTGTGCGGCATGAATGCCGTGCGCTCGCCAATGGCCGAGCAGCTGGCGCGGCGGATGCTGCCTGCCACCATCTTCGTCGCTTCGGCCGGCGTTCGCGCCGGCGAGCGCGATCCGTTCGTCGATGCGGTGCTGGCCGAAGAAGGCCTGTCGCTGGGCGAGTGTCACCCAAGGACCATGGACGATCTCGAGGACGACTATTTCGACCTCATCGTCACGCTGGCGCCGGAAGCGCACCACGCCGCACTTGAGCTTACCCGCTCGCTCGCCGTCGAGGTCGAATACTGGCCGACGCCGGACCCGACCGATGCCGGCGGCACGCGCGAACAGATCATGGCTAGTTATCGCGACGTGCGCGAGCGGCTGAAGTTGCGCATAGGCCGACGTTTTTTGCTTCCAGAGGCAAAAAACGCGGCGGATTAAGCGTGTTCACAAGCGGACGATTATCATATAGGTTCCGCCGAAATTCCGGCCAGGGTGCTGGAACTACCATCCAAGCAAAGGTATCGAATGCCGAAGGAAGAAGTCCTCGAGTTTCCGGGTGTCGTGACGGAATTGTTGCCGAACGCGATGTTTCGGGTAAAGCTCGAAAACGAACATGAAATCATCGCCCATACGGCCGGCCGCATGCGCAAGAACCGCATTCGCGTGCTGACCGGCGACAAGGTTCTGGTCGAGATGACGCCATACGACCTGACCAAGGGCCGCATCACCTATCGTTTCAAGTAAGCAAAGCCCGACTGGTCCGCGATGAGCATTTTGCAGAAGCTGGTGCTTGCCTCGGGTTCGCCGCGCCGGATCGAGCTCTTGCAACAGGCCGGCATCGAGCCGGACCGTGTGCTGCCGGCCGATGTCGACGAAACGCCGCTGCGTGCCGAGCATCCGCGCTCGCTGGCCAAGCGGCTGTCGAAGGAAAAGGCCGAGAAGGCGTTCGCGTCGCTGAAGACCGAAGCCGACTATGCGCCGGGCTTCGTGCTGGCCGCCGACACGGTGGTTGCCGTCGGGCGGCGCATCCTGCCCAAGGCAGAAACCCTCGACGACGCCGCCAACTGCCTCGGGCTGTTGTCCGGCCGCTCGCACCGGGTCTATTCCGGCATCTGCCTGATCACGCCGGGTGGCAAGCTGCGCCAGCGGCTGGTCGAGACGCGGGTGCGCTTCAAGCGGCTGCCGCGCGAGGAGATCGACGCCTATGTCGCCTCGGGTGAATGGCGCGGCAAGGCCGGCGGCTACGCCGTCCAGGGTCTCGCCGGCGCCTTCGTCGTCAAGCTGGTCGGCTCCTACACCAACATCGTCGGGCTGCCTCTGTATGAGACCGTCGCCCTGTTGAGCGGCGAAGGCTTCAAGGTGCATGGCGGCTGGCTGGCGGGAACCCGGCTGTGAATTCCGACTCCAAGGTCACGCCCTTGCGCCCAAAGCGCCCCTGCCCCGAATGCGGCAAGCCCTCGGCGCGCGACACCTTTCCGTTCTGCTCGACGCGCTGCAAGGACATCGACCTCAACCGCTGGCTGAAGGGCGCCTATGTCATCAAGGCCCGCGATGACGAGGAAGAGACGGACCCCGACGCTCCGAATTAAGGCTGGGCGCCGCCGATCAGGCGGCGGCCTCGTTCTTGCGCTTCAAGCGCGCCCAGGCAGGCAGCCATTCACCATGAGCAGCCAAGAGATCATCGACCAGTGACCAGATCTGGTCGAGATCGAGCTCGGCCGCGGTGTGCGGATCCATCATCGCCGCATGGTAGATGTGCTCGCGGTTCTCGCTCATCAGCGCCCGCACCGTCAGTTCCTGCACGTTGATGTTGGTGCGGATCAGCGCGGTCAATTGCGGCGGCAGGTCGCCGACATAGGTCGGCTGGATGCCGGAGGCATCGACCAGGCACGGCACTTCGGCGGCGCAATCCCGGGGCAGCGAGGTGATGCAGCCATTGTTGCGGACGTTGCCGTAGATCACCGAGGGTTCGCCCGTCCAGACCGAATTCATGATCGATGAGGCGTACTCCTTCGACTCCTCGACCTCGATGCGCTGGGCCGAGCGGTAGGCCTGCGCCTGGTCTTTCCAGCGCTCGATCTGCTCGATGCAGCGCTTGGGATACTCATCCAGCGGGATGCCGTATTTCTCGATCAGGTCCGGGCGGCCTTCCTTGATGAAATAGGGCGTGTATTCAGCGAAATGTTCCGAGCTTTCGGTGACGAAATAGCCGAGCCTGGTCAGCATCTCGTAGCGCACCTTGTTGGGGCAGCGCGGGTTCCAGCCGGGCTTGGGCGCACGGCCTTCGCGATAGGCGCGCACGAGATCGGGATAGAGGTCGCGATAGGAGCCGTCCGGCTGGCGATGCTCGAAGTTGAGATAGAAGGCCATGTGGTTGATACCGGCCGAGCGATAGCGGATCTCTTCGTAAGGAAGGTCGAGGTCGTGGGCCAGTTCCATTGCCGTGCCCTGCACCGAATGGCAGAGGCCGACCTGCCTGATCTCGGGATATTTCTCTGATATCGCCCAGGTGTTGATCGCCATCGGGTTGACATATTGCAGCATGATCGCCTGCGGGCAGACGGCGAGCATGTCTTCGCAGATCTTCCACAGATGCGGCACGGTCCTCAAGCCACGCATAATGCCGCCGACGCCGAGCGTGTCGGCGATCGTCTGGCGCAGGCCGTATTTCTTCGGCACTTCGAAGTCGGTGACCGTGCAGGGCTCGTAGCCGCCGATCTGGAAGGCGACGACGACGAAATCTGCGCCCGCCAGCGCCTTGCGCTGGTCCGAATGGGTCTCGGCCTTCGCCTTGACGCCTAGCGTCGCGATCAGCTTGTTGACGACGATGGCGCTCTCTTCCAGCCGCTGCGGATTGATGTCCATCAGTGCGATCGTCGCGCCGGACAGCGACGGGCGTTGCAGCACGTCGCCGACAATGTTCTTCATGAACACCGTCGAGCCTGCGCCGATGAAAGTGATCTTGGGATTTCTTGCCATGCTAACCTCCGGCATATGTTCAGGCCACATCGAAAGCGGCCCTGACGAGCCGTTCGGTGTAGGCGGTCTTGGGATTGGACAGGACGTCGTCGACAGGGCCTTGCTCAACGATCTTGCCGTTCTGCATGACGACGACGCGGTGGCACAGCGCGCGCACCACCTTGAGGTCGTGCGAGATGAAGAGGTAGCTGAGGCCGCGCTCGTCCTGCAGCTTGCGCAGCAGGTCGATGATCTGCGCCTGGACGGAGAGGTCGAGCGCCGAAGTTGGCTCGTCGAGCAGGATGAACTCGGGTTCCAACGCGATGGCGCGGGCGATCGCGATGCGTTGGCGCTGGCCGCCGGAGAATTCGTGCGGAAACCGTGACAGTATATCGCCCGGCATGCCGGCGCTGACCAGCGCGTCGCGCACCCGTTCGACCCGCTCGCGCCGCGTCGCCCCTATGCTGTTGACGATCAGCCCTTCCTCTATGATCTGGCCGATCGTCATGCGCGGGTTGAGCGAGGAGAACGGATCCTGGAAGACGATCTGCATGCGCGAGCGCAACGGTCGCATCTCGGCCCGCGACAGGCCGTGGATCGGCTTGCCGTCGAAACGGATCTCGCCGCGCTTGGCGTCGATCAGCTTGAGCAGGGCCTGCCCGAAGGTGGTCTTGCCGGAGCCGGACTCGCCGACCAGCCCCAGCGTCTCATGGCGGCAGAGTTTCAGGCCAAGATCGTCGACGGCGACCAGTTCTCGCCAGTCCGGCCTCAGGAAGGTGCCGTGGCGCAGCATGAATGAGACGCGCACGCCGCTGGCTTCGAGAATGGTGCCGCAGCCCTCCGGCAGCGGTTTCGGCTGCCCGCTCGGCTCGGAAGCCAGCAGCCGCCTCGTATAGGGGTGCTGTGGGTTGGCGAACAGCCGTTCGGTGACGTTGTGCTCGCACATTTCGCCATGCTGCATGACATAGACGTAGTCGGAGAACTGGCGCACCACGGTCAGGTCGTGGGTGATCAGGATGACCGCCATGCGCAGCTCTTTCTGCAGGCTGCGGATCAGGTTCAGGATCTGCGCCTGGACGGTGACATCGAGCGCCGTGGTCGGCTCATCGGCGATCAGCACATCTGGATTGTTGGCCAGCGCCATGGCGATCATCACCCGCTGGCGTTGCCCGCCCGATAGCTGGTGCGGGTATTGCTTGAGCCGCGCGACGGGGTCGGGAATCTGCACGTGCTGCAGAAGTTCGAGCGCGCGCGCCCAGGCCTGCTTGCGGCTGACCTTACGATGCACCCGGATCGCCTCGACGATCTGGCTGCCGACCGTATAGATCGGATTGAGCGAGCTCATCGGCTCCTGGAAGATCATCGAGATGCGGTTGCCGCGCAGCTTGCGCCGGGCGCTCTCGGGAAATTTCAGGATGTTTTGCCCGTCATAGCAGACGCTCGATCCGGGCGACACCGTGGCGCGCCGCGACAGCAATCCCATGACGGTGCGCGCCGTCACCGACTTGCCAGAACCGGATTCGCCGACGATCGCGATCGTTTCGCCGCGATAGAGCTGGAACGAGATGTCCTTGACCGCTTCGACGACGCCATGCTCGACCTTGAAGGCCACGGCGACGTTGCGGGCGTCGATGATGGGCTGGTCCTGGCGTCCGTCATGGTCGTGACGGATGATCGGTGCGAAGGATTCGGCGAGCGCGACGGACATCTGTGCCACCTCAATAGGGATCGACGGCGTCGCGCAGGCCGTCGCCCAGCGCGTTGAAGGCAAAGACGGTGACGAGCACGAAACCGACCGGCGACAGGATCCAGGGATAGGTGCCGATGACGGAATAGGTCGCGGTGTCCTGCAGCATCAGGCCCCACGAGATCAGCGGCGGTTTGACGGCGAAGCCGAGAAAACCCAGGAAAGATTCGAGCAGCACCACGGTCGGGATCGCCAGCGTCACGGCAACGATCACATGGCTCATCACATTGGGGAAGATGTGCTGCATGATGATGCGCCGGTCGGTGGCGCCGACGGCCATAGCGGCGCGCACATACTCGATCCGCGCCAGCGCCAGCGTCTTGCCGCGCACCTCGCGCGACATCTGCGCCCAGCCCAATGCCGACATGACGATGATGACGAAGGCGAGGAAGACGTTGGTGGGAGCGGTGACCGGGATCAACGTCGTCAGCGCCAAATAGAGCGGCAGTTGCGGGAAGGCGAGCACCAGTTCGACGAAGCGCTGCATCCAGACATCGAACCTGCCGCCGAAATAGCCGGAGACCATGCCGACGGTGGTGCCGATGACGGTGATGATGAAGACGACCGTCAGCGCGATCATCAGCGAGACACGCGAGCCGTGGATGGCGCGCGACAGCACGTCGCGGCCGAACTTGTCGGTGCCGAGGAAATGCACCGGCTGGCCGTCCAGCGAGCCGAACAGATGCCGGTCCGCCGGCAACAACCCGAACAGCTTGTAGGGCGCGCCATGCACGAAGAAACCAAGCAGCCTTGGATTGTCGTAGTCGGGACCGACGACGGGCTGGAAGGTGACCGGATCGAGGTCCGCCGAATCGGCCAGCGCATAGACCCTCGGCCGCGCGACGAAACCGCCGTCCTTGTCATGGAAGCTTGGCAGCTGCGGCGGAGCGAAGCCGACATCCGTGACCTTCGGGTCCATTGGCGCCATGAACTCGGCGAACACGGCCATCACCAGCAGGAGCACGACCAGCCAAAGCCCGGCCATGCCGGTCCAGGAGCGCTTCAGGCGGCGCCAGACCAGCGCGACGTAGCTTTCATTGCCGCGCGCCGGTTTGGCTACGATGGGGCCTTCGGCCGGCAGCGGTGGAGGTGATGGATCGCGCGCCAACATCTAACCCTCTCCGAACTGGCGGACGCGCGGATCGAGCAGGACGAGCAGCATGTCGGCGATGATGTTGCCGACGATCAGCGTCGCCGACAGCACCATCATGAAGGTGGCGGTGACATAGACGTCGCCGACCGCCATGGAGCCGACGATTGCCGGGCCGACGGTCGGCAGCGCGAAGATGATCGCCGTCTCGATCTCGCCGGTCAGCATATAGGGCAGCACCACGCCCTGGTACATGACGAGCGGGTGCAGCGCGTTGGGCACGGCGTGACGCATGACGACGGCGGCGCCGGTCAGCCCCTTGGCCCTGGCCGTCTCGACATATTGCGCATTCAGCGTGTCGAGCAGGTTGCCGCGCATGACGCGCATATTGTAGGCGAGGCCGCCGAAGGTGGCGATCGCCACGACCGGCCAGACATGTTTGACCAGGTCGGCGAATTTGGCCCACGACCATGGCGCGCCGCCATATTGCGGCGAGAAGAAGCTGCCGATCTCCGATACGTTGAACTGGAAGACCATGAGATAGACGATGATCAGCGCCATCAGGAAGCGCGGCACCGTCATGCCGAGGAAGGAGATGGCCGACAGCGTCGAGTCGATCCAGGTGTATTGCCGTGTCGCCGCCCATATGCCGAATGTGATGCCGAGCACCGAGGCGAGCAGATGGCAGACCAGCGCCAGAATGAGCGTGCGCGGCAGGCGCTCGCCGACCACGTCGGCGACCGGCTTGTTGTAATAGAGGCTGTAGCCGAAATCGCCACGGGTGATGATGCCGCCGATCCAGTTGAGATACTGGACGGGCAGCGGCTTATCGAGGCCGTGCTCGATGCGATAGGCCTTGGCCTGCGCGTCGGCCTCGGCGAAAGAGGCTCCGCCCTGGTTGATCAGCTGCGAGCGGATGTAGTCGGCATAGTCGCCCGGCGGCGCCTGGATGATGGCAAAGGTGACCAGGCTCAGAATGGCGAGGACCGGTATTGCCGACGCTATGCGCGTGAGCAGGAATCGCAACATGGACGGTCCGTTTCCTTGTCTCGCCGATCGCGCCCTTTGGTTGCGTCCGGAGGTTGGTTTTGTCCGGCCGCGCCAACGGCGCGGCCGGAGTTCTCTTGGTCAGGGAGGTAAACCTAATTCATCGGACCCCTAATTCATCGGGCCTTTGTCTCCGGGTTTGCCGGGCAGCTCCTCAGGGAACAATTCGTATTTCGCCTGCTTGTCGGCCGCGACAAAGACCCGTTCGCGGATGATCGAATCCTCGGCCCAGTTGAACATGAAGATCGGCGTGCCCTGCGGAATGTTCGAGAAGCGCTTGTTGATGATCAGCGCGCCAGGATATTCTGTCAGGCCGACATTGTAGACGTGTTCCGTCGAGATCTTCTGGAACTGCTTCATCAGGCTCGCGCGCTGGTCATTGTCCTGTGTTGAGACGAATTTGTTGACGATGTCGACGAGGTCCTTCTCGAAAGGCATCAGGTCTACCTCGCCGCTTTCAGGCGCGCGGTGGTTCCAGCTGGTCTTCGGGCCAACGGGAGCGAGCTGCTCGGTGTTCTGCACCACCGATGTCAGCTCCTGGTCGTTGCGCCGGACCAGCCAGTCGAAGCGGCCGGAATATTGCGAGGCGTCGCGCTGGGTGCCGTTAAGCCCGTTGAGCACGACCCGAATTCCGAGCTTTTCCATCTGGGCGACGACGCCTTCGGCAAGGCTCTTGTCGGTTGTGTAGTCGTTGTTGACCAGCATCACGATCTCGACGTTCTTGCCGCCGGCGGTGCTGGCCGGGAAGTTCACGAAACCGTCGCCGTCCGTATCCTTGAGGCCGGCCTTGGCGAGCTCCGCTTTGGCGCCCTCGAGGTCGAAGGGGTAGTAGACGGTCGAATCGCGGTCATAGAAGCTGGTGCCTGACGACAGGCCGCCGGCATAGATGGCGGTGAACGGGCCCTTGACCAGCGAGTCGCCGAGCGCCTTGCGGTCGAGCGCCATGGTGACGGCCTTGCGGAAGTCCTCGTTGCGGTTCAGCTCGCGCACGGCTTGCCCGCGTTCGTCCGGGTTGCCCCAGCCATTGGCGGAAAAATTCATGCGCAGATTGTAGCCGATCAGCCGCGGGCCAAAGGCCAGGCGGGCGGGCGCATTTGCCTCCGCCGCACGCTTCAGCGAGGCGACGAAGTTTTCCGGCTGCTCGAGATTGGAGAAGTCGGCCGAGCCGGCAACCGCCTGGACGTCGCGGTCGGCCCAGGTCGACAGCTTGTATTGCAGCTCGTTGAGGTAAGGCAGCTGGTTGCCCTTCTCGTCGACCTTCCAATAGTAGGGGTTGCGGCGCATGACGATGATGTCGTCCGGCCGGTACTCGACCGGCACCCAGGCGCCCATCACCGGCATGTTCATGAATTCCGGCGGAAAGGCGTTCTTGAACTGGTCGTAGGTGTTCTTCGAATATTTCGGATGCTGCGGCTTCAATATGTGCGCGGGGCCGGGACAGAAGGTGCCATAGGCCATCGCGTAGAGATATTGTTTCGGAAACGCCTCCTTGAAGGTCCACTCGACGGTGTAGTCGTCGATCCTCTTCAGCGTCGTGCCGACACCGAAGGTTTCCTCTGTGGCGCCGTTCAGCGGCGAGACATTGGGATCAACGACCTCGTCGTCCCAGTAGAACATGACATCGTCGGCGTTGAAGGCAACGCCATCCGACCACTTCGCTCCTTCGACCAGGTGCATGGTCAGCTTGTGGCCATCGCTCGACCAGTCCCAGCTCCTGGCCAGGTTCGGCAGCGGTTCGGTGTCCTTCGCCTCGACCTGGAACAGCGGCGCGGTGCGCGTCAGGCATTCGGAAAGGCCGATGTCGATGCCGCCCCAGCCTTGCGTCTGGCCGGCGCCGTAGTTCCAGCCTTCCGGCCGGCCGCCGATGACATGGCGCATCGTATCGCCATAGACGCCGATGCCGTCCTGCATGTTGCCCGTCTTGAAGACCAGCGGCTCTTTCGGCAGCCTGTCTTTCACCGGCGGCAACTTGCCGGTCTTGACGTATTTCTCGGTGACCCAGTCGGGCTCGTGATATTGCGGGAGCGCCTTGAACTCCAGAATGGAGTCACGCGCGACATAGTTGATCTTGCCCTCGGCGGGGAATGGTGTCGGCGCCGGCGGAACCGTAGGCTCGGAAGCGTATGCACTGAGTGCCGAAACCGAGACGCTCAGCGCCAGTCCGGCAGCAAGGCCGATATTGCGTAAATTCCTCACTGTCTCTCTCCCTCTTGTTTGTTCCGGAGCGTTTGCACCTGCTCCGCTTCTCCTCGCACTCAAAACGGCTTCGTGGCAGTGGATCCGCCTCCCTTGGATCCACCATCACCGCATGAGGTTTCAGCCGGCCCGTTTCAGCCGGCCCGCTTCAGCCGGCTTGCTTCAGCGCGGCTTTTTCGGCACGCAGTTCCTCGATCGAGCGCACACTTCGCCGTGCGGCGCCCGCCCACTCGCGGGTCTTCACGTTGGATGTCGACAGCCGCTCCCTGGCGGCTGGAACCGCATGGGTATATTGCGGCAGCCAGGCCGCCTGGGCGACGACCATTTCATCGACCATCTGCCAGACCTCCTCCGGGGTCGAAACCGCGCCGACCAGCGGGTCATGCAGCACGGCGAGCTTCAGAAGATCGATGTCGCCCGATATCGCGGCATGCACCGACATGCGCTGGACGTTGATCGAGGCGATGCAGGTGGCGGCGCAGGCTTCCGGCAGCGTGATGCCGGCGGCCATGTTGATGCCGAAACGGTCGACGAAGCCGGGCGACTCGATGATGGCGTCCTGCGGCAGGTTGGTGATCACCCCATTGTTCCTGACGTTGAAATGGCCGCGATAGACGCGGTTGGTCTCCAGCGCTTCCAATATGTGGCTGGCATGCTCGTTGGAGCGCTTCCCGGTATCGATCGGCTGTGATGCCGCTTCGAGGAACTGCGGATATTCCGTCTCGAACCAGTTGCGGGTTTCGGTGGAGTAGCGGAGATAGCCGCCGGTCTCGCCATGGATCCAGTTGGACATATCGATCCAGCGCGTGATCTCGTCGGGACGCTTGCGGTACCAGGGCAGATACTCGGAAAGATGGCCGTTGCTTTCGGTCGAATAGACGCCGAAGCGCTTCAGGACATCGATGCGCAGCTTCTCCTGCTGCGAATAGACCGGGTGTGCCTCGAAGGCAGCGACCAGCTCGTCCTTGCCGATCTTGCGGCCATTGAGGCGCAGGTCGATGAACCAGGTCTGGTGGTTGATGCCGGAACAGACATAGTCGAGCTCCTGCCTGGACTTCGCGCCGAGCACCTCGGCGATCTGCTCGGCGCCGTGCTGGACGCCGTGGCAGAGCCCGACCGTGTCGACCTTGCCGTATTCGATCGCTGCCCAGGTGTTCATCGCCATCGGGTTGGCGTAGTTCAGGAATT
Source organism: Mesorhizobium loti (assembly GCA_014189435.1). Taxonomy (NCBI): domain Bacteria; kingdom Pseudomonadati; phylum Pseudomonadota; class Alphaproteobacteria; order Hyphomicrobiales; family Phyllobacteriaceae; genus Mesorhizobium; species Mesorhizobium loti. The sequence continues at coordinate 5,123,400 of CP050293.1, forward strand.
TGACGTTGGTCTCGGCGACCTCGCGTATGTCCTTGCAGAAATCCAGGATCACCGGGATGTTGCGCTGGCCATAGAGAATGCCGCCGGCGCAGATGGTATCGCCGACGCATTGGTCGATGCCATATTTCAGGGGAATGCGGATATCGTCGGCATAGGCTTCGAGACCGCCGACCCGCACGCAGCTGATGACGTAGCGTGCGCCTTCGAGCGCCTTGCGGCGGTCGGTCGTCGCCGTCACCTTGGTCGGCAATCTGTTCGCCTCGACGATCCTGTCGAGGATCGCCTTGATCATCTGAAGGTTGTGCTCGCTGACGTCGGTCAGCGCGAATTCGATGTCCTTGAATTCGGGTACGCACAGGATGTCGGTGAACAATTTCTTGGTGAAGCCGACGCTGCCGGCACCGATGATAGCGATTTTGAAACTCATCAGCCGCACCTCATTCCGTTCACATGGCAGACAAGGAATGACAATGGGAAGCTGTAGCCACATGCCGCGGCATGTATGCGGGACAAGCCGGAATCCGGCTCGCCAACCTCCCTGTCCGCTCCTCGACTGCGGATCTCTCTCGCTTTTCGACGGGGATTATGCGCTTATTCGCGAGCGCGACCAGAGAAGGATTATGCTTTCAAGGGTAATTTTGTGCTGCAAGATTTGATCGCCAACGGACAGTCCATGCGCACGATCTCGCTGCCGCGCGGCCGCCAGCGCCTGCACGCCATGCCGACGAGCACGGGCTATGAGGTGCGCGAGGACGAGATCTACGATTGGGATGGGCGCAGGCGCGGCCAGACACCGTTCACCGTGCTTCAGCACACGATCAGCGGAACAGGCCGGCTGCGCTACGAGAACCGCAACTACCGCCTGCAGAAGAACGACACCTTGCTGGTGCTGGTGCCGCACAACCACCGCTACTGGCTGGCCGGGGACGAGCGCTGGGAATATTTCTGGATTTCGATGAACGGCGAGGAGGCGCTGCGCATCCACAAGTCGATCCTCAGCGTCTCCGGTCCGGTATTTCGGCTGCAGCCGGCGACGATCGATCATCTTGCCGATTGCAGCCTGCGTCTGATCAAAGGGGCCGCTTCGCCGGGGGCCGCGTCCGCCGTCGCCTACGAGGCGGCGATGGCGCTCTATGACGATGTCTTCGGCTCACACGCCTTCGCCGAAAAACTGAGCGCCATGCAGCCGGTCATCGATCACATCAACGCCAATCTCGACAGGCCGCTGCCGGTGGCGGACCTGGTCCAGATCAGTGGCCTCAGCCGGGCCCATTTCTCACGCTGCTTTGCCGAAAGCGAAGGCCTGCCACCCGCCGAGTTCGTGCTGCAGCAGCGCCTGCAACGCGCGGCGAAGCTGCTGACAAAGGCGGATTTCCTGCCGGTGAAGGAAGTCGCCATCCTGTGCGGCTTCGAGGACGCCAACTATTTTTCGAAGGTCTTCCGCCGCGGCTACGGCATCACGCCGAGTCAATTCCGCACGACCGGCATGTACGCCAATTTGAGAACCCCGGCCAGGCGCGGCGTCAGGGCGCTTGATGACGAGACCTGACGCCGCTACGAGCAACTGACTAGGCAGCGCGCAGATTGCCGCCATCCAGCCATTCGAGATCGGGTTGCGACAGCGTGATGTCGAGAGCGCGCAGGCTGTCGTCCAACTCATCCAGCGTGCGCGGCCCGATCAGCGGGATGGAGGGGAAGGGTTGGGCGAGCACATAGGCCAGCGCGACATGGATCGGGCTCTTGCCCAGTCTCTCGGCAAGTTCGATCGCCCGGTCGCGACGGCCGAAATTCCGCTCCGAGTACCACACCCGCACCAGTTCCTCGTTGTCGCGCTTGTCGCGCCCGGCGCGATCGGTGAAGAAGCCACGCCCCTGGCTCGACCAGGCGAAATTCGGCATCTGCCTAGATGTCAGCCAGGCCTTCCACGCATCCGTGGAGGACGTAATGCAGCCAGCCCAGATCGGCTCCAGCATTTCGGCCAGCGAGAAATTGTTGGACAGCGCGCCGGGCCTCTGCTTGCCGGTGCGTTCGGCATAGGCAATCGCCTGATCCATGCGTTCCATCGTCCAGTTCGAGCCGCCGAAGGGCCCGCGGATGCGGCCGGCCTTCACCTCGCGATCCATCGCATCGACGAATTCGCCGACCGGCACATCCGGATTGTCGCGGTGCATGAAATAGACATCGACATGATCGGTCTGCAGCCGGTCAAGCGACTGGTCGAGCTGCTTGCCGATCACATCGGGATAGCAAAGCGGCGAATGCGCACCCTTGGCGATGACCACCGATTGCGCGCGCACGCCGCGGTTTTTCAACCACTCGCCAAGCAGCTTCTCGGTATAGCCGGCGCCGTAGACATAGCCGGTGTCGAAGAGATTGCCGCCGGCCTCGAAAAAGGCATCGAGCAGGATCGAACCTGAGGAGAAGGTGCGGAAATCCTCGAAGCCGAGTGCCACCACCGATGCCGGCTTCGACAGGCCAGGGATCGTGCGCTTGGCGATCGCCTCGCCGTTGGATCGCAAAGGCCAGCCGGAGATGGTGTTGACGCGTTGTTGGGCCTTCTCGATCCCGTATTCGAGGCCCGCTGCCGCCCGCCATCTGTCCAACACGCGTAAGGTGCCGAGGCTCTCCGCCCAGGCCATGCCCGGCCAGGCGAATTCCTGCCGCCCGGCGCGGATGGCCTCACCGGCGGCGTCGACCTCGAAGGAATAAAGATGGCGCTTCTCGTCGACGCTGATGGTCTCGCGCGCGCCATCGGATGCAATGATTTCGATCTGGCCGAGGCCAACGTCGCGGTTGCCGCCGGCGAACCAGAAGTCCGGCACTTCGATGCGGCCCTTGGTGCCCAGGATGCGCAAGACATTGTCCTGGTTGAGCGAGATGCTGCAGGAGACTTCGGCGACAATGCCACCTGGGAAATGCAGCAGCGCGGAGGCCCATTCGTCGACGCCGGACTGGCCAAGATGGGCGGTGCCGACCACCTTGTCCGGCTCAGCGAAAGGCTTTCCGACCGCCGCGCCGGCAATCAGCCGCACCATCGAGACGGGATAGCCGCCGACGTCAAGAATGCCGCCGCCGGCGAGATCATTGGCATAGAGACGGTGCTCCGGCATGAAGCCCGGCATGGCGAAACCGAAGCTCGACTTGATCATCCTGATCTCGCCAATGACACCCGACCTGATCAGTTCGACCAGCTTCAGCGTCTGCGGATGCAGCCGGTACATGAAGGCTTCGCCGAGGAAAGTGCCGGCCTTGCGCGCGGCATGCATCATGGCGTCGGCCTCGAAAGCCGTCAGAGCGATCGGCTTTTCGCACAGAACGTGCTTTCCGGCCTCGGCCGCCTTGATCGCCCACTGCGCATGACCGGGGTGCGGTATCGAAATATAGACGGCATCGATGTCTGGATCGGCGAGCAATGCGTCGTAGCCGTCGAGAATGCGGGCACCGGGAAAACTCTCGGCGAGGCCCGGCTTGGCGGGATTGCGTGCGCCGATGGCGACCAGCTTTCCGGTGCGCGAACCGGCCACGCCGCCGGCAAAGGACTGGGCGATGCTGCCTGGGCCGAGAATGCCCCAGCGAATGGGCGTGGTTGCGTTCATTGTCATTCTCCTTGAAGGCTGGAAAGGGCCGGCGGTCAGCGCAGCCGCAGTCCTTTTTCGTCGAACAGGTAGGATTTGCGGATGGAGACGGTGATCTCGGGTGTGTCAGGGACCTTTGCCGCATCGCGCTGGATTACCACGTCGTCACCATTGGCCGTTCTTGCATAGAGGAAACTCGTGCCGCCCAGATGCTCGACCACGTCGATGGCAACCACAAGGTCGGTGTCGCCCTCTCCGGCATTGCCGAAATGTTCGGGCCGCACGCCGACGATGACCTTGCTGCCGATTTCTGGGCCGCCTGTTTCGGGTGCAGCGCCCGTCAGCGGTTGTATGATGCGGGTCTTCTCCTGACCCGCCAGCTCGACCACGACACCACGCGCATCGTGCCCGACAATGCGGCCGTTGATGAAGTTCATCTTCGGCGATCCGACAAAGCCCGCCACGAACTGATTGTCGGGATTGTCGTAGAGATCGAGCGGCCGGCCGATCTGCTCGACATGGCCGGCGCGCAGCACGACGATCCTGTCGGCGAGTGTCATCGCCTCGGTCTGGTCATGCGTGACATAGATCATGGTGGCGCCGAGTTCCTTGTGCAGTCGGGAGATCTCGACCCGCATCTGGACGCGCAATTCCGCGTCGAGATTGGAGAGCGGCTCGTCGAACAGGAACACCTGCGGTTCGCGCACGATGGCGCGGCCGATGGCGACGCGCTGGCGCTGGCCGCCGGAGAGTTTTTTCGGGCGCCTGTCCATCAATTCGCTGATGCGCAGGATCTCGGACGCCCGCTTCACCCGCCGGTCGGTGTCGGCCTTGGGATTGCCGGTCATCCTCAACCCGAAGCTCAGATTCTGCTCGACGTTCATGTGCGGATAGAGTGCGTAGGACTGGAACACCATGGCGATGCCGCGGTCGGCCGGCTCGACATCGTTCACCACCTTGCCGCCGATGGCGATCTCGCCGCCGCTGATGTCCTCGAGCCCGGCGATCATCCTGAGCAGCGTCGATTTTCCGCAGCCGGAAGGGCCGACGAAGACGACGAATTCGCCGTCCTTGATGTCGATGCTGGCGCCATGGACGACCTCGAAGACGCCGAAGCGCTTGATGACATTGTTGAGCGTGACGGTTGCCATTTAGATCCTGTTTACTTGACCGCGCCGGCGGCGATGCCGGCGATGAAATGGCGCTGCAGCAGCACGAAGACGACGAGCATCGGCACGGTCAGCATCACCGCGCCCGCCATGATGCCGCCCCACGACACTTTGGTAAGGCCGATCAGCGTGCCGAGCGCCACGGGTGCTGTCATCGAACCGGGCTGGCTGTTGATCAAAAGCGGCCACAGATAATTGTTCCAGGAGGCGAGGAACAGGATGATGGCAAGTGCGGCCAGCATCGGCCGCGCCAAGGGCAGCGCGACGAAGAGGAAGATGCGCCATTCCTTGACGCCTTCGACGCGCGCCGCATCGAAGAGGTCGTCCGGCATCATCGAAAAACTCTGCCGCATGAACAGCACACCGAGCGAATTGAACAGCGGCGGCACGATCAGCGCCACCCAGGTGTTGGCGAGCTTGAAGTCGCGCGCCACCATGATGAATTGCGGGATCAGCACGACCGCATAGGGAAGCGTGATGGTGCCGAGGATGATGGCGACAACCACGCCCTTGCCGAAGAACTGGTAACGGGCCAGCGCCCAGCCGGCCATCGACGTCAGCAGCACCGACAGGAATGTGTAGGTCACCGCCACCGAGACCGAAATACCGATGGCGCCGACGAAGTTGGTGTCACGCTGCAGATTGTTGAAATTGTCGATGAAATTGCCGTGCGGCAAAAGCTCGATGCCGGGGCTGAAGATGCCGTTGTCCGGCATGGTCGAGAACACCACCATCATCCACAGCGGAAACAACCAGATCAGCGCCAGCGGCGTCAGGAACAGATGCAGCGCGATGCTGCGTCCCAGTCTGGCGGAGGAGCGCGAACTCATTTCGGTTCCCTCGTCAGCCACAGCTGCGCCAGCGTGATGGCGATCGCCAGCCCGGCCATGGTGTAGGCAACGGCCGAGGCATAGCCGAAATTGAGCGACCGAAAACCCTGGCGGTAAAGCAGCAGGCCAAGCGTCTCCGTGCCGCCGCCCGGCCCGCCGCGCTCGGTGATCAGGAACGGCTCGGTGAACAGCTGCATGGTGCCGATGATCGACAGCACGAGGCAGAACACGATGACCGGCTTCAAGAGCGGCAGGGTGATATAGAAGAACTGCTTGAGCTTGCTGACGCGGTCGAGCGTCGCCGCCTCGTAAACATCTTCGGGAATGGACTGCATGCCGGCGAGCAGGATGATGGCGTTGTAACCGGCCCAGCGCCAGGTCACCGCGATCATGATCAGCGCCATCGCCGGCGTGACATTGGAGAACCAGTCGATCTTGGGCAGGCCGACGCTGTTCAAGAGCTTGTTGATGATGCCGAAATCGAGGTTGAACATCAGCCGGAACACCGCCGAATAGGCGACCTCGCCGACCACCACCGGGGCGAAGAAGGCAAAGCGGTAGAGGCCGCGCGCCTTCAAGAGCGGCGAGTTCAAAAGCACCGCCATGACGAGCGCCAGCGAGATCATCACCGGCACCTGGATGACCAGGATGAGCAGCGTGTTCTTCAGCGCGTTGAAAAAGGCCGGATCGCCGATCAACCGGCCCCAGTTGAAGCCTGGCGCGAACCGCCACGGCACGGTGCGCGTCGCCTGGAAGGAGATCATGAAGGAGCTGATGATCGGCCACACCCAGAAGATTGCGAAGATCAGCAGATAGGGCGTGAGGAAGCGATAGGCCGTGGCGTTGCGGTTGCGCATTTTTTTGCCTCCTTCCCTTTTGCTTTCCGCCCGTTCGGGTGGCGTGTTGGTATTCAATCTTCGAGGTCCGCGCCGCCCCTCACCTGCCTGCCGGCATCCTCTCCCCGTATAGTGACGGGGAGAGGGGCGCTGTCATCAATGGTTTCGTCAATCACCGGCGTTGCAGGAAAGGGCACCGGCGCTGCGGCAATCTCCCTTCTCCCCGTCACTATACGGGGAGAAGGTCCCGGCAGGGGGATGAGGGGCAGCGCCAACGTTCCCGCCGGACGCATCACTCGGCCCGCCGGAGGTCACGATTTGACGGGCAATCCGGTCGCCGCCGCGATCTGGCTTGCGGCATCGTCGAGCGCCGCCTTGGCGTCGGGGTAGCCGCCGCCCAGATATTTGGTCTGCACGGCGCGGACGATGATTTCGGCATCGCTCTGGAACGGCGTGCCGCGGCTCGGAACAACCTTGGGCAAGGTGCCGAGGATGTCCTTCCACACCGCCTGGCCACCCCAATAAGGCAGGCCTTGCGAGACATAGGGGTCATTGAGCGCCGACACCAGCGATGGCACCAGGCCGAACTCCTTCAGCATCGTGATCTGGCCTTCATTGGTTCCGAGCGTATACTTCAGATAGGCGTAGGCGGCCTCCTTGTTCTTGGACGCCGATGTGATGGCCAGCGAGGACCCGCCGAGATTGGCGGCGCGCGGCCCGTCGGCCGTGAGGCTCGGCATCAGATAGACGCCCCATTTGCCGTTTTCACCGGCCGATTCCGTGCGGATAGTGCCTTCATACCAGCCGCCATAGATCTGTGTGGCGACCGTGCCGGCGGTGTTGTTGGTGATCTTGGTGCCCCAGTCGGCGGACGAGATGATGCCGGCGTCCTTCATCTCCTTGACCTTGGTCATGGCATCGACGCATTTTGGCTGGTTGACCGTGATCGACTGGCCGTCGGCGGAGAAATAGGCGCAGCCCTGTTCGTTGGAGATCATGCGGAAGAATTCGCTATCGCCATTGAAATCGGCGTTGGTCATGGTGACGCCCGGATTGGCGGCCTGGATTTTCTTGCCGGCGGCGATGAAATCGTCCCAGGTCTTGATCAACGCCGGGTCGACGCCGGCCTTCTCGTAGAAGTCGCGGCGATAGAAGGCGGCGACCGGACCCGAATCCCACGGCATCGCGTAGGCCTTGTCACCGACTTCGAGCTCGGTGCGCTTGAAATCGGGGAATTTCGCCTGGTCCTCGGCGCTGTAGCCCAGCGTATGCAGGTCGACGAAGCAGTCGGGGAACTGACTCCAATAATTCTCGGCCTCGCCGTTTTCGACCGAGACGATGTCGGGCAGGCCGACGCCGCCGGCGGCACAGCCGGCGATCGACTTGTCGTAGGTCGGCTGGTTGCCGAGATCCTGGACCGTGACCTTGACGTCGGGAAATTGCTTGTTGAAGCCGGCAACGGTCGCCTTCAGCGATGAAGCTGCGATATTCCAGCTCCAGATGGTGATTTCGCCGGATTGCGCAAAGGCCGGGGCTGAGCCCAGGGCAAGCGCGAGCGCGGCGCAGGTCAATGTGATGCGCATAGAAATCCTCCCATTTCATTTGCTCTCTCACTGTGAGCGTGGCTAGACTATGCAGTGGGCAGGGCCTGTCGCCGTCAAAGGGAATATGAAATTGGCGGAAAGTAAGATGCCGGATCGGCCGTTCTACCAGCCTGGCGCCAGCAGCGTGGAAGGCCTGCCGCTGGCCTTGCAGATGTTTCACAACCATCCGCTGGTGATGCTCAAGCCGCATTGGCATGCCCAGGTCGAGGTCAATTTCATCGTGCGCGGCAGCGTGCACTACCGCATGAACGAACATGAGATCGCACTGTCGGCGGGCGAGATGTGCCTGTTCTGGGGCGGCCTGCCGCACCAGATGGACGATCTGTCCGACGACGCCATCTATGCCGGCGCGCATCTGCCGCTGGTGCATTTCTTCCGCTTGCATTTGCCGACGGATGTCCGCCATCGGCTGATGACCGGCGCCACGCTGGTGACCGGCGCCACCGACCCGGCCGACCACCACAATTTCGAGCGCTGGAACCGCTACTTCCGCTCGAAAGATCCGGCCATGACCGAGCATGCCGTGAACGAGTTGCTCCTGCGGCTGGAGCGGGTACGGTTCGAGCCCTACCGGCTGGTGCCCGGAACCGCGACCGGGCAGGAAACGGGCAGCCCGTTCGACCAGCAATCGTCGCGCAATGTCGGGCGCATGTGCGATTTCATCGCCGAGAACTTCCTCTACGACATCGATTGCGTGAACATCGCGGCCGCCGCCGACATCCATCCCAAATACGCCATGAGCCTGTTCAAGAAATCGACCGGCATGACGCTCAACGAATATGTCAACCTGCTGCGGCTGAGCTACGCCCAGGCGCTGTTGATGCATCAGGACGCCAATGTGCTGCGCGTCGCCATGGATTCGGGCTTCGGCTCGCTCAGCGCCTTCAACAAGTCTTTCCGCAAGCTGGCCGGCATGTCGCCCTCCGATTTTCGCAGGGGCGTGACCGGCGCCAGATAGGCAGCGGCGACCAGCCGGGCCCGTCCAGGGCCAGTGAATGCGCTGCCGGACCTCGATCGTCGGCTAAAGGACGGGTCCTGTCGTTACGGCCCGCGATCGCGACACGAACAAGGACGGGGCAACCGAAATGGCACCGCACCGCCCGCCACTCCGGCTGCCGTCGCGGCATCGGAACCAGGCCGTTGCACGGCATCGCTTTTCCTGTCTGAAATCGCCACCTAGGCGCTGGACAGGCCGAATTCCCGTGCTATAACCCACGCGCTTTCAAGGGGCGCCCCACGGCGCCTCGATGAAATCCGGTCTGCGAGTTTTCGTTTGCCGGAACAGGCCCAGATAGCTCAGTTGGTAGAGCAGCGGACTGAAAATCCGCGTGTCGGTGGTTCGAATCCGCCTCTGGGCACCATTTCCCGATTAATTTCATCGCCTTAGGCCATCTCCATCGACTTGGTGAGACGAGCCCGTCACGTCATCGCACGCTTCATTCGGTGAAACGACTTTGCGCCGATTGGCCCAGCAAAAAGCCCGGGCGCCACCAGGCGCCCAGGCCGTCCATCTCGGGTGATGCGGGCTCAGTTCTTGCCGGCGGCCGCCTGTTCGATGAGCTTGGCGACGGCTGCGGGGTTGGAGACATAGACGGCATGGCTGCCGGGAACCTCGACCGTCGTCGCCTGGGCGCGGGTTGCCATCTGGCGCTGCGCCGGCGGGGGGATCATGCGGTCGTCGGTGGCGACCAGATACCACGAGGGCTTGACCTTCCAGGCCGGAGCGGTGACCTTGCCTTCGAGCGCCGCCACACCCCACGGCACCTGCGAATCCGCCATGAAGGAGGCGAGCGAGGGACGGACATCGGCGGCGAACGAGGCGGCGAACTTGGCCTTGTCGAGCATCAGGAAGCCGTCGACGGGCGGCAGGATCGGCGGCACCGAGGCTCCGGGCGGCGGGTTGGCGATCAGGCTCGAAACCGACTCTCCGGCGTCCGGCGCGAAGGCCGCGATATAGACGACAGCCGCCACCTTCGGATCGGTGCCGGCTTCCGACACCACCACGCCGCCATAGGAGTGGCCAACCAGGATGACGTTGCCGGCAGCGGCGGCGATGGCGCGCTTGGTCACGGCGACATCGTCGGCGAGCGAGGTCGTCGGGTTCTGGACGATGGTCACGTCATAGCCGTCCTTCTTGAGGATCTGGTAGACGCCGTCCCAGCCGGAGCCATCGACGAAGCCGCCATGCACGAGGACGACGGACTTTGCTGCGTTGTTCGACATTTGAGTTCTCCTTTTCAAAATCATTGTTTGCGTTGGTTGCAGGAGGACTATGCGGCAGGGCCGGCGGGCGCGCTTTGAGGCGACCTTCAGGAGCTCTTGATTTTACCTTGAGATCGCTTTGATTTTGCGCCCACGACGCGGCTAAAGTGTCGGCCTGTTTGCCGCGCGGTCTGGAGCGAACCATTTTGCCGTATCTCTTCGAGGATTTTGCCCTGGACGGCGATCGGCGCGAACTGCGCCGCGGCAACGACCTGATTTCCATCGAGCCGCAGGTGTTCGACCTGCTGCAATATCTGATCCGCAATCGCGAGCGGGTGGTCAGCAAGGACGATCTGATCGATGCGGTCTGGCAGGGGCGCATCGTCTCCGACGCCACGCTCGCCAGCCGCATCAACGCCGCGCGAAATGCACTCCGCGACAGCGGCGAGGAGCAGCGCCTGATCCGCACCATTCTGCGCCGGGGTTTTCGCTTCGTCGGCACCGCCCGCGAGGAAGGCGAGGCGACGGCGCCGATACCGCAACCGAAGCCTGGCCTGGGCATTCCCGCCCGTCCGTCCATCGCCGTGCTGCCCTTCGTGAACCTCAGCGGCGATCCGGAGCAGGATTACTTTGCCGACGGCATGGTCGAGGACATCATCACCGGTCTGTCGCGGATCCGCTGGCTGTTCATCATCGCGCGAAATTCCTCCTTCAGCTACAAGGGCCGTGCGGTGGATGTGAAGCAGGTCGGACACGAGCTCGGCGTGCGCTATGTGCTGGAAGGCAGCGTGCGCAAGGTGGGTAGCCGCGTGCGCATCACCGGCCAGCTCATCGATGCGGAGGACGGCAGCCATCTGTGGGCCGAACGCTACGACCGCGAACTGACCGATGTGTTCGCACTGCAGGACGAGATCACCGTCAGCGTGGTCGCGGCAATAGAGCCCAATCTGCGCCGGGCCGAGATCGAACGCGTCAAGCGCCAGCGCCCCGACAGTCTCGACGCCTATGATCTTCTGCTGCGCGCGCTGCCCGATGTCTACACCTTCATGCCGCAGGGTGCGGCCAAGGGCCTGCCGCTGCTCGACCAGGCGCTCGCCATCGAACCAACCTATGCCCTTGCCCATGGCTTTGCCGCCTGGGCGCATCAGTCGCTGTTCGTGCGCGGCGGCATGAAACCGGAGAATCGGGAAAGATCGATCCGCCATGCCCATGCGGCGATAGAGCATGGCTCGGGCGACGCCATGGCGCTCGCTCTGGCCGGATTTACCATCGGGATCGTGGAGCATGATCGTAGACTTGCCGACGAGGCGTTTGCGCAGGCTTTGACGCTCAGCGCCTCCTGCGCCTTCGTCTATGCCTTCGGCTGCGTGTCGGTAGCGTATGGCGGCGACGCTGCCCGGGCGATCGACTGGGGCGAGCAAGCGTTACGGCTGAACCCTCTCGACACCATGAGCTGCGTACCGCAAGGCATGATCGGATTCGGCAATTTTCTCACCGGCCGGCACGAGCAGGCCGTCTTATCAGGCCGGCGGGCGGTGGAAATGAACCCCGGATTCAGCATGCTGCACGGATGGCTGGCCGCACCGCTGGCCAGGCTCGGGCGGATCGACGAGGCAAAAGCGGCGGGAGCGCGGCTTTTGTCGCTCGACCCGCATTTTTCCATCGGCCGCTGGTCCGCCGCCGTAGGACTTTCGCCAGATATCGTCGATGACGTCACCGATGCCATGCGGATTGCAGGCTTGCCGGCGTAGTCGGCGGCGTCCGCATCCTCTGGGCGAAATCACTTTGCGCATATTAGGCCGCCGGCGGATTTGATTTGCTTGGTGATCCCCCAACCTTAGGGCAAACTGCCTGCCGGGGCGCTAGGAGGAGAAATGAGAGCACGCGCAGCAACGCTCGGGGATGTGGAAGATGTCTTTCGCGGACTGTCCAAGCGGATGTCGGATGAATACGTGGCCGCCGGCAAGGACAGCAAGATCGCCTACGACAATCTGATGATGAATTTGAAGGAAGGCCGCGCTCACGCGCTTGTGGAGGGCGACAAGACGGTGGCGATCATCGCCTGGCATGAGAACAGCGATGCCGCCGACACGCTGTTTGCCGCGCAGGAGGATTTCTTCCGTGCCGCCACCGTTCGCTTCTGCAAGCGGCATATCCGGCATATCCAGGCGCTCGCCGGCAACCTCCCCATCCACTCGCGCAGCTGGCTCCAGGGACCGGATGTCGAAAGATGGTTTGGCGTCATCGGCTATGTCGAGCGCGGCCAGGAGAACGGCGCCACTCTGTTCGAGCTGTCGCCGGCTCGCATCGGCTAGGAACCCTGGCTGGTGAAGACCCCTTTCCCCAAACGCCACCTCCACCTCGCCATCGCCCACACACCGTCTTCGGCTCCTGGCGCCTTTGCTCGGCGGCCTTTGAACTGCCTCCGCAAGCGGCTTGCGCCAGGCACCGATTGGCGGGATGCTATAGGAGGGCAACCGGGGGGCTAACCGGCACGCCGAGATCGACATGGCGGCTGGAAATGTCACGAGCTTGCTTCGCCTTTGTTGCCTTTGTTGCCTTGCTGAGGCCGGTAGAGGCAGGCGAGTGGACGTCTCATCTGCTTGACCGCTCAAGCCTGGCGACCGCCTATTTTCGCCAAGCGGATCTTGTGACCGCATACGCCACCGCAATGGCGCGCTTCCGTCTGCAGCTCGCAGGGCGTGCCGGCGAAAGCAACCTTGCGGTCCCTCTCGAACCACTGCTTTTGCGGGCGGAATTCCGTGCGCGGACATGGCGCTCGGCGGACGGCAGCCTGTTGCAAGGCTTCGCCGGCAAGGGCGGCTTCCGGCTGACTATCGGGAACTGCCTGGCGCGCATCTGCGCTGCCAGAGAATGCAGCGATGCCGGTTGGCCGGTTTACGCCTGCAGCGACGGAGGCAAGCGCAAGATGTCCGTCACGGATTTTGTGACGGCAAACTTCGGCGGCGTCTCCTACCGCCGATTGAGCGCTTCCCCCTCACAGGAATGACAGCGCGAGGCGCCGACCGCCTTGCCGCAGCGTTCAGCAAAGGGCGGTATCCTTCCCCCTCACCGCAAATGCTGCCTGCACGGCGCGATTGACCGTTACCGGCAGGATCGACATGTGGTTCTCGCCGGCATGCAGTTCGAAGCTCGCGCGCACGCCCGGGAAAGCATCAAGCCGCTCCGCCATGGCCCGCGCGAATTCGTCGGTGCGTGTCACCTTCTTCTGCTGCAGGCGCTTTTCCTCGTCCTCGGCGCCGATCTGGAACGGCGCCAGCTTCTCTGTCTCATATTCGCCGGCCGACAGGATCATGGTCGCCGTCAGGCCATCGGGAACGGCCGCCTCGAACGTTTCGAGAAAGCGGTCGATGGCACGGTCTTCCCAATAGATGGCGGGGCTCGCCGCGATCCAGGTCTGGAAGGCCGAAGGCCGCGTGAACAGGGCGTAGAGCGCGAACAGGCCACCGAAGGAATGGCCGTAAAGCGCCTGGCGGCTTGCATCGACCGTGACCCGACCGGCGACCCATGGCTTCAGCTCGTCCTCGATGAAGGCAAGGAATTCCCCTGCCCCACCGGTCCGGACTTCGGGCGTGCCCTCGTAGAAGGGCGGATAGGTCTTGCCCGGCGGTGGGCCGAGATCCCATGAGCGGCGCAGCGGGTCATAAGCGCCCTCTACGGGATAGCCGATGGCGACGATGACGCCCCAGCCGACATTGGTGCCCGTGGGATAGAAGGCCTGTGCGCGCATGGCGTCGACCGCCGTGCCTATGACGGCGTTGCCGTCGGTCATGTAGAGCACAGGCCAGCCGGCCTCGGGCACTGGCCCGGAGGGCACGTGCAGGAATATCCGCCAGGGCGCGCCGCCATGCACCGGGACGAAGTCGTGGACGGTGGTGTCGGCGATCAGGGCTGGCGTCGACTTCGACATGGATATCTCCACAGGGGCAAAAGATCAGCGGCGGCGCAGCAGCCACATCAGCACCGGGCCGCCGATCAGCGTGGCGACGAGACCGGCCGGGATCTGGCGCGGGAAGATGGCGGTGCGGCCGATCCAGTCGGCGGCGACCATGATCAGCGCGCCGGCGAGCACCGCGCCAATGGCCTGCGGCAGCGCACGGGAAAGACCGAGGCGACGGGCAAGGTGCGGCGCCATCAGGCCGATGAAGGTCAGCGGGCCGACGATCAGCGTCGAGGCAGCGGTGAGTGCCGCGACCACCAGCAGCACCAGAAGCCGCGTCATTTTCAGGTTTATGCCAAGGCCTTGAATCGCGGCGGGTCCGAGCGGCAGGATGTCGAGCCAGCGCATGAAGAGAGGCGCGAGCGCGAAGAGGCAGACGGCAATGCCACCGGTCAGCAGGGCGGCGCCGACATCGACGCCATAGGTCGAACCGGTGAGCCAGTTGAGCAGCAACATGGCGCGAGGATCGCCGGTGGCGGTGAGCACCAGGATCAGCGCGTCGAACAAGGCGGTCAGGGCAACGCCGGCGAGCAACAGCCGCTCCGGTGCATAGGCGGCACGGCGGCCGATCGCCAGCGTCACCAGCAAAGCGGCGAAGGCGCCGATGGTTGCCGCCGCCGTCTGAACCGGGCGTCCGGCATCGACGAGCGCAAACAGCGCCACCATCATGCCGAGTGCGGCGCCGGCGCTGATGCCAAGCACTTCGGGGCTGGCCATCGGATTGCCGGTCAGCCGCTGCATCATCAGCCCGGCAAGCGCCAGCATGGCGCCGGCGCTCAGCGCGGCGAGCACGCGAGGCCACCGCCACGCCAGCAGGGGCCGCAGCTCATCGCCGAAAGCGAAGGTCCAGCCATGCGGGCCTGGTCCATAGAGCAAGGCCAGCCCGAGCAGCAAAAGCAGAGCCAGGCCGATCATCGCCAACATCAGGCCGGGCCGGCTTGATCGTGGCAGGCGCTCGGCCGTCAATGCCGGGGCTTCCGAGCCAAGGGCAAGGCGCGGCAGCAACCAGAGCAGCAGCGGCGCGCCGAGAAGTGCGGTGATCGCCCCGGTCGGCAGCAGGTCGCCTTGCGGCCCGGTCGCGATCTGCACGCCTTGGTCGGCGGCCCACAGCAACGCGCCGCCGATCAGCGGCGCCATCACCAGCTGCTGGCCCAGCCGTCGGGCGCCGCCAATGCGCGCAAGCGTCGCGGCGGCCAGGCCGACGAAACCGATGACGCCGACAGCGGCAACGACAAAGGCGATCAGCGCGACGGCGGCCGCCAGTCCGGCGAAGCGGTAGGCGCCGAGCGGCACGCCAAGGCTGCGCGCGCCTTCGTCGTCGAGGCCAAGCAAGGTCAGCGGCCGCACCATGAGGAAGATCGCCAGCGCGGCAGTGCCGATGCGCGGCAAAAGCCACAGCGTCGTCGACCAGTCCTGCTGGCCGAGCGAACCGGCGCCCCAGATGAACAGGCTGGCCAGCCATTCATGCCGCAGCACAATGAGAGCGGCGCCGATGGCGCCGGCATAGAGGCTGACCACGAGCCCCGCCAGCACGACCGAAAGCGGCGACAGGCCCTTGTGCCAGGACAAAGCGAAGACCGCGGCAAGGGCAATGAATGCGCCGGCCAGCGCCACCCATTCGCGGCCGAAGGCAAACAGGGATGGCGACAGAAGCGTCGCCAGTGCCAGCGCCAGATAGGCGCCAGCCGAGACGCCGACCGTTTCGGGCGAGGCGAGCGGATTGCGCAGAACCTGTTGCAGGACGGTTCCGGCAAGCCCGAGCGCCGCACCACACAGAAGGCTGACGGCAAGCCGAGGCAGGAAGGCATAGTGGACGAGCACCTGCCGCATGTCGGCGATGTGGGGGGCGGCGAGCGATTGCATCCAGAGCGCCGATGGCAGCTGCACCGCGAGGTTCGAGACGGTCGCCGCTGCCGCTG
This sequence comes from Mesorhizobium loti, assembly GCA_014189435.1. Classification (NCBI taxonomy): domain Bacteria; kingdom Pseudomonadati; phylum Pseudomonadota; class Alphaproteobacteria; order Hyphomicrobiales; family Phyllobacteriaceae; genus Mesorhizobium; species Mesorhizobium loti. The sequence goes on from CP050293.1 coordinate 5,139,496, forward strand.
CCGTGATCAGCAGCGCACAAAGCAGGATCGCGCCTATCGGCTGATTGCCAAGGAAGCTCCATGGGAAGGCCCGGCCGGCCGACGCGGGCTTTCCCCCTTGGGCAATGGCCGCAGCATCCTCAGCCACGGGCGGCCTCCGCGGTCATCGCCGACGCCAGGACCCGGGCAAAACGGGTGGCGGACGGAAGCGCGCCGAACATATGGACGGCGGGAAGGCGCATGATCGAGCGGTTGCGCACGAAAGGCATGGCGTTCCAGACCGGACTTTCGGTCAGCGTGCCGCCGGCGCCCTCGGGCAAGGGTTCGAGATAGGCGAGGCGCGCGTCGCTGGATGTCGCCAGCCCGTCGATGCCGACGGTCGAAAATCCCCAATAATTGGTCTCGGCCGTCCAGGCATTGCCGAGCCCGATGCGGTCGAACACCTCCTGAAACAGACTCTTCTTGCCGTAGACGCGCACATTGCGCGGGTCCATGAAGCTGACGACATAGATCGGCCGCGCCGAAAGCGGCGCCAGCTGCTGGCGAACTTCTGAAAAACACGCATCCGTCGCCGCGATCAGCGCTTCGCCTTCGCTTTCCTTGCCGACAAGCCCGGCGAGCTGGCGGGTTGCCTCGATGGCGCGCTGATAGGGCTGCCCGGCTTCGGTATAGAGCCCGATCGTCGTCACCGGCGCCACGCGTTCGAGCAGCGGCTTGATGCCTACGAGATACGGCATGGACAGAATGATGTCGGGCTTGAGCTGCTGCAGCAATTCGAGATTGGGTTCGAGCAGCGTGCCGACATCGGCGATGTCAGGCGGCAGCGGCGGTTCGACCACCCAGGTCTCCCAGATGTCGCGGCCGGCGATGGCAACCGGGTTGACGCCGAGCATGAGCAAAGTCTCGGCCAGGCCGTCATCCAGGCAGACGATGCGCAACGGTTTCGCCGCGGCAGATGGCGATGCAATTGCGGCGAAGGGCAGAACGAAAAGTCCCAGCGCGCCGCGCCGGGTGATCCGACCGCGCAGACGGCCAGCCCCGTGGGATTCAAGGGCCGCCATCACCGCGCGGCGCCTGTGCGGAAAGCCGGCTGGGCGTCGATTTCAGGCACGGTTTTTCTCCAACACGACGCGGTTCAAAAAATCTGGCTGTCGGCAGCCGATGGCAGGTTGACTATGAAACATGACTTTAATAGTCAACATTGAAGATGACTAAACGAGTCAACAATTTTAAATTGGCGCAGGGCGGAACGATCCTGGGCGCATTGCAGGCATGAGGGGTATCGAGATGGGGTTGAGTGCATATCGTGCGGCGCGTCGGCGAAGCCGGGCCCAGGGCCTCATGGTCGCATCGCTTTCGACCCTGCTTTGCACCCAGGCCCTTGCGCAGGAAACCACGACCGAACTCAACCCGATCAATGTCGAGGGACACAGCGACAGCCCGGTCGGACCGGATGACGGCTACATCGCCAAGAACACCACCACCGGCTCGAAGACCGACACGCCGCTGAAGGAAATTCCGCGGTCGATTTCGGTGGTGACCCGCAAGCAACTCGACGACCGCCAGCCGGGGCAGCTTGAGGACGCCTTGTCCTATCTTGCCGGAGTCACCATTTCGCCATGGGGCATCGACGATCGCTTCGACCAATGCCTGATCCGTGGGTTTGACCTCTGCACCTCGGCGATCTACCGCGACGGGCTGCCGCAGAAGGTGATCGATTTCTCAGGCTTCAAGATCGAGCCCTACGGGCTGGAGCGAATCGAGGTGCTGAAGGGACCGTCCTCGGTGCTCTACGGCGAGAACGAGGCTGGCGGCATGGTCAATGCCGTCACCAAGCGGCCGACCGACAAGCCGATCTATGACGGCTTCCTCAGCTATGGCAGCTTCAACACGGTCGAGGCCGGGCTGGATATCGGTGGCCCGATCGACGATGCCGGCGTGTGGTCCTACCGGCTGACCGGTCTGGTTCGCAACGGTGAGCTCGAAACCGACTATTCCCGCAACGATCGCATTTTCGTCGCGCCGGCGCTCAAGTGGCAGCCGGATGCGCAGACCTCGCTGACCATCCTGGCCAACTACCAGTGGGACAGGCTGACGCCGATTCAGTTCCTGCCGGCGCAGTACGGCAATCTGCCGCGCAATTTCTTCACCGGCTCGCCCGACTTCGACCGTTTCGATGCCAATCATGGTTCGATCGGCTACCAGTTCAGCCATGAGTTCGACGACCATTGGACGGTGCGGCAGAACCTGCGCTACTCGCAGCAGGACACCGACTACCGGCAGCTCTACTATGGCCATTGGCTTGGCGGCGCGGACATGATCGACGACCATACGATGTCGCGCACCCTGTTCACGGTGGACGAGACCGCAAGGCTGTTCAACGTCGACAACCAGGCCGAATACAAGGCTGACTTCGGCGCGGTCGAAAACAAGCTGTTGTTCGGTCTCGACTACAGCAGGCAGTCGGTCGACGGGCGCAATGGCTACGGCGAGGGTCCGCCGCTGGACACCCAGAACCCGGACTATTCGATCCCAGTCACGCCGCCGAGCCTCATCATCACGGATCGCGTGGAGACGATCGGGCGGGTCGGTCTCTATGCACAAAACCAGTCCAAGATCGCCGACCACTGGGTCCTGACTGTCGGTGGCCGGCAGGCCTGGATCGACCACACCAATTTCGACCGACTCGGCACAGGCAGCTACGATCAAAAGGACCATGCCTTCACCGGCAATATCGGCATCGGCTATCTCTTCGACAACGGGCTGACGCCTTACGCCAGCTATGCCGAATCCTTCACCACCAATATCGGCCCGACCCAGTCCGGAGACGCGCTGCTGCCTTCGCTGGGGAAGCAGTACGAAGTCGGCGTGAAATACGAGCCGACCTTCTTCCCCGGCTTCATCACCGCTTCGCTGTTCGACCTGCGCAAGACCAATGTGCCGACGGCGGCAGCCAATCCCGTCTACCAGGTCCAGACCGGAGAAGTCCGCCATCGTGGCCTGGAGATCGAGGCCAACGCAGATCTGGCTTCCGGCCTCAGCATGACGGCGGCCTACACCTATCTCGACGCCGAGATAACCAGCGATGCCGCCGCCATCATCGGCAACCGCCCGGCCAGGGTGCCGGAACACCAGGCATCGTTGTGGGCCAACTATGAGGTTGGCAGCGGCGTCCTTGAGGGCCTGAGCGTCGGCGCCGGTGTGCGCTATATCGGCGCCAGCTTCGGCGACAATGCAAACACAGTGAACGTGCCTGGCCATACGCTGGTCGACGCGGCATTGCGCTACAAGAAGAATGGCTGGCAGGCGGCGCTCAATGTCTCCAACCTGTTCGACAAGACCTACTATTCGACCTGCTATGAGGCCGGCAGTAACAAAGACCTCAGCTGCATCTATGGCGAAGGCCGTGTCATCAAGGGCAGCCTCAGCATGAAGTTCTGATGCATGCCGGCCAGCCCTGCCTGTGATCTGGCATGCAACAGCTGAAGCGCGCGTCGCATGGACCCGTGACGATGCGACGCGTCCAGGGCCGCGATCAGACGCGGCCGTGTTCCACATTCGCGTTGGCGGCATGGCGGTTCGGCCTTCGTCATGGTGCTGTGCGGCGTCACCCCCACCGAAAATCGTTGCTCGCGAAGCCCAATCCACATCCCGCATCATTTTTCCTCCACGAATGCATTCCATGATAGAGGGGTCCACGGTTGCCTTCGGGCAGCCGTGTCCTGGATTGCCTGAGACCAAAAGACGACCGGGGCACGAATCAAAAAGCCGGCGGCAAGCCGCCGCCCGAAGGCGTTAGAGACCGGTCGAACGCCTCAAGGCAGCGCGATCGGGTTGCACTCGGCGAGGCTTGATGATTTGTTGCCGCTATACGGAGAACGAATGATGCGAGAGCCTGCCGGTCAAGACGAATATGGGTCGACGAACCCCTTCGATCCGGACGACCTGCCGACGTTGAACGCGATCGGTCCGAGCATGGGAAGCGGCAACGATTTCGAGAAATACGCCGTTGCCGTGATCATCGTGTTCGGCGCGCTGATCATTGGCGGGCTGATGGCCGCATCGATGGTGTTCGGGCACCGCAACGGCTTCCTGTTCGCGCTTGGCGGCGCCACGTCTGCCTGGATATCCGGAAACGCGCTGCTGCTCGACAGGCCGCGCATCTATGCGCTGTTCGTCGGCATTGCCGCTTTGATGCTGGTTGCGTCCACCATCACACTGGTCTTGTGACGACCAAACCGGTTATGAGCCAATCCACTTGAGCAGTAGGCGATCAACCCGAATCGCTACGCTGCACCAAGCCTTTCCTCCGAGCCATCAGTATCCGAGCGCCTCGCCAGCGGCCGCGCGGCTGTCGATAGCGCCGTTGTAGCGGGCGCCGCCGCCTTTCTCGATTTCCGCCAGGCTCTTGCCACCGACCAGGATGCCAGCCGCCTGGCCCCAGGTCTGGTCAGCGAGATTTAGGTGATACCCCATGCCGGCCAGCAGCTTTTCGGTATCAGGCGACAGCCCGAACGGCTCGATATAAACCGTATCGGGCAGCCACTGGTGATGGATGCGCGGCGCGTCGATCGCCTCCTGGATGTTCATGCCGTGGTCGATGACGTTGACGATGGCCTCAAGCGTGATGGTGATGATGCGCGAGCCGCCGGGGCTGCCGATGACCATGAACGGCTTGCCGTCCTTGGCCACCACGGTCGGGCTCATCGATGACAGTGGCGTCTTCTTCGGCTGGATGGCGTTGGCCTCGCCCTGGACCAGGCCATAGAGGTTGGGCACGCCGGGCTTCTGGGTGAAATCGTCCATCTCGTTGTTGAGCAGGATGCCGGTGCCATCAGCCACGACGCCGGCGCCGAAGGACCCGTTCAGCGTGTAGGTGACCGCAACGGCGTTGCCGTCATCGTCGATGATCGAATAATGGGTCGTCTCCTTGCTCTCGCCAAAGCCCTTCGGCATCAGATCCTGCGACACGCCGGCCCGGAACGGGTCGATCTTGTCGCGGATGTCCTTGGCATAGGCCTTATCAAGCAGTTTCGAGACCGGATTGTCGACGAAATCGGGATCGCCGAGCGCGGAATTGCGGTCGACATAGGCGTAGCGCATCGCCTCGACCATGACATGGACCGTCTCGGCCGAACCTGCGCCGAGATAGGATAAGGGATAGCCTTCCAGCACGTTGAGGATTTCGCAGATGATGACGCCGCCGGAGCTGGGCGGCGGCGAGGAGGTGATCTCGTAGCCGCGATAGGTGCAGGTAACGGGCTTCAGCTCACGCACCGCATATTGCTCGAAATCCGGCTTGGCCAGAATGCCGCCCTTGGCGCCGCTCGCTTTGACGATGGCATCGGCGATGGCGCCTTTGTAGAAGGCATCCGGGCCCTTTTCGGAAATGGCGGCAAGCGACGCCGCGAGGTCGGGCTGGACCAGGCGCTCGCCGATGCCGTAGGGCTTGCCATCGGGCTTGAGGAAGGCGGCGGCGGCCGCAGGGTCCTTCGCCAGCCTGTCGGCGTTGCCGGCAAAAGAGGCGGCGTCGCCCTGATTGAGGATGAATCCGTCCTTGGCATAGCTGATCGCCGGCGCCATCAGATCCTGCCGGGACAATTTGCCATATTTTTCGCGGGCCATCTCCAAACCAGCCACCGAGCCCGGCACGCCGACCGCGAGATAGCCGTCAAGGCTGGCGCCCTTCACCGGGTCGCCGTCCTTGTCGAGATACATGGTCTTGGTCGCCGCCAGCGGCGCGCGCTCGCGGAAATCGAGGAAGGTCGATTTGCCGTCCTTGAAGCGAATGGTCATGAAGCCGCCGCCGCCGATATTGCCGGCATTGGGGTAGACGACGGCGAGCGCATAGCCGACGGCAACCGCGGCATCGACAGCATTGCCGCCCTTCTTCAAGACCTCGATGCCGACTTCGGACGCCAGATGCTGGGCCGTCACCACCATGCCGTGCTCGCCCTTGGCCGGCGTCGGCGATGCCGCGAAGACGCATGTCAACGGCGACAGGGCAAAGGTGATGGAAAGACTGGCGGCGATCAGTGTCCGACGGTTGAGAGGCATGGCGGTTCTCCGGGCGGGGGACGCCTAGAAGACCGTGTTGGACCGATCGAGTCCAATAACAATTGAAGGAGCGTGAGAAAGAGCCCCCTCACCCGGATTGCCAACCGAATTGCAAAGAGCAATTCGGGGCAATCCGACCTCTCCCCGAGGGGAGAGGAGGTCACCGACGTTGACGCGCGTCTCTTCTCCCCTCGGGGAGAAGGTGGCCGCGAAGCGGCCGGATGAGGGGGACTGGCTCGGCCTCAGACAATCCCGCCGCTTCCACCGGCGACCGCAGGCCGTTCCGCCGCGACCTTGGCGCGGTAACCCGCCGCCCGATAGGCGGCAATCGGGTCGATGGCGCCGCCCGTCTTCAGACGCGCCATGGCAAGGATCGGCTCGACATCGGTGCGGTAGGCGGCTTTCAGCGTCTGCGTCGCCATCAGCGCGTCGTTGCTGTCCTGAAAACCTTCCAGCGCCTTGCGGTCGACCAGCAGCGCCTGCGCATAGGCGCGCTGCACCTCGACCGCCGACAGCATCAGGCTTTCGATCGGGTCGGTGACGTTATGGCTCTGGTCGAGCATATGGGCCGGGTCGAAACCCTCGGCGCCGGACAGTTCGGCATCGACCAGTTCGTTGAAGACGAGGAACAGCCGGTAGGGATCGATCGAACCGGCATCGAGATCGTCGTCGCCATATTTCGAATCGTTGAAATGGAAGCCGCCGAGTTTCTTGAACTGGATCAGCCGCGAGACGATCATCTCGATGTTGACGTTGGGCGCATGGTGGCCAAGGTCGACAAGGCAGAACGCCTTGTCGCCCAACTCTTGCGCGATCATGTAGTTGGTGCCCCAGTCCTGCACGACGGTGGAATAGAAGGCCGGCTCGTACATCTTGTGCTCGCTGAACAGCTTCCAGTCGGCGGGCAGTCCGGCATAAACCTCCTTCATGGCGTCGAGATAGCGCTCGAACGCCTTGGCGAAATTGACCTGGCCTGGAAAGTTCGAACCGTCGCCGATCCACACCGTCAGCGCCTTGGAGCCGAGCGTCTTGCCGATCTCGATGCATTCGAAATTGTGCTCGACCGCTTGCCTACGCGTGCCGGCGTCGGCATGCGACAGCGAGCCGAATTTGTAGGAGAGCTTCTGGTCCTTGGCGTCGGAAAAGGTGTTGGAGTTCATGGCGTCGAAGCCGAGGCCAAAGCGCGAGGCCGCCTGCTTCAGCCGGTTCGGGTCGGCCTTGTCCCACGGGATGTGCAGGGAAACGGTCGGCGTCGCCTGCGTCAATTGCTTGATGACGGCGCAGTCCTCGATCTTGTCGAAGATGTCGCGCGGCTCGCCGGCGCCGGGAAAGCGGGCAAAGCGCGTACCGCCGGTGCCGACGCCCCAGGACGGGATCGCCACGGCGAATTTCTCGACCTTGTCGCGGATGGCGTCGATGGCGATGCCGCGACGGTCGAGGCGCTCGCCCAGCGAGGCGTAGTCGCGCTCGAGGTTGGCCTTGCGCGCGGCATTGTCCTTGTCGACGAGGTCGGCGGAGATGATGGATTCGGACACTGGCGGTTCCTCCCGATGGTGCTGCTTCAGCCAGCAGGGCCGGCGGGGTTACCCCCGCCCCGGCAAGCACTCACCGCTTCGCGGCGACTGCCTGCCGACCCTCCCCACAAGGGGGAGGGTAAGAAATTATCGCGTAAAGCTCTGAGCGTTGCCCGCGTCGACATTGATGATGTTGCCGGTGGACTTGGCCGACATGTCGGAGGCAAAGAAATAGATCGCCTCCGCGATGTCTTCCGGGAACACCGAGCGTTTCAGCATCGAACGCGAGCGGTAGTGCTCCTCCAGATCGTCGGTCGACATCTTGTAGGCTGCGGCGCGCTGTTCCTTCCACTCGCCGGTCCAGATCTTCGAGCCGCGCAGCACCGCGTCCGGGTTTACGACATTGACCCTGATCTGGGCTTCCGCGCCCTCCAGCGCCAGGCAGCGGGCGAGATGGATCTCGGCGGCCTTGGCGGTGCAATAGGCGGCGGCGTTGGGCGAGGCGGCAAGGCCGTTCTTCGACGCGACGAAGACGATGTTGCCGCCGATCTTCTGCACCCTGAACAGCCGGAACGCTTCCCGCGAGACCAGGAAATAGCCGGTCGACAGGATGTCCATGTTCTTGTTCCACAGCGCCAGCGTCGTCTCCTCGATCGGCGCCGAGGTGGCAAGGCCAGCATTCGACACCAGAATGTCGATACCGCCGAACTCGACCGCCGTCTCGGCAAAGCCCGAGATGACCTGGTCCTCCGAGGTGACATTGATCAGCACCGGCCGGACAAAATCCTTGCCATAGGCCTTGGCCAGTTCGTCATTGGCGCTGGCCAGCGCTGCCTCGTCGATGTCGGCCAGCACGACGCAGGCGCCTTCGCGCAGCAGGCGGTCGGCCGTGGCGCGGCCGATGCCGCCTGCGCCGCCGGTGACCAGCGCGATCTGGCCGGCAAGCGACTTCGGCTTCGGCATGCGCTGCAGCTTCAGATCCTCGAGCAGCCAGTATTCGATGTCGAAGGCTTCCTGTGCGGGCAGGCCGACATAGGACGAGACGGTCGATGCACCGCGCATGACGTTGATGGCGTTGACGTAGAACTCACCCGAAATGCGGGCCGTCGCCTTGTCGCCGGCGAAGGTGAACATGCCGACGCCGGGCATCAGATAGACAACGGCATTTGGATCGCGGATGGCGGGCGAATCCGCATGCTTGCAGCTGTCGTAATAGGCCTGGTAGCCAACGCGATAGGCAGCCACGTCATCGGCAAGCCGCGCGATGACGGCATCGACGTCAGGCTTTGCCGGATCGAACTCGATGACCAGCGGACGGATCTTGGTGCGCAGGAAATGGTCAGGGCACGACGTGCCGAGTGCTGCCAGCGGCCGCAAATCCCTGGAGTTGACGAATTCGAGCACGGCGGCGGAATCATCGAAATGGCCCGTTTTGTGGCTCTTTTCCGAGATCAGGCCGCGGATCCTCGGCATCAGTTTTGCCGCGATGGCACGGCGCTCAGTGGCGTCGAGCGACTTGACCACTTCACCACCAAAGATCGCGAGGCCCTCGGAGCGGCGCTCGAACCATTCGATCGCCTGGTTGATCACCGAGATCGTCGTCTCGTAGCATTCCACAGGGGTGTCGCCCCAGGTGAACAGGCCGTGGCTTTCCAGAATGACGCCCTTGGCGGCGGGATGTTCGAGGCAGAATTTCTCCAGCCACAGGCCGAGTTCGAAGCCGGGGCGCTTCCAGGGCAACCAGCCTATGGCGTCGCCGAAGATCTCCTTGGTCAGCGCCTTGGAATCTTTCGCCGCGGCAATGGCAATGATGGCGTCGGGATGCATGTGGTCGACAAAAGGCCTCGGCACATAGGCATGCAGCGGCGTGTCGATCGAGGCCGCGCGCGGATTCAGATTGAACGTGCAGTGAGGCAGATACCCCACCATCTCGTCTTCGTGCTCAACGCCCCGATATAGGCCTTTCAGCGCGCGCAGCTTGTCCATGTAGAGCGTGGCAAAACCATCAAGCTTGATCGAAGCACTGTCGCCGCCCGATCCCTTGACCCACAGCACTTCGACGCTCTCGCCGGTGAGCGGGTCTTTCTGCCACATCTTCGAGGACGTGTTGCCGCCGCCATAGTTGGTGACACGCTTGTCGGAGCCGAGTGTGTTCGAGCGATAGACCAGAAGTTCCGGCTCGCTCATCGTTTGAGCCTTGGCCTCATCCCACAGATTGGCGAGGCGCGCGCCGGTGCGCTTGTCGAGCATAGGGTATCCTCCCGAAAGGCACGCAAACGGTGCGGCCCATTTGACCCGAATTTCCACGGAAGCGGCCAACTTGTCAATCACAAACGATCAACATCGATCATACTGCACTGCACAATGAAATTATATGATCGGAAATGATTGACACTGCGCGTTTTGGGTGCCTAGATGCTCAGGCAGGGAGGAACCATGCACGAAAAAGAGCGCCACAGGATCATTCTGTCCGCCGTCCAGGAAAAGCCTGTTGTGACGGTGCAGGAGATGGTCGACCTGACGGAGTCTTCCGAGGCGACAATCCGGCGCGATATCGCGGCCCTCCACGTTCAAAAGCGCCTTCGCCGTGTGCGCGGTGGCGCCGAGGCGATCTCGCCGCCACAGTTCATCGGGCTGGCCGGCCGGCCCTTTTCCGTCAACGAAACGATCAACGCCTCGCAAAAGCGGGCAATTGCCCGCGAAGCGGTGGAGCTGTGCAAGGACGGCGAACCGATCATCATCAATGGCGGCACCACCACCTTCCAGATGGTGCATTTCCTGACCGGCCGCCGCATGCCGATCTTCACCAATTCGTTCCCGATCGCCGAGCACCTGCTCAAGCACTCGAAGAACACGGTAATGCTGTCGGGCGGCACCATCTATCGCGAGCAGAACATCATCCTGTCGCCCTTCGACAATGACGTGACGCGCAATTTCTACGCGCGCCGCATGTTCATGGGCGCGCAGGGGCTGGGGCCGCTCGGGCTGATGGAAGGCGATCCCCTGCTGATCCAGGCGGAGCAGAAACTGATCGACCAGGCCGACGAGCTGGTGGTGCTGGTCGATTCCTCGAAATTCCGCAAGCGCTCCAGCCTGATCCTGTGCGGCCTGTCGCGCATCGCCACCGTCATCACCGATGACGGGATCGAGGATCGCGAAGCCAAGATGTTGGAAACCGCAGGCGTGACGCTGATCGTCGCCCGCAAGTCGGCAAAGGAAGAATCTTCACTGCAGGCCTGAGACACCCTCACGCCCGCAGCGGTGATGGAATGCAACGCTCAAGGGAGGATATTCGATGAGCTTCTTGAAGAAATTGATGGTGACGGCGGCATTCTCTGCCGCCATGTTCGTGAATGCAGCCTACGCAGAAAACGTCAAGATCGCGCTGGTGGTGAAGTCGCTCGGCAACGGCTTCTTCGATGCCGCCAACAAAGGCGCCGAAGAGGCGGCCAAGGAACTCGGCGATGTCGACATCATCTACACCGGCCCGACCAAGGCGACCGCGGAAGCGCAGATCGAAGTGGTCAATTCGCTGATCGCCCAGAAGGTCAACGCCATCGCCATTTCGGCCAATGACGCCGACGCGCTGGTGCCGGTGCTGAAGAAGGCCATGGAACGCGGCATCACCGTCATCTCGTGGGATTCGGGCGTCGCCAAGGAAGGCCGCCAGCTTCACCTCAACCCGTCCGACACCGGCCTGATCGGCGAGACCATCATCAAGCTCGCGGCCGACTACCTGCCGGAAGGCGGCGACGTCGCCATCCTGTCAGCGTCGTCGACCGCGACCAACCAGAACGCCTGGATCGATGCGGCCAAGAAGATCCTGCCGGAGAAGTTCCCCAAGATCAAACTCGTCGCCACGGTCTATGGCGATGACGACTCCGCCAAGAGCACCGACGAAGCCAAGGGTCTGCTGAAGTCCTATCCGAACCTCAAGGCGATCATCGCGCCGACCACCGTCGGCGTCGTTGCCGCCGCCCAAGTCGTCACCGACGAGAACCTCATCGGCAAGGTCAATGTCACCGGTCTCGCGCTGCCGTCCGAGTTCAAGAAGTTCATCGACAACGGTTCCAGCCAGGCGGTTGCGCTGTGGAACCCGATCGATCTCGGCTACTCGGCCGTCTACCTCGCCCATGATCTGGCGGTGAAGAAGGAAGAGGCCAAGCCCGGCGCCACGCTGTCGATCGGCCGCGTCGGCAAGGTCACGCTCGACGACACCAACTCGGCCGCGATGGCTCCGCCCTTCCAGTTCGACAAGACCAACATCGAGAAATTCTCCAAGATCTATTGATCTGGAGCGGTTGCACCCTCCCCCTTGTGGGGAGGGCATTTGCATATTTCTGAAATGTTGGCCCGGCACGTACCCCCCACCCTTAATCCCTCCCCACAAGGGGGAGGGAGACCCTGCTGGTGCTGATCTCTGCAAATTACTGAGGCCTGGATGCAAGAGCGGAGATACAGAGCGCGCGGCAGCGTTCCCTCCCCCTTGTGGGGAGGGTTAGGGTGGGGGTCCCTCTTCGTAAGAATCTATATGCGGGTGGCGACATCTCCATGTGCCAGGACCTTGATATGCCTGTAGACCCCGCTCACCTTGTTTGCGACCTTTCCCACAAGGGGGAGGGTAAAGCAGCCCCACGCCTGACGCTGTCCGGCATCTCCAAGAGCTTTCCCGGCGTGCGCGCGCTGCACAATGTCAGCCTGTCGCTCTATCCGGGCGAGGTCACCGCGTTGATCGGCGAAAACGGCGCCGGCAAGTCGACGCTGGTCAAGATCATGACCGGCATCTACCAGCCCGATGCGGGCACCATCAGCATCGACGGCGAGGCCGTCACCCTGCCCAGCGCGCATGCCGCCTTCGGCTATGGCGTCACCGCCATCCACCAGGAAACCGTGCTGTTCGACGATTTGACGGTTGCCGAAAACATCTTTCTCGGCCACGCGCCGCGCACGCGCTTCGGCACCATCGACTGGCGCACGATGCGCAAAAATGCGCGCGAAGTGCTCGACACCATGCATGCAGGCCATATCGACGCCGACGCGCGGCTGAAGGACCTCGGCATCGCCAACAAGCATCTGGTCGCCGTCGCGCGAGCCATGTCTATCGACGCGCAGATCGTCATCATGGACGAGCCGACCGCCGCGCTTTCGATGAAGGAGATCGAGGAGCTTTTCCTGCTCATCGAGTTCCTCAAGAGCGAAGGCAAGGCGATCCTGTTCATCAGCCACAAGTTCGACGAGATCTACCGCATCGCCGACCGCTACACGGTGTTCCGCGATGGCGAGATGGTCGGCGAAGGCCTGATCAAGGATGCCGGCCAGAGCCAGATCGTGCGCCTGATGGTCGGCCGCGCGGTCGACCACATCTTCCCGCAGCGCAAGGCCGAGATCGGCGCGCCTGTGCTCTCCGTTTCCGGCCTGTCGCACCCGACCGAATTCAACGACATCGGCTTCGAATTGCACAAGGGCGAAATCCTCGGTTTCTACGGCCTTGTCGGCGCCGGGCGCAGCGAGGTGATGCAGGCGATATCGGGCATCACCCGCACCTCAGCCGGCACGATCACGCTGGAAGGCAAGACGATCGCGCCGAAATCGGCGGCGGATTCGATCGATGCCGGCATCGTCTATGTGCCGGAGGAGCGCGGCAAGCAAGGCGTGGTGATCGGCCTGCCGATCTTCCAGAACGTCTCGCTGCCTTCGCTCAAGCGTACCTCCAGATCCGGCCTGCTGCGGCTGGCGGAAGAATTCGATCTGGCCCGCTCCTACACCGAGCGGCTCGACCTGCGCGCCTCTTCGCTCAGTCAGGATGTCGGTACGCTGTCTGGCGGCAACCAGCAGAAGATCGTCATCGCCAAATGGCTGGCAACCGCGCCCAAGGTCATCATCCTGGACGAGCCGACCAAGGGCATCGATATCGGCTCCAAGGCCGCGGTGCACGGCTTCATGGCCGAGCTGGTGGCGCAAGGCCTGTCGGTGATCATGGTGTCGTCCGAACTGCCCGAAATCCTCGGCATGTCCGACCGCGTCGTCGTCATGCGCGAGGGTCTCGTCGCGGCGGTCTACGACAACAAGGGACTGGACGCCGAAACGCTGGTCAGGACGGCAGCAGGGATCGCGGCATGAAGGCTTTCCTCAAATACCGCGAAATCTGGCTGTTCGCGGCCATCGTCGTGCTGATCGGATTGATCTCGACGCGCTTCCCGGCCTTTGCCGACCCCGGCAATCTGCGCCAGGTGTTCAACGACACCTCGATCCTGATGATCCTGGCGCTTGGCCAGATGGTTGTCATCCTGACCCGGTCGATCGATCTGTCAATGGCGTCCAACCTCTGCTTCACCGGCATGGTGGTGGCGATGCTGAACGCCGCGCATCCGGCGATCCCGATCCCGCTGCTGATCGTTATCGCGCTGGCCGTCGGACTGGTGCTGGGCGCCATCAACGGCCTTTTGGTGTGGCGGCTGAACATCCCCTCGATCGTGGTGACGTTGGGCACGCTGACCATCTATCGCGGCGCCACCTTCGTCCTGTCCGGCGGTGCGTGGGTCAACGCCGACAAGATGAGCCCGGACTTCATCGGCTTTCAGCGCGCCGCCTTCCTCGGCATTCCGGTGCTGTCGTGGATCGCCATCCTGGTCATCGGGCTGTTCTTCGTCTTGATGACGCGCACCGCGCTCGGCCGCTCGATCTATGCCATCGGCGTCAACCCGACGGCATCGGTCTATGCCGGCATCGATGTCGGCCGGACGAAGTTCATCGTCTTCTGCATCTCCGGCATGATCGGCGGGCTTTCCGGCTACCTCTGGATCTCGCGTTACGTCATCGCCTCGGTCGAGGTCGCCAACGGCTATGAGCTCAACATCATCGCCGCCTGCGTTATCGGCGGCATCTCGATCGCCGGCGGCATCGGCTCGGTCGGCGGCGCGGTGCTCGGCGCGCTGTTCCTCGGCATCATTTCCAACGCGCTGCCGGTCATCAACATCTCGCCCTTCTGGCAGATGGCGATTTCGGGCAGCGCCATCATTCTGGCCGTCGTGCTCAATGCGCGCGGCGAACGCCAGCAGGGCCGCATCATCCTCAGAAAGGTGGAAGCGGTGACATGACCGACATCCCCGCCCCGCGCCACATTCCCGACCGGCTCGACAAGCCACTGCGTTCCGCGATCTTTTCCTGGGAAGCACTGCTGGTCGTGGTGGCCGTCGCCATCTTCGCCATCAACAGCTTCGCCTCGCCCTATTTCCTCGACCCGTACTCGCTGTCCGATCTCACCTTCAATTTCACCGAGAAGGGCCTGATCGCCTTCGCCATGGCGCTGCTGATCATTTCGGGCGAGATCGACCTGTCCGTCGCCGCCATCATCGCGCTCGCCTCGACGATGATGGGCATGGCGGTGCAGGCCGGCGCCGGCACACCGGTGCTGGTGCTGATCGGCATCGTCGTCGGGCTCGGCTGCGGCGCCTTCAACGGGTTGCTGGTGACAAGGCTCGGGCTGCCCTCCATCGTCGTCACCATCGGCACGATGAGCCTGTTTCGCGGCATCGCCTTCATCATCCTCGGCGACCAGGCCTACAAGGGCTACCCCTCAAGCTTCGCCTTTTTCGGCCAGGGCTATGTCTGGTGGGTGGTGTCGTTCGAACTGGTGCTCTTCCTCATTGCGGCCGTCGTCTACTGGTTCTTGCTGCACCGCACGAGTTTCGGCCGACGCGTCTTTGCCATAGGCAACAATCCGGTCGCAGCGCAATTTTCCGGCGTGCGCGTCGGCCGCACCAAGTTCATCCTGTTCTGCCTGACCGGGCTGATGTCGGGCATCGCCTCGGTGCTGATCACCTCGCGCCTTGGCTCGACACGGCCGTCGATTGCACAGGGTTACGAACTGGAAGTCATCACCATGGTGGTGCTCGGCGGCGTCAGCATTCTCGGCGGCGCAGGCAGCATTCTGGGCGTCGTGCTCGCCGCCTTCATCATGGGGCTGGTGACCTTCGGGCTTGGCCTGCTCAATGTGCCCGGCATCGTCATGTCGATCTTCATCGGCCTGCTGCTGATCATCGTCATCGCGCTGCCGATCGTCTGGCGGCGGCTGCGCGGAGGGCGCTGATGCCTGAGAAATACGCGTTCAAGATGAAGCTGAAGCCCGGCATGAAGGCCGAGTACAGGAAGCGTCACGACGAGATCTGGCCGGCGCTGGTATCACTGCTGAAGCAGGCCGGCGTCTCCGATTACTCCATCTACCTCGACGAGGAGACCAATATCCTGTTCGGCGTGCTGTGGCGGCGAGACGACCACGGCATGGACGAACTGCCCAAGCATCCGGTGATGCAGCGCTGGTGGGCACACATGGCCGACATCATGGAAACCAGGCCGGACAACGAGCCGGTGGCCGTGCCGCTGGAAACCGTGTTCCATATGGCATGAGTGCGATGCGCCACGTGGCCGTCATCGACATCGGCAAGACCAACGCCAAGGTGGCGCTGGTCGACCTCGCCACGCTGAGCGAGATGGCGCTGCGCCGCATGGCCAATGCGCCGGTGCGGCAGGCGCCCTACCCGCACCACGATGTCGAGGCCTTGTGGACGTTCATCCTCGACAGCCTTGCCAGCCTCAACCGCGAGCAGCGCATCGACGCCATATCGATCACCACCCATGGCGCGACGGGCGCACTGGTCGATGCCGCGGGCGAGCTGGTGCTGCCGGTGCTCGACTATGAATTCGACGGCCCTGACCGGCTGGCAGCGGATTATGAAGCGATCCGCCCGCCTTTCGCCGAGACCGGCACGCCGCGCCTGCCGCTCGGCCTCAATCTCGCTGCGCAATTCTTCTGGCAGCAGAAAAGCTTCGCGGCGGAATTCGCCAAGGCTGCCGCGATGCTGATGTACCCGCAATACTGGGCCTTGCGCCTGACCGGCATAGCCGCCAACGAGGTGACTTCGCTCGGCTGCCACACCGATCTGTGGAACCCTTGGAAGGCGGATTTTTCATCATTGGTCGACAGCCTGGAATGGCGCGACCTGATGGCGCCGGTGCGGCCGGCGAGCGATCGCCTCGGCCCGATCCTGCCCATCGTTGCGGTGCGAACCGGACTCGATCCGCAAACGCCAGTGTTCTGCGGCTTACATGATTCCAACGCCTCGCTGCTGCCGCATCTGCTGTCCGACAAACCGCCTTTCTCCGTCGTCTCGACCGGCACCTGGGTGGTGTCGATGGCAGTCGGCGGCAAACAGATTGCGCTGGATGCCGCGCGCGACACGCTGGTCAATGTCAACGCACTCGGCAATCCCGTTCCCTCGGCGCGCTTCATGGGTGGCCGCGAGTTTTCCGTGCTGACGAAGGACCAGCCGGAACAGTGGACCGAAGCCGATGTCGGCGCCGTGCTGGCGCAAAAGGTGCTGCTGCTGCCGTCGACCCAGCAAGGGTCGGGGCCGTTCCCGCATCAGGCTGCGACATGGCTCAACGCCGACGGCATGAACAATGGCCAGCGCTTTGCCGCCATCTCGTTCTATCTGGCCTTGATGACGGCGACCTGCCTCGACCTGATCGGCGCCGACGGCCCGACCACTGTCGAAGGTCCCTTTGCCCGCAACCGGCTCTTTGTCGGCATGCTGGCAGCCAGCACGGCACGCGCCGTTGTTGCGTCCGAAGCCGCCACCGGCACCAGCATCGGCGCGGCGCTCCTGGCCTCCGATCAGACAACGACGCAAGGCAAAGGCGAAAGAATGGAGCCGCCGACCGACCCGGTTTGGGCCGACTACGTCAGCGCATGGCGCGCCGCGGTCGAAGCGCAGGGCTGACTACAAGATCCGCTTGCCGAAAACCGACATGACGAAGTTGATCACGTCGGTGCCGATCCGTGGCTCCAGACCTGCGGTCAGACCCGAAACATCCATCGACAACAGACCACCGGAGAGCGCGACCGCCTCCATCGCCTGATGCGTTTCGCGCACCGTCAGCCCACCGGAGCCCGCTGCCCAGCCGGCGAATTCAGTCACTGTGGGCGAGTAGCTGACATGAAAACCTTGCGTGCCCGACGTGGCGATGCGGATCGCTTCATGCATCAGGTCGCGCATGCCCATGGCGTCGATGTCGGTCATGGTGAAGGCGGAGACGCGCGAGTCCTTCAGCACGCGCGCCTCGGCCGGGTCGGCGTGGCGGAGGCCGACAATGACGACATTCTCCGGCGACAGCTGCGGCTGCAGCGCGCCCGCCTTGTGGTCGAGGCCGAGGGTGCGCGCCAGGACCGAGCCTTCCGGCAGGTCGATGCCGTCCTCGTCCTCGGGCATCAGGGCGGCTATGGAATCGATCCAGATCAGGCCGAAGGAATGCGTCGCGCGCGCCGTCGCGGTCAGCGCCTTGTGGACGATGCGACGGTCGGTACCGACTGTCAGCCGGATCAGCCCCGATGGCGGCCGCTCGATATCGGCCAGTTCCACGACGTCGAAATTCATCGCTTCCAGCCGCGCGCCGGTGCCTTCCCGGGCCAGGATGCCGGCTGTCCCCTGCTCGGCCATGATCTGCACCATCTTGCGGCCGGAAAAGTCCTCGACGTCATGCATCGGGGCCTTCTCGACATATTCCGAAGTCATCGCCAACAGCATGGCGCCATAGCTCATGCGGAAGGCGACGCGGTCGCCGACGGCCGGCGGCGGATCGGCGTCGGCGACATCGAGCAGCAGATGGTCGCTGGAGGCGCCGAGCACCCGTATCCCCTTGGCGATCGGCGTCAGCCCCTCGACCAGCACGTCCTCGCGGCCAATATTGGCGATAGCGCGCAGCCTGTCGCCCTCGTCGGGAAAGACCGGCTGGTTGCCGAAGGCGTCGTAGCCCGATTGGCCGATCGGCCGTGACGGCTTGAGCTTGACCTCGATGATGTCGCTGGTCAGCCGGCAGGCATCGGGTTCAAGTTCCGCCCATGGCGTGTCGCGGAAGGTCTCGACGCCGCCCTGCAGGATCGCCTCGCCGACCCGCAGATTGTTGATGCCGGCCGGCAGTCTGCCTTCGAGCAGCAGCGGCAGCGACGACGAGGCGCCGCCGGAAATCCAGTCGAGGCTTTTGCCGGACAGGCGTTCGGTCTTGTAGGCATGGGCGACGAGTTGCCCGAGGTTTTCCGGCGTCGGCATGATGGCGCCGAAGCAGCCGAGATTGGTGCCGATGCCGGCGATGCGCACGCCCTTGAATTCCTGGATCTGTTCGACCGTCGGAATAAGGTCGTTTGGCCAGATGCCTTCGCGGAGATCGCCGAGATCGATCATCAGCATGATGTCGTGAACCCGGCCCATGCGCTCGGCGATACGCGAAATCTCGCGGATGGTGGCGAGTTCCGACTGCAGGCTGATGTCGACGGTGCGCACCACCTCCTCGACACGCGCCATCGGCGGGCTGCGCAGCAGCATGATCGGCGCGTTGATGCCGCTGTCACGCAGCCGGCGGATGTTCTCGAAGCGCGATTCTGCGATGCCGGCAACGCCGCCGCGCAGCATGGCGCGCGCCACTTGCGGCATGCCGCAGGTGCCCTTGGTGACGCCGAACACCTTGATGCCCGATAGCGCGCAGCGCTCGACGATCGTGCGGGCGTTGCGCTCGATGCGGCCAAGGTCGATGGCGACTTGCGGTCCCGACATCTTAGCCTCCGTAAACCAGCCCTTGCGGGTCGATCTCCGGCTTGCGGCCGGCGACGAGGTCGGCAAGGAATTTTCCCGAGCCGCAGGCCATGGTCCAGCCGACATGGCCGTGGCCGGTGTCGAGATAGAGGTTTTTGTAGCGCGCCTGGCCGATGACCGGCACCGAGTTCGGCATCATCGGCCGCAGGCCCGCCCACAGCTCGGCCTTGTTCTCGTCGAAGGCACCAGGGAACAGATCCTTGCCGGTCCTGAACATGGCAGCGAAGTCGCTGGGCTTATGGCTGCGGTCGAAGCCGGTGAATTCGGCGGTCGAGGCGAGCCGCAGCCGGTTGCCAAGCCTGGAATAGGCGATCAACTGATCCTCGTCGGCACCGCCCATGGTCGGCCCCTTGCTCTCGTCCTCCAGCGGAATGGTCGCGGTATAACCCTTCACCGGATAGACAGGCAGGTCGATGCCGTAGCGGCGCCCGAGAAGGCCGCTCTCCGGTCCCATCGAGATGACCACGGCATCGCCGGCGACCGGCCCGGCCGAAGTCATCACCGCGCGCACCCGGTCGCCCTCGATGTCGAGGCCCTCAACCGTCGTGCCGTAGAGAAATTTCACGCCGAGCTTTTCTGCTGAATAGGCCGCGAGCTTTTCCACGAACTGCCGGGAATCGCCGGTCTGGTCGATCGGCGAATAGACGCCGCCGGCGATCTTTTCCTTCACGCCGGCAAGACCCGGTTCAAGCTCGATCAGCCGCTCCCGACCGACGATCTCGATCGGCAGGCCGTGCTCGGCCAGGTAGCGATAATTGTCGGTGCCGGTGTCGAGGCTGTGCTGCGAGCGGAAGAAATAAAGGATGCCCTTCTTGCGCTCGTCATAGTGAATGCCTGAAACGGCTGAGATGGCGTTGATGCAGTCGCGCGAATAGAGCGCCAGGCGCAGCTTGACCCGGCTGTTGGCGCGCAGGCGCTCTTTCGTGCATTGGCGCAGGAAGCGCAGGCTCCAGGCGAGGAAATAGGGATCGAAGCGCAGCCGGACCTTGATGCCGAGATCATGGTTGTAGAGCGCACGCAGGAAGGTCTTCAGCGCCGCCGGCGAAGCCCAGGCGGTGGCATCGCCTGGCGAGACCAGGCCGGCGTTCGACTGACTGGTGCCGCGCGCCGGCGCCGCATGGCGCTCGATCACGGTGACCTCGTGGCCGTCACTCGCCAGATAATAGGCGGCGGCCGTACCGACGACACCGGCCCCGAGCACCGTTATTTTCATGCCATCCCCCAAAGACTCCACGCGACGCAACGCCTCCACGCCGTGCCGCGAATGCCTTCAATAGCGCTTCGCCGCGTGCCTTGCGAGCCCTTGGGGGAACCCGGCTCAGCCCCGCGCGGAGTTCTTGCCGGTCAGGATGCGCTCCCAGGCAAGCGCGTCGGCAACGATCTGGTCGAGATCGTCGCGTTGCGGGGTCCAGCCGAGTTCCGCGCGGGCGAGATCCGAATTGGCAACCACCGCCGCGGCGTCGCCGGGACGGCGATCGCCCATCTTCACCTCGAAATCATGGCCGAAGGCGCGGCGCACGCTGTCGATGACCTCGAGCACCGAGTAGCCATGGCTGTAGCCGCAATTGGCGACGAGGCTTTGTCCCCCGGCGCGCAGCCGCTGCAGGGCAAGGCGATGCGCCGCCGCCAGATCGCTGACATGGATGTAGTCGCGCATGCAGGTGCCGTCCGGCGTCGGATAGTCGGTGCCGAACACCTGCATGAACGGCCGCTTGCCGAGCGCCGTCTCGCAGGCAACCTTGATCAGATGGGTGGCGCCAGGCGTCGACTGGCCGGTGCGGCCCTTCGGGTCGGCGCCGGCGACGTTGAAGTAGCGTAGTGCCGTATAGCGCAACCCGTGCGCGATCGCCGCATCGCGTAGCATCCATTCGCTCATCAGCTTGGACAGGCCGTAGGGCGATTCCGGCGCCAAGCGGGCATCCTCGCGCACCGGCTCCAGTCCGGCGCCGCCATAGACGGCCGCGGTCGAGGAGAAGATGAAATTGGGCACGCCCTCGCGCACCGCGGTCTCGATCAGCGTGCGCGTCTTCGACGTGTTGTTCTCATAATAACTGAGCGGGTCGGCGACCGATTCCGGGACCACGATCGAACCGGCGAAATGGATGATCGCGTCGACATGATTGTCCCTGATGATAGAGCCGACCAATTCCCTGTCGGCGACATCGCCGACAACCAACTTTGCCTCCGGCGCCACCGCCCATTCGAAACCGGTCGAAAGACGGTCGAGAACGACCACGCTCTCGCCGGCATCCAGCAGCTCCCAGACCATATGGCTGCCGATATAACCGGCGCCGCCTGTTACCAAAACTGTCATCCGTGACCTCGCATCTCAAGATTTATCGGAAACTGTCTCAACCCCCGCTCTACTGGAAAGCCTGCCGCCTGGCCATTAGAACTCGTGGTAACCGACGTTGTCGGCATGTGGCATCGTCCTGAAACAAAATTGATCCACATCAAGGGAATAGGCCACGATCCGTGGTCGTTAGGAACAGGTCCGGGGCGTGGCATTTTGACCAAAAAGGCCCGGTGGACGACCAATAGGGCAATGATTATGATCCCGCGCAAAATTGGGAAGTCGACATGAATTATCAGCGGTTCTTCGAGGAAGCGATCGACCAGCTCCATGCCGAGCGTCGCTATCGCGTTTTCGCCGACCTGGAGCGCATCGCGGGCAAGTTTCCGCGCGCCATCTGGCGTTCCAATGGCCGCGCCGAGGAAATCACCGTTTGGTGCTCCAATGACTATCTCGGCATGGGCCAGCATCCCGACGTCATCGCCGCTTTCCAGAATGCGGCCGGCAAGATGGGTTCGGGCGCCGGCGGCACCCGCAACATTTCCGGCACCAGCAACCCGCTGGTCGAGCTCGAACTGGAGCTTGCCGACCTGCACGACAAGGAAGCGGCGCTCGTCTTCACCTCCGGCTTTGTCTCCAATGAAGCCTCGATTTCGACCATCGCCAGGCTTTTGCCCAACTGCCTGATCATCTCGGACGAATTGAACCACGCCTCGATGATCGAAGGTGTGCGGCGCTCGGGCGCCGAAAAGAAGATCTTCCGCCACAATGATGTCGCGCATCTGGAAAGCCTGCTGCAGGCGGCCGGCCGCGAACGCGCCAAGCTGATCGTCTTCGAAAGCGTCTATTCGATGGATGGCGACATCGCGCCGATCAGGCAGATCGTCGAGCTCGCCGAACGCTACAACGCCATGACCTATATCGACGAGGTCCATGCCGTCGGCATGTATGGACCGCGCGGCGGCGGCATCACCGAGCGCGAAGGCCTGGCCGACCGCATCGACATCATCGAAGGCACGCTGGCCAAGGCGTTCGGCACGCTGGGCGGCTACATCACCGGCACAAGTGCCGTGATCGACGCCGTGCGCTCCTACGCGCCGGGCTTCATCTTCACCACGGCGCTGCCGCCGGCGATCGCGGCCGCGGCGACCACGTCGATCCGCCATCTCAAGCGCTCGCAGGCAGAGCGCGACGCCCAGCAGCAGCAGGCGACACGAACCAAGCAGATCCTTTCGGCCGCCGGCCTGCCTGTGATGGACTCACCGACCCATATCGTACCCCTACTGGTCGGCGATCCGGAGGCCTGCAAGATGGCCAGCGACCGCCTGCTCGGCGTGCACGGCATCTACATCCAGCCGATCAACTACCCGACGGTGCCGCGCGGCACCGAGCGGCTGCGCATCACGCCGACGCCGTTTCATTCCGATGCGCTGATCGCCGAGTTGCAGGACGCGCTGGTCGAGACCTGGGATGCACTCGGCATTCCCTATGGCTCCGCCGGCCGGCCTTCGGTGGCGAAGAGCGACCGGATCATACCGCTGCTGGTACCCAAGTCAGGCGGCTGAAGCCCGTTGCTGTTTGCGCCTGTCGATTGCTTCCAACGCCGCGACGCTCCGACGTCACGGCATGGATCCTAGGGTCTCCGCGACGTCGCTTCGCGACTGCTACGCCCTAGGATGACGAAGGCGCGGGGGCTTCTGGCTAGTCACAGAAGTTAGAGCTGGCATCGTAGCAATGGCCGACCTTCGAGATTAGCTGAGGCATCTTTCACTTCGTCATCCTAGGGCGGAGCAAGGAGCGAAGCGACGCGGCGCAGCCCCTAGGATCCATGCCGTTACCGCGGCCGAGGGGTGAGGCGGTCCAGAATCTTCAAACGCGCCGGCTTTCATGTCCAGCCCAATCCTCAAACTGTCTTCATCCACTTCGCCAATCGGTGCGCCGCTTCCTCGATCTGGTCGAGGCGGCGGTGGAAGCACAGCCTGAGGAAGGCTTCGCCGCCGGGACCGAAGGCGGTGCCGGGCGCCAGGCCGACATTGGCTTTGTCGACGATGTCGAATGCAGCCGCGCGGGAATCGGTAATGCCGTCGACGGTGAAGAACAGATAGAATGCGCCTTGCGGCACGGTGAACCGGGCTCGGCCTGTGGCTCCGAGAATATCGCAGACCAGATCGCGCGCCTTGCGTGCCCGCTCCACCTGTTCGGCAACGAAGGCGTCACCCTCATCAAGGGCGGCAACCGCGCCGCGCTGCATGAACTGGGCGACGCCGGAGTTGGAATACTGGATCAGGTTCTCGAACACCTGCTGCAAGCTCGGATGGGTCTTGATCCAGCCGACACGCCAGCCGGTCATCGCCCAGTTCTTGGAAAAACTGTTGACGAACAGGATGCGGTCTTCCGCAGTGGCGATGTCGAGGAAGGACGGCGCACGGCCGTGGCTGTAGTGGAACAGCGAATAGATCTCGTCGGCGATGATCCAGAGGTTTCTCGCGCGCGCCAGATCGAGGATCGCCTGCAAGGTCTCATGATCGGCGGTCCAACCGGTTGGGTTCGACGGCGTGTTGATGAACAGCGCCTTGGTGCGCGGCGTGATCGCCGCCGCAATCTTCTCGACGTCGCAGGACCAGCCATTGCCGGAATGATCGAGCGTGACCGCCACCGGAACGGCTCCCGATATCCCTGCTGCGGCATCGAAATTCGGCCAGGCCGGCGACAGGTAGACCACCTCGTCGCCGGCGCCTGCGAGCGCGTCGAGTGCCAGCTGGATGGCATGCATGCCGGACCCGGTGACGATGAATTGCTCCTCGGGGAAATTCTTGCCGAAATGCCTGGCATAGTAACGGGAAAGCGCCTGCCTGAGATCGGGGATGCCCCTCTGCCAAGTGTAGAACGTCTCGCCACCGGCCAGCGCTTTGGACGCGGCATCGGTGATGAACGCAGGCGTCGGCAGGTCGCCCTCGCCGGCCCAGAGCGGGATCATGCCTTCGCGCAGGCGGCCGTAATTGACGACGGCGACAATGCCGCTTTCGGGCGCGGCGCGGGCTTCCGTGCGCAAGCTGTTGATCAGGGTCATGGGCGGGTCCGTTCCGATCTCGGCGTTCATCAGCGCTCCTTACCAGATGCGAAAACAGAAAACCCCGGCCGCGAACGACCGGGGTTTTGGTCCAGAAGAACCTGATCTGTCTATCTCTTGGCGAGCAGGTCGCGAATTTCGGTGAGCAGCGCGACATCGGCTGGCGGCGGAGCGGCTGGTGCAGCCGGCTTCTCGCGTTCAAGCCGCTTGCGCATGTTGTTCACTGCCTTGACCATCAGGAAGATGATGAAAGCGAGGATGATGAAGTTCAGCGCCACGGTGATGAAGCTGCCATAGGCGAAAACAGCGCCTTGCTTTTTGGCGTCCGCCAGCGAGGTGGCGTTGACGGCCGAGGAGAGCCCCAGGAAATAGTTGTTGAAGTCCAAGCCGCCGAAAATCGCGCCGACGATCGGCATGATGATGTCGTTGACAAGAGAATCTACGATCTTGCCGAAGGCCGCGCCGATGATGACGCCGACCGCAAGGTCCATCACATTGCCCTTGGAAATGAATTCCTGGAATTCTTTCAGCATTCGACCCTCCTTGTCGTGACCGGCCGAACTGCCGTTTCCGTCCTTGCGGGCATCGACCTGAGGCAACATAACAAAAACCTCCGGTTGCAACATCGGCAAAAAGGAGAAAGCAACCGGTTTCTCCTTACCCGGCGGCAGTCCCGGAAATCACGGCCTTCATGCACCCAAAGCCGTGATGGACTCGGACGCCAAGCTGTGATTGCGTCTGGGCAAGCCGGGTTGAAATTCGGCACAGGGAGGATCTTGCCGGCGTGCAGGGCTTGTTCATCGTCATCATCGCGATCGCCTATGTGACGCTGCTGTTCGCCATCGCCAGCCTGGGCGACCGCCGCTCGGCCATTTCAGAGCCGAGCCGAGCCCGGCCCTTCATCTACGCGCTCAGCCTCGCGATCTACTGCACGTCCTGGACCTTCTTCGGCTCGGTCGGCCTCTCTTCCGAACGCGGCCTCGAATTCCTGGGTATCTATACCGGCCCGGTGCTGGTCTTCGTGTTCGGCTTCCCGCTGCTCAACCGCATCGTGCGGCTGGCCAAGACGGAGAAGATCACCTCGATCGCCGACTTCCTCGGCGCACGCTACGGCAAGAGTTTTACTGTCGCGGCGATCGCCACGCTGATCGCCACCATCGGCGCGGTCCCCTACATCGCGCTGCAGTTGAAGGCGATCTCCGGTTCGGTCAGCCTGATGGTCGAGCACTATACGGGATCGCCGCCCTCCTTCGATCCCTTCGTCAGCGACATCTCGCTGGTCGTCGCCATGCTGCTGGCGCTGTTTGCGGTGCTGTTCGGCACACGCCACGCCGACGCCACCGAACACCAGGACGGGCTGGTGCTGGCGGTGGCCGTCGAAACCGTGGTCAAGCTCGCCGCCTTCCTGGCCATCGGCCTGATGGTCACCTTCCTGATCTTCGGCGGCCCGGGCGACATGGTCGACAAGCTCGCGCAGAATGCACAGGTTCGGCAGGCGATGAGCTACAACACCTCGCTCGCCACCTGGCTGGTGCTGACCTGCCTGAGCGGCTTTGCCATCATCATGCTGCCGCGGCAGTTCTACGTCACCATCGTCGAGAACCGTGGCGAGGCCGAGTTGCGCACCGCGACATGGGTGTTTCCGCTCTACCTCGTGGCGATCAATCTGTTCGTGCTGCCGATCGCCTTTGCCGGCCTTTCGCTGGTCGGCACCGGGACCAGCAGCGATCTCTACGTGCTGTCGCTGCCCTTGTTCAGCGGCCATGACGTGCTGGCGATGGCGGCTTTCATCGGCGGGCTGTCGGCGGCAACCGCGATGGTGATCGTCGAGAGCGTGGCGCTGTCGATCATGATCTCCAACGACCTCGTCATTCCGTTGTTCGTGCGCCGCCTGCTCAAGACCTCGACGTCCGAGACCGAAGACTGGTCGACGCTCATCCTCAATGTTCGGCGCGGGGCGATCTTCATCCTTTTGTTCATCGCCTTCCTCTACTACCGCGAGAGCACCAACAGCGCGCGGCTGTCGTCGATCGGCCTGATGTCGTTCGCGGCGATCGCACAGTTCGCGCCGGCGCTGATCGGCGGGCTGATCTGGCGCGGCGCCAATGGCCGGGGCGCAGCACTTGGCATGGTCGCCGGCATCCTCGTCTGGGGCTACACGCTGTTGTTTCCATCGCTTGCCGCACCCGATACCGGCATCATCGTGCACGGGCTGTTCGGCTTCGAGGCGTTGCGGCCGCAGGCCCTGTTCGGCACCGTCGCCGAACCGCTGAACCACGGCGTGTTGTGGAGCCTGTCGATCAACGCGGTGTTCTTTGTGCTGGGTTCCCTCTCGCGCGCATCGGTGCCGCTGGAACGCATCCAGGCGTCGATCTTCGTGCCGCGCGATGCCGGCCCGATGCCCAGCCTGCGCCGCTTCCGCACCGCCATCACCGTCAACGACCTCAAGGACACGATCGGGCGCTATCTCGGCGTCGAGCGCACCGAGCGCTCCTTCCAGTCGTTCGAAAAGACCAACGGAATCTCGCTGCACGGCAACGAGCAGGCGAGCATGGACGTCATCCGCTTTTCCGAGCAATTGCTGGCCAGCGCCGTCGGCTCCTCCTCGGCGCGGCTGATCCTGTCGCTGCTGTTTCGGCGCCACGACCGCGAATCGAGGGACGCCTTCCGCTTGCTCGACGACGCCACCGAGGCGCTGCAGCACAACCGTGACTTGCTGCAGATCGCGCTCGACCAGATGGAACAAGGCATCACCGTCTTCGATCGCGATTTCCGCCTGATCTGCTGGAACCGCCAGTACCGGGCCCTGTTCGACCTGCCCGACGAGATGGGCCAGGTCGGCGTCTCGCTCGACAGCATCCTGCGCCATCTCTCGGAGCGCGGCGACATTCCGGCGGAGCAGCGCGTGGCCATGCTCAACCGGCTGACCAGTTTCGTCAGCCCATGGCAGATGGAGCTGAAAACCTCGGGCCGCATCCTGGAACTGCGGTCCAACCCGATGCCGGACGGCGGCATTGTCGCCACCTATGCCGACATTTCCGGGCGCGTCGAGCAGGATTTGGCGCTGAAACGCGCCAATGAATCGCTGGAGCAGCGCGTCAAGACCCGCACCATCGAACTGACCCGGGTCAACGAGGAACTGGCGCAGGCGCAGATGCTGGCCGAGGAGGCCAATCTCGGCAAGACGCGCTTCCTCGCCGCCGCTGGCCACGACATCCTGCAGCCGCTGAACGCTGCCAGGCTCTATTGCTCGTCGCTGATCGAGAAGGCCGGCAAGGGACCTGCCGGCAAGGCAGCGGTCAACATCGAATCCTCGCTGGAATCGGTCGAGACCATTCTCGGCGCCGTGCTCGACATCTCCCGCCTCGACGCCGGTGCGATGAAGCCGGACGATACCGCCTTCAACCTCGACGGATTGCTGCGCCAGATCGGCAACGACTTCCAACCGCTGGCCGCCGAAAAGAAGCTCGAGCTGACGATCATGCCGTCATCGCTGACGGTGACGACGGACCGCAATTTGTTGCGTCGCCTGATCCAGAACCTCGTCTCCAACGCAATCAAATACACGCGCCACGGCCGTGTGCTGGTCGGCGTCAGGCGGCGCGGCGAACTGGCCGAGATCCAGGTGATCGACACCGGCATCGGCATCGCCGGCGACAAGCTGAACACGGTCTTTCATGAATTCACCCGACTGGATGAAGGCGCGCGCGAGGCCGAGGGCCTCGGTCTCGGCCTCTCCATCGTCGACCGCATCGCCCGCGTGTTGCGCCTGGAAATCCGGATCTTTTCCAACCCGGGCAAGGGCACGCGCTTCTCCGTCATCCTGCCCGTGGCGGCCGTGCAGGAGCCGCGACGCGAGATCGAAACCAAAACCCCGGCCCGCGCCACAGCCTCGCTGGCGGGACTGCACGTGCTGTGCATCGACAACGACGTCCGCATCCTCGAAGGCATGCGGCTCCTGCTCGAAGGCTGGGGCTGCAATGTCGACACCGTGTCCGGCTCAGGGGATCTGGAAAGCGCCACGATGCGTCGCCCGGACATCGTCCTTGCCGACTATCATCTCGATGGCGAAACCGGTCTCGAACTCATCGTCAGGCTGCGCGCGATCCATGGCGACAACCTGCCGGCCGTACTGGTCACCGCCGACCGCTCCAACGAGGTGCGCACGGCTGCGGGCGGGCTGGAGATTGCCGTGATCAACAAGCCGCTCAAACCGGCAGTGCTGCGCTCGATGATGGCCAGGGTCAGGCCGCTGGCATCGGCCGCCGAATAGCGTCAAAGGCGCCCGGCCAGAGCCGGCGGTCTCAGTTCCGGTGTCCGAGGCTTTCGAGGTAAGCGCAGAACATGTCGGCCATGCCGTCGGCATAGCTCTGGATCTCACCTGGCGTTTGAGGACTTCCCGAAAAATCCTTTCCCACCGCGCTGAGTGTCGCGATGATCAGGTCGCCCGCCAGGACACGGACGGCTTGCTCGGCCTCGGGCAATGCCTCAAGCAGGAAGGTCTGAACGGTACGCTCTCCTGAGGCTTTCGCCTCGTGCGCTTCGGGTGCGTCGCGGTAGAGGGGTGCGGCGTCATTGAGCGCCACGCGCACGGCGGCCTCTTCGCACTCCGAGCGGATGAAGGCGTGGACCAAGGCACGCAGCCGTTCGAGCGGTGGTCGCTGGTCGTTCTCGAGTATGGTGCGCAGCAGACCACCCGTCTGCCGCCATTCATCGCTCTGGAGCCTGAACAAAAGGGCGGCCTTGTTCGGGAAATATTGATAGAGCGAGCCGACACTCACCCCGGCCTTTTCGGCGACGCGTGTGGTGGTGAAACGCTGCGCGCCTTCGCTCGCCAAAACCTGAACAGCAGCTTGCAAAATCGCCGCGACAAGGTCCGTCGCGCGTGCCTGTTTTGGCTGTTTTCGTGAAGAAATCAAAGGACTTGAGCGTCCGGTCATGTCTCGGTCCGGCAATGCGAATTGGAAACCTGAAGGATTATTCGTATTTTCAGAACGACACAAGGACGCAGTCATTTTTCGAACGGAGACTTTCATGACGACGCTCACCAACGCCCCGCTTGCACCCCTGCTGGCTCGCCTGTTCAAGGAGGCCGGCGCGGCGACCAGCCCCGCAATGGCCGAGTTCTCGCACGAGGAGCGGGCGCGCCTCACGCACAGCAAGACCGACTATGTCGATTTCTACGGACGACTGAAGGATCTCTGGCTCGCGATCTCGCCGGAGACCGGCACGCTGCTCTACATGCTGGCACGCGGCAGTGGCGCGCGCATCATCATCGAGTTCGGCACCTCCTTCGGCATCTCGACGCTCTATCTTGCCGCGGCGCTCAGGGACAATGGCGGCGGCCATCTGATCACCACCGAGTTCGAGCCGTCCAAGGTCATGCGGGCCAAGGCCAATTTGACCGAGGGCGGCCTCATCGACCTGGTGGAGATCCGTGAGGGAGACGCGCTGCAGACGCTGGGCGCCGACCTGCCGGATACGATCGACCTTTTGCTGCTCGACGGCGCCAAGGCAATCTACCCGGAGATCCTGAGCCTGGTCGAGAGCCGCCTCAGGCCAGGGGCGTTGGTCATCGCCGACAACGCCGATTTCTGTCCCGAATACCTGGAGCGCGTGCGCTCACCGGCATCGGGCTACATGTCCACCACGTTTGGCGAGGACGTCGAACTGTCCGTGCGGCTCGGCTGAAGCGGCCGCATACCCAACGCAAACACCCATGTCGCTTCAGGGCGGCCGTAAGCGTTTACGTCAACCAACGCGCAACCTCCGGATTCTCGCCAACAGCGGGGAATCCCAGGCGCAGGTGACGTCATGATCAACATTTTTCTATCCTCCTGGCGCGCAACGCCGCGCCCGGCACTGCTCGGCCTTCTGCTCTTCTTCTGCGCGGGTTTCGCCGATGGCGCACTCGTGCCTTTCTTCCCGCTCTGGGCAAACAGTGAGGCCGGCATTCCTGTCGGAGCGATCGGCCTGCTGTTCGGCTGCTATGCCGGCGGCGAGCTTCTGGCGGCGCCGCTGATCGGCGGCATCGCCGACAGGGTGGGCCGACGGCCGGTGCTGATCGCGTCGTCGCTCGGCGTCGGGGCCGGCTTCCTCGCCCTGTTCTTCGTGCATGGCGTCGCCGTCACCGCGATCGTGTTGCTGTTGACCGGCATATGCGAGTCGGTGCTTCACCCGACGATCCTGACCGCGATCGCCGATGTGACCTCGCCATCCACACATCCCCGCTGGTTCAGCCTGGCACGCGTAAGTTCGAGTGCGGGGCATATCCTCGGACCTGCCTGCGGCGCCCTGCTTGTGCTCCTGTCGCTGCGAACCGTGTTCCTCGCCGCCGGTGGAATGCTTCTGCTGGGCGGCATCGTGATGCTGCTCGCCCTGAGAGAGACGATCGATCTGGGACGCGCTGCCGACCAGGGCGAAGGCGATGAAGAGGAAGAGGGTCTCTCGGCGTTGCTGCCGGCGTTTCGCGACGGCCGGTTGGCGAAGCTCCTGCTCTGGGTCGTCCTGTTCGAGGTCGCCGGCAACTGGATCGAAGCCATTATCCCCCTCTACGCGCATGATTCAGGCACGCTGACGCCATCAGGCGTCGGCGCGCTGTTCGCCTACGCCGCCGCCTTGACGGTGGCCCTGCAGATGCTGGTCAGCCGTATGGTCCAGGCACGGTCCGCTCTGTGGCTGACAGTTGGTGCCGGCCTCGCGACGATACTCGCCTTTGCGTTGCTGGCCGCCTCGCCTGCACTGTTGACGCTGATCGGCGCGGTCAGCCTGTGCTCGATCGCCCAGATGCTGGTCGGGCCGCTGGTGCCGACCGCCGTCAATGCACTTGCGCCTCCGGCGCGACGGGCCTCCTACATGGCGGCTTCGTCGGTGGCGGTCGACCTCAAGGACTCGCTTGGACCTTCAATCGGCACCGCGCTTTACGCGCTGGCACCGCGCCTGCCCTGGATCGTCGGCATTCCGCTGGTGGCGATCGCATCGATCGGCCTTGGCGCCGCCATCGGCCAGGCTCGGCGGTATCCAGGTAGAACAGTCGACTCAAACGAGCCGCCCGTGGCTTGGTCGCCAAATCCTGCACCCTGAATAGACGTCGGGGCTGGTCCTCTGGCGATCAGCTTGCCGGTTGCAGCGGGTCGCTGCCGATCTTGGACAGCAGGATCACCGCCTGGGTGCGGCTGTCGACGCCGAGCTTCTGCAGGATGGCCGAGACATGCGCCTTGATGGTGGCCTCGGAGACGCCGAGTTCATAGGCGATCTGCTTGTTGAGCAAGCCCTCGGCCAGCATGCCGAGCACCCGGGTCTGCTGCGGCGTCAACGCCTGCAGGCGCTTGATCAGGTCGGATATTTCGGGATCGCGCTCGACGCCGAGATCGACGCCGACAGGGGCGGCAATGTCACCGGCAAGCACCGATTGCACGGCGCTGCGGATCTCTTCCATGCTGGCCGATTTGGAGATGAAGCCGGAAGCACCGAGATCGAGCGCACGCCTGATGGTCGCCGGATCGTCATGCGCCGACACCACGACCAGCGGCACCGCCGGGTGGATCCCGCGCAGCGAGATCAAGCCGGACAGGCCGCTGGCGCCCGGCATCGACAGGTCGAGCAGCACCAGATCGACATCCTCGTTGGCCACCACCAGCGCCTTGGCACTCTCGAAATCGCCGGCCTCGTGGATGGCGGCGACATTGCCGATGCCGGCGAGCGCTTCGCGCAGCGCACCGCGAAACAGCGGGTGATCGTCGGCGATGACGAAAGAATAGCCGGCCGGCAAATGTCCCTCCCCGAATCCCCCGATGATTTTTGCTTTTTTCGGGATCAGTTGGACGATTATGAGGGGCTGCGCGCTGTTTTCAAGCGGCAAAGCCAGCGCGCCGCGTTTTCCCTACTTTGGATGCTCAGGTCTTCTGCGAATTGAGCTGGGCGCCGTTGTCCTTGTCCATATCCTTGACGATGCCCATGAAGCCGCGCAGGAAGCGCTCCATGTAGCTCATCGTCTTGTTGAAATCCTCCTCGCTCGGCAGTTTCGATTCGAGGCGGGCGGAGAGCGAATTCTCGAGTTTGGTGACGCGCTCGTCCATCGCCTTCATCGAGGTCTGCAAGCGGTCGACCTCATCCTGGAAGGCAGCGCGTTCGTCGGCCGCCATCTTGCAGACGAGCTGGCCCGAGCGCTCCTCGCAGATCGACATGGCGCCGGTCTGCGTATCCATGCGGACATAGCCGTTATCAGACTTTTCCAGCCGGTAACGGTCGGTTTCTTCCGAATAAGCTGAAGCCGCGACCAGCGAAACGAGCGCGGCGGGGATCAAGATGTGCTGCAGACGCATGTTGTCCTCCATGGCCAAGGCCTGAAATATCGCATGTTTGCGCCGGAAATGGGGAAGATCCTTGGCGTGGCCTTTCCCGCGTGGCTGGTTCGGGCACATTTTTTTGACGCAATTCCGGACGGAAAACCGTTTCACACTTTTCCTGGAACTGCTCTATAGCGCAACCATGTCTCAGATTATCTACAAGATAACCCCGCAAGCGCCTTGGCGCGAGGCCGAAACAGATGGCCGCTTCACCGGCGCGCCGATCGATGTCGCCGACGGCTTCATCCATTTCTCCACGGCGGCGCAGGCCAAGGAAACGGCGGCAAAGCACTTTGCCGGCCAGACCGACCTTCTGCTGGTCGCCATCGACGGGACCAGCCTGGGCGCCGCGCTGAAATACGAAGTCTCGCGCGGCGGCGCGCTGTTTCCGCATCTTTATGGTCCGCTCGACCTCAAGGCCGTGCTGTGGGTCCGACCACTGCCGCTTGGCGCTGATGGTGTGCACCAGTTCCCAGAACTGGAGGGGCAATGAGCGTGCTCGACCGGCTTGGCCAGAAGCTGCTGTTCACATTCGACCCGGAAACCGCGCATGGCCTGTCGATCGCGGCGCTGCGATGCGGCCTGCCGGTCGGCGCGCGGACGACGCTCGACGCGCGGCTGAAGGTTACGGTCTGCGGCCTCGAGTTTCCGAACCCGCTCGGCATGGCTGCGGGCTACGACAAGAACGCCGAGGTGCCTGACGCGCTGCTTGGCCTGGGCTTCGGCTTTGCCGAGGTCGGCACGATCACGCCGCTGCCGCAGGCCGGCAACCCGAAGCCGCGGATCTTCCGGCTGACGGCTGACGAAGCGGTGATCAACCGGCTGGGCTTCAACAATGAAGGCCATGCAGCGGCCGAAAAGCGCCTTGCCGCACGCAAGGGGCGCAGCGGCATCGTCGGCGTCAACATCGGCGCCAACAAGGACAGCACCGACCGCGTCAGTGACTATGAGCGCGGTGTCGCCCGGTTTGCGCAATACGCCAGCTATCTGACCGTCAACATCTCCTCGCCCAACACGCCAGGCCTGCGCAACATGCAAGCGCGCGAGCAGCTTGGCGAACTTTTGTCGCGTGTCATGGCCGCGCGCGCCACGGCAACAGCCCAGCCGCCGGTCTTCCTGAAGATCGCGCCGGATCTGGTCGAGGCCGAGCTGGAGGACATTGCCGCCGAGATCACCGAGAAGCGAATCGACGGCGTCATCGTCTCCAACACCACCATCTCTCGACCGGCATTGCGCAGCGGCAACGCCGCGCGCGAAACCGGCGGACTCTCGGGCAAACCCTTGTTCGAACGCTCGACCATCGTGCTGGCGAAGATGCGCAAGCTGCTTGGCCCGGACCGCGTCATCATCGGCGTCGGCGGCGTCGATTCTGCCGGGACCGCGCTGGAAAAGATCCGCGCGGGCGCGGATCTCGTCCAGCTCTACACCAGCATGATCTATGCCGGACCAGCGCTGCCGGGCCGGATTGTCGCCGGGATGGCACGCTTTGCCGACACGGAACGGCTCAGATCCATTCGCGAGTTGCGCGACAGCCATCTCGATCGATGGGCAACGAGGCCGCTCAGCTGAACGCCGTCCGCATCCGCAGCCGCAGGATCGTCAGCAGGC
Organism: Mesorhizobium loti; assembly: GCA_014189435.1. Taxonomy (NCBI): domain Bacteria; kingdom Pseudomonadati; phylum Pseudomonadota; class Alphaproteobacteria; order Hyphomicrobiales; family Phyllobacteriaceae; genus Mesorhizobium; species Mesorhizobium loti. The sequence goes on from CP050293.1 coordinate 5,174,010, forward strand.
TGAAGCCGCGCGCGAGCAGGAAAACGTGCAACGCTGCCCACAGTCCATTGTTGCCGAAGGTCGGCGCAAGGGTCAGCAGCGCGGCCGCGAAAACGAGGAACGACAGCAGCATCATGTTGCGCATGTCGCGCGACCAGGTCGCGCCGATGAAGACGCCATCCATTTGAAAAGCCAGCACACCGCTCAGCGCGGTGAATGCCGCCCACGGCAGGTAGATATCGGCCACTGAACGGACGTCCTCCGATGTCGTCACAAGAGCAACCAGATTGGCGCCACCAAACAGCAGCACCAGCGTCGCGCCCCCCGCCAGCCCGAAGCCCCAGAACAGCGTCAGCCGCACGGCTTGCCGGAACGGCGCGGCGGCACGCGCACCGACGGCACGGCCCGCCAGCTGTTCGGCGGCAGTGGCAAAGCCATCGAGGAAGTAGCCGGCGACGAGGAAGAAGTTCATCAGCACGGCGTTGGCGGCCAGCGTCACCGTGCCGAACTGTGCGCCCTGGCGGGTGAACAGCGCGAAGGCGGCGAGCAGCGAGAACGAGCGGATCATGATGTCGCGGTTGAGCGACAGCATGTGCATGAAGGTGGCCATGTCGAGCAGGCGATGGCGCGGCAAGGAGGGGGCCGCGCGGAACCGGCGGATCACGATCGCCAGGCCGAGCAGCATGGCAAGGAACTCACCGGTAACGGTCGCCCAGGCGACGCCGGCGACACCCCAACCAAGCTCCAGGCCAAGCAGGAAGCAGAGCGCGATGTTGATGCCGTTCAGCACCAGTTGCAGCATCAGTCCGAGCCCGCCCTCGCCGCGCCCCAGAACGTAGCCAAGGATGGCGTAGTTGATCAGCGAAAAAGGTGCAGCGAGCAGCCTGATGCGGATGTAGACGCCCATCGCCTCGCTGACGCGCGGTTCGGCGCCCATGAACTTTTGCCCGGCGATGGCGACCAGGGGCGCAAGTGCCGCGAGCACGATGCCGGCGACGACCGCGATCAGCACGGCGCGCCAGAACACCGCCTGTTCCTCCAGGGCATCGCCGCGCCCGAAAGCCTGGGCGACGAGCCCGGTGGTGCCCGAACGCAGGAAATTGAAGGAGGTGAAAACGACGTCGAAGACCAGTGCGCCGGCCGCCAGGCCGCCGAGCAGGGCGGCATCGCCGAACTGACCGACGACAGCCGTGTCGACCAGACCGAGCATCGGCGTCGTCAGATAGGCAAGCGTCATCGGCACGGCGATGGCGAGCACGGAACGGTTGGTGACGACAAAAGATCCGGGGCCGATTGAGGATCTGGCGTCGACTGGGGTTGCACCCTTATCCAAGGATTGCTGCCTTGCTGATTGCGGCTTGATCGAACAGCCGATGTGCCCCATTTTCCGGCCACCGCGCAATCATTCTTCCCGCGAGGGCCAACCGAATTCCCCGGTCTGGCGCGAGCCCGCCGGATCCAGTTCATGCCCCTGCAGATCGTCCATCACCCCGACTACGACGCCGGCTTCGCCACCAACCATCGCTTTCCGATGAGTAAATATCCGCTGCTGATGGACACCTTGCACGCACGCGGACTGGCTGGACGCGACGCGCTCAACACCGCCGAACCGGCGCCGGCTTCATGGCTGGAGCTTGCGCATGCGGCGGACTATGTCGCCCAGGTCATCAGCTGTTCGGTGCCCGAAAAAATCGAACGCGAGATCGGCTTTCCGGTGACCCCGCGTGTCTCGCTACGCGCGCAGCTTGCCACCGGCGGCACGGTGCTGGCGGCGCGGCTCGCCTTGCGCGACGGCATTGCCTGCAACACCGCCGGCGGCAGCCATCATGCGCAGCGCGCGCAAGGTGCGGGCTTCTGCACCTTCAACGATGTCGCCGTCGCCGCGCTGGTCCTGCTCACCGAAGGCGCGGCCCGAAACATCCTGGTCGTCGACCTCGACGTGCATCAAGGCGACGGCACGGCGGATATTCTCGCTGATGATCCGCGCGTGTTCACCTTTTCCATGCATGGCGACCGCAACTACCCCGTGCGCAAGATCGCCTCCGACTTCGATGTCGCGCTGCCCGACGGCACGGGTGACGCCGCCTACATGGAGAGGCTCGCCGCCATCCTGCCGGACCTGTCCGCCCAGGCGCATTGGGACATCGTGTTCTACAATGCCGGCGTCGACGTCCATGCCGAGGACCGGCTTGGCCGGCTGGCGCTATCGGATGACGGCCTGCGGGCCCGCGACGACATGGTGATCCGCCACTTTCGCACGCAGGGCATTCCGGTCTGCGGCGTCATCGGCGGTGGCTATTCCACGGACGTGCCCGCGCTTGCCGCGCGCCACGCCATCCTGTTCGAGGTGGCCTCGGGCTACGCCCGGTAGCCCTCTTTAAGCATGACCTTATCCGAAAACCGGTTCCCACTTTTCGGGATCATGCTCTACTTCCGGTAGTTGGCGAGCCTGAGCAGGATGAAGGCAGGCACGACGATGGCTGCGCCCAGCAGGATATAGCCAAGGAAACGGTCGATGGCGTGGAAGCCCAGGTTCCACAGGTCGATGAAGAACTTCTGGAAGCCGTAGAGCACATCCATCGGCGACCAGCCGAAGGCATTCATGACCAGGCCGACGAGGAACGACACGACCAGCAGTTTCAGAATCACCTTGAGCGGCGAGTCGCCGAGAAAGCGCGTCAGTGCGGACAAGGCTCGTCTCCAGATTGAATTACCCAGACTCGAGGGGCGTCGGCCCAGACATACGCACTTGGCTTGCCGGCTTCAAGCCGACAGTTTTGCGGGATGCCGAAGACCTCGAGCGAGGCATTGGATGGCAAGGTTGCGCTACCGAACGGACCGAACCCGTGTCAATTTGTTAAATATGCGTAAATGAAACCGCCTTAATTCGTTGAAAATAAAGCGAAAAATCTTCATTTTTCGATTTCCCGCAATGTGCGTGCAATTTTCGCCTGCGAGACAGTCGGCGTCTTTCAGGTGATTGGCCGCGCGGGCGCTCTGACCCCCTACCACAGCTGGCGAAAGCCAGTCCCAGGACCGCGCAACCGTCCCTGAAAGACACCAAATCGGAGCCGACCGCCCAACGGCCGAGCTCCTCGGGAATTAACCTGCGTATCGATTGCCGGATGCGCGCGTGTGTTGGAGTAATGCAGTGTTCTCTCAAGCAAAGATCATCCTGACGGCAAGTGCCCTTGCCGTGTGCCTCCTCGGGCCGGCGATGGCCGCCGACCTTGCGCCCACCTACAATGATCCCCCTGCTTTCCAGTGGAGCGGCGCCTATGTCGGCGTGCATGGCGGCACGGCGTTCACCGGGATGCCGAACCCGTTTGCCGGCAGGAATGGTCTCAGCGGCGGCGTTCAGGCCGGCTACAACCAGCAGATAGGCCCGGCGGTTCTCGGCGCCGAGATCGAGGGCTCCTATCTGGGTGGCGCCGAGCACGACGTCGAGGGCGGCAAGATCAAGGAAAAGTGGCGCGGTGCCGCCAAGGCCAAGGCCGGCTTGAGCTTCGACCAGACGCTGCTGTTTGGAACCGGGGGCGTCGCCATGACCAAATTCGAAAAGGGCGACAGGGTGAGCAGCACCGACGGATGGAAACTCGGCTACCTGGTCGGCGCCGGCATCGAGCAGGGTTTTGCCGGAGGCCTCTCTGCCAAGGTCGAATATGACTATGTGCGCACACCAGGTGTTGAAACGACATCGACCTTCGGCAAATCCAAGGCGACCATCGGCAGCCATGAACTGAAGGCCGGCATCAACTATCGTTTCTAGGACAGGCCACGGGGTTCGGCTGAATCCAGCCGTCTTGCGGTCTATTCGACCAGCGCGGTGCCCAGAGATAATGGGTGCCGCGCAATTGCGTGCCTGCCTCAGCACCAACATCGACGCGCATCGGCAGATCACACCAGCCCGCGTAATGTCGATGCAATCTTCACACCCTAAAGCGCGTCGCATCGAAATGGATTCATGCGGCGCGCTTCAGGTTCTTGTTTTTACGCATGTCGTTGTCCCAAAACCGAGGTCACTTTTGGGCGACATGCTTTGGGTGCCGCGGATGACCTTGATGATGGGAATCAGATATGTCCAAACGCAGCGCAAACCATCTTGTGTGGATCTCGAAGGCGTTCTTCGTCGCAATCCTGCTGGCGCTGACAGGATGCGCCTCCGACATCATGAAGAACTATATCGGGCAACAGGTCGAATCGGTCATTCTGGACTACGGACCGCCAACCGCCGTCGTTGATCTCGGGCAAGGCGAGCGGGCCTATCAATGGCGGAAAATATCCACCAACGCGGTGTCCGGGACCTCGAGCGGCGAGGTTCGCCACACAAAACACGGAACCGTCTACGAAGAGACCGAAACGCCTGGCTATATCGAGCGCCAGGAATGCTTCTATACGTTCTACGCCCGCGCCTCGGGCGGCCGATGGTTCATCACCAATTTTCGTCAACCGAAGCTGGAATGCGAATGACTTGCCACAGCCTCCCGGCTGCCCGTGACGGAGCGTGCGCATGCGCATCCTGCTGATCGAGGACGAACCGGAAATGGCCTCGGTGCTGAAGACGGCACTCGAGCGCCAGGACATCATCGTCGACCATGCCGCGACACTGGCCGATGCCGAAGCCGTGGCGCGGCTCGGCTATCATGACGCCGTGGTGCTGGACCGCCGCCTGCCGGATGGCGATGGTCTCAGCCTGATCCCACGCCTGCGGGCCTTGCATCTGGACGTGCCGGTGATCGCGCTGACGGCGCTCAGCGGTCTCGACGACCGGGTGGCCGGGCTCGATGCCGGCGCCGACGACTACATGGTCAAGCCATTTGCCACGGTGGAACTGGTTGCCAGGCTCAATGCCCTGCACAGGCGTTCGTTCACCTCGCGCGCCAACCAGACGGTGGTCGGCCGCCTCACCTATGATTTCCGCCATCGCGAGGCGCTTGTCGAGGATCAGGCCCTGGAGCTGCCGCGGCGTGAACGGCTGGTGCTCGAAACGCTCATCCGCAGGCCGGGCCGGACCATCATGCGCGGCGCCCTGGAAGAGGCCGTCTACGCCCTCGACGACGAAATCGGCTCCAACGCGCTGGATGCGCACATTTCGCGGCTGCGCCGCAAGCTTGACGATGTCGCCGCCGGCATCGAGATCAGGGCGATCCGCAACCTCGGTTATCTCCTGCGGGCAGCCTCGTGAAAAAGCCGCGCGCACGCTCGCTGCAATGGGTGCTGGTGCGGCGGCTGATCCTGCTGCAGGCGGCGACGCTCCTCATCTTCATCGTGCTGTGCGCGGCCGTGCTATGGATCGCCAATCCACGGCTTCTTGTCGACAACGAGGCTGCCGTCGCCGCCCTCAAGGATGCGGTCGATCGTGACGGCAACGGCAGGCTGATCGTCCATGAGACCGACGAGTTGCGTTCGTTTCGTGAGGGCTTCCCGAGTGTCTGGTACATCGTCCGCGACGCCGACGGCCAGAGCGTCCGCTTCGGCACCATACCCGACGTCTACGCCAGGAATTTTGGCGATCTGCTGGGCGCGGCCGATCACGCGACCATCGGGTTTTCCGAAGATGACCCGCGGCCGGAGGCCTATCTCGAAAGGGTTTCGACCAAGGCGGGCACGGTTCAGATCATCGCCGCGACACGATCCTTGCGCGACAAAACAGAAGGCCTCGAAGTCACCATTTCGGCAACCGTCGATGTCGCCAAGAACCCGGACGGCAGCAGGAACTGGGAGAAGGCGCTTCCCGCTCTCACGGCCATCATCATCATCCTTTTGTTGCCGATTGTCCTCGTCATGGGAGCCACGACCCTGGTGACGACGCCCGCCGTCGTGCGCCGTTCCTTTGCCGGCCTCGTCGACACCGTCCAGCAGGCCGCGCGCATCGACATCGGCACCCGCGCGATGCAACTCCCGGTCAAGAATGTGCCGCAGGAGATCGAGCCGCTGGTGCATGCCTTCAACCAGACGCTGGCGCGGCTCGCCCAAGGCTATGACCGGCACAATCGCTTCCTCACCGACGCGGCCCATGAACTGCGCACGCCGATCGCCATCTTGCGCACACGCGCCGAACTGCTGAAGCAGGAGCCGCAAAGTGCACGCCTGCTGCATGACATCGAGCGCCTGTCGCATCTTGCGCAACAGTTGCTCGACCACCAGTTGCTTGACCGCCCGGCGGACCAGCGCCGGATCATCGATCTCTGCGACCTTGTCAGCCGGGTCGCCGCCGACTTCGCCCCGCTCGCCATCGAGGCAGGCTACGATCTTGCCTTCGAGCCGCCCGCCGGCAAGGTCCATGTCGAGGTCAATGTCCTGCAGATCGAGCGGGCGCTGGCAAATCTCGTGCGCAATGCCATCGACCATGGCGGCGGCTCCGGCACGATCACCATAGCCGTTGACGAGACCGGCGGCGTCGAAGTCCGCGATGAAGGCCCGGGCATTCCGGCGGACGAGCACGAGAATGTCTTCGAACCCTTCTACCGCTTGCAGCCGCAATCGCGCGGGGCAGGTCTGGGATTGAACCTTGCCCGGCAGATCGCGCTGCTGCATGACGGCACCATCCGGATCGCGGCGGGGTCCTGGCAAGGCGCCCGCATCCGCATGGCCCTGCCGGTTCGTTCCGTGGCCACTGGCGGCGGAAAAGACGGCCGGCCGATGGCTATGGCCGATCCCGCTGGCTTATCTGTTTTCTAACCAATTGCCGCTATTCCCAATCGAATAGCGGGAGCAAGGCTTTTGGTGGAGACGGAGAAAAACACCGCGCGACGCGCCGTCATGCTGTCGGTGGTCGTCCCATGCTACAATGAGCTGGACGGCGTGGCCGAACTGCATCGGCGAGTGACGGCCGCATGCCTCGAACAAGGCCCTTCCTACGAAATCGTCCTTGTCATCGATGGCGCGACCGACGGCACGCGCGAGGCCATTTTCCAGCTGGCCGAAAAGGACAACCATGTCGTTGCCATCGATCTTGCCCGCAACTATGGCCACCAGATCGCGTTGAGCGCGGGACTCGAATTCTGTCGCGGCCAGCGCATTCTCATTCTCGATGCCGACCTGCAGGATCCGCCTGAGCTGCTCGGTGCGATGATGACGAAGATGAACGAAGGCTTCGATGTCGTTTACGGCCAGCGGCTGACGCGCGATGGCGAAAGCTGGTTCAAGCTAGCTTCCGCCTCGATGTTCTACCGCTTGCTGCGCCGCTTGGTCGATGTCGATATAGCCCCGAATACCGGTGATTTCCGGCTGATGAGCCGCCGCGCGCTCGACCATCTGAACGCGATGCCCGAACGCTACAGGTTCATTCGCGGCATGGTGAGCTGGATCGGGTTGAAACAGGTGGCTTTCCCCTATGAACGGCACCGGCGCTTTGCCGGCACCACCCACTATCCGCTGAAGAAAATGGTTCTTCTGGCGGTCGACGCGATGACCAGCTTCTCGATCGTCCCCTTGCGGTTCGCCTCGCTGCTCGGAATGATGTTCGGACTTCTGGGGCTGGTCGTGCTCGGCTACACCCTGTTTGAATGGTCTGTCGGAAACGTGTTGCCCGGCTGGACCAGCCTTGCCGCGATCGTGCTGATCCTCGGCAGCGTCCAGCTTATGGTGCTTGGCATCTTCGGCGAATATCTCGGGCGCATGTACATGGAGACGAAGCGGCGGCCGCTCTACTTCGTCAACGAGGTCGTTTCGCGCAGCCAGGCAGCCGGGGACGGCGAACTGCCCGTCCATCGCCTGCAGGAAATGGCAAAGAGGGCAGCACGTGCTTGAGGCGGAGTTCGACCAGTTTGCGCGGGAATACCAGGAGCAGCATGCCGCGAGCATAAGGCTGAGCGGCGAAACGCCGGATTTCTTCGCCCGATACAAGATCGACGACGTCGCCGCGACGCTGCGGCGGGCCGGTGTGAAACCACGGCGGATACTCGATTTTGGCGCCGGCGTCGGCAATTCGCTCGGCCATATGCGCAACGCGTTTCCCGACGCAGAGATCACCTTGCTCGATCCGTCACGGGAATCGCTCGACATCGCCAGCCAGCGCTTTCCCGGCCAGGCCGCCTTCACGCATTTCGACGGCAAGACAATTCCTTTTGCCGACGGCAGCTTCGACCTGGCCTTCGCGGCTTGCGTCTTCCACCACATTCCCGAGGACCTGCAGATCGGGCTGCTGGCGGAGATCGGCCGGGTGCTGGCGAACCGCGGCAGTTTCTTTCTTTTCGAGCACAATCCGTGGAACCCGCTGACCACGCACGCTGTGAGAAACTGCGCCTTCGACGAAAACGCGGTTTTGATAAATTCCCGGGAGATGCGCAGGCGCATGGCCGAGGCGGGCCTTGCCAACACAAGGATCATCTACCGGATTTTCTTTCCTCGGCTGCTTGCAAGACTGAGGCCGCTTGAGCGCTTCCTCACCAAGATCCCTGTCGGAGCCCAATATTTTGCGCAAGCGGTCAAGCCTGCCGTTTGACGTTCCGAGGATGCCACGATCCGGCGCACCCGGTTTGTCGAACACGGCGCTCGGTCGCGGCGACGACAGAGCCGACCGGACCACGCGATGAACCCCGGCGGCCGGCCAATCGAACACCTTGAACCAAACTGTCATCGGAAACGATTAGAGGCGGCGAACCATGAACAACGCCCAGGCCAGCGTGGAGGCCGCGACATACGGTGAGCGGAACAGGCTGATCTTCTGCCTGCTCGCGGCCTTGGCGATGGCGGCGGCGCTGGCTACCCAAGCCGGTTCCACCCTGCAGGATCCCGACAACTGGTGGCAAGTGAAGGTCGGGCTGGATTTTCTGGCAAACCGGACATTCCCGACAGTCGACCCTTATTCCTACACGTTTGCCGGCCAGCCATGGATTGCCAAGGAATGGCTGGGGCAGGTCCTGCTGGCCCTTGCCTACCGGTCAGGAGGCTGGAACGGGGTGGTCACGCTGATCATCGCCTCGATCTCCCTGACGGTTTTCCTGATGGGGTGGTTTCTCAGCGCCTGGCTGAAGCCGATCCTGGCCATTACGCTGGCCTTCGCCGCGGTGTACCTGACCAGCCCGATCTTCACGGCGCGTCCGCATGTCTTGACCTTCCCGATCATCGTCATCTGGACGGAGATGCTCTTTCGTGCGGCAAGGGAAGAACGGGCGCCGCCCTGGTGGCTGCTTGTGCTGGTCGTTTTGTGGGCGAACCTGCACGCCACCTTCACGCTGAGCTTCATCATCGCGGCTTTCGCCGGTCTCGATCTGCTGGCGCGCACAGGCCTGTCGAAACCAGGCCTCCTAGCGAAATGGATCGCATTCGGGCTGCTTTGCCCGCTGGTCAGCCTGATCCACCCCTATGGCGTCCAGGCCATCCTGGCGACCTTCGCCGTGGCCTATGGCAATGAGGCGGTGTCGTTGATCATGGAATGGAAAGCGTTCAGTCAGCAGGATTACCCCGTCCAGGAAGTTGCGATGCTGCTGGCGCTTTTCGGGCTTCTGGTGTCACGGTTGCGAATTGGCTGGGCCAAGGCGTTGTTCGTCATCTTCACCTTGCATGTCTATCTCGCCCATGTGCGTTTCATGTATCTGTTCTTCCTGCTGATCCCCTTGGTGATCGCGGTCGAGGTTGCGCAGCAATACCCCTCGCTTTCAGCCACCGCATGGCTGGCTGCAAAGCGCGACGGCCTGGAAAAATTCTTCGCCAGGCACTTCTACGCGATCTGCTGCGCGGCGGTCGTTTTGCCGATCGGCGCGGTCGCCGTGCTCTTCAGTGCTTATCAGGTCACGCCGAGTCCCAAGACGTCGGCCAGCGGGGCGCTGGCATTCGCCGAAAGCCATCATCTTTCCGGCAATGTGCTGAATTCATACAATTTCGGCGGCACGCTGATCTTCCACGGGATCAAGACCTATATCGACGGACGGACGGACCAGCTGTTCCTGGGCGGTTTCACAAAAGCCGATGACGAGACGGGCCACAGCGGCGGCAAGCCGCTCCTCGACGCCCGGCTGAAGAAATACGCCATCGGCTGGGCGCTGCTGTCGGCCGACGACAGCCGCATCCCCTTCTTCGACCAGCTGGGCTGGAAGCGGGCCTATGCCGACGAGTACGCGGTGATCTACCTGCCCGGCGCCTGATCTTGTTTGGCGCCGGCGCGAGCGCCGCTTTGGCGATTGCCCGAAGCCGGGCCGTCATGGTAACGAGGGCACACGCGGGTATGATGTAATGGTAGCTTGTCAGCTTCCCAAGCTGAACGCGAGGGTTCGATTCCCTCTACCCGCTCCAGCTTAGGGCGCCAGAAACAGTTCAGCGCCTGCCTGTTCGTCGAACAAAACCGAGCAGCCTCGCGCAAGCGCCACCGTTGCGAGGGCGTTTGCCACCGCGTCATCCGATGAAACGAAATCGCCGGTCAGTACCCGCAATTCTTCCACGCTTTCAGCCATGGACACGAAATTCCCGACCGATCGATCGTGCTTGCAGGCTTCGACCACGTAAAGCAGATCGATGATTTCGAAGCTGCACATGTTCAGTCTCCAGAAGAAATCGTCCCTTGCAAGATCATGAACGCATCGGCGGGAAATAATGTTCCCGGCTCGCTTTCGCTAGCCTCGGCCTGGCGGCTCTTTCATGTGCTTTTGCGCGCCCCGATCGAACTCGACGCCGGACAGCCCTACCCAACCAGCCATCATCCCACCTCCCGCAGAATGAAATCGTGCAGCATCTTGGCGGCCGGCGACAGCACGCGATTCCTGACCGTGATCAGGCTGTAGGGCCTGACCTCGATGTCGAATTCGGTCTGGACAACATCGATGGCGCCGGCCAGCCCGTCGGGGTTCTGGATGAATTTCGCCACCTGGACCGAGACCGGCGCAATGGCATCGGACTGCGCAACCATGACCAGGGTCAGCAGCAGTGAGCTGGTGTTGAGGATGCGGTCCGGCAGAGCGATGTTGCGGTTGAGGAAATTGCTCTCCATCGCCTGGCGCAAGGGCGAGCCGCCCGACTGGAAGACCCAGTCATAGGCGGCGGTCTCTTCCAGCCGCACCGCTTTGCCCTTGGTCAGCGGATGGCCCCGGCGCACGATCAGGCACGCCTTCTCGACGCCGATGACGCGCGACTCGAACAGGCGCGGATTGAGGTCGTCGGGGATGCGCGCGATGATGAAATCATGGCGCGTGGCGATCAGCTCGCGAGCCAGCACGTTGGAGGTCTCGACCTGCATGGTGATCTCGATGCGCGGATAGATGCGGCGGATTTCGCGAATTGCCGGCACCGCCAGCTCGATTGCAGGCGCCGTCACGGCGCCCAGGAACACCGAACCACCCTTGCCGGCCTTGAGCTCGGAGATCTCGCGGTCGACCTCGCGCATTTCCAAGAGGATCGAACGCGCGCGCCTGGCCAAAGCCTTGCCGTAGGGCGTCAAGGTGATGCCGCGCGGCAGTCTCTCGCACAGCTTGACCTCCAGCACCGCCTCCATCTCGCTGATCATGCGCGAGGCCGCCGGCTGCGAAATGTTCATGACCTGGGCCGCCGCGCTGACCCGGCCATGATCGTCGAGCGCGACGATCATGCGCATGTGACGTAGGCTGAGACCGCTGCGCAGCAGGGTTTCGCCATCGCCCGGCGTCTCTCTGTAACTGTCTGAAACTGCAGTCGGATTCCCTGGCGCAGCCATCGCTTTCCCTCTTTTCTGCTCGCGGACGGCCGGTATTGGGATCAACCCGTCACGCCGCAATACATATACCAGCCATGATATAGCAACCATCAAAGATCGCATTTGACAGTTATGGCAAAGAGCCACACCCTTCGCGCGTTCCGAGACGTGACGGTCGCTGACGAGAAAAATCGTATCGATTGAAATCAGCGCCTCGGGGCCATGGGAGGATACCGGAGATCGATATGACGGCAGCAGTGCCTTGGCGCTTCTGCACGATTGCGCGGCCCGCGACCCCCGGGGTGCCGCGTCCATCAACCAGGGAGAGTTAAAGTGAAAATCATCAAGACACTGGCCGCCGTCGCGGCCCTTGGCATCGCTGCCATGACCTACTCGGCGCACGCAGCAGACAAAGGCCTGATCGGCGTGCTGATGCCCACCAAGGAATCGCAGCGCTGGATCAATGACGGCGACGCCGTCAAGTCCCAGCTCGAGGCACTCGGCTACACCGTCGACCTGCAGTATGCGCAGAACGACATCCCCAACCAGCTCAGCCAGCTGGAAAACGAAATCACCAAGGGCCCGAAGGCGCTGATCATCGCCTCGATCGACGGCACCACCCTGTCGGATGCGCTGCAGAAGGCCGCTGACGCTGGTGTCGTCGTCGTCGCCTATGACCGCCTGATCAAGAAGACCGCCAATGTCGACTACTACACCACCTTCGACAATTTCGGCGTCGGCGTCATCCAGGCGAATTCGCTGGTCAAGGGCCTCAAGGAGCGTTTCCCGAACACCAAGCCGTGGAACGTCGAACTGTTCGGCGGTTCGCCCGACGACAACAACGCCTTCTTCTTCTACAACGGCGCGATCTCCGTGCTGCAGCCGCTGATCGATGACGGCTCGATCAAGATCAAGTCCGGCCAGACCGGCATGGACAAGGTCGGCACGCTGCGTTGGCTCGCTGCCACCGCCCAGGCGCGTATGGACAACCTGCTCTCCGCCAACTACTCGGACGGCAGCCGCGTCGACGGCGTTCTGTCGCCCTATGACGGCCTGTCGCGCGGCATCACCGCTTCGCTGCGCGCTGTCGGCTACGGCACGGACGCTCAGCCATGGCCGATCGTGACCGGCCAGGATGCCGAGACCGCTTCGGTCAAGCTGATCATCTCGGGCGAGCAGTACTCGACCGTGTTCAAGGACACCCGCGAACTGGCCAAGGCGACTGTCGGCCTGATCGACAAGGTGCTCTCGGGCGGCAAGCCGGAAGGCCTCGATGAAAAGACCTACAACAACGACGTCAAGGTCGTTCCTTCGATCCTTCTGACGCCGCATGATGTCGACAAGTCGAACTACCAGGCGCTGGTGGTCGACTCCGGCTACATCAAGGCCGAAGATCTGAAGTAATCCCGGTTACAAAGCCTGGGGTCCCGCGCACAGCGGGGCCCCTTTTTGCTAGCGCGGCGAATCCAAAATTCGCATATTAATGCATGTCGCCCAAAAGTGGTCCCGTTTTGGGACAACGACATGCATAAAAACAAAGACTTAAAGCGCGTTGCCTGAATCCGCCTCAACGCGACGCGCTTTAGTCCCGGCATTGTTCCGGACCTCGGAGGAGCGGTATTCCTGATGGCCTCGACGATTTTGGAGATGCGCGACATCACCAAGACGTTCCCCGGCGTAAAGGCGCTGTCGAACGTCAACCTCAGCGTCGAGGAAGGCGAGATCCATGCCGTGGTCGGCGAGAACGGCGCCGGCAAATCGACGCTGATGAAGGTGTTATCAGGCGTCTATGCGTCCGGCACCTATGACGGCGCGATCGTCTACCGTGGTGAGGAGTGCCATTTCAAAGGCATTCACGACAGCGAACACAAGGGCATCGTCATCATTCACCAGGAACTTGCGCTGGTGCCGATGCTGTCGATTGCCGAGAACATTTTCCTTGGCAACGAACACGCCAAATTCGGCGTCATCGACTGGAATGCCAACGAGACGCGCACCAGCGCCTTGCTCAAGAAGGTGGGCCTCAAGGAGGACCCCAAGACGCTGATCACCAACATCGGCGTCGGCAAGCAGCAGCTGGTCGAGATCGCCAAGGCGCTCAGCAAGGAAGTCAAGCTGCTGATTCTCGACGAGCCGACGGCGAGCCTGTCCGAAAAAGACAGCCAGACGCTGCTCGACCTGCTGCTCGAATTCAAGCGCCAAGGCATCACCTCGATCCTGATCTCGCACAAGCTCAACGAGATAAACCGGGTCGCCGACAAGGTCACCATCATCCGCGACGGGCGGACCATCGAGACACTGGCCAAGAAAGACATCTCGGAAGACCGCATCATCACCTCGATGGTCGGGCGCTCGCTCGACGACCGCTATCCGCCGCGCGAGCCTGACATCGGCGAGGTCGTGTTCGAAGTGAAGAACTGGTCGGTCTATCATCCGCTCCATGCCGACCGGCAAGTGATCAAGGGCATCGATGTCAACGTGCGCAAGGGCGAGGTGGTGGGTATCGCCGGGCTTATGGGCGCCGGACGCACCGAATTCGCCATGAGCCTGTTCGGCCGCTCCTATGGCCGCCGCATCACCGGCGAGGTGCTGCTCAACGGCAAGCCGATCGATGTCTCCTCGGTCAGCAAGGCGGTGGCCCATGGCGTTGCCTACGTCACCGAGGACCGCAAGACCTACGGTCTCAACCTGATCGACCATATCAAGCACAACATCACGCTGGCCAACCTTGGCGGCGTGTCGCGCCACGCCGTGATCGACGATTTGCGCGAACTCGCCGTCGCCAACGACTACAAGGCCAAGACCAACATCCGCTCGTCCAGCGTCTATCAGATGACCGGCAATCTATCGGGCGGCAATCAACAGAAGGTGGTGCTGTCGAAGTGGCTGTTCGCCAATCCGGAAGTGCTGATCCTCGACGAGCCGACGCGCGGCATCGACGTCGGCGCCAAGTACGAAATCTACACCATCATCGCCCGCCTCGCCTCCGAGGGTAAGGCGATCATCGTCATCTCGTCGGAGATGCCTGAACTCCTCGGCATCACCGACCGCATCTACGTCATGAATGAAGGGCGCATGGTTGGAGAAATGGCGGCGAGTGACGCCAGTCAGGAAAAGATCATGCGCGCCATCGTTCGAGGAGAAGGAAAAACATCATGACAACCGAAAGCGCTCCCGCGCCGAAAAGCGGCGTCGCCGAAGATGTGCAGCAGGGGCCGCGCGTTGCCGTCTCGGCGCTGATCACCAATTTGCGCGACTACGGCCTGATCCTGGCGTTGATCGCCATCATGGTGTTCTTCCAGTTCACCACCTCCGGCACGCTGTTCAAGCCGGTCAACCTGAGCAATCTGGTGCAGCAGAACAGCTTCATCATCGTGATGGCGCTGGGCATGCTCTTGGTCATCGTCTCCGGCCATATTGACCTCAGTGTCGGCTCCGTCGCCGGTTTCATCGGCGCGCTGGCGGCGATGATGATGGTCATCTGGCCGCTCGGACCATTCAGCAATCCGCTGGTGGTGTCGATCATCTGCCTCATCATCGGCGGCGGCATCGGCGCTGCCCAAGGCTACTGGATTGCCTATCACCGAATACCGAGCTTCATCGTGACGCTGGCGGGAATGCTGATCTTTCGCGGCATCTGCCAGGCGCTGCTGGGTGGCGGGTCTTCGGTGGGGCCGCTTCCAGACGGCTTCAAGGCGCTCAGTTCCGGCTTCATTCCCGACTTGATCGGCCCCTTGACGCTGATCCCACCGACGGTGAACGCCGCTGGCAAGACCATCATGGGCAGCGGCATGACCCTGCACATGACGACGATTGTGCTGGGCCTGATCGCCGTGCTCGCCTATGCTTATTTCGGACTCAAGGCACGGCGTACTCGCGAAGCGCATGGCTACCAAGCCGAGCCCTTCACGCTGTTCGTCATCAAGACCTTGGTGACCAGCGCGCTGGCGCTGTTCCTTGTCTACCAGTTCGCCAGCTATAGGGGCCTGCCGATCGTACTTATGGTGATGGGCGCGCTGATCGCATTGTTCGTCTTCGTCACCAAACGCATGACGATCGGCCGCCGCATCTACGCCATGGGCGGCAACGCCAAGGCGGCGCAGCTGTCGGGCATCAAGACCGAGCGGCTGACCCTGATGGTGTTCGTCAACATGGGCGTGCTGTCGGCGCTTGGCGGCCTGATCATAGCGGCGCGCCTGGGGCAGGCCGTGCCTGCGGCGGGCCTCGGCAGCGAACTCGACGTCATCGCCGCGGTGTTTATCGGCGGCGCCTCGGCGATGGGCGGCGTCGGCCAGGTCATCGGCGCGGTGGTCGGCGGCTTCATCATGGGCGTGATGAACAACGGCATGTCGATCATGGGCGTCAATGTCGACTGGCAGCAGGTGGTCAAAGGCCTGGTGCTGCTCGGCGCCGTGGTCTTCGACGTCTACAACAAGAACAAGGGTTAGCCCGGGAGCGGAAACCAGGACGGCATACGGGTCACATCGCGGCGCTGCCGGGCAGTGCAAAGAAGTCCGGTGAAGGACTAGGTTCGCGAGCGCAATCCGGACGAAGAATTTCAACCCGTGGCACGGATAGGTCTGCGCTGCGCCGGGTAAGGTTTGTCAAAGCGGCAACCGAGCCAAGACAATTCAGAGAGGGTTTATCATGCTGATCTCCCAGATCCTCGACGACGCCGAGACCATCCGCGTCGTCGCCCGCAACGGCGGCAAGACCCGGATCATCAACGGCGCCCGCAGCGTCTATTCGCTGGCCATGGAAGCCGCGCGCACCGGCACCGGGCTCGTTGCGCTGATCGAACGCAAGGGGCTTGGCGAGACAGTCGATCTCGAGGCGGCCTACAAGAAGGGGCGGCTGCTGTCGCCGATCAACCACCCAGACCCGGCGCATCTGCACCTGACCGGCACCGGGCTGACGCATCTCGGCTCGGCCGCGACACGCGATTCCATGCACAAGAAGCTCAGCGCCGATGGCGAGGAGCAGCTCACCGATTCCATGAAGATGTTCCGCATGGGGCTGGAGGGCGGCAAGCCCGCGAAAGGCCAGATCGGCGTGCAGCCGGAATGGTTCTACAAGGGCAACGGCACGATGGCGGTGGCGCCAGGCGCCGCACTCCTGTCACCGGCTTTCGCCAAGGACGCCGGCGAAGAGCCCGAGGTGGCCGGCATCTATGTCATCGGCGACGACGGCGCGCCCTTCCGCGTCGGCTTCACGCTGTCGAACGAGTTTTCCGACCACGTCACCGAACGCGTGAACTATCTGTTCCTCGCCCATTCCAAGCTGCGCAACGCCTCGTTCGGTCCGGAGATCCTGATCGGCGACCTGCCTTCCGATATCAGGGGCAGCTCACGCATCCTGCGCGACAGCGAGGTGCTATGGGAAAAGCCGTTCCTGTCCGGTGAAGCGAACATGTCGCACACCATCGCCAATCTCGAACATCATCACTTCAAATATGCAGCCTTCCGCCAGCCGGGCGACGTGCATGTGCACATGTTCGGCACGGCGACGCTCTCCTTCGCCGACGGCATCAAGACCGAGGCCGGCGACGTGTTCGAGATCGAGGCCAAGGATTTCGGCCTGCCGCTGCGCAACCCGCTCGAGATCGAGCAACCGGTGAAGGTGGCGGTTAGGGCGCTTTGACAGCGTAATCTCCCCCTCGTGGGGGAGATGGCCGGCAGGCCAGAGGGGGGCGCTATCCCGCCAGCGTCTCAATCAAAACAACTGTGCCTTCAGGCTATTCCCGCTGCTCTTAAGGAGAGGTCGCGATCCTTCGCGCCCCCCTCTGCCCTGCCGGGCATCTCCCCCACGAGGGGGAGATTGGCAGTTCCCACGCCTCAATAAATATCGAAGTCGAAATACTTGGCCTGGATCTTCTTGTAGGTGCCGTCGGCGACGATGGCGTCGATGGCCGCGTTGAGCTTGTCGCGTAGTGCTGTGTCGTCCAGGCGAACGGCAATGCCGGCTTGCGTTTCCGTGCCCTTGACATCGCCGACCAGCTTGCAGCAGCCGTCGCTTGCCTTCTTCAGCCAGTCCATCAGCACGAACTTGTCTGAAAGTACGGCGTCGAGACGGCCGTTGGTCAGGTCGGTGATCGCCTCTTCCTGGGTCGGGTAGAGCTTTGCCTCCGCGCCCGCCTTGCCATAGGTATTCTGAGCATAGTCGGCCTGCGTGGTCGAAGCCTGGGCGCCGACCGTCTTGCCGGCAAGGGCTGCCGGTTCGGTCGAAGTGAGATCGCTGTCCTTCGGCGCCACCAGAGCGAGCGGTGTCGTATAATATTTGTTGGTGAAGGCGACCTGCTTCTTGCGCTCCTCGGTGATGCTCATCGAGGCGATGATGGCGTCGAACTTTTTGGCCTGCAGGGCGGGTATGATGCCGTCCCAGTCCTGGGTGACGATCTCGCACTCGACCTTCATCTGCGCGCACAGCGCATTGGCGATGTCGATATCGAAGCCTTCGACCTTGCCGTCAGCCGTAATGGTATTGAACGGCGGATAGGCGCCCTCGGTGCCGATCTTGATTTTCTCAGCCGCCTGCGACAGCGAGCCGGCCGCCAGCACCAGCACGGCAGCGCCGGCCGCCGATATGATCCATTTCGAAATCTGCATTTTCTTGGTTCCCCTTGAACGCCGCTAGCTTGACGACCAGCAAGGCAGCCAAGCATGGCGAGCCGGTACAGGCAAGTATTTTGCCTGACGGTATAGGCGCTCAGCGCTCAGCGCGCGGCGCGGAAATGCTTGGACAGCTTCAGGCCCTGAGCCTGGTAGTTGGAGCCGAGATCGGTGCCGTAGAGCGCCTGCGGCCGCTTCAGCATGTGCTCGTAGACCAGCCGGCCGACGATCTGGCCATGGTCGAGGATGAACGGCACTTCGTGGCTGCGCACTTCCAGCACAGCCCGGCTGCCGGTGCCACCGGACGCGGAATGGCCGAAGCCCGGGTCGAAGAAGCCGGCATAGTGGACGCGGAACTCGCCGACAAGCGGATCGAAGGGCGTCATCTCGGCGGCGTAGAGCGGCGGCACATGCACCGCCTCCTGGCTGACGAGGATGTAGAACTCGTCGGGATCGAGCACCAGCTCACCGGCGCCGCTCTTGTGGATCGGTTCCCAGAAGTCGACGACCTCCTGTGCCGCGCGCTTGTCGACATCGACGAGACCGGTGTGATGCTTGCCGCGGTAGCCGACCAGCCCATTTTGATCGCCGTTGAGGTCGATCGACAGCGCGATGCCGCCGCCGGAAATGTTCGGCGGCTCGGTGGCGACCAGCATCTGCGCGCGATGCAATTCATGCAGCTCGGCTTCCGAGAGCAGCGCATTGCCGGTGCGGAAACGTATCTGCGACAGACGCGAACCGGTGCGCACGACAATCGGGAAGGTGCGCGGGCTGACCTCCAGATAGAGCGGGCCATGATAACCGGCGGCGATCTTGTCGAACTCGTGGCCGCGATCGGTCATGACACGGGTGAAGATGTCGAGCCGCCCGGTCGAGCTCTTCGGATTGGCCGAGGCCGAAATGTCCGCCGGCAATGCCAGGCTTTCGAGCAGCGGCACGATATAGACGCAGCCGGTCTCCAGCACCGCGCCCTCGGCAAGATTGATCTCGTGCAGCTGCAGCCGATCGAGCTTTTCCGAAACCTTGTGGTTGGGACCCGGCAGGAAGGAGGCACGCACCCGCCAGGCCTTGTCGCCGAGCCTGAGATCAAGGCTGGCCGGCTGGATCTGGTCGGCGTCGAGCGCACGCGCCGACTTCAGCGCGCCGGACTGGAGCAGCGCCGATATGTCCTGATCTGGAAGAATGCCTGTCTGCCGCAAGGCTCCGCTCCTTAGCCAGGCGATTTTTCTTGTCGCAGGTTCTTGCCGCAAAACCGTGGAACACTTTTGCGGAACCTGCTTGGTACAAACCTCTTAATGAAGCCGGCAATTGACGCAAGCGTGGCGCGGGTCTAAAGGGTCGTTATCCCGTGGTGATTTGGCCGGTCGGCTTGCAGCCACGTTAAACAAGTCGCTAAAGGACCGTCGGGCCGCAAGGCCGTATGGACCGGTTGCGACTTTCGCGGCCGGTTTTTTTGTGTCTGGAAGAAGAGCGATGAGCACCAAGAAGCGCAACTGGAAGCCTCAGACGGCACTCGTGCACAGCGGAACGCTGCGTTCCGGCTTCGGCGAAACGTCGGAAGCGATTTACCTTACCCAGGGCTATGTCTACGAAACCGCGCAAGCCGCCGAAGCCCGCTTCAAGGGCGAGGAGCCGGGCTTCATCTATTCGCGCTACGCCAATCCGACCGTCGACATGTTCGAAAAACGCATGTGTGCACTCGAAGGCGCGGAAGACGCGCGCGCCACCGCGTCGGGCATGGCCGCGGTGACGGCGGCGCTTCTGTGCAGCGCCAAGGCCGGCGACCATATCGTGGCGGCGCGCGCATTGTTCGGTTCGTGTCGCTGGGTGGTCGAGACGCTGGCGCCGAGATACGGCATCGAGGCGACGCTGGTCGACGGCACCGACATCGCCAATTGGGAAAAGGCGGTCAAGCCGAACACCAAGCTGTTCTTCCTGGAAAGCCCGACCAACCCGACGCTGGAAGTGGTCGACATCGCAGCGGTCGCTTCGCTTGCCAATACGATCGGGGCGCGACTGATTGTCGACAATGTCTTTGCTACGCCCCTTCAGCAGAAGCCGTTGCAGCTCGGCGCCCATATCGTCGTCTATTCGGCGACCAAGCACATCGATGGCCAGGGGCGCTGTCTCGGTGGCGTCATCCTGTCGGACAAGAAGTGGATCGACGAGAACCTGCACGACTATTTCCGCCACACCGGACCCAGCCTGTCGCCGTTCAACGCCTGGACGCTGTTGAAGGGCCTGGAAACGCTGCCGCTGCGCGTGCGCCAGCAGACGGAAAGCGCAGGCAAGATCGCGGATTTCCTGGCCGAGCGGCCGGAAATCGCCCGTGTCATCTATCCCGGGCGCGCCGACCACCCGCAGGCCGATATCGTCAAGAAGCAGATGGCGGGCGGCTCGACGCTGATCTGCCTCGACGTCAAGGGCGGCAAGCAGGCGGCCTTCGCCTTGCAGAACGCGCTCGACATCGTGCTGATCTCCAACAATCTCGGCGATGCCAAGAGCCTGATCACCCACCCGGCGACGACGACGCACAAGAATTTGAGTGACGAGGCGCGCGCCGAGCTCGGCATCGGGCCGGGCACGCTCAGGCTGTCGGTTGGCCTGGAAGATACCGACGATCTGCTAGAGGACATCGCGCAGGCGCTGAAGGCCAGATAGAGGCCTTCACGCGCCGGACGGCGTCTCTTCCAGCTCGGCCGCCTTGGTGCCGATGGTCATCGCGTTGCCGCGCCAGTCGACGGCGCCGCCGAGCCAACCGCGCGCCCACATCGCCGGCAGGATCAGGTCGCGCGCCATGATCGCCGCGACCATGCGCGGCGACAGGTACCAGCCCTTGGACCAGGCCAGGGCGCACTCCGGAAGGTAGAAGGCCGCCAGCACGGTAAGGGCGGTTGCCCAGAGGCTGACGCCGGCACTTGCCGCCGCAAGCAGCGCAAGCACCAGCGGCACCACCGCGCCAGTCAGGATTTCGGGTGCGAAGAACAGCGGGAAAGTGACGCGGCGCAGGCGCGCCCAACGGGCCTGGCGCGACCAGATCTCGTCGAACGTGCGCCGGCCGAGCGGCTGCTCGAAGGGCGCGGCGACGAGATTGACGCGCAGGCCGAGGCTGTTCACCAGCTTGGTCGCGGCGGCATCCTCGGCGATCTCGGCGGCCAGCGCGCGGATGCCGCCATTGGCGTCGAGCATCGGCTTGTTCCAGAGCATGCTCTTGCCCTGGGCAAAGCCAAGGCCAAGCGCATCGCCGGCATATTGCCAGCGCGCCTGCAGCGTGTTGAGGAAAGCGCATTCGACCTCGGCCCAAAAGCCGGCCGGCCGCGAGCCGATCGGCGTCGAGCAGACAAGGCCGGTGCCGGGCCGCCATGCAGCCATGAGGTGCTGGACGTAATCCCTCGGCATCAGCACGTTGGAATCGGCCAGGATGACCCAGTCATGGCGCGCCGCTTCCCAGCCCTTGAGGCAATTGTTGAGTTTCGGATTGGCGCTGATACGGTCGTCGCCGACCAGCAGCCGGGCCGGCACCTTTGGAAACAGGGCAATCGCCCTGTTTATCAGTTTGACCACCGGATCGTCGGCATGGGCGACGCAGAAGATCAGCTCATAGCGCGGCCAGTTGAGCGAGAAGGCACGCTCCAGCGTCTCATGCGTGAACGGCTCGACGCCACGCGCCGGCACGACGATCGACACCGGCTGCGGCTTGCCGGCCGGCGGCGCGATGGTGCGGCGCCGTTTCAGGCGCGAAGCGGCAAGCACGATGCTGGCGAGATTTGAGAGGACAAGGGCAGTCGAAAGCGTGGCGGCTATGAGAGTGAGTTCCATCGAGATCCGGTCACTCCAGAAAAACCGGTCCGCCAGAACAATCTGGCTGGCATGACGACCGGTTCAACAGTTCGACAGAGCGCCCGAGTCGCGCGGCACTGATTGGCGCACACCATCATTGTCATGTGTCACCTAAATGACATTCTTTGCCGCCACCTGCCGCTCAATGCGCAATGACAGGACGCGCACCGTTGACCAGCCCGCGTGGAGCGCCGAAAGTTACCGGATTGTTTTGGAGTCGCTTATGTACAGCGCCGTGACGCGCAACATCGAAGTCCAGGTCAGGCCGTTCTATCTGGAGGACCGCTCGGATCCCTCGGAGAACCGCTATGTCTGGGGCTATCAGATAACTATCGACAATCAGTCGGACGATTTCGTGCAGCTTTTGTCGCGCTATTGGCACATCACCGACGGCACCGGCCGGGTCGAAGAGGTGCGCGGCCCCGGCGTCGTCGGCGATCAGCCGGAACTCAATCCCGGCGACAGTTATCAGTACACGTCCGGTTGCCCGCTCTCGACGCCGTCCGGCATCATGGTCGGGCACTACACGATGCGCAACAAGCGGGGCGAGACGTTCGACATCGCCATTCCGGCGTTTTCACTCGATCTGCCGGGGACGCGGCGAACGGTGAATTAGCGTCTTTCTCCCCGTTCTACGGGGAGAAAGAGGGCTCACTGAGCCGCAAATTCCGCTGGGTCGAAGTCATATTGCTTCGAGCAGAATTCGCAGGCGACGTGGATGCCGCCATCCTCGGTGCTGTCCTTGATCTCCTGTGCGGAAAAACCTTCAAGGATGCCGCGGATCTTGTCCCTAGAGCACGAGCACTGGTCGGCGACCGGAACGCCGCCGAAGACGCGCACGCCATGCTCGTGGAACAGCCTATAAAGCAGCCGCTCGGCGCCGATCGTCGGGTCGATCAGTTCAGTCGGCTCGATGGTGCCGAGCAGCGCCAGCAATTCCTGCCAGGAATTGTCGGCCGGATCGTGGATCTCCTCGCGCGGATCGCCATCGCCACCCGGCAGGTCCGGGACGCGCATGCGCTCGGGCGACTGCGGCAGGAACTGCGCCAGGATGCCACCGGCGCGCCACTGCTCGCGGGCCCCGCCGGGTCCGGGCGTCAAAAGCTTGGCCACCGACAGCCTGAGATCGGTCGGGATCTGCTCCGACTGACGGAAATAGGTGCGTGCCGCGTCTTCCAGCGTCTCGCCGTCGAGCTGGACGATACCCTGATAGCGCTGCGTATGGGCGCCCTGGTCAATGGTCAGCGCCAGCACGCCGCTGCCGAGCAGGGTCTGCTGCGACGTTTCTCCTGCCGCGACCAGCGCCTCCAGCCGGTCGGCATCGAAACGCGCATAGGCGCGCAATGCCGAGGGCGTGGAAAAATCCGCGACCAGCATGTCGACAGGCCCGTCGGTGCGGGTCTGCAGGATGAATTTGCCCTCGAACTTGAGCGAGGTGCCGAGCAGCACCGTCAGCACACAGGCCTCCGCCAGCAGGCGGGCGACCGGCTCGGGATAGTCGTGGCGAGTGAGGATGGCGTCGAGCATCGGCCCGAGCTGGACGGTGCGGCCGCGCACATCGAGCGGGCCGACCTCGAACGGCACGACGTGATCGTCGCCGGCGTAGCCGAATTCACCGAGTTTGGGGTGATGTTCAGTCACTTGATAGGTTTCCAACATGACAAAGCTCCAGGGCGCGGCCATGCCGCCCTGAGGGGCGCATGCGACGAAACGCGCTTGATTTGCGTGATGGCCCGCAGATAGGCATCACACCCCCGGAGATCAAGCGCCGAGACACCAGGCGAGCACGGCCTTCTGGGCATGGAGCCTGTTCTCGGCTTCGTCGAAGACCACCGAATGCGGCCCGTCGATAACCTCGTCGGTCACTTCCTCGCCGCGATGCGCCGGCAGGCAGTGCATGAACAGCGCGTCCGGCTTGGCCCTGGCCATCAGCTTGGCGTTGACCTGATAGGGCGAGAACACGTTGTGGCCGCGGGCGCGATGCTCCTGGCCCATCGACACCCAGCAATCGGTGACGATGCAGTCGGCCTGATCGACGGCTTCCTCGGGCGAGCGGGTGAAGTGCAGCTTGCCGCCATGCGCCTGCGACCAGTCGATATGCTTCTGCGCCGGCTCGCTGCCCTCGGGCACGGCGACGTTGAGGTTGAAGCGGAACCGGGCCGAGGCCTCGAGCAGCGAATGCAGCACATTGTTGCCGTCGCCGGTCCAGGCGATGGTCTTGCCGGCGACCGGACCGCGATGCTCCTCGAAGGTCATGATATCGGCCATCAGCTGGCAGGGATGGGTGTCGTCGGTCAGTCCGTTGATCACCGGCACGGTGGCGTTCTCGGTCAGCTCCAGCAGCCGCTCATGCGAGGTGGTGCGGATCATGATCGCGTCGACATAACGCGACAGCACCTTGGCGGTGTCGGCGATGGTCTCGGAACGGCCGAGCTGCATCTCGGTGCCGGTCAGCATGATGGTTTCGCCGCCAAGCTGGCGCATGCCGACGTCGAAGGACACACGCGTGCGCGTCGACGGCTTGTCGAAGATCATCGCCAGCACCTTGCCTTCAAGCGGCTTGGTCCGCTCGCCGGCCTTGAGGCGAGCCTTTCGCACCACCGCATCGTCCAGCATGAAGCGCAGATCGCCTTCGGAGACGGCGGAAAGATCGGTGAAATGGCGAACTGACATCAGCAATGGTTCCGGGATTACTTCGCGGCGGCGGAGGCGATCGCCTCCGCCAGGCCCTTGGCGCCGGCGCGGATGCGGTTGAGCGCGTCGTGGATCTCGGCATCGGTAACGGTGAGCGGCGGCAACAGGCGAATGACGTTGTCGCCGGCCGGAACCGTCAGCAGGTGCTGGTCGCGCAATGCCATGTTCACCTTGGTGTTGGGCATGGCGCATTTGAGGCCGAGCATCAGCCCGGTGCCCCTGATGTCCTCGATGACTTCGGGAAACTCGTCGGCGACCGACGCGAGACCCTGCTTCATCAGCAGCGCCTTGCGCTGGACGTCTTCGAGGAAGCCGTCTTCCAGCACGACATCGAGCACGGCGTTGCCGACAGCCATGGCCAGCGGGTTGCCGCCGAACGTGGTGCCATGCACGCCTGCGGTCATGCCGACGGCCGCTTCATCCGTGGCAAGGCAGGCGCCCATCGGGAAGCCGCCGCCAATGCCCTTGGCGATCGCCATGATGTCTGGCGTAACCCCTGACCATTCATGCGCGAACAGCTTGCCGGTGCGGCCGATGCCGCACTGAACCTCGTCGAAGATCAACAGCAGGCCGTGCTGCTCGCACAATTGCCGCAGTCGCTTCAGCGATTGCGTCGGCACCGGACGGATACCGCCCTCGCCCTGCACCGGTTCGATCAGTATGGCGGCCGTTTCCGGTGTGATCGCCTTCTCGGCGGCGTCGATATCGTCGAAACCGACCTGATCGAAACCTTCGACCTTGGGGCCGAAGCCTTCGAGATATTTGTACTGGCCGCCGGCCGCGATGGTCGCAAGCGTACGGCCATGGAAGGCGCCTTCGAAAGTGATGACGCGGAAGCGCTCCGGGTGTCCGTTGACGAACTGGTAGCGGCGCGCCGTCTTGATTGCGCATTCCAGCGCCTCGGCGCCGGAATTGGTGAAGAACACCTTGTCGGCGAAAGTGGCGTCGACCAGCCGCTCGCCGAGCCGGCTCTGCCCCGGGATCTCGTAGAGATTGGAAACATGCCAGAGCTTGGCGGCCTGCTCGGTGAGTGCGGCGACCAGATGCGGATGGCTGTGGCCAAGCGAGTTTACGGCGATGCCGCCGGCAAAATCGAGATATCGCTCGCCTTTGTCGGTAATCAGCCAGGTGCCTTCCCCGTGGTCAAAGGCCAGGGGTGCGCGAGCAAAGGTCTCGTAAAGCGCCGAACCGCTCATTATATGCGTCTCCGGTACCGGAAAATCAAAAAAGCCGCCAAAGCGGCGGCCTGTGCGGCTTATCGTGTTTTTCGGCCATGAAGTCAACGAAAACGTCGCGTAGTGGCGCGCGGCGAGCCCCCTGACGAGACGCCGGCTCATAAGCGACCGGGCAAGTTGGGGAAAACCGAAAAAACCGATTCGTGTTGCACTTGGGACTCTTGTCACCGAGTCAGCGCATAGAGTAGTTGTAGTCGAGAAATAACTAGATTTCGTGCGGCGGACCTAATCACCAGATATATGTGGTGTCTGCCCCGGCAAATGTTGCCGGGTCGGGAAAGGATTCCGATTGCCGCACGCTTAGAGGAGCGCGGTCTCATGAACTGGACTGACGAGCGGGTAGAACTCTTGAGGAAACTGTGGTCGGAGGGTCTGAGCGCAAGCCAGATTGCCGCACAGCTTGGAGGGGTCAGCCGTAACGCGGTCATTGGCAAGGTGCACCGGCTGAAACTGTCGGGCCGCGGACGCTCGACCGCAACGCCGGCACGCCAGAAGAAGGCGGCGCAAGGATCGACCGTTCAGAAATCGGTATCACGCGCAGCAACCGCTACCCGCCACGTCACGACGTCGATCGGCGCGACGGCCTTGCAGACGCAGTTCGACGCTGAACCGGTGGCACGCCACTACATCCGCCCGGTCGAGAATGTCGTGTTGCCGATCTCGCGGCATCTGCAGCTCGTCGAGCTGACCGAGCGGACCTGCAAATGGCCGAACGGCGATCCGCTTTCGGAGGACTTCCATTTCTGCGGCAACGAGGCCGCCGAAACCGGACCCTACTGCAAGTATCACGCCCGCGTGGCATTCCAGCCGGCATCGGAGCGGCGGCGGAGCCGATAGTTAGGGATTAGGCGGTAGGGAATAGGCAGTAGGGCAATTTGCTCTGAACTTCTTACCCTACTGCCTATTGCCTATTGCCTATTGCCTATTGCCTATTGCCTATTGCCTATTGCCTACTGCCCTACTCTTCACAGCCACCCATTCTTGCGGAACCGCCAGTAGAGGAACGCGCAGATCAGCGCGATCGTGGCCAGAACCACCGGATAGCCGTATTCCATCTTCAGTTCCGGCATATCGCTGAAATTCATACCGTAGATACCGGCGAGCGCCGTCGGCACCGCCAGGATGGCGGCCCATGAGGCGAGCTTCTTGGTGTTCGCCGTTTCCTGGCTCTGGCCGACCAGAAGGCTGGCTTCAAAAGCGAACGCCAGCACCTCGCGCAGGCTGTCGATCTTCTCCTGGACGGTGCGGATGTGGTCGGTGACGTCGCGAAACAGCGGGTGCATGGCCGTATGGATCTGCGGCAGCTCGGCGCTGGTCAGCCGGCGGCAGACTTCGACCAGCGGTAGCGCCGCATTGCGCAGGCGCAGGAGATCGCGGCGCAGCATATAGAGCCGCTCGATATCGGGACCGGTCATCGGCTTCAGCAGAATCTTGTCCTCGATCGCCTCGACCTCGTCCTCGATCTGCTCGAGCACCGGCATGTAATTGTCGACGATGAAATCGAGAATGGCGTAGAGGACGAAATCCTCGCCCTTGGCCAGCGAGTGCGGGCAGCTTTCCCAGTGCTGACGAACGGCGGCATAGGACGTCGAGGGACCGTGCCTGACGCTGACGATGTAGCCGCTACCGACGAACAAATGGGTCTCGCCGAAGGTGACCCGGCCGTCGATCAGCTGCGCGGTGCGGGCGACGATGAACAAGGCGTCGCCATATTGTTCGATCTTCGGCCGCTGGTGCGGGTGCTCGGCATCCTCGATCGCCAGCTCATGCAGGTGAAACTGCGCCTGGACGCGAAGCAGCAGGTTGCGGTCGGGCTCGAGCAGGCCAATCCAGACGACATGTCCGGATTTTTTTGCCCATTCGCCGGCTTCCTCGATGGGGATGTCGGCGATGCGGCGCCCGGCCGTGTAGACGCCGCAAGCGATAATGCCGGATGTCGGCGCAGACGCCGGGGTCAGGTTCCGAACATTTTCCATCACGACCTCCCGAAGCAAACCCACGGACGAGGATAGAGGCAAAGCCCGGAAAGCTTAGCGCAATTCGCGTGGCGGTTCGAGAGGCCGCCGTTCACTTCACCGGCAGCGTCCCGGAAAGGCCGATCTTGTCGGTCTTGTCGCCCTTGGGCCGCTCGGCCGGCAACTGCTCGCCGGTGACGATGTAGTAGATGGTCTCGGCGATGTTGGTGGCGTGATCACCGATGCGCTCGATGTTCTTGGCGCAGAACAGCAGATGCGTGCAGGGCGTGATGTTGCGCGGATCTTCCATCATGTAGGTCAGCAATTCGCGAAACAGCGATGTGTACATGGCGTCGATCTGGTCGTCGCGGTCGCGCACGAAACCGATCTTGTCGACCGAGCGCGATGCATAGACATCGAGCACTTCCTTGAGCTGGGTCAGCGCCAGGTTGGCCAGGGCCTCGAGGCCGCGGAACAGGCTGGTCGGCTGGCGTCCGTCGGTAACGGCGACCACCCGCTTGGCAACGTTCTTGGCGAGGTCGCCGACCCGTTCGAGGTCCGCGGAGATGCGAATGGTGCCGACGATCTCGCGCAAATCCGTCGCCATCGGCTGACGCTTGGCGATGATGATGATCGCCTTGTCGTCGATTTCGCGTTGCCCTTCATCCAGCACGGCATCGTCGCGGATGACCTTCTGAGCCAGTCCCGGGTCGGCATTGACCAAAGCGGCGATGGCCTGCTCGACCATGCGCTCGGCATGGCCGCCCATCGCCGCGATGCGCTTCGACAGATATTTCAGCTCCTCGTCATAGGCGCTGACGATGTGCACGGACTGCATGGCAAAATGCCTTCCCACGGGGTGTTTGGATTTTGAGTCGTTTCCTCGAATCCCCGCTGATACGCTAGCCGGATGACAGAAAAAAGAAACAGTCCCCCCGAAACTAGGGCGATATCAGTGCGTCGGCAAATGAACCGAGAAGGCCGCGCCCTTGCCGACCTCGGACTTGATCGAAAGCCTGGCGTTGTGGCGCGTCAGGATATGCTTGACGATCGACAGGCCAAGGCCGGTGCCTTTCTGGGTGCGGCTGGTCTCGACATCGACGCGGTAGAAGCGCTCGGTGATGCGCGGAATGTGCTCCTCGGGTATGCCGGGGCCAAAATCCCTGATGGTCACGTCGATGCCGGGTTCAGAGCCGGCATCGCTGCGCGCGATCGACACCGTCACGCGCCCGCCCGACTGGCCGTATTTGCAGGCGTTTTCCAGGAGGTTCTCGAAAACCTGGAAAAGCTCGTCGCGATCGCCCGGCACATCAAGCGGCCCTTCGGCAAAGTCCCGCTCGATGGCAACGCTGTTTTCCCTGGCCAGCGGTCCGAGTGAATCGATGACGCTGTCGATGGTTTCGCGCAGATCGACCTCGGTTCCAGGTTTCAGATAGGGCTTCATCTCGAGCCGCGACAGCGACAGCAAATCGTCGATCAGGCGCGCCATGCGGCCGGTCTGGCTCTGCATGATCTGCAGGAACTGATCGCGCGCCGCCGGGTCATTGCGGGCTGGCCCGCGCAGCGTTTCGATGAAGCCGGCGATGGAGGCGAGCGGCGTGCGCAGTTCGTGGCTGGCATTGGCGATGAAGTCGGCGCGCATGCGGTCGATCCTGCGCGCTTCGCTCTGGTCCTTGAACACCAGCACATAAAGATCGGTGGCGTGACCGACCGAGGACGCGCTCACCCGGTAGGCCCGTTCGACCGGCAGCTTTTCCGTATAGTCGACGACATCGGAGGCGACGTCGCCCGACAGCACACCGTCCAGCAGCGCCTGCATTTCCGGCGCCCGGAACTTCAACGACAGCGACATGCCCGGCGCGATCCCGCCGAAGGCGGCGAAAGCGGCGGCATTGGCATGCACGATGGTGGCGGTCCGGTCGAAGATGATCAGAGGATCGGCGACCGCGGCGGCCAGATATTCACCGGAAAGCCGCTGCAGGCCGGTGGCCTCGATGGCAGCGCCGCTCTCGGTGGATTGGCGCGCGCCGGTGGCCGGCAGTATCGCCGCGACAAGCAGCAGGAGCAGCGCCGCGAGGACGACATAGGCTGAAATCCCGGCCAAGGCATAGACAATGACGACCGCGACGATGCCGGCCGCAAGCAGCCAGCGGCTGTTCCACAGCCGTGTGGCCATGGTTTGCGCGATGCCTCTCTGCTCTGCATCCAGGTCAGCCATTCGCTCGTGAGCCCGCACCCCATGCCTTCGCACCCGGCCGCACCGTGACGAAAACTTCCGCTCGGCCGGTTGCCGCATGACCCCGAAAATCGGGAATCGATTTTCGGAAAGGATCATGCGCAAACTAAAAGTGCTACAGCGTCTTTTGCGCGTCCAAACGGATGCGCGGCGCTGTAGTGGCTCCCCATAGCATGAGTCCGGAAGCTGGAAAGGGTTCGTCTTGATGAAAAAAACCAAGGAAAGTTCTGCCGCGCCGACTTCGGGGCCGCTGAAGATCAGGATCGACGGCAAGGAGCGGGAGTTCGACATCGAAAATCCCGCGCTTCCCGACTGGGTCGAGGACAACAAGCTGACCGCCGGCGGCTATCCCTACGACAAGAAGATGAAAAGCGACGAGTATGACGGGACGCTCGAGAAATTGCAGATCGAGCTGGTCAAGGCGCAGGCCTGGCTTCAGTCGACCGGCAAACGGGTGATGGCGCTGTTCGAGGGCCGCGACGCCGCCGGCAAGGGCGGCACGATCTTCGTGGTACGCCAATACCTCAACCCGCGTACGGCACGCAATGTGGCGCTGACCAAGCCGACCCCGACCGAGCTGGGGCAATGGTACTACCAGCGCTATGTCGATCATTTCCCGACATCGGGCGAATTCGTCACCTTCGACCGATCCTGGTACAACCGCGCCGGCGTCGAGCCGGTGATGGGTTTCTGCACGCCGCAACAGCACGAACAGTTTCTCGAGGAGACGCCGCATTTCGAGCGGATGATCTCCAACGAGGGCATCCACTTCTTCAAGTTCTGGCTGAACATCGGCCAGGAAACGCAGCTGGAGCGCTTTCACGACCGCCGCTACAGCCCGCTGAAGAGCTGGAAGTTTTCGCCGATCGACGTTGCCGGTATCACCAAGTGGGACGATTACACAGAGGTGCGCGATGCCATGTTCGAGCGCACGCACAAGGAGTTCGCGCCATGGATCATCGTGCGGGCCAATGACAAGCGACGCGCGCGGCTGGCGGTCATGCGGCGCATCCTGTTGTCGCTGCCCTATGACGGGCGCGATCTCGACGTGATCGGCAAGGAGGACAAGAAGATCATCGGCGAAGGGCCATCGTTCCTCGGCAAGCAGGATTGACGCTTCCGCGCCGCGCGGCCAAGGGCCGCGCGGCGCGTATTCCTTGACGCTTTCGCTCAGGCCGCGAGCCGGGCGATGCGCTGCAATCGCCGCAGCGTGGTGTCGTCCTGCAGCGCCTGCTGGAAAAGCGAAATCTCGTGGTCGATGCGGTCGCAGAGCGCCTCGGTGTTCCCCTTCAACAGGCCGCGCGTCTGCAACAGGGCGGCGACCGGCTTCTTGACAAGCTGTCTCGCCCGGCCAAGCGCCGCTTCCTCGACGGTGCCGCCCGGTACGATCTCGGCGACGAGGCCGAGCGCCCTGGCATCCTCGGCGCGAAGCGTGTCGCCGAGGCAGAAGAAGCGGAAAGCACCGGCATAGCCGAGCTTCTGCGGCGCCAGGATGCTGGTCGCTGCATCCGGCACCAGGCCGAAATCGACGAACGGCACCCTGAACGTGCTCTCATCGGACGCGATCACCATGTCGCAATGGAACAGGATGGTGCAGCCGACGCCGACGGCATCGCCATCGACGCAGGCAAGGATGGGCTTGGGAAATGTCGCCAGCGTGCGAAACAGGTCGGTGACGGCGGCGATCAGTTTCTGGTGCTTGGTGGCATCGAGGAATTCGGAGAAGTCGCCGCCGAGGCAGAAACAGCCTGCCAGGCCGCGCAACACGACGACGCGCACCTCCTCATTGTCGGCGGCTTCATGGAAAGTCCTTGCCAGGCTTTCATAGGCTCTCCTGTCCAGCACCGGCCGGCCGTCACTCGACGACACGGTGACGACCAGCGTGTGATTGCGGAGTTCGGGTTGTGGATGTGCGCTCATGACTGTCTCCGACCTCATGACGCTCGCCTTTGGCCGAGCATGTCGGGATATCCCCTGGCCAGCACGGGAGCAAAATGATTGCGGCGCGACCGCACCACGTCGAGCGTGTGCTCGTTGAAGGTGAGCAGAGTGGCGACCACCTGCTGGTTGCCATAGGTGCGCTGATAGCCCAGCGGGGTCGCCAGGAAGTGCAGTTGCAAGGCGCGCAGCACCCACATCGGCTCGAACTCGATGATCACCTTGTCGACGCCGCGCTTCAGCCCCCACTCGACGAAGCCCGCGATCAGTTCGGTGCCGACGGTCGAGACGCCACGACGGCCATCACGAAAACCGGGAGCCACCGCATAGCGGGTCAATTCCCAGATGTTTGGGCCCGATGGCGGCGTTCCTTCGGAGAGGTCGGTCAAAACCTCGGTCAGCAGATGTGGCCTCGTGGTCGGCAACATCCTTTGATAGCCCGCGACTTCGTCACCTCTGATGACGATCTGATGCACTGCCTCGTCATGATCGAACTGGTCGCGTTCGAGCCCGTCGGGGCGCCTGAGATCATCCCATCCCATCTCCTCGACGAATATCTTGTAGCGCAGCCTGTGGACGGCCTCCCAAAGGTCGGGACGTTCCATCAATTCCTGGGTTGTAAGGGAAAAAAGCATTCCGCCGTCTCCTGTGTTCAGAGGAAGATACGGCCGTGCTTTGATGAGAAAATTGCGTGATCGCGTAGGCAAGGATTTCTAGGCCGGCACGGCCGACCTAACTAATGTAGCCTCGCCTTATCGCTTCGGCGACAGCTTGAACCCGGTTGACGGCACCGAGTTTGCTTTTGGCGTTAAGAAGATGTTTCTCCGAGGTGTGTTCGGAGATGCCGAGGATTTGCGAAATCTCCCATTCGGACTTGCCGACGGCGGCCCATTGCAGGCATTCGCGCTCACGCGGCGTCAGCACGATATGATCGATGGTCTTGCTCGCCATGGTGTGGAGTTGCATGGCGCGGCCAACCGCGTAGGTCGACACCAGCGACACCTGGCCGAACTCGGCAGCGGACAATTCCACGGCCTCGCCGCCCAGTGACACCATGACGATCTGGCCGTCGAGCGTGATCAGCGGGAAGGCCAGCCCATCGCGCAGTTTGAAGGCGCCGGCATCGCCCATCACTTCGCCACTGCTCTTGTCTATGCGGATGCTCTGCGACGCCTCGCGCCACTGGAAGGGCGCCTGCAGCTGTTTCATGTGGCTGACGACGGGGTCGTGATCGACATAGTTGCGTGCCACATAGCGCTCGAGCCACTCGCCAGGCCAGTCGCAGAGAAGCACATGCTGCTTTTGCTGGCCGGCCGGCGTGCCTGGCTGCGGTACGGTTCCCGCCATCAGTGCGGTGAGACCGAAATCCGACGTTATGCCCAGCAGCCTTTCGCAGACTGCCGCCGCCGTTGCGGCGTGCTGCAGTTGGTCTATGAATTCCAGCGTGCGATCGAACTGACTCATCGCAACATCAACCCCATGTTGCCTCATGCATTGCGGCCAATGATGCGTGTCTGATTTACACTTCGCCACCGACCACGGATTGCAAACCGCATGCTTATTCTGTGGTTCCGACCTTGATCCTCTCACCAAGGCGGCCAAGGCTGATTTGCAAACCGGCTAAATCATATCCTGAAATCGGCGTGTTGAAATCAAAAACCATTGTGCCTGTACCATTTTCGTACCAAAACCGGTGCGAGCACGAGCGTGGCGGAGTTTTATCTTGGCGTTCCAGTGGAGGTCCTTCGCCCTTGCGATGCTGATCGGTTTGCTGTCGTTCGCCGATGGCGCGCGCGCCGCGGCGCCTCAGGTTCCGGTTCTGTGGGATGCCAAGGAGCGGCTGCCCAAGCCGGACCTTTCGGCGCTGCCCCGGCTGAGATTCCTGACCACCACGGACTTCCCACCCTTCAATTTCCTCGACGGCTCGGGAAAGCTGTCCGGCCTCCACATCGATCTGGCACGCGCCATCTGCGCCGAGCTTGGCATCGTCGAAAAGTGCCAGATCCAGGCCTTGCCCTGGAGCGAGCTGGAGGGCGCACTGCAGAAAGGCGAAGGCGAGGCGATCATCGCCGGCATCGCCGCAACGCCGGAATCGCGCGCGACCTATGCCTTCTCGCGCCCCTATCTGCAGTTTCCGGCACGCTTCATCATGCCGAAGAGCAAGGCGCTGACCGAACCCGTCTTTGACAAATTGCACGGCAAGCGCGTCGGCGTCATATCCGGCTCAGCGCATGAGCGCATGCTGCGCGACTATTTCAACACGGTTCAGGTCGTCACTTTCGACAGACCGGAAGACCTTTACAACGATCTCAAGGCCGGCAAGGTCGACGCGGCCTTCGGCGACGGCATGCGCCTGGCCTTCTGGCTGGGCGGCTCGGATGCCGCGGGCTGCTGCCGCTTTGCCGGCGGGCCCTATCTGGCGCCCGAGTATCTGGGCACGGGCATGGCCATCGCCACCAAAGCGGACAATCCAGCGCTGGCCGCCGCGATGGACTACGCCTTGCAGGAGATTTCGATGAAAGGCACGTTCGCCGAATTCTACCTGCGCTATTTCCCGGTCAGCTTTTTCTAGACGCTGCTGATATTCAGGTCAGCGTGCGCAGCCGCGCCTTGGCGGCACGGCCTATTGCCGCGACCGTCAGCGTGTCGAGATCGAGCTGACGCCGGATCAGCTGCAGCACCCGCACCTCTTCCATGCGCATTTCGAGATCGACGGCGGCAACCTCGAAGGCGGCGGCATAGGCGGTATCGCGCAAGCGCTCGGGCAAGACCTCGGCGACTTCGGCCAGCACGCCTTCCAGCCCGTCCTTTTCGTGCAGGCGCTTCTGGCAGGCCTGGGCGACGCCGACCAGCCTGTCGTGGTTGAAGTCCTCGAACACCGGCCAGGAGCGGACGACATCGCCGATCCGCGCCAGTTCGACATCGGTCATGTCGCGATCCGAGGCCGAGGTGATGACCATCAGGTAGATCAGGGCTTCATGCGGTGTCGGCAATTTTTTCTCCTTAAACCGGGCTTCGAAGGTAGGAACGCCCAATCCGCACCGCAAGGAAAAAGCGCCGCACGCGTTGACGCTCCGGCGATGCACGCCTAGAGACCGGTTGAAAAACCTCTGCTCCGGCCCGCCTTCGAATGGGCCGGCGAATGATTTGGAAAACAGTGAACATGGCGGGATCAAACATCATCGATCTCAATCCCGAGCTGCTGGCGGCCGCGGCCGAGAGCAAGGCGTGGCCATTCGAAGAAGCCAAAAAGATCATCGAGCGCTACAAAGGCGCCGACTTTCCGCAGACAATCCTGTTCGAGACCGGCTACGGACCGTCCGGCCTGCCGCATATCGGCACGTTCGGCGAGGTGGCGCGCACGTCTATGGTGCGCCATGCCTTCCGCGTCCTGACGCAGGACAAGGTTGCGACCAAGCTGCTGTGCTTTTCCGACGATATGGACGGCATGCGCAAGATACCCGACAACGTGCCGGATCGCGCCGCACTCGAGCAGCATTTGCACAAGCCGCTGTCCTCGGTCCCCAATCCGTTCGGCGACGACTATGCCAGCTTCGCCGACCACAACAATGCGATGCTGTGCCGCTTCCTCGACACGTTCGGCTTCGACTACGAGTTCGCCAGCGCGACGCAATACTACAGGTCCGGCCGTTTCGACGCGATGCTCAAGCGCGCCGCCGAGCGCTACGACCAGATCATGGCGGTGATGCTGCCGACGCTCGGCCCGGAGCGGCAGGCGACCTACAGCCCGTTCCTGCCGATTTCGCCGAAGAGTGGCCGCGTGCTTTACGTGCCGATGAAGCATGTCGACGCCGAGGCCGGCACCATCACCTTCGACGACGAGGGCACCGAGACCACGCTTTCGATCACCGGCGGCCGCGTGAAGCTGCAGTGGAAGCCGGATTTCGGCATGCGCTGGGCAGCCCTTGGCGTCGATTTCGAAATGTTCGGCAAGGACCACCAGACCAATGCGGTGGTCTACGACCGCATCTGCAACATTCTGGGCGGCCGGGCGCCGGAGCATTTCGTCTACGAACTGTTCCTCGACGAGAACGGCCAGAAGATCTCGAAGTCGAAGGGGAACGGGCTGACCATCGACGAGTGGCTGACCTATGCGCCGACCGAAAGCCTCGGGCTCTACATGTACCAGCGCCCGCGGCAGGCCAAGAAGCTGTATTTCGACGTCATCCCGCGGGCTGTGGACGAATACTATACCTTCCTCGCCGCGTATCCCCGGCAGGACTGGAAGGAACGGCTGGGCAACCCGGTCTGGCATATGCATGACGGCAACCCGCCGGCCATCGACATGCCGGTGCCGTTCTCTCTGCTGCTCAATCTGGTCAGCGCTTCCAACGCGCAGAACAAGGATGTGCTGTGGGGCTTCATCTCACGCCACACGCAAGGGGTGACGCCAAAGACGCATCCCGAGCTCGACCAGTTGGTCGGCCATGCGATCCGCTATTTCGACGATTTCGTGAAGCCGACGAAAACCTTCCGCCCGGCCGACGAGGTCGAGCGCGAGGCGCTGCAAGCCCTCGACAAGGCGCTTGGCGAATTGCCGGCAGGCGCCAATGGCGAAGCGATCCAGAACGCCTCGCTCAACGTCGCACGCAAGATCGAACGCTATCAGGATCATTCCAAGCAGAGTCCGGAGGGTGGCCCCGGCGTCTCGGGCGCCTTCTTCCAGATGATCTATCAGGTGCTGATCGGCCAGGAGCGCGGCCCACGCTTCGGTTCGTTCGCAGCGCTCTACGGCATTGCCGAGACGCGGGCGCTCATTGAGCGGGCACTGGCTGGTCAGCTGGCTTGAGCACGCCGTCGACCTCTTCCAGGATCGAACTCGGCGCCTGAGGCGCCGGGCTCGGCGCGGCCGGCATTGCCGGCAGGCCGGACAGATCGGGCGCCGATCCGAAAATGCCCTTCTTGGCCGTGCGCGCCTTGTCGCCGGCCTCGACATAGGGCCCGCCCTTGGCGGCGCGCGCCCAGCCGTTTTCGACCAGCCATTGACCGATATCCTGCTTGCCGATCCGGCATTCGGCGGCGATCAGGTCGCGGCCGCCATCGGGCGGCACGGTGCAGACCACCGCGCGGCCGCGCAGGAAGGCGCGGAACGCCGTCCGCGCCCGGACGCCGCATGGCCAGGTTTTACCGTCCTCGCCGCAGGTCTCGTCCTGCCTGACGATGTCGATGCCGGAAACCGCGACCGAGTAGCCCTTTGCCTCGATCAGCCCGGCGGCCGGCGCAACCGGCTGGAACAGCTTTGTGCCATTCCAGTCATCAGGCATTTTCGGCTTGGGCGGCACGGCCAGCGCAAGCTTGCTCAATGGCTCGCGCGGCTCGACCCGTTCAAGCCCCTCGGCGGGCAGTTCCGGTGGGGCGACAATTTCGGGATCGATCGCCCTCGAATGTGACGCCGGCTGTGGCGGCTGTGGAGCTGCTATGGCCGATGTGGCCGGCTCTTCAGGGGCCGTATCGGCGCCTTGCTGCGCGATCGTATCGGCGCCCGGATCAAGCTGATCCACCGTGACGACGCTGTCGCTTCCTTTCAGCGTGCGACCGCCAGTGACGACCATGGCCGCCATCACCGGGACCATCAGAACAGACAGGGCAATAGGAAGGAGCCGCACCAGCCGAACCTACTGGCTTGCCCAGACAATCCGCGCCACCCATTCGACATCGCGCATGGGAATATCGCGGTCGGGATGATCGGGATTGAGCGAGACCAGCGCAATCGACTTGACGGTCTGGCGCTCGAGCACCTTGGCCATCACCTCGCCGGCAGTGGTCTTGACGACGACGCGATCGCCCTTGCGGGTGATGGCGCCCGGTTCGACGATGAGGACATCGCCATTGCGGTAGAGCGGCAGCATGGAATCGCCCTGCACCTGCAGCGCATAGGAACTCTCGGTCGATTGCGCCGGCAGTTCGACCAGATCCCAGCCCTGCCCGGCCGGAAAGCCGGCATCGTCGAAGAAGCCGCCGGCGCCGGCCTGGGCAAAGCCGAGCAACGGCACGGAACTTCTGCGGGCGACCGAAGCGGCATGACTGGTCGAAGCACCATTGCCGATCCCGGGCCGGCCCTCGATCAGACCGGTGAATTCGTCGAGCGAAGCGCCCGTCGCCTCGATGATCTTGGCCAGCGATTCGGTCGAGGGCCAGCGCGGCCGGCCATCCGACGACAAGCGCTTCGACTTGTTGAAGGCGGTGGAATCGAGCCCCGCGCGCTTGGCCAGACCCGAGGCCGAAAGCGAATAGCGCTCGGCAAGAGCATCGATGGCGGCCCAGACTCGGTCATGCGAGAGCACGTCTTGCTCTCCTTCAAACAGGAAAAAATGCCTCTAAGCTGTCTAGCGCGCGACCCGCGGATTGTCTACCGCCGACAACCTTGCCGGACAGAAAGTGATCCAAGCACACAGCTGTGACCGCGCCGATGACTTTATCTCCGGATTGACCTTGGCCTGCGAACGACACTATGGTCCACCCGCGGTGCAAGCCGCATCCGGGTCCGCGGGAAGGGTTGAACCCACTTGCATCGATGAGCTGACAACCAAACCTTTGTGCAGCCGGATTTGCGGACCTTCGGCGAAGAAACGCACGGAGGTTTTCATGAAACAACTCCCCAACCGTCCCGATCTCGACCTGTTGAAGAAGCAGGCCAAAGAATTGTTCGCGGCCTACAGGCGCGGCGAGCCGGATGCGCTTGCGCGTTTTCGTGACGCGTTGCCGTTGGCAGCGGGCAAAGATGATCACGCGATTCGCGCGCTCGACCTGCGCCTGCACGACGCCCAGTCCTGCCTGGCGCGCGAATATGGCTTCCCGTCGTGGCGTGACCTGAGCAGCTTCGTCGACGCCCGGCGCGCCTACGGTGCCGACCGTGTGCGCTCGATCAGCAACTGGGCAAGCCTCGTCTATGCCGGCGACATCAGCGGCAGCGGCAATCGGGCGAGCCCCGCTGCCGCTGCCCGCATGATCGCGGACCACCCGGCACTGATCCACGGCGATGCCTATCTCGCCTGCGCCATTGGCGATGAGGCTTTGCTGCGCGAGGCCATCACGAGCGACGCCGGCTGGATCAACCGCCCGGGCGGCCCGCTCAGCCTGCCACCGCTGGTCGCCGTCACCCATTCGAGCCTTGTGTGGCTGCCGCGCTTTCGCGATGCTCTCCACGCCGCGGCCAAATTGCTGTTGGAGGCCGGCGCCGATCCCAACCAGGCGGTCGGCAGCCGCTGGCCGCCGGCATCGCTGGAAAAGCCTTCGGACGAATATCCGCTCTCGGCGCTTTATGGCGCGGCCGGCCAGAACCACGATCCGGTGATGACGAAGCTGCTGCTCGACGCCGGCGCCAATCCCAATGACGGCGAGTCGCTCTACCACTCGCTCGAGAACCCGGCCTGCACGCGGCTTCTGCTCGATGCCGGAGCGCGTGTCACCGGTTCCAATGCACTTTACCGGGTTCTCGATCTCGACAGCCTGGAGGTGTTGAAACTGCTGCTCGCCGCGCCGGATGCCAGCCCCAACGAACCGGCCGGCAGCCAGCCAACCTCCGATTGGGGCAGTCCGCTGTTGTGGGCAATCCGGCGGCGGCGCTCGCCGGCGCATATCGAAGCGCTGCTTGCGGCCGGCGCCGATGCCTCCATGCGAACGCCCGAGGGCTTGAGCGCCTACCAGGTCGCCCTGCGCTTTGGCCTGCCGGACGTCGCCGCGCTGCTGCGGCAACCGGCAGACGACGACCCGCTTCCCGACGAGGAGCGGTTCGTCGCGGCCTGCGCGGCAGGCGACGAGGCGACGGCCCGTGAGATCAAGGCCCGCCGGCCCGATCTGCCTGGCTCGCTATCGGGCCAGCAGTTACGGTTGCTGCCCGAGCTTGTCGCGCAGGGTTGTGGCGACGCGGTGAAGACAATGGTCCGGATGGGTTGGCCGATCGCCATGCGCGGCGGCGACTGGGATGCCTCGGCGTTGAACCACGCTGTCTTCCGCGGCGATGTCGACCTCACGCGCTTCCTGCTCGACCACGGCGCCGACTGGCGCGAGCCGCACGGTTTCGGCGGCAATGTGCTTGGAACACTCGGATGGGGGTCGGTCAACGAGCCCGAACCCGACGGCGACTGGCTGGGTTGCGCCGAAGTGCTGGTCGCGCACGGGATGCCGACCGGGCGCCGAGACCCCGAGGGCACGCGTTATGTCGTCTTCGACGGCCGCAAGATGAGCTTCTCGGACGAAGTGACCGACTTCCTGATTGCGGCCTCGGCCTGACAGGCCAACGCGAAATTGTTTTGCGCGATCAGGCTCGCTTGGCCTGCTCGCGCAGATTCCCGTGCGAGAGCATGAACGGCCGCTCGGCTTCGGTCGGCGGGCGTGGCCGGGCCGAGCGGCCAAGTGCCGTGGCCAGCATGCGCGCCATGCGTGCCCAGACATACATAACCTAGCGTCAGGCTGCCTGCTTCACGTCGCCCTTGGCGTAGGGATCGAAGCGCTGGTAGAAGCTCTCGCCCTTCTCGGCCATGTCGAGCAGCAGCTTGGGCGCCTTGAACTCGGCGCCGTATTTCTTCTGCAGGTTCTTGGCGATCTTGACGAAAGTCTTGGCGCCGATGCCGTCGATGTAGGACAGCGTACCACCGGTGTAGGGGGCGAAACCGAAGGCCAGGATCGAGCCGACATCTGCCTCGCGCGGGTCGGTGACGATGCCCTCTTCCATCACCCGGGCCGCTTCCAGCGCGATGGTGACCAGCAGCCGCTGCTGCAATTCCTCATAATCGACCTTCTCGGGCGCAAGCTGCGGATAGAGATCCTTGAGGCCCGGCCACAGCTTCTTCTTGGCGGGCTTGGCCGGATAATCGTAGAAACCCTTGCCGTTCTTGCGGCCAAAGCGGCCGTGATCGTCGACCATGGCGTTGATCAGCGCCATCTGCTTGGGATCGACCGCCTTGTCGCCCAAATCCCTGATGGTCTGCTTCATGATCTTCTGGGCAAGGTCGATGGCCGTCTCGTCGGTCAGCGCCAGGGGGCCGACCGGCATGCCGGCGGCTTTCGCGGCATTCTCGATCATCGGCGCCGGGACGCCTTCGATCAGCATCTTGTAGGCTTCCGACATATAGCGCAGCACGCAGCGGTTGACGTAGAAGCCGCGCGTGTCGTTGACGACGATCGGCGTCTTCTTGATGGCGCGGACGAAGTCGATCGCCGTGGCCAGCGCCTTGTCGCCGGTCTTCTTGCCCAAAATGATCTCGACCAGCATCATCTTGTCGACAGGCGAGAAGAAGTGAATGCCGATAAAATTCTTCGGCCGCGCCGAATTCTTCGCCAGGCCGGTGATCGGGATGGTCGAGGTGTTCGACGCGAAGATCGCCGATGGCTTCAGCACGGCTTCCGCCTGTTCGGTGGCGCTCTTCTTGACGGCCGAATCCTCGAACACCGCCTCGACCACCAGATCGCAGCCGGCTAGGTGGGCGTAGTCGGCTGTCGGCGTGATCAGCGACAGCAGTTTGTCCTTGTCCTCCGGCT
The DNA here is from genome assembly GCA_014189435.1 of Mesorhizobium loti. Taxonomy (NCBI): domain Bacteria; kingdom Pseudomonadati; phylum Pseudomonadota; class Alphaproteobacteria; order Hyphomicrobiales; family Phyllobacteriaceae; genus Mesorhizobium; species Mesorhizobium loti. Next base: position 5,215,601 of record CP050293.1, read on the forward strand.
TGGCGCGGCCCTTCTTCACCTGATCCGAGATCAGGCTGTCGGAATGTGCCTTGCCCTTGGTCGCCGACTCCAGATCACGGTCGAGCAGCACCACCGGGATGCCGGCCTTGGCGGTGACATAGGCGATGCCGGCGCCCATGAAGCCGGCGCCGAGAATGCCGATCTTCTTGAACTTGGTTTCGGGCACGCCGGCGGGACGGCGGGCGCCCTTGTTCAGTTCCTGCAAAGACACGAACAGCGAGCGGATCATCGCCGCCGCTTCCTTGGTCTGCATGATCTCGGTGAAGTAGCGCTGCTCGATGCGCAAGGCGGTGTCGAACGGCACCAGCAGGCCTTCATAGACGCATTTCAGGATCGCCGCGGCAGCCGGATAGTTGCCATAGGTCTCGCGACGCAGGATGGCGATGGCCGGCGGCCACAGATTGAAGCCGGCAGGCGAATAGATCTGGCCGCCGGGCAGCTTGAAACCCTTCTCGTCCCACGGCGCCACCGGCTTCAGGCCGTTCCTGATCATCGCCTTGGCGGCCTCGACCAGCCTGGCCGGCTCGGCGATCTCATGGATCAGGCCCATCGACTTGGCCTTCTGCGGCGACAATGTCTGGCCGGAGGTCAGCATCTGCAAAGCCTGCTGCTGATCGGTCAGCCGCGGCACGCGCTGGGTGCCACCGGCACCCGGAAAGATGCCGATCTTCACCTCGGGAAGCGCCATCTTGACCTTGTCGCTGTCGGCCGCAATACGGCCGTGGCAGGCCAGCGACAATTCGAAGGCGCCGCCCATGCAGGTGCCGTTGATCGCCGACACCCACGGCTTGCCGCAAGTTTCCAGCTTGCGGAACAGGCCGGTCATCATGCCGGCATTGTCGAACAGCGCCTTGGTCGCCTTTTCGGCGTCCTTGCCCTTTTCCGCAGCGAAGGTCGTCAGCATCTTCTGCAGCAAAGTGATGTCGGCGCCACCGGAGAAGGTGTCCTTGCCGGAGGTGATCACCGCGCCCTTGATGGCGGCGTCAGCAGCCACATGATCGACGATGGCGTTCAGCTCCCGCATCGCCTCTTCGGTGAAGACGTTCATCGAACGGCCCGGCATGTCCCAGGTGACCAGCGCAATGCCGTCGGCGTCGATGTCGAGGGTGAAGTTGGTGTAGCTCATCGTTTCTCTCCCCGTCAGACGCGTTCGATGATGGTTGCGGTGCCCATGCCGGCGCCGATGCACAGCGTCACCAAGGCGGTGTTCAGATCGCGGCGCTCGAGCTCGTCCAGCACCGTGCCGAAGATCATCGCGCCGGTAGCGCCGAGCGGATGGCCCATGGCGATGGCACCGCCATTGACGTTGATCTTGTCATGCGGAATATCGAAGGCCTGCATGTAGCGCAGCACCACCGAAGCGAAGGCTTCGTTGAGCTCGAACAGGTCGATGTCGGAGAGCTTCATCTTGGCACGCTTCAACAGCTTCTCGGTGACGTCGACCGGACCGGTCAGCATCAGCACCGGCTCGGAGCCGATGTTGGCGAAGGTGCGGATGCGAGCGCGCGGCTTCAGCCCCATCGCCTTGCCGGCCTTCTTCGAGCCGAGCAGCACGGCTGCCGCGCCATCGACGATACCGGACGAATTGCCGGCATGGTGGACGTGATTGACCTCTTCCACCTCGGGGTGCTTCTGCACGGCAACCGCATCGAAGCCGCCCATTTCGCCAGGCATGACGAAGGACGGGTTGAGCGAGGCAAGCGACTGCATGTCGGTCGACGGGCGCATATGCTCGTCATGGTCGAGGATGGTCAGGCCGTTCTGGTCCTTGATCGGAATGACGGACCTCTTGAAGCGGCCGTCGGCCCAGGATTTTGCCGCACGCTTCTGGCTCTCGACCGCATAGGCGTCGACGTCGTCGCGCGAGAAGCCATATTTGGTGGCGATCAGGTCGGCCGAGATGCCTTGCGGCACGAACCAGCCGGGCAGGCCGACCGAAGGATCCATGAACCAGGCACCGCCGGAGGCGCCCATGCCGACGCGCGACATCGATTCGACGCCGCCGGCGATGACGATCTCATCGGCGCCCTGCGCGATCTTGGCGGCGCCGAAATTGATGGCATCGAGCCCGGAAGCGCAGAAGCGCGAGATCTGCATGCCGGGCGCCCTGGTGTCGTAGCCGGCCTCGAAGGCGGCGGCGCGCGGAATGACCGAACCCGCCTCGCCGACCGGATCGACGCAGCCGAAGATGATGTCATCGACAGTGCCGGTGTCGAGCCCATTGCGGTCGCGCAGCGCCTCGAGCGTCTTGGCGGCAAGCCGCACCGCCGGCACCTCGTGCAGCGATCCGTCCTTCTTGCCCTTGCCGCGCGGCGTGCGCACGGCGTCATAGACATAAGCTTCAGCCATTTTCTTGCTCCCTGGTTTATCGGACCGCTTTGGACTGATGCATGTCGATCCCCCAAAACCGGGACCACTTTTGAGCGACATGCATTAGAGCGAGCGTCCGATCAGCAATTTCATGATCTCGTTGGTGCCGCCGTAGATGCGCTGGACGCGAGCGTCGCGGAACATGCGGGCGATCGGATATTCATTCATGTAGCCATAGCCCCCATGCAATTGAAGGCATTCGTCGACGACTTTTCCCTGCAGGTCGCTGAGCCAGTATTTGGCCATCGACGCGGTCACAGGATCGAGGCCGCCGGCGATGTGGCGAGAAACGCAATCATTGTAGAAGACGCGGCCGATGGTGGCCTCGGTCTTGAGTTCGGCCAACTTGAACTGCGTGTTCTGGAAATCGATGATCGCCTTGCCGAACGCCTTACGCTCCTTGACGTAGTCGATGGTCAGCGCCAGCGCCCGCTCGATCATGGCGATGGCGCCGGTGCCGATCTGCAGCCGCTCCTGCGGCAATTGCTGCATCAGCTGGACGAAACCCTGCCCTTCCTCGTGGCCGAGCAGGTTGGAGGTCGGCACGCGCATGTCGTTGAAGAACAGTTCCGACGTGTCGTTAGCCTTGAGCCCGATCTTGTCGAGGTTACGGCCGCGCTGAAAACCTTCGACCTCGTCGGTCTCGACGACGATCAGCGAGGTGCCCTTGGCGCCCTTCTCCGGATCGGTCTTGGTGACGACGATGATGAAGTTCGCAAGCTGGCCGTTGGTGATGAAGGTCTTGGAGCCGTTGATCTTGTACTGGTTGCCATCCTTCTGCGCCCGCGTCTTGACGCCTTGCAGGTCGGAGCCGGCGCCAGGCTCGGTCATGGCGATGGCGCCGATCAGTTCGCCGGTCGCCAGCTTCGGCAGCCATTTCTTCTTCTGCTCCTCGGAGCCGTAGTGGAGGATGTAGGGCGCGACGATCGAATTGTGCAGGCCGATGCCGAAACCGTCGACGCCGACATGGCCGATCGCCTCGATGATGGCGCTCTCATGCGCGAAGGTGCCGCCCGAGCCGCCATATTCTTCCGGCATCGAAGCGCAGAGCAGGCCGGCGGAACCGGCCTTCAGCCAGCTCTCGCGGTCGACCATCTCGTTCTTCTCGAACTCGTCGTAGCGCGGCGCGATCTCCTCCGACATGAAGCGATGCGCCATGTCGTAGAGCATGCCGACCTCGTCCCCCGCCCAGGCGGGCTTGGGCAAAGAGAGCACTTCGGCTGGATTTGTCGCCACGATTTCCTCCGCGTATCGACAGACAAAAAGGCTAGCGAGGTCGAGCTTAGAACGCTTCCGCCGGCAGTGCCATCAATGTGTCGGCGCCGCTCGAAATGCGGGCGAGATGAGCTGACGTCTCCGGCATGATCCGCTCCATGAAGAAGCGTCCCGTCACGACCTTGTTGTCGTAGAAGGCCACGTTGTTTTCATGGGAAGATTGGGCGCCATTGGCGTCCGTCTTGCCAAGTGCCGCCTTGGCCATCTGCGCCCACATGTAGCCCAGCGCGACCAGGCCGAAGAGATGCATGAAGTCGGTGGAGGCGGCGCCGGCATTGTCGGGCTTGGCCATGCCGTTCTGCACCAGCCACATGGTGGCGGCCTGCAAATCGTTGAGGCCTTTCTTCAGAGCCTTGGTGAACGGCGCCATCTTCTCGTCGGCGCGGTTCTCTTCGCAGAACTCACCGACTTCCTTGAAGAAGGCCTGCACGGCGCGGCCGCCATTCAGGCCGAGCTTGCGGCCAACGAGATCGAGCGCCTGGATGCCGTTGGCGCCCTCATAGATCATGGCGATGCGGGCATCGCGCACGAACTGGCTCATGCCGTGCTCTTCGATGTAGCCGTGACCGCCGAACACCTGCTGCGCCATGACGGCGTGGTCGAACCCCTTGTCGGTGAGCACGCCCTTGACCACCGGCGTCATCAGGCCGGTGTAGTCGTCGGCGGCCTGGCGGTCCTTGTCGTCACCGGAGCGGTGGGCGATGTCGGACTTGATCGCCGTCCACAGCGCCAGCGCGCGGCCGGCCTCGTTGAAGGCTTTCATGGTCATCAGGCTGCGACGGATGTCGGGATGGACGATGATCGGGTCGGCCTTCTTGTCCGGCGCCTTCGGCCCCGACAATGAACGGCCCTGCAAACGGTCCTTGGCGTAGGCGACGGCGTTCTGGTAGGCGATCTCCGACTGCGAAAGCCCTTGCAGGCCAACGCCAAGGCGCGCTTCGTTCATCATCGTGAACATGGCCTTGAGGCCGCCATTGGCCTCGCCGAGCAACGTGCCCTCGGCCTCGTCATAGTTCATGACGCAGGTCGAATTGCCATGGATGCCCATCTTCTCCTCGATCGAGCCGCAGGAGACGGTGTTCCTGGCGCCCGGATTGCCCGATGCGTCGAGCATGAGCTTCGGCACGATGAACAGCGAGATGCCCTTGACGCCTTCCGGCGCGCCCTCGATGCGGGCCAGCACCAGATGGACGATGTTGTCCGACATGTCGTGTTCGCCGGCCGAGATGAAGATCTTCTGGCCTGAAATCTTGTAGGTGCCATCGCCGTTCGGCACCGCCTTGGTGCGCAGCAGGCCGAGATCGGTGCCGCAATGCGGCTCGGTCAGGTTCATGGTGCCGGTCCAGGCGCCTTCGATCATCCTGGGCAGCCATTTGGCCTTCTGCTCGTCGGTGCCGTGGGTGATGATCGCCGCGATCGCACCTTGCGTCAGGCCCGGATACATCATCAGCGACATGTTGGCCGAGACCATGTATTCGGCGACGGCGGTGTGCACGGCATAGGGCAGGCCCTGGCCGCCGAACTCGACCGGTGCGGCCAATCCCATCCAGCCGCCCTCGCGATACTGGTCGAAGGCCTCCTTGAAGCCTTTCGGCGTCGTCACCGAGCCATCGTCATGACGCACGCAGCCTTCCATGTCGCCGACACGGTTCAGCGGATGCATGACGTTTTCGGCGAGCTTGGCGCCTTCGGCGAGGATCGCCTCGAGCACATCGGGCGTGGCGTCGGAAAATCCGGGAAGGTTCGAATAGCGCTGATAACCCAGCACCTCGTTGAGCACGAACAGCGTGTCCTGGACCGGAGCCCTGTATGTCGGCATGCTTTTTCTCCACCCTGCAAACCCGGTCCGAATGCCCCGAAGACAAGCCAGGGGCGGCATGCGGACCCATGTTGGAAGCGGGATAGCAAAAATTGACGTTTGCGTAAACGTCAATTTTTTCGATGCGACAAGATTTCCCGCCCACTGCGGCAATGAGCGTAGCGGCGCGACGTCGCGCAAGCCAGCGCCGAAAGGCCATATGGGTGGGGCCAGAACAACGAAAAGCCGCGCGGCAGGGCCACGCGGCTTTGATAATCAAACGATCAGCAGATGACTTGGAGCTTGATGCGATCCCGAACGGAATTGCCTTAGCTAGCCGCGCTCGCCTGCGGTGCCGTGCGCTCGGCCAGCATCTGGCGCACCGCCGACATCGAGCCGCTCAGCTCGTTGATGGCGTCGTCGATCAGCGCCCGTTGCTTCTGCAGGCGGGCAAGCTGCTTTTCCGACTTGTCCAGCGCGAGCTTGAGTTGCTTGGTGTTTGAACCGGTCGGATCGTAGAGATCCATCATCTGCTTGACGTCGCGCAGCGAGAACCCGACCTTGCGGCCAAGCAGGATCAGCTTCAGCCGGGCCTTGTCGCGGCGCGTGTAGAGACGGGTCGAACCGTCACGCTGCGGGTTGAGCAGGCCCTTGTCTTCGTAGAAACGCAGCGTGCGCAGCGTCACTCCGTATTTCTTCGCCATCTCGCCGATGCGGACAAGGTCCTCGCCGGCTTCGACAGACATATTGGTATTGGCCGCGGTCTCGCCGGCCGAGATAAGCTTCATGGTCACTGGCTTTCCCCGTCTGGTGGCGTCGCGGTCCTGGACCGTGCGTCGCCTGACTGGAAGCGGGGGCTTGCTTCCAGTCGTGGTTTCAACAAACAAATCGCAAACAGCACGCTCGATGCGCCTTTTACGTTTACGTCAATTCTATACCGATAGCCGCCTCATGACGCAAGGGCGTTCTGCGCGGTGAGCTTTATGCCGCACCGTCAGGCCGGCAGCCAACATCCTTGCAACTTCTTAAGTTTGGTTAACGCGTTGTTTACCACGTTGGGGGAAATGTGGGCACGTCGGCTACCCGTGGTTATCCTGTATCGAATTTTTCACGGTTTTTCGGAGCGCGGGTGAGAACCTGGGAAGCTCGTCTTCCGCCGCGGCATAGCCGCAGGTCGCCTTCGTTCCGACAGGGACTTGGGGGAACTGGCCACGAGCCAGCCATTCTGAAAGACGGACGCACCTATGAACAGCAAGCGGTCCTATCTCGATACTCTCAACGCCGGCAGGCAGCGCAGGCCGCAGACCACGCTCGAGCAGTTGAACCAGTCGCTGGAGACGCTGGAGCAGCGGCTCGAGCGGACGCGCGAGGAACCGATGGCACGTCCAGATCTCCGCCAACCCGATCCCCGCCAATATGGCGCCGATGCGCGCTATCCCGCCGCCCGGCCCGCCGGCCAGCAGCGCTGGTATGAGGATCCGCAGCCGGCGCCGCGCCCGAAGAGCCCGATGCAGGGAGCCACCGCCTACCAGGCCATTGCCCGCGACATCGATCGCGTGCGCGGCCAGGAGGACGGCGTGGCCATGGTCGGCAAGATCGCCGGCGAGTTGCGCGGCATGCGCGAGGAATTGCGCCACCAGATGACATCAGGGCTGCAGCGCGAGTTCGAAGCGCTGCGCAAGGACATCGAGCGGGCTTTCCAGTCGGGCGCCAGGCCCGGCGCTTCGGCCAAGGGCAGCGCCGAACTCGGCCTTGAGTTCGAACGGCTTTCCGGCGCCATCCAGACGCTGGCCGAGAAGAGCGACGACAGAAGCGTCAACATGCTGCGGCTCGAGCTCGAACAGGTCAAAGCCGCGCTCGAGACGCTGGCGCGCGAAGAGAGCGTGCAGAAGGTCGATCGCCGCTGGGACGATTTCGATCGCCGCTGGACGGCTTTCGAGGACCGCGTCGACGCCAACCAGCGCAACCGGCCGGACGACCCGGGCCTGTCTGTCCTGACCGACCGGCTCGAGCAGATCAGCAATGCCGTCAACAATTTGCCGGAATCGCTGTCGCTGCGCTCGCTCGAGGAAAAAGTGCGCACGCTTGCCAGCGCCGTCGATCATTTCGCCAGCCAGCAGGACAATCGCGGCAGCGACACGCTTGGCATGATCGACGAGCGGCTGGACGAGATTTCCCGCGCCATCGTCGCATCGACGGTCGCGGCGCAAGCCAATTCATTCGACCACGAGGCTTTCGAGCGCATCGAGAGGCGGATCGACTCGCTTGCCAGCCAGATCGAGGAAGTGGCGCAGGATCGGCCCGGCAACGCGGTCATGGACCGGCTGGGTACGCTGTCGAGCCGGGTCGACGAGCTCGCCGGCCGCGCCAACCTGCCCGAGCAGGCGATGGAGCGCCTGGCCAAGCAGATCGCACTCATCGCCGACAAGATCGACCAGGCGCCCGCCATGCCCGACGCCGACTACATCTTCCACGGGCTGGAACAGCGCTTCGACGTGCTGTCGGGCATGATGGAACGCCGCCAGGGTGACGCCATCGAACAGGGCAACATGCTGTTCCGCGATCTCGAACGCCGGCTGGACGAGGTTGCCGACAGGCTCGACCAGCGCATGCCGCAGGTCGACAGCGCCGGGATCATGGAAGCCATCGATGCCCGCTTCACCGCTTTGGCCAAGCGCATGGAAACGCGTGTTCCCGATCCCGCGGGCGAAGCGGCGATCCGCGGCCTGGAAAGCCGGCTCGAAGACATTTCAAGCCGGCTGGACGCTTCGGCAGCGCAGGTGGCCGGCATCGATCCGGCGCTGATCCGCAGCCTGGAGGCGCAGGTCGCCGGCCTGTCTGCCCATCTTTCCAAGCCCAGCACGCCGCTGCCGGAATTCGAGGACATCAGCCCGCGTCTCAACGAAATTGAAAAGTCGCTCGCTGGAACCCGCGATTCCATCCTTGGCGCGGCGCGTGAAGCGGCCGAGAACGCAGTGCAATCGCTGGCCGGTTCGAGCGCCAATACGACCGCCGTTTCCGGCCTCGCCCAGGATTTGAAGACGCTTGAAACGCTGACGCGGCGCTCCGACGAGCGCAATTCGAGAACATTCGAGGCCATCCACGACACGTTGCTCAAGATCGTCGACCGGCTGGGTTCGCTCGAACCCGGCGAGCCGGTCGAGGCGATGAGCGAACTACTGGATGCGGCACCGGTCGAGCCGAGCAACTGGCGCGGCGCACGGCGACCCAAGATGGCTGTCGACGCACCGTCGATGGATATCGATCAGCCCCTGCCATTGACTGGGGACATGGCCGATCTCGATGGCCGCGCCGCCGCCATCCTGCGCAATGAGCCGGGTGCTCGCAGCGACCTGGGCGGCCTGGGTATGGGAACGCGCACGCCCGCCGAAGCCGCAGCGGCTGCGGCCATGGCTGCTCTCGGCTCTGACACGATTGTCGAGAAGAACGAACAGGCGGGCGGCCGCAAATCGATGTTCGGCGGCCTGGCCCGCGCCTTCAAGGGCAAGAAGGAGGCGGACATTCCGCCACTGGCCGGCTCGGCGCCGAATGCTCCGATACCGAGCGTCGATCTCGACGAGCCGCTCGATCCGAAAATGGCCAACCGGCCACTGGAGCCCGGCTCCGGCGCACCTGACCTCAATGCAATCATGAAGCGCGTGCGCGACGAGCGCGGCCAGCCGGCCAAGCCCAGCGACACCGATGCCGCGAAATCGGATTTCATCGCCGCGGCCCGGCGCGCGGCGCAGGCCGCGGCCGCCGAGGCCGATGCGCTGAAGCGCCAGTCGACGGTGACCGGACCGGTGAAGGCGCTGCGGATTGGCGACCTGCTCAAGGCACGGCGCAAGCCGATCCTGATGGGGACAACGGCGATCCTGCTGGCGCTGGGCGCCCTACAGCTGGGCAAGGCCTTCTTCGCCGATCCCGCCCAGGTGGCGAGCAACGATGTCGCGCCGATCGTCGCCTCGCAGCCGGTGAAAACCGCCTCATTCGACGCCGCTGGCCAGCCAAAGACAGACATTCAGCTTCCGGCAGCGGAAAGCGCGCCGGAACGTGCCGTCAGACAGGCCGAACCGTCCGACCCGCCAACCAAGGACGATATGGCATCGCAAACCCCGATGGCCACGCCGCCAGGCGCCGAGCCGTCTATCGATGCCGCGCCGCCAGCCCAGCCGGCTCCCGCACCGTTCGCTTCGGCCGCGCCCGCCGATGCGAACGCGATGGCGTCCGACACGACGGCTTCCGCTATGCCCGCCCCGGCTGCTACGCCCTCCGCTGACGCAACCGATGCCGACACCGCTACCCAGCCGATGGCGGCTCAGCCGACCGCCGCCAAGGACACCACGGGCGCGGTTGCGCCAGCGGACGCTTCGCCGGCGGCGGCGACGGCAAAGTTCGACATTCCCGCTGACGCCGGCCCGGTCGCCTTGCGCGATGCCGCCGCCGGCGGTGATGCCAAGGCGCTGTTCGAGATCGGCTCGCGCTATGCCGAGTCGCGCGGCGTCAAGGAAGACATGGCGGCGGCCGCCAAATGGTACGAGAAATCGGCGGAACTCGGCTTCGCGCCCGCCGAATATCGCATCGGCAATTTCTACGAAAAAGGCATCGGCGTCGCGCGCGACATCAAGAAGGCGAAGACCTGGTACCAGCTTTCCGCTGAGCAGGGCAACGCCAGCGGCATGCACAATCTGGCCGTGCTGTTCGCCATGGCCGCGGACGGCGTGACCGACAATGAGTCGGCCGCGCACTGGTTCCAGGCGGCGGCCGATGTCGGCGTCAAGGACAGCCAGTTCAATCTCGGCATCCTCGCCGCCAAGGGCGTCGGCATGAAGCAGAATCTCGAGGAATCCTACAAATGGTTCGCGCTGGTTGCCAAGACCGGCGACAAGGATGCCGCGGCCAAGCGCGACGAAATCGCCAATGCGCTGCGGCCAGAGCAGCTCGAACGCGCCCGCGCCGCGACTGAGCTGTGGAAGGCCAAGCCGCTGGATGCGGCAGCCAATTCGGCCGACATTCCCGAATCCTGGCAGGACGGCGCACCGCAGACGACCGCCAGTATCGACATGAAGAAGGCAGTCCAGAACATCCAGCGCATTCTCAACAAGAACGGCTACGACGCCGGTGGCGCCGACGGCAAGATGGGCCAGAAGACGAAGACCGCGATCATGGCTTTCCAGACCGACAACAAGATGGCGGCGACCGGCGAGGTCGATGAGAAATTGGTCAAGGCGCTGCTGGCGCGCAAATAACGGCAGAGGCGTCGCTTCCACGACGCCCTTGCCACACATTTGCCTGTTAACTGATTGAGATGTTTTTTGTTTCGGCGGCGTGGCGCGGTTTGACTTCGCAGCACCTCCGGCGCAAGAACGAATTGGCTTGTCGGTCCAAGATGCCCGCAACGGTTGCATTCGCCGACAGGCAGAACTGATCGAGACTGACGGGTGGGCATCTATCTCCCGATCGCGGAAATTTCCGTCAATATCTTCGTCCTGCTGGCCATGGGCGCGGCGGTGGGTTTCCTGTCGGGCATGTTCGGCGTCGGCGGCGGCTTCCTCATCACGCCGCTCTTGATCTTCTACAACATACCCCCGGCGATCGCGGTCGCCACCGGCGCCAACCAGGTCATCGCATCCTCCGTCTCCGGCGTGCTTTCGCACATGAAGCGAGGGACCCTCGACTTCAAGCTCGGCGGGGTGTTGCTGGCCGGCGGTATTGTCGGTTCCACCGGCGGCATCTACGTCTTCGCCTTCCTGCGCCGCCTCGGCCAGCTCGACCTGTTCATCTCGCTGCTCTACGTCGTGCTGCTCGGCACCGTCGGCGGGCTGATGCTGGTCGAAAGCGTCAATGCGCTGCGCGCCACGCGCAGCGGTGCGGCGCCGGTGCTGAAGAAATCCGGCCAGCACAACTGGATCCACCGCTTGCCGCTGAAGATGCGCTTCAGGGCCTCGAAACTGTTCGTCAGCGTCATCCCGGTGCTCGGCCTTGGCGCCGGTATCGGCTTCCTGTCGTCGATCATGGGCGTCGGCGGCGGCTTCATCATGGTGCCGGCGCTGATCTATCTGCTGAAAGTGCCGACCAACGTGGTCATCGGCACCTCGCTGTTCCAGATCATCTTCACCTCCGCCTACACGACACTGGTCCACGCCACCACCAACCAGACGGTCGACGTCGTGCTGGCCTTCCTGCTGATGGCGGGCGGCGTGGCCGGCGCGCAATATGGCGCCAAGGCCGGTCAGAGGCTGCGCGGCGAGCAGCTCAGGGCCTTGCTGGCGCTGCTGGTACTGGCGGTGGCGATACGATTGGCGATCGATCTTTTCGTCACCCCGCCCAATCTCTATTCGCTGTCCGCCGTGGGCCTCAACTGATGAGGGCTCGCAACGCATTCGCAACCGCCATTGTCCTGTCGCTGCTTGCGGCCGCCGTGCCGGCGAAGGCACAGACCCCGCTGACGGAAGGCATCCAGATCGGGCTCTCCACCGACAATGTCTCGATCACCGCCGGCTTTTCCGGCGCCGACCTGACCATCTTCGGGTCGCTGGAAAATCCCGATCCACTCGTCGCGCGCCAGGGCCGTTACGATGTCATCGTCGTGCTCGAAGGTCCGCCCAAACCGGTGGTGGTGCGCCGCAAGGACCGAGTGCTCGGCGTCTGGGTCAATCTGGACTCCGAAACCTTCGAGAACGTGCCGGTGTCCTATTCGGTGGCAACGACGCGGCCGCTGCAGGACATCACCGAACCCAACAGCTACAAGCAGCTGTCGCTCGGCGCCTCCAACCTCTACATGCAGCCCGCCGATGCCGGCGACAGCCCGGCGACCATCGAGGAATTCACCGCTGCGTTGCGGGAACGCAAGTCGGCGACCGGCCTTTACAGCGAGAATGTCGGCGGCGTGCAATTCCTGTCGCAGAACCTGTTCCGCGCCACCGTCAGGCTGGCGCCGAACGTGCCAGTTGGAACCCATAAAGCCCGCGCGTTCCTGTTCAAGAGCGGCCTGTTCATCAAGGAAAGCTCGGCCCAGCTCGAAATCCGCAAATCCGGTTTCGAACAGTCGATCTTCCGTGTCGCCCACAATTATTCCTTCCTCTATGGCGTCTTCGCGATATCGCTGGCCATGCTGACCGGCTGGCTCGGAAGGCTGATCTTCCGGCGCGATTAATGCATGTCGCCCAAAAGTGGCCCCGGTTTTGGGAGAACGACATGCATCGAATCAAAGACCTGAAGTGCGTCGCGTGAATCCACTCAAACGCGACGCACTTCAGAACTTTTCCCGAAAAATGGTTTCCCTTTGCAGGAGCATGCGGTAGACCGCGCTCCCCAGCCAAATGGCAGACACAAACAATTCGGTTCGGCAGAGCAGCCCGTCCCCGGGCAGCGCGCGATTTCTCATGGCGCCTGTCGGCTCGCCGACGACAAATACAGGAACTTGTCATGCGACCAGCCTTCGGCGGCATCGACTTCGGCACTTCAAACTCCACCGTTGGCGTGGTCCGCAACGGGCAGCCGCGCCTTGTCGCACTTGAAGACGGCCAGGTGACGCTGCCCAGTGCCGTGTTCTTCAACTTCGAGGACAACCGCACCTGTTTCGGCCGCCACGCCATCGCCAACTACACCGACAGCATCGAAGGCCGGCTGATGCGTTCGCTGAAGAGCGTGCTCGGCAGTTCGCTGGCCCATGAAAAGACCCGCATCAAGGCGCGCTCGATCGGCTTCATGGAGATCGTCGGCATGTTCCTCGGTCATCTTAAGAAGAAGCTGGAAGCAGATGCCGGCGATACCGTCGAGACCGTGGTTCTTGGCCGGCCGGTGCAATTCGTCGATGATGACGCCGAAGCCGACGCGAAGGCGCAAAGCGAACTCGAGAACGCCACGCGCGCCCAGGGCTTCAAGCATATCGCCTTCCAGTTCGAGCCTATCGCGGCGGCGCTCGACTACGAGCAGAAGGTGACGCGCGAGGAACTGGCGCTGATCATCGACATGGGCGGCGGCACGTCGGACTTCTCGATCGTGCGCGTTTCACCGCAGCGCTCCCGTTTGCTCGACCGCAAGGACGACATCCTGGCCAGCCGGGGCGTCCATATCGGCGGCACGGATTTCGACCGACTGCTGAGCATCGCCCATGTGATGCCGCAGCTCGGCTATTTGACGCCAACCAAGGACGGCAAGCGCAACCTGCCGGCCAGTTACTTCATCGACCTCGCGACATGGCAGCGCATCAACCTGGTCTACACCGCCAAGGCGATGACGCATTTGCGCCAGATCCGCTACGAGGCCGAGCGCGCCGACCTGGTCGACCGCTTCATCCACATCGTCGAACACCGCTACGGACACGCGCTGGCGGCACTTGTCGAAAAGGCCAAGATCGAGCTGACCGACAGTTCGTCCGCCCATGTGGCGGTGAAGTTGCCGGGTGCGGAGTTCGCCGCCGAAATCACGCGCAGCGGGCTGGATGCCACGATTGCCCGGGACATCGAGCGGGTCACCGCCACGGTTGGCCAGACCATCCGGGATGCTCAGGTCAAGCCGTCCGACATCACCGCAGTGTTCCTGACCGGCGGATCGACCGCGATCCCGCTGGCAAGGCGAGAAATCCTGGCGCTGGTGCCGCAGGCATCCGTCATCGAAGGCGACATGTTCGGCTCGGTCGGACTTGGCCTGGCACTGGACGCTCAGCGAAAATTCGGTTGACGCGGCCCACTCACGGGCGAGCCGGCACCGTTTCGTCGGCGCCGGCACCGAGATGCGCCTTGAGCGCCATCTGGGCCAGGCTTGCCTGGCGATCGCGATGGGTGATCATGGCGAAGTCGCGTTGCGGCAATTCGAGCGGTACCGATCTCAGACTGCCTTCGGCCACGGCGCGGGCCACGACAAGCTCCGAAATGATGGTGGCGCCGGCTCCTGCCTCGACCGCCTGGCGGATAGCCTCGTTGCTTGGCAGCACCAGGAATATCTGCAAGTCGGCGAGTGAAATTCCTTCGCGGCGTGCCAGATCCTCCAGCACTTCGCGCGTGCCCGAACCGCCCTCGCGGATGATCCAGCGCAGGTCCTTGATGTCGGAGTGGCCGGGCGCAACTTCGGCGATCTCCGGATGCGCGCTGGCAACCACCAGCATCAGTCTGTCGACGTCGACCTTGGTGCGGCGCAATATGTCGGACTCGGTGCGCCCTTCGACCAGGCCGAGATCGGCCGCGCCATCGAGGACATTGGCCTCAACCTGCCTGGTGTTGCCGATGCTGACGCTCAACCTGACGGCGGGATAGGCTTCGTGGAAGGAAGCCAGCCGGCGCGGCAGCCAGTAGCTGGCGATGGTCTGGCTGGCGGCAATCGAGAGGCTGCCGGTGACGGTCTGCGAGACATGCTCCAGCACATTGCGGGCGGCGGCGGCCCGTTCGAGCACGGCCTTGGCCTCCGGCAGGAACCGGTGGCCGGTCTGGGCAAGCTCGATGTTGCGGCCGACCCGGTCGAACAGATGCACGCCGTGCTGTTCTTCAAGCGCGCGGATGGCGGCCGACGCGGCCGACTGCGAAATGCCCAGCAGTTCCGCCGCCTTGGTCATATGGCCGCGCTCGGCGACGGCGACGAAAATCCGCAACTGGTCCAGGGTCATGGGCGCATTAAGAACCAATATCGATCGAATTTACAAGAACAACTGATTAGACGGATCGATAGCTTTATTCTAAGTTTTTGAGCGAAGTTGGAAAAAATTCGCCGAGAGATCGAGGAGCGCAGAATGATCGGGCGGTTCAGATCCCTGCTTGCGCATTGGACCCGCAGCATAAGGCGGCGGCTGGCCGGCGATCGCTATCATCCGGAAGAGCATTACATGCGCGGCCCCGGACCGAAGACACGGGCTAAATCCGTCGGCCGTACAGGCAACACCGGATCATGATGCAGGGACCGCGGCGCGGCGCGAATTCGGCACCCTCGCAACGCCCGCTTGCCGACACGCGCGCACCGGATGAAGGCGATGGCGTCGACACCTCGCCTGATGTTTCCGACAGCATCGCCAAGACGACCTGCTATATGTGCGCCTGCCGCTGCGGCATCGACGTGCACATCAAGGATGGCAAGGTCCGCTACATCAACGGCAACAAGGACCATCCGGTCAATCGCGGCGTGATCTGCGGCAAGGGCAGCTCCGGCATCATGCAGCATTACAGCCCGGCAAGGCTGAAGAAGCCATTGCTGCGCACCGGCCCGCGCGGCTCTGGCGAGTTCCGCGAGATCGAATGGGAGGAGGCGTTCTCGATCGCAACGGAACGGCTCTCGGCCATCCGCCGGACCGATCCGAAAAAACTGGCCTTCTTCACTGGCCGCGATCAATCCCAATCCTTGACCGGCTGGTGGGCGAGCCAGTTCGGCACGCCGAACTTCGCCGCCCATGGCGGCTTCTGTTCGGTCAACATGGCGGCCGGCGGGCTCTACACGATCGGCGGTTCGTTCTGGGAGTTCGGCGAGCCCGACTGGGACAACACCCGATATTTCATGCTGTTCGGCGTCGCCGAGGACCATGATTCCAACCCGATCAAGATCGGTCTCGGCAAGCTAAAGGCGCGCGGCGCCAAGGTCGTCTCGATCAACCCGTGCCGCACCGGCTACAATGCCATTGCCGACGACTGGATCGGCATCCGGCCCGGCACCGACGGCTTGTTCGTGTTCGCCCTTATCCACGAATTGCTCAGGGCGGGCCGCGTCGATCTCGATTATCTGCTGCGCTACACCAATGCCCATGTCCTCGTCGTGCAGGAGCCGGGTGCCGCCGATGACGGTCTGTTCGTTCGCGACGCCGACGGCAATCCGCTGGCCTGGGACAGGGTGGCGAAGACACCGGTCAGCGCCACCGATGCCGGTGCGAAACCGGCGCTGACCGGCAGCTTCACGATCGGCGGTCGCCACTGCGTTCCGGTGTTCCAGTTGATCGCCGACCGCTACCTCGATGAGAGCTATACACCGGATGCGGTTGCCGAGCGTTGCGGCATTGCCGCCGACACGATCCGCAGGATCGCCGCCGAACTCGCCCATGTCGCCTTCGAACAGACGATCGAATTGCCGATCTCCTGGACCGACTGGGCCGGGCGCCGGCACGAGACGATCAAGGGGCGGCCTGTCTCGATGCACGCCATGCGCGGCATCTCGGCCCATTCGAACGGTTTTCACACCTGCCGCGCCATCCATTTGCTGCAGGTGCTGCTGGGTACGGTGGATGTCCCCGGCGGTTTCCGTTTCAAGCCGCCCTATCCCCGGTCCGCGCCGCCCGGACCGAAACCTGCGGGCAAGACCGTCAAGCCGATGACGCCGCTCGACGGCATGCCGCTCGGTTTCATCTGCGGGCCGGACGATTTGCTGGTCGACGAGGCCGGCACGCCTACCCGTATCGACAAGGCCTATTCCTGGGACGCGCCACTGGCCGCGCATGGCCTGATGCACACCGTCATCCGCAATGCTTGGGCCGGCGATCCCTACAAGATCGACACGCTGATGATGTACATGTCGAACATGGCGTGGAATTCCTCGATGAACACCGTCGAGACCATGGCGATGCTGACCGACAGCGACGAAGCGGGCAACTACAAGATCCCTTTCATCATCTATTCCGACGCCTATTATTCCGAGACCGTGCCGTTCGCCGATCTGGTGCTGCCGGACACGACCTATCTCGAGCGCCACGACTGCATCAGCCTGCTCGACCGGCCGATCAGCCATGCCGACGGACCCGGCGACGCCATCCGCCATCCCGTCGTCGAGCCCGACCGCGACGTCAGGCCGTTCCAGTCGGTGCTGATCGAACTCGGCGCGCGGCTTGGCCTGCCCGGTTTCGTCGATGAGGACGGCGCCGCCAAGTATCGCGACTATGCCGACTACATCGTCAACCATGAGCGCTCGCCCGGCATCGGCCCGCTCGCCGGCTGGCGCGGCAAGGATGGAACCTCGACCGGCAAGGGCGAGGTTAATCCCGACCAGTTGCAGCGTTACATCGACAATGGCGGCTTCTGGCACCATGATTTCGCTGAGGACCAGCGCTACTACAAGATGGCCAACCGCTCCTATCTCGATTTCGCGGTTCAGATGGGCTTCATCCCCAAGGCCGAGCCGATCGTCTTCCAGCTCTATTCCGAGCCGCTGCAGCGCTTCCGCCTCGCCGCGCGTGGCCATGGCCGTGTCTTGCCGCCGGAAGGCGATCGCCAGCGCATCGAGACCTATATGGACCCGCTGCCGTTCTGGTACATGCCCTTCGAGGAAGCGGTCGTCGACCTCGAAAAATATCCCCTGCATGCGCTGACGCAGCGGCCGATGCACATGTACCACTCCTGGGGATCGCAGAATGCGTGGCTCAGGCAAATCACCAGCCAGAACCGGCTGTTCGTGCATCACCGGACGGCAGCTGGCCTCAGCCTTGTCGATGACGACTGGGTGTGGATCGAAAGCATCAACGGCAGAGTGAAGGGGCAGATCAAGCTGATCGACGGGGTGAACGAAAGCACGGTCTGGACGTGGAACGCCATCGGCAAGCGGCGCGGCAGCTGGGGGCTGAAGGACGACGCGGCCGAATCCAACCGTGGCTTCCTGCTCAACCATATCATCGGCGACCAGACTTCCGCCGACTCTAGTGGCAAGCGCTATTCGAACTCCGATCCGGTCACCGGCCAGGCGGCGTGGTTCGACCTGCGGGTGCGCATCGTCAAATGCGCGGCGGAAGAAGCCGGCTTCACCGAGCCGCAATTCGAGCGTTTCCAGCAACCGCCGCATTTCGAGCCCTCGCCCGACAGGCTGACTTTCGGCGCCGAGTTCCGCCGGGCAAGAGAGGCGGCAAAATGACCTGTCTGCCAAGTCAAAGCGGCAAGAAGCTCGGCCTCGTCATCGATCTCGATACGTGCGTCGGCTGCCAGGCCTGCGTCACCGCCTGCAAGGAATGGAACACCGGCGGCCACATGGCGCCGCTGACCGACATCGACCCCTATGGCGGCCATGTCGACGGCGTCTGGTTCAACCGCGTGCACGCTTATGAGCACACCACCGAGATGGGCGGGCGCACCGTCAACTTCCCGCGCTCCTGCCTGCATTGCGAGACGCCCGCCTGCGTCACCGTCTGCCCGACCGGCGCCTCCTACAAGCGGGCCTCGGACGGCATCGTGCTGATCGACGAGGACAAGTGCATCGGCTGCAAATTGTGCAGCTGGGCCTGTCCTTACGGCGCACGCGAATTCGATACCGATGTCGGCGTGATGAAGAAGTGCACGCTGTGCGTCGACCGCATCTACAATGACAATCTGGCCGAAGAAGACCGCGTGCCGGCCTGCGTCGCCGCTTGCCCGACCAGTGCCCGGCATTTCGGCGACCTTGGCGATCCCTTGTCGGCTGTCTCGCAATTGGTGGCGGAGCGTGGCGGCGTCGACCTGATGCCGGAGCTCGGCTATCGCCCGACCAACAAATATCTGCCGCCACGCGCCCACACCACGCGCGCCGCATCGGTTCCCGCGCTGGCACTCGAACCGGTGCGAGCCGAAGGCGGCTTCCTCGGCTGGGTCGACCGCATGCTTTCGAACTAGCCCATGCATCCAGCCTTCTCCGTCGTCTTCTTCACCACCGCCACCGGCGCCGGCTATGGCCTGCTCGCGCTGCTGGGCGTGCTCGGAGGCTTCCAGATCATCCCGCCCGATTTCTGGCTGGGCCTCATCGGCATGGGCCTGGCGCTCAGCCTGATCGCGGCCGGACTGTTGTCTTCAACGGGTCATCTCGGCAGACCCGAACGCGCCTGGCGGGCGTTCTCGCAGTGGCGCAGTTCTTGGCTGTCGCGCGAGGGTGTCGCTTCGGTCATCACCTTCATCCCGGCGGGACTGTTCGGCATCGGCTGGGTCTTCTTCGGCCGCAGCGGCGGTTGGGTGACGGTGGCCGGATTGCTGACGGCCTGTGGTGCCGTCGTCACCGTCTGCACCACGGGCATGATCTACGCCTCACTGAAACCGATCGCGCAGTGGCACAGCCGCTTCACGCTGCCGGCTTATCTCATCTTCTCGTCGATGACCGGCTGCGTTCTCCTGAATGCGCTTTTGCAGAGTTTTGCTCTCGGTTCGAAAATATTCGTGGCGGCTTCCGCACTGCTGACCTTGCTCGGCTGGGGCTGGAAGCTGGCGACCTGGCGCTACAACGACCAACTCGAAATCCCGACCACCGCCAACACCGCGACCGGTTTGGCCGGCGGCACGGTGCGGTCGCTGGAATGGCCCCACACCGAGGAGAATTATCTACTCAAGGAAATGGGCTTTCGCATCGCGCGCAAGCACAGCGCGCGGCTACGCCAGATCACGCAGCTCCTGGTCTTCGCCCTGCCGGTCTTGTTGCTCGCCGCGACATTCGCCTTGCCCTGGCCCTATACCGCGGTGCCGTCAGGGCTCGCCGCGATTGTCCAATTCGCTGGCATGTTGGTCGAACGCTGGCTGTTCTTCGCCGAGGCGAAGCACACGGTGACCCTGTATTACGGCAGCTAGCGAACGCCGACATACCATCGCAGTTTCTGGATGTCAGATAATGTTGTCTTAATTTACGGCTCGGAATAACGTGTCGTAATTCTTGGAACCACATCTTCCGGATTAGCATAGCAGGTGATGATCCTCACCCCCTTCAATTTGGCATCGCACCTCGCACGAGGGGTTTGCGTTGCAGGCATTTTGGTTTTTGCTTCCCACGATTTAATGGCAGGCGCGCTCGAAGCCGAGGCCGCCTTTAAAGCGAAGAATTATCCAGAAGCATACAAAGAATGGACGGCCCTCGCGCAAAAAGGGGATGCTATTGCCCAATTTAATGTCGGATTTCTGTATTCTAGGGGATTTGGTGTTCCACTGGATTATTCCAAAGCTGCCGAGTGGTGGGGTAAGGCGGCAGATCAGGACATGGCAGTGGCCGAGTTGAACCTTGGACTTCTGTATTCCTGGGGTAAGGGCGTCCAGCTGGATGATGCCAAAGCGGCGAAGCTATGGCGCCGAGCCGCGATCAAAGGTTTGTCCGAAGCTCAGCAATATCTTGGATATGTGTATTTCGTCGGAAAGGGAGTTCCCAAAAGTGGAGCCGACGCGATCCTTTGGTTAAGCAAGGCAGCAGAGCAAGGTAACGTTGATGCGCAGATTAATTTGGCTGCTGCTTACCTAATCGGAGAGGTTGTAGATAAGAATCCCAAGCTAGCCTTTTATTGGTATGAAAAGGCTGCACAACTGAACAACGGCAAGGCCCAATTCAACCTGGGATTAATGTATCTCAAAGGCGTTGGCGTTGAGGAGAATACTGCCCTCGCCGTCCAATGGCTCAGACGCTCGGCTGCGCAAGGATATGGTGGCGCGCAAGAAGCGCTTGATCGCATACAGGCAGTACTTAAAAAAACTTGAATTTCAGCAAACTGGGCGGCGATCTCAGCCAGGCCGTAGCATCGAGCGCGAGATCGCGAAGATGCGGTCCGTGCCAAGCATGTATGCCATCAGCGTGTCCGGCCGGAACAGTCCGGCATAGGCGCGGTCGAGCACGTTGAGCGAACCGGTATAGGCGCCGAAGGCCGGCATGATCATGCGGCCGCCGTCGCCGGCAAAGCAGCGCCGCCTGACCGAACGGCCGCGTTGCACGATGCGGGCGCAGGGATGCAGATGGCCCGCTATTTCGCCTTCGACACGCTGCTTCGATGGTTCATGCCGGAACAGCAGCGAGCCTATGGCGAGTTCGCGCACCGTCTCGCCGGGCAGATCGGCTGGCGCTTCCGGATCATGGTTGCCGGCAACCCAGAACCAGTCGCGGCCAGCTATCAGCGCTTCCAGCCGCTCGCGGAAACTTGCGTGCATGCGTTCGGCGCCGCCGCCATCATGAAAGGAGTCGCCCAGGCTGATGACGATCGATGGTTGGTAGTCAGCGATGACGGCCTGCAATCTGAGCAAGGTCGCGCCGGTGTCGTAAGGCGGGATCAACGTACCGCGCCGTGCCAGCGACGAACCCTTTTCGAGATGCAGGTCGGAAACGGCCAGAAGCCGCAGATCCGGAAAATAAAGCACGCCGCGCGGGTCGCAGACGGCACGCTCGCCGGCGATGCCGACAAGGTCGGCCTCGGCGATCAGCGATGCGCGCGCCAGCGAAAAATTCATCAGGAAATCCGACTCATCTTTGGCCCATGGCCTCCTCGACCAGATCGGCGGCTTCCATCAAAAGCGACTCATTGGCGCCGCCATTCACCGATTCCTTGCCGATCTCCAGCATGATCGGCACCGCCAGCGGCGATATCTGCTCAAGATGCTTATGCATGATTCGACCACGCACGCGCGAGAGCATCTCGGCAAGTCTGCTGACATCGAGCAGCCCGGCCGCCGCATCGGTGCGCGTTGCCTGCAGCAGGATATGGTCCGGCTCGTGGCTGCGCAGCACGTCATAGATGAGATCGGCCGACACCGTCACCTGACGGCCGCTCTTCTCCTGTCCCGGAAAACGCTTCTCGATCAGCCCTGCGATGACAGCGCAGGTGCGGAAAGTACGCTTCAGCATCCAGCTGTCGTTCAGCCAGGCCTCGAGATCGTCGCCCAACATGTCTTCGTCGAACAAGGCGGCCAATGACGGCTTCTTCGCCTTGAACAGGGCCGCCATGTCGTCCAGCGCCCAGACGGCCAGCGAATAATCGGTGGCGACGAAGCCGAGCGGGCGGGCGTTCGCGCGCTCCAGCCGCCGTGTCAAAAGCATGCCAAGCGTCTGGTGCGCCAGCCTGCCCTCGAAGGGATAGGCGACCATGTAGTGGCGGTTGCCGCGTGGAAAGGTCTCGACCAAAAGGTCGCCGCGCTTCGGCAGCACCGATTTTTCCTTCTGCAGCCGCAGCCAGTCGGCAACCTGCTCGGGCAGCGCCTGCCAGCGGTCGCTGTCGGCCAGCATGCCGCGCACCTGATCGGCCAGATAGGTCGACAGCGGAAACTTGCCACCGGCATAGGACGGCACAATGATGTTGGCGCCGGCGCCGTTGGAGACGACGCATTCGTTTTCGCGGATGCCCTCGAAGCGCAGCACCTTGCCGGCGAACAGGAAGTTGTCCCCAGGCCGCAGCGTCTCGGCGAAATACTCCTCGACCTTGCCCAGCACGGGCCCGCCGCGACCCGCCATGCCGCGGCCCTGCCTGACATAGCGGACATTGAGCTCCGGCATTTCGACGATGGTGCCGACATTCAGCCGGTATTGCTGCGCGATGCGCGGATGCGAGACGCGCCACAGCCCGTCGACCGTCTTTCTAATGCGGGCATAGCGCTCGTAATTCTTCAGCGCGTAGCCGCCGGTGGCGACGAAATCTACGACGCGGTCGAAGGTCTCACGCGCGAGCCCGGCATAGGGCGCGGCACCGCGCACCTCTTCAAACAGCAGATCGGCATCGAAGGGCGCACCGCAGGCGACGCCCAGCACATGCTGCGACAGCACGTCGAGCGCGCCGGTGATCAGCGGCGGCGTGTCCTGCGCACCGAGATAATTGGCGTCGAGGGCGGCCCGGCATTCCAACACCTCGAAACGATTGGCCGGAATGAGGATTGCCTTGGAAGGCTCGTCCATGCGGTGGTTGGCGCGGCCGATGCGCTGCGCCAGCCGGCTTGCCCCCTTCGGCGCGCCGACATGCACGACAAGATCGACATCGCCCCAGTCGATGCCGAGGTCGAGCGTCGACGTGGCGACGATGGCGCGCAGCGCATTCTCGCCCATCGCCTTCTCGACACGCCGACGCTGACCGACATCGAGCGAGCCGTGATGCAAGGCAATCGGCAGCGAGTCCTCATTTGCCCGCCACAATTCCTGGAACAAAAGCTCCGCCTGGCTGCGTGTGTTGACGAACAGGATCGTCGTGCGGTGCCGCTTGATCGCCTCATAGATTTCGGGAATGGCGTAGCGGGCCGAATGGCCGGACCACGGCACATGCTGTTCCGAGTCGAGAATGGAGATGTCGGGCTTGGCCCCACCGGCCACGGTGATCAGGCCGGCCATAGTGCCTGGCGGATTCTGGTCGACCAGCCAACGCCGCAATTCGTCGGGCTCGGCGACTGTCGCCGACAAACCGATCGTCTGCAGGCCAGGCACATAGCTGCGGAGCCGCGCCAGACCGAGCGCCAGCAGATGTCCGCGCTTCGACGTCACCAGCGAGTGCAACTCGTCGAGCACGACATAGCGCAGATCCTCGAAGAAGCGACGGGCATCGGACGCCGCGATCAGCAGCGCCAGTTGCTCGGGCGTGGTCAGCAGGATGTCGGGCGGCACCAGCTTCTGGCGCTGTCGTTTGTGTGATGGCGTGTCGCCTGTGCGCGTCTCGATGGTGACGGGCAGGCCAATCTCCTCCACCGGCTTGCCGAGATTGCGTTCGATATCGACAGCAAGCGCCTTCAGCGGCGAGATGTAGAGCGTGTGGATGCCGCGATGCGCCTGGCCTGGCTTTCTCCTTGGCCTGACAGCCAGTTCGGTCAGCGAAGGCAGGAAGCCGGCCAGCGTCTTGCCGGCCCCGGTCGGCGCGATCAGCAGGACCGACTGTCCGGCCTGGGCTGTCGCCAGAAGTTCAATCTGATGGGCGCGCGGCGACCAGCCTTTCTCGCCAAACCATCTGACGAATGGTTCGGGCAGGGCCACGGTGGCATTCTGTTCGGCAAGGCGCGGCTGCTCTGTCACCCGCCAGAGGTAGCGCGACGGCGCGCGAACGCCAAGAAGAATCGGAACAAAAGGGGATCGTTTTTCCCTTCCCCCTGTGGGGGAAGGACTGGCGCTTCTGCTACGGCCGCCGAAACCCTGTCGGGCCGCCATAGAGGTAGCCAATGCGGGCGACGGCGTCCTTCAGCCCTTCGCGCGACACCAGCATGGTGTGGCCGTTGGCGTGGATCATCGTGTCGGCGTCGGTCATGATGGCGACATGGCCCTTCCAGAACACCAGATCGCCGCGACGCAGCCCTGAGAAATCAGGACCCGGCTCGAGCGGATCGCCGAGTGTCGCCGCCTGCATGTCGGAATCGCGCAGCACGTTGCTGCCGGCCATGCGCATCGCCAGTTGCACCAGGCCCGAACAGTCGATGCCGAAGCCGGAAGTACCACCCCAGAGATAGGGTGTTCCAAGAAATGTCTCGGCAACAGCGACATAGTCAGCGGCTGCTTCACCGAGCGGCCGCAGATGACCCGCGATCAACGCCTCGCCGGAGGGCAGGACGGCATAGTGCGTGCCGCGTGTCTCGGCTGTATCCGTCACCGTCACCGTCGATCCCATCGACAATTGTCCGGCGATCGGAAAGCGCAGATCCGGCCCGGGGTAGAGGAAGGTGCGCGGCACGCAGACGATGTGCGTGGGCGCATGGTCCCGTCCGCCCAGCATCGTGTCGGCGACATAGCCGACATAGCCGTCGCGTTCGGCCTGGACCCAGGCCCAGCCTTCTGCCACTTCAAAGACCAGGACATCATCGCCGAACAGAAGTTGCGTGTTGACGCCGGCATCCGGCCGCGGCGCCTTGCGCATATCGGCCACGGACGCGGTGATCCGCGCCGGCCGGCCGGCGACGAAGCGCTCGGCGGCGACCTCGCCCTTCAGCCGTGCATCGGCAAGGTCGGAACGGAAAGCGTGAAGGCGGGCATCCCTGGCGGTCAAATCGGCAACTCGGCTTTTGTTTGTTTGCGCATGATCTTGTCCGAAAACCGGTTCCCACGGGATCATGCTCTTCTAGATTGGCAGTTCGTGGGCCTTGGCGATGATACCATCGCCGAAGCGCTCGACAAAGAGCGCGCCCTCGACCGTGCGCCTGATCAGGACATTGCGCTTGTCGAGCTCGTCGCGATGGCGCGACACCAGTTTTAGCGCGCCCATCGTGTCAAGCGCGCGGGTGATCACCGGCTTGGTGACATTGAGGCGGGCGGCGAGCCCGCGCACCGTATGCGGCGGCGGATCGAGATAGATTGTGAACAGGATCGCCGTCTGGCGCATGGTCAGATCGGGCGCGTCGTCGCGCACCTGCGATAGCATCACTTGCTGCCACAGTCGCAAGGCCTGGCTCGGGCGCATCCCAATCGACATCACGCCAGCATGACGGCAAATTGTTTCGGTTCCGTTTCAGTCGAAGCAATTTGCCGGCTCTTCCTGCCTCAATCAGCCGTAGCGTTTCGAGATGATCCGCTCCAGCGCGCGGATGCCTTGTGCCTCGCCGCCGGCGGGACCATGCGGGCGGTCGGCTGGGTTCCAGGCGAAGATGTCGAAATGCGCCCAGCCCGCGGTCTTTTCGACAAAGCGCTTGAGGAACAGTGCCGCCGTGATCGAGCCGGCAAAACCGTCCGTGGTGACATTGTTGATGTCGGCGATCTTCGACGACAGCTTTGCATCGTAGGGCCGCCACAACGGCATGCGCCACAGCGGATCTTCGACCGCGACGGAAGCCGCCGCCAGTTCGGCAGCCAGCGCTTCGTCGCCGGTATAGAAGGGTGGCAAATCGGGGCCGAGCGCGACACGGGCAGCCCCGGTCAGCGTCGCCATGTCGACCAGAAGCTGCGGTTCCTCCTCGTCGGCCAGCGCCAGCGCATCGGCCAGCACCAGCCGCCCCTCGGCATCCGTGTTGCCGATCTCGACTGACATGCCCTTGCGGCTCGTCAGCACGTCGCCGGGCCGGAAGGCGTTGCCGGCAATCGAATTCTCGACCGCGGGAATGAGCACGCGCAGCCGCAAATTCAGGCCGGCAGCCATGATCATCGAGGCGAGGCCAAGCACATTGGCGGCGCCGCCCATGTCCTTCTTCATCAACAGCATGCCGGACGATGGTTTGATGTCGAGACCGCCCGTGTCGAAACAGACGCCCTTGCCGACCAGCGTCACCTTCGGCGCGCCTTGCTGCCCCCATCTCATGTCGATCAGACGCGGTGCGCCGGCCGACGCGCGGCCGACGGCATGGATCATCGGGAAGTTCTGATCGAGGAGATCCCCGCCCTTCACCACCGAGACTTCGGCCTTGTGCCTGGCGGCCAGGGTCCGCACCGCCTGCTCCAGGTCTTCCGGGCCCATATCGCTGGTCGGCGTGTTGACCAGATCACGTGTCATGAAGACGCCATCGGCAATGCGGCGAACGCGCCCGGCATCGACGCCGGCCGGCAGTTCGAAGCGCAGCGCCTTGTCTGACTTCTTGCCGTAGCGGGTGAAGACATAGCCGCCGAGCACCAGCGCGGTCGCCGCGAGTTCCGGCTCGACCGGCGCCGAGGCGAAATGCCAGTCGCCTTCCGGCAAGGCTTTCGCCAGCGCGCCGAGGGCGAGCGCGCCTTCGCCATCGCCTATACCGAACAAGGCGCCGCCGAGCGCGCCGTTTTCGCCGGGCACGACCAGCGTCCTGCTTGCCTCGCCGGAAAAACCGTTGGCTCTGGCCCAGGCGACGGCGGCTGGCGCAAGACCCGTCGCCTCGAGACCGTCCCTGGCGACCAGATGGACCGGCAGTGAGCCCGGCAGTTTCTTCTCGACGAGTTCGACAGGCATTCGATGTTCTCCATGCGGCGACCTTCGAGTCGCCGTTCTTAACCGTCCGTTAGGGTTAACAGAATATTTCTGCGAGAGGGAAGACGGCCACGCAATGGCCGCGCATGAATGGAGGCTTAGGTAGCCATGCCGACCAACCGCAGGATCAACGCCAGGGGAACACGGCTCATCACCACGGCCCTTGCGCTGGCGCTCGCAGCGGGCGTCGCCGGCTGCGGAACCGACAAGATCTCCACCGGCTCGATCGGGCGCACCAGCGGCAAACCGCTGGAAACCATGTCGGCGGGAGAACTGCACACTGCAACGACGTCACTTGGCCAATCCTACGCCAAGAACCCAAACGACAAGCGGATAGCGACCAACTACGCGGCGGCATTGCAGATGGATGGCGACGCCGACCAGTCGCTCGCCGTGATGCGCAAGCTGGCGATCGCCCTGCCGAAGGATCGTGACGTGCTTGCCGCCTATGGCAAGGCGCTGGCCGCCAACGGCCAGTTCGAGGCAGCACTCGACGCCGTGCGCCGCGCCCAAACACCGGAATATCCCGACTGGAAGCTGGTGTCGGCCGAAGCGGCCATTCTCGACCAGACTGGCCAGAAGGACGATGCGCGCCAGCTTTACCGCAAGGCGCTCGACCTCAAGCCGAACGAGCCTTCCGTGCTCTCCAATCTTGGCATGTCCTATGTGCTGGAAGGTGATCTGCGCACCGCCGAAACTTATATGCGTTCGGCCGCGCAGCAGCCGAACGCGGACAGCCGGGTCCGCCAGAACCTGGCACTGGTCGTCGGCTTGCAGGGCCGTTTCGACGAAGCCGAGAAGATCGCCTCACAGGAACTCTCGCCCGAACAGGCGCAGGCGAATGTCGCCTATCTCAGGCAGATGCTGGCGCAGCAAAACGCCTGGAGCCAGCTCAAGGATCAGGACAAGTCAAAGTCCGCGACCAACTGAGACGACGATCCTTGTAGCGACCATCAATGAAGCCGCGCTGCATGCAGCGCGGCTTCTTCATGTGTCGTGCAGGGATTTGCCTTGCCGTTACTGGGCTGCTGCCGGTGCCGAATGATCTCCGAAGATACCGCGCTGGCTGACCTGAATGCCGGCGGGGCCTAGAATGATGGCGAAAAGCACTGGCAGGAAAAACAGGATCATCGGCACGGTGAGCTTTGGCGGCAAGGCGGCAGCCTTCTTTTCGGCCGCATTCATGCGCATGTCGCGGCTTTCGGCAGCAAGCACGCGCAGTGCATGCGCCACCGGCGTGCCGTAGCGCTCGGCCTGGACGAGTGCCTGCGACACGGACTTGACTGAATCCAGGCCGGTGCGGCTTGCCAGGTTCTCGTACGCCTGCTTGCGCTCCTGCAGATAGGAAAGCTCGGCGTTGGTGAGGATGAATTCTTCCGCCAGAGCCACCGATTGCGCACCGATCTCGTCGGCGACCTTGCGGAGTGCTGCTTCCACCGACATGCCCGACTCGACGCAGATCAGCAGCAGATCGAGCGCATCCGGCCATGCCATCTGGATCGACTGCTTGCGCTTGGTGGCACGGTTGTTGACATAGACAACCGGCGCGTAGAAGCCGCCATAAGCAACGAGGATGCAGACGAACAGCCTGATGACCAATGGCTTGTCGGGTAATCCTCCGAGCACGAAGATGTAGATTGCCGCCAGCGCGAAGCCGACAAAAGGAAGCACGAGACGGAAGAAAAGAAACCGCGTCAGCGGATTTTGCCCGCGAAACCCGGCCACCTTGAGTTTCTGTAACGTGCCCTCGTCGGCGAGCGCGCGCTTCAGATCCAGCCGATCGACAATGTTGCGCATGCCAACCGACTGTTCCTCGCGCAGACCCTTGCGCCGGCGATCCGCCTCGACAGCAAGCCGGGCGCGCTGTTTGGCACGCAGTTCGTCGCGTTCCAGCGCAACGGTTTTCATGCGTGACTTGAGCTGGTTTCCGCCAAACGCCGGCAGCAAGGTGAAGACGGTCGCAAACACCGCAATGGCGACCAGCATCGCGATCAGGAAGGTCGGATCCGTCAGGGTTTTGATGACTTGCTCGGTCATGCCGCGATCCTAGACTTCGAAGTTCATCATTTTGCGCATTACAAAGATGCCGATCGACATCCAGACTGCCGAGCACCCAAGGATCAGATGTCCAACGCTGGTGACGAACAGCGGCATCAGGTAGGCCGGGCTCGACAGGTAGACGAGAAAGGCGACGATGAAGGGCAGCGCACCGATGATCGCGGCGGACGCCTTGGCTTCCATCGACAGCGCCGCGACCTTGGCTTTCATCTTCTTGCGATCGCGGAGCACGCGCGAAAGGTTGCCCAGCGCCTCGGAGAGATTGCCGCCGGCCTGCGACTGAATCTGGATGACGATGCCGAAGAAGCTTGCCTCCGTGCAAGGCATGGTTTCGGGCATGCGCAAGGTCGCATCGGGGATCGACAGGCCCATCTGCTGGGAATCGACGATACGACGAAATTCGGTCTTCACCGGTTCGGGCGATTCGTTGGCGATCAGGCGCACGGCGTCGTTCAGCGGCAGGCCGGATTTTACGGCGCGCACGATGATGTCGAGCGCGTTTGGAAATTCGTTGAGGAATGCCTTGACGCGGCGGGCGCGACGAAACGAGACGAACCAGCGCGGCAGGCCGAGCGCGCCGGCCAGCAGCACGCCCGGCAAGACGATCAGCGGCGCTCCGCCCACAAAGGCAGCCATCGTCAAAGCGAGGCCGCATATGGCGGAGTATATATAGAAGCGCTCGATGGTGGTCTTCAACCCGGCCTGACGGAGCTGGGCTTTCAGCGGTGGTTTCTTGACCGCGCTGTCTTTGGTTTTCTGCTTTGCGTCGAGCTCGTTGAGCGAATCCTGAACCGATTTGCGCCGCTTGACGGCTTCCGCTGCGCGGTCGCGCGAGGCCTTGACGACGGAACGATCCGTCTCGGCCGTCCTGATCGTTTCGAGCCGCTTGCCAACCTGTTTCTCGTTGCTGATCCGGGTGAACAGGAATGCATAGGCGACCGCGCCGGCGCTGAAGCCGGCGAGCACGATAAAGGCCAGTACTGTGCCGTCAATTCCAAACATTGGCCCGAACCCTTACGCCCCAGGATGCGTCAGTCAGCGCGTTTCTCCATCGCCTCGAGCGCAATGGCGAGGCGCTGCTCCTCGCCATAATAGCGAGCCCGCTCCCAGAAATGCGGACGACCGATGCCGGTCGATACATGCTCTCCCAGCAGCCTTCCATTGGCGTCCTCGCCCTTGATGTTGTACAGGACGATATCCTGCGTGATGATGACGTCGCCCTCCATTCCGATCACCTCGGTGATGTGGGTGATGCGACGCGATCCGTCACGCAGGCGTGCCGCCTGGATGATCACGTCGATGGAGCCGACGACGATTTCGCGCACTGTCTTCTGCGGCAGCGAATAACCGCCCATGGCGATCATGGATTCGATACGGTTCAGGCATTCGCGCGGACTGTTCGAGTGGATCGTTCCCATCGAACCGTCATGGCCGGTGTTCATCGCCTGCAGAAGGTCGAACACTTCTGGTCCGCGCACTTCGCCGACGATGATGCGCTCGGGGCGCATGCGCAGGCAGTTCTTGACCAGGTCACGCATTGTCACCTCACCTTCGCCCTCCAGATTGGGCGGGCGGGTTTCGAGGCGCACGACATGCGGCTGCTGCAGTTGCAGCTCGGCCGAGTCCTCGCAGGTGATGACGCGCTCCTCGCGGTCGATATAGTTGGTCAGGCAGTTGAGCAGCGTCGTCTTGCCCGAGCCGGTACCACCCGAGATGACGATGTTGCAGCGAACACGGCTGATGATCTTGAGAACTTCGGCGCCCTGCGGTGAAATGGCGCCGAACTTGACCAACTGATCGAGCGTCAGCTTGTCCTTCTTGAATTTGCGGATGGTGAGCGTGGCGCCGTCGATGGAGAGCGGCGGCGCGATGACGTTGACGCGGGAGCCGTCGGGAAGGCGCGCGTCGCAGATCGGACTGGATTCGTCGACACGGCGGCCAACCTGGCTGACGATGCGCTGGCAGATGTTGAGGAGCTGCTGGTTATCACGGAAGCGGATGCCGGTCTGCTCGACCTTGCCGTTGACTTCGATGTAGACGTTCTTGGAGCCGTTGACCATGATATCGGCGATGTCGTCGCGCGCGAGCAGCGGCTCGAGCGGCCCATAGCCGAGCACATCGTTGCAGATGTCCTCGAGCAATTCTTCCTGCTCGGCGATCGTCATCGCGAAATTCTTGATCGCGATGATGTCGTTGACGATGTCGCGGATTTCCTCGCGCGCGCTTTCAGGATCAAGCTTGGCGAGCTGCGACAGATCGATCGTGTCGATGAGCGCGGAGAAAACCTGGCTCTTGGTGTCGTAGTAGGTTTCGCTCTTTTCGCGCTGTGCCCGCTTCGGCTCAGGCGCCAATGGCGGTGCCTCGACCGCGCGGCGCGCCGGCGGCGCGACAGGCGCGCTTGGCGCAGCCGCAGGCCGGGCCAGAACCGCCGTCTCCGCGGAACTTGCAGCCGGCGGCGCGACAGGCGCCGGTGCTGGCTGGCGAAATTCCGGCGTGAACCGGTTGCCGTCGTCGCTGCCTCTTTTACCAAACATGATCGACTACCGATTCCACTGCTGAAGCGTCACTTCTTGTTGCGCGAGAACTTGCCGAGCAGGTTGCCAAGCCCGGCCTTCTTCTTGGCCTTGATTTCACTGCGCCCGGTCAGCACATGCGCCATTTCGTTGATCATCGCGACAACCGGGTTCTTAGCATCCATTTCGCCAAGCATGCGTCCGTTGTTGGCGGCATTGCCGAACAGCAACGGATCGAAACCAATGACCGACATTGGCGACAGGCCGAGCGGCTCGGCGAAGTCGGACGGCGAAATCTCCGGACGCTTCGGGACGCCGGCCTGGTTGATGATCAACTTCGGCGGCGGGTCGTTGGGACGAAGCCGTTTGAACATGTCGACGAGGTTCTTGGTGTTGCGCAGATTGGCCAGTTCCGGTGTCGCCGTGATGACGATCTCGTCGGCCTTGATCAGGGTGTTCTTGGTCCAGCCCGTCCAGACATGGGGAATATCGAGCACCAAAAGCGGCACGCTGCGCTGGGCGGTGTCGATGAGCTGAGTGAAGGCCTCCGGATCGAAGTCATAGACCCGTTCGAGCGTCGAAGGTGCTGCCAGCAACGACAGATGCTCGGCGCACTGGGTCAGCAGCCGGTCAAGATAGACTTCATCGATGCGCTCCGGCGAAAACACCGCTTCGGCGATGCCTTGTGCCGGATCCTGGTCGAAATTGATGTTGGCGGTGCCGAAAGCGAGATCGAGATCGGCGACGACCACCTCGGATTTGAACAGAGAGGACATCGCCCAAGCCACATTGTGGGCAATCGTCGAGGAGCCGACGCCACCCTTGGCGCCGACAAAGGCGATCGAGCGGCCGAGCGGCTCGGCTTCCGGATCGATGAAAATCGACGACACCACGCTGACAATGTCAGCCATCGATACCGGTGCGATCACATATTCGGAAATGCCGTTGCGGATGAGTTCGCGGTAGAGACCGACATCATTGTAATGACCGATCACCACCACCTTGGAAGTGGGATCGCAATATTCCGAGAGCTGGGCGAGTTGCTCCAGCAATTGCTTCGGCTCGCTGCGCGATTCCAGCAGGATCAGGTTGGGCGTTGGCGCCGATTGGTAGAATTCGATGGCGGTGGGAACGCCGCCCATATGGACCTTGAGATGCGCCTTGGTCATGCGGCGGTCCTCGCCGGCGCGCTCGACCGGATTGGCAACGCCCTCGGTCTCGCAGAATGCCTGGATCGAGATGCGCGGGATCGGCCGCAACGCCTGCATCGCGGCGATGTCCTGCTGCGAGGTATCGCTGCCATCCACCGGGGCGTCGTAGGCAAGGTTGCTCATCGTCATGCTCTTTCGCGTAGCCTGTTCTGTTCGAGACTGCGGCTCAGTACGTCACTTCCGAATTGCCGAGGAACTCATCCGAGATGCCTCTCTTTTGGTAGACCCCGATGGCTTGGCTACGATTTGCCGGATCAATATTGGCAGGCTTGCGCGGCCCGAGCAGGTCGTTCGGGTTGGCCATCTGGGCGGCAAGATTGTTCTGATAGGAGCAGCCGAAGTCGGCATAGTGCTTGTTTTCCGACGTATCGACGAGGTCGTCGGGCCAGCGTCCGCATTTGTCGGTCTGGGCTTTCACCGTAATGTAGGAGACGCGAACCGGGGCGGATGTCTCGCTCGAGCCGGCCTGATAAGAGACCACGGCGATGCGGTTGCGCTTGATGCCGCTGGCGACTGCGAGCCTGGCGAAATCACGGCCGGCCGCCGTCGCGGCAACCTCATTGGCCGATCCGCTCGGGACCTGGATCGTCAGCGTCGGGGCGGCACTCTTGTCATAGCCGTCGAGGAAGCCAAGAAGCGTATCGCGCTGGGAGCCGGTCATGCCGCGGTCACCGGCGCCAACCGGCAGGTCGATCTTCTGATTCTTCTCCGCGATGACAATCGGATGGTTGGTGCGATAGTCATCCGGAATGGCGCCGACCGTGATGCTGTCGCGCTGGGCACAGCCGGCGAGCAGCGCCGCAACCACGACCGCCAGGGCCGGAACGGCTCGCCGGCAGACCTGAGAACGGTCAAGGCGCACCGTCGTGGCGATGGTCCTTGCCTTCAATGCTGACTGAGACATGTCCGCTTCCCCGCTTACTTGTAGATGAAGCCGACAACGCCGTGGTAGCGGCCGTTGGGCTTGTCGGTCTGCATGGTGCCGTAGACGCGGTTGACGCGGCCAAGGAACATGCCGGCGCCATCGCTGGCGGCGTTGAAATTGTCGTCCGGCTTGGCAAGGTCGTTGCGTGCCACCGGCTTCACCAGATAGGGCGTAATGATGATGACGAGCTCGGTCTCGTTGCGGATGAAATCCCTGCTGCGGAAAAGCGCGCCGAGCACCGGGATCTTGGCCAGACCAGGCAGGCCCGAGACAGCCTGGCGAACGTCGTCGCGAACAAGGCCGGCGATCATCATCGACCCGCCCGAAGGCAATTCGACAGTGGTATCGGCAAGTCTCTTGCGGATCGACAACATCGTCATGCCGGGTAGACCGATATTTTTGCTGCTCCCCCCTCCTTCGAGGGTCGGCGCCCCATCCGTTGTCGGCTCCGAAACAGCCGTTCTGACCTTGAGGCTTATGCGCCCCGCTGACAACACGACGGGCTGGAACTCGAGGCCAATGCCGTATTCGAGCTTTTCAAACGTGTATGTGGTCTGGCCGGTCTGGTTGTCGGTCGACACGTTATTCGTGCGGCCGGTTACCAGGTTGTACTCGCCGCCCACCTTGAATGTCGCCTTCTCGCCCGACACGGCGGTGAGGGTCGGTTCAGCCAGCGTCTTCATCACGCCGCTTTGCTCCATGGCATTGATGTAGGCTTGGAGGCCGTTTCCGCTCCCGTCCCCCAGCAACAAACCGGACGTGGCCGAAATCGGCTTGCCCAACCCGAAAGCAGGCGAACTCGCCCCGCTGTAGGAAATGCCGTTCGAGCTGCCAGCGCCGACCATATTGACGCCGAGCTGCTTCATCACCGAGCGGCTGACTTCGGCGACCGTCACCTTCAGTGTGACCTGGTCATCGCCGATGATCTGGATCAGGTTGACGATCTGGCTGGTGCGGCGCTCCTGGTCTGGGTTGTTGATGTCGACACCGCTCTGCGCCGAGCCGCCGGCCGCCGTCTGCGAATATTGCCCCGTCGTCGCTTCACCACCCGATACGAACATGTTTGCCAGTTGTTCGGCGCGCTTGGCATCCAGGGGAGTATCCACGGTTCCTGTGAGAACGACGTTGTCGTTCAGCAATTCCACCTTGACGGCCGAGGTCGGAATGAAGCGCCTGATATAGTCCTCGAGGCCGGCAACGTCGCGTTCGACGGCCAGATCCAGGCTGACGATCTGCTCGCCATTCGGGCCGAAGACAAAGATGTTCGTC
This sequence comes from Mesorhizobium loti, assembly GCA_014189435.1. NCBI lineage: Bacteria > Pseudomonadati > Pseudomonadota > Alphaproteobacteria > Hyphomicrobiales > Phyllobacteriaceae > Mesorhizobium > Mesorhizobium loti. The sequence continues at coordinate 5,250,528 of CP050293.1, forward strand.
TCGCCAACCGCCTTGCCGAACAGGTAGATGCGCCTTGCGGTGCGGGTCACCGCATCGGCCACCGCCGGGTTGGCGACGAGAATGTCGTAGGCGTCGCTCGGCAGGTCGATGACCACCGATTTGTTGAGGCCGAGCTTGACGCGCTGGGTGGCCGTCGATGCGGTGACCTGCGCGTTCTTTGCCTCGACAACGCCTTGCAGATTCGTTCCGACGAGCAGCAGGCCGAATGCCGCGGCTACAATTGCCGGCAGTTTACCACTTAGCCTCATTTCCTTGCCCCTACTTCGGAAACTTCGCCCGACTTGATCAGCCTCACCGTTCCCCTGCGACCATTGCCGGAAACGAGATAGTCGGCCTCACCCACATTCTTTTCCTGCGTGTCCGCGACCGCCCGCAACGCCAGGGTCAGGCGATCCGCCATCTGTTGGGCGACGGTGATGATCTCCGCCTGCTTGGGCGTCAGTTCCAGCGTAGCGGTCTGGCCCACCCTGGTCTTCTTGCCTTCCTCGTCCTCTTGAATGGTCTGGTCGATGGCCAGGACACGGATATTCTTGAGGATGGTCTCGGTGTTGAAACCGGCGGCCCCGCTGGCGGCATCGGCCCTGCGGGTCATGATGACATCGACGAAATCGTTCGGAAGAATGAAGCCGCCGGCCGACGTGTCGGCCGAGATGGCCGTGGCCACAGCCCGCATGCCAGAAGGCAGGATCGACGACATGAAGCTCTGCCCCTCGCCGATCAACTTGGAACGCCGCAGAGGCTCTCCGGCGTACATCGCCACACGGGCAATGGAACCCTTCAGCTTCTCCAGTGCCTCAGGCTCGGCGGTGCGGGTGATGAAATTCGGGTTGACGCCGTCGGCGGGCCAGGATTGCCAGGCGATGTTGTTCTCGATCGGGCTGCCCATCGGAACGTCGCCCGAAAGCACAAGCACATCCTGCAGTGATACCGCCGGAGCCTGGGGGCCGGAATCGACGACGACCTGGGGCGGCGGTGCCACCATATTTTTCGCGACATACCCAGCGCCACCCGCCGCGGCCACCGCCACGCTCAGAATTATCAATCGCGATGCTGGCATCTGTCCGAACCCTTGCCCTGGCAAACCACGTAGCCAAGCCGGACTTTGCAGCGGCAATCGTCAAAACAAGGTTAATGTAATGCTTACGATCGTGATTAATTTAAGGTTTACATAAATTAGCCGGAATGTGGCCGGACCGGCAGAAATGACCGGGCCGGCCTTGTTGAAAGCCTGTCGCGGCAACGCTGACCAATAGAAAAATAAGATCGTGTTCAGGCCGCCAGCTTGGCCAGCGCCCATACCATCAAAGGCGAATCCGGATAGATCAGCAACCCGCCAAGGCCAAGGGCTACTCCATAAGGAACACCTTTTGCCTCGTCGGCGAAATGGCGCAGGAACGGATTTTGGCCGGTAACGGCCGCAAGCAGCGACTTCCGGTAGAGGATGATGGCGAGCGTCAGCAGGCCACCGATCATTGTCGAGGCGACAAGATACGCAACGAGATTCAGATTGAGGCCCATCCACATCGCGGTGGCAGCCAGAAGCTTGGCGTCGCCGCCGCCCATGCCGCCCATTGCAAACAGGCCGAACGTCACGGCAAGGACCAGGGCGCCGGCAGCGAAATGTCCGCCATATGCCGCCCATTCCATACCCGTCAGCGGCGCAACCAGCGCGAAGACAACGACGAGCAGCACCGGCACGCGATTGGCGATCGTCATCGACAGCATGTCGGAGATCGCGGCAAACAGCATGCAGAACGGAAAAACGACGAAGATCAGGGCTTCAAGCATCGGCGCTATGCCTATTGTCCGATTTCACGGGGCTCAATCTAGGCATGTTCGATTAACGATTGATGAGGCCCGGAACGAAAAGATGACTGATTGATATTGACGACGGCGCAGAAAAAGGGCCGCCACGCGGGCAGCCCTTTCCAGAAACGCAATCTGAGCGCTCAGCAATACGCCAAATCAGGCGCCGCCGGGGGCCGAGTTCAGCGTGGTTCCGATGGTCGTGAACTTGGCGTTGAGTGCATTGCCGAGTGCGCCGGCGCCGGTGATGATGGCGAGCGCGATGAGAGCGGCGATCAGACCATATTCGATAGCGGTCGCGCCGGATTCGTCCTTCACAAAACGTGCGATGAGATTAGACATTTGAGAGCTCCTACTCCACGTGTTACAGCACTTCCGTCAACTTCTGTGATGGTTGATCGGATGCTGCCAATCTAGGGAGAAGCTCTTTCGATCGGCTTAATAAACAGCCTTACCGATTCCTTTCCCGGTTCGAACATATTGCGTGGTTAACTCCAGGCTAAGTGCCGACCGACCCTCCGTTTGCAGGTTTGGTGGCGCTTGCGACTCCGACAGGACCGCAGCTCGGAGGCTGCCTTGTCGGCCGTTGCACCATCGGCAACGACACGTGCTTAACCGTTGGTTCACCAATCTCGTTCATGTTCCGTTGATCAGTCCGCTTGCGTGGAGCGCCTCAATGGCCCAGCCGAGATCGTCAACCCTGATTGCCGCGCTTCTTGCCGCCACGACCTTCATCGCGCCCGCGATGGCCGGCCCTGGCATCGAGGTGACGATGAACCAGGCCAAGATCGTCAAACTGTCGCGCCCCGCCGACACGATCGTGGTCGGCAACCCGGCAATCGCCGACGCTTCCGTGCAGGACGCTTCGACGATCGTGCTGACCGGCAAAGGCTTCGGCGTCACCAATCTGGTCGTGCTCGACACGGATGGCAGCCCGATCGTCGACGAGCAGGTTACCGTCGTGCGGCAGGCCGCCTCGTCCGTGCGTATCTATCGGCGTGCCGAAATACAGACGATGTCCTGCACGCCCTATTGCGAAAGCTCCTACAAGAGCGATGCGGAGAAGGCCTCTGAAGCGGAGATGAGCGTCAGCCGGTAGGATGGCGTAGCCGAATGAAGCTCAGGTTATCGGCTGGTTAAAAAGCTGGCGCTGACTTTAACGGTCATCCAAACCGGACCTAAATCGGTTTGCGCTAATGCTCCTTCCGAGACCGTACAGAGATCGGCAGGATCAGACATGAGCAAGGAATTCGGCTGCGCAGGCGACCATACGGCGAGACGCCCAAGGTTTTTCGCACGTTTCCTTCGTGACCGGCGCGGCGCCACGGCAATCGAATTCGCAATCCTTTCAGTTCCGTTCGCCCTGCTTGTCTTTGCCATTCTGGAAAGCTGCATAGCGTTTGCCGGCCAGGAAGTGATGGCCAACATCACCGATGATGTCGCGCGCAAGCTGCGCACCGGCCAGTTGAAGGCGACCGACGTCGCCGGGACCAGTCTGCGGGACATGATCTGCACAAAACTGGAGATCATCGTTTCCCAGGATTGTCCCAATCAGCTGCTGGTGGATCTCCGCCAATATACAACATTCGCCGACGCGGCCACGGCGGGCTTCAAGATCAAAAACAACGATGTCCAGTTGACCAATGGCACCGCCGAAGTGCCCTTTGTCGTTACGGCGGGGGCGGCGGAATCAAGGAACATGCTCCGCGTCTTCTACAAGTGGCCTATTATGACCGACCTGTTGGCGCAGTCGATGGGCGGCAACAAGACTCTGCATTTCGCATCGGTGACCTGGCAGAACGAGCCGTTCGACTGAATTCGAGGCGGATGCACAAGCAGCAAAAGAAAAAGGGCAATGGGCATGATGCGTGCGGGGGCACATCTTAGGACTGCGGGAGTTTGGCGGAAGGCAAGTCGATTCTGGTCCGATCGCCGCGGCATCGCGGCGGTCGAGTTCGCTTTGATCATGCCTATTCTGCTGATCATGTATTTCCTGACAATGGAGGCGTCACAGGCCATCGAGACCAGCAAGAAGGTCAGTCGTATCGGCAGCATGGTGGCCGATCTCGTCACCCAGCAGACAAGCGTGGTCAAGGCTGATGTCGACGCCATCATGCAGATCGGCACCGTCACCCTTCGGCCCTACAGCCGCTCGACCCCGACCATCACCATCACGGCAATACAGGTCTCGGCCGATGGGACGAGGGCACTGGTGGTATGGTCACGCAAGCTGGTCCTTGGCGTCGCCAGCGCCGGCGCCGCCGCGACCACGGAAACCACGGTTCCAGCAACGCTCAAGGTCGCCAGCACCTTCCTTATCCGCGTCGAAAGCAATCTCGGCTACATTCCAGTCATTGCGTGGAGCGCGAGCAGTCAACAGAAGCTTGGACTGACCTCGGCTTTCAGCAACATAACGATGAGCGAAACCTACTATCTGCGTCCCCGCAGAAGCGTGACTATCGCTTGCGGCGACTGTTGAACAGAGGCAACCAGGCGGTTCGCAGGATTGCTCCAGTTTTCTGTTGCCGCGCAGCTGCAGACTAAAAATCGTTACGCACTTCTTCTGTTTCCTGGAATTGCGCTACTGCCGCGGAGCACTGTCCGAGACGAAGCGCACGATAGAAGCGGCCATCTCGTAATCCTTTGGTGCGACGGTAGCGAAGCCTCCCGAATGCTTTGATTCCAGAAGGTCGTAGATATCAGGCGTGATCGACTTGAGGTTGGTGAGGAACACAGTGAGCCGGCGTTTGGCTTCAGGGTCGAGATCGCTGCGGACGGCGTGGGGGCCATATCTCAGCAAGCCAGACGTCCATACGACCCGAAGCGCCGTAGCCGAAAGCCCTGCTGCTTCGAGCCTTGCCTGCGTGCCCGATGTTTGCGGCTGGCCGTCGGCAGCGGCCGTCACCCAACCGAACAGGCCATCGGCTTTGCCATCGACCAGCATCGTTTCGGCCGCCGCAGCCGAGTCGGCATGGACCAGAAACGGTGCATCTTGCGCAACCTTGCGGCCTTCCGCCGCCAACGCCGCCAACGGCAAGAGAGAACCGCCGACGCTGCCCGAAGGCGCCATGGCGATGCGATGGCTCTGCATCGCCGCCAGGTCGGGCAGCTTGCCGTCCCGTGTCAGCAGAACGGAGCGGATGCCGATCGCGCCGTCGGAATCGACTGGAGCCACAAGCGGCTCGATACATAAGCAGCGCTGCGAGGCCGTCGCATAGGCGGTTGCCGAATAGATCGCGTATTCGATGCGGGCATTGGCCTGCGCCTCGATCAGCGCGGCATAGTCACGGGCAACGACAAACTCGACCTTCATGCCCAGGGCCTTGGTATAGGCGTCGGTCAACACAGCCAGCCCCGGAACGGTGTTGCCGGCGCCTGGCTCGGCAACGATGCCGATGCGAAACGTGCCGATGTCATCGCGCCAGTCGGCATGTGCCGGATTGGAGCAGACCACGGCCTGCACCAAGATGAGGGCAGCAGACGCCTTCAGCGCAACGCTCATGACAAAACCGCCGTCTGTTTTCCTAGATCCATGCCCGTCGCATCGTTGCGATTCTTTCGTTGCCCAAAACCGCTGCACACCTTTGGGCGAGACAACTGGACTATCGCGCCAAGCCGTTGCCGTTTGGTTTCCGAATTGCCAATGAAGTCGCGGAACCCTATGTCTGGTCGTTCAAACTGGCAACAACTCGATGGCGCGCGCTTTCCTCTTCGTTCTGGACTCTTTCGGCATCGGCGGCGCGACCGACGCCGACCGCTACGGTGACGACGGCGCCAACACATTCGCGCACATCGCAGAAGCTTGTGCCGAAGGACGCGCGGATCGCGAAGGGCTTCGCAGTGGACCGCTGTTTGTCCCCCACATGGCCTCGCTCGGGCTTGGCAAGGCTGCCGAAACCGCGACGGGACTGGGCTTTGCCAGCAGTGGGACGGATCTGCTCGCGGCTGCATTCCATGGCGCCGCGCAGGAGGTTTCCAGCGGCAAGGACACGCCGTCGGGCCATTGGGAAATCGCCGGCCTGCCGGTGCGCCTCGACTGGGGTTATTTCCCGGATACGGTTCCCACCTTTCCGGCTGAACTGACCGAGGCGATCATCCGCGAGGGCAAAGTGCCGGGCATTCTCGGCAATTGTCACGCACCGGGCACCGAGATCATCGAGCGCTTCGGCGAGGAGCACATCCGCACCGGCAAGCCGATCTGCTACACGTCTGTCGACTCGGTCCTGCAGATCGCCGCGCATGAAGTCCATTTCGGCCTCGAGCGGCTTTATGAATTCTGCAAGGTGGTGCGCAGGCTGGTTGACCCGCTGAGGATCGGACGGGTGATCGCACGGCCTTTCGTCGGCGAAACCACCGCCACTTTCGAGCGCACATACAACCGTCATGACTATGCCGTGCCTCCGCCGGAACCGACCCTGCTCGATCGGCTGACAGCGCGTGGCAGCCGTGTCATCGCCATCGGCAAGATCGGCGACATCTTCGCCCATCGCGGAATTTCGCAAGTGCGCAAGGGGGCGGGCAACATGGCCATGTTCGACGAGGCGCTGGGCGCGATGGATGATGCCGGCGACGGCGATCTCGTCTTCGCCAATTTCGTCGACTTCGACACCGAATTCGGTCATCGCCGCGATGTTGCGGGCTATGCTGCCGCGCTCGAGGCCTTCGATCGGCGGCTGCCGGAGGCATTTGCAAGGTTGCGGCAGGGCGATCTTCTCATCCTGACGGCCGACCACGGCAACGATCCGACCTGGCAAGGCACCGATCATACGCGCGAGCGCATTCCGGTGATCGGCACAGGTCCGGGTTTCAAGGGCGGCGACATCGGGCTGAGAACGACATTCGCCGACATCGGCGAAACCGTGGCCGAGCATCTCGGCCTGGCGCACGGCCTTTACGGCACTTCTTTCTATACGGCGATTGGCGGTCATGCCTGAATTGCCGGAGGTCGAAACCGTCCGGCGCGGACTGCAGCCGGTCCTGGAAGGCGCCACCATTGCCCGTGTCGAGGCGCGCCGCCCGGATCTGCGCTTTCCATTTCCCGAGAAATTCTCGCAGCGGCTGACCGGCAAGACGATCGCGGCACTCGGTCGGCGGGCCAAGTATCTGACGATGGACCTGGAAGGCGGTCCCATGCTGATCTGCCATCTCGGCATGTCGGGCTCATTCCGCATCGAGACGGCGGACGGCAGCGACATGCCCGGTATCTTCCAGCACGACCGCTCGAAGAGCTCCAATCACGACCATGTCGTCTTCCATGTCGTATCTCCGGCAGGCGCCCGATCACGCGTGATCTTCAATGATCCGCGCCGCTTCGGCTTCATGCTGTTTGCGGAAGGGCCGGACGTCCATCCGATGCTGGCCGGACTCGGCGTTGAGCCAACGGGCAATACACTGGACGGCACACTGCTTGCCTCATTGATGAAAGGGCGGCGATCACCGCTGAAGGCAGCGCTTCTCGACCAGAGGCTGATCGCCGGGCTTGGCAACATCTATGTGTCGGAGGCGCTGTGGCGCGCCAGCCTGTCGCCGCTGCGCGAGGCGGGTACGATCGCCAAACCCGGAAAGAAAGCCCAGGCCCAAAGCGAACACCTCGCCGAAGCCATCCGCTCGGTGATATCAGATGCGATTGCGGCCGGCGGGTCCTCACTGCGCGACTATATGCAGACCGATGGGTCGCTGGGCTATTTCCAGCACTCCTTCGCCGTCTACGACCGCGAAGGCGAGGCCTGCTCGAAGCCCGGCTGCAGCGGCCACATCGAACGGATCGTGCAGAGCGGCCGATCGACCTTCTATTGCCGGACATGTCAGCGGTGAGTTAGACGAGCGCGAGCGAGGAGAAGCAGCCATGGCCTATGAGACGATCATCACCGAGACGCACGGCAAGGTCGGACTGATCACGCTGAACAGGCCGCAGGCGCTCAACGCGCTGAACTCCCGGATACTGGCCGAACTGATCGCAGCCGTGAACGCCTTCGGCGCCGACGCCGGCATCGGCGCCATGGTCATCACCGGTTCCGAAAAGGCTTTCGCCGCCGGCGCCGATATCAAGGAGATGCAGTCCATCTCCTATGCGGACGCCTACGCCCAAGACTTCTTCGTCGGCTGGGAAGAGCTTACGCGGGCGCGAAAGCCTATTATCGCGGCGGTGGCGGGCTATGCACTCGGCGGCGGCTGCGAGCTGGCGATGATGTGCGATTTCATCATCGCCGCCGACACGGCCAAGTTCGGCCAACCCGAGATCACGCTCGGCGTCATTCCAGGCATGGGCGGATCGCAACGGCTGACCCGCTTCGTCGGCAAGGCGAAGGCGATGGACATGTGCCTGACCGGGCGGATGATGGATGCCGCCGAAGCCGAGCGTTCGGGCCTGGTGTCGCGGGTCGTGCCTGCCGGCGAGCTTGTCGAGGAGGCGCTGAAGGCGGCAGCCAAGATCGCCGCTTTCTCGCTGCCATCGGTGATGATGGCAAAGGAGGCTGTCAACCGCGCCTTCGAGACGACGCTTGCCGAGGGGTTGCGGTTCGAGCGCCGGCTGTTCCACTCGCTGTTTGCACTGGACGATCAGAAGGAAGGCATGGCGGCTTTCGCCGAGAAGCGGAAGCCGAATTTCACCAACCGCTGACGCCAATCCTTTGGCTGCGAAGAAGATGGCTGTTGGCCGCCAAAAGAAGGCCAAGCAGCGTTGACGCGCCGGAAAAGCTGAACTATAAGCCGCACCAACCGAGGCGGCCCCGTGGCTGCCCGTTTGTTTTTTGCGCCCTGCGGCATCCCGCATGCGCCGACCAGATCAGAAGAGAGGCATCATGGCCAATACATCCTCGGCCAAAAAGGCAACGCGCAAGATCGTCCGCCGCGCAGCGATCAACAAGAACCGCCGCTCGCGCGTCCGCACCTATATCCGCCAGGTCGAAGAGGCACTTGCCTCCGGTGACAAGGCTGCCGCACAGGCTGCCTTCAAGATCGCGGAGCCGGAATTGATGCGCGCCGCAACCAAGGGCGTGATCCACAAGAACACGGCGTCCCGCAAGGTGTCGCGACTGGCCCATCGGGTCAAGGTTCTGTCGGCCTGATATCACTTACCTAGACTGACGTTCTTTCGAACCCGGCCGTTTGTGCCGGGTTTTTTCGTTTGCCGGCAAGCACTTAAAAAGAATGTCCGGAAACGACGTCTTGTGTGGATTTCACGATTGGGAATACTTTGCCGGCATATGCATGCATGCTGTTGGTCGGCATGCTTGAAAAGGGCTGACTTAAAGATTCTTAGCTATCAGAAATAGCTCATACCTTTCAGACACTTACAGATGGTGATCCACAGCTTGTCCACACCGGGCCAACCCGATGGGGGACAAGTAGCTGTCAAGCGAATTATTTCAGAATATTTCTCTCAGCGCCCGGTTTTTCACATTCGCCGGAAAAGGGTTTGAATCACAATGGCTTTGTTAAAATGTGCCGTTGCGGCACGCTACTCGAACCCGCCTCCAGTAACCAGATTCCTTAAAAATCCGTTAGACGTGGCCTTGCTCTATCCACAGCGATTTCGGTAATGTCGATCTATCGAAAGGGACGGGCTCTGGGCCTTAAACCCAGCCTGAATCGGCCAGCTTAAATTGGCGGGATTTGCAACGCGGATCAAGTCTGCGGACGGATTTGGTTTGTCTTTTTCGATACGGTAGGGGACTGGCGTAACTAGACATGGCAGGTAGACGGCGCGCCGGCGCTCTTTTCGCCGGACGGTGTTGTATTGCCCTGACATACCCAACGCGGACTGGCTTCCATGGGCCGGCACCGGTTCCCTTGGATAATGGGCGACGTCCATCTGCCGGCGGCGGCAGCGGACATCGTAGCAAAGACGCAGTCGCCGGAATCGGATGCAGGAGGCGCATCCCCGGTGGAAAACAGGTACGGAAGGACAAGGAAAAGATCATGCAGAGCGGCATCGAAAGGGAACTTACGGGCGACCTCCCATTTCCTGGAACTTTGATCGGAGCGAACGACATGGCGGTCTCCAGCGACGCGGAACAGAAATTCGACCGGGTCAAGACCCAGTTGAAGGCGCGCCTGGGAACCGAAGTCTATTCGAGCTGGTTTGGCCGCATGAAGGTCGCGGAAGCTTCCAAGGGCATTGTCCGCATCTCGGTGCCCACCGCCTTCCTGCGCTCATGGATCAACGGCCACTATCTCGACCTCATCTCCGAGCTGTGGAAGCAGGAGGATCCCGATCTCCTCAAGATCGACATCGTCGTGCGCACGGCAACCCGTCAGGGACGCAGCCAGGCCGAGCCGGAGGTGGTTCCTGCACGCAACAAGATGACTCGGCAGACGCAGACGGCGCTTGCCGCCGGCACCGTCAGCCCCGGCCGGGTGGAGCGTGCACCGGCTCCGCGTCCAGGCACACCGATCGAGAGCGAATTCCGGCACAATGTGCTGGGGTCACCGCTTGATCCTCGCTATACGTTCGGCTCCTTCATCGAGGGACCGTCGAACCGGGTGGCTTTCGCCGCCGCCAAGGCAGTGGCTGAATCGCAATCGAGCGCGGTGCGCTTCAACCCGCTTTTCCTTCACGCAACCGTCGGGCTCGGCAAGACACATTTGTTGCAGGCCATCGCCGCGGAATCGCTGAAGCAGAACCCCAAGTCGCGCGTCGTCTATCTCACGGCCGAGTATTTCATGTGGCGCTTTGCCACCGCGATCCGCGACAACAACGCGCTGACGCTCAAGGAACAGCTGCGCGACATCGACCTGCTCATCATCGACGACATGCAGTTCTTGCAGGGCAAGTCGATCCAGCATGAATTCTGCCACCTGATCAACATGTTGCTCGACAGCGCCAAGCAGGTCGTCGTCGCCGCCGACCGGCCGCCGTCGGAACTGGAATCGCTCGAACCGCGGGTCCGTTCACGCCTCAATGGTGGTGTCGCGCTTGAAATGTCGGCGCCCGATTTCGCCATGCGCCTTGGCATGCTCAAATTGCGCCTGGCCACGGCCAGGGTCGATGACGCGTCGCTGAACATTTCGGAAGAGATCCTCAATCACGTCGCACGCACCGTGACCGGCAGCGGACGCGAACTGGAAGGCGCATTCAACCAGCTGCTGTTCCGTCAGTCCTTCGAGCCGCAGATCACCATCGACCGGATCGACGAGATCCTCGGCCACATCTATCGCACCGGCGAGCCGAAGCGGGTCCGTATCGAGGACATCCAGCGCATCGTCGCGCGCCACTACAATGTGTCGAAGACCGAACTGCTGTCCAACCGGCGCACGCGCACCATCGTCAAGCCGCGGCAGGTCGCCATGTACCTGTCGAAGGTGATGACGCCGCGCTCGCTGCCCGAGATCGGACGACGTTTCGGGGGCCGCGATCACACCACGGTGCTGCATGCAGTGCGCAAGATCGAAGACCTTTCCGGCAACGACAACACGCTGGCGCAGGAACTCGAGCTCTTGAGGCGGTTGATCAACGACCAGGCCTGACCGGACCGGGGGCGAACCGGAACAACACCGGAATTCAATGGCTTGCCAGTGCGGCCCGGAGCCCGGAATGGGCTCGTGGCGCCGCCTGGCAGCGGCCCGGATTTCGGTTTTACGGCACCGGCTCGCGGACTTCGTGCCCTTTATCCCCAGAAAGCCCGCGTAGCCTGCCCGAACCGGCGGCGCGGGCTTGCGTTTGCTGGTTTTTTCCTGTCAGTTTACGCAGATTCTGAGCCTGTTCAGACCTTTCGCGGGGCGCCGCCCACTGGTGACCCGTCATTCATTCAAGCGAGCCTGTTTCGTCATGCGTGTTATCCTGGAACGGTCAAATCTCCTGAAGTCGCTCAACCACGTCCACCGTGTGGTCGAGCGGCGCAACACCATACCGATCCTGTCCAACGTGCTGCTCAGCGCCGAGGGCGCCAGCCTTGAAATGAAGGCGACCGACCTCGATCTCGAGGTGACGGAAGCGACGCCCGCCAAGGTCGAGCGCGGCGGGGCGACGACGGTTCCGGCACATCTGCTCTACGACATCGTTCGCAAGCTCGCCGATGGCGCCGAGGTGATGCTGAAGACGGACGAGGACGGCAACGCCATGACGGTGACGTCAGGCCGCTCGAGCTTCCGCCTCCAGTGCCTGCCGCAATCCGACTTCCCGGAGCTTTCGGCCGGATCCTTCTCGCATATCTTCCGTCTCGACTCGGTTGCCCTGAGAGGCCTGATCGAAAAGACCCAGTTCGCCATCTCCACCGAGGAGACGCGCTACTACCTGAACGGTATCTACCTGCACACGCATGAGGTCGGCGGCAAGCTGAAGCTGCGCTCGGTGGCGACCGACGGCCACCGTCTGGCGCGCGCCGAGATCGACGCGCCGGCCGGTTCCGAGGGCATGCCGGGCATCATCATTCCGCGCAAGACAGTGAGCGAGCTGCAGAAGCTGGTCGACGATCCGGATGTCGCGGTCACCACCGAACTGTCGGACACCAAGATCCGCTTCACCATCGGCAGCGTGGTTTTGACCTCGAAGCTGATCGACGGCACCTTCCCCGATTATCAGCGGGTCATTCCGACCGGCAACGACAAGAAGCTGATCATCGACCGCCAGAGCTTTGCTGCCGCTGTCGATCGCGTCTCGACCATCTCTTCCGAACGCGGCCGCGCGGTGAAGCTGTCGATCAGCGAGGGTCAGGTGACGCTTGCGGTCAACAATCCGGATTCGGGCAGCGCCACCGAGGAATTGGCCGCCGACTATTCGTCCGATCCGATCGAGATCGGCTTCAATGCCAAATATCTGCTCGACGTTGCCGCACAGCTGACCGGCACGGAGGCCAAGTTCATGCTGGCCGATGCCGGTTCGCCGACGCTGATCCACGACATGGCCGACGAGACCGCACTCTATGTGCTGATGCCGATGCGGGTGTAGCCGGCGCGGCGTCAGCAATTCGGTCCTGTGATGGACCGGCGGCAAGAGCGATGTTTGCGGCAACTTCGACAGGCGGATAGCGGTTGCCGGTACAGAATCATATAAGTAAGCTAACACTTACCAATTTCCGCAACTACGCGACGTTGACGATCGATCTGGCGCCGGGTGCCGTGGTTTTTTCCGGCGACAACGGCGCCGGCAAGACCAATCTCCTCGAAGCGATATCCTTTTTGACACCGGGGCGTGGCTTGCGCCGCGCGCCTTACGCAGACGTCGCGCGCGAGGGTGGCGACGGCGGCTTTGCGCTGCATGCCCAGCTCGACGGGCTTGACGGCCAGGTCGAGATCGGAACGGGCATTTCCGGAGGCGACACCGCTGGCGAAGGCGGCAGGCGGGTGCGCATCAACGGAGCTCCGGCGCGTTCGGCCGAGGACATGCTGGAATGGCTGCGCGTGGTGTGGCTGACGCCGGCCATGGACTCGTTGTTCACCGGGCCGGCCGCGGATCGCCGGCGCTTTCTCGACCGGCTGGTGCTGGCGATCGACCCCGGCCACGGGCAACGTGCGATCGACTACGAGAAGGCGATGCGCGGCCGTAATCGTCTGCTTACCGAAGGCTCTCGCGACGACCGCTGGTTCGACGCGATCGAGACGCAGATGGCCGAAACCGGTGTGGCGATCGCCGCGGCGCGAGCCGAGATGGTGCGCCTGCTCGCCGCCATGATCGACAGGCTGCCTGACACGGGACCGTTTCCGCAGGCCGATATCGGCCTTTCGGGCGATCTGGAAGCCGAGATCGCCGCCGTGCCGGCGGTCGATGTCGAGGAGCGCTTCCGCCGGACGCTTGTCGAGGGCCGTGACCGCGATCGTGCCGCTGGACGCACGCTCGAGGGCCCGCATCGCTCGGACTTGGTGGTTCGGCACCGTCCCAAGGCGATGCCGGCCGAGCTTTGCTCGACAGGCGAGCAAAAGGCGCTGCTGGTCGGCATCGTGCTGTCGCATGCCCGGCTGACCGGCGAAATGTCAGGCATGACACCGATCCTGTTGCTCGACGAGATCGCAGCGCATCTCGATAGCGGGCGGCGCGCGGCGCTGTTTTCCATCCTCGAAGACTTGAACTGCCAGGCATTCATGACCGGAACCGATGCGGCGCTGTTTTCCAGCCTGGCCGGTCGTGCGCAGTTCCTGACGGTCGACCATGGTAGGGTTGGGCCAACGATCTAGCTCTTATGCATGTCGTTGTCCCAAAACCGCTTCACACTTTTGGGCGACATGCATTGGCACCTGACAAGGATTTTCAGCCATTATATGGTCCGGCAATGACCCCTACTACCCTGACCGCCGACGAGATCGAACGCTATGCCCGCCACATCGTGCTGCCCGAGATCGGCGGCGCCGGCCAGCAGAGGCTGAAGCAGGCGCGGGTGCTGGTCATCGGCGCCGGCGGACTGGGCGCGCCGGTGCTTGAATATCTTGCCGCCGCCGGCGTCGGCACGCTCGGCGTGGTCGATGATGACACCGTTTCGCTGTCCAACCTGCAGCGCCAGGTCATTCACGGCACCGACACCGTCGGCATGCTGAAGACCGATAGCGCCAAGGCGGCAATCGCCCGCATCAATCCCAACACAATGGTTGAAACGCATGCAATCCGGCTGACCCCAGACAATGCGCCTGCCCTCGTTGCCGGCTATGACATCGTCGTCGACGGCTCCGACAATTTCGAAACCCGCTATGCGGTGGCGGATGCCTGCGCGAGCGCTGGGAAACCGCTGGTGCATGCCGCGGTCGGACGCTTCGACGGCTCCGTCACGGTGCTGAAGCCATTCGAAGACGGCAAGGACGGCAAGCCCAACCCAGGCTATCGCGACCTGTTTCCGGAAGCGCCACCGCCGGGCCTGGTGCCGTCCTGTGCCGAGGCGGGCGTGCTTGGTGCGCTGACCGGAGTCGTGGGCACGCTGCAGGCGATGGAGGCGATCAAGCTGATCACCGGCATCGGCGAACCGCTGGTCGGCCGCCTGCTGCTCTATGATGCGCTGGCGGCGCGCTTCGACACGATCCGCTACAAGAGAAACTGACCTCGTGGAGCGGACCGACGCTGTCTTTATCACGCAGATCCCGGCCGATTTCGACCGTTGGGGCGATGTGCTCACACTGATCATGCGTGCCTTCGCCTCGATGGACGGCGTCATCGACCCGCCCTCCTCGGCCCACCTTTTGACCGCCGACAGCCTGCGGGACAAGGCGCTGCGGGAGACCGGCTTCGTGGCATTCAAGGGCGACAGGATCGTCGGCTGCGTCTTTGCCCTTGAAAAGGTGACAGAGTTTTATGTCGGCAAGCTCGCCGTCGCGCCGGACTGCCAGGGACAAGGCATTGGCCGGCGGCTGATGCAAGCGGTCGAAGACCTTGCCCGCAGCCGCGGCAAGGGCGCCATCGAGCTTCAGACCCGGATCGAACTGACCGGGAACCATGCAGCCTTTGTCCGCTTCGGTTTTCATGAGACCGAGCGGACGGCGCATGAGGGCTATGCCAGGCCGACCTCGATCACGATGCGCAAGGCTTTTTCGTAAGCCTGCGCTTTCATTCAAAAAGTCGTAAAACGTTGCGCCGCGGTAGCGTCAAGTCCTGAGCGGCAGCACCCGATCCGGCGGACGGTGACCGTCAACGAAGGCGCGGATGTTGATGATGACCTTTTCACCCATGTCGATGCGGCCCTCGAGCGTCGCCGAGCCCATATGCGGCAGAAGCACGACCTTGTTCTTGGCGGCGAGCTTCAGCAGCTTGCCGTTCAAAGCCGGCTCGTGCTCGTAGACGTCAAGACCGGCTCCGGCAATCTTGCCGTCCTGGATCAGCTTGACCAGGGCTTCCTCGTCGATGATGTCGCCGCGCGCGGTGTTGACGACATAGGCGGTGGGCTGCAGCAGCGCCAGCCGCCGCGCCGAAAGCAGATGGAAGGTCGCCGGCGTCGACGGGCAGTTGACCGAAATGATGTCCATGCGGGCCAGCATCTGGTCGAGGCTCTCCCAATAGGTCGCCTCCAGCCCGTCTTCCACGGCCGGCAGCACGCGGTGGCGGTTGTGATAGTGGATCGACAGTCCGAAGGCCTTGGCCCGCCTGGCGACGGCGGTGCCGATGCGGCCCATGCCGACAATGCCCAGCCGCTTGCCCCAGATGCGCCGGCCCAGCATCCAGGTCGGCGACCAGCCGGCCCATTTCTTGTCGCCGGTGAGCACGTTGGCGCCTTCCGCCAGCCGCCGCGGCACCGCCAGCATCAGTGCCATCGTCATGTCGGCGGTGTCCTCGGTCAGCACATTGGGCGTGTTGGTGACGGTGATGCCCCTCTTGGCCGCGGCAGCGACATCGATCTTGTCGACGCCGTTGCCGAAATTGGCGATCAGCTTGAGGTTGTCGCCGGCCTGGGCGATCAGCGCAGCGTCGATATTGTCGGTTATGGTCGGCACCAGAACGTCGGCTTCCTTGACCGCCGCGACCAGTTCCGGCTGCGTCATCGGCCTGTCCTCGACATTCAGCCTTGCGTCGAACAGCTCGCGCATGCGGGTCTCGACCGGGTCGGGCAGCTTTCGCGTGATGACGACGAGAGGCCTTTTTTGCCTGCCATTGTTTCCCTCTCGAGTATTTGCCGCAATTCCGAACGCAAAACCGCTTCACACTTTTGCTGGAATTGCTCTAACCCGATCTCGTTGAGACCTCTTTAACCAAGACCGGCGAAACTGAAAGCCGGTCGCGGTGCCGATTACCCCATGTAACAAGCGGTGCCGCCGAAGACAAAGAAAAAGGGGCGCCGAGGCCGATGGGCAAGCGCCGAAAGGAATGAAAGTGTCTGGTTTCGCGTCGCTTCGCCTGACCCTCAGTGCAGCATTTCTCGGCGCTCTGCTTTATTCTCCGCTTGCGGCCGCGCAGAGTGCCGCAGCGCCTGCACAGAGCGTCGTGACGCTCGGGCCGAGCGGCCTACCGCTGCCGCGATTCGTCAGCCTGAAATCCGGCCGCGTCAACTCGCGCGTCGGCCCCGGCGCCAACTACTCGGTCGACTGGATGTATATGAAGGCCGGCCTGCCGATGGAGATCATCCAGGAATTCGACACATGGCGCCGCGTGCGCGATGCCGACGGTTCGGAAGGCTGGATCAACCAGTCGCTGCTGTCCGGCCGGCGCACGGCAATCGTGGCACCATGGCAGCGCGGCAAGGGCAACCAGATCAACCTTCTCAACAGTCCTGACAAGGACGCACGGGTGGTCGCGATGGTCGAGCCCGGCGTCATGGGCACAATCAAATCCTGCGACGGCCAGTGGTGCGAAATGACGTTCGATGGCCACACCGGCTGGCTTGCCCAGTCGATCGTCTGGGGCGCCTATCCCGGCGAACGGGTGAAGGACTGATTCTCGCTCTTGATCGCGATCCCTCGCGGTCAAGGTCTAGCGCCCGATACGGCCGAGATGCGTGTCCTGAAATCCGGTTGACAGCTTCAGGCCGTAGCCCAGCGCACGGTCGATGGCGATGTGGGCGATCCAGATCAGCGCAACCGCCATCGCGGTCGCATTGCCCCACATGTGCCCGGCGAGCAGCAGCAGCAGCACGGGCACGATCAGGATATGCAAGGCGTTGTAGGCAAGGGCACCGACGCGCGGTCCGGCCAGATAGCCCGACATCGACAGGTCAGGCGCCAGGATAAGCAATCCGAACAGCCACCAGGACATGCCGGTCGAACCGTAGAAAACGACGGCAGCCAGCGCCACGATTGCCCATTCGAGCCGGATTGTGAGATCGAGGGGTTTCATCCCTGGCCGATCATTCTGGTCTGGCCGATCATTCTGGCCTGGCCGATGCTTCTGGCCTGGCCGATCATTCGGGGCGTTTGGGGCGCAGCCTCACCACGATATCGACATTGGCGATCTCCATCCCTTCCGGCGGCTCCGGCAGGTTGGCAACCGTCACCGGACCGCCGGCAATGTCGAATATGCGGTTTTCGCCTTCGATGTAGAAATGGTGGTGGTCGGAGGTGTTGGTGTCGAAATAGGTCTTGGCGCCCTCGACGGCGAGGATGCGCAACAGTCCCGCCTGGGTGAACTGGTGGAGGGCATTGTAGACGGTGGCCAGCGATACCGGCACGCCGGCGGCAACGGCCTCCTCGTGCAGTTCCTCAGCCGACAAATGACGGTCGCCCTTGGCGAAAAGCAGGTCGGCCAGCGCAATGCGCTGACGCGTCGGCCTCAAGCCGGCTTCACGGACCCGCTTGTCCACAGCGACATTTTCCTTCCGGCCGTCCAGGTCCATCTTCTCGTCGAACCCCACAGTTCCGCCCCAAGACACGCCCAGAATGGCAAAAAAATGAACGTCTGCCGAAACCGGACCTCTCAGGACATATATTCTGTCGTCCGAATGCGATCAATAGCGCGCATTGACCCAGGCAGACGAGCAGGTTAAGCGCAAACGCCGGTTTCCGGCCTGAAACAGATTGTGTTAGGAAACCAACGACAAGGGCACCCGATAGCCCAAACGATATGGGGATGAGATTGATGGCGGGTAAATCCAGCTACGAGTACGATGAATTGCTGGCCTGCGCCCGCGGCGAACTGTTCGGACCGGGCAATGCCCAGCTTCCCTACCCGCCCATGCTGATGTTCGACCGCATCACCGAGATCAGCGAAACGGGCGGCGCCTTTGAGAAGGGTTTCATCCGCGCTGAGTTCGACATCAAGCCGGACCTGTGGTTCTTTGCCTGCCATTTTATCGGCAATCCGATCATGCCGGGGTGCCTCGGCCTCGACGCCATGTGGCAATTGACGGGGTTCTATCTTGGCTGGCTCGGCGAACCCGGCAAGGGGATGGCGCTGTCGACCGGTGAAGTGAAATTCAAGGGCATGGTGACGCCCTCGGTGAAGAAGGTCGAGTATGGGATCGACTTCAAGCGCGTGATGCGAGGCCGGCTGGTGCTCGGCATCGCCGATGGCTGGCTGAAGGCGGATGGCGAACCCATATACGCGGCAACGGATTTGAAAGTCGGTCTGTCCAAGCAGTCGGCGGTCGGCTGACCGGCATCCCTGGCCGGCCCCGCTGGCCAGCATCCCTGGAAGGAGTTGCGAATGAGACGTGTCGTAGTCACAGGCCTCGGCATCGTGTCGTCGATCGGCAACAATGCCAACGAGGTGCAAGCCTCGCTGCATGACGCCAGATCCGGCATCAGCTTCTCCGATTCCTTCGCCGAACACGGCTTCCGTTGCCAGGTGTGGGGAGCGCCGACGCTCGATCCATCGGCCATGATCGATCGCCGTGCGATGCGCTTCCTGAGCCAAGGTGCGGCCTGGAACCACGTCGCCATGGATCAGGCGATCGCGGATGCGGGCCTCGGCGAGAGCGACATCACCAATGAGCGCACCGGCATCGTCATGGGATCGGGCGGACCATCCACCCGCACCATCGTCGAAGCGGCCGAAATCACGCTGAAGAACGGCAGTCCCAAGCGCATCGGTCCGTTCGCGGTGCCGAAGGCGATGTCGTCGACCGCATCGGCAACGCTTGCCACCTGGTTCAAGATCCACGGCGTCAACTACTCGATCTCGTCGGCCTGCTCGACCTCGGCGCATTGCATCGGCAACGGCTACGAATTGATCCAGTGGGGCAAGCAGGACATGGTCTTTGCCGGCGGCCACGAGGATCTCGACTGGACGATGTCGGACCTGTTCGACGCGATGGGCGCCATGTCGTCGAAATTCAATGACAAGGCGTCGACCGCTTCGCGCGCGTATGATGCCAATCGCGACGGCTTCGTCATCGCCGGCGGCGCCGGAGTGCTGGTGCTGGAAGAGCTGGAGCATGCCAAGGCGCGCGGCGCCAAGATCTATGCCGAGATCGTCGGCTATGGCGCGACCTCCGACGGCCACGACATGGTTGCCCCTTCAGGCGAAGGCGCGGTCCGCTGCATGCGCCAGGCGCTGGCCACGGTTTCCACGCCGGTCGACTACATCAACACCCATGGCACGTCGACGCCGGTGGGGGATTCCAAGGAAATGGGTGCTATCCGCGAGGTGTTCGGCTCAGAGATGCCGTACATCACCTCGACGAAATCGCTGACCGGCCATTCGCTGGGCGCGGCTGGCGTGCAGGAATCCATCTACTCGATCCTGATGATGCAAGGCGGTTTCATCGGCGAAAGCGCCCATATCGAGACCCTCGACCCCGAATTCGAGGGCATGCCGATCGTGCGAAAACGCATCGACGACGCCAGGATCGACACTGTCTTGTCAAATTCGTTCGGCTTCGGTGGCACCAACGCCACGCTCGTTTTCCAGCGCTATTCCGCATAAGGATTTGCCGGCCATGGACGGATTGATGAAGGGCAAGCGCGGGCTTGTCATGGGTGTCGCCAACGATCATTCGATCGCCTGGGGAATCGCCCGGAAATTATCCGAACATGGGGCGGAACTCGCCTTCACCTATCAGGGCGATGCCTTCGGGCGGCGAGTCAAGCCGCTGGCCGACAAACTCGGCGCCGCGCTGGTCGTGCCGTGCGATGTCGAGGACAGCGCTTCAGTCGCCGCCACGTTCGAGACCCTGGGCAAGGAATGGGGCGGGTTGGATTTCGTCGTCCATGCCATCGGCTTTTCCGACAAGAACGAGCTGAAGGGCCTCTACGCCGACACCAGCCGGGACAATTTCGTCCGCACCATGGTGATCTCCTGCTACTCCTTCACCGAGATCGCCCGCCATGCCGCTGCCTTGATGCAGGACGGCGGGTCGATGATCACGCTGACCTATGCAGGATCGGTCCGCGTCATGCCGAACTACAATGTCATGGGCGTCGCCAAGGCCGGACTGGAGGCCAGTGTGCGCTACCTCGCCAACGACTACGGTCCGCGCGGCATCAGGGTGAATGGCATATCGGCTGGACCGGTGCGTACGCTCGCCGGCGCCGGCATTTCCGACGCCCGCCACATGTTCTCCTACCAGCAGCGCAACTCGCCGCTGCGCCGCACGGTGACCATCGACGAGGTCGGCGGCTCCGCGCTTTATCTGCTGTCCGACCTGTCTTCCGGCGTTACCGGCGAAATCCACTATGTCGATTCCGGCTATCACATCGTTTCCATGCCGACGCTCGATGAATTGAAGCAGACCGACGGCGGACGAGACTAATGCATGTCGCCCAAAAGTGCGCAGCGGTTTTGGGACAACGACATTCATAAAACAAAAGCTTAAAATGCCCCGACTGAACCCAGTTCGACGGGACGGGCTTTAACCAGCTCGAGAAATACTTTCGGTCCAATAAAATTAGATGCATTCGCGGAAACTCATTTTAAGGAGATATCCGCTAGAAAGCCCCGTACTCTGGGGATCTTTCAATGTCCGCCGTCAGTAACCCGAAGCGAACACCGGTGTTCCGACTGCTCACCATAGCGAGTTCGGGCCTCGGCAGTTTTGTCCTCGGACTCTGGGGCCTGAAGCTCGGTCTCGGCGATGGCTTTGCCGGCATCTCCGCGGACATGATGGTCGCAGTGATGGCCGCTCTTTGCGCACTAGCGGCGTCGGTCGCCGCAATGTCCTTCTTTGCCGGCGTCGATGAATCGGCGGATTTCGTCTTCACGGAAACCCATTTCGACAAGCTGACCGGTCTGGTGGCGCGCCCGGCGATGGTCGGCAAGATTGCCGAGGCGGCATGCGCGACAAGCCGGACCGGCGAGCCGATGTTCCTCATCGATATCGACATCGACCGTTTCAAGCAGATCAATGACGCCATCGGCTACAGCCAGGGCGACGAGTTGATCCGCGCCTTCACCAAGCGATTGAAGACTTGCGTGCCGCAGCGCGCGCTGATCGGACGCATCGGTGCCGGTGAATTCGCGATTCTGCTCCCTGACAACCAGGTTTCAGGGTCATTGGAAAGCACCATTGAGAGGCTCATCGACGAGATGATGGAGCCCTATGAACTCGGCACGCACCAGCAATCGGTCAGCCTGTCGGTGGGCATCGTGGCGATGCCAAAGGACGGCGTCGATCCCGTCCTCCTCCTGCGCCGCTCCAATCTGGCGCTGCAGAACGCGCGCGCCAGCGGCGTCGGCAACTGGTCGGTCTTCCATGCCGAAATGGGCAGGGTCGCCGACCATCGCCAATGGATCGAATCCGAACTGAATACAGCCTTCGAGCGCGGTGACTTCGATCTTCACTACCAGCCGCAGCTCGATCTGCCGACCGGCCGCATCGTCGGCTACGAAGCGCTGATCCGCTGGCGGCATCCGGAACGCGGCATGATCCCACCGATGGAGTTCATTCCGATCGCCGAGGAAACCGGCATGATCGGCCCGATCGGCGAATGGGTGCTGCGCAAAGCCTGCAGCGACGCCCGGCATTTGCCCGACGACTGCTTCGTCGCCGTCAACATCTCGCCCGTCCAGTTCATGACCAAGGACTTCGTCGGCACCGTGCGCGACACCATGACGGCCACCGGCATCAAGCCGTCGCGGCTGGAGCTGGAAGTGACCGAGACGGCGATGATGCAGGACCGAGACCGCGCCGCCGCCATCCTGAAGCAGCTTGCGGATATGGGCATCTCGGTCGCCGTCGACGATTTCGGCACCGGCTATTCCAATTTGAGCTACCTGATCGACTTCTCGTTCGGCAAGCTGAAGATCGACCGGTCCTTCGTCAGCCGCCTCGATACCGATTCCAGTTCCGGCGCGGTCGTCTCGACCATCGTCGGGCTGTCGCGCGCGCTCGGCGTCAGCATCATTGCCGAAGGCGTCGAGACCGAAAGCCAGGCGACGCTGCTCAGGGCAGCCGGCTGCGAAGTGGTGCAGGGCTACCTGTTCGGCAGGCCGGCCCCTCTCAAGCTCAGAGTCGGCGACGCGCATGTCACCGACGAAGTCCGACGCGTCGCCAATCTGCATTGAACGCGACGCGATGGCTGTTTTCGTCTGAGCATGATCTTTTCCGAAAACCGGTATCCACTTTTCGGGATCATGCTTCAACGACGAGCGGAAAGCACCTTGAACATGCCGTCACGGGCAAGTTCGGCATGGCTCGAAAAGGCGGCCGCCAGGATCGGCTCATAGGGAAGCTGACGGTTGGCGACCATGAACAGCCGCCCACCTGGCTTCAAGGCCTTGGCCGCCGCGCGGACCATGCCGGCGCCGATCTCCGGCTCGGCCGCCCGGCTGCGATGAAAGGGCGGGTTCATGGCGATCGCGTCGTAGCGTTTCTCGACCGGTTCCTTCAGCAGATCGACCCAGAAGAAATTCCTGGTGATCGACTGGCTAACCCCCGCCAGATTGAGCTTTGCGGCTTCGAGCGAGGCGAAATCGGCTTCATAGAGGTCGAGCGCCAGAATGCCGGGGGAGCGGGCGGCGATCTCGGCAGCCACATAGCCCCAGCCGGCGCAGAAATCGGCAATGTTGCCACGCAAATCATTCGGCAGGTTCTCGACCAGCAATTTCGAGCCGGTATCGATCCGGTCGAAGGAAAACATGCCGGGCGCGGTGTGGAACCGGTTTTCAACCAGCAGAGCGGGATTGGCGGCGCGTAATTCTTCCGCGGCGGCCAGATCGGCGGGACGGCGCAACCAGAAGGCGATGCCGTGATATTTCGGCAGATGGCCTTCAAGCGGCACTAGTTCGTCAACGCGCTTGCGCAGGCTGGCAATGCCATCGTCCTTGCCGCCGGCAACGACCACCAGGCCGCCCGGCGCGACGCGTTCAAGCGCCTGCGCGATGCGCACTTCGTTCAGGCCGCGATGCCGGCCGGCAAGCACAAGTGCCATATCGAAGCCATCGCCTTCCACTTGCGCGGTGACGACGAAGCCAGACGCCTGCAGCGCGCTAAAATGCGGCCGGAAGCCTTGTACGAGATGAAGCGCGGCTTCGAAGCCTTCAGGCAGGCGAAAACCCGGTTCGGTGCCGAGAAACAGCACGCGATTGCCGTTTCCCGGCAGAGGAACAGTCTCGGCCTCAAAGGGATGAAAAAGCGTCTTCAGCGGCTCGGCGGACATCGTTCGGTCTCGAAATGAGGTCTGTCTTGGCAATCTGAGAATGAAGACCCGGGCTGAAAATGAAACCCGGGCTGAAAATGAAAACGGGCGCGACCTAAGCCGCGCCCGTTTCGATTCATGATCTCAGACCGATCAGGCGGCGTTTTCTTCGCCTTCGGTCTTCTTGTCGCGGGCGAGCTCCTTGCCGGTGGCCTGGTCGACGACCTTCATCGACAGGCGGACCTTGCCGCGCTCGTCGAAGCCCATCAGCTTGACCCAGACCTTGTCGCCTTCCTTGACCACGTCCGAGGTCTTGGCGACCCGGTCGTTGGCAAGCTGCGAGATGTGGACGAGGCCGTCACGCGGGCCGAAGAAGTTGACGAAAGCGCCGAAGTCGGCGGTCTTGACGACCGTGCCTTCGTAAATCTCGCCGACTTCCGGCTCGGCGACGATGGTGTGGATCCACTTCTTCGCCGCCTCGATCTCCTTGGCGTTGGACGAAGCGATCTTGACCGTGCCGTCATCCTCGATGTTGATCTTGGCGCCGGTCTTCTCGACGATCTCGCGGATGACCTTGCCGCCTGATCCGATGACGTCACGGATCTTGTCGGTCGGGATGTGCATCACTTCGATGCGCGGTGCGAACTCACCGAGCTCCGAACGCGCGCCGGTCAGGGCATGTGCCATCTCGCCGAGGATATGCAGACGGCCGTCCTTGGCCTGGCCAAGCGCGATCTTCATGATCTCCTCGGTGATGCCATCGATCTTGATGTCCATCTGCAGCGAGGTGATGCCACCTTCGGTGCCGGCGACCTTGAAGTCCATGTCGCCGAGATGATCCTCGTCACCAAGAATGTCGGAGAGCACGGCGAAGCGCTCGCCTTCCTTGATCAGGCCCATGGCGATACCGGCAACGGGTTTGGCCAGCGGCACGCCGGCATCCATCAGCGCCAGCGAGGTGCCGCAGACGGTCGCCATCGACGACGAACCATTGGACTCGGTGATCTCCGAAACGACGCGCAGCGTGTAGGGGAACTGGTCGGAGGTCGGCAGCATCGGGCGGATAGCGCGCCAGGCGAGCTTGCCATGGCCGATTTCGCGGCGGCCCGGCGAACCCATGCGGCCGGTCTCACCGACGGAATAGGGAGGGAAGTTGTAGTGAAGGAGGAACTTCTCCTTGTACATGCCGGTCAGCGAATCGACATACTGCTCGTCCTCGCCGGTGCCGAGCGTGGCAACGACCAGCGCCTGGGTCTCGCCGCGGGTGAACAGTGCCGAACCGTGGGTGCGCGGCAGGACGCCGACTTCCGAGACGATCTTGCGGACCGTGCTCAGGTCGCGACCATCGATGCGCGAGCCGGTGTCGAGGATGTTCCAGCGCACGACCTTGGCCTGGAGTTCCTTGAACACGGTGCCGATCTGCTCGGAGGTGTACTTGGCGTCTTCGCCTTCAGCCGGGGCGAACGCGGCCTTGACCTTCGCCTTGACGGCGTCGACGGCGGCGTAGCGCTTCTGCTTGTCGACGTTCTTGTAGGCAGCGCTGAGCTCGTCGCCGACGATCTTCAGCATCTCTGCTTCAAGCGCGGAATAATCCGGCGCGGTGAAGTCGCGCGGCTCCTTGGCTGCAACTTCGGCCAGCTTGATGATGGCGTCGATGACCGGCTGGAAGCCCTTGTGACCGAACATGACGGCGCCGAGCATCAGCTCTTCGCCCAATTCCTTGGCCTCGGACTCAACCATCAGCACGGCGTCGGTGGTGCCGGCGACGACGAGGTCGAGCTTGGATTCCTGCATCTCATCGACATGCGGGTTGAGCACGTATTCGCCGTTGATGTAACCGACGCGGGCGCCGCCGATGGGACCCATGAAGGGCACGCCCGAGAGCGTCAGGGCAGCCGAGGTGGCGACGATCGACAGGATGTCCGGATCGTTCTCGAGATCGTGCTGGACGACGGTGACGACGATCTGGGTGTCGTTCTTGTAGCCCGCGGCGAAGAGCGGGCGGATCGGGCGGTCGATCAGGCGGGAAACCAGCGTTTCCTTTTCGCTCGGACGGCCTTCACGCTTGAAATAGCCACCCGGGATCTTGCCGGCGGCGTAGGTCTTTTCCTGGTAGTTGACGGTCAGCGGGAAGAAATCGAGGCCGGGCTTCGGCTCCTTCATCGAAACGACGGTGGCGAGGACCTTGGTCTCGCCGTAGGTGGCGAGCACCGCGCCGTCAGCCTGACGTGCGATCTTGCCGGTTTCGAGGATGAGCGGACGGCCGCCCCATTCGATTTCCACTTTGTGGTGATTGAACATTTCTTGTCCTTAATATGAGGAAAGGGCCGCGCCGTTTCACGGTGCACGGATGCCCTTTCCCTGGCTTCCTTTCTCGGGCAGCCACGGGCAAGACAACGGGAAGCTCGGGTAATTTCGGCGCGGCGAGCGCGCGCGAGCGTCCTGCAATCCTGCCCCATGACCGTCCATGGGCGGTTTCGAGTGCCCTCTGCACGATCGAAACCGGGTCTGGCCAGCCGATACGACTGGCAGAATGCGCGACCGGCGGGCTCTCCGAAGAAAGCCCGCCGGTCAATTCGTCAACGGCGCAGACCGAGCTTCTCGATCAACGTCTGGTAGCGCGCGTCGTCCTTGCGCTTGAGATAATCAAGCAGGCTGCGGCGCTGGGAGACGAGGGCGAGCAGACCACGGCGGGAATGGTTGTCCTTCTTGTGGTCCTTGAAGTGGTCGGTCAGGTTCTTGATGCGCTCGGAAAGGATGGCCACCTGGACTTCCGGAGACCCGGTGTCGCCCTTGGCGGTTGCGAATTCACCCATCAATTCCTGTTTGCGCTCGGCAGTAATCGACATCGTGTTTTTCCTTATCTGTTTGAGGAAACGGGTCGCCCTCAGCCGGGATGTCGTCCAGCAGGGGCCGGTGCAAGCAAAGCGTCTTAGCGCTATGCTGCGGCGCATATAGTGCAATTCCCCGGAAAACACCAGCCCAATTCACAAGCCGGCTTTTCAGGTCGAAATGGCCTGGTTTATCCTTGTCAGAGCCATTTCTTCCATTTGAAGAAGGCGATCAACCCGAACGCGACAATGGCCATGAACAGCAGCGATAGGGGATAGCCGTAATGGGACTTCAGTTCCGGCATGTTCCAGGGCGAAGACTCCGGATCGAAATTCATGCCCCACACACCGACCAGGAAGGTCAGCGGCATGAAGATGACCGAGACGATGGTGAGATAGCTGATGACGTCGTTGGTGCGCGCCTGGCTCAGCGAAAGATGCATCTCGATCAGGCCGGTCAGCATGTCGCGCTGGGTTTCGACCAGTTCGATCAGCCTGAGCGAATGGTCGAGCGTGTCGTTGAGAAATATCTTGGTCTCGGCCTTCACATAGGGCACGTCGTTGCGGATCAGCGTCGCCAGCGCATCGCGCATCGGCCACAGCACGCCCTTCAGCACATTGGCATCGCGCCGCAATTCATGCAGCTGCCGCATCTGGTGCTTGTGCGGCGAATGCAGCATCTCGTCCTCGATGCTGTCGACAATGTCGCCGGCCGCCTCGATCGGCGGGAAGTAACTGTCGACGACAGCGTCGATCAGCGCATAGGCGAGGTAGTCGGCGCCGCGCGCGCGCAACCGGTTGGGCGCCGAACTTTCGATGCGCTTGCGCACCGGATCGAACGGATCGCCTTCCCGCTCCTGGAAGGTGACGACGAAATTGTTGCCGAAGAAGACGGCGATCTGCTCGTAGCGGTGCGACGTGACATCGTCGATCATCCTGACGACGACGAAGGCATGGTCCTCGAAGAAATCGACCTTCGGCCGCTGGCCGGTGTTGACGACGTCCTCCAGCGCCAGCGGATGCAAGCTGAAAATGCGGCCGATCTCCTCGATCAGCTGGATGTTGGCGAGGCCGGTGCAGTCGAGCCAGAGGACCGGCCATTTGTCGCAATGGGTGTTGAGGTCGTCGATGCTGGCATTTTCGATGGTTTTGAATTTCTGCGGCGAGATCAGTGTCAGCCTGAGTTCGCTGCGCCGCGCCGAGGGGTCGGCGATCAGCGTGCCGGGCGACGCACCGACCGGCGGCCGCCTTGTTTTCACGGGCGCCCGCTTCTTGATCGCCTCAGCCTTTGCCATATGCCCCTCACGCGAGTCCCGGCTCGACATTAGACGACAGGAGTCAGCCGGCAAAGACCCGTTTGGGCTTGAACATGCCTTGCTCGATGGCGCCGATGGCGACCAGCTTGCCGCGCGCCGTGGCGCAGGCTTCCTCGGCTTCCACCGGTGCATCGCGGCCGCGGATGATGACCGGGTTGCCAAGGCGGATCTTGGTCGCCGCGTCGTCGCTGATGGCGATCTGCGGCAGGCAATCGAGGGCAGCCGATGTATCGACCAGAAGCGCATCGATGGCGCCGAAGTCAATTGGCGTCTCCACCGCGTCAGCGGCTTCCGTCGCGTCAGCGATGTCCGTCGCGTCAGCGATGTCCGCCGCGTCCGAGTTGTCTTCATCCTGCACACCGAAACGGGCGGCTTCCAGTTCGGCGATGGTGACGAAATCCTCCGCCGTGAACGGCTCGACCTCGACCCGGCGCAATTCGCTGATATGGCCGAAGCAGCCCATGTCGCGGCCCATGTCGCGGGCCAGCGAGCGCACATACGTGCCCTTGCCGCATTCGACCTCGAAAACGGTATGGTCGGCGCTATGCTCGACAACGTCCAGACGGCCGATCTCGATCTCGCGCGGGGGTATGTCGACTGTCGCGCCGTCGCGGGCCAGATCATAGGCGCGCTCGCCCGCGATCTTGATGGCCGAGAATTGCGGCGGCGTCTGCATGATGACGCCGGTGTATTTCGGCAGCAGCGCCTTGACCTCGGCTTCCGATGGACGCAGGTCGGCCTCCTTCGTCACCGGGCCTTCAAGATCATCGGTGGAGCGCTCCTGTCCCCAAGCAACGGTGAAGCGATAGATCTTGGCGCCGTCCTGCACGTAAGGCACGGTCTTGGTGGCCTCGCCAAGCGCGATCGGCAGCATGCCGGAAGCCAGCGGATCGAGTGTGCCGGCATGGCCGGCCTTTTCCGCCTGGAACAGCCATTTGATCTTGGAGACGGCTTCGGTCGAGCCCATGCCGACCGGCTTGTCCAGTATCAGCCAGCCCGAGATCGGCCGGCCCTTCTTCTTGCCGCGGCGCGCCACTATTCGGTGTCCTTGTTGTCGTCTTTGTCCAGATCCTCAGGACCCAGATCGCGCGCCACTTCGGGCGACTTCAACAGGTCGTTGATCCTGGCGAAATTGTCGAATGAAGTGTCGAGCTTGAAGCGGAACTCCGGCATGAACTTCATCTGCCGCAGCGCGCCGGAGACACGGCCGCGCACGAACTTCGCATGCTTGTTCAGCGCCTCGACCACCGCATCGGTATCCTTGGCGCCGAGTGGCGAGACGAAAGCCGTGGCGACCTTGAGGTCGGGCGACATGCGCACTTCCGAGACCGACACCACGGTGTTTTCGATCAGCGGATCGATGATCTCGCCGCGCTGCAGGGTTTCGGACAGCGCATGGCGCACCTGTTCGGCGACGCGCAGCATGCGCTGGGATGGGCTGGATGTGGTTGGACGGGGCATTTTTCTCAATCCTGAAAGCGTGAGGCGCGGGATGGGACCGTGCCGCATGTCTCATATGGTTTGGGCGGCGGTCTTTCGACCACCGCCCGGTATGGACAAGTCACTCGAACTCAGAGCGTCCGGGTCACCATCTCGACGCGGAAGCACTCGATGACGTCGCCGACGCGCATGTCCTCGTAGTTCTGGAAGGCCATGCCGCATTCCTGGCCGCCGGGGACTTCCGAAACTTCGTCCTTGAAGCGCTTCAGCGTCTTCAGCGTGCCTTCGTGGATGACGACGTTGTCGCGGATCAGGCGCACGCCAGCACCGCGCTCGACCTTGCCTTCGGTGACACGGCAGCCGGCGATCTTGCCGACCTTGGTGATGTCGAAGATTTCGAGGATCTGCGCATTGCCGATGAAGGTCTCGCGACGCTCCGGCGACAGCAGGCCCGACAGAGCCGCCTTCACGTCATCCACAAGGTTGTAGATGATCGAGTAGTAGCGGATCTCAATGCCCGCGGCCACCGCGGCGGCACGCGCCTGGACGTTGGCGCGGACGTTGAAGCCGATGATCGCGGCACCCGAGGTCTCCGCCAGCGACACGTCGCTTTCGGTGATGGCGCCGGCGCCGGCATGGACGATGCGTGCACGCACTTCGTCGGTGCCGAGCTTGTCGAGCGCAGCGTTGATCGCTTCGATCGAGCCTTGCACGTCGCCCTTGATGACCAGCGGGAATTCCTTCAACCCGCTCGTCTGCAACTGCGACATCATCTGCTCGAGCGAACCGCGCTGGCCGGCATGCTTGGCAACCGCCTTCTCGCGCGCCAGACGCTGGCGATATTCGGTGATCTCGCGGGCACGGGCCTCGTTGTTGACCACGGCGAAGCGGTCGCCGGCCTGCGGCGTGCCCTGCAGACCAAGCACTTCGACCGGCATCGCCGGCGGCGCTTCCTTGATCTGCGTGCCACGATCGTTGACCAGCGCGCGCACCCGGCCCCATTCGTTGCCGGCAACAAGGATGTCGCCCGGCATCAGCGTGCCGGTCTGCACCAGCACGGTGGCAACGGGACCACGGCCCTTGTCGAGCTGGGCTTCGATGACGACACCCTCGGCGGTACGATCCGGATTGGCCTTCAGGTCGAGAATTTCGGCCTGCAGCAGGATCGCCTCGAGCAGCTTGTCGAGGTTGGTGCCCTTGGTCGCCGACACTTCGACGTCCAGAACTTCACCGCCCATGGATTCGACGAAGACCTCGTGGCGCAGCAGTTCCGAGCGCACCTTCTGCGGATCGGCATCATGCTTGTCGATCTTGTTGATCGCCACGATGATCGGAACGCCGGCCGCCTTGGCATGGCTGATCGATTCGATCGTCTGCGGCATGACGCTGTCGTCGGCCGCCACAACCAGGATGGCAATGTCGGTCGCCTGGGCGCCACGAGCACGCATCGCCGTGAAGGCGGCGTGGCCGGGCGTGTCGATGAAGGTGATCTTGTGACCATTCTTCTCGACCTGGTAGGCACCGATATGCTGGGTGATGCCGCCGGCTTCGCCGGAGACGACATTGGCGTTGCGGATGGCGTCGAGCAGCGAGGTCTTGCCGTGATCGACGTGGCCCATGATCGTCACGACAGGCGGACGCGTCACCAGGTCCTCGGCATTGTCGGCGATGTTGAACAGGCCTTCCTCGATGTCGGACTCGGCGACGCGGCGGACCGTGTGGCCGAATTCGGTGGCGACCAGTTCTGCCGTATCGGCGTCGATGACGTCGCCCGGCTTCAGGATCTGACCCTGCTTCATGAAGAACTTGACCAGGTCGACCGCGCGCTCGGACATGCGTTGCGCCAGTTCCTGGATGGTGATGGTCTCTGGCAGGATCACTTCGCGCATGACTTTCTCGCGCGGCTCATTATGCATCGCGCGCTTGAATTTTTCCTGGCGGCGACGCATCGACGACAGCGAACGAGCCCGCGCGTCTTCGTCGGACAATGCCGAATTCAGCGTCAGCTTGCCACGGCGGCGGTCTTCCTCGCTCTTGGTCGGCTTAGCCGGACGCGCCACTTCGGGCGTGACCGGACGGCGCACCGGCACACCGGCACCAGTCCGCTTCGGCTTGGCCACTTCCTCGTCATCGACTGTTGCCAGTTCGGCAGCCAATGGCGCGCGGCGACGGGCCTCTTCCTCGGCCCGACGGCGGGACTCGGCCTCGGTCAGCAGCCGCGCCTTCTTCCTCGGCCTGGCGGCGTGCGGATTCATCGCGTTCGCGCTTGCGGCGCTCTTCGTCCTCGGCACGGCGCTTAGCGTCCTCGGCGGCGCGCTGACGGTCCTCGACCTCGCGCACCTTGGAGCCTTCAAGCGCCCTGCGGCGCGCTTCCATTTCACTGCGCGACAGTTCGTTCAGCACCATGCCGCCGCGTTCGACCGGTGCTGGTGGGGGCGGTGGCGGTGGCGGTGCCTTCGGCGCTTCCTGCACAACGGGCGCGGCCACAACCGCCGGCTTCGGTGTGAAGACGGGGGCGGCAACCGGCTCCGGCTTGTCGCCAGGCATCGAGAACTTGCGCTTCTTGGTTTCGACGACGACCTGCTTGGTGCGGCCGTGCGAGAAGTTCTGGCGCACAGTGCCCTGTTCCATACCGGGGCGCTTCAGCGTCAAGGTCTTCTTCGGCGTCACACTCAGCGTATTGTCGTCACCCGATTTCGTATCGCTCATTCCATATCCTCTGCGGCATCATCTTCGTCAGCAACAGCCGCAAGCATTGCCAGATCGTCCGGGGAACCGCCCCGATACCGGTCGAGCGCAACCATGCGCTTCTGGACCGCCCTGCCCGCGTCTCCCGCGAGAACGGCAGCATGTATCACATTTGTACCCCCCAATGCCAAGCTCAACTCGGCCTCGGAGAAAAGTTTGTAGGCAAGGATAGCGGGCCCGCCGAGATGGACTGTCGCCCGTCGCGCCTGGCTGATCTTGCGCACGCCGTCGTCGGACGCCTCCGTCGCATGCAGCACGAAAAGCGCCAATCCGCCGCGCACCGCGCTCTCGACCTTGGTAGCACCAAGCGAAATTGCGCCTGCCTTGCGGGCAAGACCAAGCATGCCCAGAGCGTGTCTGGAAAGCAGCCCGTCGACCATGCCGCCGAGATCGGGCGGCACGACCACCTGTGCCTTGAAGGCGCGGGCAAAGAGGTTCTTCGCCGCAGCCTTGTCGATATGTAGGCGGTCGGCGCTCACCCAGCAACCGCGGCCGGGCAGATTTCTCTTGATGTCGGGAACGACGGACGAATCCGGGCCGACGACGAAACGGATCAGTTCATCCGGTTCGGCTTGTTTGCGCGTAACGATGCAGGTGCGATCGTTCATCTCGTCCAGGGGCGGGTTCGGTGCGATGCGGTTTCACCTCACGCACCAACGGCTTCGTCAGCCGAGACTTCTTCGGCCGCAAGCTCGTCTTCGGTGATCCAGCCGGCCTTGAGGCGGGCAGCCAGAACCATCTGCTCGGCATCGGCACGCGCGACGCCGTGATTGGCAAGCACGCCGGGGAATACCTTGGTCTCGCCGTCCTTGCGTTCCTTCCAGCCGGTGAGGTCGTCGGCGGCATAGCCGGCAAAGTCCTCGATCGTCTTCACGCCGTCTTCGCCGAGCGTCACCATCATGGCGGTGGTGATGCCGGGGATTTCGCGCAATTCGTCCGAGACGCCGAGCGCCTTGCGCTTGTCGTCGTGCTCGGCCTCGATCTTCTCGAGATATTCGCGGGCGCGGGTCTGGATTTCCGAAGCGGTGTCTTCGTCGAAACCGTCGATCGAGGCGATCTCGCCGGAATCGACATAAGCGA
Organism: Mesorhizobium loti; assembly: GCA_014189435.1. Lineage (NCBI taxonomy): Bacteria > Pseudomonadati > Pseudomonadota > Alphaproteobacteria > Hyphomicrobiales > Phyllobacteriaceae > Mesorhizobium > Mesorhizobium loti. The sequence goes on from CP050293.1 coordinate 5,283,628, forward strand.
CTTCCTCGACACTGGTGAAGCCTTCGGAGGCAAGCACCTGGCCGACCATCTCGTCGACGTCGAGGGCTTCCATGAACAGCGACGAACGCTCGACGAATTCCTTCTGGCGGCGCTCGGATTCTTCGGCCTCGGTCAGGATGTCGATATCCCAGCCGGTCAGCTGCGAAGCAAGCCGCACGTTCTGGCCGCGGCGGCCGATGGCCAGCGACAGCTGGTCGTCGGGAACCACGACTTCGATGCGTTCGGCATCCTCGTCGAGCACGACCTTGGCGACTTCCGCCGGCTGCAGCGCATTGACGATGAAGGACGCGGCCGAAGGCGACCACGGAATGATGTCGATCTTCTCGCCCTGCAATTCGCCGACGACGGCCTGGACGCGGCTGCCGCGCATACCAACGCAGGCGCCGACAGGATCGATCGAGCTATCGCGCGAGATGACGGCGATCTTGGCGCGCGAACCCGGGTCGCGGGCGACCGCCTTGATCTCGATGATGCCGTCATAGATTTCCGGCACTTCCATGGTGAACAGTTTGGCCATGAACTGCGGATGGGTTCGCGACAGGAAGATCTGCGGGCCGCGCTGCTCACGGCGCACGTCGTAGACGTAGGCGCGGACGCGGTCGCCATATTTGTAGTTTTCGCGCGGGATCAGTTCGTCGCGACGGATGATCGCTTCGCCACGGCCGAGATCGACGATGACGTTGCCGTATTCGACGCGCTTGACGGTGCCGTTGACGATTTCGCCGATGCGGTCCTTGTATTCGTCATACTGACGATCACGCTCGGCCTCGCGCACCTTCTGCACGATGACCTGCTTGGCCGACTGGGCGGCGATGCGGCCGAAATCCATCGGCGGCAGCTGTTCGGCGATGAAATCGCCGAGCTGGGCGTCGGGATTGCGCTCGCGAGCCGAGGAAATGGCGATCTGCGTGGCGTAGTCATCGACCTTCTCGACCACTTCCATCAGCCGCTGCAGCTTCATCTCGCCGGTGTTCGGGTTGATGTCGGCGCGGATGTTGGTCTCCTGGCCATAACGCGAGCGCGCCGCCTTCTGGATCGCATCGGCCATGGCGGCGATGACGATCGACTTGTCGATCGACTTTTCACGCGCGACCGCGTCGGCGATCTGCAGCAGTTCAAGTCTGTTGGCGCTTACAACCATCGTTTTTCTCCCGAGCCTGTTTGCCGGACCATTGCGCCCGGCAGCTCAATCATAGTTCCTGTTCGTGTTCTTCCGTGGCGTCTGCTTCCGCACCCTCGGGCACGTCATCGTCCGGTTCGCCGCGGTTTCTTTTGGCTTCCTTGCGCGCCCTGTTGTCCTTCGACAGGGCGTCGCGGATGAGATCGTCGGTCAGGATCAGGCGCGTTTCGGCAATCGCGTCATAGGGGACCCGCACCGTCGGCTCCTCGCCATAGGCGGCCTTTTCGCGCTCGATCAGCACATCGTCTTCGCCGGCCTCGACGATCTTGCCCTTGAACCGCTTGCGGTCGGCAACGACGATCGATGTCTCCATCTTGACCAGATGACCCGTCCAGGTCGTGAAGTCCGATTTGCGGACCAGCGGCCGGTCGATGCCGGGCGACGAGACTTCGAGGTGATAGGCCTTTTCGATCGGATCATCGACGTCGAGCGCCGGCGACACCGCGCGGCTGACCTCTTCGCAATCCTCGACGGTCATGGTGCCGTCCTCGCGCTCGGCCATGATCTGCAGCGTCAGCCCGTTCTGGCCCGACAGATGCACCCGCACGAGACGGAAGCCGATGCCGCGCAGAACCGGCTGGACGATCAGCGCGATGCGCGCATCGATGCCGCTTTCGCGGATGATGCGATCGTCGCCCTCGTTTGCCGTTGCAGTCATTGAAGCCCTGTCGCTCTATCCGAACTTATCGGCAGGTAATAAAAAAGAGCGGGACCGGGTGGACCCACTCTTCGTCATACCGACCAAGAATTTGAGGCTGATATAAACCAACATGGCCGGTGTTTCAAGCCCGCTATGCGGGCCGGGCAAAGCCGTGCGGCGCCAGTGTTGCGCCAGACGCATGGCCTACATGCGGCGAAACCCCTGTAAGCTTTGCCGTTGCGTCCCCATTTATGTTGCATCGCACAAAGATGATTGCACGACACAGCACCGAAAGGGCATGACCATGACCAACCGTAAGATATTATCCGCCATAGGCGAACTCTTCACGACATTCGGCAGCGCGGTCGCCGCCTCGCGGGCCGTGGAAGCCGGGCGCAAGCCGCGTGCGGACGATCTGCGCAGGCTCGGCATGGACCCGGCTATATTCAACAGGATCGGCCGTTTCTGAAAATCGGGCGGGGCGGACCATGTTCGCCATTGTGCCCGGAGAGCGCGCTTAGATCCTGACGAAGGTAAGATAGGCCGGCCGCCGTCCCTCCCGAATGGCCTTCGCCTCGTAACGCGTCCCCGGCCAGCCATCATAGGGCCGGTGCCAGTCCGCCGCCTCCGAAGCCCGCCACGCGAATGCGCCATGCGCACGGCAATGCAGAAGGGTCCAGTTGACATAGGTGTCGATGTCGGACGCAAAGCGGAATCTTGAACCCGGCCTCAGCACACGCGCGAATCGCTCGAGATTGACCGGGCTAACGAAGCGCCGCTTCCAGTGTTTCTTCTTCGGCCAGGGATCGGGATAGAGCAGATCGATGCCGTCGAGCGAGGCTTGCGGCAGCCAGTCGAGCAGCCGGGTGGCGTCGTCGTCATAGACCCGCAGATTGGCGAGCGGCTTCTCGCGCACCGCCATCATCATCTTGGCCATGCCGTTGACGAAGGGCTCGACGCCGATAAAGCCGATCGAAGGCGCCTCGGTCGCGCGATGCAGGAGATGTTCGCCGCCGCCGAAGCCGATCTCGAGGCGAACCGCGCTGACATCGGCTTCAAACAGAGTGTGCAGATCGGCCGGCGGTTCAGCCGTCAGATTGAGCCGATATGTCCCGAAACCGCTTTCCAGTGCGGCCGCCTGCTGCGGACGCATGGTCTTGCCGCGCCGGCGACCGAAGAAGGCTTCGGTCGCGCGGCTTGGTCTGTCCTTCGGGTCCATGGCGGGACTCTGCGGCGCCGCTGTCAGGCGGCGACCGCATCCTTGAGCGCCTTGGCGAGATCGGTCTTTTCCCAGGAGAAAGACCCGTCGCGGCCGGCCTTGCGGCCGAAATGGCCGTAGGACGACGTCTTGGCGTAGATCGGCTTGTTGAGATCGAGATGGCGGCGGATACCGGATGGCGACAGATCCATCACGGTGCGCAGCGCCTCCTCGAGCTTTGCCTCGTCGACCTTGCCGGTCCCGTGCAGGTCGACATAGACCGACAGCGGCTGGGCAACGCCGATGGCGTAGGAAAGCTGGATGGTGCAGCGGTCGGCGAGTTTCGCCGCCACGACGTTCTTGGCCAGATAGCGCGCCGCATAGGCCGCCGAACGATCGACCTTGGTGGTGTCCTTGCCGGAGAAGGCGCCGCCGCCATGCGGTGCGGCACCGCCGTAGGTGTCGACGATGATCTTGCGGCCGGTCAGGCCGGCGTCACCGTCCGGTCCGCCGATGACGAACTTGCCGGTCGGATTGATGTACCACATGCAGTTGTCGGCGATCTTGAGGTCGCCCAGCGCCTCGCGGATATAGGGTTCGACAACCTTGCGGACCTTCTTCGAATCCCAGCTCGCATCGAGATGCTGCGTGGACAGCACGATCTGCGTCGCCTCGGCGGCCTTGCCGTCGACATAGCGAACAGTGACCTGGCTCTTGGCGTCCGGGCCGAGCTTGCCGGCTTCACCGCTGCCTTCGTGACGGGCGGCAGCCAGCAGTTCGAGGATCTTGTGGCTGTAGTAGATCGGCGCCGGCATCAGATCCGGCGTCTCGCGGCAGGCGTAGCCGAACATGATGCCCTGGTCGCCAGCACCCTCTTCGCCCTGACGGTCGGAGGCGTTGTCGACGCCCTGGCCGATGTCAGGCGACTGGCCGTGCAGCAAGACCTCGATCTTCGCCGTTTTCCAGTGGAAGCCGGCCTGCTCATAGCCGATTTCGCGGATCGCCTTGCGGGCGACCGACTTGAACTTGGCCGGGTTGACGACCGAATGCCCGGCGGCATCCTTGAGAATATTGCCAGCCTTGTCCCGCTTGAGCAGCGTGTCGGGAACACGCACCTCGCCGGCGATGACGACACGGTTGGTGGTGGCCAGCGTCTCGCAGGCGACGCGGACTTTCCACGGATCCATGCCGGTCTTCTTGGCTTCGCGATAGACCAGATCGACGATCTCGTCGGAGATCCGGTCACAGACTTTGTCGGGATGGCCCTCGGCAACGGATTCCGAGGTAAAGAAGTAGTTCTGCCGCGTCACGGGTGTCCCCTCTTGAAAAACGATCGGCAGGTTGCCGATTTTGGCGCGCCACGTGTTAGCGGGGCGAAGCGCCGCTCGTCAAGCGATGCTTCGGTTCTGGCATGAATGTCGATGCGTTTATCTTGTGCCACCGGCGGCAAGACGCCGCCGGTCCTGGCGTGACTGCGGATCAGTCGGGATCGTCCGTGGAGAGGGACTTGACCAGGTCTATGATCCTGCGGCGCACCTTGGCGTCGGCGATCTTGACAAAGGCCCGGTTGAGCTGAAGACCTTCGGGGCTGCCGCAGAATTCGACGGCGAAAGCCATCGACGCATCCTCGGCAAATCCACGGCCCGCCACGGGCTCCTGGCCGGGCGCATCCTCGAAAAAGAAGGCGACAGGCACGCCGAGTATGGACGCGATCGCCTGCAGGCGGCTGGCGCCGACGCGGTTGGTGCCCTTTTCATATTTCTGAATCTGTTGAAATGTGATGCCGAGGTTTTCCCCCAGCTTTTCCTGGCTCATTCCCAGCATGTTGCGGCGAAGCCGGATGCGACTGCCAACATGGATATCGATCGGATTCGGTTTCTTCTTGTTGTCTTCTGTCATTTTTTCCTCGCCGAATTTTTTCGGCTTTCTCTATTTTTTTCCTGCCCAAACGAAGCCGGAGGCAACTGCCCCAAACAGAATGATCAACCGGCTTCGAGAAATTTCAGGCGCTTACAGTATGAGTTTCTAATGTGTGGGCTGTCAATTCACCCGTAGCCTTTGCCTTACGTTCAACAATGCCGCGGCGATGGCAAACAGCAACATGATCAGCATTCCGTTAATGCGCCGTTGGCCGGGAGATATGACCGTCTGTTCGGAAATCGGGACATGGGCATCGATGGCGCCGCGGGCGTCGATCGCCAGCGCATCGACGATGCGGCCGCGCGGATCAACGACGGCCGAGATGCCGTTGTTGGCAGCACGCAGCAATGGCAATCCATTCTCCACCGCACGGATCTGGGCCTGCCTGAAATGCTGATACGGACCCGGCGTGTCGCCGAACCACGCATCATTGGTAACGTTCACAATAAGCTGTGCTGACGTTGCGTCAACTGCCACCAGATCCGGAAAGATCACCTCATAGCAGATAAATGGCAGTGCGCGGATGCCGCCAGGCAAGGTGATGGCGTGCCGCTCGTTGCCGGCCGCAAAATTCATCGGCCCGGCAACCAGCTGCTCGATGCCGAAACGCTCGAGCAGGTCGGAGAAAGGCAGGTATTCGCCGAACGGCACCAAGTGAACCTTGTCGACGGCGTCGGCGATTTCGCCCTTGTCGTCGATCGCCACCACGGAGTTGTAATAACGGCTGTCAGCATTCGCGGCCGAGCCGCCTTCCTCCCGAACGACGCCGGCGATCAGCATCTGGCCGGGTCCGAGCATGTCGCCCAGCGCCGTCAATGCGTCCGGACGCTCGGTGAAGAGGAACGGCACCGAGGTTTCGGGCCACAGGATCAGTTGCGGCCTTTCATGGCCAGGGTCCGGCGCCTTGGCCGACAGCCCCATCAGGGTGGCGAAGATGCGGTCGCGCACCGAGGCGTCCCATTTTTCCGACAGGTCCACGGCCGGCTGCACGATGCGGACGTCCAGGCTGCGCGCCGCCGGTTTTTCGGGAGCGGCAAGCCTGACATAGCCGAAGCCGACATGGGCAGCGGCAAGCACGACAAACAGCGCCGCGCCGAGGCGAAGATGCCGGCGCGCGGCCAGCAGCGCCGGCAGCGCGAAAACGAACACAGCGAGCGCGTTCATGCCGATCATCCCGGTCACCGAGACGCTCTGCATCAGCAAGGGCACGGGCATGGCCGCGTAGCCGACGGCATTCCAGGGAAAACCGGTGAACAGGAAGCCGCGCAGCCACTCCATCAGCCCGAAGCCGAAGGCAAGGGCGGCGATGCGGCCAATGTCGTTGCTCCACAGCAGCCGGGCAACGATTGCCGCAAAGCCGTAGAAAAAGGCGAGCATGAAGGGAATGCCGACCACCGCGAAGGGAAGCGCCCAGGCAAAGCTGTCGGCTTCGACCAGCAGCGCCGAGCCGATCCACCAGAGGCCGGCAAGGAAATAGCCGAAGCCGAACCACCAGCCGACGGCGAAGGCCGCCCGCAGGCGCCGGAACAGGCTGCCGGAGGCTACACCGGTGGCGCCATCGAGCAGCCAGACCAGCAGCGGAAACGAGATGAAACAGGCGGCGAAGAAATCGTAGGGCGCCTGCCCAAGCACCGCCAGGGCGCCTGCGAGAAACGCCACGAGCGCGCGCCGCCAACCCCAAAGCAGAATTATCCGGCCGGCCAGGCGCTCCATGCATACTTCCGAGTCGCGCGAATCAGGACGCAAGATTTAACAGGCCGCGGTCCGCGCTCCAAACGCCGGATGGCCGGCCGTGACGCAAGCCCCGGCCACCGCCCTACCGGTGCCAGCCGTCGATTTGAACACCGCCCAGCCGCTCGGCCTCCTCGCGCGGAACCGAACGGATGGTCTGCGTAAAGGTCCAGACATGGCCCTCGGGATCGCGCGCCCGATACTGGCGTTCACCGTAGAACTGATCCGTCGGCTCCTGGATTATATCGGCGCCGGCGGCCCGAGCCTGGTCGCAATGTGCGTCGATGCTATCCTTCAGCCTGACATAGACCGATTGCGTGTTCCTGCCCGAGACCGAAGCCGGGCTGGCGACATAATCGGTCCATTCGGAATCGACGATGATGTAGCTGTCGCCGAACCGCATCTCGGCGTGAACAAGTCTGCCCTCGGCATCGCGGACCACCATGCTGCGCACGAAGCCAAAGGCTGCTTCAAGCCAGTCCAGCGCGGCCCATGGATCCTTGTAGAACACACCGGACCCCAGGGTAGAGTGCTTGAAAGGGTCTTCGACCGTCATCGGTGAGCGCTTGGACCCTTGTTTTGCCGCATGATATCTATCCGAAAAGTCTGCAACCTTTCGGCATCATGCTTAAGCCTGTTCGGTGCGTGCTGCGCGCCGGCGGCGCTCGCCCTTCTGGCTCTGCACGATGCGCACGCGCTTGACGCGGCGCGGATCGGCGTCGAGCACGTGGAACTCGAAGCCGGGTATCGCCTGCACCACCTCGCCGCGGGCCGGAACGCGGCCAAGCGTGTTGAAGATCATGCCGCCGATTGTGTCGACATATTCGCCATGTTCGCCGGCGGCGAAATCCTCGCCGATCATCTTGGCAACGTCGTCGATCTCGGCCTTGCCGTCGACGATGAACACGCCGTCACCGCTCTGGGTGATCATCGGCTCGTCTTCGTCATGCTCGTCCTCGATGTCGCCGACCACCATTTCGACGATGTCCTCCAGCGAGGCGAGGCCGTCGGTGCCGCCATATTCATCGATGACCAACGCCATCTGCGTGCGCGTCGTCTGCATGCGGCCCATCAGGTCGGAGGCAAGCATGGACGGCGGCACGAACAGCACCGGGCGGATCAGATTGAGGTCGCCAATGGTGCGTGCGAGGTCGACCTGGGCGAGATCGAGAACCGTGGCGGCGGGGGTCTTCCTGGTCGTGCGGCCCTTCTTGACCCGCGCGATCTTGGTGATGTGGGCCAGCACGTCACGAATATGGACCATGCCGCGCGGATCATCGAGCGTCTCGGAATAGACCGGCATGCGCGAATGGCCGGATTGTTCGAAAGTGCCCAGGAGATCGCCGAGCGTCGTCGTTATCTCGACCCCCTGGATGTCGGCGCGCGGCACCATGACGTCCTCGACGCGCACCTCGCGCAGCCGCAGGATGTTGTTGAGCATGGCGCGTTCGCCGGGCGAGAAGGATTCGGCATCGCTCGTCGTCTCGGCAAGCGCGCCGGCAATTTCCTCACGCAGGCTGGTTCCGTTGCGTTGCCGAAACAGGCCCAGAACGCGGTCGAACAGGGAGGGACCGGCAGGCGATGTTTCGCTGGCAACGCTGCCAGTGCTGGCAGCACCAGGGGTAACGGGACTCGGACTTGATCCCTCTTCCGACGTATCGGAAGCCTTGGTCGCACTGCCGGCGTCGGGGCGGGCGGCAGTATCTGGTTTGTCGTTCATCGTCGTCCGGTCAATTGTCAGATGTAGTTACGCGTAGGGATCGGGAATGGCAAGCCTTGCGAGCGCTGCGCGTTCGATGGCCTCCATCGCCTCGGCCTCAGTGTCGGTCTCGTGATCGTAGCCCAGCAAGTGCAGCAGGCCGTGGATGACGAGATGGGTGATATGGTTCTCGACAGGCTTGTCTTCCAGTGCCGCTTCACGCGCGACCGTCTCGGCGGCCAGCACGATATCGCCGAGCATCGGCGGCAGCGGGCCGCCTTGCGCCAACGGAAAAGCCGGGAAAGACAAGACGTTGGTCGGTTTGTCCTTGCCGCGCCAGCCGGCGTTGAGGGTACGGATATGGGCATCGTTGGAAAAAACGAGGCTGAGTTCGGAACGGCCCGCCACGCCGGTTTCGGCAAAAGCAGCCGTGACAGCGCGGTCGACCAGCCGCGTCAGGCTTGCCTCATCGGGCCAGTTGCCCGCTTCGACCGATATATCGATGTCGACGGGAACTTTCCCGTCGCCGGATACTATGTCCTCAGGCATGAAGCCGCATCGCCAAGATCAATTCTCGGCGCCGAGGCCGCGCGCCAATTTGGCGTCCCGGTCGTAGGCCCTGACGATTTCCGCCACCAGCGGATGGCGGACCACGTCGCCATCGTTGAAGCGCACGGTGACCGCCCCTGCCACGCCGTCCAGCACCCGCAAGGCTTCGACCAGGCCCGATTTGGTGTTCGAAGGAAGGTCGATCTGGGTCGGATCGCCGGTGACGATCATGCGCGAGTTCTCGCCCAGACGGGTCAGGAACATCTTCATCTGCATCGGCGTGGTGTTCTGCGCCTCGTCGAGGATGACCGCGGCATGCGCCAGCGTGCGGCCGCGCATGAAGGCTAGCGGCGCGATCTCGATCACTTCGGCGGCAATGGCGCGCTCGACCTTATCGGCCGGCATCATGTCGTAAAGCGCATCATAGAGCGGCCGCAGATAGGGATCGACCTTCTCCTTCATGTCGCCCGGCAGGAAGCCGAGCCGTTCGCCGGCCTCGACCGCCGGCCGCGAAAGAATGATGCGCTCGACCATGCCGCGCTCGAGCAGCATCGCCGCATGCGCCACCGCCAGATAGGTCTTGCCGGTGCCGGCCGGGCCGATGCCGAACACCAGTTCCGACCGTTCCAGCGCCCGCATATAGGCGTCCTGGTTGAGCGAACGGGCATAGATCGTCTTCTTGCGGGTGGCGATCTGGGCGGCGGAGACCTTGCCCTTGCGCTCCAGCGTCGGCAGCGTCAGTTGATCGTCGGCGGCGATCGCCATGCGCACGGCGCCATCGACATCGGACTGGCCGATATCGACGCCTTTCTGGAGAATGCCGTAGAGATTGTCGAGCGCACGGCGCGCCTGCTCGGCGGCTGACGCCGAGCCCTTGATGGTCAGTTGGTTGCCGCGCGAGCGGATGTCGACGCCGAGCTTCTGCTCGAGCCTGGCGAGGTTTTCGTCGAACTGACCGTAAAGGGCGCTGGCAAGCTTGTTGTTGTCGAAAGTCAGAACGATGTGCGCCATGTCAGAAGCCCCAGATGCCGGTACCGGGGGCAGGTTCTTCAGCTCTGCTGCGCTCAACCGTCTCTCCTCATCTGCCGAGACCCCTCAGGCCAATTCGGCGAACAGGCTGTTGTAACCTGTCTTCGTGATTCGCACCTGGATAATGTCACCGATTTCGCCGGCCTTTTCATCAACAATAACCGGCTGCAGCCAGGGCGAGCGGCCGACCTTCTGGCCAGCCTGACGGCCGGGCTTCTCGATCAGCGTGTCGATGGTGGTGCCAACGAGGCTCAAGCCGAACTCCTGCTGCTGTTTCACAAGCAAAGCCTGCAGTCGCTGCAGGCGCTCATCCTTGACCGTTTCCGGCACATGATCGGGCATTTCGGCGCCCGGCGTGCCGGGACGCGGCGAATATTTGAACGAGAAGGCCGAGGCGTAATTCACCTGGCGCACCAATTCCATGGTCGCTTCGAAATCGGCTTCCGTCTCGCCGGGAAAGCCGACGATAAAATCGCCGGAAAGCGCGATGTCGGGCCGGGCGGCACGGATGCGGTCGAGCAGCGCCAGATAATCCTTCGCCGTATGCCGGCGATTCATCGCCTTGAGGATGCGGTCGGAGCCGGACTGCACCGGCAGATGCAGATAGGGCATCAATGCCGGCAGATCGCGATGGGCGGCGATGAGCTCGTCATCCATGTCGCGCGGGTGGCTGGTGGTGTAGCGCAGCCGCGCCAGGCCGGGAATTTCGGCGAGCCTGAACAGCAGCCGGCCAAGACCCCACTCCTCGGTCTTGCCCCCTTTGGCCTCGCCCTGGCCGTGCCAGGCATTGACGTTCTGGCCAAGCAGCGTCACTTCGCGCACGCCGGCTTCCGCCAGGCGCTCGGCCTCGGCGACAATCTGCGCCACCGGCCGTGAGACTTCGGAGCCTCTGGTGTACGGCACGACACAGAAGGTGCAAAACTTGTCGCAACCTTCCTGCACGGTGAGGAAGGCGGTGACGCCACGCTTGATGACCTCGGCGCGCTTCGGCTGCGGCAAATGCTCGAACTTGTCCTCGATGGCGTAGTCGGTTTCGACGATCTTTTGGCCGCCGCGCACCCTGGCCAGCACATCGGGCAGCCGGTGATAGGTCTGCGGACCGATGACCAGATCGACGGCCGGCGAACGGCGGATGATCTCGGCGCCTTCGGCCTGCGCCACACAGCCGGCGACGCCGACCAGCATCTCGCGGCCGGCCAAGGCACGTTCGGCCTTCATATCGCGGATACGGCCCAGCTCGGAATAGACCTTTTCGGCCGCCTTCTCCCTGATGTGGCAGGTGTTGAGCAGCACCAGGTCGGCCTCGCCAATGGCGTCGGTCGCGGTGTAGCCGTCGGCGGCCAGCGCATCGGTCATACGCTGTGAATCATAGACGTTCATCTGGCAGCCATAGGTCTTGATGAAGACTTTTTTCGCTGCCGTGGAAAGCACTGCCGGCTGTCCAGCCACAGTGCCGATGTCGTCGCTTTCTATCGTGTTCAAGTCCATCCGGCGGCTTCTAACGCCTTTCCGTGACAAAAAACAGACGATTCTCGGCATGCGCCTGCAGGCGTATGCCGGGGCTAGCGGCTCGGGCTGGGATCGGCGAGCGCTGCCTGCATCATCGCGCGCACCTGGCTTTCCATCAGTTTCGACGTTTCCTTGCGGTTCGAACCCTTGGAAAAGGCGATCGGTTCGCCGAAATGCACCTCGACGTCGAGGGCCCCCTCCGCCAGCAATACCCTGAGATGCGGCATCAAATCCTCGTCGCCGATCCAGGCGGCAAGCGGGCGGTGGCGGCGGCCGAGCGGCACGCCGTGCAGGCGGGTGTAGGCAATCGCCACCGGCTGGATGAACACCTGCTCGGCCGCGCCTTCCGAAATCGCCATCGAGGCGGCGCCGAACAGCGTGCTCTTGAACGGCAGGATGATATTGCCATCGCCGGTCGAGCCTTCGGCAAACAGCACCATCGCATCGCCCTTGGCCATGCGGCTGGCGATCTCGCTTGCCTGGTCGCCCGAGGAACGCTTGCGCTCGCGCTCGATGAACACTGTGCGCTGCAGCTTCGACAGCATGCCGATCAGCGGCCAGCCTTCCATATCGGCTCTGGCGATGAATTTCACATCGGCAAAAGAGCCCAGCACCATGATGTCGGTCCAGGAGATGTGGTTTGAGGCAATCAGCAGCGGGCGCTTGGTCGACAGCGTACCCTTGACATGGATGCGCATGCCGAGCGCCCTGATGATCAGCCTGTGCCAGATCTTGAGGATGACGGTTTCCGGCCACCAGCCGGTCTTCATCGACAGTATCTGCAACGGCACGAGGACCAATGAGCCGGCAACAACGAGGCCCAGCGCCAGGAAAATCCTGATTTTCTTGATCATCGCCCTACCCCGGCCGTCTCGCTAGCGAAGATCGCGGCGCATGACAAGCGCGCCGGTCGGTCCGTGTTCCGGCGATCTGTAGTAATTCGGCCGCTTGCCGACCTCGCGGAAGCCCAGTCGCCGATAAAGCGCAATCGCGGCAACATTGGTCTCGTCGACTTCGAGGAACAGCGCTTCGGCGCGCTGCGCGTGCAGTTCGCGCAACACCGCGTCCATCAATTGCCAGCCCAATCCCTGCCGGCGATGCGATCGCGCCACCGCGACGGTCAATATCTCGCCCTCGCCGGCCGCGAGCCTCGCCAGCACGAAGCCGACGGGCGGCTTGGCGCCCTGTCCGGTTTCACGCGCCGCATAGCCGAACACGGTGTCCTGTTCGAGCAAGGCGGCGAATTCGCCATCGGTCCAGGGGCGGACAAAGTCCTCGCGATGCAGCAGCGAGACCGCGCGGCTGTCGGCGATCCTCAGCGGCTCGAGCGCATAGTCCCGGCGGCGTGGTTGGAGAAAGGGTATGCGCATCAACTCTCTTGCCTTGATAATATGAATCCCGCTTGCGGCTTGGCGTCCGCGCCACGCAGATAGAGCGGTTTCGGCTTTTCGCTTTCCCCCTTCGCGGCAGCCAAGCGGGCGTAAGCAACTATGTCGGCGGTGGCTGTCTGGGGTCCGGTATCGAAGGGGCGCCCGGCTGATGCGGTAATCAGCGCCGCTGCAGTACCGGCAAGCACCGAAGACCTTTCCGTCGCCATCGCCACGACATCAGCCAGTGTGGCCACCGCTGGACCGTAAGTCAAAGCTGACGTTTTATCGTAAAAAGCGGCGTGGATTTCCTCCCGCCCGGCATCTAGCGCTGCCAGAACGGCGCGACCGGGGAATTCCGCCCCTGCTTCAGCGGCCAGCGCCTCGAGCGTCGTCACCCCGATCGCCGGGACCTTCAGCGCCAGCGCAAGGCCACGCGCGGTCGACACGCCGACGCGCAGACCGGTGAAAGAACCGGGGCCGACAGACACGGCAACGGCGCCAAGACCGGCATAGTCGGTTGCACTTGCCTTCAGCGCTTCGGCGATGACCGCCATCAGATGCTCGGCATGGCCCTTGCCGAGATCGAGCACCGAACGGCCAAGCTCCCGCTTCGCCGTCGCGTCATAGACGCAGGCGGCGCAGAGGTTGGCGGCACAGTCGATGGCAAGCAATTTCATGATACGACCGGTTCGAGAAACAATCCCCTGTGCCCGCCACGGCCCGCCACCGCAAGGGGATAGTGCATAATTCGTTAAGCGGCTTCGCTTCGTAGTTCCTTCTCGCCTTGTGGGAGAAGGAGAAGCCTAAGTCTGCTCGATGCGCAGCATGTGGTTGTCCCAGACATAGTCCGGTTCGGAGCGTGTCGCACCGTTGCCCTCGATGATCTCGCCGGCGCCTGTGGTGGCCATGAAGCCGGTTCCGTCGGGCGCCACGCCGCAGACCTCGACCAGCGCGCTGCTCGAGACGATACGGCCGCTGGCTGCATCGATGACGACAAGCGAATTGCCTTCCGGCGAGGAGACGGCGACGGTGCCGGCTGCCGGATTGGCGGCGACCGAGCCTATATAGTTGCGGAAGCCGGACAAAACGTCCTGCGGCATGTCGAGCAGCTGGAGCTCCTTGCCGCGCGTGGCGCGGCCGATCAGCAACGGACGATCGGTACCCGGCCCCCGGTATTGGCAGCCGAACCAGACGGTTCCGGACGGGTCGGCGTCCATGTGGCGGATCGACAGCTGATGCAGTGCGGCCGGCAATTCGTGTTTTTCGATGAGGTCGCCTGTGACGCGGTCTATCAGCGCATAGGATGGCTTCATGGTCGCGATGTTGAGCTCGGCGCGGCCGTAGTCCGGATGGGTCTCGATGCCGCCATTGGCAACCGCGATCGTCCTGCCGTCGCCAAGGAGCAGAAGTTCGTGCGGACCCATGCCATAGGTCGGGAACTCGCCGACACGGCTGAATTTCGCCCGCGCATCGTAGACGCCGACGACGCCAGCGGCGTTGTCGAAGTCGTTTTCGGTGGCATAGAGCAGCGCGCCGTCGACTGAGAATACGCCGTGGCCGAAGAAATGCCGGCCGGCAATGCTGGCGATGGTCAGCGGCGCGTCACGACCCGAATGGTCGAAGACCACAGCGAAGGTGCCGGGCTGGCGCGCGAAGACCACGGACCGTTTCGACACCGGATCGAAAGTGACGTCATGGCCGCGATCGGGCAGGTCGATCGCATGCAGGACCTTGCCGGCCTCGGACAGGACGGCGGCGCCAAAGCTGCCGTCGCGCTTGACGAAGGCGGTGGCGAAGACGGCGTCGGCCGCAAGCGTCGTTGCCCAGGCCGACGGCGCCATCACGGCCATGAAGCCAACGCCAGCAGCTCTCAGGAAATCGCGACGATCGATCAGAGGGGTTTTCAATTCAGTCCCCATCCAGCGAGGAGAAGCCGGCGGTCAGACCGAATTCGGCGGTCAATCTCGTGCCGATCAGGGTCGACAGGCTGGAGGTGATCAGCGCGAAATGGTCGAGTTTGTCACGCAGAGCCGGATCGGCAAGCGCCTTGTCGATTGGACCGCTGACGGCCTTGGCGGTGGCGACACCGTTGACCAGCTGGATATGGATCGAATCGGCCATCCAGCGCGCATCGGCAGGCAGGGCATCGCCAAGCTTCGAGGCCTGGAACAGCGTATCGATGCCGGAGAGATTTCCAGCCAGTGACACGGTGGTGTTTTGCGAGCGCCAGTAAATTGCCTGTTTCGGCTTGTCCGCATCCGGCTTGCCGCCGAAAAACCCTTTCAGGCGCACGTCGCGGACCATTTCCAGCTCATTGATGAAGACACCGACCAGTTCGGTCACTGCTTCGTTGCCGTCGCGGTAGAGCGCGTTCTGGGGCCCCGGACTGGCCCAAAGCGCTGCAAAGCCGTCCGGCTTGTTCCAGGCCGCGCTGGCCTCACCGGCCATGGCTTCGATGTTGCCGGCAACCGCCGCGCCATAAGCGCAGCGATAGCGATCATCCTTGCCTACAAGCGCATCGGCGCCGTCGCCGTAAAGCACGAACTCCAGCGCGCCCAGTCCCTGCATGGCGACGCTCTTGCCGGCCAGCTGTGCCGGATCGGTGGCGGTCGGATCCTTGGCCGACAGTGCCGCCTGCACCTGCTTCAGCCCGATGCTCTTGCGATCCGGCCAGAACAGCATGCGTTCCAGCCGGTTGTCCTCCTTGATCGGCCCAAAGCCGATGATTTCGGCTGACGACCAGGCATAGACGGTGGCGGAGAATTCGGCACGCGCCGCATCAAGCTCGCCTTGCGAGGGCGCGACGCAGAGCTTTCGCATGGATCCGGTCAAGGTTTCAGCATGCTCGTGCAGGCTGGCATAGGCCGGGCGGACAAAGCCATCGATCGCCCGCTGGATGATGTCGGAGGCTTTGACCGCCGCCGACGCCGGGACGGCGCCTAGCAAAGCCAGCGGAAGAACGAGAAACAATGCAGAGCGCTTGAGCATCACAGTGACTCCAGGAATTTGAGCAGCGCATCACGGTCGGCGGCGTTGGCGGCGGCAAAGCGGTCGCGCGCCTTCTGCGCTTCGCCACCATGCCACAGGATGGCCTCGGTCAGGCTGCGCGCGCGCCCGTCATGCAGGAAGAAAGAATTGCCGTTCACCGTCTCGGTCAGGCCGATGCCCCACAGCGGCGGCGTGCGCCAGTCATTGCCGGTCGCATCGCCCACCGCCTGGCCATCAGCCAGATCAGGCCCCATGTCGTGCAGCAGGAAGTCGGAATAGGGCCAGATCAACTGGAAGGCCTGCGCCTTGTTGGGCGTGCCGCGACGGGTAACGAATTTCGGGGTGTGGCAGGCAATGCAGCCGATCTCGTAGAAGACCTTCTTGCCCGTGAGCACTTGCGGTGTGTCGAGGTCACGGCGCGCCGGCACGGCCAGGTTCTGCGAATAGAAGGTAACGAGGTCCATCACCGGCGGCGGCGCCTCGACCGGGCCGAGACGCTGCTGCACGCCGTTCGGCATGGCGAGGCATTTGGCTTGCGCGGCGGTGCAGTCGCCCCAGTGTTTCGGCTCTTCGGGCGTCGAGATGCCGATGTCGCCGGCAAAGGCGTCCGCCGCCTGCTGGCGGATCGACGCGGTCTGCGCTTTCCAGCCGAACCGGCCAAGCGTCAGTTCGCCGCTTTGGCCGTCGCGCACGATGTTCGGCCTGCCGGAAATGCCGTCGCCGTCCCGGTCGTCCGGGTCGGCGCGGACCAGAATGTCCGCCGGTGCGATCTGTTCGATCAGGCCAAGGCCGATCATCGGTGGCGTCAGGCGCGGCGACAGCGTGGTGCGCGGATCGAGCGGTCCATAGGCAGGATCGACAACCGAATAGCTGGGTTTGCGCAGGGAAATCAGTGTGCCGTCGGCCAGCGTCACCTGCCGTTCCTGATAGTCGACATGCATCCTGCCTTCGCCGCGCAGGCCGGGGACGGCCAGTTCCTGCAACTGCGTGCCGTAGACCGGATCGGGGAAGTTGAGCGCCTTGTGGTCGGCAAGCTCGGCTTTCTCCTCCTCGCTGCCGGCGTCACGGGCCAGCCGCAGGAACATCGAAGTCGTGCCGGCGTCGCCTTGCGGCGGACGCCCGCGGCCATCCTTCAGATGACAGTTCTGGCAGGCGCGTTCGTTGAACAGCGGGCCGAGCCCGTCCGACGCCTGCGTCGAGGAAGGCGACGACACCCAGTTCTTGCGGAAAAGGGCATTGCCGAGCTTGAAGTCGCCCTCTTCCTCGAAGGTGATGTTGGCCGAGGGTTGAGAGAAAGAATCGCGGCTGACGTCCTTCCTGGACGTGCCGGCGCCACCCTGCATCCGTTCGAACTGCTCGGGCTTGGAAAAATCAGTGGTCGGCCTGGTGATGGCGGTGACGCGCGCCTGATCCTTTGGATTGAGGTCGGTGCGCGTGGTGGCGAGGCCGGCAGGCTGAAGGTCACCAGCCATCGCGGAAGAGGTGAGCGCCACCACGAGGACGACACAGCGCCGACGCGCCAATCTGGCCGGCGTCTTCTCGAGGGGCGGCGAGCCATCGGCCCGCCGCGAGCGGCGCACGAACTCTAGCAGGCGCCGCATTCCCGCATGCCCTTACTCCGCCTCGTCCGCCGATGCGGCGTTGAGCTGGCCGTATTTTTCCTCGCCGATCGACGCAAGCAGGTCGAGTTGCGTCTCGAGGAAGTCGATGTGACCCTCTTCGTCAGCCAGCAATTCCTCGAACAGCTTCATCGTCACGTAGTCGCCGGCTTCGTTGCAGATTTCGCGCGAGCGCTTGTAGGCTGTACGCGCGTCATATTCGCCTGCCAGATCGGATTCGAGCACTTCCTTGACATTCTGCCCGATGCGCAGCGGCGCCACGGACTGCAGGTTCGGATGGCCTTCAAGAAAGATGATGCGGGCCACGAGCCTGTCGGCATGGTGCATCTCCTCGATCGATTCCGCGCGCTCCTTCTTGGCCAGCTTGGCGTATCCCCAATCCTCGAGCAGACGGAAATGCACCCAATACTGGTTGACGGCGCCGAGCTCCAGAAAAAGAGCCTCGTTAAGCCGCTCGATGATCTGCTTTTCGCCTTTCATGGGTTCTGCTCCCGTATTGGACGCGCAGGCCTCTGACGCGATCCAGATGTGAAACGACATCCACGCCGCTCGCCTCCGAGCGGGCGTGGTAATTTTCGGTGACCCGAATGATCGTTTCGACCACATTTGGGAAGCAGCCGCAACAGCGACCGCGCTTTTGCATGGCATGATAGACCTTCGCCGGCACGATCAGCTGCCAGGGATCCTGGTCCAGCAGCCCGATGATCGTCTGCTCGATCTCCTTCTCCGTGATGATATTGCAATGGCAGATCAGCATCAGTTTGCTCGGATGGCTGACGGCGCCTCCAGCGCCGTGTGGCTTGATTTCTTAACCAGAGCCCATTGCGAAGCCGATTGTCCAGCTCCGGATCAGGCTCCAGCCTTTCGACGGCTACTTGAACACCTTGTCGGGCGCGTCGAGACTGTCGGACCCTTCGAAGGCGATGGTGCTCAGCTTCAACGAGCCAACGGCGCGTTCGATCGACTTGGTCTGGTCGATCAGCGCGTCGATCGCTGCCTGCACGGTAGCGTTGCCTTGCGTGTTGCCCTCGGCGATCTGCTGGTCATAGGCCTCGCCGGCCAGTGCCCGTGCCTTGATCGCTTCCATCTTGGCGACGGTGACATCGAGTTTGTCAGACAGTTCCTTGTCGATCGCCGGATCGGCTGCCTTCACCATGTCGTGCACCGATGGACCCGAAACGACGGTGCCGTCAAGCCTGGTGTAGCTGGCATGATAGGCGGCGCGGATGCCGACGGCGTCGTAAAGATGCGAGTTGTAGGTGTTGTCGGAGAAGCAGTCATGCTCCTCTTCCGGGTCATGCAGCAGAAGGCCGAGCTTCATGCGCTCGCCGGCCAGTTCGCCATAGGACAGCGAGCCCATGCCGGTGAAGATGATCGAGATGGCGGTGTTCGGCTCGCCATCGACGAGGTTTTTGCGTGCGGCGCCGTCCTCCTTCCAGTCGTTGACCATCTTCTGCAAGTCGGAGACCAGAAGGTCAGTCGCCGATTTCAGATACTGGGCGCGGCGGTCGCAATTGCCGCCGGTGCAGTTCTTGAGATCATAGTCCGTGGAGGGCCGCTCGCCGGCGCCCGGACCGGTGCCATGCAGATCCTGGCCCCAGAGCAGGAATTCGATGGCGTGATAGCCGGTGGCGACGTTGGCTTCGATGCCGCCGGCTTGCTGCAGCGTGCCGGACAGGAATTCCGGCGAAAGCGTCGAGGCATCGACCTTCTTGCCGTTGATCTCGATCTCCTTGTTGGCAATCACATTGGCCGTATAGAGCGAATTCGCGTCCGATTCAGTGCCGTAGCTCTTGGCGACGTAGTCGATCAGGCCTTCGTCCAGCGGCCAGGAATTCACCTCGCCTTCCCAGTCGTCGACGATCTTGTTGCCGAAACGGTAGACTTCGGTCTGCTGATAGGGAACGCGCGATGCCTTCCATGCCTCGCGGGCAGCGTTGAGGGTTTCCACCGATGGCGTGGCGAGCAATGCGTCGACCGCCTTGTCGAGCGCCTGCGCCGTGGTCAGCGAATCCTCGTATTTGGCCAGCCCGATGTCGGAATAGGTCTTGATGACCGCCTTCACGTCGGTTTCCGCCTTTGCCGGCAACACGAACACCGCCGCCGTCAGCAGGGCCGTGGCGCCGATCGCGGCAAACCTGCCGCCATATCGTGCTGTCATAATCGCTCTCCAGTTTCTCGGAATTTCTGTAAACGGCGCGCGTGGCAGCGAGCGCCACGCCATAGGCATGCCATTGGGCGCAAGAGATGCCGCGCCATGGCGCGGTTCGCGGAAGAAAGACACCAAAATGCCTCCAATCGAAAGGGTTCAAGGCCCAGACATTAAAGGGATGCGCTGACGCGCGAGCTTCCATAAAGCTGCGACATCGTCGGATGTCAATGACAATCCGCAAGAAAAGTCAATTGAAACAACAGTTTAGAATTATTCTAAACTACGACTGTCAACTTTACGCCGCTTCCTGCACCGGTCTTGCATCCGAACTGTCCGATTGACAGCCGCCATTCCGGGTGCGACCCGCAAAAGCTCGCTTGCGGCGGCGCCAGACAATCGCCACTTGGCGAGACATCCTAGGATAGAAGCGGGATCGGAATGCGATGAAGAACGGTGTGGTCATTGTCGGCGCGGGTCATGCGGGCGTGCAAGCGGCCGCCAGTCTGCGCGAGGACGGCTATGACGGGCCGGTGATCCTCGTCGGTGACGAGAACGAGTTGCCCTACCACAAGCCGCCGCTGTCGAAGACCTTCATCAAGGATGCCGAGGCCAAACCGCAACCCTTGCGTGGCGAGGCCTTCTACACCGGCAGCGCCATCGACTACCGGCCGGGCGTCAGGATCGATCGCATCGATACCGGACGCCGCAGCCTGGAGATATCAGGCGGCGGCGCGCTTGCTTTTGATCACCTGATCCTGGCGACCGGCTCGCGCCCGCGCACCCTACCGTTGCCCGGCTCGGACCTGTCCGGCGTGCTGTCGCTGCGCTCGCTGGCCGATGCGCGGCTGATCCGCGAGCTCAGCGCGCAGAGCGACGAGGTCGTCATCCTCGGCGGCGGCTTCATTGGGCTGGAGATCGCAGCCACCCTGAGGGCCGCCGGCCGCACGGTGACAGTCGTCGAAGCGGTGGACCGGCTGCTGGGCCGTGCGGTGGCGCCGATCGTGGCGAGCCACGTCCGGCAACGGCTGGAAGCGACAGGCGTACGCATCCTCACCGGCACCTCGATCGTCAGGCTCGAAGGCGAGAACGGCCATGTGGTGGCCGCGATCACCTCGTCGGGCGAAAGACTGCCGGCGCGCATGGTCATCGTCGGCATCGGCGCCGTACCGAATGTCGAACTGGCTCAATCCGCAGGCCTCAGCATCGCCAATGGCATCCGCGTCGACCACCAGATGCGCACTTCGGTGCCGGAGATTCTCGCCATCGGCGATGCCGCCTCTTACCGACACTGGTTCACCGGCGGCGACGTGCGGCTGGAATCGGTGCAAAACGCCACCGATCAGGCGCGGCTTGCCGCGCGCACGATATCAGGCCATGCAGACGCCTATTCGGCGGTGCCATGGTTCTGGTCCGATATCGGCGACATGAAATTGCAGATGGTCGGCCTGACCGCCGGCGGCGACAGCCATGTCGTGCTGGGCGACCTGCCCGACAACAAATTCTCGATCTACCACTATGCCGGCGACCGGCTGCTCGGCATCGAATCGGTCAACCGTCCAGGCGACCACATGCTTGGCCGCAAGATGCTCGGCGCCGGCTTCTCGCCGACGCCGGAAACGGTGGCCATGGGTCCCGAAGGGCTGAAAGCGGCACTGGCCGCGTTTCAGGAAAACGTGCCGGCCAGGGCGGCGGGTTAGCAGGATGCCTACCCTCCCCCTTGTGGGGAGGGTCGATGCGAAGCATCGGGGTGGGGTCTGCGCGAGGCCCCCCACCCGGACCTCCGGTCCGACCTCCCCACAAGGGGGAGGTGGGGGTTTGCGCTACGCAGCGCAGACTTCGCGGATCGAGCTTTCCAGGATGTCGAGCGCCTCGTTCATGACGCTGTCCTGGATGGTGATCGGCGCTAGGAAGCGGATGACGTTGCCATAGACGCCGCAGGTCAGCAGGATCAGGCCCTTGTCGAGCGCCTTCAGCCGGATCGCGTTGGCGATCTCGGCCGACGGCAGGCCCTTCTTGACGTCGTTGAATTCGACCGCGTTCATGAAGCCGAGACCCCTGATGTCGACGATCTCGGGCACGTCATCGCGGATCGACTGCAGCCGCTGCTTCAGCCTTGCACCCAGCGTGTTGGCGCGGTCGCAGAGCTTTTCGTCATCGATCACGTCGAGCACGGCGTGGGCGGCGGCGACACCGATCGGGCTGCCGCCATAGGTGCCGCCGAGCCCGCCCGGGCCGGGCGCATCCATGATTTCGGCGCGGCCGGTGACCGCGGCCAGCGGGAAACCGCCGGCCAGGCTCTTGGCCATGGTGGTGATGTCGGCGGCCACCTCATGGTGATCCATCGCGAACATCTTGCCGGTGCGGGCAAAGCCGGTCTGCACTTCGTCGGCGATCAGCAGCATGCCGTGCTGGTCGCAAAGCTTGCGCAGCGCAACCAGGAAGTCACGCGGCGCCTCGTAGAAGCCGCCCTCGCCCTGAACCGGCTCGATGATGATGGCGGCGACGCGGGCCGGGTCGACATCGGCCTTGAACAGCCGGTCGAGTGCGGCCAGCGAATCGGCGACCGAAACGCCGTGCAGCGGCACCGGGAACGGAGCGTGGTAGACGTCGCCCGGCATGGCGCCGAAGCCGACCTTGTAGGGCACGACCTTGCCGGTCAGCGCCATGCCCATGAAGGTGCGGCCATGGAAGCCGCCGGCGAAGGCGATGACCGCCGGGCGGCCGGTGGCGTTGCGGGCGATCTTGATGGCGTTCTCGACCGCCTCGGCGCCGGTGGTGACGAAGATCGTCTTCTTCTCGAACTTGCCGGGCAACATGCCGTTCAGCCGTTCGGCCAGCCGCACATAGCTCTCATAGGGCACCACCTGGTGGCAGGTGTGGGTGAAGCGGTCGAGCTGCGCCTTGACCGCCTCGATCACCTTGGGGTGGCGATGACCGGTGTTGACGACGGCGATACCCGACGAGAAATCGATGTAGCGGCGGCCTTCGACATCCCAGATCTCCGAATTTTCAGCCCGGTCGGCATAGATCTGCGTGGTCATGCCGACGCCGCGCGAGATCGACTGGTTCTTGCGTTCGGAAATGGCTGAATTCTTCATGATATCCTCATCGGGCCGGCGCCCGTTCTTGTTTGATGCCGCTGACACGTCTTCTGACCTTATTTCACGTTTTCCTCAAGTCGGCACCACCGGTAGGCGATTGGGCCTGCGATCCCGGCGCCACCTTAACCAGTCGCTCGATACGCGTACGAGAGAGGTTTTCTTTTTCAAGGGATCGACTATCTTCCAGACGTCCGCGAGGCTCCGCAGTGGGAGCGTCCCACGCAGGCAGGGGAAGCCATGAGCAGGAACGCGACATCGTCCGCCTTGCAACCATCGCCCTCCAGCCTTTTGCCATTTCGAACCACCCCAATCCTTGTCTGCGCGATTGCGAGCCTGCTTCTTGCCGGTTGCCAGAAGCAGGAAGCGGCCGAGCACAAGCTGCCGATCATGGTGCGCACCGAAACGGTAGCGCTGGCCGACTATGCGCCGAGGACCTCGCTGACCGGCGTGATCGCGGCGCGCACGCTGAACAATCTGTCGTTCCGTGTCGGCGGCCGCGTCGCCGAGCGGCTCGTCGATGTCGGCCAGCATGTCGACCCAGGTGCGGTGCTTGCCCGCATCGACCCGCAGGAGCAGGAATCCGATCTGCGCTCCGCACAGGCCGATCTCGACGCAGCACAAGCGCAACTGACCCAGTCCGCCGCTGCCTTCGAGCGGCAGAAGACGCTGCTTGCCCAGGGGTTTACCACCAGGCGCGACTATGATGCGGCCGACCAGGCGCGGAAGGTGGCGCAAGGCAGTGTCGACCAAGCGCAAAGCGCACTCTCCAACGCCAGGGAGAATCTGTCCTTCACCGAACTCAAGGCGGGCGCCGCCGGCGTCATCACCGCCCGCCAGGTCGAAGCCGGGCAAGTGGTACAGGCGGCACAGACCGTCTTCACCGTGGCCGAGGACGGAGACCGCGACGCGGTGTTCAATGTCCAGGAAACGCTGGTCGCCAAAACAGCGCCAACGCCGTCGGTGACGATCACGCTGTTGGCCGACCCGCAGGTCAAGGCCATGGGCAAGGTGCGCGAAATTGCGCCGGCGGTCGATCCGGCTTCGGGTTCGATCCGGGTCAAGATCGCCATTCCTGACACGCCCGCAGGCATGCCGCTGGGCGCGGCGGTCATCGGCTCGGTCAGCGCCCAGCCGTCGAAAGCCGTCATTCTGCCCTGGCAAGCGTTGACATCGAGCGAAGGCAAGCCGGCCGTCTGGGTTGTTGACCCCTCGTCCAAGGCAGTGACGTCGACACTGGTCAATGTGCTGGCCTTCGATTCCGGTGTCGTCGTCGTCGACAAGGGGCTTGAGGCCGGGCAAAGCGTCGTCACATCAGGAGGCCAACTGCTCAGCCCGGGACAGACGGTCGAGATTTCGGGAGCCGGACAATGAGATTGCCGCGCATCCTGCTTTTTGTGCCTGCCCTCACTGCACTGGTGACGCTCGCTGCCTGTTCGAAGTCGGATGAAAAGCCGCCCGAGATCATCCGGCCGGTGCTGTCGATGGTGATCGAGCCGCGGACGTCGCAGACCTTCGGCTTCGCCGGCTCCATCGAGCCGCAGGTCAGCGCCGATCTCGCCTTCCGCCTGCTCGGCCGCGTCGTCTCGCGCGACGTCAAGGTCGGCGACATTGTCAGCAAGGGAACCACGATCGCCACGCTCGATCCGACGGCGTTGGAACTTGCCGTGCAGGCGGCGAAGGCCGAACTCTCCAACGCTGAGGCGCAATTCACCAATGCCGCCGCCAGCGAGGACCGCCAACGTCAATTGCTTGCCGCCGCCAACACCTCGCAGGCCGTCTTCGAAGCCGCGCAACAGGCCAGGCAAGCCGCCGAAGCCGGCGTCGAACGGGCCAAGGCCGCACTGTCAAAATCGCAAGAGCAGCTTGGCTATGCGAGGCTGTTCTCGGACTTCGACGGCGTCGTCACCGCTACCGGCGCCGAAGTCGGCCAGACGGTCTCTCCCGGCCTGACCATCGTCACCGTGGCGCGCTCGGACCTGCGCGAAGCGGTGGTCGACATTCCCGACCAGCTGATCGGCGACCTTGCCGTCGGCACGCCCTTCGAGGTCATCCTGCAATCGCTGCCGTCTATCGAGACTGAAGCGACGCTGCGCGAGATCGCGCCGCAGGCCGACAGCTCGACCCGCAGCCGCCGCGTCCGGCTGACGCTCACCGACCCGCCGCAGGCCTTCCGGCTCGGCTCGACGGTGACCGCGACACGGGTGGCGAAAGTCGCGCCTACGATCGAGCTGCCGCTGTCGGCGCTGCTGCAGAAGAACGGCGGCGACAAGGTCTGGATCGTCGACGAAAAGACATCGAGCGTCTCCACGCGCGACATCAAGATTGCATCGAAGGGTGGCGCCAGCTTCATTGTCGCCGAAGGGCTCGAAGCGGGCATGCGCGTCGTCACCGCCGGCGTCCACAGCCTGGTTGAGGGCCAGAAGGTCAAGATCCCGCAAGGAAGGGCGACATGAAGGGGTTCAACCTCTCGGACTGGGCGCTCAACCACCGGTCGCTGGTCTGGTACTTCATGCTGGTCTTCGTCGTTGCCGGCATCTTTGCCTACCTCAATCTCGGCCGCGAGGAAGACCCTCCCTTCACCATCAAGACCATGGTCATCCAGGCCAACTGGCCGGGCGCATCGGTCAACGAGACGGTGCGGCAAGTTACCGACCGCATCGAGAAGAAACTGGAGGAACTGGACAGTCTCGACTTCACCCGCTCGGTCACCACCGCTGGCAAGACCGTCATCTTCGTCAACCTGAAGGACACCACCAAGGCGCGCGATGTCGTGCCGAACTGGACTCAGGTGCGCAACATGGTCAACGACATCCAGGCGCAGTTTCCGCAAGGCGTGCAGGGGCCGTTCTTCAACGATCGCTTCGGCGACGTCTATGGCAATATCTACGCCTTCACCTCGGACGGGCTGACGCCGCGCCAGCTGCGCGATTATGTCGAGGATGTCAGGACGAGGATCCTGACCGTGCCCAACGCCGGCAAGGTCGATCTGGTCGGCGACCAGGACGAAGCCATCTATCTCGAATTCTCGACCCGCCAGATCGCTGCACTTGGTCTCAACCAGCAAGCGATCGTGGCCAGCCTGCAGGCGCAGAACGCCATAACGCCGTCGGGCGTCGTCGAATCCGGACCCGAGCGCGTCAGCGTCCGGGTCGGTGGCCAGTTCACCTCCGAGGACAGCCTGCGCGGCATCAATCTGCGCGTCAACGACCGCTTTTTCCGGCTGAGCGATGTGGCAACGATCCGGCGCGGCTATGCCGATCCGCCGACGGCGCTGTTCCGCTTCAACGGCCAGGACGCCATCGGGCTTGCCATCGGCATGAAGCCCAACGCCAATCTGCTCGAATTCGGCGCCGCACTTGAGAAGAAAATGAACGAGGTGCTGGCCGACCTGCCGGTCGGCGTCGGTGTGCATCTGGTCGCCGATCAGCCGGTGATCGTGGAGGAAGCGGTTTCGGGCTTCACCCGGGCGCTGGCCGAGGCGGTCGCCATCGTGCTGGCCGTGTCCTTCATCAGCCTCGGCATGCGCGCCGGCTTCGTCGTGGCGCTGTCGATCCCGCTGGTTCTGGCCATCACTTTCACGGTCATGGCCTATCTCGGCATCTCGCTGCAGCGCATCTCGCTGGGGGCACTGATCATCGCGCTCGGGCTGCTGGTCGACGACGCGATGATCGCCGTCGAGATGATGGTGGCGCGGCTGGAGGTCGGTGACAATCTGCGCAAGGCAGCGACCTATGTCTACACCTCGACCGCGTTCCCGATGCTGACCGGCACGCTGGTGACCGTCGCCGGCTTCATCCCGATCGGCCTCAACAACAGCCCCGCCGGTGAATACACTTTTACGCTGTTCGTCGTCATTGCCGTGTCGCTTCTGGTGTCGTGGATCGTGGCGGTGCTGTTCGCGCCGCTGCTCGGCGTCACCATCCTGCCGGCGACGATGAAACAAAAGCATCACGACAAGCCTGGCCGCTTCACCACCCTGTTCAGGCGCGTGCTGCTCGGCTCTGTGCGCCATCACTGGCTGACCATCATCGCCACCGTGCTGTTGTTTGCCGGCTCGATAGCCGGCTTCGGCCTCGTCCAGCAGCAGTTCTTTCCGCCGTCGGATCGGCCGGAGTTGATTGTCGACTGGAATCTGCCGCAGAACTCGTCGGTCACCGAGACCCGCGACCAGATCGAGCGTTTCGAGCAGCGAGCGCTGACCGGCAATCCCGATATCGACCATTTCAGTTCCTATATCGGCCAGGGTGCGGTGCGTTTCGTGCTCACCTTCGACGTACAGCCGGCCAATCCCTATTTCGGCCAGACGGTCATCGTCACCAAGAGCATCGAGGCGCGCAATCGGCTGAAGCCTGTGCTGGAGAAGCTGCTGCGCGAGGAATTCGTCGGCACCGACGCCTTCGTCAAGCCGCTCGAACTCGGACCGCCGGTCGGGCGTCCGGTACAGTACCGCGTCGGCGGCCCCGATATCCAGACGGTGCGCGAGCTGGCGCAGCAATTCGCCGGCCTGATTTCGGTCAATCCGAAGCTGGCGGCGTCGACCTTCGACTGGAACGAACCGCAGCGCGTGCTCAGGGTCGACGTGCTGCAGGACAAGGCGCGCCAGCTCGGCATCACCTCCTCCGATATCGCCAGCGCGCTGAACAGCACGGTCGGCGGCGCCACCATCACCCAGGTGCGCGACGCCACCTATCTGATCAACGTCATTGCGCGCTCGCGCGGGGCCGAACGCGGCTCGATCGATACGCTGCAGAACCTCCAGCTGCCAACCGGCAACGGTGAGGCGATCCCGCTCGCGGCGGTGGCGAACTTCCGCTACGACCTCGAACAGCCGACGGTGTGGCGGCGTAACCGCATTCCGACGATCACCGTGCGCGCCGGGCTGGTTGGCGATGTGCTGCCGGCCACCGTCGTCAACGAGCTGAAGCCATCGGTCGACGCCTTCATCGCCAAGCTGCCGCCGGGCTATTCAGTCCAGACCGCGGGCTCGGTCGAGGAGAGCGCCAAAAGCCAGGGACCTATCGCCGCGGTGGTGCCGCTGATGCTGTTCGTCATGGCGACCATCCTGATGATCCAGCTGCAAAGCTTCCAGCGCCTGTTCCTGGTCGTGGCGGTGGCGCCGCTCGGCCTGATCGGCGTGGTGGCCGCACTGGTGCCCAGCGGGGCGCCGCTTGGGTTCGTCGCCATTCTCGGCGTGCTGGCGCTGATCGGCATCCTGATCCGCAACTCGGTCATCCTGATCGTGCAGATCGAGGACCTCGTCGCCGAAGGCAAGGACCGCTGGGCCGCCGTCATCGAGGCGACGGAACACCGCATGCGGCCGATCGCGCTGACGGCGGCGGCCGCCAGCCTGGCGCTGATCCCGATCGCACGCGAAGTGTTCTGGGGGCCGATGGCCTATGCCATGATGGGCGGCATCATCGCCGGCACGGCGATCACGCTGCTGTTCCTGCCGGCGCTTTATGTGACGTGGTTCAGGATCAAGGAGCCGAAAGCCCAGGAAGAGCCACCCGTGGAGAGCGGCGAACCGGTGCAAGCTCAGACTTAAGGCTTTGCCGGGTCATTCGTTGTCGTTGGAGGGTACGGGGCGTGACTTGGCGCGCCGCCATGGCGACGATTTCGAGGCGCGCCAAGCATGCCAACCTTTTGGCAAATCGGCCAACTCCAGGATGGTCTCATCCCACCGTACCACCTCTTGCAGGCCGACGAGCATTATGTCGCCGTCATCCACAGGTCCGGGTTCGCTGTTGTGGAATTGCCAACTGCCACCTTCGTCGTTGTAGCTGTCGTCGTCGTCATCTTCATGCACAACGTATGCGATCCAGTCGCCACGTTTAAATATGCTCTTGTCCGAGAACACTGCGAGATTGGGCGGATCCGCAAACTTCCATTCCTCCATAGGAATTCCCCAAGATGGTTGTTCGGCGCAAAACGAGAAAACGAATTCAGGCGGTTCTCACAAACCCGTCGCTGGCCCGCAACAGGTTGCGCGTATAGTCCTTGGTCACGCGACGTTCGACGAGATCGGCCGCCGCCAGATTCTCCACCGCCTCGCCGCTTTGCATCACCATCAGCCGCTCGCACATATGGGTGATGATGGCGAGGTCGTGACTGACCATCAGGAAGGTCAGCTTGCGCCGCCGGCGGATCTCTTCCAGCAGATTGAGCACCTCCGCCTGCACCGAGGCGTCGAGCGCCGAGGTCGGCTCGTCGAGCAGCAGGATCGACGGTTCGAGGATCAAGGCACGCGCGATCGCCACGCGCTGGCGTTGGCCGCCCGACAATTGGTGCGAGTAGCGGAAGCGAAAACCGTTGCCGAGGCCGACCTCGTCGAGCGCCCGCTGGATGCGCTTTTCGCCATCGGCAAAGCCATGGATGGCAAGCGGCTCCTGCAATAGGCGGTCGACGGTCTGGCGTGGGTGCAGCGAACCGTACGGATCCTGGAAGACCATCTGCACTTCGCGGTAGAAAGCCTTGTCACGGCGGGTGCCGAGCGTCTTGCCATTGACGGTGATACTGCCCGATGCGACCGGCGCAAGGCCGGCGATGGCCCTGAGCAGCGTCGATTTGCCGGAGCCGGATTCGCCGACCAGGCCGAAAGATTCGCCCGGCTGCACGTCGAGGCCGACGCCCTTCAGCGCGCGAAAACGGTCGAAGATCACTTCCAGCCTGTCGACGGCGATCGCAGAAGTCATGCCGCCCACTCCGGCTTGCGGTCGAGCACCGGCAGCGGGTGACGGTCGGCGCCGATCTTGGGCATGCAGTTGAGCAGGCCGCGCGTGTAGGGATGCTGGGCGCGGCCGAGTTCCGAAGCCTTGAGCTGCTCGACCACCTTGCCGGCATACATGACGATGACGCGGTCGCAGAAGGACGAGACCAGGCGCAGATCATGCGAGATGAAGATCAGCCCCATGCCGCGCTCGCTGACCAGCCGGTCGAGAATGCCGAGCACGTCGAGCTGCACAGTGACGTCGAGCGCCGAGGTCGGCTCGTCGGCAATCATCATTTCCGGCCCGGCGATCAGCATCATGGCGATCATGGCGCGCTGACCCATGCCTCCGGACACCTCATGCGGATGCAGGTCGAAGACGCGAGAGGGATCACGGATCTGCACCGCCTCCAGCATCGCCAGCGCGCGGTCGCGCGCCTCGGCTTTGCCGACCTTTTCATGGGTGCGCAGCGTCTCGACGATCTGGCGGCCGATGCTCATCACCGGGTCGAGCGAGTATTTTGGATCCTGCAGGATCATGGCGATGCGTTTGCCACGCAGCTTCCGGCGTTCGCGTGGCGAGACGTTGAGCAGGTCGATGCCGTCGAAGGCGAGCTTGTTGGCCGATATCCGCGCCTGCGGCGGCGTCAGGCCCATGATGGCACGGCCGGTCTGCGACTTGCCCGAGCCGGACTCGCCGACGATGCCGAGCCGTTCGCGGCCGAGCGAGAAGGAGACGCCGCGCACCGCCTCGATCAACCCGGTGCGGGTCGGGAAAGTGACGCGCAGATCGTCGACATCGAGCAGAGCGCTCATTGATTTCTGCTGATTGGGGTCGCCACTCATTGGTCACCACTGCGGGGATCGAGCGCGTCGCGCAGGCCATCGCCGAGCAGGTTGAAGCCGAGGCTGACGATGAGGATGGCGAAGCCCGGCGCACCGGCCACCCACCACTGATCGAGCACGAAGCGGCGGCCCGAAGCGATCATCGTACCCCATTCCGGCAGCGGCGGCTGTGCGCCAAGGCCGAGGAAACCGAGCCCGGCGGCGGTCAGGATGATGCCTGCCATGTCGAGCGTCACCCGGATGATCAGCGAGGAGATGCAGAGCGGCATGATGTGGCGCAGCACGATGCGGAAGGGCGAAGCGCCCATCAGTTGCACCGCCTTGATGTAATCGGAATTGCGCACCGTCAGCGTCTCTGCCCGCGCGATGCGGGCGTAAGGCGGCCAGGAGGTGATGGCGATGGCCAGCACCGCATTCTCGATGCCGGGCCCGAGTGCGGCGACGAAGGCGAGCGCCAGGATCAGCTTGGGAAAGGCGAGGAAGATGTCGGTGATGCGCATCAGGACGGCGTCGGTCCAGCCGCCGGCATAGCCGGCAACGGTGCCGACCAGAAGGCCGATGGGTGCGGCGATGATGGCAACCAGGATGACCACATAGAGCGTCCAGCGCGAGCCGTAGAGGATGCGCGAAAGGATATCACGGCCGAGATCGTCGGTGCCGAACCAGTGCTCGGCGCTCGGCGCCAGCAGGCGCGACCCCTTGAGGTCGCCGAATGTCGGCGAATAGGGCGCCAGCACCCCGGCAAGGGCGGCAACGACCAGCAGGGCAATGATGATGAGCAGGCCGAGAAAAGCCAGCCGATTGGCGGAAAAGCGCCGCCACGCCACATAGGCGCGGCCGAGCCTTGCCTGCATGCGCGAGGCCGGCCGCTCGCTGAGCAGCCAATCGCGACGGGAGAGAGGGCGGGCGTCGGAGGCGGTCATGACGATGCCTCCTGGAGCTGTCGACCCCCACTCCGGTCTGCTTCGCAGACCACCTCTCCCCCGCTCGACGGGGGAGAGGAAAGGCGCCAAGCGTGCGCCCGGCTTTTCCTCTCCCCCGGGCAGGGGGAGAGGTGGCCCGAAGGGCCGGAGTGGGGGTGATTGGCCGCAGCTGGGCCCGAAAGTAGGATACCTCTGTTCATCTTACCTTCGTCCTCGGATCGAGCACCCGGTAGAGCAGGTCGGAGAGCAGGTTGATGGCGATGAACACCGAACCGATGACGATGGTGCCGCCGAGCACGGCGTTCATGTCGGCGTTCTGCAGCGAGTTGGTGATGTAGAGGCCGATGCCGGGCCACGAGAAGACGGTCTCGGTGAGCACCGAACCTTCGAGCAGCCCGGCATAGGAAAGCGCGATCACCGTCACCATCGGCACCGCGGCATTGCGCAGCGCGTGGCCCCAGATGATGCGGGTTTCCGACAGGCCCTTGGCGCGCGCCGCGACGATGTATTCCTGCGACAATTCGTTGAGCATGAACGAGCGCGTCATGCGGCTGATATAGGCGAGCGAGAAATAGCCGAGCAGCGAGGCCGGCAAGATGATGTGGCGGAAGGCGTCGTAGAAAACATCCCACTGCCCCTGCCACAGGGAATCCAGGAGGTAGAAGCCGGTGATCGGCGTGAAGGTGTATTCGTAGACGACGTCGAGCCGGGCCGGAAAAGCGACCCATTGAAGCTTGGCGTAGAACAGCACCAGCGCCAGCAGGCCAAGCCAGAAGATCGGCACGGAGTAGCCGATCAGGCCGATGACGCGCACGATCTGATCGATGAGGCTGCCGCGCCTGACCGCGGCCAGCACGCCAAGCGGCACGCCGAACAGCGCACCGATCAGCGTTCCCAGCGTCGCCAGCTCCGTGGTTGCCGGCAGCGCGCGGCGAATGTCGGTCATGACCGGATTGGTGGTCAGCACCGAGACGCCGAAATTGCCGTTCAGGGCATTTTTCACATAGATGTAGAACTGCTCGACCAGCGGCAAATCGAGGCCCATCTCGCGGCGCGTACGCTCGACGACATTGGCCGGCGCCCGGTCGCCAAGCACCGCCAGCACCGGGTCGATCGGGATGACGCGGCCGATGAAGAAGGTCACCGCGAGCAGACCAAGATAGGTCGTGATCGCGATGACCAGGAAACGGCCAAGCGAAGATGCGATAGCAACGGCACGGGCGCTGCCGCGCCCCGCCGCCACTTCTTTTTCAACCGCGCTCATGCGGCGTGTCCGCGAACACTATTCCTTGGACACCGGCCCGACGAAATTGCTGTCGAAGCTCGGGCCGAGCGCAAAACCCTTGAGGTTCTTGCGCAGGCCGGCGACTTCCAGCTGCTGGTGGATGACGACGAAGGGGCTGGTGTCGAGGATCTTCTTCTCAAGGTCCTTGTACATATCGGCGCGCTTGCCCGCATCCTTTTCGAGCAGCGCCCCTTCCGTCTGTTTGGTCAGATCCGGAATGTCCCAGGCGTTGCGCCAGGCCAGCGTCTTGGTCTTGGCTGCATCCGAATTGTCCGGGTTCGAGGCAAAAGTCTGGGCGTTGGAGTTCGGATCGAAATAGTCCTGACCCCACTGGCCGATATAGATATCGTGATTGCGGGCACGATACTTGGTCAGCGTCTGCTTGCCGTCGCCGGGGATGATCTCGAGCTTGATACCGGCCTGGCCGAGCGTCTGCTGGATCGATTCGGCCATGCCGGTCGTCGGCTGGCCGGTGCGTACGTCCATGGTTACGCTGAAGCCGTCGGCCAGACCAGCCTTGGCCAGCAATTCCTTGGCCTTGGCGACGTCGAGCTTGAAGGGATTTTCGTCGAGTTCCCCGAGCACGCCCTTGGGCAGGAAGGTCTGGTGGATTTCGCCGATGCCCTTGAGGATGGTCGAGCTCAAGGCATCATAGTCGACCAGATACTTGAACGCCTGGCGCACCTCCGGCTTGGCGAGGTTCGCGTTCTTCTGGTTGAGGCTGATGTAATAGACCGTGCCCTTCGGCGCGCTCGTGGTGGTGAGGTCGGCATTCTTGGCGATGGCGTCGAGGTCGTTCGGCTCGAGATTGCGGGCAACGTCGATGTCGCCGGCCTCGAGCGCCAGACGCTGGCCCGAGCTTTCCTTCATGTTGCGGTAGATGACGCGGGCAAGCTTGGCCTTTTCGCCGTAGTAGTTGTCGTTGCGCTCGAGAACGACGGCCTCGTTGGCCCGCCATTCGCGCAGCTTGAAGACACCTGAACCGGCATAGCCGGTCTTCAGCCAGGCATTGCCGAAATCATTGTCCCATTTGTAGTCGGCACTTGGCGTTACCGCCGCGATATGTTCCTTGACCACCTTGGCGTCGACCACCGAAGCGACCGTTGCCGACAGGCAGTTCAGCACGAAGCTCGGCGCATAGGCCTTGTCGACGGTGAACTGGAAAGTGCCGTCGTCGACCGCCTTGGCCTTTTCGGTGACGTTGTCGCCGCTGATGCCGAACTGGCCGATGATGAAGGCCGGGCTCTTGTCCAGCTTGATGACGCGCTCGAACGACCAGGCGACGTCGGCCGCGGTGACCGGATTGCCGGAAGCGAATTTGAGGCCGGGCTTGAGCTTGAAGGTGTAGGTCAGGCCGTCGTCGGAGACGGTCCAGCTTTCGGCGAGGTCGCCCTTGACCTTGGAGGTGTCGCTGAGATCGAGACGGACCAGCAGATCATAAGTGTTGCCGGTGACCTCGGCGGTCGACAGCTCGAACGCCTCGCCCGGATCCATGGAGATGATGTCGTCGATCGCGAACCCTTCGACCAGCGTGTCGGCGGGCGTGACCGCGCCGGCTGGCGCGCCGGCCAGGAGCAGCGCGGACATGGCTGCACCCGCGAGCAAGATGCGGGAGCGTAGAGCAAACTTTTCCATCATCATTGTGATTGTTCCCTGTTTTGTTGTTTGTTGACCTGAGTTCCCGGCTCAGGGTTGCGGATTTTTTTTCGGGGCCTGGAGACGGCCTCTCTGATCTCTTACCGTTGCGGTTTTTGTCCAGTTGGTCAACACCATATCCGGCGGCCCCGTGGCGGGCAACGAGCATTTATACGACGGCTCATTGGGCCAGAAAGGCCGGTGGGGTGTCGACGCATAGGCTAGCCAATCGAGGCGGCCGATCGAGAAAAATCTACTAATTCCAGAGCTATTTCAGCACTGCGACCAGGTCGGCGTCAGGGAAGCAGGTGGCGGCGCGGCCGTTCTTGGCTTGCCATGTGCCGATCGAACGGCGGGTCTTGAAGCCGGGCAGGCCATCGGCGCTGCCGACATCATAGCCCTTGGCTTCCAGCGCGCGTTGCAGGGCGGCGATGTCAGAGCGGTGCAGCCCGCCGACCGCGCCCCAGCTGCCGGCAAAATTCTGATCGCCATGGGCGATGCGATCGGCGCCATGGCCGATGAACAGCGCGTAGAGGTCGCTGGTGTTGTATTCCTTCAGCACGTAGAAATTCGGCGTGGCGATAAAGGCCGGGCCGCTGCGCCCTGCCGGCATCAGCAGAAATCCCTCGGCCTTCAGCTCACTCGCCGGAAACGGTTTGCCGCCAACACGGCTGATGCCCATTGCCGCCCACTCGGAGATCTTCTTGCCCTGGTCAGGACCTTCCAACGAACACGAGACCGTCTCCGGCACGGTCACCTCGAAACCCCAGCCACGGCCCTTCACCCAGCCATAGTGGACGAGATAGTTGGCGATCGAGGCCAGCACGTCCGGCGTCGAGTTCCAGATGTCGACGCGGCCGTCGCCATCGAAATCGACGGCATGTTTCAGGAACGAGGTCGGCATGAATTGCGGCTGGCCGAGCGCGCCGGCCCAGGACGATTTCATCGCGCCGACCGGGGCCAGTCCGCGCTCGACGATTTCGAGTGCGGCCAGGAGTTCGGTGCGGAAGAAGTCCTTCTTGGTCGACATGAACGCCTTGGTGCCCAGCACTTCGAAGGCGTCGTAGGGCATCTTCGCCGCGCCGAAGCCGGTCTCGCGACCCCAGATCGCCAGCAGCACTTCGCCCGGCACGCCATAACGCTTTTCGATGGCCGCAAGTGTCCTGGCATTGGCGGCTTCGCGTGCCCGCCCGCCAGATGTCACCGCGCCAACCGTCTTCTCGGCGAAATAGGCGCCGGGCGAACCGAATTCGGCCTGGTGCTGCTTCTGCGGCGTGGTCGCCTTCTCGCCCGGCTTGACCAGGTCGGGCAGCTTCAGATTGGGCTTGATGCCATCGAAGGCGGCATCGAAGGTTTTTTTGGAAATGCCTTTCGCCTTGGCTTGCGGCCAGAGATCGCTTTGCAGCCAGGCGCGGAACTGGTCGTCGATCTTTGCGGCGGAGGCCGAGGGGAGAATGAAGAGACTAGTCAGCACGGCCAGAAGAAATGCAGAGATGAGATTGCGAAGGTTGCGTTCCGTGGCGCCCCCCTCTGTCCTGCCGGACATCTCCCCTTCAAGGGGGAGATCAGCCGCTTCGACCGCGGCGCCAAACCAGCAACTTTGAAAATTCGCGAAAACAGGTGTGACGGCCAATCTCCCCCCTTGAAGGGGAGATGTCCGGCAGGACAGAGGGGGGCGCCAAGGAATGCAGTCATCTCCGCAAGCATCCCCGCCAATTGCGTCAAAACGCCGTCCGCGAGCGCAGCGCCGCAGCCAGCGTGCCCTCGTCGAGATAGTCGAGTTCGCCGCCTACCGGCACGCCATGCGCCAGCCGTGTCACCTTGATATCGAAGCCGGACAGCTGGTCGGTAAGGTAATGCGCGGTCGTCTGGCCCTCGACCGTCGCGTTGACGGCGAGGATGATCTCCTTGACCTCGCCACCGGCGACGCGGTCGACCAGCGAGCGCATGTTGAGCTGGTCGGGGCCGATGCCGTCGAGCGGCGACAGCGTGCCGCCGAGCACGTGGTAGCGCACATTCATCGCCGCCGCGCGCTCCAGCGCCCACAGGTCGGAGACGTCCTCGACGACGATGATGGTGCCGGCATCACGGCGCGGATCGGTACAGATCATGCAGGGATCGGATGTATCGACATTGCCGCAGGTCGAGCAGATGCACACCTTGTCGGCCGCCTCGGCCATGGCGGCAGCGAGCGGCGACAGCAGCTGTTCCTTCTTCTTGATCAGATGTAGGGCCGCGCGCCTGGCCGAACGGGGACCCAACCCCGGCACCTTGGCCAGGAGCTGGATCAGGCGTTCGATCTCGGGACCGGCGATTCGCTTGGACATCGCTCTGATCTAGGATTTTTCAGCGCGCTTTGAAACAGCCTGCGTCGGCACCGGATCCGCCATGTTGAATTGTCGGACCCTACGGAGTGCGGATCCGTTCAGTTGGCTTCGAGCGGCCGGCCCTGGCTGACGATCATCGCGCCGATGGCGTCGGTGTTCTCAGGCGTCGACTGGAACCCCATCGACGCCTCTTGCGGCGCGTCCTCAACCGAGGAGATGACCCTTGTCCTTGTGTTCAAGGTTCCGCCAAAACGGGCGGCATCCGGTTCCTCCATCGGCTCCTGCATCGCCACCACCATCGGCTCCGCCGAGACACGCGCGGATTTCGCGGTCGGCGCGGCGGCTGCGGTCACAAAGGTCTGTTGGGCAGGAGCGGATCGAACGGTTGCAGTCCTGGCCGGACGCACCGGCTCGGCGGACGCGACCAGCGTCACCGGTGCGGCTGGCTTCTCCGGCGCCGCCGAGGCAATGGCGACCTGCGGCTCATCCGGCAGCGGCTGCCAGTTGCGGCCGCGCTTCTCATAGAAGGCATTGCCGCCGGCAACCATGGTGTAGTGCATGTTCTTGTAGGGGAAGCGCAGCCCGGCGGTGTGGAAATACATGGTGTTCTTGAGCTTGGCCTTGCGCTCGCCCTTGAGCACGGCGTCGGCTGCTTCCTCGACATCGGGCATTGCGCGTGAATTCATCGGCCTAGTCATGACGCCGGGCGCGAACTGCCCGGGTTCGCCCACCACCTGGCAGATGGTGCTGCCGTGGTTACCGGAGCGCAGCCGGTTCATCACCACCGTGCCGACCGCGATCATGCCGTCGCGGCTTGAGCGGTTGGACTCGAAGAACATCGCCCTTTCCAGGCATTCCTTGTCCTTCGGCGTATGGCTGTAGGCCCGGGAGCTCAGGAAACTCGGCGTGATGGCGTCGGTCAGGCTGGCAACGGACATGCCGTGCGAAGTGGTCTGGCTGCAGGCAGCCAAAAACAGGGGTGAAATGACGGCGCCGAGCAACAGCGGCGTCTTCCATCGCGTGGAAATCAACAGGTAACCCTCTCACTTCGTGCCCGCCCCCAAGCTGCGGCAAGAATGAGACACTTTCGGGCAAAATGATGGCCAAAACGTTATTAACAACGTACTGTTGCCAAATTGGCACAATTTCGTGGCTTTCCAGATAGATCGAGCCATCGTTTCACAAAAGCGATGACCGCTCTCTCTTTGTTTCGCCGCAATTGCCTAGGGAAAACCGCGTCACGTTTTTCCTGGAACCGGTCTATCGCCCGGCCGCAACCGCGGCCGGCTGGCCAGGCTCAAGCTCCTCGAGCTTCTCCGAAAACAGGCCGCGCCGGAGGAACAGCGTCCGCGCGTCCCTGGCCGTCGGCGCGATCTTTGCCGGCCAGTCGCTTTCGATGAATTCGGCCTTGGTGAAGTCCGGGTTTGTCTCGCTGGCTGCTTCCAGGAATTCGGCGATCTCCAGCACGATGGCGCGCTCGTCCTTCGAAAGCGCCGACGTGCCGGCTTCGATCGACGGGCGATGGACGAAATCCTCGAACAGATTGAAGTAACCCTTGATGCCGACGAGATCGACGCCGCCGTCGCAATCGGCCAGGATTTCCAGGATCTCGTAGATCCTGTTGCGGATACGTTGCTCGATCAATCTTTCGGAGGGCTCGTCGGTCATGGAGCGCGCCGAATGCTAGAAGGGCAGCTTCATTCCCGGCGGGATCGGCAGACCGGCGGTCAGCGCCTTGGTTTTTTCCTGCATGATCTGCTCGACCTTGGTCTTGGCGTCGTTGTGGGCGGCGAGCACCAGGTCTTCGAGGATTTCGACATCGTCCTCCTTGAACAAAGACGGATCGATCTTCAGTGACTTCATCTCGAATTTTCCGGTCAGCGTCACGTTGACCAGACCGCCGCCGGCTTGGCCGGACGCTTCCAGCGTGGCGATCTCGTCCTGCATGGCCTGAAACTTGGCCTGCATTTCCTTCGCCTTGCCCATCAGGCCGAGAAGATCTTTCATGGTCGGGTCCTTTGCGGATTCGTGGCTGGGTCAGGTTTCGTCGTCGTCAGCCGGGGGCTCGACCGGGACTTCTGCCTCTGTCGTTTCGGCTTCCGGCGCGTCTGGAATGCGCACGTCGATGATCTTGGCACCGGGAAAGCGCGCCAGGATGGCGGCCACCGTCGGGTCGCTCTTGGCGTCGAGGAAGGCGTTCTCGCGCTTGGCCGATTCCATTTCGGCAAGGGTCTGGCCGCCCTCTTCCTTCGAAAGCGAGACCAGCCAGCTGCGGCCGGTCCAGGCGCGCAACTTCGTCGTCAGGTCGTTGAGCAGCATCTTGGGCGCGTCGCTGGTCAGGCCGACGTCGATACGGCCGGGCTCGATGCGCACAAGGCGGATATAGCTCTTGACCTGCACCTTGAAGGCGATGTCGCGCTGCGCATCGGCCAGGGCAATGATGTCGGCCAGCGATTTCAGCGGCGCCGATTGCGTCTCCACGACCGGTTCCGGCGGAGCGACGAAGGCAACGGGGGCGGGCGTGGCTTCGACCAGCCGCATGGTCTGTGCGCCGCCCGACCCGGCAGGCATACGCGTCTGCGTCACCGCGCTGGCGCCGCCGCCATTGCCGGACCCTGCGGGGGCGCCATTCGGGCGCGGCGCGCCATTTTGCAGCGGTGCTGCGCCCTCAAGCGATCTCAACGCCTCGTCCAGCGTCGGCAGGTCGGCGGCGTGCGCCAGCCGGATCAGCACCATTTCGGCGGCACTCACCGGCCGGTTGGAGGACTGCACCTCGGGAATGCCCTTGAGCAGCATCTGCCAGGTCCGCGACAGCACCCTGACCGACAGCGTCCTGGCGAAATCCGCGCCGCGCTGCCGCTCGTCCTCGGATAGCGAGGCATCCTCGATGGCCGTCGGCACGAAACGCAGCCGAGTGACGAGATGGTTGAATTCGGCAAGATCGGTCAGCACGGCGGCCGGATCGGCGCCGGTATCGTACTGTGCGCGGAATTCGCCAAGGGCTGCCGCCACATCGCCCTTCATGACATGTTCGAACAGGTCGACGATGCGGGCGCGGTCGGCGAGCCCCAGCATCGCCCGAACCGCATCGGCGCTGACCGAGCCGGCACCATGGGCAATCGCCTGATCGAGGATGGAGAGCGAATCGCGGGCCGAACCTTCGGCGGCGCGCGCGATCATCGCCAGCGCATCGTCGTCGACCGAAATGCCTTCCTTGGCCGATATCGA
This sequence comes from Mesorhizobium loti, assembly GCA_014189435.1. NCBI lineage: Bacteria > Pseudomonadati > Pseudomonadota > Alphaproteobacteria > Hyphomicrobiales > Phyllobacteriaceae > Mesorhizobium > Mesorhizobium loti. Next base: position 5,323,284 of record CP050293.1, read on the forward strand.
GGACAGATGCGCGACCAGCGCGCCGGCGTCGATGCGCCTCAAGTCAAAGCGCTGGCAGCGCGACAGGACGGTGATCGGAACCTTGCGGATTTCGGTGGTGGCGAAGATGAATTTGACGTGCGGCGGCGGCTCTTCCAGCGTCTTCAGCAGGCCGTTGAAGGCCTGCGTCGACAGCATGTGCACTTCGTCGATGATGTAGACCTTGTAGCGGGCCGAGACCGGCGCGTAGCGCACGCGCTCGATGATGTCCCTGATGTCGTCGATGCCGGTGTGCGAGGCGGCGTCCATCTCGATGACGTCGACATGGCGGCCTTCCATGATCGCCTGGCAATGCTCGCCGAGCACGGCAAGGTCGACCGAAGGCTGGTCGACGGTGGCGGTTTTATAGTTCAGGGCCCGCGCGAGTATGCGCGCCGTCGTGGTCTTGCCGACGCCGCGCACGCCGGTCAGCATCCAGGCCTGGGCGATGCGGCCGGTGGCAAAGGCATTGGTGAGGGTGCGCACCGTCGGCTCCTGGCCGACCAGTTCGGAGAAGTTCGAAGGACGGTACTTGCGCGCCAGAACGCGATAGGCGGCGGCCTTGCCTATCTCCAGGCTTTTTGGTCCCGAATTTCCGGCTTCGCTCATTCGCCCGTAAAGCTCCAAATGGCCGCGCCCGAAGGCGGCCGATTCCTGTTAGAGCGTTTCACCGTTTCTGGAAACGGCGAACCGCTCTATCACTTTGCTTTGACGCAATTCCGGACGGGAAACCGCTCACACTTTCCCTGGAATTGCTCCAATAGTCTCGCCCGCGCTGCAATGCGTCGTCAATGTCGCGAGAGGGGCCGATGAGGTGGGAGGCTGGAACAATGACCCGTTCCGGGCTCGTTAGGGCTGCTTCCTTCCGGACCTGACCCGGTTGGCGAGTGGATCGTCCACCACCAACCTCCCGCTTTCCATATCGGCAATTGTGCGACGAAATGCAAGTGCGCCGGAGAAATCGTAAAGATATGGAATTGGCGCACCAAACCGTGAGGCGCGCAATGATTCGCTTGCAGCCCCCTTGCCGCCGCTCTAGCGTTCCTGCGTTTGAGCAAACCAAGAAAAGCAAGGGAAACGCCGATGTTGCCGGGCCTGAAGGCCGGATTCACGCTGGACGCCCGGCTGGAGGCGGACAGCGAGCAGTTGATGTGGCTTGGGCTGTGCGAACTGCGGGTGATGAACGACCGTCGCTGGCCATGGCTGCTTCTGGTGCCGCAGCGGCCGGGCGCGGAGGAAATCCACGACATGACGCCGCTCGACCAGGCGATGCTGACCTTCGAGACCAATATGGTGGCGCAGGGACTGAAAAAAGCGACCGGCTGCACCAAGATCAACACCGGCGCGCTCGGCAACATCGTGCGCCAGCTGCACATCCATGTCATCGCGCGTTCGGAAGGCGATCCCGGCTGGCCAGGCCCAGTATGGGGGCACGGCCTGCGTGAGCCCTATCAACGTTCCGACCTGCGGCGGTTTGCCGAAACGATCAAGGCGGCGCTATAAGCGTTCCCCGTGTCCATCCCGCAACGTACGCCAGAGTCTCCATGAGCTTCCGCCTGTTTGACGCGCCTTTGCGCGAGCCGAGCCAGTTCGTCGGCTTTGCCGGCAACACCATCGACCGGCAATCCGAGAACCGCGCCGACGATTCCGTCGACAAGGCGCTCGCCGACCCGGCGACAAGGCTGCTTCTGATGAATGGCGGCCGGCTCTTTCTGAAGCTCGGGTATGGCGGTGGTCTCGACCCCTGGTTCGGCGCCGCCGAGAGCGAGCCCTTCAAGATTTCACTGGCGCAAGGCATCCTGCTCGGTTTTTCCGAACAGGGACCGGTGCTGGCGGTGCCGGCCGGCATCGACGCTGAACAATTGCCGGAGACCATCAAGGCCATCGACTACCGCTCGGTCTATATGCAAGGGCTGATCGACGAGGCGGCTGCCGGCGCGATGGCGCAAGGGGCGGCCCTGCTCGCCTGGCATGCCAGCCATCGTTTCTGCAGCAAATGCGGCACCGAATCGCAGATGCGGGCCGGCGGCTACAAGCGGCATTGCCCGAATTGCGGGACCGAGCATTTTCCACGCACCGACCCGGTGGCGATCATGCTGACGGCGACGCGGGAGAAGTGCCTGCTCGGGCGCGGCCGTCATTTCGCGCCGGGCATGTACTCCGCCCTTGCCGGCTTCATCGAGCCGGGCGAGACGATCGAAGCGGCAGTGCGCCGCGAGACACTGGAGGAGGCCGGCATCAGGCTCGGCCGCGTCGTCTACCACGCCAGCCAGCCCTGGCCGTTTCCCTATTCGCTGATGATCGGCTGCTTCGGCGAGCCGCTCAACGACGATATCCAGGCCGACCTCAACGAGCTGGAGGACTGCCGCTGGTTTGGCCGCGACGAGGTACGCCTTATGCTGGCCAGGGAGCATGCCGACAATCTGGTCACGCCACCGAAAGGCGCGATAGCGCATCACCTCATCCGCGCCTGGGTCGACTCGGAATGATGGCCGCGATTATTCAAAGACATTGCAGGAGCAGGACATGATCCGTCACACCGTCGTTTTCACGCTGAAGCATCCATCGCATTCGCTGGAGGAAAAGAGGTTCCTGGTCGATGCCAAGAAAATCCTCACCGCGATCAGGGGCGTCACGCATTTCGAGCAATTGCGGCAGATCAGCCCCAAGAACGACTATCATTTCGGCTTCTCGATGGAGTTCGCCGACCAGGCTGCCTATACCAGGTACAACGACCATCCAGACCATGTCGCCTTCGTGCGCGACCGCTGGGTGCCGGAGGTCGAGGCCTTCATGGAGATCGACTACGTGCCACTGGGCTCGGTGGTTTAGTCCGCCACTTTCCACTGCTCACGCGACGCGCTGGCCGGATAGACGCCGAGAATCCGCACTTCGCGGGAGAAGAAGCGAAGCTCGTCCAGCGCCAGCTTGACCAGCGGATCGTCGGGATGGCCCTCGATGTCGGCGTAGAACAGCGTCGCCGTGAAAGCCCCCAACTGGTAGCTCTCCAGCTTGGTCATGTTGATGCCGTTGGTGGCAAACCCGCCCATCGCCTTGTAGAGCGCGGCCGGCACGTTGCGGACGCGGAAGATGAAGGTCGTCATCATCTTGACGTCGGGTGACGGGCGCTCGGCCCATTGCTTGTTCTTGGTCAGGACGACAAAGCGGGTGACGTTAGAGTCGGTGTCCTCGACATTTTGCTCGATGATATCGAGCCCATAGAGGATCGCGGCCAGCGCCGGCGACAGCGCCGCCATGGTGCGGTCCTTGACCTCGGAGACCATCTTGGCGGCGCCAGCCGTGTCGCCGGCGACGATCGCCTTCCAGCCGTTCTTGCGGATGTATTTGCGGCACTGGCCAAGCGCGTGGATGTGGCTGTGCACCGTCTTGATCTCGTCGCGCTTGACGCCTGGCAGCACCATCAGCTGGAAATGAATGGGCAGGAAATATTCGCCGACGATGTGCAGCTTCGATTCCGGCAGCAGATGATGGATATCGGCAACGCGCCCGGCAATGGTGTTCTCGATCGGGATCATGGCGAGGTCGGCCTTGCCGGTCTCGACCGCGTTGAACGCGTCCTCGAAGGTCGGACACGGCAACGGCTCCATCGAAGGGAACATGTTGCGGCTGGCGGTGTCGGAATTGGCGCCCGGCTCGCCCTGGAAGGATATTCTGTTGGTCTTTTCAGGCATGGGCCAAAGTCTCTGCTCGAAGGGGAAGCTTCAGATTGAAAGGATGGTTCTGGCGCGTTCGAGGTCTTCCGGCGTGTCGACGCCTAGCGGCAGCGACTGGACGATCTCGGCGTCGATGCGCATGCCGGCCTCAAGCGCCCGCAACTGCTCCAGCCGCTCGCGCCGCTCAAGTGGCGACGGCTTCAGCGCGACAAAACGCTCGAGCGCTGCGCGGCGGTAAGCATAGAGACCGACATGGTGATAAAGCGGCCCCTCGCCCCAGGGTGCCGTGGCGCGGGTGAAATAGAGTGCCCTCAGCCTGGTGCCGGACAGCGGCGAACCGACGATCTTGACGACGTTGGGATTGGTCTTTTCCTCGTCGCGGACGATCTCGACACCGAGCGTAGCGATGTCCACCGCGCTGTCCTCGAACGGCCTGAGCGACGCGGCGATGATCTGGGGATCGATCGTCGGCAGGTCACCCTGCACATTCACGATGGTTTCGACGTCGCGCCCGGGATCGAGCGCGACCAGCGCTTCGTGGATGCGGTCGGAGCCGGATTCGTGATCCATGCGCGTCATCACGGCCTCGAAACCGTGCGCGCGCACCGCTTCGGCCACGCTTTGCGTGTCGGTCGCCACCACCACCCGGCCAAGGTCGGCCTCGGCGGCACGGCGCGCGACATGGACGATCATCGGGGCGCCGGCTATGTCGGCCAGCGGCTTGCCCGGCAGGCGGGTCGAAGCCATGCGGGCCGGGATCAGGATCAGCGTGGACATCTCAGGTGCAAGGCGTCTCGAAAAGAGGACAAGGAAAGTGGCAAAAGGTCTCACTGGAAGCGCCCTTATAGGTGTTGCAACGCCGCAGCAAAAGACCTAGTTTCCGCCCGATTTGACCGCCCTGGCAGGGCGGGTCACGATACCGACGGACGGAGTGGACGGTTCGGTCCGCCGGAAAAGGGAGCAAGGGGCGTATGGATTCCAACGAAGTCAACAAGCTGCTCGCCGGATTGCTCGGAACCGTTTTCGTCGTCTTCTCGGTCGGCATTGTGTCCGATGCGCTGTTTGCTTCGCCGGCGCCTGAAAAGCCCGGCTTTGCCATCGAGGCCGCCGAGCCTGCCGAGGGCGGCCCGGCCGCTCCTGCCGTCGCGGCCAAGCCGATCGCCGACCTGCTGGCGACCGCCAATGTCGAGCAAGGCGCTGCCGTCTTCAAGAAATGCCAGGCCTGCCATTCCGGCGAAAAGGGCGGCCCCAACTAAGGTCGGCCCGGATTTGTGGGATCTCATCGACCGCCCGGTCGCCGAGCATGAAGGCTTCGCCTATTCGGCAGGCATGAAGGAATTTTCCAAGGGCGGCGCCGAGAAGTGGACCTACGACAACATCAACCACTTCATCACCTCGCCGAAGAAATTCGTGAAGGGCACCGCCATGGGCTTCGCCGGCCTGCCCAAGGACGAGGACCGCGCCAACGTCATCGCCTATCTGCGCACGCTGTCCGACAGCCCCAAGCCGCTGCCGGCACCGGGTGCAGCCGCCGATTCGAGCGCGCCGGCCAAGCCTGCCGATGCAGCAGCCCCGGCCAAGCCGGCTGAAGCCGCAGCGCCCGCCAAGCCGGCCGCTCCTGCCGCCCCGGCTCCGGCTCAATAACCGGATATCATCTCGACGACCTTGAAAAAGCCGGGTTCAGCCCGGCTTTTTTGTTAGGAAAAATGCATATGCGGCGACAAAGCCGCGCATGGCGGTTTTCACGAGCGCCAAATCATCTAGATTGCCCATGAACGGGCATTGCGAAGAGGATAGTGCATGACGGTTGGCCGGACGCTTCTCAAGTCGATGCTGGCGGCAGCCCTTCTGGCGGCAGGATTGCAGGCTGCCCGCGCCGACGAATGGCGCACCACCTCATCGCTGATCGGCGAATCCAAATACGGCGACAATTTCCAGCACTACGACTACGTCAACCCGAATGCGCCCAAGGGCGGCACGCTGAATTCGGTGGTGCCAGGCACGTTCGACAGCTTCAATCCGTACATCGTCCAGGGATCCCCGGCCGCCGGCCTCGTCGGGTTCGGTGGCGGTCTGCTCTACGACACGCTGATGGAGCAGGCGACCGATGAGGGCAGCACCAGCCATCCACTGATCGCAGACGCCTACAAATATCCGGCCGATTATTCCTCCGCGACCTATCGGCTAGACCCGCGCGCCAAATGGCATGATGGCCAGCCGATCACCGTCGATGACGTGATCTGGTCGTTCCAGGTGCTCAAGGCCAACAGCCCGCAATACAGCCGCTATTTTGAGAATGTCACCGATGCGGTGGCAATCTCCGACCGGGAGGTCGAGTTCCATTTCAACCAGAAGGGCAACCGCGAACTGCCCAAGATCATCGGCGATCTTGCCGTGCTGCCGAAACATTGGTGGGAAGGCACCGATGCCAACGGCAAGAAGCGCAACGTCGCCAAGCCGACGCTGGAAATCCCGCTCGGTTCGGCGGCCTACAAGATCGCCAGTTTCAAGGCGGGCTCGGAAATCATCTGGCAACGCGTGCCGGACTACTGGGCGGCCAAGCTGCCGGTGAAGATCGGCCGCGAGAATTTCGACACGCGACGCTACACCTACATCCTCGACGACAATGCCGCCTGGCTGGCCTTCACCAAGGGCGGGCTCGAAGACATCAACCGCGAATACAGCTCGCGCAAATGGGCAACGGCCTATAATTTCCCGGCGATACAGGCTGGCGATGTCATCAAGAAGGACTTCCAGACCCAGGCGCCACAGGCAATGCAGGGCTTCGTCCTCAACCAGCGGCGGCCGCTGTTCCAGGACCGGCTGGTGCGCGAGGCGCTGACCATCCCGTTCGATTTCGAGAGCATGAACCGCACGCTGTTCTTCGGCTCCAACACCCGCACATCAAGTTATTTCCAGGGCACCGAACTGGCCTCCAGCGGGTTGCCTCAAGGCAAGGAACTGGAGATCCTGGAAAAATATCGCGACAAGCTGCCGCCCGAACTTTTCACCCAGGAATTCAAGCTGCCGGTCTACGATTCGCCGCAGGCGGAACGGAAGTACCTGAAACAGGCAGTGGATCTCTTCGCCAAGGCTGGCTGGGTGATCAAGGCCGGCAAGATGGTCAATGCCAAGACCGGTGCGCCGTTCAAGTTCGAGATCCTTGGCTGGAACGATACCGACCAGGTGATCGCCAGCCCCTATGTCGCCAATCTGCGCAAGATCGGTGTCGACGCCACTTTGCGCATCATTGACCAGACCCAGTACATCAACCGCGTCAACAATTTCGATTTCGATGTCGTCACCGGGATTCTGCAGCAGTCGGATTCGCCGGGCAACGAGCAACGCGACTTCTGGAGCTCTAAAGCCGCCGACTCGCCAGGTTCGCGCAATCTGATGGGCATCAAGGATCCGACCGTCGACGCGCTGGTCGACCGCATCATCTTCGCCACAGATCGTGACGATCTCGTTGCCGCCACCCACGCACTCGACCGCATCCTGCTGTGGAACTTCTATGTCTTGCCGCAATATTACCGCTCGGTGGTCTGGCTGGCCTATTGGGACAAGTTCAAATTCCCCGACAAGCAGCCCGCCTATGTCGGTGCCGACATCGATTCCTGGTGGATCGATCCGGACAAGGAGAAAGCCTTGGCGGCCAAGTACAAGGGCGGCAATTGATGGCGGCCCTTGCCCGCCGCGACTTCCTGGCCTTGGGCAGTGCCGTTGCTGCCGCCGCCTTGCTGCCCGGCAAAGCCTTCGCCGACACTGCGACCGGCACCAAACTGCACGGCCTCTCTGCCTTCGGCGACCTCAAATACAAACCGGACTTCACGCATTTCGACTACGTCAATCCGGACGCCCCCAAAGGCGGTCAGATGAATTTTGCGCCGCCGAACTCGACCCTCAATCAGAGCTTCCTGACCTTCAACACATTGAACTCACTGGTGCTGAAGGGGGAGGCGCCGCCGCGCACCGAACTCTGTTTCGATTCGCTGATGACAAGCGCGCTCGATGAGCCGGATGCGGTCTATGGCCTGCTTGCCGAAACCGTTACCCTGTCGCCAGACCGCAACGGTTTCCGTTTCGCACTGCGACCGCAAGCGCGTTTCCACGACGGCTCGCCCCTGACCGCGGAGGACGTTGCCTTCTCGCTGAAGCTTTACAAAGACAAGGGTCATCCGAACCTTTCCCAGGCGTTGCGGTACATGGCCGACGCGGTTGCGGTCGATCCCGCCATCCTCGATCTCACCCTCAACGGCAAACAGTCGGCGCAAAACATCCTTGCGATCGTGGGGATGCCGATCGTCTCCAAGGCCTTTTATACGGCCAATGATTTCGATGCCTCGACGATGACACCGCCGCTTGGCTCGGGACCCTACAAGATTGGGCGCGTGGCGGCCGGACAGACTGTCGAATTTGACCGCGTGGCCGACTATTGGGGCCGCGATCTCCCGGTGAACCGCGGCTTCTACAATTTCGACCGTATCCGCATCGACTTCTATCTTGATCGGCAGGCCGCCTTCGAAGCCTTCAAGAAAGGCGACACGCATTTTCGCGAGGAATTCACCTCACGGGTGTGGGCGACCGGATACGACTTTCCGGCGTTGAAGGATGGCAAGGTCGTCAAACGGGAATTTCCCGGCGAGAAGACGCCAGACATGCAAGGTGTCGCGCTGAATCAGCGTCGTCCGCAATTCCGCGACGAACGGGTGCGGCAGGCGATCGCCAATTGCTTCGATTTCGAATGGATGAAGCGGGTTCTGTTTTACGGCTCTTACGAGCGCTCTCAATCGAACTTCGAACGATCGGATTACAAGGCCGAAGGCCTGCCCTCGCCTGGCGAATTGGCCCTGCTGGAGCCGTTCCGGGCAGAGTTGCCGCCAGAGGTCTTTGGAGAAGCGGTGACGCAGCCCCTCTCCGACGGTTCGGGCCATGACCGCAAGCTGCTGGGCGAAGCTTCGAGATTGCTTGCGCAAGCCGGCTGGAAGCGCGCGGGCAGTTTCGTCGTCAACGACAAGGGTGAGCGGTTGCGGGTCGAGATGTTGGCCGAGGATGACGGCATCGTTCGCATCTACACCCCATGGTCCGAGAATATGAAGGCGATCGGGATCGACGCCTCGATCCGGCAAATCGATTCGGCGCAGTATGAGCAGCGGCACAGCGATTACGACTTCGATCTTGCCTTGCTGCATTGGTCGATCGGGGCGACGCCGACCGACGACAGCCTGCAGATGCTCTATGATTCCCGAATGGCGAAAATTCCGGGGCAGCGCAATTATCCGGGCACCGAAAGCAAGGCCATCGACGCGATGATCGTGGCGGCCGGTAAGGCGAAGAGCCGAATTGAACTCGTCACGGCGCTCAGAGCGCTCGACCGGGCCTTGCGCGCGCGACTGGACTGGATTCCAACATACTATCTGGCGAATCACCGCGTCGCCTATTGGGACATGTTCGGCTTTGTCGAGCAGAAGCCCGATTTCGGCTTTCCGGTCGAGACGCTGTGGTGGTTCGATAAGGGCAAGGCGGCAAAAATTGGCAAAGGCTGAGATGTTGCGCAGCACTTCACCCTCCCCCTGTGGGGAGGGTCGGCGAGCTCTCCGCGCGCAGCGCGGATGGCGAACCGGGGTGGGGGTGCTAGCGCCGGCATTGCCTTGAGATTACCCCCACCCCGCTCCGCTTCGCGGATCGACCCTCCCCACAAGGGGGAGGGTAAAAACTGATGGGCGCCTATATACTGCGCCGCATCCTTTTGATGATCCCGACCCTGTTCGGCATCATGGCGATATCCTTCGCCGTCATCCAGTTCGCGCCGGGCGGTCCGGTCGAGCAGGTCATCGCCAGGCTGACCAACCAGGGTGGCAGCGACCGCCTCGGCGGCGGCGGTGGCGATGCAGGCGGCAGCGCCAATTTCGACGTCGCCGGCGATGTCAGCTCGAAATATCGCGGCGCGCAGGGACTCGATCCGGAATTCATCAAGAAGCTGGAGAAGCAGTTCGGCTTCGACAAGCCGCCGCTCGAGCGTTTCGGCATGATGTTGTGGAACTATTCCCGCTTCGATTTCGGCGACAGCTATTTCCGCGACATTTCCGTGCTCGACCTGATCCTGGAAAAAATGCCGGTGTCGATCTCGATCGGGCTATGGATCACGCTTTTGTCCTACCTGATCTCGATCCCGCTCGGCATCCGCAAGGCGGTCAAGGACGGCACTCCGTTCGACGTCTGGACCAGCGGCGTCGTCATTGTCGGCTATGCCATCCCGGGCTTCCTGTTCGGCATCATGCTGATGGTTCTGTTTGCCGGTGGGTCCTTCTGGGACTGGTTTCCGTTGCGCGGCCTGACGTCGGACAATTGGGATCAATTGTCCTGGTGGGGCAAGATCGTCGACTATTTCTGGCACATGACCTTGCCGCTGACCGCTCTGGTGCTGTCGGCCTTCGCCACCACGACGCTGCTGACCAAGAACTCGTTCCTGGAAGAAATCCGCAAGCAGTATGTGGTGACGGCGCGGGCCAAGGGCCTGTCGGAACGGCAAGTGCTCTATGGCCACGTCTTCCGCAATGCCATGCTGATTGTCATCGCCGGCTTTCCCGGCGCCTTCATCTCGGCCTTCTTCACCGGCTCGCTGTTGATCGAGAACATCTTTTCCCTCGATGGCCTCGGCCTCCTCGGCTTCAGGTCGGTGGTCGAGCGCGACTATCCGGTGGTGTTCGCCAATCTCTACATCTTCTCGCTTCTCGGGCTGTTCGTCGGGCTCTTGTCCGACCTGCTCTACACCTGGGTTGATCCGCGCATCGATTTCGAGCGGAGAGACGTCTGATGTCGGAGGCTACTGCCACCGCGGAGGCGGCACCCGTGCGGATCAAGCGGCCGTTTCTGTCGCCGCTCAACAAGCGCCGCCTGCAGAACTTCAAAGCCAACCGGCGCGGCTTCTGGTCGTTGTGGATCTTCCTCGTCCTGTTCGTGCTGTCGCTGTTTGCCGAATTCATCGCCAACGACAAACCGATCATCGCGTCCTACAAGGGCGAGATCCTGTTTCCGGTGCTGGTCGCCTACCCCGAGGAAAAATTCGGCGGCTTCTATGCCGTCACCGACTATCGCGACCCGGTCATCCAGGATGAGATCAACGCCAATGGCTGGATGATCTGGCCGCCGGTGCGCTACTCCTACCAGACCGTCAACAACGCCATTCCGGAAGCAGCCCCGGCCAAGCCGTCCTGGCAGTATGACGCCAAGACGCGCTGCAACCAGTACCCGCAGGGCGCTGCCGACCCGGCCTGCATCGTCGGCAACTGGAACTGGCTCGGCACCGACGACCAGGCACGCGACGTGCTGGCGCGCGTCATCTACGGCTTCCGCATTTCGGTGCTGTTCGGCCTGATCCTGACTGCCGGCTCGGCCTTGATCGGCGTCGCGGCCGGCGCCGTGCAAGGCTATTTCGGCGGTTGGACCGATCTGCTGTTCCAGCGTTTCATCGAAATCTGGTCCGCGATCCCAGTGCTCTATCTCCTGCTCATCGTCGCCGCCATCCTGCCGCCGGGCTTCTTCATCCTGCTCGGCCTGATGCTGTTGTTCTCCTGGGTGGCGCTGGTCGGCGTGGTGCGGGCCGAGTTCCTGCGCGCCCGCAATTTCGAATATGTCAACGCGGCCCGGGCGCTCGGCGTGCCCAACCGCACCATCATGTTCCGGCACCTGTTGCCCAACGCCATGGTGGCGACCTTGACCTTCATGCCCTTTCTGCTCTCAGGCTCGATCTCGACGCTGACCTCGCTCGACTATCTCGGCTTTGGCCTGCCGCCCGGCTCCGCCTCGCTCGGCGAACTGCTCAAGCAGGCGCAGCGCAACCTCAATGCGCCTTGGCTCGGCATTTCAGGCTTCATCGTCATCTCGCTGATGCTGTCGCTGCTGGTCTTCGTCGGCGAGGCGACGCGCGATGCCTTCGATCCGCGCAAGACGTTCCGATGAGCGAGGCACCCCTGCTCAGCGTACAGGACCTCAGCGTCGCCTTCGGCCAGGGCGGCGGCCAGTCGCTGGCGGTCGACCATATATCGTTCGACATCGCAAAGGGCGAGACGGTGGCGCTGGTCGGCGAATCCGGCTCCGGCAAATCGGTCTCGGCGCTGTCGGTTTTGAAGCTGTTGCCCTATCCCAACGCCAGCCACCCCTCGGGAAAGATCCTGTTCCAGGGCGCCGACCTGCTTGCGATGAGCGAGAAGCAGCTTCGGCAGGTGCGCGGCAACAAGATCACCATGATCTTCCAGGAGCCGATGACGTCGCTCAATCCGCTGCACACGATCGAGCATCAAATCGTCGAGATCCTGAAGCTGCATCAAGGCATGGCCGACCGCCCGGCCAAGGAGCGCACGCTGGCCTTGCTCAACGAGGTCGGCATCCGCGATCCGCACAAGCGCCTCGATGCCTATCCGCACCAGCTCTCGGGCGGCCAGCGCCAGCGCGTGATGATCGCCATGGCGCTGGCCAACGAGCCTGAACTTTTGATCGCCGACGAACCGACGACGGCGCTCGACGTCACCGTGCAGGCGCAGATTCTCGAACTGCTGGCCGGCCTGAAGAGCCGCAAAGGCATGTCGATGCTGTTCATCACCCATGATCTCGGCATCGTGCGCAAGATTGCCGACCGGGTCTGCGTGATGACCAAGGGCAAGATCGTCGAGACAGGCCCAACCAAGGAGATCTTCGCCAATCCGCAGCATGCCTACACAAGGCATCTGCTGGCGGCCGAGCCGAAGGGCAAACCGCCGGCGGCCAATGCCGCGGCCAAGCCTGTCATGACCGGCAAGGACATAAAAGTCTGGTTCCCGATCAAGCAGGGCTTCTTTCGCCGCACCGTCGACAATGTGAAGGCTGTCGACGGCATCGATGTCACCGTGCGTGCCGGCCAGACGCTGGGCGTGGTCGGCGAATCCGGCTCCGGCAAGACGACGCTCGGCCTGGCGCTGGCGCGCATGATCTCGTCGACCGGGTCCATCCAGTTCAACGGCCGCGACATCAACCAGCTGTCCTTCAACGCCATGCGGCCGTTGCGGCGCGAATTGCAGATCGTCTTCCAGGATCCGTTCGGATCGCTCAGCCCGCGCATGTCGATCGCCGAGATCATCGAGGAAGGCCTGAAGATCCACGAGCCGAAACTGTCGCCCGACCAGCGCGACGACAAGGTGGCGGCCGTGCTGAAGGAAGTCGGCCTCGATCCGGCGACGCGCAACCGCTACCCACACGAGTTTTCCGGCGGCCAGCGCCAGCGCGTCGCCATTGCACGCGCCATGGTGCTCAACCCGCGCTTCGTCATGCTGGACGAGCCGACATCGGCGCTCGACATGAGCGTGCAGGCGCAGGTCGTCGACCTCCTGCGCAGCCTGCAGGCCAAGCACGACCTCGCCTATCTTTTCATCAGCCATGACCTGAAAGTCATCCGCGCGCTGGCCAACGACGTCATCGTCATGCGCAATGGCAGGATCGTCGAAGCCGGCCCTTCCCAGCAGATTTTTGAAAATCCGCAAACCGACTATACTCGGGCGCTGATCTCGGCCGCCTTCAAGATAGAGACGGCGCCGGTCGGGATCGTCAGCGAGTGATTTGCGTAGAGAGGGACTAAAAGACCGCGATGGAAAAAGGCCGCATCCTGCTTGCCGTCACCGGCTTTCATCCGCAGCGCTGGCGCGAACTCCTGTCGGCCGAACGCGAGGTGGTGCTGGAGCCGGACGGCGCCAGCGACCCCTCGATCACCTATGCCGTGGTGTGGAAGCAGAAGCCGAACATTCTGGCGTCGCTGCCCAATCTGCGCGCCATCTTCTCGATCGGGGCCGGCGTCGACCATATCTTCGCCGATCCCGGCCTGCCCGATGTGCCGATCGTCAAGGTCGTCGCCGAGAACCTCACCCAGTACATGACCGAATATGTCGTCTGGCGGGTGCTCGACCATCACCGCCAGGGCCTGCTCTACCGCTCTCAGCAGCCGAAAAAGATCTGGCACGAGCCACAGCAAAGGCCGGCCGGTGACATTTCGGTCGGCATCATGGGTCTGGGCAGTCTCGGCCGCGCCGCGGCCTCGGTGTTGCTATCGCTTGGCTTTGCCGTCAATGGCTGGTCGCGCAGCGAGCGACCTATGCAAGGCGTCGCGACCTATTCCGGCGAGGCCGGGCTGATCCCCTTCCTCAAGGCAACCGACATCCTGGTCGTGCTTTTGCCGCTGACGCCGGACACAAAGGGTATCATCAACTATGGCGTGCTGAAGGAATTGAGGAAGCGCAACGGCCTCGGCGGCTCGGTGCTGATCAATGCCGGGCGCGGCCGCCTGCAGAAGGACGCCGACATTTTGCGGGCACTGGATGACGGCACGCTGAAGGAGGCAAGCCTCGACGTGTTCGAGGTCGAACCGCTGCCGAAGACCAGTCCGCTGTGGGGACATCCAAAAGTGTTCGTGACGCCGCACGCGGCGGCGACCTCCGACCCTGTCCATTTGGCGCCGATCATGCTGCGCCAGATGGACGCCTTCGAGCGCGGCGAAAAGCTCGACAATCTGGTGGACCGCAAAGCGGGGTACTAGCCAGGACAAGGCCTCATAGGGCCAGGTCCCACTCCCGGAAGCACTTCTTGATTGCCCGCAGTGACGATAACTGCACCTTTGGCAGATCGATCTGCTCGAACATAGTCCGGTACCGTTTGCGATTTTTCGGCGTGGCGACAGTGATATGGCGGATCATATCCCATTTGACGCTGTCGCGCCCGCCCTCCAAGGCACCGCGCCTCTCCCGCTCCAGCAACGTCCGGCGAAAATAGCGCAACAAACTTGCGGGCGTGGAAATGTCCAGCAGGATCAATCCCGTCGCCCGCCGAAAACGTTGCGGCATACCTACCGAATAATTCCCATCCATCACCCAACGCTCGCCGGCGATTGCGGCGTCGTGCAAGGCAATGAATTCGTCTCTTGGGCGTGCTTCCCAATCCGTGTTCGGGAGATGGAAGAGCTGATCGAGGTGAACAGTCGCCAGATCACGCTTGCGGGCAATCGCGTCGGCGAGGGTCGACTTGCCACTGTTGGACGGCCCCAAGATACATATGCGGTCCCCGAGCTCCGAGAGATGCATCCGATCGTGCCCTGCAAAATGGTTTGCTGCCTGCGATTCTCGACCCGTGGCGGTCGCGGATCTTTAACCAGGCAGGGCGAGCTTCTTCTGCTTGTCCGGCTGGCCGCATTCGCGGCGATCGATCGACCGGTTCATGGCATCGATCTCGCCGCTCGCCTGGTCGGTATCGCGCTTGGCCTTGGAGCGCATGTCCGGCGTGAACGGGCCGAAGCCCATCGCCGGATTGGAGAAGGTCGGCTTGGCCTTCGCCGAAAGGTTGTATTGCTGCGCCAAGCCGTTGCGCTGCGCCAGCAACTGGTCGCACGGCACGCTGTCATACTGCAGGGAGGACTGTATGTTGGCGTCCTGGCGTTCGGACACCGAGGTGCCGCCAACGCAGCCGGCGGTCAGCAGGCAAGATGCCAAGATCATCATGTTCCAGCGCATGGATTATGCTCCTCCTGATATCCCGCCCAGATCGCAAATATCAGTCGCGCATGCAAATCGGACTTTTTCGCAGCATGGATGTCTGCGGGGCCGCCAAGAGATCGCAGCCTCAAGCCGCCGGCAGCCTGCCTGCCACAACGACCAGCCCGTTGACGGGTTCCCGCCGGTCCTGCCGGATCACGGTCGTTTCCAGCGACAGGGCCGAAAATCCGTTGGCAGCAAGGACGTCGCGCACATAGTGTTGCGCATGTGCGTAGCGGCGCGATGGCTGCAAGACAAAATCGCCATCGCCGGCCAGCTTCTCGACGGAAAACGCGAACAGGCCATCGCTCGCCAGCAAGCCGGCAATCGTCTTCACAATGCCGCCCAGCGCGCCGACATAGATGAAGACATCGGCCACCGTCACCAGATCGGCTTTCGGGCCGGCATGGACAAAATCCCGCAGATCGGCCTTGCCGAGGAAATCATAGGCGCCCTTGGCGCGCGCCTTTCTCAGCATCCTGGCCGAGATGTCATAGCCCTCCAGCCGATCGACAATCGGCCGCAGCCTCTGCCCCATCAGGCCGGTGCCGCAGCCGAGATCCAGCGCCAGCGGGAAGCGGCCCGGCCTTGCCGTTCGAATGGCCTGATCGAGCAACTCAGGCAGCCGGTAACCCAGTCTGTCGACCAGGGATTCATCGAAGCTCTCGGCATAGTGGTCGAACAGTGTCTCGACGAAAGCACTGGGGAGCGCATCGACCGCCGGCGCCTTGCCGATCAATTGCAGGTTCAGTGCAGCGCCTTGATGATCGGATGGGTCGAGTTGCAGCGACATCGTCCAGGCCTGCGCAGCCAGATCCACCGCGCCCGCCGCCTGCTGCATCTCGCCAAGGCGAAACCAGCCCATCGCCCATTGCGGCGTCATTTCCAGCGCACCGAGCAGCAATTCCGCCGCTGCCGCATGATCGCCTTCCGCATGAAGCATCTCGGCATAATCGGCACGGCGATCGGCGTTCAAGTCGCCGGACGAGGCCTGAAGCGGTTTCATGGCGATGAGTCCTGTCGGCGGATCGAGCCGGCGGTGCTGTATGCGGGAGTCAGCAGTCACTTACAACAGGCTTCCCGCAGCGGAATTATATCCTATCTTGGGATCATGCGCGCCAGCGACCTGCTTCACCCCCGGCCCGAGGGCCTTTATTGCCCGCCGGGCGATTTCTTCATCGACCCGGTGCGGCCGGTCGACCGGGCGCTGATCACGCATGGCCATTCCGACCATGCGCGTTCCGGCCACCGCTCGGTGCTGGCGACGCAACAGACGCTGGACATCATGGGCCTGCGCTATGGCGAGGATTTCGCGGGAACTACGCAAGCGGCACAGTTGGGTGAGACAATTGTCCTCAACGGTGTCAGCGTCAGCTTCCATCCAGCCGGTCATGTGCTGGGCTCGGCGCAGATATCAGTCGAGCATCAGGGCACACGTATCGTCGCTTCCGGCGACTACAAGCGGCGCAAGGACGCGACCTGCGCGCCATTCGAACCGATCCAATGCGATGTGTTCATCACCGAAGCGACCTTCGGCCTGCCGGTGTTTCGCCATCCACCCGATACGGAAGAGATCGCCCGCCTGCTGAAATCGGCGGCGCAGTTTCCCGAGCGCTCGCATCTGGTCGGCGCCTATGCGCTGGGCAAGGCGCAACGGGTGATGCGGCTGTTGCGCGATGCCGGCTACGACAAGCCGCTCTACATCCATGGCGCGCTGGCCAAACTCAGCGAGTATTACCAGAGCCAGGGCATCGACCTGGGCACTCTCGAACCGGCAACGGTGGAGAGTGGCAAGGAAGACTTCGCGGGCGCCATCGTCGTCGGCCCGCCTTCGGCCTTCGCCGACCGCTGGGCGCGGCGTTTTCCCGATCCGATCTCGTGCTTTGCCTCCGGCTGGATGCGCATTCGCCAGCGTGCCAAGCAGGGCGGTGTCGAACTGCCGCTGATCATCTCGGACCATGCCGACTGGGACGAACTGACCGCCACCATCAAGGAGACCGGAGCCGAGGAGATCTGGGTGACGCATGGCCGCGAGGAAGCGCTGGTGCGCTGGTGCGAACTCGAAGGCATCGCGGCGCGACCGCTGCATCTGGTTGGTTACGAGGACGAGGGCGATTGATGGCATGAACCGCTTCGCCGAACTTCTCGACCGTCTTGTCCTGACGCCGTCGCGCAACGGCAAGCTGACCTTGTTGACCGACTATTTCCGCAGCGTCGAGGATCCCGATCGCGGCCTGGCGCTGGCCGCCATCACCGGCGATCTCAACATCGCCGCGGTCAAGCCGGCGATGCTGCGCACGCTGGTCACCGAGCGCATGGATCCGGTGCTGTTCGGCTATTCCTACGACTATGTCGGCGATTTGGCAGAGACAGTCTCGCTGGTCTGGCCGCAAACATCAGGAAATATCCCGAACCGGGAGCCGACACTTGGCGAGGTCGTCGCAAGACTGCAGGCGGCAAGCCGGTCCGACGGGCCGAAGGTGCTGACAGGGCTGCTCGACAGCGCCGGCATCTCGGCGCGCTTTGCCATCATCAAGCTGGTCACCGGCGGCCTGCGCATCGGCGTGTCGGCGCGGCTGGCCAAACAAGCGCTGGCGGATTTCGGCACCGTCGATGTCGCCGAGATCGAGGAACTCTGGCACGGGCTGTCGCCGCCTTACACGGCGCTGTTCGCGTGGCTGGAAGGCAAGGCCGAAAAGCCACAAAGCACGGCGCTGGCGTTGTTTCGTCCGGTGATGCTGTCGAACCCGGTTGGCGACGGCGATCTCGAAAAGCTCGATCCGGCGGATTATGCGGCCGAATGGAAATGGGACGGCATTCGCGTCCAGGCGGTGGCTGAAGGCGGCATCCGCCGGCTCTATTCGCGCACCGGCGACGATGTCTCCGGCGCCTTTCCCGACCTCGCCGGCGCCATGCATTTTTCCGCGACGCTGGACGGCGAGCTGCTGGTCGGCGATCCCCGGGAGGCAACGGGAACGTTCTCGGATCTGCAGCAGCGGCTGAACCGCAAGACGGTGACACCGAAGATGCAGCAGCAGTACCCGGCCTTCATGCGCTGCTACGATCTGCTGCAGATCGGCGACGAGGATTTGCGCGCTCTGTCGTTTCGCGAGCGGCGCGGCCGCCTCGAAAGCTTCGCCGGGACGCTCGACCCGAGCCGCTTCGATCTGTCGCCATTCGTCGAATTCACGGACTGGCAAGCGCTGGAGGAGCTGCGGCGGGCGCCGCCGCATCCGATCATCGAAGGCGTCATGCTGAAGCGCTGGGACTCAGCCTACGTCGCCGGCAGGCCGAAAGGCCCATGGTTCAAGTGGAAACGCGATCCGCACACGGTGGATGCGGTGCTGATGTATGCGCAACGCGGCCATGGCAAGCGTTCCAGCTTCTATTCGGACTACACGTTCGGCGTCTGGTCCGGTGCCGAAGGCGAGGAGGAGCTGGTGCCGGTCGGCAAGGCCTATTTCGGCTTTACCGACGAGGAGCTGAAGCAGATCGACAAATATGTCCGCGACAACACGGTCGAGCGTTTCGGCCCAGTGCGCTCGGTAAGGGCGGACCGCGACAACGGCCTGGTGCTGGAAGTGGCCTTCGAAGGGCTCAACCGCTCGACCCGGCACAAATCCGGCGTCGCCATGCGCTTTCCCCGGATTTCACGGCTGCGCTGGGACAAGCCGGCCAACGAGGCCGACCGCATCGAGACGCTGCAGGCGCTGCTCGATCGCTAGAGCATTCACCGTTTCACGGAAACGGCGAAGCGCTCTAGCTCTTTGTTTTGACGCAATTCCGGATGGAAAACCGTTTCACACTTTTCCTGGAATTGCTCTAGACCTGTCCGGCGCTCTTACGGCTCGACCGAAACCCGGATCTCGTAGATGTCGGCGGCCTTGCCCTGCTTGTCGAAGTCGGAATTGATGGCGATCGTGCCGGCCGAGCCGGGATGCTTGTCGGGAAACTGCACGTCGAACAGATATTCGTTCTGCTGCTGGCCGACCGCATAGCGCTTGCGGCCGCAATCGCCCAGTTCGCCGAAATTGCAGTCGACGGAAATCTGCGTCTCCTTGCCTTCTTCGGAGCGGGCAATGATGTCGAACACGGCATGTTTGCCGGCGAGCTTCTCCAGCACGCCTTGCCCGACATCGAAGCTGATCGCCGAACCGGAGGCGCCGGAACGGATGCGCAGGAACGACCCGGTATCGTCCTTCATCACCTCGGCCTTGGCGTCCGACGGGGCGCTGACATGCGACGCATCGGTCGGCGAAAACACGTTGATCCAGTCGCGCGCCTGATCCGCGGCGCCGGGCTTTGCCGGGCCGCTGTCGGCCGGTGTGAAATCGTCGTCATCGACGGTCGGCGGCGCTTGCGGCGGGGCGGTATCGAGCTGCGCCTGTGTCTTGAACACGCCGGTCTGCACGGCGAAAAACAGGCCGATGCCGACAGCGGCGAGCAGCGTCACGGTCAGGAAGATGGCGGTCAGTGGCAGACGGCGCCCTCGAATGCGCCGTTCATCGCGATCGGGCGCCACTTCCGTCGCCGCGCCGGCCGAGGCCGGCGCCGACATGTCGATGGCCGGAGCGTGGGGAAGGGCGGCGTCCGGCATGATGTCGGGAACGACGGGCAGCACGCGCGAGCGCGGCGCATCGGAAGCGGATTGCGCAGGCCCATCGACGACGACAGCGGGCGACGGTGCCTGTTGGCCAGTTTCGACAGCGGGCGCCGAGTCTGCACCAAGCTCGACCGCCGGAGCATCGCCTTGCGAGCCGACATCGGGCACCGCCGGCAGGAACTCGGATTCGATTTCGGTGATTTTCGCCTGGATCGCCTTGCGGCGCTTGATGGCGACCTCGACGGTCACGCTGGGATTGGCCTGGAGCGCGCGGTCAAGCGCGGCAAACGCCGATCGATAGACCCGTTCGCGGAACGCGCGGTCCTCGGCATTGCCTCTCTCCAAGGCGTTCCGGATCGCTTTTTCGATCGCGTCCAAGCGGGTCCCTCTGTCCGTTCGCCAACCTTGCCGTGATCGTTAGCCGCAGGCGGCCAATCAATCAACGGGCGAGCGGCGCATTCTGCCTTGGAGAGGTGTCCAAAGTCCATGCCGGCGCTGTTCCGGCAACAAAATCAGCATGTTTCACCGATTTTCAAGCGCAGGAAGGTGCGCGCCGTGCGGAGCACGACTTGGCAACGGTTGGCAAACAACGCGGCGGCCGGCTTTCGACGACGGCACGACGCATGAATTGCCAAGTCCCATCTTGAATTCGCGGCCGGTTGCGTCTATCACCCTGCCCATCCTGGAGGTCTCGGCCTCCTGGGCCGCTTTAGCTCAGTTGGTAGAGCACCGCATTCGTAATGCGGGGGTCAGGTGTTCGAGTCACCTAAGCGGCACCACTTCCCTCCAAAAGAACAGGTAATAGCGCCCTCACTGGGCTGAGCCTCTTGCGTCCGGGGCCAAGCCTCTTGTGCCCGGCCTCTCGCTTCTTGTCGATTGTCTCTGCTGAACGCATTGCCGGACAGGATTGGTGTCTCCTGACGGTCCGGCAGCATCTTGGAAAGTTTGGAGGCCTCGCCTCGGGATCGAACCGAGGCTTCAGAGATTTGCCGTCTCCAGCGTAGCCGCTCCGCCACGAGGCCATGAGCATCCAAGTAGCGACCAAGTATTTACGAAAGCGTTAACGCCGCGTTTGTTGTCGTGGATTGCGACGCCGGTGAAGCACATCTGCCATTGTCGAGACCCCGGTTTGATGTGAAACTCGTGGCCTCAGCATGGGAGGTAAAAAATGCCCAACAATTTCAAGACCGGAGACGTCGTCAAGCTGAAATCCGGGGGCCCCAGGATGACGGTCAGCGATGGCGCGGCCTCGGGCATGTATATGTGCCACTGGTTCAATCGCGAGGGTGAGGTGTGGACCCCGCAACATGCCGGGTTCAAGCCTGAGCAACTGGTTGCGGCCGACCAATCCGACTAGGGACTGTTCCATCCCTATGGATTCGGGATGGGCTCTATTTGTCTGTTCGAGCACGAACGGATCGGCATGCGCGACCGACGGATTTTTCGGGTCGCGGCGTTTAACGGTTGAAGCGTGATGGCGGCACAGGCCGTCGGCAACGCGCCAACCGGAGACGCAAAGTATGATCAGCCGTTCGATTTTAGTCGTTGCCTTGAGTTTGCAGGCCGTTGCGGCTCTCGCCCAGACAACGACACCGCCCCCCGCCACCACGCCGCCAACCGTCGCCCCCGCCACACCAAAGGCCGGGTCCGACATCACGCTGGCCAAATTCCAGAAGCGGCGCGAAAAGGCGATCATGGCGGCCGACACGGATGGCGACGGCAAGATCAGCCTGCTGGAATGGGAGGCCTTTCAGGCGAAGCGCAACGTCAAGGGCGACGCCGCCAAATCCTTTGCGCGGATCGATTCCAATCATGACGGCTTCATCAACCGCGCCGAACTCGATGCCTTCTTCGCCAAGCGCTTTGCCCGGTTGGACAAGAATGCCGACGGCATTTTGACGGCCGACGAATTGCCGGGCCACAAAACCGCTCCCAAGCAGGAGCAATGACCAAGAGGCAATGACGCGCGATGAACATCGGGAGTGCGCCGACTGATGGCTGCGGATCCAGACGAGGAGCTGGTTCGCCGTGTCGGCGCCGGCGATCCGGCAGCCGTGCAAGCCCTGGTCGCGCGCAAGCTGCCGCGCATCCTGGCGCTTGCCGTGCGCATGCTCGGCGACGCGGCGGAGGCCGAGGATGTCGCACAGGAAACTTTTGTCCGGATCTGGCGTCATGCCGCGGGCTGGCGACACGGCAATGCGCGCTTCGACAGCTGGGTCCACCGGGTGACGCTGAACCTGTGCTACGACCGGCTGCGCCGGCGCCGCGAATGGGTGACAGACGAGGTGCCGGAGGTCGCCGATCCTGCGCCGCTTCCCGATGCTCATCCTGGGGAAGAAGCTCGTCGGGTCGAACAGGCGCTGCAACGCATCGCGCCGCGCCAACGCGAGGCGATCATCCTGGTCTATTATCAGGAGATGTCCAACATAGAGGCGGCTGCGACCTTGGAGATCAGCGTCGATGCCTTGGAAAGCTTACTCGCGCGCGGCCGGCGGTCGCTGCAGACGATCCTGGCCAGGGATGGCGCCGATGCGTGAGAACCGGGCCGGCACCAACGCGCAACGGCCATCGCGCCTTGCAGGCGCCGCCAGGTGGCCGGTTGTTGTCGTTCCGACACCGCGCCGGCACGCGGTACTGACGGGCAAGGGGAAGACACGTGGCTGAAGGGTCCAGGAACGAACCGGCAATGGATGCCGAGCACTTTGCCGCCCTGGCGGCGGCCTATGGCGGTGACTTGCGGCGATGGCCCGAGGCTGAGCGGATGGCCGGCACGGTCTTTGCCGCAAGCGAAGCGGGCAAGGCCATTTTGAAGCATGCCGGGACGCTGGACGCGCTGCTTGACGGCTACCGCGTCGACGCTCCCGGCAGAGCCCTGCACGGCAGCATCCTGCAGGCCGCCCGCCGGCACCTCGTCCAGCGCCGGCGTCAGCGGTTCTGGTGGCTGGGGCTGGGACTTGCCGGCATTGGCCTGGCCGGCGCCGTGGCAGGACTGGCCCTGGTGGCCATCGTCACGCCCGAGGTCCAGCCGGACCACACTGTGCTGGATGCCAATGTGACGGCATTTGGCGATGCCAGCCCCGACCGCGACACGATCGAGGAAGACCTATGACCATGAGCCGCAACCTTGTCATCGCGTCGGTGGTGCTCAACGTCTTCCTGGCCGGAGCGCTTGCCGGCGGAGCCGTGTGGATAAGAAACGGCAAAAACCAGGGCTATTCGCTGGAGGCGGCCGGTGACCGGCTTCCCGAGCAGGATCGCACCGTCTTCCGCAAGGCGTTGCGTGACGTTCGCCGTGAATCCCGTCAGGTCATCCTCGACGGCCAGCAAGCCAGGCGTGAGGCAGCGGACCTGCTGCAACAGCCGGTTCTGGACACGACTGCACTGTCGGCGGCGCTGGAGCGGGCCCGCAATGCCGACGTCACCGTGCGCACGCGGCTGGAGCAGCGCATCGTCGAGTTCGCGGCGGCAAGTTCCGCTGAGGGGCGCGGCGTGCTGGCGCAAGGGCTGATGAAACGCAGCGGGGCAACGCCAAAAAAATCACAGTGATGACCGACGGAAAACGCTGACGGCGCCGTTTAACGAAGCGAAGGGCAGTCCTGCCGGATCCGTGTGGTGCGGCAAGTTTTCAACCTCGGAAACATTCGGAGCATCGTCATGAACCATCTGACAAGATACGCGATCACCGCCGCTCTTGCCGTAGCCGGAACGGTTGCGACCGCTGCGGCATCCCTAGCGATGCCATTGGCGCCCCTTGCCACGCCGGCGCTGGTCGAGCATGTCGCCTGGGGTTGTGGACCGGGCTGGCATCCCAATCATTGGGGCCGCTGCGTCCCTAATCGTGTGGTCGTCTATCCTCGTTACCACCGTTGGCATGGCCCGGCCTTCTATGTCGGGCATCCGCACCATCGCTGGCACCGTTGGCACCGCTGGTAGAAACACAAGGGGGTCGGCCGCTCCACCGCGTGCCGGCCCCCGACCCAGGTTGAACAGGTACGAAACGGCTCGAACGGACATCCTGCGCCAGGCGCGGGAGACTCAAGCAATGGAGAGCTGACTTGGCTATCCCGGCCTCCAATTCCCCTGATCCCGCCCTCGTCGCGTTCAACCGCTTCGGGCTCGGAGCACGGCCCGGCGACCGCGACAGCATAGCCGGCGATCCACGCGGTTATCTCAAGGCGGAGTTGCGGCAAGCCGACATCGCCATGATCTCACTTGATGACCCCGCCTATGCCGGCCTGCTGGGCAGCACGACTGCCATCGAGGCCAGCATGGCGGCAAATTTCCAGCGCAAGTTGGAGCGCGAGCGCATGGCCGCGGCAGCGCAGCCGGCGGCGGCGAGCGCTCAAGCCGTGCCCGCCCAAATCGTGCCGACCTCCCTGCCTCCCGGCAAACCCACCGTGCCGCCGGTCGAGGCGGCGTTGTTCCGGGCGGAAGCGCAGGCGCGCTTCGACAAGGCTGTTCGGGCCAAGGCTGGCTTTGTCGAACGCCTTGTCTGCTTCTGGTCGAACCATTTCTGTGTTTCGGTGGCAAAGGACACCGTCGTTCGCGCCAGCGCCGGCGCCTTCGAGCGGGAAGCCATCCGCCCCTTCGTGCTCGGCCGTTTCGCCGACATGCTTCTGGCGGTGGAGCGTCATCCGGCGATGCTGTTCTATCTCGACAACCAGCAGTCGATCGGCCCGGAATCGCGCGCAGGCAAGAACCGCAAGCGCGGCCTCAACGAAAACCTGGCTCGTGAAATCCTGGAATTGCACACGCTCGGCGTCGGCGGCGGCTATAGCCAAGCCGATGTCACCAGTTTCGCGCGCATCCTCACCGGCTGGACGATGGCCGGTCGCGATGGACGACTGGGCGAGCCCGGCAATTTTGTCTTCAACGCAAATGCGCATGAGCCGGGCGACGCAATGCTGCTCGGCAAGACCTATCCCGCCGGCGGCATGGGACAGGCCGAGGCCGCGCTCAACGATATCGCCCGCCATCCGGCAACGGCCCTGCACATCGCCACCAAACTGGCCCGCCATTTCATCGCCGATACGCCCCCGCCGGCTACAATCGCCCGCCTCGCCAGGGTTTTCACCAAGACCGACGGCAATCTGCGGGCACTGGCGGTCGCCCTCATCGACATGCCGGAGGCATGGTCGACGCCTTTGGCGAAGATGCGCTCGCCCTTCGACTATATCGCCGCCATCCGAAGGGCGGCCGGCCCCGGCCCGGCGAACGATCCCGGCCAGTCGCTCAACTGGCTCAACGCACTGGGCGAGCCACTCTGGCAGCCACCGGGACCCAACGGCTTTTCCGACGGGGCCGACGGCTGGGCGTCGGCCGAGGGCATGAAGATCCGCCTCGATATCGCCTGGCAAGCGGCACGCCAGGCTAGAGATATCGGCAATCCCAACGACATGCTCGACGCGCTGATCGGCCCTGCCGCCTCACCGGAAACGAGGCAAGCGATCGCCCGTGCCGAATCCAAGCAGCAAGGGCTGGCGCTGTTGCTGATGGCCCCCGAATTTCAGCGAAGGTGATTTCAGCGCAGATAGTTCCAGCGCAGACAACTCCCGTGGAGACGAATTCATGAGCCTGCTGTGCGAAGTTCCCGACCCCTCCCGCCGCGCAATGTTGATGACCGGTGGCGCGCTGTTTGCCTGGGCCTACATGCCGCGCTTTGCCCGCGCCGCCGACAATCGCGACCCGCGTCTGATCGTCATCGTGCTGCGCGGCGCGCTTGACGGCCTGTCGGCGGTCGGTCCGGTCGGCGATCCCGACTATGCCGGCCTGCATGGCGACATCGCCTTGTCGCTGACCGGCCCGCATGCGGCGCTGCCGCTCGACGGCTTCTTCGCGCTCAACCCGGCGATGCCGGTGTTTGCGCGACTGTTCAGGAACAGCCAGGCGGCGGTCGTGCATGCGGCCGCAACCGGCTATCGCGACCGCTCACATTTCGATGGTCAGGATGTGCTGGAAAGCGGCTTTGCCGGCCCCGGCCATGTCGCCACCGGCTGGCTCAACCGGGCGATTGAAAACCTGCCATCGGGCGACCGCGTTGCAAGGCTTGGCGGGCTGGCCGTCGGGCCGTCGACGCCGCTGGTGATCCGCGGGGCCGCACCCGTACTTGGCTGGGCGCCGCAATCGCTGCCGGCACCCAGCGATGGTTTCGCGGCCCGCGTTCTCGACCTTTACCAGCACCGCGACCCGGTTCTGGCGGTGGCCCTGCAAAAAGGGCTCGACGCCGACCGCATGGCGCTGGACGACCAGATGGGCGGCAACGCGATGACGCCGAAGGGCGGGGCGATGAAGCCGAAGGGCGGTCTCGACAGCGCCGCCGGCATGCGGCAGGCCGCACAGGGTGCGGCCAAGCTGATGGCGGCCGATGACGGGCCGCGCGTTGCGGCCCTCGCCTTCGATGGCTGGGACACGCATGTCAATGAAGGCGGTGCGACCGGCCGGCTCGCCACCTTGCTCGGCGGTCTCGACGGCGCCTTCGAGGCGTTCGAAAAGGGTCTTGGCGAACGCTGGGAGGACACGGCGATCGTCGTCATCACCGAGTTCGGACGCACGGCCCAGATCAACGGCACTGTCGGCACAGATCACGGCACCGGCACCTTGGTGCTGCTGGCCGGCGGCGCCATCAAGGGTGGGCGCGTCATCGCCGACTGGCCTGGATTGAAGCCGGCTCAGCTTTACCAACAACGCGATCTGGCGCCGACCAGCGATGTCAGGGCGGTGCTGAAAGGGCTGCTCGCCGATCAGTTCGGATTGTCGGCGGCTGCCCTCGGCGACAAGGTGTTTCCGGAGTCTGCCGCAGTGAAGCCAATGCAGGGACTCATCACCTGAATTGGCGCACCGGGCAATCCCGCGCACCAGTCCGGAGTTAAGGTTAAATTCACTATACATTTGTTCTTAGCCCACGAATAATCGAAGAGTTTCCCGAAACTATGCTCAGGCATGTTCATGGGAAAATCTGTGGTTCAGCTTCAAATCCTTGGACGGGTGCTCTGCCATCCGCTGACGCTGGCCGTGGTCAGCCTCGCCGGCGTCTTCGCCGCCGGACGGGCCGAGCACGAATGGCTGTCGGTGCCGTTCTCGCTGGCGCTGGTGGCAGCCCTTGCCGGACTTCTGTTCCTGGCTTCGGGACGCCTGGCCTTTTCCGTCTATCTCGCCTGGATGGGCATCGCTTTCATCACGGTGGTTTCAGCGATCAAGTTCAGGATGAAGGGGTTTTCGCTGCACTTCTACGACGCGGTCTTCGTGTCGAGGGACCCGGAAGTGTATCGCTTCCTGCTCGGATCCTACCTCCATCTGATCGCGCCCGTCGTCATTGCCCTGGGGCTCGGCATCGGGGCTGCGATCCTTCTGTTCCGGATCGATCGGAAAATTGGCTGGCCGGTGTCGGCACGCGTCCTGGTCATGGCGGCGCTTGTCGTTCTGGTGCCGGTGACCTTTCCGGCCGAGGCATCGAAGGACCGCTATTTCTACTATATGCAGGGCCGGCACATGTCGGCCTTCTTCGTCTCGCTGCTGGATTTGCGCAACTTGGTCGTCGAATCGGCCTTCGAGAAGCGGCTGCAAGCCGTCGCGCCACAGCCGCCTTTTGCCGACACGGTCGATTGCGGTGACCGCGCGAACCTTCCTGACATCTTCTTCGTGCTCAGCGAAAGCCAGTCCGATCCCGGCTATTTTCCGCAGCTCAGCAATGGCGCGGGCTTCTTGCAAAGGTTCGCACCCGGGGCCGGCACGCCGCATCCGATGCAGGTCGAGACGTTTGGCGGCGGCACCTGGATCACCAATCTGTCGCTGATGACCGGTCTGTCGGCCACCGATTTCGGCTGGCGAAGCCCCTATCTGACGATCACCCTGCAGGACAAGGTCGCCGGTGCCTTGCCGGAGGTGCTGGCGCGCTGCGGCTATCGGACTGTCGTGATGACGCCAATGGACTTTTCGTTCGTCAATGAAGGGCCGTTCCTGAAGTCGATCGGTTTCGAGACCGTGCTCGACATCAAGGACATCGCCGCGCCCTTCTATCACCTGCGCGACAACTTCTACTATCGCGCAGCCGAGGCGTTCATCGCCAGGCACCGCAAGGAGGACGGCCGCCCGCTGTTCCTCGAGATCCAGACCATGTTTCCGCACTCGCCCTATGAGGGGCGGATGGAGCCTGAGGTGAAGGTCGAGGGCGAGCCTTTCTCGGATGATTTCCAGGCCAATGAATATCTACGCCGGATGGCGGTGGCGCGCGGCGATTTCCAGGACTTCCTCGACAACAGGCAAGCGGATGCCGGCAAACGCGGCGCCGTGGTGCTCGAATTTGGTGATCACCAGTCGTCAGCGACAAAGCCGTTCGTCGACGCCATCGCCGGCGACGACGCCTTGGCGAGCCCTGGCTCGCTTGCCTATCGCACCTTCTACACGCTCACCACCTTCAACCACCCACTGCGCCATCCGATGCCTGACATGACGCCACTCGATGTCGGCTTCCTCAGCGCAAGCCTGCTCGAAGCGGCGGGCCTGCCGATGTCGCCTGTCATGGCCGATCTCGTGCGCCTGCGCGACCATTGCGGTAGCCAGTTCCACGGCTGCAAGGATCGGGCCGAAATGGATGCGCATCTGCGCCGGCGCGTCGATTCGGGGCTCTTGCATCTCTATCCGGAGGCGGCGCCGCTGCGTGGGCTTGCGCCATCGCTCCAGTCCGCGGACGCCACCCGTTAGATTGGATCCGGCCCTGCAATCGCTACGGTCTTCAGCCCACCGCCCGCACACAACAACCTAAGACCTTGCACGCCCGCTCAAATTGTCCCTACTTTCGAAAATCACCGATACCGAGGGGAGTGGACAAAGAAAGAATGGCACATTCTGCAACACTGTTTTTGCAAGACGACGTGGAATACCGGAAGGTCTACCTCGATGTGTCGTCAGAGGGGGCACGTATCCTCGGCCACGACATGGGTCCGAAAGTTGAGAAATTCTGGGGGGATGACGATTACGAGTTCTGGGTCGATGTACCCACAGAGGCTCTCGCCCACCTCGCATTCGCACTTTTAAGAGACAAATACACCAACGAAGAACGGGCCGTAGACAAGTTTCAAAAGTTTTGTGCAGACAACGGGGTCGAGCACACCTTTAAGTCCTTGGCATAAGATACAGCCGCATAGAAGGTCCCGTTGCGGACGCGCTAATCGACTTCGTCCCCCAGCGTTGCCACCGTCTTCAGCGCACCGTCGAGCATGTCGCCCTTCTCGTCCTTCAGCGCCATCTCGCGCAGGCGGCGAAGCCAGTCGGCGGCGTCCGCTCGGCCCTTGAGCAGATCTAGCGCGGACAGCACCCGGTCGAATTTCGACTGCGCGCGGACGTGGGTGTCGCTATAGCCTTTGATCAGCCGGCGGCAGTTGAGGATCTCGACAGCCAGCGCATAATCCTGGGGCACATGGTCGAGTACCAGCGCGTACCAGCGATCGAGATGCGCGATCTCGACCTTGTGGCGCAGCAGGCTGCGGCGCCAGCGGCGCAGGCCGCCGATGAACCAGAGGGCGGCAAAGCCGGCAAAGCTGTCGGTGCGGATGCGGCGGCCGTGGTTGATGCGGCGATCGAGAAAGGCGGCGAACTTCGGACGGTTTTCGATGTAGCTGCCTAGGCTTGCCGGCAGCGTGCCGCAGAACTCCTCGATGCGCGGATGGAAATACTCGGTCACCTGCAGGATCGAGCCGTCCTTGACGCCGACCTCGCGGCGGACGCGTTTGTCGCGCGTCGAGCGTGTCTTCAGATCGGCGACGCGGATCATGTCGTCGTAGCACAGCGCGTTGGCCAGGTGCTTCGCGGCGGCGATGGACAGGCTGTAGCCGCGGTCCGGCCCGTCCAGCGCGACCGCCTTGTCCAGCCGATCGAGATACTCGCGCCCGTAGGCGATGTCCTGATAATCGACGACCTTTCTCAGGCCCCGGAGCGCCATGTCGCGCACGGCCACCGGCAACAGATCGATGCGCGCGGCCAAGGCCTGCCAGCCTTGCAGCAGGTTTTGCGGGCCACTCACCTGTCCGGCGCCCAGGGCCGATTCGACAATCGCCGGCTCGGCCGGCTTCGGCGCCGGTGCTGCCGTGCCGCGCGCGCGATCAAACGCAGCGCCAAAGGCGGCGAGGCTCGCCTTGACGCCCCGGCCGCCGGCACCGATCGCCTGTTCGTAGCTCTCACGAGAGAACGGCAGCGCGTCGGACCCCGCCAGCGCGCCAAGCAGGCTGGCCGAGATCATCGAGCCATTGTCGGCGGCGATCTTTTCCATGTCGAAGGCGATGAAGCGCTTCGATGCGGCTTCCGCCGTCGCATGCACCTTGGACGACGAGGCCCGGCCATCTCCCGGCTCGATTTTTTCCGACACGGCGGCGATGCGGTGCGAGGAAGCAATCAGCGTGGTGCGCTCGGGCGTGACGAAGCCGCGGATGATGGCGCGGCCGGCTTCCATCAGTTCGGCGGCGATCAGGATATCGACATCGCCCTGCGAGGGCGACAGCGCGAAGACCGGCAGGCGGCCGGTGTCGCGGGCCATCTCGACATAATAGATGGTGGCGCCGGTGCGCTGGGCGACGCCGGCGACCGAGGTCGATTGCGCGACAAAGCCGCTACGCTCGGCAACGTCGGTGATCCAGTCGGCCAGCACGCCGCCGCCCTGGCCGCCGACCGCCAGCACGGCAAGCTTGATGACACGCTCGTTATCCTGAGCGCCGGCGTGGGCGCGAAGTGGGGGGGACGGCGTCAAGCATCGGCGAAGGTCAGCCGCCGGCTTTCGCGGCGGCGCTGCAACAGGCCGATGGTGGCGCGGCGCGCGGCTTCCAGGAAACGGTCCCAGCGGCTCGGATTGTGGACGACGTCGGCGCGGTAGAAGGATGGGCAGAGCACCGCCGCATCGGCGACCTCGCCGCAATTGCCGCAGCCGACGCAGCTTTGGTCGATATGGGCGACCGGATCGTCGCGCAGGGGATCGTCTGTTGACTTCACCGACAGCGAGGGGCAGCCCGACAGCCGCATGCAGGCATGGTCGCCGGTGCAGATGTCCTCGTCGACACCAAACTTCGGCTTCACCACCCGCTCCCCGCCCTTGATCGCCTTGTCGACCAGCGGCTTTTCGCGGCGCTGACGGTTGAGCATGCATTCGGACGAGGCGACGATGACCTTCGGCCCCTTCTCCTCCGTCGTCAGCGCCTCGCGCAGCGTGTCCTGCATCTTGGTGACGTCATAGGTGCGGTCGACATGGCGAAGCCATTTGACACCCATGCCTTTCACGGCCTCGGTGATCGGATGCTTCGTCGACTTGGTTTTGTTGCCGGCGCGCGATGACAGGATGTCCTGGCCGCCGGTCGCCGCCGAATAGAAATTATCGACGATGACGATGACGCCGTCATTCTTGTTGAACACCGCATTGCCGATCGAGGAGGTCAGGCCGTTGTGCCAGAAGCCGCCGTCGCCGACGAAGGAGATCGAACGGCGCTTGGCATCAGGCGAATTGAACGCGGAGGCCGAAGCCGGCCCAAGCCCATAGCCCATGGTGGTGGCGCCGAGTTCGAAAGGCGGCATGATCGAGAACAGGTGGCAGCCGATGTCGGAGGCGATGTGGTGCTTGCCGAGTTCCTGCTCGACCAGTTTGGTCGCGGCAAAGATCGGCCGCTCGGGGCAGCCGATGCAGAAGCCTGGCGGCCGGCCCGGCACGACATTGATCAGGTCTGCGGCGTCGACGCCGTCGCCGACCTTGTTGGGGGCGCGCACCTCGCCCGGCAGCAGATGCGGCGCCTCGACGCGCAGGAAGGCGCCGATGCCGTCGAGCATGACCTGGCCGGTGTATTCGCCGGCCATCGGCAAATGCTCCTTGCCGACCAGCCTGGTGCCGCGACCGGCCTTGTGCAGCATCGAAGCAAAGGCCTGCTCGATGTAGTTGGGCTGGCCTTCCTCGACGACCAGCACCGACTGCTTGCCCTCACAGAAGGACAGGAATTCGTCATCGATCAGCGGATAGACGGCGTTGAGCACGTAGAGCGGCACATCGGTGTCGCCGTAAGTGTCGGCAAGGCCGAGCCGCTGCAGCGCGCGGATGACCGAATTGTACATGCCGCCCTGCATGACGATGCCGACCGAACCATGATCCGAGCCGAAGAATTCATTGATCTTGTTCTTGCGGATGAAGTCCACCGCCGCCGGCCAGCGCTTCTGCACCTTCTCCTTCTCATGCAGGAAGGAAGCGGGCGGCAGCACGATGCGGCCGGTGTCGCGGCGCGGCGCGTCAAGCGCATCGGCAACCGTCATTGGCGGCCGCTTGTTGTCCTTGGCGATGAAATGGCCGTGGACATGGCAGCAGCGGATGCGGACCTGCAGCATGACCGGCGTGTTGGAAATCTCCGACAGCTCGAAGCCATCCTCCACCGCCTTGACGATCGACGGCAGGTTCGGGCGCGGGTCGAGCAGCCAGACCTGGCTCTTCATGGCGAAGGCATGGCTGCGCTCCTGCATGATCGAGGAGCCCTCACCATAATCCTCGCCGACAATGATCAGCGCGCCGCCGGTGACGCCGCCGGAGGCGAGATTGGCCAGCGCGTCGGAGGCGACATTGGTGCCGACCGTCGACTTGAAGGTCGCCGCACCGCGGATCGGATAATGCACCGAGGCGGCCAGCATGGCGGTGGCGGTGGCTTCCGAGGCGCTGGCCTCGAAATGCACGCCGAGCTCGCCCAGAATGTCCTGCGCGTCGGCCAGCACATCCATCAGATGGCTGATCGGCGCGCCCTGATAGCCGCCGACATAGCCGACACCGCATTGCAGCAGCGCCTTGGTGATGGCGAGGATGCCTTCGCCGGCAAATTCCTCGCCGGCGCCGAGCCTGAGCTTCTCGACTTCCTTGGCAAAAGACCGTTCGGCCATTTTTTCAATCCTTCCGTTACCGCCTGAGGCTGGCGGCGCGTAGGTCTATCTGCTTGAGCATGACCTCTTCCGAGAACCGGTATCCACTCTTCGGGGTCATGCTAGATGTCGTGCTTGCGAATGTTTTTCAGCATCTTCAAAAGCGTCGCGATGAGTGCGGAATATTCAGCGTCGTCGATATCGTCGAACATCGCCTCGAACGCGTCATGCATGGCAGGCCAGGCGCGGGTGAATTCGGCGCGGCCCTCGTCGGTCAGGAACACGTGGCGGATGCGGCTGTCGGTGACACCTTGCTCGCGCCGTACCAGGCCCTGGCCCTCCAGCGAGTCGAGCGTCCGGCTCAAGGTCGACTGCTCGATCACAGTGTAGACCGACAGGTCGTTGACGGTGATGCCGTCGGTGACCGACAGCACGGCGAGCGTGCGTACCTGCGGAATGGTCAGCCCCTGCTTGCGGAAATCGTCGCGCAAGGTGGCGTTGTAGCGGCCCATGATGCGGTTCATCAGATAGGGCGCGAATTGCTGCAGGCCGATCTGCCCCAGGGTCGAGATGCGCTGGCGCTTTTCGGCAACCTTCTGTTCCATCACAGCCTCCCCGCCAGGAGAAAGCCGGAGCCGCCGCCAAGGCCGGCACCGGGATGGGTGGAGGCGCCGATATGGTAGAGGTTCTTGATGCCGGTCTGGTGGTTGCGGCTGGTCTTGAACGGCCGCCACAGGAACGATTGGTCGATGGTCGAGGAGCCACCATAGGGATCGCCACCGACAAGATTGATGTTCATCGCTTCGAGATCGGCCGGCGAATAGGCGCGGCGCGCGATGACGCTGTCCTTGAAGCCGTCGATATGGCTGGCAAGGATCGCTTCGGCGCGATCGGCATAAGCTTCCCGCAACGCGTCGGTCCATTGCCCGTCAGCCGGCGCCTGCAGCTTGCCTGCGGCATCGCCCTCGATGTGACGTGGTACCTCGGGCAGTTGCAGCCACAGGATCGCCTTGCCCTCCGGACAGCGCGACGGATCGAGCGCGTGCGGCTGGCCGACACAGATGGTCGGCACCTCAGGCAGCATGCCGCGCGCCGCCTCGTTGCAGGCCTTCGAGACGCCATCCAGTCCCGGTGTCAGGTGCAGCAGCGCCACTTTGTCCAGGCCTTCGCCCCGCCATGAGGGCGGTTTGTCCAACGCGTAGTGGATCTGGAAATTGCCTTTGCCGTAGCGGTATTTTTGCGTCGCCTCGACATCGGCTTTGGGTGCATCCGCGCCAAGCAGCCTGCCATAGAGCTGCGTTGGCGTGACCGAGCATATGACGCTCTTCTTCGCATGGACCGTTTCGCCCGAGGCCAGCCGCACGCCGGTGGCGCGACCTCCAGCCAGGATGATGGAAGCAACGTCCGCTTCGGTAGAGATGACGCCGCCACGCTCGGTGATCAATGCCTCGAAGGCGGCCAGCAGGTTCTGCGCGCCGCCCTTGACGATCGGTGCCCCGGCCGCCTCCAGCGCGAAGGCGATCACCTTGGCGATTTGGCCGGAGAATGCATCTTCCGGTCCGAGCCCGGCATGCAGCACCCAGGGCGCCCACAGCGCACGGATGGTTTCGGACTGGTAGGTGCTTTCCAGCCAGCTGCGCGCCGGCACGAGTGCTTCGCCGAGAAAGGCGGCAAGGCCACGCGAGCCGCGCCGCCAGGCATCGCCGGCCAAAAGCTTCGCGGTCGGATAGGACCACAGGCTGCCGCCGAGCAGGCCGAACAGCAGGCCGGCATTGCGCTCGATGCCGCCGACATCGTTCGCGTGCCGGTCGCCGTCGCCTGCCGCGATTGCGTTGAGGGCAGCGACATTGGCGGCGCGGTCGGTGGTGAGCACGGCATAGCTGCCGTCCGGCCGCAGCACGCCGGTCGGCTTGGCCGTATGGCAGAATTCAAGCCCGTGCCGCGCAAGGTCGGCGCCGAGTACCGCAAAGGCCGGCGAGGTGATGAACAGCACGAAGGTCGTCGCCATCACGTCATGGATGAAGCCGGGCGCGGTGATCTCCTCGGTGCGCATGCAGCCGCCAATGCGGTCGTTGCGCTCCAGGACAAGCACCTTGGCGCCCTTGCCGCCGAGCATCGCCGCGCAGACCAGCGCGTTGATGCCGCTGCCGACGATGATGTGATCGGGGGCGTTCATTGGGCGTTTCCTGTGGGCAGCGGATGGGCATGGGAGGGCGGCCCTCTACGACGCCCCCCTCTGTCCTGCCGGACATCTCCCCCACAAGGGGGGAGATCGGCTATCATCTCGGCTTTCGCCAATTTTCTACGTTGCAAGATGGGAGCCGTCGCGGAAGCCGCCAATCTCCCCCCTTGTGGGGGAGATGCCCGGCAGGGCAGAGGGGGGCGCCGTAAGGCGCGAGCGCCGTCAACCTGCCTCCCTATCGCTTCGCCAACCTGCATGACCTTCTCCCGAAGATCTCCTTACTGCCCAGACACAAGCGCCAGCGCGCGGATCGGACTGCCGGTGCCGTGTTCGATCTTGAGCGGCGCCGCGATCAGGATGGCACCCTTCGGCGGCAGCTGGTCGAGGTTGCAGAGGCTGGCTAGACCGTAGCGGTTGGCCTTGTGCATCAGCGTGTGCGCCGGGAACGGCGGCTCCATGCCACCGGCCTTGCCGGCATCCGTGCCGATCGTCTCCGAGCCCCAGCCCTTGATGTCCTTGCTGATCAGAAACTGGATGGCTTCGGCCGTCGGGCCGGGCGTGTGCGGGCCGGTCTCGTTGGCGTTGAGGAACTCGGCTTCGGAGCCGTTGCGCTTGTACCAGTCGGTGCGCATCACCACCCACTCGCCGGCGTTGATCGCGCCATGCTTGGCTTCCCATGCCTTAATGTGGTCGACGGTGAGCAGGAAATCATGGTCGGCGGCGGCTTCCTTCGAGCAGTCGATGACATTGACCGGGCCGACGAAGTTCTGCGCCGGAATGGTGTCGGTGGCGCCGTCCGGATAATCCTTGCCAGAGATCCAGTGCTGCGGCGCATCGAAATGCGTGCCCGAATGTTCGCCAAGCTTCAGCCAGTTCCAGGCCCACCAGGGACCGTTCTTGTCATAGCGGGAGATGTTGTGGATCTCGACCTTGGGTGTGTCGACGGCGAGCTCCGGCGGCAGCTTGATCAACGGCGTGTCGGGTCCGAGCGGCGCCGACAGGTCGACCACCTTGATGGCGCCTGAAAGAAGCTGGCCGGCGACTTCGCCGAGGAGTTTTTGGGTGTCCATGGTCTGAAGTTCCCTCTTTCGTGATGATGATCAAGGCTCGTCTCGGCCCTTAATATCCTACTAGACGAAAACATATGCATCTGCAATTATCTTTAAGCATAAAGGAAATGGGAACGGGGCGTGAGCGAGTTTGACGCCATCTTTGTCGGGGCGGGCCACAACAGTCTGGCATGCGCCGCGCATTTGGCGCTCAAAGGCTGGAAAATCGGGATTTTCGAGCGCAGCGCAGCAATCGGCGGCGCTGTCCAGACGCGCGAATTCACCCTTCCCGGCTTCCGTCACGATTTCGGCGCGATGAATCTCAGCCTGTTCGCCGGCTCCGCCTTCCACCGGAAATATGCAAATGAATTGAAAGCGCAGGGGCTGGAATTCGCGCCCGTCGCCGATTGTTTCGCCAGCGCCTTTCCGGACGGACGCTGGTTCGGCGTCAGCAACGACCTGGAAAAGACCGCCGCGCGGATGGCCGCCTTTTCCGCCACTGACGCCGCGACATGGCGCAGATTGGTCGCCGCCTTCCCGGCGGAGGCCGAGCATCTGTTCCGGCTGCTGGGTTCGCCGATGAGCGCCCGCGCGCTTGTCGGCACGGCGTGGAACCTGTGGCGCAAGAAGGGCACTGCCGGCGCGCTCGATACGGGACGGCTGCTGTTGTCTTCGCCACGCGCCTGGCTGGAGGAGAACTTCGAGTCGCCTCATATCAGGGCAACGCTCGCCACCTGGGGCATGCATCTCGACTTCGCGCCCGACATCGCCGGCGGCGCCGTGTTCCCCTATCTGGAATCGATGGCCAACCAGAGTTTCGGCATGGTGCTGGGCAAGGGTGGCGCCGACACCATCATCCGTGCTCTGTCTGGCATGGTGACTTCCGCCGGCGGCAAGATCTTCACCGGCGCCGACGTGGCCGAGATCACGGTTTCGGCCGGCAAGGCGACCGGCGTGCGGCTTGCTTCCGGTGAGACCCATACCGCCAACAGGGCGGTGATTGCCGGCGTCGCGCCCAAGGCGCTGACCGGCAAACTGCTGCCCAATGGTTCTAGCGACACCGGCTTCGACAAGGCGATGCAAAAATTCCGATACGCGCCGGGCACGATGATGATCCATCTGGCGCTCGACGATCTGCCGGACTGGCGCGCCAGCGCTGAGCTTCAGAAGTTTGCTTATGTCCATCTGTCGCCGTCGCTCGACGCCATGTCGCGCACCTATCAGCAGGCGATGGCGGGCATACTGCCGGACGAGCCGGTGCTGGTCGTCGGTCAGCCGACGGCGATCGACCCGTCGCGGGCGCCTCAGGGCAAGCATGTGCTGTGGGTGCAGGTGCGCATGCTGCCCGCCGAAATCCTTGGCGATGCGGCAGGCAAGATCGCGCCAGCGCATTGGGACAAGGTCAAGGAGGTCTACGCCGACCGTGTCCTCGACATCATCGAGACCTATGCGCCCGGCCTGCGAAACAAGATCCTCGGCCAGGCGGTGTTCTCGCCCATCGATCTCGAGCGCGAGAACCCGAACCTCGTCGGCGGCGATCAGGTCTGCGGCAGCCATCATCTGGCGCAGAATTTCCTGTTTCGCCCGGTGCGCGGCTATGCCGGCTGGAACACGCCGGTCGGCAACCTGCATCTCACCGGTGCTGCAACGTGGCCGGGCGCCGGGACCGGTGCGGCTTCCGGATACATGCTCGCGCAACAGCTTGGCGGGAGGTAGGAGCCGAAGATTTCACACAGGCGAAAGAGGGCAACTGCTGCCCAAGAAGCCTGAACCAATGAACTGAAGACGACGCGCGCAGAAAACAGAAAACCAACAAGGGGAACGACCATGACAATCAACAGACGCGAATTGCTGGGATACAGTGCCGCGGCACTCGGGGTGGCCGCCGTCGGCCTGCCGCAGATCGCCAAGGCGGCTGCCGGCGAACTGACCATCGCCTATAATGTCAACTTGCCGTCCTGGGATCCGACCACCGGCCCCTCGGCCGTCAACCCGACGATCCAGGGTCTCTACCAGTCGGTGTTCGATCAATTCATTCCCCAAAAGCCAGACCTGTCCTTCGCGCCGGGCCTGCTCACCGAATGGGGCTGGAACGACGACCGCACCAAGATCACGATGACGGTGCGCGAAGGCGTGACCTGGCATGACGGCTCGCCGTTCACGGCCGAGGACGTGGTCTGGTCGCTGCAGCGGGCGGGTGACGAAAAGACTGGCAACCCGATCCAGTTCGTCTGGAAGAACGTCAACAACTTCAAGATCGACGGCAACAAGATCACCGGTGATGTCGTGCAGTTCGACCCGGTCTATTTCAAATGGATGTCGTTCCTGACCGGCTACATCATGCCGAAGGCCTATTACGAGAAGGTCGGCGCCGAAGGCTTCGAGAAAGCGCCGATCGGCACCGGCCCCTACATGGTCGAAAAATTCGAGCGCAACGCCTTCCTGCGGCTCAAGGCCAACCCGAACTACTGGGGCGGCAAGCCGGCCTTCGAGAATGTGACGATCAAGTTCGTCGCTGACGCGGCAAGCCGCGTCGCCGAGATCGAATCCGGTTCCTCGCAGGTGACGCTCGAAATTCCCTATGAGGAGTATGACCGGCTGATCGCCAAGGACGGATTGGCCGGCTCGTGCAAGAACGTTTCCGACATCGGCATGATCTTCTTCAACGACATCGAGGCGATGCTGGACAAGAACGTGCGCCAGGCAGCCGTCATGTCGATCGACAAGAAGCTGTTGGTCGATCGCCTGCTGCGCGGCTATGGCCAGCCGATCGACACGCTGGAGACGCCGGAATACACGGCCTACGATGCGTCGATCAAGGTCGAGCACAATCCGGAGAAAGCCAAGGAACTGCTGGCTGCCTCCGGCTATTCGCCGGAAAAGCCGGTCAAGTTCACCATCCAGACGACCAAGGGCTTCAAGCCCAAGGACTATGAGATGATTCAGGCGATCGTCGGCATGTGGCGCAAGGTCGGTATCGAGGCGACAATCGAAGTCTACGAGATCGCCAAGCACTATGAGCTGCGCGCCGCCGACAAGCTGGCGCCGGCCGCCTTCTACAACTGGGGCAACGCCATCGGCGATCCGACCACCTCGACCGGCTTTGCCATGTACGGCCCGAGCCCGCATTCGGTGTGGGACAGCCAGGATCTGATCGACATGATCAACCCGCTGTGGGGCGAGAAGGACGAGGCCAAGCGCATTGCCGGCTGGAAGGCTGTCGACAAATACATCGCCGAGCAGGCCTATGTGCTGCCGTTGATGCAGTATGCGCAGCCGATCGTGCATGCCAAGAGCGTTAATGTGGTGCAACATGTGTCCGGCGCGCTGCTGCCAGCCCTGATGACCCCGGCCTGACCAATATGGGAAGGCACGCTGTCGCGAGACGGCGTGCCTTCTTTAACGACGCAGGCCCCCTCATCCGGCCCTTCGGGCCACCTTCTCCCCGCTGGGGAGAAGAGACCGGCTCAGCTGTCAGCGACCTCGTCTCCCCTCGGGGAGAAGGTGGCCGCGAAGCGGCCGGATGAGGGGATTTTCGTTCCAGCCACCAAAACGCAGTAGGCTTACGCCGGAATGCTCCTGCAACGATTCCTGATCCGTCTTCTGACGATGCTGATCACGCTGTTCGGCGTGGCCGTCGTCGTCTTTGTCGTGATCCGCGTCGCGCCCGGCGATCCGATCGCCATGATGCTGCCGCCCGGTGCGACGGATGCCGACATCGCCCGGCTGCGCGCGCTCTACGGGCTCGACAAGACCATCGTCCAACAATTCTTCATCTGGTTGTCCGGCGTGGCCAGGGGTGATTTCGGTACCTCGATCTCGCTGCGGCAAGAGGTGCTCGGCCTCGTCTTCAACCGGCTGCCGGCGACGCTGGAGCTTGCGATCGTCGCGCTTGTGATGGCAGTGGCGCTCGGCGGCACCACGGCGATCATCGGCGCGCGCGAGCGTGGCACGGCGGTCGAGGCGGGCATCGACATCGCCAGCGGCGCGGCACTCTCCATTCCCGACTTCCTGTGGGGCCTGGTGCTGATCCTTCTGTTCGGCGTGCTGGTGCCGATCTTCGACATTTCCGGCCGGGTGTCGCCGCAGCTCGACCTGCCCTTCGTCACCCAGTTCTATCTGTTCGAGAGCCTGCTTCGGCTGCGCCTCGACCTCACCTGGGATCTCCTGAAGCACATGCTGATGCCGGCCGTGGCGCTGGCGCTGCCGCTGGCGGCGATCATCTCGCAGCTGCTGAAACAGTCGCTGAAGGAAATTCTCGACCTCGACTATGTCGTGCTGGCGCGGGTGAAGGGGTTTTCGGAAACGCAGGTCATCCTGCGCGAAGCATTGAAGAATGCCGCTTTGCCGACGCTGACGCTGGTCGGCGTGCAGTTCACCTTCCTCATCGGCGGCACGGTCATCGTCGAGCGGCTGTTTTCCTATGAAGGCCTCGGCAATATGGCGATCGATGCCGTCATCAACCGCGACCTGCCGCTGATCCAGGGCATCGTGCTGGTCTTCGCGCTGCTGTTCGTGCTGATCAACCTCAGCGTCGACATGATGTATGCGCTGCTCAATCCGAGGCTGCGCCATGGATGAGGGACGCGCGAGAAGGCGAGGCGTGTCGCCGCGCTTGTGGCTGGCCGGCGGCTGGCTGCTGCTGGCGCTTCTGGCGGCGATCTTCGCGCCACTGGTCGCGCCACAGGATCCGCTGGCGCAGGATCTGATGCTGGAACGGTTGCCGCCATTCTGGATGAATGGAGCCGAACCCGGCTATTGGCTCGGCACCGACAGCCTCGGCCGCGACCTGCTCTCCCGGCTGATCTTCGGCGGCCGCATCGCTTTCATCGTCGCGTTTGCCGCGGCCATCGCCGCCTGCCTGGTCGGCTCGACGCTCGGGCTGATCGCAGGCTATTTCGGCGGCTGGGCCGACCGCATCATTTCGCGCATCGTCGATGTCTGGATGGCGTTTCCGCCAGTGCTGTTCGCCATCCTTCTGGTTGCCGTGCTCGGCACCGGCCTAAGCTCCGTGATCCTCGCCATCGCGATCATCGACTGGACGCGTTTCTGCCGGGTGATCCGCGCCGAGGCGATGGGCCAGTCGCGCATGGACTATGTCGAGAATGCCCGCATCGCCGGCTATGGCCGCATCGGCATCATGCTGCGCGAAGTGTTGCCCAATGTGGTGCCGTCGATCGTGGCGCTGCTGTCGCTGGAAATGGGCATCGCCGTCATCGTCGAGGCAATCCTGTCCTTCGTCAATCTGTCGATCTCGACCGACGACCCGACCTGGGGCGGCATCATCGCCGAGGGCCGGCTGTCGATCCATCAGGCCTGGTGGGTGCTGGTGTTCCCATTGATCACGCTGATCCTGACAGTGCTGTCGTTCAGCCAGTTCGGCGAGGCGCTGAAGACGCGCTTCGATCCGGTGCTGCGATGAGCGCCTGCCTCGAGATCAGAGATCTGAGCGCCGTGCTGCCCAGCGGCCAGCGCGTGCTGCGTTCGGTGTCGCTCTCCGTCCAGCCCGGCGAGGTCCGCGCGCTGGTCGGCGAAAGCGGTGCCGGCAAGACGATGATCGGCAAGGCGGTGCTCGGTGTGCTGCCGTCAAGCGTGCGAATTGTCGAAGGCGACATGCTGCTCGAGGGCGAAGACCTCGGCAGGCTGCAGCCGAAGGCACGGCGCACGCTGATCGGCGCGCGCACCGCGCTGATCCCGCAGGACCCGTTGACCGCGCTCAACCCGTCGCGGCGCATCGGCTCGCAGATGACCGACCGGCTGGTGCGCATCCTCGGCTGGAGTGGCGAGAAGGCCGATACGCGCATCCGGCAATTGCTGGACGAGGTGCAGATCCGCGACCCCGACCGCGTGCTGAAAAGCTACCCGCACGAATTGTCCGGCGGCATGCGCCAGCGCGTGCTGATCGCCGCCGCTTTCGCCGCCGAGCCACGGCTGATCGTCGCCGACGAGCCGACGACGGCGCTCGATGTCACCGTGCAGAAGCAGATCCTGCGGCTGATCGTGCAATTGCAGCGCGAGCACGGCACGGCGATCCTGTTCGTCACGCATGATCTCGGCGTCGTCGCCAAGATCAGCCAGAAGGTGTCGGTGCTCTATGCCGGCAAGGTGGTGGAGGAGGCCGAGACCGCAGCACTGTTTGCCGCGCCGCAGCACCCCTACACACGCGCGCTGATGGCGGCGACGCCACGCTACACCGATCCTTTCGCCTCGCTAAAACCAGTGGACGACCAAGTACTCGCCGGGCTTGCTTCAGAGATCGCTGCCGCAGACCAGGCTTGGAGGCGGCCGCATGGTTGAACCGTTGTTCTCCGTGCGCGGGCTGAAGGTCGCGCTGCCCGATATGACGCGCAAGCCGCTGATCGGCCGCGCGCCATTGGCCGAGATCCTGAAAGGGCTGGATTTCGATCTCCCCAAGGGCTCGGTGACCGGCATCGTCGGCGAATCCGGATCGGGAAAATCAACGCTCGGCCGCGCTCTGGTGCGCCTCTTGGAGCCCAGCGCCGGCAGCATCACTTTCGACGGCCGCGACATTACCCGTCTGCCGGAAGCGGAGCTGCGGCCATTGCGCCGCAATCTTCAGATGATTTTTCAAGATCCGATGTCGTCGCTCAACCCGCGCCGCACCATTGCCAGCATCATCGCCGCACCGCTGAAGCAGAATGGCCTCGGCGACGATCTGAAGGCGCGCGTCGCCGAGGCCTTGCAACGCGTCGGCCTGCCGCAGAGTTTTGCCAGCCGCTATCGCCATGAACTGTCGGGCGGACAGCGTCAGCGCGTCGGCATTGCGCGCGCTCTGGCGCTGTCGCCGAAATTCGTGCTGGCCGACGAGATCGTCTCTGGTCTCGACGTGTCGACGCAGGCGCAGATCCTGACCCTGCTGGAGAAGCTCGCGGCGGAGATGGGCCTGACCGTCGCTTTCATCAGCCACGATCTGTCGGTCATTCGGCGGCTGTGCCGGCAAGTCATCGTCATGCGCGAAGGCGTGATCGTCGAGGCCAGCGCCACCGACGCCTTGTTCGACAAGCCGCGGCAAGCCTACACGCGCGACCTGATCGCAGCCATTCCACTGCCTGAAATCGACGCCGGCTGGCTGGACATCCCTGCCGCGGCCAAGCCGCCGACTTGAATGCATACGCACGCCGAAAAGCGGGGTTCGGACATGCGACCGCAAAGACCCAGGTCCCGCCAATGGAGAGGACGGACATGAAGACGATACTTCGAAATGCAACGCTCGCCGCGGCAATTCTTGGCAGCGCCGGCATGGCCTCGGCGGATTCGATCCCAGGCATGCGCGGCCACGACCACACGGGCATCACCGTGCCCGACATGAAGCAGGCGGTCGACTTCTTCACCGAGGTGGTCGGCTGCAAGAAGGCGATGTCGTTCGGCCCGTTCGCCGACGACAAGGGCACGTTCATGCAGGATCTGCTGGGTGTCGATCCGAAGGCGGTGATCGAAGAGGTCACCATGGTGCGCTGCGGCTATGGATCGAACATCGAGCTCTTCAAATACACAGCACCTGACCAGAAGGACCTGACGCCGAAGAACAGCGACATTGGCGGCTTCCACATTGCCCTCTATGTCGACGATGTCACTGCGGCCAAAGCCTATCTCGACGGCAAGGGCGTCAAGACACGCATGGGACCGCTGCCAGTCAAGGAAGGGCCTGCCGCCGGCCAGACCATTCTCTACTTCCAGGCGCCTTGGGGACTGCAACTGGAAGCGATCAGCTATCCCGATGGGATGGCCTATGAGAAGGGCGCCGAGACGGTGCTGTGGAGCCCGAAGAGCCCGGAAAAATGATCCGGCAGCGCGCTTGCGCGATGACACGCAAGCGCGCTTTCGCCATATCAGGACAATCGTTTCGATATAAAACTTTAAGCTTGAAATATCTTGCCGCCGGCGCGATACTGAACTCCAGCAAGCGAAGAGGAGATCGCACAGATGAAGGTTGCGGTTCTCGGCGGCGGACCAGCCGGCCTCTACTTTGCCATTTCGATGAAGCTGAGGGACGCCGCGCACGATGTGACGGTGTTCGAGCGCAACCACGCCGACGACACGTTCGGCTGGGGCGTCGTGCTGTCGGCCGAGACGCTCGACAATTTGTCGAAAAACGATCCGGTCAGCGCCGTCTGGATCAAGAAGCATTTTGCCTACTGGGACGACATCGCCGTCATCCATGACGGCGTGCGCACGGTCTCGTCAGGACACGGCTTCTGCGGCATCGGCCGCAAGCGTCTGCTGGTCCTGCTGCAGCGCCGGGCGCGCGAACTCGGCGTCAAGCTGATGTTCGAGACCGATATCGCCGATCCCAAGCCCTATATGGAGACGCATGATCTGGTCGTCGCCGCCGACGGCCTGAACTCCAGGGCGCGCAACAGCTTCGTCGACATCTTCAAGCCCGACATCGACACCCGCAAATGCAAGTTCGTCTGGCTCGGCACCCAACAGAAATTCGACGACGCTTTCACCTTCATCTTCGAGAAGACCGAGCATGGCTGGGTGTGGGCGCACGCCTACCAGTTCGACAGCGACACCGCGACGTTCATCGTCGAGTGCAGCGAACAAACCTGGACTGCCTTCGGCTTC
Organism: Mesorhizobium loti; assembly: GCA_014189435.1. Taxonomy (NCBI): domain Bacteria; kingdom Pseudomonadati; phylum Pseudomonadota; class Alphaproteobacteria; order Hyphomicrobiales; family Phyllobacteriaceae; genus Mesorhizobium; species Mesorhizobium loti. The sequence goes on from CP050293.1 coordinate 5,367,815, forward strand.
GGCGCGATGTCGCAGCAGGAATCGATCGCCGTCTGCGAGCGTATCTTCGAAAGACATCTCGGCGGCCACGCGCTGATGACCAATGCCAACCACATCCGAGGTTCGGCATGGATCAATTTTCCGCGCGTGCTATGCGAGCGCTGGTCCTACAAGAACCTCGCGCTGATGGGCGATGCGGCGGCGTCGGCGCATTTCTCGATCGGCTCCGGCACCAAACTCGCATTGGAAAGCGCCGTAGCGCTGGCCGAGTATGTCGAAACCGAGCCGGACCTCGAGGCTGCCTTCCGCAAATATGAGGACGCCCGCCGCACCGAGGTGCTGAAGTTGCAATCGGCGGCGCGCAATTCGCTCGAATGGTTCGAGGAGGTCGAGCGCTATCTCGGCCTCGATCCGGTGCAGTTCAACTATTCGCTTTTGACCCGCTCGCAGCGCATCAGCCACGAGAATCTGCGGCTGCGCGATGCCGAATGGCTGGGCGGCGCGGAGGAGTGGTTCCAGCGCCAGGCGGGCGCCGGCGGCAACAGCCTGCGCCGCGCGCCGATGTTCGCGCCGTTCAAGCTGCGCGACATGAAGCTGCAGAACCGCGTCGTCGTCTCGCCGATGGCGCAGTACAAGGCCGTCGACGGCTGTCCGACCGACTGGCATTTCACCCATTACGCGGAACGGGCCAAGGGCGGCGCCGGGCTCATCTATATCGAGATGACCTGCGTCAGCCCGGAAGGGCGGATCACGCCCGGTTGTCCGGGATTCTACGCGCCCGAGCATGAGGTGGCGTGGAAGCGGCTGGTCGATTTCGTCCACACCGAAACCGAAGCCAAGATCTGCGCCCAGATCGGCCATTCCGGCGCCAAGGGCTCAACCCGGCTCGGCTGGGAGGGCACGGACGTGCCGCTGACCTCGGGCAACTGGCCTGTGATAGCGGCCTCGGCCGTTGCCTGGTCACCGCAGAATCAGGTGCCGAAGGCGATGGACCGCGCCGACATGGACCGCGTGCGCGACGAATTCGTGGCCTCGGCCGAGATGGCCGATCGCTGCGGCTTCGACATGCTCGAGATCCACGCCGCGCACGGCTATCTCTTGTCGTCCTTCATCACGCCGGTCACCAACCGGCGCACGGATGACTATGGCGGTTCGCTTGACAATCGCATGCGCTATCCTCTCGAAATCTTCCGCGCGGTGCGCGCCGCCTGGCCGGCGGAGAAGCCGATCTCGATGCGCATTTCGGCCAATGACTGGGTCGGCATCGAAGGCGTGACGCCTGCCGATGCGGTCGAGATCGCACGGCTGCTGCATGAGGCCGGCGTCGATATTTGCGACGTCTCGGCCGGCCAGACCTCGGCCCTGGCAAAGCCTGTCTATGGCCGCATGTTCCAAACGCCGTTTTCCGACCGCATCCGCAACGAGGTCGGCATGGCGACGATGGCGGTCGGCAACATCTACGAACCGGACCATGTCAATTCGATCCTGATGGCTGGCCGCGCCGACCTGGTGGCGCTGGCACGGCCGCATCTCGCCGATCCCTACTGGACGCTGCATGCCGCCGTCACGCTCGGCGACCGTGGTGTCAGATGGCCGGATCCCTATCTGCCCGGACGCGACCAGCTCTACCGGCTGGCCGAGCGCGACGCCGCAGCGGGGCTGAAAGTATGAGCGCTTTTCGTTTGCCACATCAGCGCCGCCCCTCATCCGCCAGCCGGCACCTTCTCGCCGTAATAGTACGCAGGGCAGCTTGGCGCATTCATTGTCTCGCGCTGCGCTGGTCGACCCCCACTCCGTCGCTGCTCCGCAGCGCCACCTCTCCCCGATCGACGGGGGAGAGGAAGGGCGCGAGCCCTTTGCCGCCGATGCTCGTCCCATGAGGCTCCCTTCCTTTCCCTCCGGAGGGGGAAGGTGGCGCTGCGAAGCAGCGACGGATTGGGGGAACCACTTGGCAACCAGGCATCGGGCTAATCACTCATGCTAGTCACAGAAGACCTGTGCATGCCATGGCGTCGATCTTGCGTGAGGGCGAGGGGCAGCGCCATGTTTCGAGGATACGCGCATGATTGCGGGTAAACATGCGTTGGTCACCGGCGGCGGCTCCGGTGTCGGCCGGGCCATTGCGCTGGCCTTGGCTGGCGCCGGTATCGATGTGACCATCTGCGGCCGGCGCGACACCGAGCTTGCCAAAGTGGCTGGCGAAAGCAAAGGCATTTTCGGCATCGCCGCCGACGTCACCGATGAGGCGGCAATGGCGTCGCTCTACGAAAGGGCGCAAGCCGCGCGCGGACCCTTCGACATCGTCGTCGCCAATGCCGGCATGTCCGGCAGCGCGCCGGCGCACAAAACCGCGCTCAGCGACTGGCAGCGGACGCTCGACGTCAATTTGACCGGCGCCTTCCTGACGGTGAAGCCGGCGCTGGCCGGGATGGCCGCGCGCAAGGCGGGGCGGATCGTCTTCATCGCCTCCACGGCCGGGCTGAAAGGCTACGCCTATGTCGCACCTTACGTCGCCGCCAAACATGGCGTCGTCGGCCTGATGCGGGCGCTGGCGGTCGAGACGGCGAAATCCGGCGTGACCGTCAACGCCGTGTGCCCGGGCTTTGTGGAAACCGAAATGCTGGAAGAAACCATCCAGCGCATCATCGAGAAGACCGGCCGCTCGGCCGAGCAGGCACGGTCGAGCCTTGCCTCGACCAATCCGCAAGGCCGCTTCATCCAACCGGATGAGATTGCCGCCGCCGTGCTGTGGCTCTGTGGCGACGCCGCCCAGTCGATCACCGGACAGGCGATTTCCATTTCAGGAGGCGAAACATGGTAGCCGGCCCCCTGCCCGCGCCGTCGGGACCCGGCAAGGACCGCTTGCGTCTGTGGATCAGGCTGCTGCGTGCCTCGCGCACGATCGAGGCCGAGCTGCGCGAGCGCCTGAAGAAGGACTTCAACACGACGCTGCCGCGCTTCGATGTGATGGCAGCCCTTTATCGGGTGCCGGAAGGCATGCTGATGAGCGACCTGTCGCGCTTCCTGCTGGTTTCCAACGGCAATGTCACGGGCATCATCGACCGGCTGGTTTCGGAAGGCCTTGTTGCGCGCGCGCGGCGCAATGGCGACCGCCGCACATCGATGGTGCGGCTGACAGAGGAAGGCACGCAGGCCTTCGCCACGATCGCCGCGGCGCATGAAGGCTGGATCGGTGAACTACTGGGCAAGGTCAGCGAGGACGACGCGCGCCGGCTGACCGGCATGCTGACCTCGTTCCGCAGCAACTGGGAGGGACGCGAATGACCGCGATGGCCGGGCGCAAGCCGAAGCATTTCCTGTGGGAGGTCGAGGGCAGGATCGCCAAGGTCCGGCTCGACCGGCCGGAGCGCAAGAACCCGCTGACCTTCGACAGCTATGCCGAGCTGCGCGACACATTCCGCGACCTCGTCTATGCCGACGATGTCGACGCCGTGGTGTTCCTCTCCAATGGCGGCAATTTCTGCTCCGGCGGCGATGTCCACGACATCATTGGCCCGCTGGTCAAGATGGACATGAAAGAGCTTCTCGCCTTCACCCGCATGACTGGCGATTTCGTGAAGGCGATGCTGAATTGCGGCAAGCCGATCATTGCGGCGGTCGACGGTGTCGCGGTCGGCGCCGGCGCCATCATTGCGATGAGCTCCGACATCCGCATCGCCACGCCGGAAGCCAAGACCGCCTTCCTGTTCACCCGCGTCGGCCTCGCCGGTTGCGACATGGGCGCCTGTGCGATCCTGCCGCGCATCATCGGCCAGGGCCGCGCCGCCGAACTGCTCTACACCGGCCGCACCATGACGGCGGCGGAAGGCGAGCGCTGGGGTTTTTACAACCGGCTGGTCGATGCCGCCTCGCTGGAGGCCGACGCACTCGACATGGCGGCGCGCATCGTCTCCGGCCCGACCTTCGCCCACGGCATCACCAAGACGCAGCTCAACCAGGAATGGTCGATGGGTCTCGACCAGGCGATCGAAGCGGAAGCGCAGGCGCAAGCGATCTGCATGCAGACCCGCGACTTCGAGCGCGCCTACAAGGCGTTCGTGGCCAAGGAAAAGCCGGTGTTCGAGGGGGATTGAGGATGAGCGTTTCAATGGAGACGTTGGCGGGACAGCGCCCCCCTCTGTCCTGCCGGACATCTCCCCCACGAGGGGGGAGATCGGCTATCCGCTTTGGTTTCGCCATTATCAAACGTAGCAGAATTGGCGGGACGGCCGTGCCAGCCAATCTCCCCCTCGTGGGGGAGATGTCCGGCAGGACAGAGGGGGGCGCCGTAGAGCGCAAGGCCCGAGTACCGGAGGCACCAATGCCTGACCGCTCCTTCCTGAACTGGCCGTTCTTCGAAGACCGCCATCGCGAGTGGGCCGAACGCCTGGAGACATGGTGCGCGGAAAACCTGCCAGTCGATCACCATGATGTCGACGCCGCCTGCCGCGAGCTGGTGGGCAAGCTCGGCAGAGACGGCTGGCTGAAGCCGACGGCACTCGACACCGACAATCCTGGACCACTCGATGTGCGCACACTGTGCATCACGCGCGAGACGCTCGCGCGCCATGACGGGTTGGCCGATTTCGCCTTCGCCATGCAGGGGCTGGGCACCGGCGCGCTCAGCCTGTTCGGCACGCCGCAACAGCAGCAATGGCTTTCGAAGACGCGCGCCGGCAAGGCGATTTCCGCTTTTGCCCTGTCGGAACCGCGCTCGGGATCGGATGTGGCCAACACCGAAATGACGGCGACCCGCGACGGCGACAGCTATGTTTTGTCGGGTGAAAAGACCTGGATCTCCAATGGCGGCATCGCCGACCTCTATGTCGTCTTTGCCCGCACCGGCGAGGCGCCGGGCGCCAGGGGGCTCTCGGCCTTCCTCGTGCCTGGCGACGCCAAGGGCCTCGGCATTGCCGAGCGGCTGGAAGTGATTGCGCCGCATCCGCTGGCGCGCCTGTCGTTCGACCAGGTCCGCCTGCCCGCCTCGTCACTGATTGGCAAGCCCGGCGACGGCTTCCGCATCGCCATGTCGGTGCTCGACGTGTTCCGCTCAACCGTAGGGGCGGCAGCACTCGGCTTTGCCCGCCGCGCGCTGGATGAAAGCATCAAACGCGTGGCCGAGCGCAAACTGTTCGGCGCGCCGATGGCCGAACTGCAGATGGTGCAGGGTCATATCGCCGACATGGCGCTCGATGTCGACGCGGCCGCCCTGCTGGTCTACCGCGCCGCATGGACGAAGGATATGGGTGCGCCCCGCGTCACGCGCGAGGCCGCGATGGCCAAGCTGTTTGCCACCGACAAGGCGCAAGAGGTGATCGACAAGGCGGTGCAGCTGCATGGCGGCGACGGCGTCCGCAAAGGCCATATCGTCGAAAGCCTGTATCGCGAGATCCGCGCGCTGCGCATCTACGAGGGTGCCTCCGACGTGCAGAAGGTGGTGATCGCGCGGCAAGTGATGGGCGCGGCCTGACGGCAGAGATTTGACGGGCATTCGATTTTGAAAATTGGTTTTTGGAATACCGGGAGGTTTTGAATGCACACTATTCTGCAGCCGGAAGGCTGGGCGAAACCTGTCGGCTACGCCAACGGCGTCGCGGCGCGCGGGCAGCTCGTCTTCGTCGGCGGACAGGTCGGCTGGAACGGGCAATGCCAGTTCGAAACCGACGACTTCGTCGGCCAGGTGAAGCAGACGCTCGAGAACGTCGTCGCGGTGCTGGCCGAGGCCGGTGCGGGGCCGCAGCACATCACCTCGATGACCTGGTATTTCACCGATAAGGCCGAATACCTCGCCAACCTTAGGGGTATCGGCGAGGCCTATCGCGAGGTGATCGGCCGGCATTTTCCAGCAATGGCCGCCATGCAGGTGATGGCGCTGGTCGAGGACCGCGCCAAGGTGGAGATTCAGGCCACGGCAGTTATACCGGAATAACCAATCACCGGAATAACTGCCCGCGCAGAATAAATTATTCGCGTAGTCCCGCCTGTCTCAAAATCGGCAGCACGTGATCGCAGAAATAAGGCAGCTCCTGCGTGTAGTTGACGAAGGACAGCGCGATGCCCTGATAGCCGTGCCCGGCAATGGCGGCCATGTCGGCGGCGATCGTTTCCGGCGTTCCGATCAGCGGATAGGTCCCGGCGCCACCGGCGAAACGTTGCCGGTAGCGGTCATAGGCATGCGGGTCGTGCGATTGCGAGAATTCCTTCTTGCCGGCCATATGGGCATCAACCGCGTCGTGGTCGGCCATATCAACGGCATAGCGCGTGTAATAGGCCTGCGCCTCCTCCATCGTCGGGCGGCAGACAACATGTGCAACCGTGTAGACACCGACGTCGCGGCCCGCCTTGTCGGCCCGTTCGCTGATATCGGCGACATGCTTGCCGGCATCGCCCATCTCGGAAAAGGTCGTGAACAGATAGTCGCATCGGGCGGCGGCGAAATCGCGGCCCGGCCCGCCGAAAGCGGCGTTCATGGTCACGGGGCGCGGAACCTGCAGGCTGGCTGGCCGGCTGACGGCTTCCTTGAGGCGGTAGTAGGTGTCTTCGTAATCGAGCGGCTCGGGCGAGGCATACAGCTTTTCGAGGATCTCGATCCATTCGGCTGCCTGATCGTAGCCCTTCTCGACCAGAGGCGTGCCGAACATGCCGAATTCCTTCGGGTTCCAGCCGCAGACGATGTTCAAGCCCGCGCGACCCTGGCTGATATGGTCGACCGTCGCCAGCGCCTTGGCGGCATAGAGCGGATGCACCAGCGGCACATGAACGGTCATGAACAGGCCGATCTGCTCGGTGGCCATAGCAAGGGCCGCCGCCCATGTGAAGGTCTCGAACGACCATTCGCGCACCTTGTTGCGGCCGCCAAAACCGCGCCAGCGCGCGATCGGCAGCATGAACTCCAGCCCGGCGCGGTCGGCGATCTGCGCCGCGGTCAGATTGTCCTGCCAATTTGCCGTCCAGCGTTCCGGCACATCGGTGATGGCAAGCCCGCCGTCGGCATTGGTCGAGAAGACGCCAAGCTTCAGTCTGTTCGGGCCGTGCAAGGGATGTGGTTTGTTCATGTCGCGACCTCCCGGCGAAGATCGCACGCTACGGCTCCGCAAAAATATTTCAAGCATGAAATAGCTTCGCCTCGCCATGGTTTGCGGATATGGATTCCGGCAGAGACAAAAAAGGGGATCGGCATGAGCGAGTTCCGCCAGAAATGCATCGGCAAGACGAGCCTCGTCGGTTCCTTTGCGGCCATTCCCCATCCCGTCGCGGTCGAAGTGATGGCGCAGTCCGGCCTCGATTTCCTCTGCATCGACTGGGAGCATGCGCAAATCTCGCGCGACATGATCGAGAGCATGGTGCGGGCGGCCGACGTGCATCGCGTGCCGGCCATGGTGCGTGTTCCCGGCCATGCGCCGGAAGCCATCCAGGCGGCTTTGGATAGTGGCGCGCAAGGCGTGCTGGTGCCGCGCATATCGACCGCCGCCCAGGCCGCAGCAGCAGTCAAAGCCTCGCGCTATCCGCCAAAAGGCGAGCGCGGCGTCGGACCGGGCCGGGCCGCCGGCTACGGCTATCGCATTCCCGAATATCTGGCCGGCGCCAATGACAGGATCGTCGTCGCGATCCAGGTCGAGACATCGGAAGGGCTGGCCAACATCGAAGCGATCGCGGCCGTCGACGGTATCGACGTGATCTTCGTCGGCCCTGGCGATCTTTCGGTGTCGATCGACGCGATCGGGCCGAACGGCGCCGACAGGCTCAATGCAGCGATCCGCACGATCGTCGGCGTGACGATCGCGCACGGCAAGGCAGCCGGCATATTTTGCGCCAGCCCGCAGCCCGTCGGGCAATGGGCGGCCATCGGCGCCAGCTTCTTCATCCTGGCCAGCGACACGATGTTTCTCGGCGCCGGCGCCGCGGCCAACTGTGCCGCGGCACGCGACGAACTGGCCTGAGACGCGCGGCAAGGCGAAAAAGGCGTATCGGCAATGCAACAGGCCGGTCAAACTTTTTAAGCTTAAAACTTTCGCCTTGAAAAGTGCCGCACTTTGGATAAGCATTCCAGGATCGATGGCGACGGCCGTATCGGGCGGGCTTCCCGGCCAGTCCATCGTTGTGCTCCGGGTGGGAGGGGTTTCAGTCCTTGTCGTTCGTACTGCCCCAGTCATCGTCCAGCGCGCGCTATGCCTTCGATGGCGTGCGCGCCCAGATTCGCGATCTGCACACAGAAAACATCGCCAACCTTGCCGTGCGGGCGCGTGAACTGGGCGATGTGATCGCGCTCTGGTACGGCGAAGGCGACATGGTGACACCGGCTTTCATCCGCGACGCCGCCAAGGCAGCCTTCGATGAAGGCCTGACCTTCTACGTTCCCAACATGCGCGGCCACGGCCCGCTGAATGAAGCGCTGTCGGAGTACCAGACGCGCATCCATGGCCGGCCGATCCCGATCGCACGCACCACCGTCACGCCGGGCGGCATGCAGGCGCTGTACCTGGCGCTGGAACTGCTGGTCGATACCGGCACCAACGTCGTCTATGTCGCGCCGCAATGGCCCAACATCCACAACGCCATCCATTTGATCGGCGGTGAGCCACGGCCGTTTTCGCTCGACTACAGAGGTGACTGGCATCTCGACCTCGACCGGCTGTTTGCGATCTGCGATGCACGCACCCGCGCCATCTTCCTGTCGACGCCATCCAACCCAACCGGCTGGACCGCGTCGCGCGAGGAGATGCAGGCGCTGCTCGATTTCAGCCGGCGCACCGGCATCTGGATCATCTCCGACGAGGTCTATAGCAGGCTCTATTTCAACGGCGACGTTGCCCCCTCCATCCTGCAGATCGCCGAGGATGGCGACCGGGTGCTGTCGGTCAACAGCTTCTCGAAGGCCTGGGCGATGACCGGCTGGCGCATCGGCTGGCTGACGCATCCATCAGGGGTGGCCGACCAGCTCGGCGCCATGACGCAATATGTCAACAGCGGCACGGCGGCGCCGATCCAGGCTGGCGCTGTCGCGGCGATCCGCCAGGGCGAGCCGTTGGTCGAGGAGATCCGGCAGCGGATCAGGACCGGTCTCGACCTTGCCTATGACAGGCTGGCGCAGATTCCGGGCATCATCCTGCCTGCGAAACCGCGCGGCGGCATGTATGCCTTCTTCGCCATGGAAGGCGAAAGCGACGCCCGCCACGCCTGCGCCAGGATATTGGAGACGGCACGTGTCGGGCTGGCGCCCGGCCATCTGTTCGGGAGTTCGGCAACGGCCTTCCTGCGGATGTGCGTGTGCCGGGAACGTGACCAGATAGCGACCGCGCTCGATCGCATGGTCGCTGCCATGAATTGACGCCCTGCCTGAAGCGGGGCGGCAAAAAACCGTGCGGGAGCAACCCGCCCGATCAACAACAGAGGGAACACACATGAGCTTCACTCGTCGCAGACTGCTTCTTCTCGCTGCCGCCATCGGCATCGCCGCCGGCCCCGCCACCGCCTATGCCGCCGACGTGCTCAATGTCGGCGCCTACCCGACCAATCCGCCGTTCGAATACAAGAACGAGAGCGGCACCTTCGAGGGCTTTGAAGTCGACATCGTCAACGAAGCGGCCAAGCGCATCGGCATGACCACCGACATTGCCGATCTCGGCTTCCAGGCGCTGTTCGCCGCCACCACCTCGAAGCGTATCGACGTCGCCATCTCGTCGATCACCATCACGGCGGAGCGGCTGAAATCGCAGTCGTTCACGCAGCCCTATTATGATTCCGACATGGGCATCGCCACCAAGACCGACAGCGCGATCAAGGCCGAAGCCGACCTCAAGGGCAAGATCGTCGGCGTGCTGTCCGGCTCGACCGGCGAGACCTGGGTCAAGGCGCATCAGGAGGCCGACGGCTTCAGTGACGTGAAGGGTTACGACACGCAGCAGAACCTGCTGCTCGACCTCAGCGCAGGACGCGTCGATGCGGCTGTCAGCGACATTCCGGGCATGGAATATTCCTTCACCAAGATGAAGGACCTGGTCGTCAAGGAGCGCATCAAGACCGGCGAACAGTACGGCCTGATGATGACCAAGGACCATCCGCTGCTCGGCAAGCTGAACGACGCGCTGAGCGCTATGAAGAAGGACGGCACGCTGGCCGCGATCCACAAGAAGTGGTTCGGCAGCGACGCACCCGCCGACTCTTCGACCATGAAGGAAATGCCGCTGCCGAAGGCCTGAGCTGAAAGCTGCGCTGACATCGTGCCGGCTTTCCAGGCCGGCACGATTCATTTCATGCGCCAGCGCCGGCTTCCGCGCAGACCGTCTCGCCATTGGCGAGGTCGATTGGTTTTAACCTGAGCATCCTTGCTCTCGGGTTCGGGAACGCTCCCATGTCGCTGCTGGATACCTTCTTCAACCCCGATGTCATCATGTCCAGCCTGCCAGCGCTGCTGCGCGGCTTCCTGAACACGCTGCTGCTCGGCATATTGAGCATCGGCATCGGCATCCCCATCGGCCTGGTGATCAGCCTGGTCCGACTCTATGCGCCAAAGCCGCTGCGGTGGCTGGCGGTCGGCTACACCGACATCTTCCGCGCCCTGCCGGTGCTGGTCGTGCTGATCCTGATCTACTACGCGCTGCCCTTCCTCGGCATACGCCTGTCGTCCTGGGCTTCGGCGGTGACGGCCTTCGCCTTCATCATGTCGGCCTACTCGGCCGAGGTGTTCCGCTCCGGCATCGAAAGCATTCCGCGTGGCCAGTTCGAGGCGTCGCAGGCGCTTGGCCTGCCGTTCCTCCTGACCTTGCGCAAGGTGGTGCTGCCGCAAGCGATCCGCGTGGTCATCCCGCCGATGACCAGCAACTGCGTCTCGATGTTCAAGGACACTTCGCTCGCCTCCACCGTGGCGCTGCCCGAGCTCCTGAAGGAGGCGACCAACGCGCAATCGCTCTACGCCAATCCATCGCCGCTGATCGGCGCAGCGCTTGTCTATCTCATCTTCCTCTGGCCGATGGTGCGCCTCGTCAGCCTGCTTGAAGACCGCTTCAAGACCGAAAAGAAGCGCTGACCTCGCCAACCGATCCCCCCGCCCAAGTCCTCTGCAGGAGCCTGCCGTGAACAAGCACCAGACCGACAATGCGAACGCAAGCGCGTTCCCCGTCGACACCATCCGCGCCATGTTTCCAGCCTTGCAGCGGGCCGGGGATTTCATCTTTTTGGACAACGCCGCCGGCGCGCAGATCCCGCAGAGCGTGCTCGACGCGGTGACCAACCATCTGGTTTCGCACAATGTGCAGCGCGGCGGCCGCTATGGCCGCAGCGTCGCCGTCGACCAGTCGGTTGCCGATGCTCGGACAAGCGTCGCGCTGCTCATCAATGCCTATAGCCCGGCGGAAATCTGCTTCGGCATGAACGCCACCTCGTTCATTCGCCTGGTCAGCCTCGGCATCGGCCAGATGCTGCAAGAGCGTGACGAGATCGTCATCACCGACATGGACCACGACGCCAACATCGCGACCTGGCTGGCGCTGGAGTCCGCCGGCGTCAAGTTCAAATGGTGGCGCATGCGCGAGGACGGCAATCTGCATGTCGACGATCTGCGCCCGCTGGTTTCCGACCGCACCCGTCTCGTCGCCTGCACGGTCACCGCGCATTCGATCGGCTCGATCGTCGATGTCGCATCGGTGGCTGGGATCGCGCACGCGGCCGGCGCCGAAGTCTTCCTCGATTGCGTGCATTACGGGCCGCATGGGCTGATCGACGTGCAGGCCTGGGATTGCGACTATCTCGTCTGCTCCGGCTACAAAAATTTCTCGCCGCATATGGGCTTCCTGTGGGGCCGTTTCGAAACGCTGAAGCGGCTGCCGACTTTCCGCGAGGATTTCATCCCCGACGAACCGCCCTACAAGGTCGAGGCCGGCACCTTCATCTACGAGAATGTCTCGGGCATGGACGCCGCCGTGCAGTATCTCGAACTGATCGGCCGCAATCTGGCTCCATCCAACAACCGCTCGCGGCGCGACAACATCGTCGCCGGCATGGGCGCCATCCGCGATTATGAGCTGGTGCTGGCGCGCGAGATGCTTGCCGTGCTGAAGGATTGCGGCGCAACGATCTACGGCGTTGCCGACGAGGCCCGCATCAATGAGCGCGTGCCGACCTTCTGTTTCAACATCGGCACACTGTCGCCGCAGCGGATCGTCGAGGAGATGGCCGAGATGCAGATCGGCATCCGCGACGGCCACATGTACGCGCCGCGGCTGATGAAGCGCCTCAACCTCTCGATGGACAGCGGCGCCATCCGCGCCTCGCTGGTCCACTACAACACGATCGAGGAAGTCCGGCGCTTCGGTGAGGCGCTGCGCGCCATCATCGCCAAGCTGTCGTGACATGACTGGTCCCGGCGGCTCCGATGATCCAAGCGCCGACGAGGCGACGTCTCTTGTTGTTCTCAGTGAACCCACGCCAGAGGACATTGTCGCGCTCGAGGATCGCCTCTACGGCTTCAACGTCGCCGTCACCGGCGTCGATGACGGCCGTTATTTATCGATCTTCCTGAAGAGGGACGACGGGACGATCTATGCCGGTCTCCACGGGCACAGTTGGGCGGGCGTGTGCGAAATCAAGACGCTATGGATCGCTGACAGCGAGCGCGGCAAAGGCCTCGGCTCGCGCCTCCTCGCCGAAGCCGAACAGGAAGCGCGTCGGCGCGGGTGCCATGTCATCCATCTCTCGTCCTTCACCTTCCAGGCGCCGGACTTCTACGAGAAGCATGGATTTCAGCGGCTCGTACAACTCGAGGACTTCCCGCGCGGTCACGCTAACGTCCTGCTCGCAAAGATGTTGGTGCCGGTGCCACCAATTTAGCTGACACTGGCCAGTGTCAGCTGATCTCAGGCGGCCTTCTTCTTCGCCAGCCTCGCCTTGATCGAGGCGACGTCGGCACGCGGCGTGGCGGCAAACAGCGTCTTGGTGTAGGCGTGCTTGGGGTCCGAAAAAACCTCGTCGCGCGAGCCGTATTCGACCGCTTCGCCGAAATACATCACCATCACATCGTCGGCGATGTAACGCACGACGGACAAATCGTGGCTGATGAAGACATAGGTCAGCTGGAATTCGTCCTGCAGGTCGGCGAGCAGGTTGAGCACCTGCGCCTGTACCGAAAGGTCGAGCGCCGAGACCGGTTCGTCAAGCACCAGCAGGCTTGGGTTGAGCATCAGCGCGCGGGCAATGGCGATGCGCTGGCGCTGGCCGCCCGAGAACATGTGCGGATAGCGGTTGTAGTGCTCGTGGCCGAGGCCGACCTTCTTCAGCATCTTCATCGCCAGGTCGCGCCGTTCGGCGGCCGACTTGTCGGTGTTGATCAGCAGAGGCTCGCCCAGCACGTCGCCGATCTTCTGGCGCGGATTGAGCGATCCATAGGGGTTCTGGAAGACGATCTGCACCTTGCGGCGCATCTCCTTCGTCAAGGGGTTCCTGGCGATGTCGACCTTGTTGCCGTCGATGAACAGGTCACCTGATGTCGCCGGATCGATCAGCGTGATGATGCGGGCAAGCGTTGACTTGCCGCAGCCGCTTTCGCCGACGATGGCCAGAGTCTTGCCCTTGTCCACCTTGAAGGAGACACCCTTGACCGCATGCACGGTGCGCGGTCCGGTGAACAGGCCGCCGCCGATGTGATAGTCGCGGACGATATTCTTGCCTTCGAGAACCGTGGTGCTCATGAGGCGGCTCCCGCGGCAGAGGGGGCCGGTTCGAACATCATGTCGGACACGGTCGGCAGCCGGTCGCCGACGGCATTCTCCGGCAGCGCCGAGAGCAGAGCCCGCGTGTAATTGCTCTTCGGTGATTCAAACAGCGACAGCACGTCGGCCTCTTCCATCTTGCGGCCCTTGTACTGGACGATGACGCGGTCGGCGGTCTCGGCCACCACGCCCATGTTATGGGTGATCATGATCAGGCCCATGCCGTATTTGGCCTGCAGCGAAACCAGGAGATCGAGGATCTGTTTCTGGATGGTGACGTCGAGCGCAGTTGTCGGCTCGTCGGCGATCAGCAGTTTCGGATTGCAGGCGATGGCGATGGCGATCATGACGCGCTGGCACTGGCCGCCGGACATCTGGTGCGGAAACGAGCTCAGCCGTTCTTCCGGGTCGGCGATGCCGACCAGCTTCATCAACTCGATGGCGCGGGCCCGGCGCTGGGCACGGTCCATGCCCATGTGGAAGCGCAGCACTTCCTCGATCTGGAAGCCGACGTTGAAGCACGGGTTGAGGCTGGCGACCGGCTCCTGAAAGATCATCGAGATGTCCTTGCCGACGATCTTGCGGCGTTCGGACGGGCTGAGTTCCAGGAGGTCGACGCCGTCGAAGGCCATGCGGTCGGCTTTGACCGTTGCCGTGTTGGGCAACAGCCCCATCACCGCCAGCATCGACACCGACTTGCCGGAACCGGACTCGCCGACGATCGCCAGCACTTCGCGCGGCTCGACCGACAGGTCGATGCCTTGCACGGCCATGAACGGTCCGGCCGCGGTGTCGAAAGAGACGGTGAGGTTCTTGATCTCGAGCAGAGGCATGCTCACGACCTCTTCAGCTTGGGGTCGAGCGCGTCGCGCAGGCCGTCGCCGATCAGGTTGATGGCGAAGACGGTGATCAGGATGGCGAGGCCGGGAAAGGTCACGACCCACCAGGCGCGCAGGATGAACTCGCGCGCCTCGGCCAGCATGGTGCCCCATTCGGGCGTCGGCGGCTGCGCGCCCATGCCGAGGAAGCCAAGGGCCGCCGCCTCGAGAATGGCATTGGAGAAGGACAGCGTCGCCTGCACGATCAGCGGCGCGATGCAGTTGGGCAGGATGGTGACCAGCATCAGCCTGAGATGGCTGGCGCCGGCGACCTTGGCCGAGACGACATATTCGCGGGTCTTCTCGGCCATCACGGCAGCGCGGGTGAGCCGGGCGAAATGCGGCTGCAGCACGAAGGCGATGGCGATCATGGCGTTGACGAGGCCGGGCCCGAGCACCGCGACCAGCACCAGGGCCAAGAGCAGCGACGGGAAGGCCAGGATGATGTCCATGATGCGCATGATCAGCGTGTCGACCCAACCGCGGCAGTAGCCGGCGAGCAGGCCGAGGATGACGCCGGAAATCAGCGCTGACGTGACGACGACGAAGCCGATGGCGAGCGAGAAACGCGAGCCATAGATCAGGCGCGACAGCATATCGCGACCGACGGCGTCGGTGCCGAGCAGGAACTGCGCGTTGCCGCCCTCCTGCCAGGCCGGCGGCGTCAGGAAGAAGTCGCGGAACTGGTCGTCCGGCGAATGCGGCGCCAGCAGCGGCGCGAAAATGGCGATCAGGATCAGCAGCGCAAAGACGAAGAGCCCGATCACCGCGCCCTTGTTGACCGAGAAGTAATGCCAGAACTCGCCGAACATCTGCAGCCTTGCGTCCTGCTGCTTGACGACGGTCGCGGCTTCGACTGTGGCTGGGCCTTCGTTGCTCATGTCAGTTGGCCCGGATGCGTGGGTTGATGACGGCGTAGAGCACGTCGACGATCAGGTTCACCGACATGACGATCAGCGCAATCAAAAGCAACCCGCCCTGCACGGTGAAATAATCGCGCTTGGAAATGGCGTCGATCATCCATTTGCCGATGCCGGGCCAGGAGAAGATGCTCTCGGTCAGGATGGCGCCGGTCAAAAGCGTGCCGACCTGCAGGCCGATGGTGGTGACGACCGGGATCAGCGCGTTGCGGAAGGCATGCAGGCCGACGACCCGGAACGGGGTCAGGCCCTTGGCGCGCGCGGTGCGCACATAGTCTTCGCCGAGCACTTCGAGCATGGCCGAACGCGTCTGCCTGGCGATGACGGCGAGCGGTATGGTGCCGAGCACGATTGTCGGAAGGATGAGGTGCGACAGCGCCGAACGGAAGGCGCCCTTCTGCCCCGAGATCAGGGAATCGATGGTCATGAAGCCGGTCACCGGCTTGAAGAAATAGAGAAGGTCTATGCGGCCGGAAACCGGCGTCCAGTGCAGCGTGCCTGAGAACACGATGATCAGCAGCAGACCCCACCAGAAGATCGGCATGGAATAGCCTGCCAGCGCCGTGCCCATGGTCAGCTGATCGAACCAGGAGCCGCGCCGAATGGCGGCAAAGATGCCGGCGGCGACACCCAGGAGGACGGCAAAGATCATGGCGCAGATGGCGAGCTCGACCGTTGCCGGGAAGCGCACCAGGAAATCCTTGAGCACCGGCGTCTTGGTGGAAAACGAGGTGCCGAAATCACCGCTGAGGATGTTGGTCAGATAGGTCAAATATTGTTGCCAGATCGGCAGGTCGAAACCGAACTGGTGCATCAGCGCCGTGTGACGTTCGGGCGACAGGCCGCGTTCGCCCGCAAGCACCAGCACGGGATCACCGGGCAGGATGCGCACGAAGCCAAAGGCGAGGATGGTTATCCCGATGAAGGTCGGGATGATGAGGGCGAGCTTGCCGAGGATATAACGCAGCATGGCGGGCGAGTGGGGGCGTCACCACATGGCGACGCCCCCGTTTCGCAACCTTATTCGGCGATATCGACGCCGTCGAAGCGATGGATACCGAGCGGATCCATCGCAAAGCCGGTGACGGTCTTCTGCATCGGCATGAACACCTTGGAGTGAGCGAGCGTCGCCCAGGGTGCCTGTTCCTTGAAGATGACCTGTGCCTGTTCATAGAGCTTGGTGCGCTCGGCCTGATCCGAAACGGTCTTGGCCTTGTTGATGAGCGCGTCGAAGTCCTTGTTGCACCATTCCGCGCGGTTGTTCGAACCGACGGAAGCGCAGCTCAGGAGCACGCCGAGGAAGTTGTCCGGATCGCCATTGTCGCCGGTCCAGCCGACGATGACGGCGCCGTCGTGATCGACCGCGGAAGCGCGCTTGAGGTATTCACCCCAATCGTAGCTGACGATGTTGACGGTGACGCCGACCTTGGCGAAGTCCGCCTGGATCAGTTCGGCGGTGCGGCGCGCGTTCGGCATGTACGGGCGCGACACCGGCATGGCCCAGACGTTCATCTTGAGGTCCTTGACGCCGGCTTCTTCAAGCAGCTTCTTGGATGCATCCGGATCGTACGGATCGTCCTTCACTTCCTTGTTGTAGGACCACATGGTCGGCGGGATCGGATTGACCGCCACCTGGCCGGCACCCTGGAAGACGGCATCGATGATGGCCTTCTTGTTGATGGCCATGTTGAGCGCCTTGCGGACGCGCACGTCGTCGAACGGCTTCTGCTGCGTGTTGTACATCAGCGCACCGACATTGAGGCCTTCCTGCTCGTCGACCTTCAGGCTGGCTTCAGCCTGCAGGCCGGCGATGTCGGCCGGTGCCGGATACGACATGATGTTGCATTCGCCAGCCTTGAGCTTCTGCGCGCGCACCGCCGGATCGGTGGTGATGGCGAAGACCAGGTCGTCGATCTTCTGCTTGCCGCCCCAATAGTCCGGGTTGGCCTTGTAGCGGATGGCCGCGTCGGTCTGGTAGTCGACGAAGATGAACGGGCCGGTGCCGATCGGCTTCTGGTTGAACAGTTCAGGCGTCTTGTCGGCCTGCAGCTTGTCGGCATATTCCTTGGAGACGACCGAGGCGAAGTCCATGCCCAGCGTCGGAATGAAGGTGATTGCCGGATCCTTGAGGGTGAACTTCACCGTCAGGTCATCGACCTTTTCGACCTTGGTGATGTTGTCGCCGAACTGGTCATTGTAATACTGGTAGGCAATGCCCGGGATGTACTGGAACCACGGGCCGGCCTTGTCGACCTGACGCGTGAACGAGAACACCACGTCGTCGGCGTTGAAGTCGCGCGTCGGGGTGAAATAGTCGGTGGCGGCGAACTTGACGCCCTTGCGCAGCTTGAAGACGTATTCCTTGCCATCGTCGGAGATCGTCCAGCTTTCAGCCAGGCCCGGCGAGATCGTTGTCTTGCCGTGATCGAATTCGACAAGGCGGTTGAAGACGGTACGCGAGGACGCGTCGAACGTCTGGCCGGCGGTATACGGCGCCGGGTCGAAACCCTCCGGCGAAGCTTCCGCACAATAGACCAGAGTTTTCGCGTTGGCCACGCCGCCCAGGACGCTTGCAGCCAGCAACGCGGCTGCAAAAGTCAGTTTCTTCTTCATTGAGCACTCCCTGATGTTCTTCCAAGCCCCTCTATCAGGCTCGCGAAGCGCGCATATAAGCACCGTTTTTCCGGCTTTGGAACACCCCGTTTGCTTACCCCGCGGGAAGCAGGAAAAAAATCCGCGATTTTGCTAAATGGCAGAAAAAATTAGCAGTTTTTTTCCATTCACGCTATTGTTAACGACCGCATTTTTTTATTGATCGCCGATCTGACGATATCGATGTCGCGCGCGCTTGCGAGTGGCCGAGGGTGCGCCGGGACACAGGGGGAGGGTGTGCCGGGACACAGGGGGAGGGTGTCGGCGGCAGGAAACATTTTCGGCGGCAAATCTTTCGCCGCCTTGCCGCAAGGGCAACACTTGCACCGTCACCAATGGAGGCAATACATAGATGATATAGCGGCAGCAGCGGAGGGCGTCTCTGTCAATTCAGGGGCGAGCGCGGCGCGGGCGAGCAAGAATTGTCGAGGGAGGAACGGGTGGCAAAAGCATCAAGGACGACGGCGCCGGTGAAAGCGGGAGCCAAGGCGGCTGCCAAAGCAGCTGCTGCCACGGCCAAGCCGAAAGCGTCAGTTGCCAAAGCCGCCGCAGCCCAGCCGAAGGCGGCCAGCGTGCCAGCAAAGGCAAGCGCAAAGCCGGCGGCCAAAGCCCCGGCCAAGCCCGTGACCGGAAAGACGGCCACCGCAAAGGCAGTCGCTGTCAAGCCGGCAGCGAAGACTGCAACGGCGAAGGCACCACCGGCAGCGAAGCCCGCCCCAGCCAAGGGGTTGCCGAAAGCGCTCACGGCTCTCGCCGCGGGACTGCCGGAAAAGCCGTGGCTCAAGAGCTATCCAAAAAACGTGCCAGCCGAAATCGGCGCCCTGCCCTACAGCTCGATCGGCGATTTCCTCGTGGCCGCCTGCAAGCAATTTTCCGCGCAGCCGGCCTTCACCTGCATGGACAAGTCCATCAGCTACACCGATGTCGAGCGGCTGTCGGCGGCCTTCGGCGCCTACCTGCAATCGAAAGGCCTTCAGAAAGGCGCTCGCGTCGCGCTGATGATGCCGAACGTGCTGCAATATCCCGTGGCGATGATGGCCGTCTTGCGCGCCGGCTATGTCGTGGTGAACATCAATCCGCTCTACACCCCACGCGAGCTCGAACATCAGCTGAAGGATTCCGGTGCGCAGGCCATCGTCATCCTGGAGAACTTTGCCAACACCTTGCAGGCGGTGATCGCCAGGACCGCGGTCAAGCATGTGGTGGTCGCCGCGATGGGCGACATGCTCGGCGGGCTGAAGGGCACGATCGTCAATTTCGTCGTGCGCCGCGTGAAGAAGATGGTGCCGGCCTGGTCGCTGCCCGGCCATGTCAAGTTCAACGCGGCCTTGAAGGCCGGCGCCGGCGCGACCTTCAAGCCGGCCAAGGTGGCAGCCGACGATGTCGCCTTCCTGCAGTACACCGGCGGCACCACGGGCGTCTCAAAGGGTGCCACGCTGCTGCACAGCAACGTGCTCGCCAATGTCGTGCAGAACGCGCAGTGGATGGAGGACGCCTATACGATCAAGCCGAAACCGGCGCACCCCAACTTCATCTGCGCACTGCCGCTCTATCATATCTTCGCGCTGACGGTGAACGCGCTGATGGGCATGCAGCAGGGCGCCCGCAATGTGCTCATTCCCAACCCGCGCGACATTCCCGGCTTCGTCAAGGAACTGCAGAAATATCCGGTGCACATCTTTCCGGGCCTCAACACGCTGTTCAACGCGCTGCTCAACAATGAGGATTTCCGCAAGCTCGACTTCAAGCCGCTGATCCTGACGCTGGGCGGCGGCATGGCGGTGCAGAAAGGCGTCGCCGAACGCTGGAAGGCGCTGACCGGTTGTCCGGTCACCGAAGGCTACGGCCTCTCGGAAACCTCGCCGGTGGCCACCGCCAACAAGTTCACCGCCGGTGACTTCACAGGCACGATCGGCCTGCCGCTGCCCTCGACCGAGATCGCCATTCGCGACGATGACGGCAACAATCTGCCGCTCGGCGAGGTCGGCGAAATCTGCATCCGGGGACCGCAAGTGATGGCGGGCTACTGGAACCGGCCGGATGAGACCGCCAAGGTGATGACCAAGGACGGCTACTTCAAATCCGGCGACATGGGCTTCATGGACGAGCGCGGCTACACCAAGATCGTCGACCGCAAGAAGGACATGATCCTGGTCTCGGGCTTCAACGTCTACCCGAACGAGCTCGAGGAAGTCGTGGCGATGCATCCGGGCGTGCTCGAAGTGGCGGCGATCGGCGTGCCGGACGAGCATTCGGGCGAAGTGCCGAAGCTGTTCATCGTCAAGAAGGATCCGGCCCTGACCGCTGAAGCGATCACCGCCTTTTGCCGCGAGAACCTGACTGGCTACAAGCGGCCCAAATACATCGAATTCCGCACCGAGCTGCCGAAGACACCGGTCGGCAAGATCCTGCGGCGAGCGTTGCGCGAATGATCGCAGCCGACGGCACGCAGGCCGAGGACACGCTTTGCCGTCCTGATCCGACAGAGTTCATCAGGGCGAACACGCGCATCGCCCCGGTGCCGTCGCTCCCCGAGATCCGCCTCTATACGCCGCATCCGGCCAGTGGCCTGCGGCGGCTTACCGATCCGCACCAAAGCATCGACGTCGATGAAGAGACGGACGATGATGGACCTGAGCCGCAGGCGCCCTATTGGGCCTATGTGTGGGCCGGCGGCGCCGTGCTTGCGCGCCACATACTGGACCATCCGGAAATCGTGGCCGGTCGCCGCGTGCTCGACCTCGGCGCCGGTTCCGGCCTTGTCGGCATTGCCGCCGCCAAGGCGGGGGCGCGCGAGGTGATTGCCGCCGAGATCGACCGCAACGGCGTTGCAGCACTCGGCCTCAACGCCGCGGCGAACGGCGTCGTGATCACGGTGATCGCAGACGATATCACCGGGGGTTCGCCACCAATGGTCGACCTCGTGCTTGCCGGCGATGTCTTCTACAGCCAGGACGTCGGCGACCGCGTCATGCCCTTTTTCGAACGCTGCCTGAATGCCGGCATCGAGGTCCTGGTCGGCGACCCCGGCCGCGCCTATCTGCCGCTGTCACGGCTGCGGTTGCTCGCCGAATATCAGGTGCCGGATTTCGGCCAGGCGAAAAACAGCGCGCTGCAGCCAAGCGGTGTCTTTCGTTTTGAAGGCTGACGAGGCGACTGCATCCACCGACGGGATCAGATCGTCTCCTTGACCCGTGCCGAAAGAAAGTCCGGCAGGTCGGCTACGGAATCCAGGACAACATCGGCAATCCCGGCCAGCGATTCGCGGGTGCCGGTGCCGGAGAGCACGCCAACCGCCAGCCCGCAGCCGCCGGCGCGCGCCATTTCAAGGTCGTGCCTGTTGTCGCCGACCATGGCGATCTCCGCCGGCCTGAGGCCGGTGAGATCGCTGAAGGCCAGGATGGTGTCGGGCGCCGGCTTCGGATTGGCCACCGCGTCGTAGCCATAGGCCGCGTCGAACAATTGGGCGACGCCGAGCGTGACCAGCGTCTTTTCCGCACCGCTGGTCGAGTCGTTGGTGGCGACGCCAAGCCGGTAGGACTTCCTGTGCAGTGCCGTCAGCGTGTCGACGATGCCGGGCAACGCCACAGCCATTGCCGAGCCCTGCACCGAGGTGATCTCGTTGAAGCGGGCGACCGCAAGCATCTGGTCCTCGTTGGACAGGCGCGGGAACCACAATTCGACGACGTCGAGATTGGTGCCGGACGCAAAGATCGAGTCCGGTTTGAAACGCTTGTTGGCGAAATCGAAGCCGGCAGCCGCAAGCAGCCTGTCGGCTTTCCAGCGGTCGCCTTCCGAGGCATCCATGGCCATGAAGTCGGCGACGCCGAGCCAGGTCGCGTTGAAGTCGACAAGTGTCCCGTCCTTGTCGAACAATATTCCCTTGATGTCTGCCAAGCTTTTCACTCCGAGCCACGCAAATGGTGGATGAATCCCACAAGGCCAGCGGTCGATGCATCTCGCTTCGCGGCACTTTCCTTGCCCTCCACGACAGGCAAAAGGCCGGTGGCCAGTTCCTTGCCGAGCTCGACGCCCCACTGGTCGAAGGAGTTGATGTTGAACAGCGTGCCCTCGACGAAGACGCGATGCTCGTAGAGCGCGATCAGCCGGCCGAAGGTGCGCGGGTCGAGTTTGCGGTAGAGGATGGTCACTGAGGGCCGGTTGCCGGAGAAGACGCGGTGCGGGGCGATCTTGTCGACATCGGCCGGCTTCATGCCCTTGGCCAGCATCTGGGCGCGGGCCTCCTCCAGCGTGCGGCCCTTCATCAGCGCTTCCGACTGCGCCAGGCAGTTGGCAAGCAGCAGGTCATGCTGGTGCTTGAGATCGGGCTCGTGGCCGACGGCCGCGGCGAGGAATTCGACCGGAATGAAATCGGTGCCCTGGTGCAGCAGCTGGAAGAAGGCATGCTGGCCATTGGTGCCGGGCTCACCCCAGACCAACGGTCCGGTCGGCGTCGTCACCTGAGTGCCTTCGAGGGTGACGCTCTTGCCGTTCGATTCCATGTCAAGCTGCTGCAGATAGGCCGGCAGCCTGGACAGGCGCTGGTCATAAGGGATGACGGCGCGCGCCGGGTAACCGCAGATCACGCGATGCCACCAGCCGACCAGACCCAGCAGCGCCGGCAGGTTCTCCTGCACCGGCGCGGTGCGGAAATGCTCGTCCATCTCATGCGCGCCATCGAGGAAGGCGCGAAAGTTTCTCGGGCCGATAGCGATCATCACCGGCAGGCCGATCGCGCCCCAGAGCGAATAGCGGCCGCCGACCCAGTCCCAGAAGCCGAAGACGCGATCGGGCGCGATGCCGAACTTGGCCACCAGGTCGAGCGCGGTCGAGACGGCGGCGAAATGCTTGCCGACGGCTTCCTTGCCAAGCGCCTTCTGCACCCAGTCGCGCGCCGTCTGCGCATTGGTCATCGTCTCGACGGTGGTGAAGGTCTTGGAGGCGATGATGAACAGCGTGGTTTCGGCGGACAGGCCCTTCAGCGTGTCGTGGATATGGGCGCCGTCGATGTTGGAGACGTAATGCGCGCGCGGCCCGTCATGATAGGGCGCCAGCGCCAGCGTCGCCATGGCCGGGCCGAGATCGGAACCGCCGATACCGATGTTGACGATGTCGGTGATCTTCTTGCCGGTGGCGCCGGGCGCCTTGCCGGAACGCACGGCGTCGGCAAAGGCGCTCATGGCGTCGAGCACGGCGATGACGTCCGCCTTGACGTCCTGGCCATCCACCGTGACGCCCTTGCCGGTCAGGTTGCGCAGTGCCGTGTGCAGCACGGCGCGGTCCTCGGTGACGTTGATCTTCTTGCCGGCGAACATGGCGGCGCGGCGGCCTTCGAGATCGGCCGCCCTGGCGAGCTTTTCCAGCAGATCCATGGTGGTCGCGTCGACCGCGCATTTCGACCAGTCGAGCAGAAGGTCGCCGTCAGTGGCGGAGAATGTCACGAACCGCTTGGGGTCGGCGGCGAAGGCCTGGCGCATGCTGGCGGGCGCCGCGGCGCGATGATCGCGCAACGCGGCGAGCTGTTTTTGAAAGGACGATTGATCCACTGCCAAACTCCGAAACCTCGAGCCATCATTACGGACCGGATGTTTCCGGCGCGTGTCGTCGCGACAATCTATTGAGCCGAATTCCGCTCGTTTCAATGCGCAGCGATGACGCACGGAGTCACGCAGCGAGGTCGCAGCGCAGCATCAAAATGGCGTGAAGGATCACTGGCATAAATCCCAACGATCAGAAAAATTGATTGGCGCAACCCCTTGTGCCACGGTTACGTTCGGCTGGTCCAGCCAAGCGAAAAAGGTTGGCCATCGAGGAACATCTCCCATGCCACAGCGAAACGACACGGCGATCTGGTCCGGCCTGTTCCGGATTTCGGCTGAATCCGGCCAAACCCTGCAGGCGCAGATCCGCCAGGCCATCGTGGCCGCCATTCTCGACCGCCAGATCGCCGCCTCGATGCCGCTTCCTTCGTGCCGGATCCTGGCCGAAAAACTCGGCGTGGCGCGCGGAACCGTCGTGCTGGCGTTCCAGCAGCTCGTCGACCAGGGCTTCCTGGTGGCACGCGAGCGGCGTGGCCATTTCGTCAATCCCGATGTGCTGGCGACGCCGGCCAAGCCGCACCAGAAGGCGCCCGACCAGGCCAACGAGATCGACTGGAAGGCACGCCGCAAGATCGCCGCCAGCGACATGCCGCCGCCGGCCAAGCACGAGAACTGGATCAAGTCGTCCTACCCCTTCGTCTACGGCCAGTTCGATCCGGCGCTGTTCCCGACCGCCGAGTGGCGCGAGTGCAACCGCATGGCGCTTGCCGTGCTCGAGATCCGCAACTGGGCGTCCGACATGGTCGACCGCGACGATCCGCTGCTGATCGAGCAGATCCAGGCGCGGCTCTTGCCCCGGCGCGGCATCTTCGCCAATCCCGACGAGATCATCGTCACGCTGGGCGCCCAGAACGCGCTGTACATGCTGGCGACGCTGCTGATGTCCAAGGGCTCGAAGGTGGCGATGGAGGACCCCGGCTACCCCGACGCACGCTCGATCTTCCGTCTCGCTGGTGCCGAGATACAGCCGGTGCCGGTCGACCAGTCCGGCATCGTAACCGCTTCTATTCCCAATGATTCCGGGTTCGTCTTCGTCACCCCAAGCCATCATTGCCCGACCATGGTGCCGCTGTCGGCGGAACGGCGGCAGGACCTTCTGGCGCGGGCGAACCGCTATAACCAGATCATCATCGAGGACGGCTACGACAGCCAGCTTCTCGACGAAGCCCCGCAGCAGGCGCTGAAGAGCCTCGACCGCTCCGGCCGCGTCGTCTATGTCGGCTCGATGTCGAAGACGCTGGCTCCGGGGCTGCGGCTCGGCTACATCGTCGCTTCCGCTGGCCTGATCTCCGAGCTCAGGGCGTTGCGCCGCTTCATGCTGCGTCATCCGCCGGCCAACAACCAGCGCGCCGTCGCGCTGTTCCTGTCGCTCGGCCATCACGAGGCACTGGTGCGGCGGCTGTCGTCGGCCTTCGACGAGCGGCGCAAGCGGCTGGTCCATGCGATTTCCGCTTTCCTGCCGGAGTGGCGCTCGACCGATTCGGCCGGTGGCACGTCGCTGTGGCTCGAAGGGCCGCGCGGCACCGATGCGCGCGGGCTGGCCGAGGCGGCAGCCTCGCGCAGTGTCATCATCGAACCGGGCGACCGTTTCTTCGATCGCACTGAAAAACCTTCGCGTTTCATGCGGCTGGGCATCTCGTCGATCGCGCTGCAGCACATCGAGCCAGGCATCCGCGAACTGGCCACCGCTGCTGGACGCAGGCCCGCGGCCGCCTGATCCATCGCCTGCCCCTTGGACGGAGCCGCGCCAACGTGGTTCCGTCCTTTAGCCCTCTGGCATATGCAACCGGACCGGCTGGCCCATAGGCTGTGCCAATGCCGGCGGCATAGTCGAGGGCATAAGGGGAAGAAGCAGCCGATGGTGGACCAACCGCCGCGCTCTGTTTCTCAGAAAGGTGGAGTGCCTCCATGTCAGTTCTTGAAAAGCAGGAAGCGGCGGCGGATCAGCGTTCGCGCCGCTCCGGCGGGCGCGAAGCGCGCCGCGCCATGCGGGCAGCACCGTTGGCCGACGACATCAAGCCGGTACGTGCCGGCCTCGAAGGCGGCAGCTACGGACCGCTGACCCGGAACGACCAGGAACGCATCCACGAAGCGGTGCTGACGCTGCTGGAAACGGTCGGCTTCGCCAACGCCATTCCCTCCTGCATCGAGGCCCTGACAGAGGCCGGCGCCAGCTATGGCGACGATGGCCGCATCCGTTTCCCGCGCGCACTCGTGCTCGACACGATAAGACGAGCGGCGCGGCATTTCACGCTGCACGGCCAGGACCCCAAGCACGACATGCTGATCAAGGGCAAACGCGTGCATTACGGCACGGCGG
The DNA here is from genome assembly GCA_014189435.1 of Mesorhizobium loti. Lineage (NCBI taxonomy): Bacteria > Pseudomonadati > Pseudomonadota > Alphaproteobacteria > Hyphomicrobiales > Phyllobacteriaceae > Mesorhizobium > Mesorhizobium loti. Next base: position 5,393,867 of record CP050293.1, read on the forward strand.
GCGCTGCCGTGCATCTGGTCGATGTCGAAAAGCGCGAATACCGCGAATCGCTGCTGCAGGACATCTATGACGCCGCCCGCCTCGTCGAAGGGCTCGACAACATCCATTTCTTCCAGCGGCCGATGGTGCCGCGCGACATTCCCGACCCGCTCGAAATGGACTTCAACACGCTCTATGCCTGCGTGATGGGCACGTCCAAGCATGTCGGCACCTCATTCACGGTGCGCGAGAACGTGCAGCCGGCGCTCGAAATGCTTTATGCCATTGCCGGCGGCGAGGAGAATTTCCGCGCCCGGCCGTTCGTGTCGAATTCCAACTGCTTCGTCGTGCCGCCGATGAAGTTCGCCGAGGACGCCTGCGGCGTGCTCGAAGCCTGCGTCGAGGGCGGCATCCCGATCCTGTTGCTCTCGGCCGGACAAGCCGGCGCCACGGCGCCGGCGGCGATTGCCGGTGCGGTGGTGCAGGCGGTGGCCGAAGTGCTGGCCGGCCTCGTCTACGTCAACGCCATCAAGCCGGGCCATCCGGCGATCTTCGGCACCTGGCCGTTCGTGTCGGATCTGCGCACCGGCGCCATGTCCGGCGGTTCGGCCGAGCAGGCAGTGCTGACCTCGGCCTGCGCGCAGATGGCGCAATTCTACGATCTGCCGGGCGGCTCGGCCGCAGGCATGACGGATTCAAAATTGCCGGACATCCAGTCCGGCTACGAAAAGGGCATCACCGATGTGATGGCCGGCCTTGCCGGGCTTAATCTTGTCTACGAATCGGCCGGCATGCACGCCTCGCTGCTCGGCTTCTGCCTGGAAAGCCTGATTATCGACAATGACATGCTCGGCCACTGCCTGCGCTGCGTGCGCGGCATCGAGGTGACGGACGAGGCGCTGTCGATCGACACCATCGCCGATGTCTGCCTGAAGGGACCGGGGCACTATCTCGGCAATGAGCAGACGCTGCGGCTGATGCAGACCGAGTATTTTTACCCCGCAGTCGGCGATCGCTTTTCGCCCAAGGAATGGAACGAAAAGGGCCGGCCCGACATCTTGCAGCGGGCGATCATCGAGAAGAAACGCGTGCTCGCCGAGCGCTTTCCGCGCCATGTGCCGAAGCTGATCGACGACAAACTGCGCGCCCGCTTTGGCGAAATGATCAAACTGCCGCGCGGCAGCATGGGCGGCTAAAGAACGCTCGCCGGAACAGTTATTCGGCACTCAGCCCGTAGCGCTCGACGACCTCGGCATTGATCAGTTTGGCGTGCAGCGCCATCAGCACGATTTGCGCATCGAAACTGTCGCCAGCCTGCACCGCGGCCTCGACCCGGCGCTCCACCTCCTGCCGCTGCTGCAAGCCATGCGAGCTTTCGAAGGTTTCAGGCCCGGCGATGCAATAGCTGAACAGCCGCGCCACTTCCGCATAAGCTTGGCTGGGCGGCTCGTCGGGCCAATGATCCTTCATCAGATTGACGATGGTGAGTTTCACGCCCTCCGGCACGAGGGCGGGGTGAAGGTCGGCGCCACGCAACGCGGCGTCGAGCTGCCTCAAGTCGCCCGAGCGGCCGAATAGTCCGAGGAAGCCGAGAGAAGAGCGTCGTCCCGCCATGAGTCCCAATCCGTTTCCAACCACTTAGGTGGTTAGCAATCGGAATACAAAGGAAGGCGGCATCTAAAGCGCGTCGTCTGAATGAATTCAGACGACGCGCTTTAGATCTTTTCTTCATGCATGTCGTTCTCCCAAAACCGGGGCCACTTTTGGGCGACAGGCATTAGCCACCCGCCGCCAACAGCAAGACACCGGCAAGGGCGGATCCGGCAAGCGTTGGCAGCATGCCGATTTTCAGCTTCAGGATGGCGATCATGGCGGCGCCGGAAAGCAGCGCCGCGCACCAGTCGATCGACGAAACCACCGGTACGTTCATGCCGAGGCCCGTCGCGTGCACCTCACGGAAGATGACGTGCAAGGCAAACCACAGAGCGAGGTTCATGATGACGCCGACAATTGCGGCGGTGATCGCGCCAAGTGCTGCCGACAAGGCCTTGTTGCCGCGCAGGGCCTCGATGTAGGGCGCGCCGAGGAATATCCAGAAGAAGCACGGCGTGAACGTCACCCACAAAGTGAGCAACGCCCCCAGCGATCCGGCAAGCAACGGGTCCAGCGACCCGGCGTGGCGGAACGCGGCGATGAAGCCGACGAACTGCAGCACCAGGATGAGCGGACCCGGCGTCGTTTCGGCAAGCCCAAGACCATCGACCATTTCGCCAGGCGCCAGCCAGCCGAAGGACTGGACGGCTGCCTGTGCGACATAGGCGAGGACCGCATAGGCGCCGCCGAAGGTGACGACAGCCATGAGACTGAAGAACCGGCCTATCTCGGTCCAGACGCTTGCTGAGCCGGTGAACCACCAGACCACTAGAACGGGCCCAAGCCAGATCGGCAGCCAGATGGCGACGGTGCGCGGTGCATGCCATCTGGTCGGTTTGACATGGGCCAGTTCGCCGCGTTCGAACATCAGGTCGACCGCTCCCTTGAAGTCGGCAACATCGCCCTTGCCATGTACCGAGCCGGCAAACAGGCCGGGAGCAATGCGGTCCCCCAGCCATCCCGTCAGGCCGGCGAGCAGGACGATGAGTGGGAACGGCACATTCAAGGCATAGATGGCGATGAAGGCCGCGACCGCTATCGACATCATGACGCGGTTCTTGAGGGCGCGCCGTCCGATCCGGATCACCGCCTCGATGACGATGGCAAGCACCGCCGCCTTCACCCCGAAAAACAGCGCCGCGACGAGAGGCATGTCGCCATAGAGGACGTAGAGGCTGCTCAAGGCGAGCATGACGAGCGCACCCGGCACCACGAACAGGATGCCGGCGACAAGGCCACCAATCGTCCTGTGCAGCAGCCAGCCGATGTAGATGGCGAGTTGCTGGGCTTCCGGGCCGGGCAGCAGCATGCAGTAGTTCAGCGCATGCAGGAAACGCTGCTCGCCGATCCAGCGCCGTTCCTCGACCAGTTCCTTGTGCATCAAGGCGATCTGCCCGGCCGGTCCGCCGAAACTGAGCAGTCCGATCTTCGCCCAGACCTTCGTGGCCTCGGTAAAGGTCGGTGCAGCCGGCGCCTCGACGCTCGTAACCTTATCTGCCGGGGAAAGAGCACTCATGTCGATTTACCCGCGGCCGGCCAGTTGTGCGTTTCTTCGGTGGCGTCGCGACACCAGCGGAAGAACGCATCGTAGAGCAGCATGCCTGCTTCCAGTTGTTCCAGATCGTCGCGGAACATCCGCGACAGGCCAAGCGAGGCAGCCAGAAAGCCCGCCGCCTGGGGCACCAGGTCGAGGCTTGCGGTGTCGGCCGCGCGCACGATTGCGGCGAGACGATCGAGCGCCTCGGATCCCAGCCCGAACTCCTCGATCATCGTGTCGAAGGTGCAGCGTTCGCCGCGATGGCTCCAGAACACATTGTCGATGTCGAAAGGCGCGGCCTGAAAGCGGTCGGCCACAGCCGATACTTCAGCGGGTTCGACAAACAGGAACACCGCGTCGGGGTCGAGGAAACGCCGGATCAGCCATGGGCAAGCGATGCGGTCGACCTTCGGGCGTGCCCGCGTCACCCAGACGGTAGCGCCCTTTTCATTGCGTGGCGGCATCTTGTCGGTGCGGACCAGAAGTCCCCCGGCATCGCGCCAGGCCTCAAAGCCGCCTTCAAGGGATTCGGCTGATATCCCCTCATGGCGCAGCCATGCGGCGACGCCTTGCGAGAGCTTTTGCCCCTTCTGGCAGACGACGGCCACCGGCTTGCCGGCGAACCCGGCGGCCCAGGCCGAAACGGTTTTGAAATCGCGCCGGCACGAGGCCGGCAACAGGCGCGGATCGGCCTCGAAATCGTCATCGACGCGGACATCGATGATGACAGGCGCACCCGGCAGGCCGATCAGACGGGACAGTTGCGATACAGTGATAGCAGTTGTTGACGGCATGGCGTCCACCTCCTGGAAGAGAAGCTTGGACGCGAACGTTGGGCTGACGCCTCACGGGGTCGTCGCGATGCACCCCTTGTCATCATGGTGGATACAACGCGCGGGCTTGTCAAGGATGGTGACGGGCTCGACCTATTGGTCGGGACTGGCGACCCGATTGATCAAGCCGCCAGTTGTCGATGCGTGTCAGTGATTGTCCCTGGGGACGCCGCTGGTGTGGGCGACATCCTGGTATTTCACCGCCGGCTTCAGCACCATTCCCTCTGAGAACTGCGCGACCATGCCGCGCTGGATCTCCTGCCAGGGCGTCTGGTGCTTGGGATAGTGATAGCCGCCATTGTTCTGCAGTTCGGCACGGCGCCGGGTGATCTCGTCGTCGGTGACGAGGATATCGGCCGTGCCCTTGCGCAGGTCGATGCGGACACGGTCGCCGGTCTTGAGCAGCGCCAGTCCGCCGCCGATGGCGGCTTCCGGCGAGGCGTTGAGGATCGACGGCGAACCCGACGTGCCCGACTGGCGGCCATCGCCAATGCAGGCAAGCGCGTGGATGCCCTTCTTGATGAGGTAGGCCGGCGGCTGCATGTTGACGACCTCGGCACCGCCGGGATAGCCGACCGGGCCAGCGCCGCGCATGAACAGGATGGTGTGTTCGTCGATGCCTTGCGCCGGGTCGTCGATGCGGGCGTGGTAGTCCTCCGGCCCATCGAAAACCATGGCGTTGCCTTCGAAAGCCTCTGGATCCTTGGGGTTGGATAAATAGCGCTCGCGGAATTCCGGCGAGATGCCGCTGGTCTTCATGATCGCCGAATCGAACAGGTTGCCCCTGAGGTTGATGAAGCCGGCATTGGCCTTCAACGGCTTGGCCACGGAGCGGATGACGTCGGGGTTTTCGTTGGCGACGCCCTCGCTGTTCTCACCGATCGACTTGCCGTTGACGGTGCGCGCGCCGGGATGCGGCAACAGCCCGCCCTTCATCAGTTCGGCAATGACCGCCGGCACGCCGCCGGCATGATGGTAGTCTTCGCCCAGATATTCGCCCGTAGGCTGCAAATTGACCAGCAGCGGCACATTGAGGCCGACTGTCTGCCAGTCGTCATTGTCGAGCTTGACTCCAAGGTGACGAGCGATGGCGTTGAGATGGATCGGCGCGTTGGTCGAGCCGCCAATGGCCGAATTGACGACGATGGCGTTCTCGAAAGCCTCTCTCGTCATGATATCGGACGGCTTCAAATCCTCATGCACCATCTCGACGATGCGTTTTCCGGTCTCATAGGAAATCTGGCCACGCTCGCGGTAGGGCGCGGGAATGGCGGCCGAGCCAGGCAGCTGCATGCCGAGCGCCTCGGCCAGCGAGTTCATGGTGGTGGCGGTGCCCATGGTGTTGCAATAGCCGGTGGACGGCGCCGACGAGGCGACGATGTCCATGAACTCGTCATAGCCGATCTCGCCGGCCGAAAGGCGCTGGCGCGATTCCCAGACGATGGTGCCGGAGCCGGTGCGCTTGCCCTTGTGCCAGCCATTGAGCATCGGGCCGACCGACAGCGCAATGGCCGGAATGTTGACCGTGGCCGCCGCCATCAGCAGCGCCGGCGTCGTCTTGTCGCAACCGATGGTCAGCACGACGCCATCGAGCGGATAGCCGTACAGCACCTCGACCAGGCTGAGATAGGCAAGGTTGCGGTCGAGTGCCGCGGTCGGGCGCTTGCCGGTCTCCTGGATCGGATGGCAAGGGAATTCGAACGGAATGCCGCCCATCGAAACAATGCCTTCGCGCACGCGCTTGGCCAGTTCGATATGGTGGCGGTTGCAAGGTGAGAGATCGGAGCCGGTCTGGGCGATGCCGATCAGCGGTTTGCCGGACATCAGTTCGGCGCGCGTCAGGCCGTAATTCAGGTAGCGCTCGAGATAGAGCGCCGTCATGCCCGGATTGTCGGGATTGTCGAACCACTCCTGCGAGCGAAACATTTTCTTCCTGGTGGGGGCGCCTGCCATCGTGGTCTCCGTATTTGTAAGACAAATCGATATGGCAACGCGCGTAAGCAGGCAAGAGGGCGTGCGGTCGCAACCGGACTTTGGTGTGATAGACACGCACCCAGCCGTGCGTTAGGGCTTCAGGCAGTCTTGTCCGGGAGGTTTTCATGGCTTTGGTGATCGAAGGCGAGGAGCGCATTGCCGCACCCCTGCAAAAAGTGTGGGAAGCGCTGAACGATCCCGAGGTCTTGAAGGCGACCATCCCCGGCTGCCAGAGCCTGGAGATGAAGTCGCCGACCGAAATGGCGGCGACCGTGGTGGTCAAGATCGGGCCGATCAAGGCGACATTCAACGGCGAGGTGACGCTGAAGAACCTGAAGCCGCCGCATTCCTACACCATCCAGGGCGAAGGCAAGGGCGGCATTGCCGGCTTCGCCAAGGGCGGCGCCGACGTGACACTGACCGAAGATGGACCGGATGCCACGGTGTTGAAATACGCCGCCAAGGCCGATGTCGGCGGCAAGATCGCCCAGCTTGGCAGCCGGCTGATCGAATCGACCTCGAAGAAACTGGCCGGACAGTTTTTTTCGTCGTTTGGCGAAAAGGTCGGCGCGGCTTAGGTTGAGCCTCGCTTGAGCGGTGCCCGGTTTATCCAGCGCCAGCGCCGCCCCTCATTGTCCTGCCGGACATTTCTCCCCGTATAGTGACGGGGAGAAAGACGCCATGTCCGACGATTTCGCCAATTTTCAGCGACGCAGGAAAAACGGCGAAGTCGCGACAGCTCCCTTCTCCCCGTCACTATACGGGGAGAAGGTGCCGGCAGGCGGATGAGGGGCAGCGCAGACCGAACGAAGATTACTCGAACACAATACTCGGGACGGCGGCTGCGGCCGCACCACGCTCTTCGTTGACCCTGTCCCAGACCTTCGAGGCAATGTCGCGGTAGATTTTCGCCTCGGGACCGTCGGGCTTCGAGACGACAACCGGCGTGCCGGCATCCGAACTTTCGCGAATGCCCATTTCGAGCGGCACCTCACCGAGGAAGGTGACGCCGAGACGCTCTGCCTCGCGGCGGGCGCCACCATGGCCGAAGATGTCATAGCGCTTGCCGGTGTCCGGAGCGATGAAATAGCTCATGTTCTCGACGATGCCGAGCAACGGCACGTCGACCTTCTTGAACATGTTGAGGCCTTTTCGCGCGTCGATCAGGGCCAGATCCTGCGGCGTCGAGACGATGACGGCGCCGGCCAGCGGCACTTGCTGGGCCATGGTCAGCTGCGCGTCGCCGGTCCCGGGCGGCATGTCGACGACGAGCACGTCGAGCCGCCCCCACTCGACCTCGCGCAGCATCTGCGTCAGCGCCGACATCACCATCGGGCCACGCCAGATCATCGGTGTTTCCTCATCGACGAGGAAGCCCATCGACATCACCTTCAGGCCGTAATTCTCCATCGGTTTCAGGATCTTGCCGTCGACGGTCTGTGGCCGGCCGTGGATGTTCAACAACCTCGGCATGGACGGGCCGTAGATGTCGGCATCGAGCACGCCGACCCGCAGTCCGTTGGCGGCGAGGCCAAGGGCGATGTTGACGGCGGTGGTCGACTTGCCGACGCCGCCCTTGCCGGAAGCAACGGCAATGATCGCCTCTATGCCGGGCACGCCACGTTTGCCCGAGCTTTGCGAAGCGGGAGCATGGGGAGCGGCGCGCGGCGCCGCGGCAGCGGGAGGAGCAGGCGGCGCCGGCCTGGGTGCGGGGCGGGACGGAACCGGCGCTTCCATGCCACCGCCCTTCTTCTCGGCCGTCAGCGCGACGACGGCGCCGGCGACACCGGGGATCGCCTTGACGACACGCTCGGCGGCCGCACGCAGCGGCTCCATCTCCTGGGCCCGGGCGGCGGGAACGGTGATCGAGAAGAACACCTTCCCGTCGGCGATGAAAATCTCCGAAACCATGCCGAGATCGACAATGTTGCTGGTGAAATCCGGCCCGTTGACCGTCTTCAGACGCTCGGTGACGATTTCCTTGGTGACATTTTGCTGGACGGCGGGCATCGCAATTTTCCTTGGGTTCGTCTGCGGCTCACATAGTGCAGATCGAAGGCGACTCCAAGCGCCGTGGTGCCCGCGTCACCTCATCAGGCCCGATCAAAGGCCAACTTCGCACAGCTGATAAGGACGTGGCGTCGCGCCCACCCAGGCTTCATAGGTTCGGCAGCTTGCCGCGTGGAGGGCAAGACCATAACGCGCAATGATCGTATCCGATCGCTGAATGGTCCCGAGATCGGCTTCAGCCAAACTCATACCGCCTGGAGGCAACGCCACCAGGCGACAATTCCCCGTGTTCGAGGCTTCGTCCACCCGCAAGTGCTTGCTGACGCGTTGCAGCAGCGCTGACAGCTCGCGGCAGGGCCACCCCGACACAGACAACGTCAAGGGCGCAAGGATGTCGTTCATCTGCGCTGCACGCACTGCCCCTTCGTCAGTGTGGGCTGGCATCACGGCCCACGCCTTGCCACCTGACCGCTCGACGATTTCACGGACACGCGCACCGTATGCTGGTCCTTCCGGAAAGTTCGTCCCTAGGCCAACGGCCGCCATCGCAGGCGGAAAAAAGGGGACCATCCAGCCATTTGGCTCCTCCTCCGCAACGAGCAATAGTGTCCCCGATACCGGGAGGTCTGGTACCACAACGCGAAACGCCTGTGTGTCCCACGCTTGGTGACCCCATGAGCGGGTATCAACCAGTGCGTAGGTCGCGACCAGGGCGAGCGTTACAGCAGCGACCCGTTTCGCCATGTCGCCGCTGAGGAGCTTGTGCACCACAATCCAAACGACCAGAGGCGCAAGCATCTCCATCGAGACGGCATAACGGTAGATGCTAAAAGTCGCCATCCAGATCACGAAGGCCAAGCTCACGAACAACACGACTAAGCGTTCAGGAACCGACAGCATCAGGCTGGATTTGCGCATGGCGGCGGCACCGACCCACAAAACCATCAGAAGCCACAAAACCGGCCAGACAAATGGTCGCATTGCCAGTTCACCGACACGGGTGGCGTCGGTGACCATTGCAAAGGGGAACAGCAGCGCTTCCCAAATGCTTTTCGGCAACCATCGCGTGTCCGCAATCGCGATTGGCGCAGCCAGTGGCGAACCAAGCCAGGCATTGAATTGCGGGAACAGCGGATTTCCAAAGACCCGCAGCAACGTGGCGAACCAATAGCCGGCTGTCGTCGCAATTCCCCCGAGGACACCCAAGCCAAAAGCGAAGGCAAGGACTGGCCGCCGCAGCCATGGTGCCGGAAGAGCCAAGAGGGCCAAGCACAGGGCGACGGCAAATACCGCGTTGGTGAGTTTCAGTCCAACGCCAGCACCCATCAGCAGTCCCCCCGCTGCTACTGATATGACACCCCGCCAACCGGCCTCCACAACATGTCGCAACTGCCACATAATGAGCGCAAGAGCGCACAGCACAAACACTGCGGTCGTGTTGTCGCCCATGCTATTGCCCAATTCCGACAGGAATGCCGGCCCCATGCATCCGGCCAGCGAAAGCAGGATTGAGGTGGCATCGTCAGGCTTGCCGGAGCTGCCAAGCACAACACGAACAATGCAAAGTAGCAGCACAAAATTGAGACCGTGGATGGCGCCCATGACAAAGCCTGCCACCATCGCTGGCGCGTGCGTCACCATCGCGTAGTATGGTAGATCGAGCAGGGGATTGAAGTAGCTCTGGAACTGCGCTGCGGCCAAGTCCAAGCCGATACGCTCGCCCAGCAGCGCGTAAGGATTGTAGAAGTGATAGTTGAGCAAGTCCCAGTTGCTGTCTTGCCCCAGCAGCAGCGCGATCATCCCACCCAGGAGGGGCGCGAGCCACATCGCACGCGTCGCCGCATGAGGGTGGCTGAGCGCGCGGTTTAAGCCGCCGATCCACGACCGAAACAACCCTCGGCGTGCGGTTTGCGAGCGATCCCGGAACACCCAGGATCGAGCCGACAGGAAATTCAAGACTGTTCCAATGCCAGTGCCCGCGACCAAGCCTAATATCGGCGGCCACCTTGTCATGATGAAAGCGCCATAGACTGCGTAGTTGGCAGCACCACCAAACGTCATCGCCGCAAGGTAACGCAGGCCCTCGCGCCACAAAGGCTCGCCGGGCTGTACCGCAAAAGTCTTGCGACGATTAAGTTGCCAAGTCACAAATACTGCGGTCAGGAATGAAAATGCCCGGCTGGCGAAGGGGCCGAGACCAAAGGCAAGCAGCAGATATAGTACACCGGCATCCGCGGCAAAGCCAACAACCCCAACAATGGCGAACCAGCCGATCTGCTTATGGATCATGGTACCGGCGACCGCAGTGCGCCAATTCCGGGGATCCTCAGATAGGCTATCGTCTTGACCTCGGTTCGACCCCGCGTAACGGTGTCGAGAACAAGCCCGCATGCGAATAGAATTCCGCCCAACAGAACAAGCGCAACGCAAAGCAGCGCTGTAGGCTGCCGGGGTACCAGTCCCGTCTCGGCATATGTCTCCAATAGCGGGACAGCCAGGACGATCGCCAACAATGTTGTCGCGACGGAACCCAGTGAAAAGAAAATAAGCGGCTTCTCTGCCTTAAACAGTCTCACTATCGTTGTCAGGATGCGAATTCCATCACGATACGTCCGAAGCTTGCTCTGTGAACCCTTCGGGCGAGCACCATAGGCCGTGACCATCTCCGCCACCGGCATGCGTAGCTCGAGAGCGTGGACCGTCAATTCTGTTTCGATCTCAAAGCCCGTGGAATGTGCTGGAAAAGATTTCACATATCTGCGGGAAAACACGCGATAGCCTGACAGCATATCCGAAAACGTTCTGCCGAACAGTACCGCCACACAGCGGGTTAGCATCCGGTTGCCGAAGCGGTGGCCGAAGCGATAGGCTTCGCTGCCCTGGGGCAGTTCACTGGTCCGAATGCCGACCACCATGTCGAGCCGCTCCGAAAGCAAGCGATCGATCATGCGCGGAGCATCGGCAATGCTGTACGTGGCATCGCCGTCCGTCATTACATAGACATCGGCTTCGATGTCGGCGAACATCCGCCGCACCACGTTGCCTTTGCCTGGCATAGGCACCGTCAGGACCTGGGCACCCGCTGCGGCTGCAATTCGCCCAGTGTCGTCGGATGAGTTGTTGTCAAACACAAAAATGTTTGCTGCCGGCAAATAAAGGCGAAAGTCGGCAATCACCTGCGCGATTGTGGCCGCCTCGTTGTAGCAGGGCAGGATAACTGCAATGCGGGGCGTCAATAAATCACTCATAGGGATTTGCAACGACAAGCTCTATTCTTTTGGTAATTTACGACACAATTGCTGGGGCAATCTGTAGCGACGGACAATGTCATGGAAGCCGAACCAAAGGCAGGAAGCTTCCGATGTATAGCGCGAATTCACGGTTTCGCAACTTCGAGGATCGTGTCCCACAGCGGCGTCCGTCGACGCGCCAAACCTTCAGTTCCATCAGTCGTTCGGCGGCCGATCATTTCCAGGATATCGACGTTGGGACTCTTCTCCACGAGATTGCGCCGGTGCATCATGTCATCAGCCGTCCTTCCGGGGTCGAGCTGGTGTTCAATCGGACTCTTACCGGAAGCACCTATGACCACCGCAAGGCCGCTCGCTCGCTACAGCGCCGTGCAGGTGGCTTGCCTGCCGCCGAACTAGATCACGTCCGGGACACGAACATCCCAATAACAGCGACAATGCAAATCATTCTCATCAAATAGCAGTAGGCCGCCCTCTTCATGATCGACAAGCTGGAATTCTTCATCGCGCTCGCCAGGGAGGAGCATTTCGGCCGGGCAGCGGAGGTGTGCGGCGTGACCCAGCCGACGCTGTCGGCCGGCATCAAGCAGCTGGAGGGCCAGCTTGGCGTCATGCTGGTTCTGCGCGGCTCGCGCTTCCAGGGGCTGACGCCGGAGGGCAAGCAGGTGCTGGTGTGGGCGCGCCGCATCGTCGGCGACACCCGCTCCATGCGCGAAGAGATGCGCGCGGCGCGCCATGGCCTTTCCGGCCGCATCCGCATCGCCGCCATACCGACCGCTCTGGCCATGGTGGCGCGGCTGACGACACCGTTTCGGGCAAAGCATCCCGGCGTCACCTTCTCGGTGCTGTCGCGGACCTCGATCGAGGTGCTGTCGCTGCTCGGCAATTTCGACATCGATGCCGGCATCACCTATCTCGACAACGAGCCGCTGGGGCGGGTGACCAGCGTGCCGCTCTATGACGAGCGCTACCAACTGATCACAGCGATGGGAAATCCCTATTCCGATCGCGACAAAGTGACATGGGCGGAGCTCTCAAGCCTGCCGCTGTGCCTGTTGACGCCGGACATGCAGAACCGCCGCATCATCGACCAGCATCTGGCCGAAGCCGGCGTACAGGTGCGGCCGACGCTGGAATCCAATTCGATGATCGTGCTGTTTTCCCACATCCGCACCGGCAAATGGTCCTCGATCATGCCACTCAACCTTGCGGAAACATTCGGCTTTTCCGAACCGATACGAGCCATTCCAATCGTCGAACCGGATGCCAGCCACACGGTCGGCCTGGTGGCGGCGCCGCGCGAACCGCACACGCCGCTGGTCTCGGCGCTGCTGGACGAGGCAATGGCGCTGGCGGACGATTTCCACGCCCATCGCTGATATAGAAATGGGAACCGATGAGGTTTGATAGAAAATTTCTATCGATCAACGAAACAGCTTTATTGATTTCGCGGGTTTCCTCTGATTTTGTAAAGACTTAGCGATAAAAAGCTATCGACCAGGGAGGGCGCTGCGTGACGATGCAGCCTGCAAGTACCGAGATCACGTCGCGCACGGCCGCGATCATCCAGGAGCTGAAAGGCCTTGAAGGCCCGCTGCTGCCGATCCTTCACGGCATCCAGGAAGAGTTCGGCCATGTGCCCAAGGATGCACTGCCGGTCATCGCCGAGGCGTTGAACATTTCCAGGGCCGAGGTGCACGGCGTCGTCAGTTTCTATCACGATTACCGCAGCCATCCGGCGGGCCGGCATGTGCTGAAGCTCTGCCAGGCTGAATCCTGCCAGTCGATGGGTTCGGACGCCATCGCCGCCAAACTGAAGCAGTTGCTGGGCATCGGCCTTCATGAGACGACCCGCGATGGTTCGGTGACGCTGGAGCCGGTCTATTGCCTCGGCCTGTGCGCCTGTTCGCCCGCCGCAATGCTCGATGGCCAGGTGATCGGGCGGCTCGACGATGAAAAGCTCGATGAGATCGTTGCCGAGGTGCGCTCATGATCCCGCGTATCTACATCCCCGGCGATTCCGGTGCTCTGGCGCTTGGCGCCGAAAAGGTCGCCAAGGCGATCGCCAGTGAACTCGCCGAGCGCGGGATCGAGGCCAAGATCGTGCGCAACGGTTCGCGCGGCGCCTATTTCCTCGAACCGATGGTCGAAGTTGCTACAGCCAATGGCCGCGTCGCCTATGGGCCGGTGAAAACCTCCGACGTCAAAAGCCTGTTCGACAGCGGCTTCCTCACCGGCGGCCATCACAAGCGCTGGCTGGGCGCGCCGGACAAGATCCCTTTCCTCGCCAAGCAGACGCGGCTGACCTTCGCGCGCTGCGGCGTCACGGATCCGCTGTCGCTGGAATCCTACAAGAAACATGGCGGGTTGAACGGACTGACGACCGCGTTGGGACTGACGCCTGCGGCCATTGTCGCCCAGGTGACCGAATCCGGACTGCGCGGGCGGGGTGGCGCGGGTTTCCCGACCGGCATCAAGTGGAAAACGGTGCTCGATACCGTTGGCGACCGCAAATACATCGTCTGCAACGCCGATGAAGGCGATTCCGGCACCTTCGCCGACCGCATGATCATGGAGGGCGATCCCTTCGTGCTGATCGAAGGCATGACGATCGCCGGTATCGCGACAGGCGCGACTAAAGGCTTTGTCTATGTCCGCTCGGAATATCCGCATGCGGTGGCGGTGATGAACAAGGCCGTCGAGACCGCCCGCAAGGCCGGCATTCTTGGCGCCAACGTGCTGGGGTCACCCTACGCTTTCGACATGGAGATCCGGGTCGGCGCAGGCGCCTATGTCTGCGGCGAGGAGACGGCGCTGCTCGACTCGCTCGAAGGCAAGCGCGGCATGGTGCGGGCAAAGCCGCCGCTGCCGGCGCATAAGGGGCTGTTCGGCAAGCCGACAGTGATCAACAACGTCATCAGCCTAGCCTCTGTGCCCATCATCATGGACAAGGGTGCCGCCTTCTACAAAGATTTCGGCATGGGCCGCTCGCGCGGCACGATCCCGATCCAGATAGCCGGCAACGTCAAATATGCAGGCCTGTTCGAAGCCGCTTTCGGCATGACGCTTGGCGAGATCGTCGACGAGATCGGCGGCGGCACTGCCACGGGGCGTCCGGTCAAGGCCGTGCAGGTCGGCGGCCCGCTCGGCGCCTATTTTCCGCGCGCGCTGTTCGACACGCCATTCGACTATGAAGCTTTCGCGGCCAAGGACGGACTGATCGGCCATGCCGGCATCGTGGTGTTCGACGACACCGCCGACATGCTGAAACAGGCCCGCTTCGCCATGGAGTTCTGCGCCATCGAAAGCTGCGGCAAGTGCACGCCCTGCCGCATTGGCTCGACGCGCGGTGTCGAGACCATCGACAAGCTCGCAGCCGGCATCGAGCCGGAGAAGAACCTCGCTCTGGTCACCGACCTCTGCAACACGATGAAATTCGGCTCGCTGTGCGCGCTGGGCGGCTTCACGCCCTACCCTGTCATGAGCTCGATCACCCATTTCCCCGACGACTTCAAGCCAGCGCCCGTGCGCGTGGCTGCCGAATAGGAGCTGGCAGATGAACATCAAGGCCGACTTCCCTTCCCTCGTCGAAGAGATCGACTACGGAACCCCGCAATCGAAGGCGCAGAAGCAGGTCACGCTGAACGTCGACGGGCGCAGCATCACCGTCCCGGAAGGCACCTCGATCATGCGTGCCGCGATGGAAGGCGGGGTCGAGATCCCGAAGCTTTGCGCCACCGACATGCTGGACTCCTTCGGTTCGTGCCGTGTCTGCCTTGTCGAGATCGAAGGACGCGGCGGCACGCCGGCCTCCTGCACGACGCCCGTCGGCGAAGGCATGATCGTGCGTACGCAGACCGAGCGGCTCGACGCCATTCGTCGCGGCGTCATGGAACTCTACGTCTCCGACCATCCGACCGGCTGGAATGAAAAGGCCGGAACCGGGGCCAGCGAGTTCGATGCGGTGGCGAAGTCGATCGGCCTGACCGAGAACCGCTACGGCATCGAGGGCCGCAACCACGTCAAGCCGGAAGGCGGCGTGGCGCCCGGCCATGGCTCGCTGGCGGTCGACTACATCGCCCGCGACGAGTCCAACCCCTATTTCACCTATGATGCCTCGCAATGCATCGTCTGCTCGCGCTGCGTGCGGGCCTGCGAAGAGGTGCAGGGCACTTTCGCGCTGACCATCGAAGGCCGTGGCTTCGAATCCCGGGTTTCGGCGGGAATGCACGAGGCGTTCATCGATTCGGAATGCGTGTCCTGCGGCGCCTGCGTGCAGGCCTGCCCGACCGATGCGCTGCGCGAGAAGGCAGTGCTTGCCAAGGGCCTGCCGGAACGCTCGGCCGTCACCACCTGTGCCTATTGCGGCGTCGGCTGCTCGTTCAAGGCCGAAGTGAAGGACGACGAGGTCATTCGCATGATGCCCTATAAGGAGGGCAAGGCGAACCATGGCCATTCCTGCGTCAAAGGCCGTTTCGCCTATGGCTACGCCACCCACAAGGACCGCATCCTGTCGCCGATGATCCGCGAAAAGGTCACCGATCCTTGGCGCGAAGTGAGTTGGGAAGAGGCGGTCGCCCATACGGCGAAAGAATTCCGCCGCATCCAGTACCAGTACGGACGCACCGCGATCGGCGGGATCACCTCGTCGCGCTGCACCAACGAGGAAACCTACCTCGTCCAGAAGATGGTGCGGCAGGGCTTTCGCAACAACAATGTCGACACCTGCGCGCGCGTCTGCCACTCGCCGACGGGCTATGGGCTCGGCCAGACTTATGGCACCTCGGCCGGCACGCAGGATTTCGACTCGGTCGATTACACCGACGTCGCCGTCATCATCGGTGCCAATCCCGCCTCGGCCCACCCGGTGTTCGCCTCGCGGCTGAAGAAGCGGCTGCGCCAGGGCGCCAAGCTGATCGTGCTCGATCCGCGCCGCACCGAGATGGTCAAGTCAGCGCATGTTGAAGCGGATTATCACCTGCCGCTGAAGCCCGGCACCAATGTGGCCGTGCTGACGGCGCTGGCGCATGTCATCGTCACCGAAGGTCTTTTCAACGAAGCCTTCATCCGCGAACGCTGTGACTGGACGGAGTTCCAGGATTGGGCATCGTTCGTCGCCTTGCCGGAAAACAGCCCCGAAACCGTCGGCAAATTGTCCGGTGTCGATCCCGAGCTGATCCGGGGTGCTGCCCGTCTCTACGCCACCGGCGGCAACGGCGCGATCTATTACGGCCTCGGCGTGACCGAACACAGCCAGGGTTCGACCACGGTGATGGCGATCGCCAATCTCGCCATGGCCACCGGCAATATCGGCCGGCCCGGCGTCGGTGTGAACCCGCTGCGTGGCCAGAACAACGTGCAGGGCTCGTGCGACATGGGCTCCTTCCCGCACGAACTGCCTGGCTATCGCCACATCTCGGGCGAAGCCGTGCGCGACATCTATGAGAGCCTGTGGGGTGTGAAGCTGGACGACGAACCCGGCCTGCGCATCCCCAACATGCTGGATGCCGCCGTCGACGGCAGCTTCAAGGGCATCTACATCCAGGGCGAGGACATTCTGCAGTCCGATCCGGACACCAAGCATGTCGCCGCCGGCCTCGCCGCGATGGAATGCGTCGTCGTGCACGACCTCTTCCTCAACGAGACGGCAAACTACGCGCATGTCTTCCTGCCGGGCTCGACCTTCCTGGAGAAAGACGGCACCTTCACCAACGCAGAGCGCCGCATCAACATGGTGCGCAAGGTTCTGGAGCCGAAGGCGCGCTACGCCGATTGGGAGGCGACGCAAGAGCTTGCCCGCGCCATCGGACTGGACTGGAACTATCAGCATCCCTCGCAGATCATGGACGAGATCGCGATGACGACGCCGAGCTTCGCTGGCGTCTCCTTCGAGTTGCTCGACCGTGTCGGATCCGTGCAATGGCCCTGCAACGAGAAGGCGCCGCTCGGCACCCCGATCATGCACATCGATGGGTTCGTGCGCGGCAAGGGCAAGTTCATCCGCACCGAATATGTGGCGACCGACGAAAGGACGGGGCCGCGCTTCCCGCTGCTGCTCACCACCGGCCGCATCCTCAGCCAGTACAATGTCGGCGCGCAGACAAGGCGCACCGACAACAGCATGTGGCACTCGGAGGACCGGCTGGAGATCCATCCGCACGATGCCGAGAACCGGGGCTTGCGCGACGGCGACTGGGTCCGGCTGACGAGCCGCTCGGGCGAGACGACGCTGCGCGCGCTGATCACCGACCGGGTGTCGCCCGGTGTGGTCTACACGACCTTCCACCATCCCGACACACAGGCCAACGTGATCACCACCGACTTCTCCGACTGGGCGACCAATTGTCCGGAGTACAAGGTGACGGCGGTGCAGGTCGGCGCCTCCAACGGGCCGTCTGAATGGCAGCGCGACTATGACGAGCAGGCCAAGCAGAGCCGGCGCATCGCGAAGCTGGAAGCAGCGGAGTAGCCGTGTCGAGGCATTCGACAGCAAGAGCTTCAATCTCGACGGTTGGTCGACCCCCACTCCGTCGAGCTTCGCTCGACACCTCTCCCCCGATCGACGGGGGAGAGGAAAGGCGCGAGCCTTTGCCGGGAGGCACCCTTCCTCTCCCTCCGGAGGGGGAGAGGTGGCGCTGCGCAGCAGCGACGGAGTGGGGGATGGCCTGGGAGAGCAACCGCCAATTGAAGCAAGAAACCTTCGACGCTTCCTAAGTGAAATAACCAGCAGACCAGACGGTGGCGGCTTGTGACACGCTCCCGCCAGCCTCTCAGCCAAATTTCCCGCTTGGCGCATCGCGCCAGCGGCACGGCTGCTGCCGACCGCATGGTGCCGGAAGAGACGCCGGTGGCGTTCTCCTTTGCCGGCACCACGCATGCGGTGATGATGGCAAGCCCGGCCGATTTCGAGGATTTCGCGCTCGGCTTCTCGCTGACCGAAGGCATCATCTCGTTACCGGACGAGATCGAAGCGATCGAGGTCGAGGACCATGGCGCTGGCATCGACATCCAGATCCGGTTGAAGGACACCGCCAACACGCGCTTCGAAGCGCGGCGGCGAAGGCTCGCCGGCCCGGTCGGCTGCGGGCTCTGCGGTATCGAATCGATCGAGGAAGCGATGCGCTCGGTCGATGCGGTTGGTGCGTCAAAGCTTACGCTTGATGCCAATGATATTGTCCGCTCGGTCAAGCTCTTGTCGAAGGTGCAGCCGCTTCACGCCGAGACCGGGGCGGTGCACGCCGCTGGTTTCTATGTGCCTGGTAAGGGCATTGTCATGGCGCGCGAAGATGTCGGCCGTCACAATGCGCTCGACAAGCTGGCCGGCGCGCTGGCCAAAGCCGGCATCGATGGCGCGTCCGGTGCTGTCGTGGTGACATCCAGGGTTTCGGTCGAAATGGTGCAGAAGACGGCTTCTATCGGCTCGGCCTTCATCATCGCCGTCTCGGCGCCGACCGCACTTGCCATCCGAACGGCGCAAGAGGCCGGCCTGACGCTGGTGGCGCTGGTTCGCGGCGACGATTTTGATATTTTCACCCACCCCGACCGGGTGGTTTGCGGAGTTGCCAAGCATGTCGCATGACGAAGAACACATTATGAGCACCGGCGAGAAGCTGGTGCGCATGGCGAACCAGATCGCCGACTTCTTCCATTCCAAGCCGCGCGAGGAAGGCATTGCCGGCGTCGCTGAGCACATCAACAAGTTCTGGGAGCCGAGGATGCGGCGGCAGCTGTTCGAGATGCTGGATGACGGCACCCAGAACTTCAACGAGTTGGTGGTGGCCGCCTCCGCCAGGATCAGACGACCGATCACGCCGGCTGAGGCCGACCTCAAACTCGGGCTCGAGCCCTCCCCTGCCGACGTCGCCGCCTCGCAAGAATAGTCGTCGAGCCGCACCGGCTTATATTCGCTATCGCTAAGTTTAAGCTGCCGCAGTCGGCGCTGTTCTGCTATGGTTGACGATCAGAAATCGTCAGGCCGGGCGGAAAACCTCGTGAGGCCTATCGGGACCCGATACGCCCATAGCGGCGATGTGCGGATCGCCTATCAGGTGGTCGGCCAGGGTTCGTTCGATCTCGTCTTCGTGCCGGGCTTCATTTCCAATCTCGACCTGCAGTGGGAAGACGAAAGGCTACAGCCGCCTCCTGAAGCGGCTGTCAACCCAAAGACCGCGCTTAACGGCAAGACCAAGGAACTTCTGGGCCTCGCCGTCGCGGCGCAGATCCCATGCCAGTACTGCATCTATTTCCACACCGAGGCGGCCAAGCTCAATGGCGCCAGCGACGAGGAGATCAAGGAGGCGGTGGCGATGGCTGCGATCGTGCGCCACTGGTCGACGATGCTCAACGGCAGCCAGGTCGATCTCGCGACCTTCAAGAAGCAGGCCGACGACGTGTTCGCGGCCGTCAAGGCGAAGTCGCAGTAAAACCACTGCCCGGCGATGAGCACCGGGCAGCACTCGACCATCAACTGCCCGGTCGACGGGCCAATGGAGGATGAAATGCTGACCAAGACCCAAACAGTGGATGGCGCGGCGATCAAGAAGGCCATCGAAACCCGTGACGGCAAGATGCTGTCGAGCTTCTATGCCGACGACGCCCTGGTGCGGGTGATCGACCGCAACAACCCACCGAGCAAGCCGCGCGAGATCCGTGGGCGCGCTGCGATCACGACATTCTGGGACGATATCTGCAGCCGGGCGATGACCCACAAGGTCGACACCACCATCGCCGACGGCGACAGTCTGGCCTTCACCCAGGCCTGCGCCTATCCGGACGGCACCCAGGTGTTTTGCGCGGCGATGCTGGAGCTGAAGAACGGGCGGATCGCACGGCAGACCGTCGTGCAGGCCTGGGACGAGTAGTCAACCGCGGGGCCTGTCCATCCCGATTGAATCGGAATGGGGCTCTGTTTAACCCCTGGAGGAGAAGACGATGTTCAGCGCCAGATGGCAGATCGACGCCAAGTTCGGACACAAGCAGACCGTGCTCGACCTGTTGAAGAAATGGGAACGCGAGATCGGCTCGCAGGTCGGCATCGACGAGCTGGAATTCCAGATCATGACCGGTTCGATCGGCGCGCGTGAGGCGACGGTCGAGTCGCATCACCAGGTCGAAAGCCTGGCCCAGTTGGAGGCGTTCTTCGCCAAGATCGGCAAAATCGACGCGCATGCCAAATGGGGCAAGGAGATGGAGCCCTATGTCGTGTCGGGCACCAGCCTGTGGAACATCTATCGCATTGTCGAGTAGTGATCAGCGTTCTTCTCCCCGTTCACGGGGAGAAGAAAGACGCTAGCCGTGGGCCACCATGACATGCCGGACGGCGGTGTAGTCCTCCAGCGCGTAGAGCGACATGTCCTTGCCGTAGCCGGATTGCTTCAATCCGCCATGCGGCATCTCGTTGGTCAGCATGAAATGGGTGTTGATCCAGGTGCAGCCATATTGCAGGCGGGCGGCCGTCGCCATGGCGCGCGATACGTCCTTGGTCCACACCGAGGATGCAAGGCCGTAGTCGCTGTCGTTGGCCCAGTTCACCGCCTCGTCGACCTCCGTGAAACGGGTGATGGAGACGACAGGCCCGAACACTTCACGGCGCACGATCTCGTCTTCCTGCAGGGCACCGGCAACGACGGTCGGTTGGTAGTAGAAACCGGAGCCCTCGCCCGGCTTGCCGCCGGTGGTGATCTCGATGTGCTTCAGTTCCGCGGCGCGTTCGACGAAGCTCGACACGCGGTCGCGCTGGCGGCGCGAAATCAGCGGACCGATCTCGTTTTCAGTGTCGTCGGGGCGGTTGTACTTGATGGTCGAGACGGCCGACGAGAGATCGGCGACGAGCTTGTCGTAGATCTTCTTGCCGGCGTAGATGCGGCAAGCGGCGGTGCAGTCCTGGCCGGCATTGTAATAGCCGAAGGCGCGCAGGCCGCTGACCACGGCGCCGAGGTCGGCGTCATCGAAGACGATGACCGGCGCCTTGCCGCCGAGTTCGAGATGCGTGCGCTTGACTGACTTGGCAGCAGCCTGCAGCACCTTCTTGCCGGTGGCGACATCACCGGTGATTGAAATCATGTTGACCTTGGGATGGTTGATCAGCGTGTTGCCGACGCTGTCGCCGCGGCCAAGCACGACATTGACCACGCCCTCGGGCAGGATTTCCGCCAGGATCTTGGCAAGCTTCAGCGCCGTCAGCGGTGTCTGCTCGGACGGCTTGAAGACCACGGTGTTGCCGCCGGCGATCGCCGGCGCCAGCTTCCAGGCCATCATCATCAACGGGTAGTTCCACGGCGCGATGGAAGCGACGATGCCGATGGCGTCGCGGCGAACCATCGAGGTGTGGCCGGGAATGTATTCGCCGGCAACGACGCCCGGCATGGAGCGGACGGCGCCGGCGAAGAAGCGGTAGCAATCGACGATGGCCGGGATCTCGTCATTGAGCACGGCGTTGATCGGCTTGCCGCAATTGAGCGCCTCGAGCGTCGCGAACTCCTTCGCGTCGGCCTCGATGCGGTCGGCGATCTTCAGGAGATAACCGGAACGCTGCGCCGGCGTGGTGCGCGACCACAAGACGAACGCTTGTTCGGCGGCGGTGACCGCCGCCTCGATCTGTGCCTGGCTGGCTTCAGGCAGGTTGAGGATGGTCGCCCCGGTCTTTGGATTGAGGATCGGCTCCTCGGTTTCGGTGCCCTTCTCGAATTTCGAGCCGATCAGCATCTGGGTGTCCATGGACATCTCTCCCTTGTGAACTCAGGAATCTATTTGCCCGAACCAGCGATCTGGTCGCCGTCGCGGGTGAGGTAATAGGCGGCAAGGATCGGCAGCAGCGTCACCAGCACCACGACCATGGCGACGACATTGGTGACCGGGCGTTGGCGCGGGCGGATCAGCTCTTCCAGCATCCAGATCGGCAACGTCTGCTGCTGGCCGGCAGTGAAGGTGGTGACGATCACCTCGTCGAAGGACAGCGCGAAGGCCAGCATGCCGCCGGCAAGCAGCGCCGTGGCAATGTTGGGCAGCACGACGTGGCGGAAGGTCTGAAAACCGTCGGCGCCGAGATCCATCGATGCCTCGATCATCGAACCGGAGCTGCGGCGGAAACGGGCGACGGCGTTGTTGTAGACGACGACCACGCAGAAAGTGGCGTGGCCAAGCACGATCGTCCAGAACGAGAACGGGATGTCGGCCAACGAAAAGGCCGAGCGCAGCGCGATGCCGGTGATGATCCCGGGCAGCGCGATCGGCAGGATGACCAGCAGCGAGATGGTTTCGCGGCCGAAGAATTTTGTCCGCGACACCGCCGCCGAACAGAGCGTGCCGAGGACGAGCGCGATTGCGGTCGAGATCGCGGCAACCCTGACCGACAGCGACAGCGCCTGCCAGACATCCGGCCGGTTCCAGGTGACGGCGAACCATTGCGTCGTCAGGCCGGGCGGCGGCCAGACGAAACTCTTCTCCTCGGTGGTGAAGGCATAAACGAAGATCAAGAGGATCGGCAGATGCAGGAACAGCAGGCCGCAGGCGGCGGCTATCTTCAGGCCGAGCGGAGCCGACTGGGAACCATCAGAGCGCATCGAAGGCCCCCATGCGCTTGGCGCCCCAAAGGTAGAAGCCCATGATGACGATCGGCACCACGGTGAAGGCGGCGGCGAGCGGGATGTTGCCGGCGGTGCCTTGCTGCGAATAGACCGCCTGGCCGATGAACAGACGCGAGGTGCCGATGATCTGCGGGATGATGTAGTCGCCGAGCGTCAGCGAGAAGGTGAAGATCGAGCCAGCGACGATGCCCGGCAACGCCAGCGGGAACAGCACGTTGCGAAAGGTCTGTCCAGGTGAAGCACCGAGATCGGACGAGGCCTCGACCAGATTGCCGGGTACACGCTCGAGCGCCGCCTGCACGGGGAGGATCATGAACGGCAGCCAGACATAGACGAAGACGATGAAGGTGCCGGTGAACGACACCGACAGCGAATTGCCGCCGACGACCGGCAGCGACAGCCAGGCGTCAAGCAGCCACAACAGATGCAGCTTGGCGAGCAGCCAGGTGAGGATGCCCTCCTTGGCGAGGATCAGCTTCCAGGCGTAGATCTTGACCAGGTAGCTCGACCACAGCGGCAGCATGATGCCGAGATAGAACAGCGCCTTCCAGCGGCCGCGCGCATAACGCGCCGCGTAGTAGGCGATCGGGAAGGCGATGACGGCCGAGGCCAGCGTGACCAGGGCCGCCATCGTCACCGTGCGCAGGATGATGTCGAGATTGGCAGCCTGGAACAGGTCGCCATAGGTCTTCAACGTGAACTCGCGATTGATGAGGCCGGAAAACTCGTCGATGGAGAAAAAGCTCTGCGCCAGCAGCGCAAACAGCGAGCCGATATAGACGATGCCCAGCCATAGCACGGGCGGCAGCAGCATGAGCAGCAGCAGGACCTTCGGCTTGCGCCAGAAGAGGTCCGACAGCGCGCCGCGCAAGCCGCCGCTGCCCGGCAGGATGGCGGGCGCCGTTGCACGCATCATGGCGGCGTCGAGGCTCATGCCGGCTCGTCTATCAAATGCAGGTGCTCGCGGTTGAAGGTGAGCACGACCGCCTCGCCTTCGGCCGGCAAGGCGGTGCCGGCCGGTACGATGGCGTGCAGGCGCAGCCCGTCGGCGTCGAGCGCCAGCTTGGTCGTGGCGCCGAGATAATTGGTCGAGATAAGGCGGGCAGCAACGCCTTCACCGCTGGCCGCGCGCCCGACGCGAATGGATTCAGGGCGGAGGCTGCCCCAGCGATGCTGGCCGGAATAGCGCTGGACGAAATCCGGCGGCAGCACGTTGGAGGAGCCGACGAAATCTGCGACGAAGCGGGTCTTCGGCCGCTGGTAGATATCCTCCGGCGTGCCGATCTGCATGATCTTGCCGTCGTTGAAGACGGCGACGCGGTCGGCCATCGACAGCGCCTCGCCCTGGTCGTGGGTGACGAAGACGAAAGTGATGCCAAGCGCCTTCTGCAGCGACTTCAGCTCCTCTTGCATGTTCTCGCGCAATTTTAGGTCGAGCGCGCCGAGCGGCTCGTCGAGCAACAGCACCTTTGGCTGGTTGACCAGCGCACGGGCGAGTGCCACGCGCTGGCGCTGGCCGCCGGAAAGCTGGCCGGGGCGGCGGGCGCCATAGCCGGGCAGCCGCACCAGTGACAGCGCTTCTTCCGCCGCCTTGTGCCGCTGAGCCTTGCCGACGCCCTTGACCATCAGCCCGTAGGCGACGTTGTCGAGCACGTTCAAATGCGGGAACAGCGCATAGTCCTGGAACACGGTGTTGACGTTGCGGCGATAGGGCGGAACGCCCTCGGCGCGTTCGCCGAAGATCGAGATCGAGCCCGATGTCGGCTGCTCGAAGCCGGCGATGAGGCGCAGGCAGGTGGTCTTGCCGGAGCCGGACGGCCCGAGCATGGCGAAGAATTCGCCCGGCGCGATGTCGAGATCGACCGCGTCGACGGCGCGCACGCTGCCGAAATGGCGCGAGGCTTTCTGGAAGGAAACGGCGGAGGTCATGGGCTGTCAGTCTGTTGCCGGTTTAGATGTGTTGATATCGCGCGACGTCCTACCTCCCCCTTGTGGGGAGGTCGCGGCGAAGCCGCGTGTGGAGGTGCCTCGAAAAATGCCGAGCAGCCCCCACCCCGACGCTGTGCGTCGACCCTCCCCACAAGGGGGAGGGTAAGAAAAATCACCGCCCGCCGATGACGCCGATATAGTCAGATACCCAGCGGTAATAGGGCACGCACTGATCGTTCTGGGTGGTGCATTTCGACACCGGCGTCTTCCAGAACTTGATCTTGTCGAAATTCTCGTAGCCGTTGGTCTTGCAGCCCTCGTCGGTCAAAAGCTCGTTGCCCTTGCAGGCGGCGGGTACGACCGGCAGCGAACCGAACCAGGCCGAGACATCGCCCTGCACCTTGGGCGACAGCGAATGTTCCATCCACATATAGGCGCAGTTGGGATTGGCCGAGTCGGCCTCCATCATGGTGGTGTCGGCCCAACCGGTGGCGCCCTCCTCCGGGATGGTGGACGCGACCGGCTTCTTGGCGGCGACCAACGTATTGACCTGATACGGCCACGAGCCGGAAGCGACGACGCCTTCGTTCTGGAAATCGTCGACCTGGATGGCGGCGTCATGCCAGTAGCGGCCAACCAGCGTGCGCTGGACGCGCAACAATTCGAGCGCCGCCTTGTACTGGTCCTCGTTCAGTTCATAGGGATCCTTGATGCCGAGTTCCGGCTTGTGGAACATCAGATAGTTGGCGGCATCCGCAATGTGGATCGGCCCGTCATAGGCCTGGACGCGGCCCTTGTTGGACTTGCCGTCCGGCAGCTTCATTTCCTCGAAGACGATGCTCCAGCTCTTGGGAGCCTCCTTGAACACGTCGGTGTTGTACATCAGGACGTTGGGACCCCACTGGTAGGGAACGCCGTAGTGGGCGCCGCCGACGGTAAACCATGGCGCGTCCTTGAGGCGCTCGTCGACCGTCTTCCAGCTTGGGATGAGATCGGTGTTGATCGGCTGCACGCGCTTGCCGGCAACGAGGCGCAGCGAGGCATCGCCCGAAGCGGTGACGAGGTCGAAGCCGCCCTCATTCATCAACGAGACCATCTCGTCGGAGGTGTTGGCGGTCTTGACGTTGACCTTGCAGCCGGTCTCCTTCTCGAAGGAGGTTACCCAGTCATAGCCCTTGTCGGTTTCGCCGCGCTCGATGTAGCCCGGCCAGGCAACGATGTTGACCTGGCCTTCGCCCTTGCCAAGCTCCTTGACCTGGGCGACGGCCTGACCGGAAAAGGTCAGCGCGACCGTCAGTGCAGTGCATGACTTCAGGAATGAATTCATTGTCGATCTCCCATTTGGCGCCTGACCCCGAAAGCCGGTTTCGGTCTTCGCTAGGGGGCACGCGCGGACTGAAAAACTGTCAGTTCGTCCGTTGGGCTTGATGCCGCTCTGATGGCGGCTTTGGTCCCTGGACCGAAAGGTGCTTTGAAAATTCCGGTTTCGCAAATTCATTTATCAGAAAGGCGATATCGGTTTTTCCGATAGGTCGGCAGCCGATGCCTCAGGGACGCTGACGGACCGTCCGCTGCGATTGCGCAAGGCCGATGAAATCGCGCGCCGCCTGCGGAAGGCCGGAGCCACGCCGCCAGACCATGCCGACCTGGACCACAGGCAAGGAGCCCGAAATATCGCGCGATTCGATGCGGTCGCCTTCCAGCGACCAGGGCCGGTAGACGAGATCGGGCAGCAGCGCCACACCGGCGCCGGTCGCGACCAGACTGCGGACGGCCTCCACGGAACGGGTGCGGAAAGCGACATGCGGCTTGGCGCCGATCGCCGTCAGCAGCTTGCCGGTGTTTTCCTCGATCTCGTCGACAGTCAGCATGATCAGCGTTTCGGAGGCAATGTCGCCGATGCTGATGATGTCGGCGCTGGCAAGCGGATGGCCGAGCGGCAGCCACAGCCGGTAGGCCGAGACTTCGAGGATTTCCGACTGCAACGCGGTGCGGTCGCGCAAATTGGAGGTGACCATGACAGCAATGTCGAGCTTGCCGCCGATCAAGAGATGCTCGAGGTAGTCGCCATTGTCCTCGATGGCCGAGACCTCGACACCAGGATAGGCGCGACGGTAGCGGGCGAGCAGATCCGACAGCACATAACCGGCGACCAGCGAGGTGACGCCGAGCTGCAGCCGACCGCCCGCCACCGCCTGCTCGCCAGAGAAAGAGCGGCGCGCGTCGGAAACGTCGGCGAGGATCTTGGTGGCGTGGCGCAGGAACTGATGACCCTTGTGGGTGATGTTGAGGCCGCGCGGATGGCGTTCGAACAGTTCAACGCCGAGATCGCTTTCGAGTTCCTTGATCGCTTCGGTGACCGACGATTGCGAGATCGAGAGGTTTTGTGCTGCGCCCGAGACCGTGCCTTGCTCGGCAACGGCGATGAAGAACTGCAATTGGCGGATGGTGAAGGCCATGGCCGGACTAAACACCGGCACGCCGGGGAAGGAAAGCCGACGGCCGTGCTTATCCCATGACCGGCGGGTTGGCGCTCAGTCGAGCGCCAACTTGATGCGCCGCCGGCATGCGGGGCCGTAGCGCAGCGCAAGCATGAATGCCGTCTCCAGAGCCACGACGATGACAATGATGCGCAGGCCCACCGCGAACGAATCCCGGCCGCTGCCGCGCAGCAGGTAGCCGGTGGTGAGAAAGCCCGCGTTCCAGAGCGTGGCGCCGAGCAGCGTCGCGGCCGCAAAGGGGAAGGCCGGCAGACAGAGCGCGCCGGCTGCGATCGGCAGGTAATTGCGCACCGTCGGGATGAACTGCGCCAACAGGGAGACCCGGACATGATTGCGGCGGTAGGCCTGGCCGAGCTTGCGGTAGGTCGCATGGCGCAGGAAGACGTATCTGCCGAAGTGCTCGACCAGCCTGTCGGCACGGTCAGGTCCAATCCGGCGGCCGACCGCATACCAGACCAGGCAGCCGCTGGTGGAGGCAAGCGTCGTCACCAGCAGCAGGATCGCCAGCGTCGAACCATCCGGCGCCGCCGTCATGCCGAGGAACAGCAGCAGCACATGCGAGGGCGGGATTGGCAGGAGCTTTTCGGTGAAGGCGAGGCAGAAGACACCGAACAGACCGAAGCCGAGGATGGCCGCCAGCGGCCCCGTCACGCGAAGCGCCAGTCATAGATGCTGGGCGTTTTGATCCTGGCGATGCGATAGACCGTCGCCGGCGGGAAGTTGCGAAAGGTGTGGCCAACCCGCGTGACTTCGAGATCGAGCCGATCGAGCAGCGACTGGTCGAACGGACAGCGCCGGCCGAGCGTGAACTGATAGAGCGCGCCGCCCGGTCGAAGATTAGCGAAAACCCCGTCGAGAATGGCGAGCGTCTTGCGCGGTGAGATCAGGCGGAAGGGCAGACCGCTGATGGCGGCGCCGACCGCCGGCCCCTGGAATAGCGACAGGTGGCGCAGACCGACGGCATCCATTTCGACGACCCGGGCGGCCGGAAAGCGGCGCTTGAGCAGTGCGGCGAAATCCGGATCGGATTCGATCAGCGTCAAATCCTCTTCACTGACCCCGCGCGCCAGCAGCGCCCGGGTGAAGGGGCCGGTTCCGGGACCAAGCTCCAGCACGGGGCCGGTGTCGGGACCGATGTCGCGCGTCATCAATGCCGCCAGGCTGGAACTGGACGGCGTGACGGAGCCGATCCTGAACGGCGCCACGGTCCACGCCATGAGAAAAGACAGAGCATCATTTGCAGACATAGCTAACCTCAATCCGGACAGCAGCGCGACAATCAGTTTGGTGCGGCCATTTGATTTCGTTTCAGCGCCGGACCCGAACCTGTTGCATAGTCGGGCCCGACGCCTTGATGCCGGCATGGCGGTTCGTGCCGACCGGCGCTGTTTGCCGCGACTGGATTGCATAGACATTGCGCAAGGTGGCAGATGCAAAGAAAGGGCGCGTCGACGCCCGCCGCCAGGATTTGCCATGCTTGCGCAATGTTGGCGCTGTAGCGCCCGAGCAGTGGTCTATGTAAGAGGATGGCGGATGCGTATCTTGCTGGTCGAAGACGAGCCTGAAATGGTCTCGGCCTTGCGTGCCGCGCTGAAGCGCCACGACATGGTGGTCGACCACGCCGGCTCGCTCATCGAAGCGGAGGGCTTCGTTGCCGCCGACAGCTACGACGCCATCCTTCTCGACCGCCAGTTGCCGGATGGCGACGGACTGTCGCTGGTGCCCAGACTGCGCGCAGCGAAGAACACCACGCCCGTGCTGATGCTGACAGCAAAGGGCGACACGTCGGACAAGGTCGACGGGCTGAACATGGGTGCGGACGATTATCTGGCGAAGCCGTTCGCCTTCGAGGAATTGCTGGCCCGGTTGCGCGCGCTGCTCAGGCGCCCGGTGCCGATGCAGTCGCAATTCATCCGCGCCGGCCATCTGGTGCTCGATGTCGGGCATCGCGAGGTGTCGATCCGCGGCGAGCCGCTCAGCCTGCCGCGCCGCGAACTCCTGGTGCTGGAGGCACTGATGCGGCGAACCGGCCGCATGGTGCAGCGCGAGGCGCTGATGGAAGCAGTGTTCGGCCTCGACGACGAGATCCAGTCCAACGCGCTCGACACCCACGTCTCGCGCCTGCGCCGCAAGCTCGCCGACGCCGATGGCGGCGTGACGGTCAACGGCATTCGCGGCGTCGGCTATCTCTTGCGCGAGACGACATGACCATCAAGCGCCCGCGTTCGCTGAAATGGAGCCTGGTGCTGCGCATCGCGTTGCTGCAATGCGCGATGCTGACACTGATCATCGTCGGAATTCTTGGCGCCATGCTGGCCACCGGCCTCATCCCGCACGACTATGAGGACGGCACGATGGACGTGCTGGCGGATGCGGTGGCGCGCGATGCCGGCGGCAAGCTTGTCATCAGCGAGACGGCGGATATGGCAAAGCTGCGATCTGGAGTTCCGGACCTCTGGTTCATCATTCGCGACAAGCAAGGACAGCGGCTGCAGGAAGGAACGGTGCCGACCATCTTCCAGCCCTTTGTCGGACTGCTGGACACCATCAGCGATGCCCGTATCGACCAGGCCCTCGGGCAAGCCGCGCCACCCGGAGGAAAGATCCGCTGGACCGATACGGCAGCCGGCAACGTCCAGATCTTCAGCGGCACCAAGGGCGGGCTTTCGCTCATGCGCCTGCTTGGGCAAGCGCCGCAATTTTTCCTACAAGGGATACTGCCGCTCGCCGGGCTTATGGCACTGGCGACGCTGTTCGCGACGCCCTGGGTGGTGCGCGGCGCACTTTCAGGCCTTGGCCATGCGGCGGCCGAGGCCGGGCGCATCGACGTCGACCAACGCGGCGTGCAGCTGCCGCTGAAGGACGTGCCCTTGGAGGTGACACCGCTGGTGAAGGCGGTGAATGCGGCGTTATCGCGCCTCGACAAGGGCTACGAGCGCCACAAGCGTTTCCTGACCGACGCGGCGCATGAACTGCGAACACCGGTCGCCATCCTCAACACGCGCCTCGCCGCGCTGCCGGCGACACCGGAACGGGCGCGGCTGCTGCAGGACGCAGCGAGGCTTTCGACGCTGACCGACCAGTTGCTCGACCTGCAGCGTCTCGACCGGCAGGCCGCGTCTTTTGAAAAGGTGGACCTCGTGGCGATCGCGCGCGGCGTCATTGTCGACCTCGCGCCGATGGCGTTTTCGGCCGGATACGAGGTGTCGTTCGAACCCGAAGCAGAAACAGTTTTCGCCTCCGGTGACCGCACCGCGATCGAACGCGCAGTGACCAATCTCGTCCAGAACGCCATCGAGCATGGCGGCCGCTCGGGCAAGATCACCGTCGGCATTACAGCTCCCGCCGTCATCGAAGTGCGGGACGAAGGCGGCGGCGTGCCACTGAGCGAGCGGGAACGCGTCTTCGAGCCCTTCTACCGGCTGCGCCCGCAGGATCACGGCGCGGGGCTCGGCCTCAACCTGGTGCAGGAGATCATGCAATTGCATGGCGGGCGTATCGAGATCCTCGACGGCAGGCCGAATGGCGCCTGCTTCCGGATGAGTTTTCGCCCTTTTGCCAGCCTAGGCTCCCCATAGGCGACCGCGTGAGTGCAGGCACGTTTGACATCGGTTCGAATCGTAACTAACTAAGTTACATGAAACGCAACAGCAGACTGTCCTCGACCCTGCATATTCTCGTCCACATGGCCGAGAAGCCCGAACAGGCACTGACCTCCGAGCAGTTAGCCACCTTCATCCACACCAATCCGGTGGTGGTCCGCCGCACCATCGCAGGCTTGCGCGATGCCGGCATCGTCACCTCGTCACGCGGGCATGGCGGCGGCTGGCTGCTCGGGCGGGCACCCGAGAAAATATCCCTGGCCGAGATCAGCGTCGCCCTTGGCGAGACGCTGCTGCCGTTCAGCACTGAGCCGGAAAGCCCCGGCTGCCTCGTCGAGCAAGCGGTGATCGCCGTGCTCGACGATTTTCGCATCGCCGCCGAAAGGCTGCTGGCGGAGAAGCTGAGCCGCATAACGCTAGCCGACCTGACCGCCGATTTCCGCCGCCGTTTTGATCTCGTTGGAGTCTCCAGCCATGCAGTATGATCTTGCCATCGTCGGCGGCAGCTTTGCGGGCCTGTCCGCCGCCATCCAGGTGGCGCGGGCAGGACGCAAGGTGCTGGTGATCGACGCCGGCCAGCCGCGCAACCGGTTTGCCGCGCATTCGCACGGCTTCCTCGGACAGGACGGGCGCGCGCCGGGCGCGATCCTCGACGACGCAAGGCGGCAATTGCTGGCCTATCCGACAGCAAGGGTTGTCGACGGGCGCGCGGACAAGGCCGTTGCCGCCGGCAGCAGCGATTTCGAAATCACCACCGATGGCGGCGAGACATTCGGCGCCGCACGGCTGGTGCTGGCCACCGGCGTGCGCGACATCCTGCCGGAGGTGGCCGGACTTGCCGAGCTCTGGGGAAAGAGCGTGCTGCACTGTCCCTATTGCCACGGCTACGAAGTTTCCGGCGGGCCGCTCGGTGTGCTCGCAACCGGTCAGATGTCCCTGCATCAGGCACAGCTGATCGCCGATTGGGGCGATGTCACTTTGTTCGGCAACGGCCTGTTCGAACCCGACTCCGAGCAGATACGCGCCCTGGAGAGTCGAAAGGTGCGGTTTGAGCCCACCGATGTGACCGAGCTGCGTGAAGACGGCTCCGGCGGATTGATCGTCCACCTCGACGACGGCAGAAAGGCCGGCGTCAGGGCGATGTTCACGGCGCCGCGCAACACCATGGCCAGCCCGCTTGCCGAACAGCTTGGCTGCGGCTTCACGGAAGGCCTTCTCGGCCCGGTGATATCAGTCGATGACAGGCAGCAGACGACCGTACCCGGCGTCTACGCCGCCGGCGACGCGGCACGCTCGATGCACAACATCGCCTTTGCGGTATCGGGTGGCACCTTTGCGGGCGTGTGCGCCCACCAGTCGCTGGTCTTCGGCTAAGACGGTCTTCGGCTAAAACCCGGCTTCCTCGCCGGCAATGCTGAGCCGCGCGCCGGCCTGTGCCAGGGCGGCAGCTATGTCGCGCGGCGGCGAGCGGTCGCTGGCGAGTTCGGAAAAGCTGTCGAAGCCGCAGACCTGGACCAGACCAAGGCGGCCGAACTTCGAGTGGTCGGTGATGACGAGTGAACGCTGGCCGCGCGACAGCACCATGCGGGCGAACTCGGCCTCTTCCAGATCATAGTCCATGACGCCCATCACCGCATCGATGGCGCCGGTGGAAATGATAGCGTGGCTGACCGAGAAGCGGCTGACGAAGTCGATCGCCGAGGCGCCGAAGGCAGCGCCGGAATCGCTGCGCAGCTCGCCGCCGGCCATGTAGACCTTGTTGCCGTTGATGGTGGCCAGCGTGCGGGCGATATCAGACGAGTTGGTGACGACCGTCAGGCGCCGGTGGCCAAGCAGTTCGCGGGCAAGGAACGAGGTCGTCGTACCGGTGTCGAGCATGATCGATTCCCCGTCGCGGATGGTGGCGGCGACCATGCGGGCGATGACGCGCTTGGCGTCGGCGTTCTCACGCATGCGCCGCTCGAACGGTGCTTCGCCGACCATCGACGGCAGGCCGATGGCGCCATGCATCTTGAGGACCGAGCCGTCACCGGTGAGCGGCTTGACGTCTCGGCGCACGGTTTCGAGCGACACGCCCAGCCGGTCGGCCAGACTGGCGATGGTGACGGTGCCCTCTTCCTGCACGAGCCGCAGGATCTCGCCGTGTCGTTTGGACTGGGCCATCTGGTTTCCCGAACTGAGGCTTTTGACCGATTCTAAGGTAATTCGAGTTCTTTTAAAGGAACTATCTTTTGATTTCGGGCAAAATACCCAAAAAAAGTCACATCTTTTTGTTGACAAGCGGGCAACCCTGGCGTGAAATCAAGGACATCAACAGAGTTCGGATCTCCGACTGGAGGGTGATGGCAGAGCCGGAACTCAGTGATCAGGCCGTTTGGAACGTGCCTGGTGCAAGGAATTTTCAGATCCGCGGGGGCGGATGCCGGGCTCAAAAACCTGGCCAAGGGGCTCGTCGGTGCGGTGCGGGATACCGATCCTGGCATCCCGCACCGACGAGATTTTTTGTGTTTCACCCTGCTGCCGTCGCGCTGTCCATGGCGCCTTGTCGAAGCCCAGCAAACCAGGAATGATTCCGTGACCGCCGAAGATCGCATCCGCGCCCTGCCTTGCTGGACCGGCAGCATCGAGATCGCGCCGCTGCCCGGCGGCCTCAGCAATGCCAATTATGTCGTCAAGGACGCTGCCGGCAAACATGTCGTGCGCTTCGGCAAGGACTATCCGTTCCACCATGTCTTTCGCGAGCGCGAGGTCATGACGGCGCGGGCGGCGCATGCCGCCGGTTTCGCGCCAGCCGTCCGCCATGCCGAACCGGGCATCCTGGTGACGGAGTTTCTCGGCGCCAAGACCTATCTCGCCGAGGATGTGCGCGCCAATCTCGGCCGCGTCGCTGCCCTGATGCGCGCCTTCCACCGGGATATGCCCAATCACGTCTCGGGCGCCGGCTTCATGTTCTGGGTGTTCCATGTCATTCGCGACTATGCGCGCACGCTTGAAGAAGGCGGCAGCCGCAAGCGCAGCGACTTGCCATGCCTGCTGACGCTGGCCGACGAACTGGAGCGCGCGCAGAAACTGTTGCCGATCGTCTTTGGCCACAATGATCTGTTGCCGGCCAACATTCTCGACGACGGCAACAGGCTGTGGCTGATCGACTTCGAATATGCCGGCTTCAACACGGCGATGTTCGACCTCGCCGGCGTGGCCTCCAACGCCGGCATGAGCGATGAGGAATCCTTCGCCTTCCTGACCGCCTATTTCATGAAGGAACCGGACGAAGCGATCCGCCGTTCGCACGCGGCCATGCAATGCGCCTCGCTGCTGCGCGAGGCGATGTGGAGCATGGTGTCCGAGCTTTATCTCGACGCGCCCGGCATCGACTACGTCGCCTACACCGAGGAAAACCTGACGCGGCTCGACGCGGCGCTGGAAAACTACAGAACGAAGTACGGGATACAGAAATCATGACATTGCCCAGCCAGGCCGCGATCGTCGTCATCGGCGGCGGCATCATCGGCTGCTCGACGGCCTATCATCTGGCGCGCGACCACAAGGCCGATGTGGTGCTGCTGGAGCAGGGCAAGCTGACGTCGGGCTCGACCTGGCACGCCGCAGGACTCGTCGGGCAGCTGCGCTCATCGGCCTCGATCACCCGCGTGCTGAAATACTCCGTCGACCTCTACAAGGGACTGGAGGCCGAGACTGGCCTCGCCACCGGCTGGAAGATGACCGGGTGCCTGCGGCTCGCCACCAATGCCGACCGCTGGACCGAGTACAAAAGGCTGGCGACGACGGCAAAAAGCTTCGGCATGGACATGCAATTGCTGTCGCCGGCGGAAGTCAAGGCGATGTGGCCGCTCATGGAAACCGGCGATCTCGTCGGCGCCTCCTGGCTGCCGACCGATGGCCAGGCGAGCCCCTCCGACATCACGCAGTCATTGGCCAAGGGCGCGCGCATGCATGGCGCCAAACTGTTCGAGGATGTGCGCGTCACCGGCTTCGAGATGAAGGACGGCCGCATCACGGTGGTCAAGACCAGCAAGGGCGACATCGCCTGCGACAAGGTGGTCAACTGCGCCGGCCAATGGGCGCGGCAGGTCGGGGCAATGGCCGGCATCAACGTGCCGCTGCAGCCGGTGAAACACCAGTACATCATCACCGAGAAGATCGACGGACTGGCGACCGACGCGCCGACCATCCGCGACCCGGACCGGCGCACCTATTTCAAGGAGGAGGTCGGCGGGCTGGTGATGGGCGGCTACGAGCCGAACCCGCAGGCCTGGACGACCGGTCTCCCGGGGGGCGACGTGCCTAACGATTGGGAGTTCCGGCTGTTCGACGACGATTACGACCATTTCGAACAGCATATGAGCCAGGCGATCGCGCGCGTACCGGCGCTGGAAACCGTCGGCGTCAAGCAGATGATCAACGGGCCGGAGAGCTTTACGCCGGACGGCAATTTCATTCTCGGCACAGCGCCCGAATGCGCGAACATGTTTGTCGGCGCCGGCTTCAACGCCTTCGGCATCGCCTCGGGTGGCGGCGCCGGCTGGGTGCTGGCGCAGTGGGTGGTCGATGGCGAAGCGCCGCTCGACCTGTGGGTTGTCGACATCAGGCGCTTTTCCAGCCTGCACCGCGACCGGCAGTGGGTCCGCGACCGCACGCTGGAGGCCTATGGCAAGCACTATACGATCGGCTTCCCACATGAGGAGTATGCCAGCGGGCGGCCGCACATCGTTTCGCCGCTCTACGACAGGCTGAAACAGCAAAATGCCGTGTTCGGCTCGAAGCTCGGCTGGGAGCGGCCGAACTGGTTCGCGCCGCAAGGCGTCGAGCCGCAGGACATCTATTCGATGGGTCGGCAGAACTGGCTCGCGGCAGTCGGCGACGAACATCGCCACGTGCGCGAAGAGGTCGGCATCTTCGACCAATCGTCCTTCGCCAAATACGAGTTGAGCGGACCCGACGCGCTGAAGGCGCTGGACTGGATCTGCGCCAACGATGTCAGCAAGCCGGTCGGCCGGCTGACCTATACCCAGCTTCTCAACACGCGCGGCGGCATCGAAGCGGATCTCACCGTGGCGCGGCTGGCCGAGGAGACATTCTACATCGTCACCGGCACCGGTTTCCGCACGCATGATTCCTCATGGATCAGCGACCATATCGGCGAAGGGCTCAGGGCCACGCTTGTCGATGTCACTGAAGACTTCGGCACGCTGTCGCTGATGGGTCCTCGAGCGCGCGACGTGCTTTCGGCCGTGACCGAGGCCGACGTGTCGAATGCGGCATTCCCATTCGGCCATGTGCGCGAGATCGCCATAGCCGGCCACACAATTCGGGCGCTGCGCGTCACCTATGTCGGCGAGCTCGGCTGGGAACTGCATGTGCCGATTGCGGCCACCGGCGAAGTCTTCGACGCGCTGATGGCGGCGGGCAAAAAGCACGGCATCCGCCCGGTCGGCTACAGGGCGCTGGAATCGCTGCGTCTGGAAAAGGGCTATCGCGCCTGGGGCTCCGACATCACGCCCAACGACACGCCGCAGGAAGCCGGACTCGGCTGGGCGGTCAAGCTGCGCAAGAACACCGATTTCATTGGACGGCGCGCGATCGAGACGGCCAGCGGCGCGGCGTTGAAGAAACGCTTTGCCGGCTTCACGGTCGACGATCCCGAGATCGTGCTGCTCGGCCGCGAAACCATCCTGCGCAATGGCCAGCCCGTCGGTTATCTCACCAGCGGCGGTTATGGCTACACGCTGGGCAGGAACATCGGCTACGGCTATGTGCGCAACGCCGACGGGGTGAGCGACGATTTTCTCACCTCGGGCGACTACGAACTGGTGGTCGCGATGGAGCGGACACCGGCCAAGATCCATCTCGAGCCGATGTACGATCCGGCAGGCGCCAAGGTGAAAGCCTAATTTAGTTCACGCGCAAAGCGAGACCGCGGCTTGGCACGGTGTCGGCCTCGCCCGGCATGGAGACGTAGGGGCGCGTTTCCTCGACGCGGGTGACGAGGCCTTGCGCCTCGAGTTCGGCAATGCGCGCGGCAAAGCCCTGATCCCACAACGTGTTCTTGACCGTGAGCACGATCACCCCGCCCGGCCGGCAGATGCGGATCAGTTCGTCCAGCCCCTCGACGCCGACATGACCCGAGGTGAAGACGCCAGCCGAGATCACTCCGGCATAGGCATCGTCGGCAAAGGGCAGATGACCGCCCAGCGCCAGGCAATGAAGCGCCGAATAGACGCCCTTGCGTGCGGCCTGGGCCAGCATGCCTTCAGAAATGTCTAGCGCCTCGACCTGGGGATAGCCGGCAATGTTCAACCATTCGCCGATCAGTCCAGTGCCGGCCCCGGCATCGAGCAGCGGTGCGGCACCGCGCGGCAGATGGCGGGCCAGCAGTGCCAGGCAGATCGTCGGATGACGATAGCCGGCGGCCGACATGTCGGCGTCATAGGTTTGCGACCAGCGGTCATAGAGTGCCGCCACCTCTTCGGGTCGCTTCGCCGCATAGGCAGCGCCAAGCGCGCCATGATGTTTGCTGTCCGCCACTTTTGTCCTGTCCACCATTCCTTGGGTCTCACAGGGATGATAGCCAAAGCACGAAAATTGTGGAACCGTCGCCGCGACAAATAACAGCGTGGGGGCGCAGGCATGGTGACAGACGAGGCGCGTGCGGCATTGGCCGCCATTCCGATGCTGACCGGCTACACCGGGCCGCTGGAACGGCTCGGCGGCCTCACCAATCTGGTCTTCAAGGCCGGCGAATTCTGCCTGCGCATTCCCGGCAAGGGCACCGAGGAATACATCAACCGGGCCAACGAAGCGGTGGCCGCACGCGAAGCGGCAAAAGCGGGGGTCAGCCCGCAGGTGCTGCATGTCGACCCCGGCACCGGAGTGATGGTGACGCGTTTCATCGCCAGCGCCGAGACGATGTCACCGGAAAAATTCAAGACACGAGCCGGCAGTCCGGCGCGAGCCGGCGAGGCTTTTCGCAAGCTGCACGATTCAGGCGCGGTGTTTCCCTTCCGCTTCGAATTGTTTGCGATGATCGACGACTATCTCAAAGTGCTGTCGACGAGGGATGTCGCCCTGCCCACCGGTTATCATGACGTGGTGCGCGAGGCCGAGACGGTGCGGTCGGCGCTGGCCGCCCATCCGCTGCCTCTCGTCGCCTGTCACTGCGATCCGCTGTGCGAGAACTTCCTCGACACCGGCGAGCGGATGTGGATCGTCGACTGGGAATATTCGGGCATGAACGATCCGCTCTGGGACCTTGGCGACCTCTCCGTGGAAGGCAAATTCGATCCTGTGCAGGACGAAGAGATGATGCGCGCCTATTTCGGCGGCGAGGCCAGGCCGGCGGAGCGCGGCCGCATCGTCATCTACAAGGCGATGTGCGACCTGTTGTGGACGCTGTGGGGCCTGATCCAGCTCGCCAACAACAACCCGGTCGACGATTTCCGTGCCTATGCCGACGGGCGGTTTGCGCGCTGCAAGGCGCTGATGGAGACGTCGGAGTTTTCACGGCACCTGGCGGCTATACGTCAGGGTTGAGCCTGACCCCTAGTTCACGCCCTTCGGCACGTTCTCCGGTGGCACCGTGGTCTCGACCACCTTCTGGCGGTGGAAGATGAACATGCCGGCGAGGACGACAATAGCCGAGCCGATCAGGATGCGCGGGCCGGGAACGTCGCCGAAGAACACCAGCCCGAACACCACCGCCCACAGCAGAAGCGTGTAGTGCAGCGGCGCCAGCGTCGAGGCCGGTGCCAGCTTGAGCGCCCTGGTGATCATCAGATGCGCGCCGCAGGAGACGATGCCGAGCAGCAGCATGGCGCCAAGGTCGAGCGTCGACGGCGTCTGCCAGGCGCCGATGGTCAGCACACCGCCGACCAGCAGCGTGCCGATGGTCTGCCATGTCACCAGATTGGTGTCGCTGGTGCCACGCAGCCGCCGGTTGAGGATGATGGCGAAGGCAAAGGAGATACTCCCCACCAACGCAAAGCCCGATGACAGCGAGAACGCCGCCGAGGACGGTTTCAGCATGATCAGCACGCCGCAGAAGCCGAGCAGGATCGCCATCCAGCGGCGCCATCCGACCTTTTCGCCAAGCAACAGATGCGAGAGTGCCGCAACGTAGATCGGCCCCGCCATGTAGAAACTCATCACGTCGGCAAGCGGCAGATAGACCACGGCGGCGTAGAAGAGCGCGGTGTCGAGCGTGGTCATGACAACGCGCAGCAGCTGCAGTTCCAGGCGTTCCATGCGAAACAGCTTGGCCGTGCCCTGATGGGCGATCATCGGGCCAAGCACGAAGAAGGCGCCGATGGAGCGGATCAGCACGACCTGGCCGACGGAGAAGCTGGCGACCAGCCACTTGCCCATGGCGTCGTTCAGCGCAAACAGGAAGTCGCCGGCCAGCATCAACAGAATGCCGGCCAAAAGCACGTTCCTGATCATCGAATTCTGCGCCACGGGCTGCGTCATGCCGACCCCGATTCCTCCCTTGCGTAAGCCGCGTCGTAGACGGAAGCGGCGGCTTTGACGAGGCGAAATCCGAAAATCGGCAAGGCCAGCGCCGGGATTCGGCTGGATCTAGGCGGATATGTGCCGCCGGTTCACCATTCCCGGCCTTCCACCGATGGACAGCCTGGTCTCCTGCTTCGTCCGCTCCGCCACCACCTTGCCCCTGGCGATGACGCACAGGCGCTCGGCGCGCAGGCGCAAGGCCTCGACCGGATTGCCGGCGTCGAGGACGACAAGGCTGGCGCGCTTGCCGACCGCCAGGCCGAGATGATCGAGCCCCATGATCGACGCGTTGACGTTGGTGACCATGTCGAAGCAGCGCGCCATGTCGGCCGGGCTCGACATTTGCGCGACATGCAGGCCCATGAAGGCGACGTCGAGCATGTCGGCGGTGCCCAGCGAATACCAGGGATCGAGCACGCAATCCTGACCCCAGCCGACGCGGATGCCGAGCGCCTGCATTTCCTTGACCCGAGTCATACCCCGGCGCTTCGGGAAGGTGTCATGGCGGCCCTGCAGCATGATGTTTATCAACGGGTTGGGGATGGCCGAGACACCCGCTTCGGCGATCAGCGGCAGCAGCTTCGAGACATAGTAATTGTCCATCGAATGCATCGAGGTGAGGTGCGAGCCGACCACCCTGCCGTGCAGGCCAAGACGCTGCGTCTCATAGGCAAGCTGTTCGATGTGACGCGACAGCGGGTCGTCGGTCTCGTCGCAATGCAGGTCGACCATCAGGCCGCGCCTGGCCGCGATCTCGCACAGCTCCGTTACCGAACGCGTGCCGTCGGCCATGGTGCGCTCGAAATGCGGAATACCGCCGACGATGTCGACGCCCATGTCGAGCGCGCGGATGGTGTTTTCACGTGCCGTCGGCGAGCGATAAAACCCGTCCTGCGGGAAGGCGACCAGTTGCAGATCGATGTAGGGGGCGACCGTCTTCTTGACCTCGAGCAGCGCCTCGACCGCCAGCAGGCGGTCATCGCAGACATCGACATGGGTGCGGATGGCGAGCAGGCCCATCGACACCGCCCAGTCGCAATAGGCAAGCGCACGGTCGCGCACCGCGTCATGCGTCAAAAGCGGCTTCAATTCGCCCCACAGTGAAATGCCTTCGAGCAGCGTGCCCGACGCGTTGATGCGCGGAATGCCGTAGGAGAGCGTCGCGTCCATGTGGAAATGCGGATCGACGAAGGGCGGCGAGACCAGATTGCCATGGGCGTCAACCTCGGTCCGCGCGGAACCCTGCAGACTGGGCTCGATCGCCGCGATCGTCTCGCCGCTGATGCCGATATCGGCAACCCTGCCATCAGGCAGTGTGCCGCCGCGAACGATAAGGTCGAAATCCATCTGTCGTCATCCCGTCAAAAGAATCATCTGATATGGCCGAGGCTGAAAATCGCATCCCGTCGATGCCGCTTGCAACAGCGGTTTGTCCGCGGCGGCCGCGCATGGTTCCATCCGGCCGCAACTCCCTCTATAAGCCGCCTTCGTTGTCCCGGTTTCAAGGATCCGCCGTTTGTTTCGTTTCTTCCGCTCGACGGAAAACCAGCGCCTTGTTGCCAGGCTGCTTCGGGAATCCTTTTACCAGCACAGGTTTGGCTACGGCGCCGCGATCTTGTCGATGCTCGTGGTGGCCGCGACGACCGGCGCCAGCGCCTGGATTCTCAAAGAGATCACCGACGAATTCGTGGTCTTCAAGCGGATGGACCGCGTCAACCTGATTGCGGCGGGGGTCGCCGCGATCTTCATCCTCAAGGGCCTCGCCAATTTCATCCAGGCCTATTTCATGAGCCGGGTCGGCAACGCCATCATCGCCGAGCGGCAGCGCAAGATCTACGATCGCGTCCTGGCGCAAGGCATCGAATTCTACCATTCGACCTCGTCGTCCGACCTGATCACCCGCATGACCAACAATGCGCAGGCGGCGCGCAACGTGCTCGACCTCGTTGTCACGTCCTATGTGCGCGACCTGGTGTCGCTGGTTGTCCTGGTAGGGGTCATGGTCTGGCAGCAGCCAGCCCTGTCTCTCATCTGCTTCGTCGTCGGCCCCTTGGCTATCTACGGGGTCAACCGCATCCTGAAACGTGTTCGCAAGTTCGCCGCGATGGAGTTTCGCTCGGTCGGCCAGATCGTGCAGGTGATGCAGGAAACGGCAATGGGCGTGCGCGTCGTCAAATCCTTCAACCTCGAAGGTGCAATGCGCAACCGGATGTACAAGGCCGTGTCGGACGTCGAGAACCGGGCCAACAACATCGCGACGCTGGAGGCTGCGACAAGCCCGGTGATGGAGACGCTGGCCGGACTGGCGATCGCCGGGGCAATCTTCGTCAGCGGCTTCCTGGTCTTGCAGGGCGGCCAGATGCCGGGAAACATCATGGCCTTCATCGGAGCGCTCCTGTTTGCCTATGAGCCGGCAAAGCGCCTTGCGCGCGTGCGCATAGCGTTGGAAAGCGGCATTGTCGGCGTGCGCATGATGTTCGAGCTCGCCGACCAGCCGCTGACCCTGGTCGAGAAGGCGGACGCGAAGCCGCTTCTGGCCGGGCCGGGCGAGATCCGGTTCGACGCCGTCGACTTCGCCTACCAGAATGGCCCGCCGGTGCTGGACAGGTTCGACCTGACGCTTGCGCCCGGCAAGATGACGGCGCTGGTCGGGCCTTCCGGCGGCGGCAAGTCGACCGTTCTGAACCTGATCATGCGCATGTATGATCCGCAGAGCGGCAAGGTGCTGTTCGATGGCCAGGACATCTCCCATGCGACGCTCGCGTCGCTGCGGGAAAAGATCGCCTATGTCAGCCAGGATACGTTCCTGTTTGCCGGCACCATCATGCACAACATCCGGCTTGGGCGCGAGGGCGCGACCGACGAAGAGGTGATCGCCGCCGCCAAGGCGGCCAACGCCCATGACTTCATCAGCGCTCAGGCGAAAGGCTACGAGACGGATGTCGGCGAGAATGGCGGCCTGCTGTCGGGCGGCCAGCGCCAACGCATCTCGATCGCACGCGCCATGCTGCGCAATGCCGAGATCCTGCTCTTGGACGAAGCGACCAGCGCGCTCGACGCCGAATCGGAAGCGCTGTTCCGCGACGCGCTGCAGCAATTGACGGAAGGCCGCACGACGATCGTCATCGCGCACCGTCTGTCGACCGTGCACCAGGCCGACACCATCGTGGTGCTCGAAGCCGGCAAGGTGGTGGAAAGCGGCTCGCACAAGGCATTGCTCAAGCAGGGCGGGCTTTACCAGAAGCTTTACGAGTATCAGCTGATGCCGTGAGACGAGCCTACCCTCCCCCTTGTGGGGAGGGTAGCTGCGAAGCAGCGGGGG
Organism: Mesorhizobium loti; assembly: GCA_014189435.1. Taxonomy (NCBI): domain Bacteria; kingdom Pseudomonadati; phylum Pseudomonadota; class Alphaproteobacteria; order Hyphomicrobiales; family Phyllobacteriaceae; genus Mesorhizobium; species Mesorhizobium loti. Next base: position 5,436,569 of record CP050293.1, read on the forward strand.
GCGGCGCCACCCCCCACCCGGACCTTCGGTCCGACCTCCCCACAAGGGGGAGGTCGGACCGCAGCCTAATTTATTCCGGCACGAACCTGACAGCGCCCTTGGCCGCGCTGGTCGCCATGGCGGCATAGGCGCGCAAGGCGGTCGTCACTTTGCGCTTGCGCTTTTCCTCGGGCTTCCAGGCCAGGGCGCCCCTGGCCTCCATCGCCGCCCGGCGGGCAGCGAGTTCCGCGTCATCGACAGCGAGGCGGATGCTGCGGTTCGGGATGTCGATCTCGATCGTATCGCCTTCCTGCACCAGCCCGATCAGCCCGCCTTCGGCGGCTTCCGGCGACGCATGGCCGATCGACAGGCCCGACGTGCCGCCGGAGAAGCGCCCGTCGGTGACCAGCGCGCAGGCCTTGCCGAGGCCTTTCGACTTCAGATAGCTGGTCGGATAGAGCATTTCCTGCATGCCGGGGCCGCCGCGCGGTCCTTCATAGCGAATGACGACGACATCGCCGGCCTTGATCTCGTTGGACAGGATCGCCTTGACGCTGGCGTCCTGGCTTTCGAACACGCGGGCCGGGCCGGTGAACTTCAAGATCGATTCATCGACGCCGGCCGTCTTCACGATGCAGCCGTCGAGCGCCAGATTGCCCTTCAGCACGGCGAGGCCGCCATCCTTGGAAAAGGGGTGTTCTGCCGAGCGGATGACGCCTTTCTCGCGGTCGAGGTCGAGCTCGTCCCAGCGGCGGTCCTGGCTGAAGGCGACCTGCGTCGGCACGCCGCCAGGCGCGGCGAGGAAGAAATCGCGCACACTCTGGCTGGTCGTGCGCGAAATATCCCAGTGATCGAGCGCTTCGCCGAGCGTTGACGTATGCACCGTCGGCAGGTCGCGGTTGAGCAGGCCGGCGTTGTCGAGCTGGCCAAGGATGGCCATGATGCCGCCGGCGCGATGGACGTCCTCCATGTGGACGTCGGACTTGGCCGGAGCAACCTTGCACAGCACCGGCACCTTGCGCGACAGCGCGTCGATGTCATCCTGATCGAAGTCGATTTCGCCCTCATGCGCGGCGGCCAGGATGTGCAGCACGGTGTTGGTCGAACCACCCATGGCGATGTCCAACGTCATGGCGTTCTCGAAGGCGCCCTTCGAGGCGATGTTGCGCGGCAGCGCCGTCTCGTCGTCCTGCTCGTAATAGCGCTGGGCGAGATCGACGATGAGATGGCCGGCCTCGACGAACAGCCGCTTGCGGTCGGCATGCGTCGCCAATGTCGAACCGTTGCCGGGCAGCGACAGGCCAAGCGCCTCGGTCAGACAATTCATCGAATTGGCGGTGAACATGCCCGAGCAGGAGCCGCAGGTCGGGCAGGCCGAGCGCTCGATGACCTTGACGTCCTCGTCGGAGATCTTGTCGTCTGCGGCCGCGACCATGGCGTCGACCAGGTCGAGCGCCTGCGTCTTGCCGGCCAGCACCACCTTGCCGGCTTCCATCGGCCCGCCGGAAACGAAGACGGTCGGGATGTTGAGGCGCAACGACGCCATCAGCATGCCGGGCGTGATCTTGTCGCAATTGGAGATGCAGACCATGGCGTCGGCGCAGTGCGCGTTGACCATGTATTCGACGGAATCGGCGATCAACTCGCGCGACGGCAGCGAATAGAGCATGCCGTCATGGCCCATGGCGATGCCGTCATCGACGGCGATTGTGTTGAACTCCTTGGCGACGCCGCCGGCCTTCTCGATCTCGCGCGCGACCAGCTGGCCGAGGTCTTTCAGGTGGACATGGCCCGGCACGAACTGGGTGAAGGAATTGACCACCGCGATGATAGGCTTGCCGAAATCCGAGTCCTTCATGCCGGTGGCGCGCCAGAGGCCGCGGGCGCCGGCCATGTTGCGGCCATGGGTGGTGGTGCGGGAACGATAGGCAGGCATGTTTTTTCCTTGGTGGCTGGCCGCAGCCTGGGAATGGCGCGGCGGAGCTGAATTCGGACCGCAGGCGTTATAGACGCGCAAGCCCGGCCTGGCCACAATTTTGCAATGCGCCAGATTCCTCCAAAAACCGGATGCCGAAAAAAATTGCAGGCCGCTGTCGGATCGCGCCGCGCATGGCCGTCCTTGGGGCAGACGGCAAGGAATGGCACCATTCCCGGAGTCAGCCGTTTCACCGTAACCGCAACCAAAACATCCCGAGGAGCACGACATGCAAAAGATCACCACCTGCCTGTGGTTCGACGACCAGGCCGAAGAGGCGATGAATTTCTACGTGTCCATCTTCAAGAATTCGAAGGTGCTGAGCGTGATGCGTTGGCCCGAAGGCCACGGCGATGAAGGCAAAGTGCTGGTGACCACGTTCGAACTCGACGGGGTGCAGTTCCAGGCGCTCAATGGCGGACCGCAATTCAAGCACACCGAAGCGATGTCGCAGTCGATCGACTGCAAGACGCAGGAAGAGGTCGATTATTTCTGGGACAAGCTCATCGAAGGTGGCGGCGAACCGTCGCAATGCAGCTGGCTGAAGGACAAGTTCGGCATCTCCTGGCAAGTCGTGCCGGAGCAACTGCCGCGCCTGCTTCTGGATCCGGACCGGGCCAAGGCCGGCCGCGTGATGTCGGCGATGATGCAGATGAGCAAGATCGACATCGCCAAGATCGAAGAGGCAGCGAAGGGGTAAGAAGCGGTCCGCGTAGCGGACGAAAAGCCAATTGCTTGGCTTTTCGAGCTTCGAACGGTGAAGACCCGGTCCGCTTTCAGCCCGAAGGGCTGGGAGCCTGCGACGGGCCGGGGGCATAGGAGCCCATTGGTCCTTGAGGTCGGCGCTGCCCCTCATCCGCTCTTCGGGCGTTCGTCGTTCGAAAAGCCAAGCAATTGGCTTTTCCCCCGCTGCGCGGGCCTCTCCTCACCTCCCCGTAAAACGGGGAGAAGGGAGAACTTCAAGCCGCCTTGTCGCGGACCTGATAGTCCTTGATCGTGGCGAAGCGGATCGCTTTCCAGCGTTCGGCTTCGTAGTTCAATGAAAAGGCGTGCTGGGCCAAAAACACCGGGTCGTTGTCGAGGTCGCGGGCGATGTCGCCACGATGCGCCTCGATGAAGCGCAGGACCTCGGCCTTGTCGTCGGCCGAAATCCAGCGGCACACGGAAAAGCGCGACATCTCGAATTCGACCGGCAGCGTGTATTCGAAGTTCAGCCGCTCCTTCAACACGTCGAGCTGCAGCGCACCGACGACGCCGACGATGGCAGGCGATCCATCCTCGGGCGAAAACAGCTGCACGACGCCCTCCTCGGCCATCTGGTGCAGCGCTTCCTTGAGCTTCTTGGCCTTCATGGCATCGCCCAGGCGGACGCGGCGCAGGATTTCCGGGGCGAAATTCGGTACGCCGCGGAACAATATCTCCTCGCCTTCGGTCAGCGTGTCGCCGATGCGCAACGTACCGTGGTTGGGAATGCCGACGACGTCACCGGCGAAAGCCTCGTCGGCGGTGACGCGGGTGCGGGCAAAGAAGAACTGCGGCGCCGACAGCGACATCGGCTTTCCCGTGCGCACCAGCTTGGCCTTCATGCCGCGCTCGAGCTTGCCCGAGCAGACGCGGACGAAGGCGATACGGTCGCGGTGGTTGGGGTCCATGTTGGCCTGGATCTTGAAGACGAAGGACGTCATCTTCTCCTCCGTCGCCTCGACCTTGCGGGTGTCGGCCTCCTGCGCACGCGGCGGCGGGCCGAAGGCACCGAGCGCCTCGATCAGGTCGCGGACGCCATAATTGCGCAGCGCCGAGCCGAAATAGACCGGCGTCAGGTGACCCTCGCGGAAGGCTTCGATGTCGAGCGGCCGGCAGGCTTCGCGCGCGAGCTCCAGTTCCTCGATGAAGGCCTCGCGCTCGTTTTCCGGCAGCAGCCCGGCGACGCGGTTGGAATCGGGGCCGTTGACCGGTGTGCGTTCCTTCTCATCGTCGCCCTTGCGCACGGCGTTCAGCGCAAGGTGATAGGTGCCGGAAAAGGTCTTGCCGCGGCCGATCGGCCAAGTGATCGGCGCGGTGTCGAGCGCCAGCTTCTGTTCGATTTCGTCGAGAATCTCGAACGGATCGCGGCTTTCGCGGTCCATCTTGTTGACGAAGGTGATGATCGGGATGTCGCGCAGCCGGCAGACCTCGAACAGTTTCAGCGTGCGCGGCTCGATGCCCTTGGCGGCGTCGATGACCATGACGGCCGAGTCGACCGCCGATAGCGTGCGGTAGGTGTCGTCGGCGAAATCCTCGTGGCCGGGCGTGTCGAGCAGGTTGAAGACATTGTCCTCATACTCGAAGGTCATCACCGAGGTGACGACCGAAATGCCGCGCTCGCGCTCGATCTTCATCCAGTCCGACCGGGTCTGGATCTTGTCCTTCTTGGCCTTGACCTCGCCGGCGAGCTGGATGGCGCCGCCGAACAGCAGCAGCTTTTCGGTGAGCGTGGTCTTGCCGGCGTCCGGGTGCGCGATGATCGCGAAGGTGCGGCGGCGCGCCACTTCTTCTTCTATTGCTTCGGGCATTCTCTGGGATTTCCGTGTGACAGGCCGGGCTTCTAGCAGCGCAGTGCCGGGCTGTCGACCGGTCCGGCGCGGACCACCCTCTCCGTTACAGCCATGCAGCTCGTCACACTGTGGCTGAGGCCGGCGCATTGCCGAATATTTTGCGCTGCTCGATGTTGGCAAGTGGCGAACACGGTGGCACTTGGGTGTGCGTCACGAGGAAGAGGAGCAAGCATGACTGCGGCGAAACAAGTGATCGTCATCGGTGCCGGCATCATCGGCGCCTCCATCGCCTGGCATCTGAGCCGGGCGGGTGCGCGGGTGACGGTCATCGCCGACAGTCCTGCCGGTGGCGTGGCGACGCCAAATTCGTTTGCCTGGATCAACGCCAGCTGGGGCAATCCGGAGCCCTATTTCCGGCTGCGAACCCGCGCGATGGCTGAGTGGACGCGGCTGGCACGGGACCTGCCGGGCCTGCCGTTGTCCTGGTGCGGCGGCCTGTGCTGGGATTTGTCGGCGGCCGATATGGAAGCCTATGCCACCGGGCATTCCGCCTGGGGCTACGGCATCAGCCAAGTCGACCGCGCAGAGGCTGCGCGCATCGAGCCCAATCTCACCGAGCTTCCGGATTTTGCCTTGCACGTCGCTGAAGAGGGTGTGGCCGAGCCTGTCGCAGCCACGAAAGCACTGCTGGCAGATGCCGAAGGACGCGGCGCTCGCGTCATCTCCAGCACGGCGACGGCGCTGGTCCAGACCGGCGGCAGGATTACCGGCGTCGACACATCGCATGGCCTGATTGCATCAGACGAGGTGGTGATCGCTGCCGGCGTCGGCTCGCCGGAGATTGCCGCGACGGCCGGGATCAACCTGCCGATCGAAACACCGCCCGGCCTGATCGTCCATTCGCGGCCCTCCAAAAAGCTGCTCAACGGACTGGTGCTGGCCGAGCGGCTGCACATGCGCCAGACACCGGAAGGTCGCATCATCGCCGGCTCGGATTTCGGCGGAGCCGACCCGGGAATGGATGCCGAAGCCACCGCCCATGCGCTGTTTGCGGCCATGAAAGCCATGCTGCGCGACAGCGACGGGCTGAAACTCGATTTCCACACTGTCGGCTACCGGCCGACGCCGATCGACGGCTTTCCGATCATCGGCCGCGCCGAGGGCGTGGACGGTGTCTATGTCGCGGTCATGCATTCCGGCATCACGCTGGCGCCGGCCGTCGGACTGTTCGCCGCAAGGGAAATCCTCGACGGCGAGCGCGACCCGCTGCTTGCTCCCTATGGATTGTCGCGCTTCGCTCAATAGCCGAGTGGACGACGAAAGCCGCCGGCCAAAGATTCGATTGCCTTGGCGATGCCGAGCAGCCGCGACTCCGACCAGCGTCTGCCGACCAGTTGCAGGGCCGATCGGCAAGCCATCGCTGTCCTGTCCGCATGGGATGGAAAGGGCTGGATGGCCGCTATAGTTGAACACGGCGCCATAGGCCGGCAGCATCCAGTAGCTCTGCTCCGTGCCGTCGACCTCGATCGGCGTGCCTGGCTCGCAATGCGGGAAAGCTGTTGTCATGGCGACCGGGCAAAGCAGCGCGTCATAGGTTTCGAAAAACCGCTCCCAGGCGAGAATGGACCCGTCGCGGCGGGCGAGCGCCTCGAACCAGCGCGAAACCGGTGTCGGTTCCTCTGGCGGCTCCGGCTGGGCGGCCTCCATCATCATGCCGATCAGCGCGCCGCCCTGCTCCAGATCGTCGTGCAGATCTAGTTTCGGCAGTTTTGCTGCTTCGACGACGGCGCCGGCGCCCTGCAGCTGCCTTGCGAGGTTTTCGACCGCGGCACTGATGTCACCGGCTACCGGAAAGCCGGGAAAGGACGGCGCGAAGGCGATGCGCAATGTCCTGAGGTCGAGCTTCGACATGTCCTCGACCGGCACCTGCGCAAGATCGGTGTCGCTTCCGTCCGGACCGGCGATGATTTGGTAGATCAGCGCCAAATCTTCCACGCTGCGCGCCAGCGGCCCGAGGCAGGACATCAGCCGCACGCTGCGTGCAGCACCTCCCGGATCGGGGAAGGCGCCGGCCAGCGAGACGCGATGCTCCGTTGGCTTCAGGCCGTAGACACCGCAGAAAGAGGCCGGCAGCCGGATCGAATCCTGCATGTCGGTGCCGACATCGAACGTCGTCATCCCCGAGCAAAGTGCCGCCGCCGCGCCGCCGCTGGAACCGCCTGCCGTGTGCTGGAGATTCCAGGGATTGCTGGTGCGGCCGAACAGCGGATTGTTCGACTGCCAGTCCGAAAGCATCGTGGCGACATTGGTCTTGGCCATCAGCACGCCGCCGGCCGCCCTCAACCTGATAACGACCGGGCTGTCCTGCCTGGCGACATAATCGGCGAAGGGTGGGAAGCCGACCGTGGTCTTCATGCCTGCCGTCTCGTGCATGTCCTTCAGCGTGAACGGCACGCCATGCAGAGGTCCGAGGGCCTCGCCGCGCGCCAGGGCTGCGTCGGCCTTTCTGGCTTGGCTGCGAGCCCCTTCCCTGTCGAGCGAGATGACGGCGTTAACGGCCTGGTTGTGCGCATCGATCTGCGCCAGATGCGCGTCGAGTGCTTCCACGGCGGAGATTTTGCGCGTGGCGATGGCGGCGGCGAGATCGACGGTTGAGGAGAAGACGAGGTCCATGCGAATGCTCCAGCTTGGCCGCGCTCGCCTGATCAAGATGGCGGATAGCGCCGCGATTTCAAGCGGAGTTGAGCATTCGAGAGTCTACGGCGTTTGATCGGAATTGTGCTGCCAATGTCGGCGCTCTACGGCGCCCCCCTCTGTCCTGCCGGACATCTCCCCCACAAGTGGGGAGATCGGCAGCTTCGCTGGCCGCGTCATCTTTCAAACGTTGGAGATTGGCGAAAGCCGCGATAACAGCCAATCTCCCCACTTGTGGGGGTTGAGGAGTGGTCCGCGTAGCGGACGGAAAGCCAATTGCTTGGCTTTCCGAACGACGAACGTCCGGCAGGCCAGAGGGGGGCGCTGTCCCGCGGTGTTGCCGCAAATAGCGCCTACCCGACCAGCGCCAGCTTCGTCGCAGCCGGAGCAAACGGGCGTATGCTGATGCCGTCCCGCGTCATCGTCACAAAACTTGCCGGCGGGATCGCCTGCCAGTCGCCGCCCTCGCGATCGAAGGGTTCGGACACGATGCAGCGGCCGCCCCCCTTGCGGAGGACAGAAGTGTAGAGCGTCGGCGCATGAGCGTCGGTGGCGTAGCGCACCGCATGCAGCGCCTGCCCGTCGGAAAAGGCGGCGGTGAGTTTCAGCGCCGGTTCGAGGCCGGCGCGACGCGAGGCTTCGAGCACGCGGCTGGTGGCGCGGGAGACGGCGCCTTGCGGATCGGTGGCCAATCCCTCGTCGATCATCAGCAGGAAAAAGAGTTCGGAATCGGTGGTGCCTTCGCGCTGGTCGAAGACGGCGTCGGATAGCGAGTTCTCCAGCGCGCGGCGGATCTTTTCGAAGCCGCCGATCTGGCCGTTATGCATGAACGACCAGGGACCTGCGATGAACGGATGGCAGTTCATACGGCTGGTGGCGCCGCCTGTCGACGCACGCACATGGGCGAGGAACAGGCCGGATTTGATCTGCCGGCACAGGCTCTTCAGATTGGGGTCCGACCAGGCCGGCAGGATATCGCGATAGAGACCCGGCTCCGGGCGGTCGCCATACCAGGCAAGGCCGAAGCCGTCGCCATTGGTCGGCGATTTCGCTTCCTGGGCGCAATGGCTCTGGGCAATCAGCGAGTGACAGGGCGCGGTGAGGATGTCTTCGAGAAAGACCGCTTCACCCAGATAGGCCGCCCACCGGCACATCGCTTCTGTCGTCCTCTAGGCGCGATCCATAAGAGCCGAAGGCTCCTTGGTCGCGTGTGTGCCTCTGTTGTGCGTCCGCTCGTAAAGTTCGCGAACGATTCGGCTGGCGGTAGTTTCAAACAGAAATGGCAAGAAAGCATGAACGAGCGCGGCGCCCGCCGCCAGCAACAGGCGCGACGAGAACCAGGCGGCAAAAGCCATGTGACCGAAATAGGTTTCGCCGACCTTGGCCGGGTGAGAGGTGAAGATGCTTGCGACCGACATGCTGGTTCCCCTTCAGCGCTGGAAGTTCCTGATATGAGTATCCTGACACGCTTCGACGGTTCATTGGTCTCAAATTATCCTTGTAATCAGCCTATTGTTGGGACAAACATCCCACATGGCGTTAGAAATCGACGAAATCGACCGAAAATTGCTCACCGAGTTGCAACGCGACGGTACGCTGTCGGTCGACCAGCTGTCGGAACGGGTGGCGCTGTCGCGCAATGCCTGCTGGCGCCGGGTGAAGCGGCTGGAGGAAGATGGCGTCATCACCGGCCGGGTGGCGCTTGTCGATGCCGAAAAGCTCGGGCTTGGCCTTTCCGTCTTCATCCTGATCCGCACGTCCAACCACGATCCGGAGTGGCTGCAGAGATTCCGGGCGGCGGTGACCGGCTTTCCCGAGATCACCGGCGTCTACCGCATGTCCGGAGACCTAGACTATGTCTTGCGCGCCCGCGTCGCCGACGTGAAGGCCTATGATCGGCTCTACCAGCGGCTGATCGCCAAGGTGGCGCTGTCCGACGTTTCCGCGTCGTTCGTGATGGAGGAGATCAAGGAGACTACGGTGGTTCCGATGGAACTGAGGTAATGGCGGTGCACCTGGGACGACAGGTTGGACGCTGTCGGCAGCCAACATCTCGTCATTTCCAGCCAACCATCTCAGACGTTCGAAATTAGCCAAAGCCTCTCCACCTTCGTCATCCACGGGCGGAGCAGGAGCGAAGGTCCGTCGCGGAGACCCGAGGATCCATGCCGCGACCTTGACCAAGGAATGCAGCGGAGCAGAACTCTGCACCGTAGCGACGCTTTGAAGTCGCGGCATGGATCCTCGGGTCTGCGCCGCGTCGCTACGCTCCTTGCTCCGCCCGAGGATGACGAAGCATGAACGTTTCGCCAATCGCCAAAGCACGCAATCCTTCAGCGCAACAAACTTATCAAAACTCCTGTGCCCGAAACCGGGTCACAGTGCCGCCCAAAAGAAAGCCGTTGATAGAATTACAGTCGAGTTGACCGAATCGCCGTTCGCGCCGATAGGATCGATTTTATGCGCCCAGCCCTTCAAACTCCCTCCGTCATCGGTCCGACCGTCGGCTTCGTCAGGTTGCCGCATGGTGAAGGACTTCCCCTCCCTGCCTATGAAAGCACCGGTGCGGCCGGCATGGATCTGCGCGCCGCGGTGCCCGACGACCGGCCGCTGCTGATCCTGCCAGGAAAGCGCGCTCTGGTGCCGACCGGGCTGATCCTGGAAATTCCGGAAGGCATGGAAGGTCAGGTACGGCCGCGCTCGGGCCTCGCTTTCAAACATGGGCTTACCGTTCTCAACACGCCCGGCACCATCGACAGCGACTATCGCGGCGAAGTGAAGGTACTGCTGATCAATCTCGGCGACGAGGACTTTGCCGTGACGCGCGGCATGCGCATCGCTCAGATCGTCTTCGCGGCGGTGTCCCAGGCTGCCGTGGAAGAGCGCACTCTGGCCGGCGGCACGGCGCGTGGCGCGGGCGGGTTCGGATCGACCGGCACCGCCTGATGTCTGAACTGCCTAGACTTGTCATCTTCGACTGCGACGGTATCCTGGTCGATACAGAGAACTTGGCCAATCGGCGCCTCGCCGAATGGCTGACCGCTGCCGGCTACCCGACAAGCTTCGAATATTGCCGCAAGAATTTCTCCGGCCGCAGCATGGCGTCGGTGCAGAAAGAGATCGAAGCAGAGACCAGCGTCAGGCTCGGCGCCGATTTCGTCGATCGCTGGAATGCCGGCCTGCCGGACCTGTTCGCCCATGGCGTCGAGGCGATCCCTTACGTCCGCGAGTTTGTCGAAGCCGTGCGTTCCGCCGGTATCGCCTATTGCGTCGCCACCTCGGCCCGGGTGTCGAAGATGCACATCACGCTTGGCCAGACCGGGCTGTTGCCGCTGTTCGAACACGCGATGTTTTCTTCGACCATGGTCGGGCGCGGCAAGCCGTTTCCCGACCTGTTCCTACTTGCGGCCAAGACCATGGGCTTCGCGCCCGCCGACTGTATCGTCATCGAGGACAGCGTCGCCGGCACGCAGGCCGGCATTGCCGCCGGCATGCGGGTGTTTTCTTACCATGCCGATCCCTATTCCGACCGCGACGGCCTGATCCAGGCCGGCGGCATCCTGTTCGACGACATGCGCGAACTGGCCGGGCTGGTGCCGATCCACTGATCATCGTCCCGACTGGACGGCTTGGTGGGCTGTGCTACGTTCCGCGCCCGACAGCCTGAGGCGACGACCATGCCAACGAACCTGCTTCGCTTCATCCTCGCCGTGATGCTGCTGCCATTGCTATGGACCGCAGCGCTTGCCCAAGATGCCAGCCTTCCGGAACTCGGCAGCCCACTGCCCGGCCAAAAAGACGTCACCTATCTCGACCTCGCCAGGATGGTCATTCCTGATCTTGCCGCCGACAAGAATGGCTTTTACAGGGGCGGGCTGCCGATCAAGATGCGCCATATCGAGGGGCCCGGCAGCGGCGGCTCGCCTCCCGAGACCTCGGGCTTTTCCAACGCCGCGGTGCTTGCCATCAGGGCTGGCGGCAAGGACCGCTTGACCATGCTGTTCGATCTCGGTGATTCCTCCGATAGCGCCGAGGGCTATGCGGTGCTGGCGTTGTACGACATTACGGGCAAGCCGAAATTGCTCGACGCTGCCAATGTCGCCCTCGACCGCAGCACCTATTTCCGCGAACCCGGCAAGCTCGCCGTCGGCGCCAATGATGACATCCTCGCGATCGAGAGTTCGCATTCCAATTCAAACCAGAACTACATCATCGTCCCGCTGATTATGGTTACCAAGGACAAGTTGAAGCTGATCGACATCATCTACATGTTCAATGAGCACGTGTGTGCCTATAGCCGGACGCAGGACATTGCCTTCAAAGCCATCGCCGAGGGCCAACGCCATGCCGCGATCAAGGTGACGGTGACCGACGCCACGGTGCCGAGCGACGAAAGCTGCGACGACCAGCCGCCCAAACCAGAGTCCCACGCGATTTCCGTCACCTATCGCTGGGACAAGAAGACATCGCGCTACGCCAAGGATTCCGACGCGCTGGACAAATTGGCAGGAGAGAACGCCAAACGCTTCTGAGCCAACCGCATTCGTTTGCCCGGTCAAAGGGGGCAGGATAAAATCCACTTAATAACACCGCACATGATGGGGGAACTACCATGGATAAGGGCAAGATCTTTCGCGACCTGCATGCCTCGACCTTCGTCATGCCCAATCCCTGGGATATCGGCACGACGAAGCTGCTCGGCTCCTTCGGCTTCACGGCGCTGGCGACGACCAGCGCCGGCTTTGCCCTTTCGCGCGGCCTGCCGGACGGCGCGGTGACCTTCGACCAGATGATCCATCATTGCCGCGAGGTGACGGCGGCGACCAGCCTGCCTGTCTCCGCCGACCTCGAGAAAGGCAAGGGCGATAGCGCCGAGCAGGCCGCCGAAACCATCTTCGCGGCCGAAGCGGCCGGTCTTGCCGGCTGCTCGATCGAAGACCACACTGGCGATCCGGACAAGCCGATCTATGATTTTGCGCACGCGGTCGAACGCGTTGCGGCGGCGGTGGAGGCGGCGCGGGCGCTCAAGCGCGATTTCGTCTTCACCGCGCGCGCCGAGAATTTCCTGTGGGGCAAGTCCGACCTCGACGACACGATCAAGCGGCTGCAGGCCTTCGAGAAGGCCGGCGCCGACGTGCTCTATGCGCCGGGCATCGGCGACGTCGAGATGATCCGCACGGTCTGCTCGGCGGTGAGCAAGCCGGTCAATGTCATGGCAAAGCCCGGCTTCACGATCGCCGATCTTTCGATGGCCGGCGTCAAGCGCGTCTCGCTCGGGCCGTGGCTGACCAATTTCGCGTATGGCATGCTGGAAACGGCGGCACGCGAGATCCAGCATGACGGCACGTTCGGCTTCACCCGCGCCGCCATGCCGTTCAGCAAATTGCAGGCGCTGTTCGCCAAACCTTCAGCTTAGATGGGACCCATCGCATGACGCTTACCGTCGTCGATATGCATACCGGCGGCGAGCCGCTCCGGATCGTCACCGGCGGCTATCCCAGCATTCCAAAGGGCACCATCCTGGAAAAGCGCGCCTATGTGCGCGACCACCTCGATCATCTCAGGAAAATCCTGATGTTCGAGCCGCGCGGCCATTACGACATGTATGGCGCCTTGCTGGTCGAACCCGATCTGCCCGGCGCCGATCTCGCCGTGCTGTTCATGCACAATGAGGGATATTCGACCATGTGCGGCCACGCCATCGTCGCTCTCGGCCGCTACGCCATCGATGAAGGATTGGTGGCGAAACAGGAGCCAATCACGACTGTCAATATCGAGGCCCCGTGCGGGCTGGTCGTCGCCTCGGTCGAGGTCAGGGACGGCAAGGCCGGCGCGGTGTCGTTCGAAAGCGTGCCGGCCTTCCTGTTCGCCGGCAGCCAGACGATAGAGCTGGCGGGCCATGGCACGATCGGCTTCGACATCGCCTATGGCGGCGCCTTCTATGCTCTGGCCGATTGCCACCAATTCGGGCTGGAATTCGGCCGCGACCGGGTGCGCGATTTCGTCGATGCGGCAACCGCGCTGACAAACAGGCTCAAGGCCGATTTTCCGCTGTCGCATCCCGACCACGCCGACCTTGCCTTTCTCTACGGCACCATCCTGACCGATGGCCGCGATGCGTTTTCCGGCGAGGTGACCAAAAACATCTGCGTCTTCGCCGAAGCCGAGGTCGATCGCTCGCCGACCGGTTCCGGTGTCACTGCTCGCCTGGCGGCCATGCACGCCAAGGGCCAGATCGCGATCGGACAGACGCGTACATTCGAGAGCATCGCCGGTTCGCGCTTTTCCGGAGCCGTGGTGCGGACGGCGAAGGCTGGCCCGCATGAGGCGATCATCGCCCGCGTCGGCGGACGCGCCTATTATTCCGGGCGGGCCGAATTCATTGTCGAGGCCGATGACGAGCTCGGACGCGGATTTCTCCTGCGTTAAGGGCGCCGATATCCGGATCGAGCCATTTCCCGTACCGAGATCGCCTTGTGCAGATGCACCATCATGGCGGCGGCGAAGAGCGGCGTCACCAGATTGAGCAATGGCACGGCGAGGAAGGCAGCGATGAGCAGCCCGGCGAGAAACACCGTGCCGGCATAGTGCCTGCGCAAGGCCCTGGCCTCTTCTTCGCCGCGAAAGCGCATGGCGGCGAATTCGAAGAACTCGCGCCCAAGCAGATAGCCGTTGACGATGAAGAAGGCGGCGATGTTGACGCCCGGCACCAGGAGAAGCAGCAGGGCGACGATGTTGCCAAGAATGACGACGCCGAGAAATCGCATCGACAGCACCAGCGAGCGCAGTGCCGGCATGGCGCGGCCAGATGGATCGCCGGGGTAGTCGGTGCGCTCGACCACGTCGGCGATATCGTCGAGGAACAGGCCGGCGACGACAGCCGTCACCGGTGCGATGAGCAACGCCATGCCGAAGGCAAGCGCTATTGCCGCGATGATGCCGCCGAGCCAGCCGGCCCAGGACGGCATGCCGGGCAACAGCGTCTGCAGCCAAGGCAGCGCCAGCCACTCGACGAGGCTGGTCAGGCCGAACCACAGGGCGACCAGCGCCAACACGGTCAAGCCCAGCGTCTTGATGAACACGGCCCGAAATGGAGGCGAGAGCAGCTCAAGGGCCGCAGTGCGGGCAGCGTCGAAAATCACCTTGTCACACCCCCCCGTTAGCGGACGCCGCCTAAAAGGCGGATGCTTCCGAGATAGGCAGCGCAGGCCATGAGCACAAGCGGGCGGGCGTTTACCGTGCAAACGCCGGCTTGCTAACCGGTATGGTCATCGCCGCGACCCCAGCCACGACAAAACCCATGCCCAGCCATGCTGTCGAGCCGAGGCTCTCGCCGAGGAAGAGCGCGCCGATGCCGACGCCGATCGGCACGCGCAGATAGGCTTGCGAGGTGGTGCCGACCGAGCCCAGCGTGTGGATGAGGCGGAAATAGATGACGAAGGCCAGCGCCGTGGAAAACACCGACAGGCCGAGCAAGGCCAGTATCGATGCGGTCGACGGCGCCAGCGTCCATGGCTGGTCGAACACCAGGCTGAGGGGCACGAGGATGACGGCGCCGCACAGCATCGAACCGGCGGCCGGCAGCATTGGATCGAGGCCCTTGAAGCCACGGCCGAAAATGGCCGCACCGGCATAGCAGATTGTTGCCGCGACGATTGCCAACTGCGCCCACAACTCATGACCGAGACCACCCAGCGCCTGCGTGCCGATGATGAGGCAGATGCCGGCAATGCCGGCGCCGACGCCAATCAGTTTGCGCAACGTGACCGGCTCGTGGCGGGTGATGAGCGCGGTCAAAAGGAAGGTGAAGATCGGTGAGGTCGCGTTCAGGATGGTGGCGAGGCCGGCGTCGACCGAGCGTTCGGCCGCGGCGATCAGGGTGAACGGTGTGACGCTGTTGAGGCATGCCTGGAAGGCGAAGCGGCGCCAGCTTGCCGCGTCGCCCGGCATGGCGAGCCCGCGCCAGCGGATGATGGCCAACAGGATGCCACCGGCGATCAGGGTGCGGGCGGCAATGAAGGTGACCGGCGGGATCGTCTCGACGCCGATCTTGATGAAGGTGTAGGAGGCGCCCCAGAGTACCGCCAGCACGACGAGCAGCGCCAGGTCGGTGGTCATGTCGTTCTTTGCAGGCATGGCTGGCTCGCCTTTGAAACGGGATCGTCTGAGCCAGGCTTGTAAGCGGGGCGGCGACGAAATGCTTCGGCCACGGTCGAATTGTCATAGCGCCTCGCGGCTGATGCGCATCTGGCGCACCGCCCCCGCCGGCGACGACAGAAAATCGGTTGCCAATTATCGGGTGTCATGCTGTAGACCCGCCCGGGCGTGGCAAGAAGCCGGCTCGGTTTTTGGCGGAGACATTGATGCCGAAATATGACGTGCTTTGCATCGGCAATGCCATTGTCGACATCATCGCCCAGTGCGACGAGGAATTCCTCGAGACCAACGGCATCATCAAGGGCGCGATGAACCTCATCGACACAAAGCGCGCCGAACTGCTCTACAGCCGCATGGGGCCGGCGATCGAAGCCTCCGGCGGCAGCGCCGGCAACACGGCGGCAGGCGTCGCCAGCTTCGGCGGCCGCGCCGCCTTCTTCGGCAAGGTCTCCAACGATGCGCTGGGCGAAATCTATGCCCACGACATCCATGCGCAGGGCGTCGCCTTCGACACCATTCCGCTCAAGGGCGAGCCGCCGACGGCGCGCTCGATGATCTTCGTCACCCCCGACGGCGAACGCTCGATGAACACCTATCTCGGCGCCTGCGTCGAGCTTGGCCCTGAGGACGTCGAGGCCGACAAGGCCTCTGGCGCCAAAGTCACCTATTTCGAAGGCTATCTGTGGGACCCGCCGCGCGCCAAGGAAGCAATCCGGCAGACGGCAAAGCTGGCGCACGCGGCAGGCCGCGAAGTCTCGATGACACTGTCGGATTCGTTCTGCGTCGACCGCTACCGCGACGAATTCCTCGAGCTGATGCGTTCGGGCACGGTCGATATCGTGTTTGCCAACAGCCACGAGATCAAGTCGCTCTACCAGACGTCGTCGTTCGACGAGGCGCTGGCGCAGATCCGCAAGGATTGCAGGATCGCCGCCGTGACCCGCTCGGAAAAAGGCTCGGTGATCGTGCGTGGCGACGAGACCGTGGTGATCAAGGCGACCGCCATCAACGAACTGGTCGACACGACTGGCGCCGGCGATCTCTATGCCGCAGGCTTCCTGCATGGCTACACGCAAGGCCGCGACCTGCAGACCTGCGGCGACCTTGGCTCACTGGCGGCCGGATTGGTGATCCAGCAGATCGGCCCCAGGCCACGGCAGAATTTGCGCCGAGAGGCTGAGCAGGCGGGGTTGCTGTAGAGACAACTGCCGATCTCCCCCTCGTGGGGGAGATGGCCGGCAGGCCAGAGGGGGGCGCTGTCCCGCCAGCATCTCCTGCGAATTTGCACATCAAGAAGAGCGTGGGGCGCTGAAAAAAGCGTCGCTCAGTAGTGATCCTTCGCGCCCCCCTCTGCCCTGCCGGGCATCTCCCCCACAAGGGGGGAGATCGGCAGCTTAGCCGTCGGTGCGCTCACCGTCGCGCGGCTGTCACATATCGCACCTACACGCAATCGAGGCGCCCTGCGACTGACATTTCGGGGCGCCCACAGTCAGTTGGGGTGTCAAGAAATGCAAGACAGCAAGCTGTCGGGCCGCTGCATCTGTTGCCGCTGCGATTTCCGCTTTCCGCTCTAGAAGTTCAACAACCGGTCGCGGGGAGGAGCGCGCGGCCCGGAAGACAGATGCATGAACAGATTTCATATCCAGGGCCTCAAGCAGGACGACTTCGCGGAGATGGTCGCGGAGGACGTCGAACGCGCGCTTGCCCATTATGACGAGGCCATCAACAAGCCCACCATGGTCTCGGTCGGCAAGATCGCCGGCAGCATAGCATCCGCCGTCACCTTGCTGTCGCCGAAGCACCAGCGCGCCATCGACGCCATTCATGCCGACCTTCCCGGCCTGGCATCGAAATTCGTGCGCGCACTGGCGGCCGAGGCCGCGCGGCGCAGCGAAGCCGGTATTGCTAGCGCGACAAAGCCGACGACGATCCCGTTGGCCGATGTCGAGCCCCCTTCGCTGCCAAAGTCCGACGATCTCGAATCGATGCTGATCGAGGACTGGGCGGGCCGCGTCGCCGGCTCGACTTACCTGGAAGAGAATTTGCGCATCGCCCGCTCGACGCTGCATCGCTGGCAGCGGCGGGGTGAGGTCATCGCCTTGCGCAAGGGCGGCCGCAAACATGTCTTCCCGCTGGCGCAGTTCGTCGACGGCAGGCCGGTCGCGGGCATTCGCGACGTGTTGTCGCTGATCAGCAATCCCAGACTGGCATGGCTGTGGCTGACGCGCCCCTCGGGGCAGCTCGACGGCCGTGTTCCCATCGACCTGCTCCGGCAGGATCAGGTCGATGGGGTCGTCGAGGCAGCGCGTGCCTTCGCGCCGGACTAAAACTAAAACTGATACGAGTCCCGCCGGCCGGAGCTATCCTTTCCTTTCCGCCAGCAAGCCAAGATAGTGCTGCAGCACGGCAGCACCGGCGATCGACGTGACGTCGGCATGGTCATAGGCTGGCGCCACTTCTACGACATCGGCGCCGACGATATCGAGCGAGCCCAGGCGCCGCAGGATCATCAGCGCCTCGCGTGACGAAAGACCACCGGCGACCGGCGTGCCGGTGCCTGGGGCAAAGGCCGGGTCGAGACAGTCGATGTCGAAGGTCAGATAGGTCCTGGCATCGCCCACACGCGCCTTGATGCGCTCGACAACGCCGGCCACACCGAGCTCGGCGACATCTTCGCCATGCAGGATTTCAAGACCACAGGTGTCCGGCGCATGGGTGCGGATGCCGACCTGGATCGAGCGCTCCGGTATGATCAGGCCTTCGGCCACCGCCCTGGCGACGAACGAGCCATGGTCGATGCGCTTCTCCTCGTCGAGCCAGGTGTCCTGATGGGCGTCGAACTGGACCAGCGCCAGCGGCCCATACTTCTTCGCATGCGCCCTGAGCAGCGGCCAGGTGACGTAGTGATCGCCGCCGATGGACAACAGCGTGACGCCGGCATCGACGACCTCGCTTGCCTGTGCCTCGATCTGCCACGGCGTCTCGTCATGCCGGCCGAAATCGAGACCGCAATCGCCATAGTCGATGACCGCCAACCGTTCGAACGGATCCGCGCGGAAGGGATATTGCGGATCGCCTTCGAGGATGGCCGAGGCGCGCCGCACGCCTTGCGGACCGAAGCGGGCGCCCGGCCGGTTGGAGACGGCCGCATCGAACGGAATGCCCCACACGGCGACATCGACGCCGTCAAGGTTGCGGGTCAACCTGCGGCGCATGAAGGACAGGACGCCACCATAGACCGGCTCGTGCGAGCCGCCATAGATGTTCTTGCCGAAAACGGCATCGTCGGTTTCGCGCGTACGCGGCAGGGATTTGAGCATGTCGATCACATCTTTGCTGGAGAGAGTGTTGGGAGTCGGGCGGAGCCGGGGATCAGTTCGTTCCGGTGATGAAGCCGGTCCACAGCCGGGTGACCAGGCGAAGCGATTTCTGGTCGCGCGGCTGGGCGGCGAACAGATGCTTCATCGTCTCTTTCGAGAGGTAGATGTCGGGATTGTCGCGGACGGTCTCGTCGATCATCGGCGCCGCCGCCGTGACCGCGTTGGGGTAGAGCGTCGCGTTGGTGAAGCGGGCGGCGACCTGCGGCGTGATCAGGAAATCCAGAAAGGCCTGGGCATTTTCGGGGTGCGGCGCATCGACCGGAATGGTGACGACGTCGAAGAAGATTTCCGTGCCCTCCTTCGGGATGGAATAGCCGATATCGGCGCCGCTTTTGGCGTCCACCGCCTTGGTCGCCGCGCCGATCGCATCGCCACTCCAGCCAAGCGCCAGGCAGAGATCGCCGGCCGCCATCTCGCTCATGATCGAGCCGGATTTGAAATGCCTGATGTAAGGCTTGATCACCGTGAGCAGATTGGCTGCCTTCCTGATCTCGCTCTCGTCGGTCGAGAACGGGTCGAAGCCGAGGTAGTTGAGCGCGATCGACATCACGCCTTCCGGCGAATCGACCATGGCGATGCCGCAATCCTGGAATTTTTCCACCACCTCCGGCTTGAAGATCATGTCGAGGCTGTTGAGCGGGGCGTCCTTCATCCGCTCGGCGATCTTGGCCTTGTTGTAGATGATGCCCGTGGTGCCATAGGCATAGGGCACCGCATAGGCGTTGCCCGGATCCTGCCTGGCCAGGAAGGCCATGATGTCGGGATTGAGACCCGAGGCGTGGGGGAGCTTCGTTTCGTCGAGTTTCTGGATGGCGCCGGCCTTGATGTACTGGCCGACGATCGATGCGCCCGGCATGATCAGGTCATAGCCGGAGCCCCCGGTCAGCGCCTTGGTTGTGAGCATCTCGACGGCATCGAATGTGTCGTAGACGACCTTGATGCCGGTCTGTTTCTCGAAGTCAGCGATGGTGTCGGCGGGCACGTAATCGTACCAGAAGTAAATGTTGACGGTCTTGTCCTCGGCGGCGAGAGCACCGCTCGTCAGGGCGCAAACGGACAGGGCGAACATCGATACGGCAAGGGTGGCAAGATGGCGCATGGCGCGGTCTCCCAAGGGGTCGGATCGCGCGAGAATTGCCCGTTCGGCACAGTCCGACAAACGGCATTTCTGTTCGTCATACTTGACAAAAACTCATCTCAAGTTTTGTCTTTGCGCATGAAGCTACCTTCGTTGAATGCGATCCGGGCTTTCGAAGCGGCGGCGCGCCTGCACAGCTTCAAGGAGGCCGCCGACGAGTTGCGGCTGACGCCCTCGGCGGTGAGCCGGCATATCCGATCCCTGGAACAGGCGCTGGGTATGGAGTTGTTCGAGCGTGGCATCCGGCAGGTAACACTGGCGCCGAAAGCCACCCACTTCGCTCGCCGGCTGTCCACCGCCTTCAGGTCGATCGAGGCTGCCATCGAAGAGTTGGGCAGCCATGGCCGCCCCGATGCCGCCAAGCGTGCCTCGCTGTCGATCAACGCCACCTTCATGAACCTGTGGCTGGCCGATCGCCTGCCGCGCTTCCGCGCCGAGAACCCCGATTTCGAACTCGACGTGTCGATCCACGACGATCAGAGCCGGGGTGGCAATCCGAGCGCCGATCTGCGCGTGCTGTTCACCGCCGATGCCGGCAATGCAGACTATTTGCAGCTTGTGTCACTGGTGATCTTTCCCGTCTGCGCGCCGGCCCTGCTTGCCGGTCCGAATGCGCCAAGCCGGGTAGCCGATCTTGCCGGACAGAGGCTGCTGCACGAGAATACGACCGCCTGGTGGGAGGAATGGTTCGAGAAAGAAGGGCTGAAGGTCGACGCCAAATCCGGCCCGATCTTCCATGACCCGGCACTGGCCGTGCGCGAGGCGGTCAATGGCGGCGGTGTGGCGCTGGTCGACAACATCATGGCGCAGGATCTGCTGGCCAGCGGCCAGTTGGTGGCGCCGTTTCCGGTGCGGCACGCGATTCCGGAAAGCTACTGCCTGCAGCAGAAGTCGGGCAATCGCGGCTCGGCCGGGATCAAGCGGTTCCGCGCGTGGCTGTTGGCGGAGATTGCCACCCACAAGCAGGCGATGGGTATGGCTTGAGAGTCCTTGATAGCGTCGCCTAGGCAGTCTTGCTAATCGGGTGGCGGTGCCTCGACGAGGGCTGTTGCGTCGCCATTTCCCTGGCGGTGACCAGCCGGTTGCGGCCGCTCTTTTTTCCGATGTACATCAGCCGGTCGGCGAGCGCGATGAGCGCTTCGGAATCGGCGGCCTCCGCCGGATACATGGCCACGCCAACGGTGCAGCCGACCTGGATGGCGCCATTCGGTGTCGGAACCTTGATCCGCAACCTTTCCAGGATGCGTTCGGCAACGCGCACGGCCTTGTGCTGTGCCAGATCGGCGTCGCCCGAGAACAGGAAGGCGAACTCGTCACCGCCAAGCCGGGCGACGAAATCGGCGCTGCGCAGGATCGAGCGAAGCTGGCTCGACACGCGCTGCAGCAGCGCATCGCCGGCCTCGTGGCCGAGCGTGTCGTTGACTTCCTTGAACCGGTCGAGATCGATGAACAGAAGACCCGCCGCCTCGCCGGTGGCGCCGCAGCGGGCGACCACCGATTTCAGTTCGTCGTGGAAGGCGCGCCGGTTGGGCAAGTCGGTCAATGCATCGTGGTTGGCCGAATGGTCGCTCTGCTGCTTCGCCAGTTCGATCTCGCGCTTTTGCGCGGACAGCTCCTCGTTGGCTGTCTTCAGATCCAGCAGCAGCTGGGAATTGAGGTCCTCGACGACCTTGCGGTCGCTGATGTCGACGACGAAGCCTTCGAGGAATTCGAGTTCGCCGGCATCATCCCAGACACCGCCGCCGATCTCGCGGACCCAAAGC
This sequence comes from Mesorhizobium loti, assembly GCA_014189435.1. NCBI lineage: Bacteria > Pseudomonadati > Pseudomonadota > Alphaproteobacteria > Hyphomicrobiales > Phyllobacteriaceae > Mesorhizobium > Mesorhizobium loti. The sequence goes on from CP050293.1 coordinate 5,458,189, forward strand.
GGTTCCCCAACGCTCGGCACGATGCGGTAGTCGACGTTCCAGTTGCGGCGCGCTTCCAGCGCGGCGTCGACGGCGGCATAGACCGAGGGCAGGTCGTCCGGATGGATGGCCGAGACATAGTCGCGCACCGCGTTGTGGATGAAATCGCTCGGTCGATAACCGCTGACGGTGAAAATGCCGTCGCTGATATAGAGCATGGTGTAGGACGCATCGTTGCGGCAGCGGTAAAGGTAGCCGTCCATCCGGCCGGTGATGCTGAGAAGCGCATCCAGGCGCTCGTCGTGATAGGCTCCCTGGCCGACCACGGTTGCAGGACTCGTATCGTGCTTCACGGCTGAAAATCCATGACGGTCACCACCCCAGTCTGTCCAAAATGCCGCTCTGGCACATCTACGACAGCTCCCTGGTATAACAACCGGATATTATCAATCTCTTATGGATCGCGGTGATTTACCCGCAAATTCGGCTTGAATCGCGAGATTCCTGCAATTTGCACGCAGGCAGAGTGGCGCGGTCGATTCCGTCCAGGCTGCACAAGCCCAAGGTCTCTGCCTTGCTTTCCTCGAGAGCGTTCGCAGGCTTTTCGTCCGCAACGCGGACCGCTCTCCTCAAGTTCCCGCCGTGTACGCCGCAATCGCCGCCATGTTGACGATATCGCTGTCCTTGGCGTTCAGCGAAACAATCTGCACCGGCTTGTTCAGGCCGACCAGCAGCGGCCCGATCACCGTCGAGCCGCCGAGTTCCTGCAGCATCTTGGTCGAGATCGAGGCCGAGTGGAACGCCGGCATGATCAGCACATTGGCCGGGCCGGTCAGCCGGATGAACGGATACTGCGCCATGGCGCGGGCGTTGAGGGCGACGTCGGCGGCCATCTCGCCGTCATACTCGAAATCGACGCGGCGCTTGTCCAAAATGCGCACGGCTTCCTGGACGCGTTCGGAGCGCTCGCCCTGCGGATGGCCGAAGGTCGAGTAGGCGAGCATGGCAAGCCTCGGCTCGTAACCCATGCGGCGGGCGAAGCCTGCCGCCTCCTCGGCGATGTCAGCGATCTGCTCGGCATTCGGCATGTCGTGCACGGCGGTGTCGGCGACGAGCACGGTCTTGCCCCGCGCCAGCACGATCGAGACACCGATGACGCGGTGGCCGGGCTTGGCGTCGATGACGCGGCGGATGTCGTCTAGCGCGGTCGAATAGTTGCGGGTGACGCCGGTGACGATGCCGTCGGCATCGCCCAGCGCCACCATGCAGGCGGCGAAGTGGTTGCGGTCGTTGTTGATCAGCCGCTGGCAGTCGCGGAACAGGAAGCCTTTGCGCTGCATGCGCTCGTAGAGATAGTCGGTGTAGATGCCGTTGCGGCGCGACAGCCTTGCATTGATGATCTCGATGCCTTGCTTGTTGAGGTCGATGCCGGCGTGCTTGGCGTTTTCCTTGATGACGTCGTCGCGGCCAAGCAGGATGGCGGTGCCGAGCCGCTGGTTCACATAGGAGACGGCGGCGCGCATGACCTGCTCCTCCTCGCCCTCGGCAAAGACGATGCGCTTGGGCTGGCGGCGCACGCGGTCGTAGATGCGCTGCAGGGTCGAGGCGATCGGGTCGCGGCGGGCGGAGAGTTCCTGCGCATAGCGGTCGAGGTCGAGGATCGGCTTGCGGGCGACGCCCGAGTCCATAGCCGCCTTGGCCACCGCAATCGGGATGGCCGAGATCAGGCGCGGGTCGAACGGCACCGGGATGATGTAGTTGGGGCCGAATTTCGGCCGGTTGCCCTGGTAGGCGGCGGCGACATCGTCGGGCACGTCCTGACGTGCCAATGCCGCCAGTGCGCGGGCGGCGGCGATCTTCATGTCGTCATTGATGGTGGTCGCCCGCACATCCAGCGCGCCGCGGAAGATGTAGGGGAAGCCGAGTACGTTGTTGACCTGGTTCGGATAGTCGGAACGCCCCGTGGCCATGATGGCGTCGGTGCGGATCTCCGCCACTTCCTCCGGCGTGATTTCCGGATCGGGATTGGCCATGGCGAAGATGATCGGGTTCTTGGCCATCGACTGCACCATGGCGGTGGTCAGCGCGCCCTTGGCGGAAAGGCCAAGGAAGACGTCGGCACCGTCCAGCGCCTCGGCGAGGCTGCGCGCCTCGGTCTTGACGGCATGCGCCGACTTCCACTGGTTCATGCCTTCGGTGCGGCCCTGGAAGACGACGCCCTTGGTGTCGCACAAAGTGATGTTTTCGGGCGCAAAACCCATCGCCTTCATCAGTTCGATGCAGGCGATGCCGGCCGCACCGGCGCCGTTGCAGACCATCTTCGTGGTCTTCATGTCGCGGCCGGTGATCTCCAGCGCGTTGATCAGGCCGGCGGCCGAAATGATGGCGGTGCCGTGCTGGTCGTCGTGGAAGACCGGGATGTCCATCAGTTCGCGCAGGCGCTGCTCGATGATGAAGCATTCCGGCGCCTTGATGTCCTCGAGATTGATGCCGCCGAAGGAGGGCCCAAGGAAGCGCACGCAGTTGATGAACTCGTCGGCGTCCTCGGTGTCGACCTCGAGGTCGATGGAATCGACATCGGCGAAGCGCTTGAACAGCACCGCCTTGCCCTCCATGACCGGCTTGGAGGCCAGCGCGCCGAGATTGCCGAGGCCGAGAATGGCGGTGCCGTTGGAAATGACGGCGACCATGTTGCCGCGCGTCGTGTAGTCGAAAGCGCGCGAGGGGTCCTCGGCGATGGCCAGAACCGGAACCGCGACACCCGGCGAATAGGCGAGGCTCAGGTCGCGTTGCGTTGCCATCGGCTTGGTGGCGACGACTTCCAGCTTGCCGGGGCGGCCCATGGCGTGGAATTCGAGCGCTTCCTGCGCGCTGACGGACGGACCGTTGTTCTCGGTTTTCCTGGCCATGATGGTCTTGATTTCCTCGCCGATGCAGCACCTCCTTGAGGCGGGTGCTTTGTTTCGGTCCGAATTAAGACCACGCGCCGCCGCGTGTAAACCGCCAGTGCGCGGGAATCGCTGTTCGCGTCGGCAATTGCGGACAACATGCCATCCCGGTCGTCCCCCGTTTTTCGAAGCCCCGGCATTAAACCGCGCCATCACATCTGCTAGCGTGCCGTGCATGAACATGCACAGCCCGAACGAGCCAGACGCCCCCGAGGCGATGACGCCGGTGCCGACCGCCCACGCCGGCGCCACGCCGATGATAGAGCAGTTCATCGAGATCAAGGCAGCGAACCCGGATTCGCTGCTGTTCTATCGCATGGGCGATTTCTACGAGCTTTTCTTCGACGATGCCGAGAAGGCGAGCCGGGCGCTGGGCATCGTGCTGACCAAGCGCGGCAAGTATCAAGGGCTCGACATTCCGATGTGCGGCGTGCCGGTGCATGCGGCCGACGACTATCTGCAGAAGCTGATCGGCCAGGGATTCCGCGTTGCCGTCTGCGAGCAGATCGAGGATCCGGCCGAAGCGAAGAAACGCGGCGGCAAATCGGTGGTGCGCCGCGACGTGGTGCGGCTGGTGACGCCTGGCACCATCACCGAGGACAAATTGCTGGCGCCCTCGGAATCAAGCTTCCTGATGGCGCTGGGGCGGGTGAAGGGTGGCGCAGATCACAGTTTCGCTCTGGCCTGGATCGACATCTCGACCGGCGCCTTCCGCGTCACCGACACCACCGCCGACCGGCTTTTGGCCGACATCTTCCGCGTCGACCCGCGCGAATTGATCGTCGCCGAGCCGGTGTTTCATGATCCGGAGCTGAAGCCGGTGTTCGACGTGCTCGGCCGCGTCGCCAGCCCGCAGCCGCCGTCACTGTTCGATTCGGCCTCGGCCACCGGACGCATCGCCCGTTTCTTCGATGTGGCGACGCCGGACTCGTTTGGCGCGTTTTCGCGCGCTGAACTGTCGGCGATCTCCGGCGCCATCGCCTATGTCGAGAAGACGCAGAAGGCCGAGCGGCCGCCACTGTCGCGGCCCGAGCGCGAGGAGCAGGGATCGACCCTGTTCATCGACCCCGCGACGCGCGGCAATCTCGAACTTTTGCGCACATTGTCCGGCAGCCGCGAAGGCTCGCTGTTCAAGGCGATCGACCGCACTGTGACCGGCGGCGGCGCAAGGCTGCTCGCCGACCGGCTGATGGCGCCGCTGACCGATCCGGTCGCGATCGGCGCCAGGCTGGATTCGGTGTCGTTCTTCCGCTCCGAAACGCGGCTCTGCCAGGCGGTGCGGTCGAGCCTGAAGAGCGTCGCCGACATGCCGCGTGCGCTGTCCAGGCTGGCGCTCAACCGGGGCGGTCCGCGCGACCTCGGCGCGCTGCGCGCCGGCTTCGAAGCGGCAGGCGCGATCGCCGAAATCTTTGCCGCGACCACCCTGCCCCAGGAATTGACGGCCGCACTCGCCGCCATCCATGCGCTGCCCCAGGCGCTGGCCCAGCATCTGACGCAGGCGCTTGGCGACGAACTGCCACTGCTCAAGCGCGACGGCGGCTTCGTGCGCGGCGGCTACCATGCCGATCTCGACGAGATGCGGGCGCTGCGCGATGAATCGCGAAAGGTGATCGCCGGGCTGGAACGCTCGCTGATCGACGAGACCGGCATCCGTTCGCTGAAAATCCGGCACAACAATGTGCTTGGCTACTACATCGAGGTGACCGCCAACCATCATGCAGTGATGACCGGCAGCGACGGCGCCAAGGCGCGCTTCATCCACCGCCAGACCATGGCCAACGCCATGCGCTTCACCACGACCGAGCTTGCCGAACTCGAGACCAAGATCGCCAATGCCGCAGACCGGGCGCTCAGCATCGAGCTTGCCGCGTTCGACGCGCTGACGGCGGAAGCGGTCGGCGAGGCGGAGAACATCCGCGCCGGCGCCGATGCGCTGGCGGTGCTCGACGTATCGGCGGCACTCGCACTTTTGTCGGAAAGCGAAGCCTGGTGCCGCCCGGTGGTGGATTCGAGCCTCGCTTTCGATATTGCGGGCGGGCGGCATCCGGTGGTCGAGCAGGCGCTACGCCGTTCCGGCGAAGGCCCGTTCGTCGCCAATGATTGCGACCTGTCGCCGGAGGGCAGCGCCAAGAACGGCGCCATCTGGCTTCTGACCGGCCCCAACATGGGCGGTAAGTCGACGTTCCTGCGGCAGAACGCGCTGATCGCCATCCTGGCCCAGACCGGCTCGTTCGTGCCGGCGACATCAGCCCATATCGGCGTCGTCGACCGGCTGTTTTCTCGCGTCGGCGCCTCGGACGATCTGGCGCGCGGCCGCTCCACCTTCATGGTCGAGATGGTCGAGACGGCTGCCATTCTTAATCAGGCCGGCGAACGTGCACTGGTGATCCTCGACGAGATCGGCCGCGGCACAGCCACCTTCGACGGCCTGTCGATCGCCTGGGCGGCGGTCGAATATCTGCATGAGAAGAACCGTTGCCGGGCGATCTTCGCTACTCACTTTCACGAAATGACCTCGCTGGCCGGCAAGCTGGCGCGGCTCCACAACGTCACCATGCGGGTCAAGGAATGGGAAAACGACGTCGTCTTCCTGCACGAGGTCGGCAAGGGTGCCGCCGACCGCTCCTACGGCGTGCAGGTGGCGCGGCTGGCCGGCCTGCCGGAAGCCGTGGTCGACCGGGCCAAGGAAGTGCTGCACCAACTTGAGGAGGGCGAGGTTTCGGGCAAGACCAACCGGCTGGTCGACGATTTGCCGCTGTTTTCGGTGGCGGTGAAACGGGAAGCGCCGAAGCCGGTCAAGAGCGACGCGCTGGGGGCGGCACTCGGCGATATCAATCCCGACGAAATGACGCCAAGGGAAGCGCTGGAGGCGCTTTACCGGCTGAAGGGGCTGGCGAAGTAACTGTGGGACTTCGCGCTGCCAAATGTGCCTTCAAAAAAGTCGGACCGCTTCCCCGCGTATGCTCGCCGCGCAAGCACCAGCCTCTTTTGTCGGATCGCCAGAAGGGCATCCGGCGGCGCATGGGTGTGCAAGAAACACCCGCCGCTTGCGCGGCGGGCGAACCTGGAATCAGTGCGTTCTGCGGAAGCGCCTGAACGCGCCGGCAGCCTTGGCATTCTGCGTCCTCGCTTCAGTCACATTTGTTGACAGGTCGGCCAAGCCCTCCGCCAGCACGGTCTGTATTTCCGAACCTTGAATCTTCGCGTAGTCGTCCCGGATGATCGCAATCTCGGTCTCACCCGGAGCAGATACCGTAACCGGAGGGGCGCCCTGTGTGTCATGAATGAACTTTTGCATCCCATCACAGCGTGCCGGCAAGAAGCTGTCGAGCAGCGTCGGCGACAGGGTTCCCGTCTCGGCGATGTGCGTGAACCCATTCGATGCCGGCCAGACAACGCCTGGTGCAACCTCTCTGCCCACGGCGGTTTGATGGCAACCGGCGCAACTCAAGGCGGAAGCACGCGTCAGGACCTGGTCGGGCGTGATAACGGAGCCCGCCGGCAGCGACAGCTTCTTGATTTCCCTTTCAATGCGCGACTTGAAAACCGCCGAATCCTGCTTTCCAGGATCGTCACCAGATTGCGAGATGCTTTCGAAGTCGTTGAACTTGTCCTCGAACAGCGCGCTCAGCCTGTTGAATACGTCATCCTTGCCTGGTGTCGTCCCGTCTACCGAAGCCTCGAGATCGACTTCCAGCAACTCCCTGACGTGGCTCACCAGGAAACTCTCTCTGAATTCCACGCCCTGGTCGATGAAAGCCTGAGTCCTTCCGGTCTTCGGACTGTCGAGAACCGTGTTGTCGCGATAGAATTCAGGGTTGGGATTGGACTTCACGGTGTCCGCCACGAAAGCAATGCTCTTGTCCGTCGTGGGAAAGGTCCTCCACTCGCGCAACATCCAGGGATTGGTACCGGGGTCGTTCTTGGTCACGAACAGATTTCCCCTGACTTGCCCAAAGGGCAATCCGAAATGCTGATTGTGAATGACCGGTGTAATCGGCGGGCCGCCGTCACCCAAGTCGCCTTTGTAGTAGAAATTCGCCAATGCCGCGGGCCTGTCGCTTTCGCTCTTCTGGGGAATCGAGTTCCAGAATTCCGCTATGCGCAGACAGCCCAGCGCACTGTGGCCAGGATCCGGATTGTCCACGGCGGCTTCGAAGATCAGGAAAAACCGGTCCAGCCGATTGGATCCATCCCCCATCCCGTAAACCACCCGGTGCTCGCCGCAGTATCTCCAACTCGCAGGCGCGAGGTCGAGCCGGTTGAACAGACCAATCGGCCGCATCCCGCGGGGATTTGCCGGATCCAACAGGACGGCGGCCTCAAGCTCCGCCTCGCCGGGGCGAAAGCTGGCATTGTTGCGTACGGTGCCGTTCGATCGATCCAGATTTCTAAAGGTGCGCAGCATCGATGCGAGCAGGCTTATCTGCTCTGACCTCGATGTCGCCAGCTGCAGTTGTTTGTCGACCGGGACACCGCTTGTCTGATCCGGCACAAAGCCGGTGGCGAGGATGGAGGCCAGGGTACGGGAGAACGAGAAATTGTCGTTTTCAAAGACCTTGGGGTCCCTGCCCACGGTCAACACAACCGATCGCAGGGCTTCTCCGGTCAAGTGGACATTGTCAGCCTCGCGCGGACATATGGGTGCGTTCTGAGCCGAGGCGCTTGATAATAGAAAGGTCGCCAGCAGCAATGCCGCCGATTGCATGCGAAGAATGTTGCGCATATCCGCATCCCTTTTTTAACAGATCTACTCCCAGTAAGGTGAAGACGCAAAGACAACGTCCTTTACATCACTTAAATCCAAATCGGTGGACTTTCCCGAATTCCAGTCCAGAACAGACATCTTTGCAAACAGCTGATCGCACCAGCTAACGTCGACTTTTCGCTGCGTGCTATCATCCACCGACGAGTCCTCGGAGTAGATCAGGTATTTTTTTCCTCCATCCGGGATCGGATCCAGCTGGGCGATCTTACGTAAATCAGCCCTGTTGATTCTAACGTCTGGGCAAAGCGTTATTGGCCCGAGATCCTCACCATCCATGGTTACTCTTCCGATCTTGTCTTTCCCATCCGACAGTTCCACCCAATCGGAGTAAACAGACAAGGCTTTTGCCGTGTTGAGGACGCGCCCGTGTTTCACATCCGACCAAAGCGACGGCTCGATGTCCGCGGAGAACAGAAGCCGCTTCTTGACATCAACGGGCAGCAGCTTCGCGCCATTGTCCTTCGTCTCCTGCGAGACCATGGCGGCGGCAAAAGACACCTGTGGCGCGGAGTAGGATGTGCCGGTCCGTTCGCGAACCACGAAGTCTTCGGCTTGCGGATCGTATTCGAGGACAGGGACGTTGCAGCCCCAGGCCGCTATATCGACATACTTTGTCGATCTGCCGGATGATGCCATGAGCTTACGGTCACCATCGACACCCGCAACGGTGATGATGTTTGAAACCTCGTCGCCGCCGCTCATGGCCGGATGAGCCTCGTTGCTTGCATTCAGCTCAAGAGAAGAATTTCCCGCCGCCACGACAATGACGAATGGGCTCTGCCTGAATTTGCTGAAACCTTTGATGTCCCTCTTGAAGGAAGCACTTATATTGACAACCGATACGTCGTGCCGCTTCTCCTGAACTTCTCCCAGGGCAAAGGTCAAACGCTCGGGATTGGCTCGAAAATTGCAGAGCGGAGCCTGGTCGCGGGAACGAGGTGGATCACACCTGTTTTCAATGATCCTGTAAGGTGCGATGTCGACAAGGCTGAACAATGGGTTCAGCCGCGCAAGTATGTGGCCCCCTTGGGCGACCGTGTTTACGCCCGACCCGTGAAATTTCTTGTCATACTCTGGAAGGACCCCCATGTCTTCATCCAGCACCTGCTGCGAAATTCTCTTTCGAGAGTTCTTCATCGTCGGATTGCTGATCCCGTCTATTCCACTGTCGAATACACCTATCAATGTCGTGGAAGCGCTCCGCTCCCATTCCTTGCTGCCATTGTCTATCTCTTTGTTGAGCGTAAGGATCCTGGAGAGCTCCTCGATTTTCGTCTCGGCAATTTGCGTCGAGGAGACGCTCTGAGAGCACTCCTCCATCGAGTCCGCCTGGATGTAGCCCCAGTTCGGGTCGGACAGCTCGACGCCGCCAACGCCTCCCTTTTTCTTGAGCTCTTCTATCACGGGGCGGACGGTGTCCTTCCAGAGCGGAACGGAAACTTCAGGCTTCGGCAGATAGATGTTGGAACCTGGCTTCATCTCGCCGTTGGCTCCCAGCTTGCTCCTGTTCACATAGGTGGCCAGGTCCTGGAATGTCTCCCACGCCGCTATTCCTTCCGGCGCGCTACGCTGTCCCTGATAAATCTTCCAGAGATTGTCGCCATTCTTCACCACGTAGCGTTTAAGCTCCTGGCCGACACAGTATGGAATGTATACGCTTTGGTCTGGGGGAGCTTGCTGGTCGAGCCCGATGGCCGGCTGATTGTTCAGAACCTTCATGACTTCTTCCGCGCGCTGCATATAGCTATCGCTTGCGCCCGGGCAGGCACGACCGATCAAAGCCCGAAACGTGTCCCCGTCGGATGGAGTGGCTGGAATAGGCCCAGCGGATTCCATCAGCACGGACTCCGTCTGCTCCAAGGCCGACTTTGTCGGTGTCTCGATGACGACTATCTGCTGATCGTTGTTCTCAACCGTATCGAGATCCTGCCCCGCGACGGGCGAGACCGATATCAAGACGGCAGCGCTCAGAACACAAAAACGCATCTCGCCCACCCTCAAAAAGGCCGGCACCCCTTTGCCGACGGATCTATGCCGCAGATTGAAGCCTTGTTCTGCCCGCTCCAGGCGATCGCCCAGGCCACAAAACCCTCCGTCGCGGTCGGCGACAGGAAAGAGTACTGGTTTATATCCCCACGAGAGTTGATCCCGATGACAAGGCGTCTGCTGGCGTCGTTGTCCAAGGCAAAATAAGCAGCGCCTCCGCTGTCGCCGAAACAGATCGCGGCATCGCCTTTGGTGGTCGCAAATCCCTTGGCATTCTCAGGGCGCAGCAGCAGGGCGGCGCCGCCAAGGTGTAGCACGCCAAATGAAGCGTCGGAGCCGCCTGCCTTGACGCACCCAAAACCAAGAAGCAGCACCTGTTGTCCCACTCTGGGATATGAAATCGATGTGCTTATCGTCTCGAACGGGAAGCCTGTAAGCCCGTCCTTGACATAGCACAGCGAGAAATCCGAGGCAGGATCGCCATTGCCATAGCCAGGATGGTTCGTGCAGGTCACGGACAGGGTCTTTCCCGCATTCAGCACCGTGGCCGTGGCGCCAGACGTCACGCAATGAGCGGCCGTCAGAATCACATTCTTGCCAACGGCTGTACTCGTGCAGCCTCCGGTGCCGACCCTGAAGATAAACGTCGCCGGCCAAGCCGCCGGCGAGACGGGCTTGGCTCCGACAACTTCGAGATCGGCCGGGATTTCATCAGGGGGTTCGATGGGCGCCGCCATTTCCTGCCCATAAGTTGGGCAGGAAATTGAACCCAAACAAAATGCAATGGCTGCCGCCTTAAGCATTTTTTCTCCCCTGCCGTTCAAGTTGACATGGAAATGCGCATTCTGCAATACTGTTACGGCAAGGGGTTTTCTATTATTTATACAACGCCTGTTGAACAATTCATCGCCAGCGTCTATTGGCGCGGTGGGATTTTGCAGTGCCAGATTTACATAATTGTTTTATTTTTCAACAAGATGGGGCTCGATTCGACGCAATCCGGCGCACCGAAGAGTTCACCGCTCCAGATTTCCGCAACCTAGGATGTCGTTACTTTTGTCGCGATTTCTCTGCTTGTACGTCGCACCGTACCCGCCAGACCGGGCAAGATCATCGCGGAACAGGGCGTGCGAAAATCGCCCGAATGCATGTCGTTCTCTCAAAACCGGGGGCACTTTTGGGCGACATGCGCTGGACGGCTGATCGCGGAGGATGCGAGGCAAGCCGTCGACGCCTCGATTGTTTCAGCGCTTAGATCGTCTCCAGGCCACGTTTGCGCGCCGGTGGCGGGAAGGCGCGGTCGAGTTCGGCGAGGTCTTCGTCCGTAAGCTTGATGTCGAGCGCGGCGACATTCTGGCGGACATGCTCCTGGCTGCTGGCCTTCGGGATGGCGATGACGCCCGGCTGGTGCACCACCCAGGCCAGGGCGATCTGTGCCGGGGTCGCATTGTGGCGGGCGGCGACGGCGTCAAGCCTGGTATTGCGCGCCAGCGCGCCCTGCTCGACCGGCGAATAGGCCATCAAGGGGATGCCGCGCTGCCGGCTCCACGGCGCCAGGTCGAATTCGAGGCCACGCCGGACCAGATTGTAGAGCACCTGGTTGGTCTGGACATTGCCGCCATCGGACAAGCCGATCAGCTCTTCCATCTCGTCGGTGTCGAAATTGCTGACGCCCCAGTGGTGGATCTTGCCGGCCTTTTTCAGAGCCTCGAAGGCCGCGACCGTCTCCGTCAGAGGCACGCTGCCGGGCCAATGCAGCAGATAGAGGTCGATGCGGTCGGTGCGCAGGCGCTTCAGGCTGTTCTCGCAGGCGCGCTGCACGCCGGCGCGCGAAGCGTTTGACGGCAGCACTTTCGAAACCAGGAAGGTCTCGTCGCGGCGCCCGGCAATAGCCTCGGCCACCACCTCCTCGGCGCCGCCGCTGGCATACATTTCAGCGGTGTCGATCAGCGTGATGCCGAGGTCGAGGCCGAACTTGAGAGCATTCACCTCATCGGTACGGCGACTGATAGCCTCGCCCATCTTCCATGTCCCCTGGCCAAGCAGTTGAACGGCTTCGCCTGAGGGCAGTTTGGTGGTTCTGATGGTCGATGGCATGGCGGGTTCCAGTTGGGGCCGGATCGCACCACAGGCTGGGCGAGAAATCCAGAGGCGTTCGCGAAAGCTTACTGCACCGGATGGGCGGCGAGCCAATCCTGCATCTGCTTGATCTCGGCTTCCTGCGCGGCGATGACGCCTTCGGCGAGCTTGCGGATTTCCGGATCCTTGCCGTTGGCAAGCTCGACCTTGGCCATGTCGATGGCACCCTGATGATGCGGGATCATGCCGCGGACGAAATCGACATCGGCATTGCCGGTATATTCAGATGCCATCATGTCGGCATGCATCTTGTCCATCGCCGCCTTGTAGCCTTCGGTCGAAGGGCTGGTCGCGTCCGTCGACATGCCAGCCATGTCGTGTTTCATCTCCTCGCTCTGTGCCGGGACGCTTTCGAGGAAGACGGCAAGCAGCATTCCGGCCGCCATCAGCAGCAGCACGAGTTTTTTGGCCAAGGTCATTCATGGTCTCCTGTTGAGTGGGTTTCGTATTTGGGGGCTTGGCTCAGAGTTTCAATGTTCTCAGCCGCAATGCGTTTGCGATCACCGACACCGAGGACAAGCTCATCGCCGCCGCCGCCAGCATCGGCGACAACAGCGTGCCGGTGAGCGGATAGAGCACGCCGGCGGCGACCGGCACGCCAAGCACGTTGTAGAGGAAGGCAAAGAACAGGTTCTGGCGGATGTTGCGGATCGTCGCCTGGGCCAGCGTGCGTGCACGCACGATGCCGTTGAGGTCGCCCTTGACCAAGGTGATGCCGGCGCTTTCGACGGCGACATCGGCACCGGTGCCCATGGCGATGCCGACATCGGCGGCGGCAAGGGCCGGCGCGTCGTTGACGCCGTCGCCGGCCATCGCAACGCCTTTTCCCTTGGCGCGCAGCTCATCGACGAGTGCTGCCTTCTGTTCCGGCAGAAGGCCGGCGCGAACCTCATCGATGCCAAGGGTTCTGGCGATCGCATTGGCCGTGCGTTCATTGTCGCCGGTCGCCATGATGATCCTCAAGCCGCTGCCATGCAGCGCCCTGATCGCCTCGGCCGTCGTTGCCTTGATAGGGTCGGCGACGGCGACGAGGCCGGCCAGTCTGTTGCCGACCGCAACGAACATCGCCGTCTTGCCATCGGTCTGCAGCGCCTCGGCCCTGGCTGAGATGGATGCGATGTCGATGCCAAGATCCGCCATCATCGCGGCGTTGCCGAGCGCGACCTTCTTTCCTGACACCGTACCGGACACGCCCTTGCCGGTGACCGCCTCGAAGCCGCTGGCCTCGGCAACGGTCACACCGCGCGTGCCGGCACCGTCGACGATGGCCTCGGCCAGCGGATGCTCCGACCCTTTCTCCAGGCCGGCGGCAAGCGCCAGCAATTCGTCCTCGGAAAAACCATTTGCCGTGACGACATCGGTCAGTTTCGGCCGGCCTTCGGTCAGCGTACCCGTCTTGTCGACGATCAGCGTGTCGACGGAAGCGAAGCGTTCGAGCGCGGCGGCCTCCTTGATCAGCACGCCGGCATGCGCCCCGCGCCCGGTGGCGGTCATGATCGACATCGGCGTGGCGAGGCCGAGCGCACAGGGGCAAGCGATGATCAGCACCGACACCGCCGAGACGATGGCAAAGATCAGGCTGGGCTCGGGTCCGAAGATCGCCCAGGCGACAAAGGCCGCGATCGCTACCAGCACCACGGCCGGGACAAAGTAGAAGGAAACGCGATCGGCCAAGCCTTGGATCGGAGCACGCGAGCGCTGTGCCTTGGCGACGAGCTCGACGATACGCGCAAGCGTGGTCTCGGCGCCGATCCGCTCGGCGCGCATGATCAGCGAGCCTTGTCTGTTGAGCGTGCCACCGGTCAGCGCATCGCCCTCGGTCTTCTCGACCGGCAACGGTTCGCCCGTGATCATCGATTCGTCGATCGAGGAACGACCGTCCAGCACCGTGCCGTCGACCGGCACGGCGTCACCGGGGCGGATGCGCAGGCGATCGCCGGCCTTGACCGCGTCGAGCGGCACATCGCTTTCGGAACCATCGGCGGCGATCAGCCGCGCGGTCTTCGGCGCGAGATCGAGCAAGGCGCGGATTGCCGAACCGGTCTTTTCGCGGGCGCGCAGCTCCAGCACCTGGCCAAGGAAAACCAGTGCGACGATGACGGCGGCGGCCTCGAAATAGACCGGCACGGCACCGCCATGGCCGCGGAACTGATGCGGGAAAATGTCGGGAAACAGCGTGGCGACGACACTGTAGAGATAGGCAGCACCAACGCCGAGCGAGATCAGCGTCCACATGTTGGGGCTGCGGTTGACGAGCGAATCCCAGCCGCGGTGGAAGAAAGGCAGCGCCGCCCACAGCACGACGGGGCTGGCCAATGCCAGCTCCAGCCAGACCGTGGTCCGCTCATCGACAAAAGCCTGGAACGTCAGGCCGAGCATCGGGGCCATGGCGACGATCAGCAACGGCACAGACAGTGCGGCACTGACCCAGAACCGCCTGGTGAAATCGACCAGCTCCGGATTGGGGCCTTCGTCACCAGTGGGCACCCCCATCGGCTCCAGCGCCATGCCGCATTTCGGGCAGGATCCTGGCTTGTCGCGGATGATTTCGGGATGCATCGGGCAGGTGTATTGCGTGCCCTTGGGCATCGGCTGCCGCGCCGGCCTGTCGCCGAGATATTTTTGCGGCTCCGCCTCGAATTTCGCCTGGCAAGCGGGCGAGCAGAAATAAAAGCCCTGGCCTTCGTGGCGGGCAAAGTGCCTGGCCGTCGCGCGATCGACACTCATGCCGCAGACCGGATCGGTGGCCGTCAGGAATTTTTCCGGCTCGGCAACGAATTTCGTGCAGCAGCCCTGGCTGCAGAAATGATAGAGATGGCCATCATGCTCGGCCGCAGGCTTGCCGGCGGCCGGGTCGACGATCATGCCGCAGACCGGGTCGCGAACAACGGCCTTTGCGGCAGGCGCGGCGCCTTTTGCCGAGCAACAGCCGCTATGCGCGTGATGATCGTGATTGGAATGCGTCATTCAAAATACCTCAATGGATCGGTGTGTGAGGCGGAGATAGGGCTTCCAGTAACTGGAAGGTCAAGGGCCGATTTCTACTTTTCTTGTGGCGGCGACTGTCGGGCGCTTGTGGAGAACGTGCCAGCCCGCCCATACCCAGCGCCGCGAAAACGCGCTATAGACGCCGCCGAAAAGGCAAGGCCGACCTGTACATATGGCAAGAATCTCCCTGAAGCTCGACGAACTGATCGACGGCGAAGCCTTGCGCCGCGAGATGACCGCGCTGACCGCGGCCACGGCAGGCGACGGTTCCGGACAGGCCGCGCGCAGCGGTGTGCTCCAGCTGCTCAAGGGGCGGTTGGCCGAGGGGCGCACCATTGCCGAACGCATGCTGCGGGACGATGGCGGCGGCAGCGCCTGCGCTGCGCGGCTGTCGCATCTCATGGATGAGATCATCCGGGCGCTTTACGATTTCGCCGTCACCCATGTCTACCGGGTCAAGAACCCGTCTTCGGCGGAGCGCATGGCCGTCGTCGCTGTCGGCGGCTACGGCCGCGGCACGCTGGCGCCCGGGTCCGACATCGACCTGTTGTTCCTGCTGCCCTACAAGCAGACGCCGTGGGGCGAACAGACCGTCGAATACATGCTCTATATGCTGTGGGATCTGGGGCTGAAGGTTGGCCACGCCACCCGCAACATCGACGAATGCCTGCGCCTGTCGCGCACCGATGTCACCATCCGCACCTCGATCCTCGAAGCGCGTTTCCTGTGGGGCGACGAAAAACTCTATGACGAACTGATGCTGCGCTTCGACCATGAGGTGGTGCGCACGACCGGCCCCGAATACGTCCAGGCCAAGCTTGCCGAACGCGACGACCGCCATGCCAAGGCGGGCGAAAGCCGCTATCTCGTCGAGCCCAACGTCAAGGACGGCAAGGGCGGCCTGCGCGACCTGCAGACGCTGTTCTGGATCGGCAAATATTTCTACCGGGTGCGCACCGGCGAGGAACTGGTCGACAAGGGCGTCTTCACCGAAGGCGAATACCGGGAGTTCCAGAAGGCCGAGGATTTCCTGTGGGCGGTACGATGCCACATGCATTTCCTCACCGGAAAAGCCGAAGAACGGCTGCATTTCGACATCCAGCGCGAGATTGCCGAACGTCTCGGCTACACCACCCACCCTGGCCTGTCGGCGGTCGAGCGCTTCATGAAGCACTACTTCCTGGTCGCCAAGGATGTTGGCGACCTGACCCGCATCTTCTGTGCCGCGCTCGAGGAAGAGCAAGCCAAGCACGTGCCGGGTTTCAACCGCATCTTCCTCACCTTCTCGCGGCGCAAGCGCAAGCTGGCCGGCACCTCCGACTTCATTGTCGACAACCACCGCATCAACATCGCCGACGACCAGGTGTTCGAACGCGATCCGGTCAATCTTTTGAGATTGTTCTGGTTCGCCGACAAGCACGGCCTGGAATTCCATCCCGATGCGCTGAAGCTGCTGACCCGCTCGCTCGGCCTGGTCAACAAGTCGCTGCGGCGCGACGAAGAGGCCAACCGGCTGTTCCTCGACATCCTGACGTCGGACCGCAATGCCGAACTCAATCTGCGGCGCATGAACGAGGCCGGGCTGCTCGGCAGACTGATCCCGGATTTCGGCAAGATCGTCGCCATGATGCAGTTCTCGATGTACCACCACTACACGGTGGACGAGCACCTGATCCGCTGCATCGGCGTGCTGGCCGAGATCGAGCGCGGCGACGGCGAAAAGGTCCATCCCCTGTCGCACACGCTGATGCCGGGGCTGAAGAAGAGCCGCGAGGCGCTTTACGTCGCGGTGCTTCTGCACGACATCGCCAAGGGCAGGCCGGAGGATCATTCCGAGGCCGGCGCCAGGATCGCACGCCGCATCTGCCCGCATATGGGGCTGTCGCCGGCCGATACCGAAACCGTGGCATGGCTGGTCGAGAACCACCTCGTGATGTCGATGACGGCGCAGACCCGCGACCTCAACGACCGCAAGACCATCGAGGATTTCGCCGCGATCGTGCAGTCGGTCGAGCGGCTGAAGATGCTTTTGATCCTCACCGTCTGCGACATCAGGGGCGTCGGACCCGGTGTCTGGAACGGCTGGAAGGGCCAGCTGCTGCGAACGCTCTATTACGAGACCGAACTGCTTTTGACCGGCGGGTTTTCGGAAGTGTCGCGCGCCCAGCGCACGACGGCGGCGCGCGAGCGTCTGGCCGAGGCGCTTGCCGACTGGCCGGACAAGGCCCGCAAGCGCTATGTCGGCCAGCACTACGAGAATTACCTTTTGACCGTCGATCTCGCCGACCAGCTGCGCCATGCCGAGTTCATTCGTGAGGCAGACGCGTCGGGCAACAAGCTTGCCACCATGGTCAAGACCCACCAGTTCGAGGCGGTGACCGAAATCACCGTGCTGGCGCAGGACCATCCCCGCCTGCTGTCGGTGATCGCCGGGGCTTGCGCCGGGGCCGGCGGCAACATCGTCGACGCGCAGATCTTCACGACGTCGGATGGCCGCGCCCTCGACACCATCCTGATCTCGAGGGAATTCGACCGCGACGAGGACGAGCGCCGGCGCGCCGAGCGTGTCGGCCGGCTGATCGAGGACGTGCTGTCGGGCAAGAGCTGGCTGCCGGAGATGATCGAGAAGCGCACCAAGCCGCGGCGCGGCGCCAAGGTGTTCAAGATCCCGCCACGCGCCGAAATCCGCAACACGCTGTCCAACCGTTTTTCGGTCGTCGAGGTTGAAGGCCTGGACCGGCCGGGGCTGCTGTCGGAGATCACCGGAACACTCTCCGACCTGTCGCTCGACATCGCATCGGCCCACATCACCACCTTCGGCGAAAAGGTCATCGACACCTTCTATGTCACCGACCTCACCGGCCAGAAGATCGACAACCCGGCCCGCATCGCCACCATTCGCAACCGGCTGATGGCGACGCTCGAAGGCATCGTGCCCGAACGCGGCGGCAAGGCCAGGGCGGCGGCCGCCGAGTGACCGCCATCATCACTTTGTCCTTATCCTGTAGGCAGTCTCCAAACGCATGAGCCTCGTCAAGAAATTCGCAACGGTTGCTTCCGGCACGCTGATGAGCCGCGCGCTTGGTTTCGGCCGCGAGATGCTGATGGCGGCCGCACTCGGCACCGGACCGGTCGCCGACGCCTTCAACGCCGCCTTCCAGTTTCCCAACACCTTTCGCCGGCTGTTCGCCGAGGGCGCCTTCAACGCCGCTTTCGTGCCGCTGTTCGCCAAGGAGATCGAGACCCACGGCACCGACGGCGCCAAGCGCTTCTCAGAGGAAGTGTTCGGCGTGCTGTTCACGGCGCTGCTGGCGCTGACCATCGTCATGGAACTGTCGATGCCGCTGATCGTGCGCTATTTGGTGGCGCCGGGGTTTGCCAGCACGCCGGGAAAATTCGACACCACGGTGACGCTGGCGACGATCATGTTCCCCTATCTGATCTGCATGTCGCTAGGCGCCATGATGGCGGGCATGCTGAATTCGCTGCGCCGCTACTTTGCCGCCGCGGTGGCGCCGGTGTTCCTCAACATCATCCTGATCGGCGTGCTCGCCTATGCATGGTACAAGGGCTCCGACGCCCTTGCAGTCGGCTACGCGCTGTCCTGGGGCGTGCTTGCCGCCGGACTGGTGCAGCTGGCGATCGTCTGGGTGGCGGTGCGCCATGCCGGCATCTCGATCGGCTTCCGCCGCCCGAAAATGACGCCCGCGGTCAAGCGGCTGTTGATCCTGGCGCTGCCGGCGGCAATCACCGGCGGCATCACCCAGATCAACCAGCTTATCGGTACGGCAATCGCCTCGGCGCAGAACAGCGCGGTGTCCTCGCTCGCCTATGCCGACCGCATCTACCAGCTGCCGCTCGGCGTGGTCGGCGTGGCGGTGGCGATCGTGCTGTTGCCCGAACTGTCGCGGGCGCTGAAGTCGGGCAATCTGATCGAGGCGGCCAATCTGCAGAACCGCTCGGTCGAATTCACGCTGTTCCTGACGCTGCCGGCAGCCGCGGCACTCTGGGTGATGTCGGAGCCGATCGTTCGGCTGGTCTATGAGCGTGGCGCGTTCGCCGCCAACGGCTCGACGCCGACAGTGGCGGCGATCCTGGCGATCTTCGGCCTCGGCCTGCCCGCCTTCGTGCTGATCAAGGCGTTCACCCCAGGCTATTTCGCCCGCGAGGACACGCGCACGCCGATGATGTTTGCCGCCATCTCGGTGGCGGTGAACGTCACCACGGCACTGACACTGTTTCCACGGATGGGCGCGCCCGGCATTGCGGTGGCCTCGGCCGTCGCCGGCTGGGTCAACGCGGTGATGCTGCTCGGCGTCTTGATCCGGCGCGGCCATTGGGGCCGCGACGTGCCGCTGATGAAACGCATTCCACGGCTGGTGCTGTCGGCGGTGGTGATGGGCGCGGCACTCTATTTTGCCGAACACTGGTTCACCGTCAGGCTAGGACCCGGCTCGCCGCTGGTGGTCAAGGCGACGACGCTGCTGTCGCTGGTTGCCGGCGGAGCGCTGCTTTATTTCATCACCGCGTTTGCCACCGGCGGCGCGGATTTCGGCATGATCAGGCGCAACGTCAAACGGGGCACGCCGAAAGCGTCCCCTCCGCAGCCGGACCCAACTGACGGGCCAGGTGATTGAGTCGCCAAGAGGCATTGCCTTTGGCATCGGCTGGATAGAAACCGGAAGCAAGGTCACCGATTTGCGGATTGGTTCCGGAAGTCCGAAGGCTGGAAGGGTTGGGATGGAAAATTTGTCGCTTGCAGATTTCGTTGACGACGAGCCTTGGCGAGACGAGCTTCCCTTCCTGGAGGACGTTTCGGTCGAGAAACCGATTGCGGGCGTACGGACGCAACGCCTGATCACACGCGCAGACAAGCGTGGCGACCTTACGGTTCTCCTATCGGCACTGCGAGAGCCCGTCACCGCGCCGCCGCATGTCTATCTGGTGTCGGCCGAGCCGGGTTCGATCAGGGCTTGGGTCTACCACAGGCGACAGTTCGACCGGCTCGCCTATACGAATGGCGACATCCGGGTTGTTCTCTACGATTTGCGCGAGGATAGCCCGACATACCGAACGCTCGACATTCTCGACGTCGGCGCCGCGAACAAGATCCTGCTGACCATTCCGCCCTTTGTCGTCCATGGGGTTCAAAACAGGGGCAAGAGCACGGCGACATTCGTCAACATGCCAACCAATGCCTACGACCCCGAAAATCCGGACAAGTCACGAATACGCTTCGATCACCCGGGCATCCCTTATCGATTCGTCTGACCATGCCGATGTTTTCCGTCGTCATGGCCACCTACAATCGCGGCAGGCACATCCTTCCGTCGATACAGTCGGTATTGCATCAAAGCTGTCAGGACTTCGAACTGCTGGTCGTGGGTGACTGTTGCACCGACGATACGGCCGATTTTGTGCGGGCGCTGGCATCGCCTCAAATCCGCTGGCTGAACCTGCCGGAGCGAGGCGGCAGCCAGTCCTTCCCCAATAATGCCGGCATCGAGCTTTCGCACGGGCAATACATTGCCTATCTCGGCCATGACGACGTCTGGGCGCCAGACCATCTTCAGGCGCTTGCTGACCTTTTCGGGCGCGACCCGCGGGCGGATTTTGCCGTGAGCGGGGCGATCTTCCATGGCCCCAGGGCAAGCAATTTCCGGCTGGTGAGCGGGATCTTCAGCGAGGAGAGCGCCGCTCTCACACATTTCTTTCCGCCTTCGAGTTTTGGCCATCGACGCGACGTGACCGATCGAATTGGCAAATGGCGCGATCCAAAAGAGATCGCTCCACCGGTCGACGCGGACTTCCTGCTGCGCGCGGCAAAGTCAGGCATGAATTTTGTCTCGACACAGCGCATCACCGTGCAGAAGTTCGCGGCCGGCCACCGCTACCTGAGTTATCTCAGCCACACTTCGGACGAGCAGGAACGGATGGTCGCACGAATGCAGCGGGCCGGATATGAGGGCTATGTGGCGTCCGAACTGACCAGGGCAAAGGCGGCCAATGCTTTCATGACCGTCGGCTATCCGGATTTCGAGCAGTATGAAAATGGTCAGCTTGCGACCCAAAATGCGACGAACAAAGGCATCGTCCGCCCTGACCTGCGCGGTCTCAGGCAGTACGAGGTGATCAAGCAGGACAATGCATCAAAAGCCCTCGACTGGTGTC
The DNA here is from genome assembly GCA_014189435.1 of Mesorhizobium loti. Classification (NCBI taxonomy): domain Bacteria; kingdom Pseudomonadati; phylum Pseudomonadota; class Alphaproteobacteria; order Hyphomicrobiales; family Phyllobacteriaceae; genus Mesorhizobium; species Mesorhizobium loti. Next base: position 5,479,168 of record CP050293.1, read on the forward strand.
CGTTTGAAGCCAGCACCGACCGTATGCGCTGGGTCGGATGGAATCCGCGCCCCAAGCTGCTCGTGCCATTCAAATATTCCGGCAAGGCGCGAATTCGTCTCGATATCTGGCACCCATACCGCGAAGCACTGACCACGCTCAAACTGTCCGCGAATGGCCGCCCGATTGTGACGGATATGTCGGAGGCGCGCCAGGAGGGTTATCTCTGGAACGCGCAGGCGACCTTTGAAACGGCGCTACGCAGAAATGACCATACCATCCTGGAGCTTCATCTCAACAGACTGCAGCGTCCCGCCGGAAAACGCACCGGCATCGGCATGGCGGACATCGAGGTAACGCCGCTGGGGTGGCGTAGCGTTGTTGCAAAGCACGCGCAGTTCATCGCCAAGTTTCGTTCAGGCCGCTGACACCTCTTGCCGGTTTTTGCATGTTCGTCCATAAGCGCGCCGTCGAAAGACTTTCGCCGCGCGCGAAACGGCCCTCCACAAGCCATGAGGACAATCATGACCGCCTTCAAGCCACTCGTCTTTTCCGGTGTCCAGCCGACCGGCAATCTGCACCTCGGCAACTATCTCGGCGCCATCAAGAAATTCGTCGCCCTGCAGGACACCTCCGACTGCATCTATTGCGTCGTCGACCTGCATTCGCTGACGGCACAACTCGTCTATGAAGACCTCGCCGACCAGACGCGGTCGATCACCGCGGCGTTCCTGGCTTCGGGCATCGACCCGAAGAAGCACATCGTCTTCAACCAGTCGCGCGTCATGCAGCATGCGGAGCTCGCCTGGATCTTCAATTGCGTGGCGCGCATCGGCTGGATGAACCGCATGACGCAGTTCAAGGACAAGGCCGGCAAGGACCGTGAGAACGCGTCGCTCGGCCTGCTAGCCTATCCTTCCCTGATGGCTGCCGACATTCTGCTCTATCGTGCCACCCATGTGCCCGTGGGTGAGGATCAGAAGCAGCATCTGGAACTGACCCGCGACATTGCGCAGAAGTTCAACAACGACTTCTCCGACCGCATCGCCGCCCTTGGCGTCGGCGTCGAGATGCAGGTCGGTGAAGAGACCGTGAACGGCTATTTCCCGCTGACCGAACCGGTCATCGGCGGGCCGGCGGCGCGCATCATGTCGTTGCGCGACGGTTCCAAGAAGATGTCGAAGTCGGACCCGTCGGATCTGTCGCGCATCAACCTGACAGACGATGCCGATGCCATCTCGAAGAAAATCCGCAAGGCCAAGACCGACCCGGAAGCGCTGCCGAGCGAGTTGGACGGCCTGGCCAACCGGCCCGAGGCGGAAAACCTGGTCGGCATCTATGCGGGTCTCGCCGAGATGTCGAAGGCGGATGTGCTCAAGGAATTCGCCGGCCAGCAGTTTTCGGTATTCAAGCCAGCGCTGGCCGACCTTGCGGTGGAAAAGCTGGCGCCGATCGCCAGCGAGATGCGCCGCATTTCCGACGACCGTGCCTATGTCGACGCGGTGCTCAAGGACGGTGGCGAACGTGCCGGCGTGCTCGCCGAAGCGACGATGAAGACGGTGCGCGACATCATCGGGCTGCTGCAGGGCTGATCCCAGCGTCGGGTGCACTGCACCAACACAGGTACAAGGCCGGCGGCTTGCCGCCGGTCCGCTGCAGTGGCAGATTGCGGCCGATAAAGCATCGAGTAGATAGACATGGTCTCCAAACGCCTCAGCCGCGAAGCCGGCCATCGCCGCAAGTTCCTGGCGATCATCGACGACACGCCGGAGTGCGAGCGCGCCGTCGCCTACGCCTCGAAGCGGGCGCAGAGCACCAGCGGCACGCTGGTGCTGCTCTATGTCATCGAGCCGGACGATTTCCAGCACTGGCTGGGTGTCGAGAAGATCATGCGCGAGGAGGCGACCGCCACTGCGCGCGCAGCACTCGACACCTATGCCAACAAGGTACGCCAGAAGCTTGGCATCGAGCCGGAGATGGTGGTGCGCGAAGGCAAGCCGACGGAAGAGATCCACAAGCTGATCGAAGAAGACCAGGACATCGCCATCCTGGTGCTGGCCGCCGGTGCCGGCAAGGAAGGCCCGGGGCCGCTGGTCGGCGCTGTCGCCGGCAAGGGTGCCGCCTTCCCGATCCCGGTGACCGTCGTGCCGCAGAACCTGTCGGACGAGGAGATCGACAGCCTCGCATGAGGTTGCTTCGAGCGCGTCCTAGGCGCGCAAAAACATTCCGCCAGCCAGCCATTCCGGCGATGCGTTTCGCTTGAATGTCCAGCCAATTGAGCCTATTTAGAATTATTCCAAACTAGCTGCCCGAAATGGGCACGGAGATGGCCATGTTCATCCAGACCGAATCGACGCCAAACCCGGCGACGCTGAAATTCCTGCCCGGCAAGGAAGTGCTTCTGGAAGGCACCGCCGATTTCCGCGATGCCGACGGCGCCGCTGTTGCCTCGCCGCTGGCTGGCCGGCTGTTCGAGATTCCCGGCGTCACCGGTGTTTTCTTCGGCTATGACTTCATCACCGTGACCAAGGACGGCCCCGACTGGCAGCATCTGAAGCCGGCGATCCTCGGCGCCATCATGGAACATTTCATGTCCGGCGCGCCAGTCATGGCCAAGGCCGGCCCGGCCGCCGAGACCAGCCAGACCGGCGAGTTCTATGACAAGGCCGACGAGGAACTGGTCATCACCATCAAGGAACTGCTCGATACGCGGGTGCGCCCGGCGGTCGCCCAGGATGGCGGCGACATCACCTTCCGCGGCTTTGAGAACGGCACGGTGTTCCTGCACATGAAAGGCGCCTGCGCCGGCTGCCCGTCATCGACGGCAACGCTGAAGCACGGCATCCAGAATCTTCTGCGCCACTTCGTGCCGGAAGTGCAGCAGGTCGAACAGGTCTCCTGACGCCCCTTTGATAATTCTACATCTGGTCCGATTTTCTTCGCTTCCGGCGCATCGATCAGAAGGAACTCCAAATGATCTACGAACTTCGGGTGTACCGGGCTTTGCCGGGACGCCTGCCGGCGCTTCTTGATCGCTTCGACAAGATCACCCTCAAATTGTGGGAAAAGCACGGTATCCGCCAAGCGGGTTTCTTTACCACACTGATCGGTGCTTCGAACAACGAACTGACCTATATGCTGGCATGGGAATCGCTGGCCGAACGCGAAGAGCGCTGGACGGCGTTCGTGAAGGACCCTGCCTGGACGCAGGCGCGGGAAGATTCCGAGCGTGATGGCCAGATCACCGAGACAATCACCAACCAAATTTTGGCTCCCACCTCGTTCTCGGAGGTGTCCTGACCGCCGAGCAGGCGTCGCATCGCGCAAAAAAACAAAAAACCGGGCCAAATTGCCCGGTTTTCTGTTTGGGACGTCCGTTGTTGCCTAGACGGTCCGCGTACGAAAGCTGCCTCTATCTGATCATGATTTTCCCGAGAACCGGTACCGGTTTCTCGGCATCATGATCTAAAGAACAATGACCTTGGCGCCGACCGAGGCGCGGTCATAGAGGTCGATAATGTCCTGATTCATCAGGCGGATGCAGCCTGACGACATTGCCTTGCCGATCGAATTCCATTCCGGGCTGCCATGCAGGCGATAACCCGAATCGCCGCCCTTGTTGAACAGGTACATGGCGCGCGCGCCGAGCGGGTTCTTCAGGCCCGGCTCCATGCCGCCGGCAAACTTTTCCAGTTCGGGCTGGCGCTGGATCATCTGCCTCGGCGGCGTCCAGGTCGGCCATTCGCGCTTCAGCGCGATATGGGCGGTGCCGTGCCACTCGAAACCCTCGCGACCGACGCCGATGCCGTAGCGAATTGCCCTGCCGTCACCCTCGACGAAGTAGAGAAACTTGTTCTGCGTATCGACGATGATGGTGCCCGGCTTTTCCGGGCTGTCGTAGTTCACTTCCTGCCGATGATACTTCATCGGCACCTTCTCGATCGGGATGCGCGGCAGCTGGTAACCAGCGTCGGTGACCGAGCCGTAGTCGTTGGAGAATATCTGCGAGCCGATGGTGCTGCAACCAGCGATAGCAGTGGAAAGCGCCAGTGCGGCGGCGATTGCAAACGACTTCATGCGCATCAGGTGATCCGGTGCCCCGCCCCAACTTCGGCGGCACGAGTCGGCCGCTTTCTAGCCGTCATTCATGCTGGCATTTGCTTTGCTTGCCAAGCGCGCGATGCCTATATGCCTGACTTGACGTGCCGGTAAGCGTATCACTATGGCATTTTGGCAACAGCCCTCACAGGATTGTGAAGCAAATTCAAGGGGCCTGAATCATGGGCTCCTGGAAATAGAGGAGAACCGTCATGAATGTCGGTGACGCCGCCCACCGCTCCGGCCTGCCGGCCAAGACCATCCGCTACTATGAAGAGATCGGCCTGATCGCCCCGGCGCGCGCCGCCAACGGCTACCGCGATTATTCCGGAGATGACATCCACCGGCTGGCCTTTCTGCGTCGCGCCCGCAATCTCGGCTTTTCCATCGACGATTGCCGCCAGCTGATGGCGCTCTACCAGGATCGCAGCCGCGCCAGCCACGACGTGCGCGAGATCGCCGCCGCCCATGTCACGGCGATCGAGGAGAAGGTGCGCGAGCTGCAGTCGATGCGCTTGACCCTGCAGAAACTGATCCATGCCTGCCATGGCGACGAAAGGCCGGATTGTCCGATCCTTGATGACATGGCAGGCGCCATGTTCGACGACAAGGCCGCTTCAGCGAGACCCTAGGAAACGGCTGAAAACCGGCCGTCCGCAACGAACGATCCGTCAAAGGGACAGCGCCTCCAACAAGGCAATTATGGGCCGTCGACCGTGCTTTCCACCAGTCGCGGCGTGGACTTGTCGAGGTCCGCGGCTTCGGTCAAACGGGCAGCCTGAAACGCACATGATGGCCGTAACCGTCGTGAGCTTTTCGCGCTTCACCAGCGTCGGACGCTCATGAGTCTTCTTCATGAGATGCCCCGCAATGCCCAGGAGAGTGGTGCATTTGGGCGCTGGGATTGTCAGGCAGGCGCCAAATAGGCCCGTCATCGCCAGCATGGCAGGTCGATTGACACAATTTTCTTCGGCATCTAGGCGCGTCAATCTGCCGCTCTATGTCTTCCTTGTCGCGATGATCAACGATGGAGGTTTGGCATGGATCGGCGATTGTTTCTGACTGGAATGCTTGGGCTGGCAGGGGCTGCGACCGTGGTCGCCATCGCGCGTCCTGCCACTGCATTGGCCGGCATCCCGAATACGGGACCCGGCATTCTCGATGAACTCGACAAACCGTCCGACGCCATCCTTGACCAGGATGGCCCTGATGGCCAAGGCGGCATCGAGTTCGTGCGGCATCGCAGGTGGCACCACCGCGGCCGCCGTCGCCATTGGAGACGGGTTTGCCGTCGCTACTGGCGCCACGGTTACTGGCGCCGCAGGTGTTTCCGCAGATCTTTCTGGATCCGCTTCTGACGACAGCCGGCAACGTGAGAGCCTCGACATCTGCCGGGGCCTTAGTTGTTGTTGTTGGCAAGAATTCCAACCAGAAAAGGCCCGCCACCCTCGGGTAGCGGGCAATTCTGGAGTGCCAGGGGATCAACCCAGCATGGGATCAACGAGCGGGCCATGGGTTGGTTGCAAACGGCACACGGGACTCGACTGGAAGGGAGCGGCCCGGTAGCCTTTCCTTTGGGTGGACCGCTACCGGGCCTGACCGGAGCGGGGTGTGATGGGGGAGCTCCGGCTGCCTCCCAAAATACCACTTTATATTCGCTATAGCTAATTTAATGAAAGCGGCCATGCACCACCTGCAGCTGGCCAGCGCCCATCACGGGAAAGTGAACGTGACGTCGCTGTAGAGTTCTGATCATTGGATGCCTCCCATCAAAGGAGGTTTCTCTCATTTCCGCTTATGCCATTCTTGCTTTGGCCATTATCGGTGAGGTCGTCGCAACGAGCGCTATGAAAGCCTCAGAGGGCTTCACCCGGCTTGGCCCGTCGATATTGGTGCTGCTCGGTTACGCAGCGGCATTTTTCTTTCTATCCCAAGTCCTGGATCGGATACCGGTCGGCGTCGCCTATGCAGTATGGGCGGGCGGCGGCATTGTTCTGGTCGCGTTGGTCGCCTGGATTGTCTATGGGCAAAGACCCGACCTGGCAGGCTTCGTCGGCATGGGCCTGATCCTGGCTGGCGTATTGGTTCTAAACCTGCTGTCCAAAACGAGCGCCCATTAATTTGGGCCGGGTTTGTCAGGTGCGCGTTACCCGGTCAGGCCGACCGTTGGCGCAAGAGCGTCGGGAAGCGGCGGCGGCGTTTGTGGCCGCTGCAGTGCCTGTTCGCGCTGGTGATGGTGTCTCTGGCCGCGCTGGCCACGGCAAGTCCAGGCAGCGTCGAAGCCGTCGCGGATCCTGCCCACCGGTTGGCTGGGCGGCAAGTCCAGTGGCGCATCCGGCACGAGCAACATCAAAGGCAATATCAGCATCAACACCGGGGAGCACATTTACCATGCCCCCGGCCAGGAGCATTACTGGGAGACGAGGATAAGCCCGCACTATGGTGAGCGCCGGTTTTGCTCGGAGGCGGAAGCACGCGTCGCGGGCTGGCGCAGGGCAAGGCGATAGGTCATTACGTTACGGCAACCAATATATGCCGATTGACTAAAATGAGGAACGTCCAACAAACATATGTGGAACTTTTGCAGTCCTCCCAGACCTTTGCGTGTGGAGTGCAAGACTTTGGTCCTGCCGTCTCATATTTTGGAGCGGAAGTTACGGCACCACACAAGGCTGGCTTCCACGCGCTCAAGGCCGTCCGCCTTCTACAGCTGGGTAAGGACTTCAGTCTTAATTGATCAATCTCTAATGTATCTATAGCTTAGGCAATGCGGGGGGGGACGATCCCAGTCGCCAAAAAGCCTAATCCCGCGATGGCCGGGCCCACTTAACCCTTGGCACAACTGAGCACTGGCCATCCTTTTAGGCATATTTTTGAGATTGGCTGGCATAACGGACGTCCAATGGACACTCGCCGAACCAAATCGACAACATCAGACCTTGGCTGGCGACGCGAAAGACTTTGGTCCTTGGAACGGAAGTTAATCGGCGCGACACATCAAGTCGATTTGCGCTGACGATCTCTTTGTTTTTCGAGGAACTGCTTGGCGTGTTCCGCCCAATCAGCCGCCGTGATCTTGTGTTCCTGAACGGACTTTCTGAACGCCTTGCGCAGAGCGTCAAGGTCAAAGGCCCACATTTGTTCGCCTTCGGCGCTGCTCGATTTTGCGTCGCTCGTTCCCATGGAAACAACGGTATGCACCGCAAGTTCAATCTTTCAAGGGATCAATACCTGACTTCTTTTGGGTATATCCGGGTATATCGAATGTGCAATCGGATGGACAGCGTCGATAGGCCAATTGCGCAATTGCTAATATGCCCATAGATTAAGCAGCGCGGGGGAATGCTCCCGTAGTGGCCGGTGTGGTCCGTTGCCCCCACGGTGGAGCCCCCACTGCACCGGCCATTCCTCTATGGCTGGGAAGCGCCCATCGAAGACCCCCTAGCGGCCCCTCTCGATTGAACTCGTGCCCTTGGGCGCGAAGAAACACCTCCATCTGTATCTCTGGTAGGCCTCGAACTTCATATGGGGGATGATCGTCCGATAGAACGTCATCAAATGCTCACAGAGATGGTAGCGGTCATCGGGGGAGGCTTGGGTACGCTCTCTAGGGATAAACCACTCCGGCTCTTGGGGCTCATTCATATATGCCGGGCGAGGCACCCTGACGTAATAGCCGTCTTTCGTCTCCCTGACCTCGCGAGGGTCTATCGGATGGCAATCTTTGTTGCCGCAGCAATCAGATTGCATAACCGGGTCTTTTTTGCCGGTGTACCAATCGTGGGCATCCGCGTTGCCAGATAAGACAAGGCACGCCAGCGCGATCCGTCTTCGTGGCAGTCCCATGACGGCCCCCTCGCATTTCCACAGAGTATACATTAGCGATGTCTAATTGTCAGTGGAGCGCTCGTCCTGAAACAGGCCGGCCTGTCCTGAGGGTTTGTCAAATATACAATCGCCCGCATAAGGGCGATTACCCGTTTGACAAACCAAACGGATTATGCGATAACGATTCCAAGGAGTTATCGCGATGTCAGTTCTGTCCCGCCCCGAGTTCCATGACGAAGCCAAGGCTTTCGAACATGTCGAGGGCATTCTTTGGCCGAATGGTCCGGTCTGCCCCAAGTGCAAGTCCAACGAGCGCCACTATGCTTTGAAGGGCGTTCGTTCCAAGGCTTCCAAAAAGAACCCGAACGGCGTCGAGCGCCACGGTCTGTACAAGTGCTCGAACTCAAAATGCCGTTCGCAGTTCACCGTCCGCATGGGCACCATTTTCGAGGAAAGCCACATGCCGCTGCACAAGTGGCTGCAGGTGATACACCTCATGTGCGCATCGAAGAAGGGCATCAGCGCGCATCAGATCCACCGGATACTGGAATGCAAGTATGACACCGCCTGGTTTCTTTGCCATCGCGTTCGCTTCGCTATGGCATCAGGCAGCCTTTCGCCCATGGGCGGCCCGGGAAAAACCGTCGAGGCCGATGAGACCTACATCGGACGTTTAGCCGGCACGGAAGTCCGTCGCGGCGGCGGCGCCCACAAGAACACCGTCCTTACGCTGGTCGAGCGCGGCGGCATCGCCCGCTCGTTCCACATCGACAGCGCCAAGGTAAAGACTGTCATGCCAATCGTTCGCGCCAACATCGCGAAAGAGACTGCGATGATGACCGACGAGTGGGGCGGCTACCGCTATCTAAGCGGCGAGTTCGCATCGCACGATACGGTTGTGCATTCCAAGGACGAATACGTCCGCTACGAAGGCGAAAAGACCATCCACACGAACACCGTGGAAGGCTTCTACAGTATCTTTAAGCGCGGCATGAAAGGCGTCTACCAGCATTGCGCGGAACACCACTTGCACCGCTACCTTGCCGAATTTGACTTCCGCTACAGCAACCGCGTTGCCCTTGGCGTCGATGATGGCGTGCGCGCGGTGAAGGCTCTCCTTGGCGTGAAGGGCAAGCGCCTTACGTTCCGAGGTCCTGCGCGACGCCCGGCATAACTTCCGCCGTAAGCCTGTCCAGCGCCGTCTTCCGTTCAAGCCGAAGCGCAGGCGGAAATAAAGATATCTGCATGTGTTTCTGAGTGGCAAACAGACAACCTAGGGAAACCGTGTCTGTCTCCAGACAGTGTTTGCGTTTGTCTGGGAATCGCGTTAGTTCTCGCGGATGACCCGTCCATCCCATGCAGTCTCGATTCTCATCGCGGAACGCGGCACCCTCGCGGATCGCATTGAACAGTTGCAGTCCGACCTCAAGGAGGCCAAGGGCAACTTGCGGTCTCTTGACGAAGCCATCGCGCTGCTTACTGGCGCCCCGGCGCCGTCCCTTCGTCCAGATGCTCCTACGCTCAAGGATTTGATCCTAGAGCAACTAGACGGGATCGAAGGCAAGACGCCGCTGGAGATCGCTAACGCCATCTCGGCGGCAGGACGGGACACAAGCAATACCTCTGTCTCATCCATCCTGTCACGCCTTCGCGCAGACGGCTTGGCGGACAAGGACGGAGACAAATGGATTAGGACGCAAGTACCAGATTTCACAAAAGGCTCTGACGCGCCAACGTCAGAGCCTTTTGACGAAACGGGGCCGGAAACTGGTCGGGAGCAGGCCTTACCAACCGGCTCTCCCGAGGGTTCGATTCCCTCCGGCTCCACCCAGAAGTCGCTTCAGGAAAGCATTGCCGATTTGTTGAATTCGGCAAGAGGCCTTCGCCGCGGCGACGATGACACCCCCTTTTAACCCAGCCCGGACAGGCGCAAAGGAAAGGAGAGGCCCATGTGGTCAACCAAGATAATAGATGTATGAGGGCCAAGGCTCTGCATAGCATCTAAGGCTCGGTTGTCCGCTGGCGAGAAAACTCGCCGGCGGCGACATTCATATCTGACTCCCGGAAACCCGTAAAGAGTCGACCCATGGCTAAGGATAAATCTCAGATCGACAAGTTCCTTGAAGCTGCTCGCGCCCTAGAGGATGTGACGGACGAGGACTATGACGATGCCGTCGCAAAAGTCGCCAAGGCGCAGAAGTTGACGGACGAAGAGATAAAGGCCCTCGCCAAACAGGTGCGGAAGAGGCCTTCAGACTGAGATTGCTGGGATTTATCCTCGCAACCCACAGGGATGGGGCATTAGCCGGCGCTTAAGGGCTTGTTGACGCTGCGGAATCTGCGGAGAGTCGAAATCCTCCCCCGATTCGAGAAGGCATCCTCCCCATGGCCTACAAGAACGTTCTTTTGCTCCAGGTATTTCTAAAATTCGAAGCCGAATTGTGCGACCGGGAACTAAAAGCTCTGGCGCGCGCAGTCGGTCCTGTATCCAAGCCGGTGATGCACGACAAGCGGCACATCGGCTATGTCATCATCACCGGCGAAACCGCGCAGGAACTAGTGGATCGTCTCGCCTTTGTGCTCGACGCTGATAACTTCACCGACTATACCGCCGTCCCTGTTCTCGGCAATCCAGCCGGCAAGCATGGCGGCTTCAATAGCCTCGTTACCCGCGTCCGTCTGGCCTATGCTGCTCTCCAGAGCAGTCCAGCCAAGCAGTTTGCCAAGAGTCAAATTCTCGTCGAACAGCGAGGACGCAAAAGCGCACCGGCTGAGATGCGCGTCAAAAGCGACCGAGATCGGCAAACGCCGAAGTAGCCGTATGGTGAAGAACTCGACGCGACCCATGACTACCCCTCTAAGCTAGAGGGGTAGTCTGACTCTTCAACCTTGTGCCGGGAATGCGGCAAAAAGGATCGGCTGTTACTCCAGCCGGCGCCGGCCTGTCGGGCGAAAGAATCGCATTGAATGATTTGGTTTGTCAAATGGGCAATCCCCCGCATAAGACGGGTTCAAACCGTGAACAAAGTCTGGCATGGTGCCTGTCATGCCGATCATCTCCCCTATCCCGATCAACCCTCTCATCGACGGTCGCCAGTCCGAACGCGCCATGCTGGTGCGGCGCGGCGTGCAGCGACTGCTGATGGACATGGGCGCGCATGTGCTGCCCGAACTGTCGCTGGCCACCGGCCGCCGCGCCGACCTCGTGGCGCTGACCCGGCAGGGCGACATCTGGATCATCGAGATCAAATCCTCGATCGAGGATTTTCGGGTCGACCGCAAATGGCCGGACTACCGGCTGCACTCCGACCGCTTCTTCTTCGCCACCCATCCCGGCGTACCCTCCGAGATCTTTCCCGAGGAGTGCGGTTTCATCCTCTCCGACGGCTACGGCGCCGAGATCCTGCGCGATGCGCCCGAGCACCGCATGGCGGCGGCAACGCGCAAGGCGCTGATGCTGCGGATCGCACGGGCCGGAGCCTCTCGGCTGCTGGCGGCGGAACTTGCCGGCGTGTCGGTGCCGGCGCTGGAGGGTGAGAGCGAGTAGGTTTTCGCCCTACTCTTCGCTCTCTTCCAACCCACCAACCGCCGGCGCCATCAACAGCACGGCAGCACCGAGGATGGCGGCGATGAAGGAGCCGGCGAGGATGCCGACCTTGACCGCGTCCTGCAACGCCACGTCACTGGCGAAGGCGAGCAGGCCGATGAACAGGCTCATGGTGAAGCCGATGCCGCACAGCAGCGAGATGCCGATCATGTGCGACCAGCCGGCATTGGCCGGCAGGTCGGCAAGACCGAACCGGATGGCAAGTGCCGAGGAGCCGAACACGCCGACCAGCTTGCCGATAACCAGGCCGGCGGCGACACCCAGCGTCAACGGCTCGATCAGCGCGCCAAAGCTCAGGCCGGCGAGCGAAACGCCGGCATTGGCAAAGCCGAAGATCGGGATGACGACAAAGGGCACTATCTTGTGCAGGCCGTGCTCGAGCCGGTGCAGCGGCGAATGGTCGAGGTCGTGGGCGATCCCGGCGGAGCGTTCGAGCGGAATGGTCAGCGCCAGCGCAACGCCGGCAAGGGTGGCATGGACCCCGGATTTCAGCACCAGAACCCACAGGATCACGCCGAGCACGAGATAGGGAACCAGCGTCATCACCCGCATGCGGTTGAGCACGACGAGCACGGCAATGACGGCAAAGGCAGCACCCAGATAAGCGAGCGACAGGCCGCTGGTGTAGAAGATGGCGATGATGATGACGGCGCCGAGATCGTCGATGATGGCAAGCGCGGTGAGGAAGACCTTCAGCGAGGCCGGCACGCGACTGCCGAGCAGCGACAGCACGCCGAGCGCGAAGGCGATGTCGGTGGCGGTCGGGATCGCCCAGCCGGACAGTGCCGCCGTATTGTTGCGGTTGATCGCGACATAGACGAGCGCGGGCACCAGCATGCCGCCGGCGGCGGCAATGCCGGGCAGGACGCGTCGCGGCCAGGTCGAGAGCTGGCCGTCCAGCACCTCGCGCTTGATCTCCAGCCCAACGAGCAGGAAGAACACAGCCATCAGCCCGTCATTGACCCAGTGCGAGACGCTGAGCGGGCCGAGATAGGCATGGAGCGCGGAAAAGTAGGTTTCGGCGAGCGGCGAATTGGCAACGATCAGCGCCAGGGCGGCGGCTACCATCAGGATAATGCCGCCAGCCGCTTCGCCATCGAGGAATTCGCGGAAGACGGAAACCGGCCGCTGTTTCAAGTCCTGCATGTCGCCTCCGTTAAGCAGCTAATTTCGACTTTGCTGCATTACCCTTTTTACAGGCGTTTGCGCTGCCCCTCACCTGCCTGCCGGCATCCTCTCCCCGTATAGTGACGGGGAGAGGGACGCTGTCATCACCGATTTCGCCAATCACCAACGTCGCAAGAAGGGCGCCGACATGGCGGCCAGCCCCCTTCTCCCCGTCACTATACGGGGAGAAGTGCCCGGCAGGGCGATGAGGGGCGGCGCTGACTTCGATAATTGATGGCCTCCACCACGAATTGGAAAATCGGCCCGAGGCGATTGCCCTGCGTGTCCTGCGATCTAGCGCGGCGCGCGCTTGGCCAGGATCCGCTGCAAGGTGCGGCGATGCATGTTGAGCCGGCGCGCCGTCTCGGAGACATTGCGCTCGCACATTTCATAGACGCGCTGGATATGCTCCCAGCGGACGCGGTCGGCCGACATCGGGTTTTCCGGCGGCGCCGCGCGCTCGCCGGCGGTGCGGGTGAGTGCGGCGAAGATGTCATCGGCGTCGGCGGGCTTGGAGAGATAATCGACAGCACCGAGCTTCACCGCCGTCACCGCGGTGGCGATGTTGCCGTAGCCGGTCAGGATGATGGTGCGGGAATCCTGACGCTTTTCGCGGATGGCCGCGACCACGTCGAGGCCGTTGCCGTCGCCGAGCCGCATGTCCACCACGGCATAGGCGGGCGGATTGGCGCGCGCCTTGGCAACCGCCTCCTCGACGCTCTCGGCCGTCTCGACCACGAAGCCCCTGGTTTCCATGGCGCGGGCCAGGCGCGTGAGGAACGGCTTGTCGTCATCGACGATAAGCAGCGAGGTGTCCTCGCCTTCAACCATTGCGCCAATATTTTCGTCGCCTGTCATAGTCTCAAAATTCCTGCTGCCTTAATTTTACGCAGATATAGTTCCTGAGCCTCATTGTCCAATTTTTAGAGCTGCTTCAAGGCTCTCAGGCGGTGTCGAACATGCTGGCCGAAGTGATTTCCGGATTGAGGAACACACCACGCGGCCACGATATCTGTACCACGGCGCCCTCGCCCAGACCGCTCGAATTGCGAAAATCGAGCGTCGCGCCCGAGCGTTCGAGCAGGGTCTTGGCAATGAACAGGCCGAGCCCCAGGCCGCCGCCGGCTTCATTGCCCTGACGCGTCGACATATAGGGTTCGCCGATACGGTCGATGATCTCGGCCGGAAAGCCGGGCCCGTCATCGATGATCGAGAAGGTCACAGCGGCGTCATCCCAGCTCCAGCGCACGGTGACGCTCTTGCGGGCGAAATCGACGGCATTCTCGACCAGATTGCCGAGGCCGTAGATGACGCCCGGGTTGCGGCGACCGACCGGCTCCGGCCCGATGCGTTCGCCGGGCCGAAGCTTGATCGAGATGCCGAAATCGCGGTGCGGCGCGGTGACCTCCTCGACAAGCGAGGTCAATGGCAGCCGCGAAAGATGCGCCTCGCCCTCGGAGGACAGGCTGGTCAGCCGCTTGAGGATCTCGCGGCAGCGCTCGCTTTGCGAGCGCAACAGCTTCACGTCTTCCCCGTATTTCGGATCCTTGCCGAGCGCCTTTTCCATCTCCTTGGCGACAAGCGCAATGGTGGCAAGCGGCGTACCGAGCTCGTGCGCGGCCGCCGCGGCTAGCCCATCGAGCGCCGAAAGGTGCTGCTCGCGCTGCAGCACCAGCTCGGTGGCGGCAAGCGCATTGGCCAGAAGCCGGGCTTCGGCAGCCACCCGGAAGGCGTATATGGCGGTGAAGGCGATCGAGGACAGCACCGCCATCCATATGCCGGCGACATAGATGAAGGGCATCGCCAGCGGCGCGCCCTCATACCAGGGCAGCGGCAGATGGACAAAGACCAGCAAGGTCGCCGCCGACATCACCAGCCCGCCGAGGATGGCGGTCAGGCGCAGGGGCAGCGATGTCGCCGAAATGACGACAGGCACGGTCATCAGCAGCGAGAACGGGTTGGTGAGGCCGCCGGTCATGTAGAGCAAGCCGGCAAGCTGCAGGCTGTCGAAGATGAGGATGCCAAAGGCCGCGATCGGCGTGAGCCGATGCGCCGCCGGAAACCGGAAGGCGAGGAACAGGTTCATCCAGGCCGAACAGGCGATCAGGGCGAAGCACAGGCTGACCGGCAGCGGAAACTTCAGGCCATAGGCGACGACGAGCACCGCCAGGCTCTGACCGACAATGGCAAGCCAGCGCAGCCGGATCAGCGTGTTGAGGCGCAGTCTCTGGCTCTGCTGGAAATCGGGCGAACGCAAAACGTTGATCATGGCCATGAATTACAGCCGCGAGACGGGAAGCGCTAGGTACCTCTGGGTTTTGCGCGGGCGGTGGCAGTGGCGAGCAGCGGGTTTTCCGGCCAGACATGCTTGGGATAGCGGCCGCGCATGTCGGCGCGCACATCGGCCCAGGAGCCGCGCCAGAAGCCGGGCAGGTCGCGTGTCGTCTGGATCGGCCGGTGCGCCGGCGACAGGAGTTCGAGCGTCAAAGGCACGCTGCCATTGGCGATGGCGGGGTGGCGGTCGAGGCCGAACAGCTCCTGCACGCGAACCGCCAGCACCGGCCATTCGCCGTCATAGCGGATCGGCACATGGCTGCCCGACGGGGCATCGAAATGGGTTGGCGCCAGCGTATCGATCCTGCGCTGCAGATCATGCGGTACGAGTGTGGCCAGTCCGGCCGAGACAACGCCCGCATCGATGGCGGCAAACGATGCCGCGCCGGCGAGGTAAGGCAGAAGCCAGTCGTCGAGGCGCTCGATGAGGGCGGCATCCGTCATATCGGGCCACGGCGCGCCAAGGCCGCGATGCAGCCAGCCAAGCCGCTGGCGCAGCGTTTGCGCCTCCTTGCTCCAGGTCAGCAGCGACAGTCCATGCTCGCGCACCGCATCTGCTATGGCGCGATCGGCGTCAGCACCGGTTGGCGGCGGCAGCATACGCTCGGCAAGGGTGATGGCGCCGAGGCGCACTGTTTCGCGCACACGCACGGCGCGCTTGTCGCGATCAAAACTGGTTTCACGGCGCGTCTCGATCCTGGCCGCCAGTACAGCGCGGACATCGTCCTCGCTGATGGCTGTTGCCGCCGTGATGCGCGCATTCTGCGCCTTGCCCTGCAGGTCGGCGACGACCAGAAACGGCTCGCCCGCCAGCGCGTCGGCGGCGTCGAGCATGGCGCCGGAGCCATTGGCCAGCACGAAGCGGCCGCGCTCGCCGCGCGCCTTGGCCACCCGATCCGGCCAGGCGTGGACGAGCAGGGGTCCGGCGCCACCCTCCCCCTTGTGGGGAGGGTCGGCGAGCGCGTCTTGCGCAGCAAGGCGCGGGAGACGGGGTGGGGGTGCCGAGCTCGGCCTACCCCCACCCCGCTCCGCTTCGCGGATCGACGTGCCGGGGCGAGCCACGGGTCTCGCCCGTCCTTCGGACCCCCACAAGGGGGAGGGTGAAGAGGCCTGTCTCGCCAGCCGTTCGGCGAGCTGTTTCGCGGCGGTAGCGCGCGGCGATCTTTCCCCGCGAAAGCGCATCAGCCGCCGCTCCAGATCGGCGCCGTCGCCACCAAGACCGCGCTCGGTGAGCAGCACAGCAAGTATCGCTGCCGCGAAAGCATGGCCGCTCTTCGCTGCCTCGGCGACCATATGCGCCAACCGCACCGGCAGAGCGAGCTTGCGCATCGCAGCACCGGCATCCGTCAGGCGCCCTGCCTCGTCGATGGCATCCAGCGCGCGTAGCAGCGCCCTTGCCTCATTGAGCGCCGGAGCGGGCGGCGGATCGAGAAAGGCGAGCCCTGTCGGATCGGCAACGCCAAAGGCGGCGCAGTCTAGCAGCAGGCCTGACAGGTCGGCCTCGAGGATCTCCGGCGGCGTGAAGGCGGGGAGTGCAGCCGTCTGCTCGGCCCGCCACAACCGGATGGCGATGCCAGCTTGCGTGCGCCCGGCACGGCCGGCGCGCTGGTCGGCGGAAGCCTTGCTGACGCGCACGGTTTCCAGCCGGGTGAGGCCACTGGCCGGCTCGTAGCGCGGCAGCCGCGACAGGCCGGAATCGATGACGACGCGCACGCCGTCGATGGTGATCGAGGTTTCGGCGATTGAGGTGGCCAGCACCACCTTGCGGCGGCCGGCCGGCGGCGGCTTGATCGCGGCATCCTGCGCCTTGCCGTCGAGCATGCCGTAGAGCGGCACGATGTCGGTGTCGGCACCGATCCTGCCGGCCAGCCGTTCGGCGGTGCGCTCGATCTCGCGCTGGCCGGGCAGGAAGGCAAGCACACTGCCGCTCTCGTCGGCCAGAGCTGCGCGAATCGCCTTGGCCATGGCGTCCTCGATGGTGGTGCCGGCGGGGCGCTCGTCATAGCGGATGTCGACAGGAAAGGCGCGGCCCTCGCTCTCGATCACCGGCGCACCCGACAGCAGTTTGGCGACACGCGCACCGTCGAGCGTCGCCGACATCACCAGCACACGCAGATCCGGCCGCAGCGCGCCTTGCACGTCGAGCGCCAGAGCGAGACCGAAATCGCCATCGAGCGAACGCTCGTGGAATTCGTCGAAAATGACAGCCGAGATCCCAGGCAATTCGGGATCGTCGAGGATCATGCGCGCCAGAACGCCTTCGGTGACGACCAATATCCTGGTCTTTGCCGAAATGCGGTTTTCCATGCGCATGGCGTAGCCGACGGTGGCGCCGGGCTCCTCATCAAGCAATTGCGCCATGCGGCGGGCGGCGGCGCGGGCGGCGAGCCGGCGCGGTTCGAGCAGAACGATCTTGCCGGCCCCCAGCCAGGACGCATCGAGCAGCGCCAGCGGCACCAGCGTCGTCTTGCCGGCGCCGGGCGGCGCCACCAGCACGGCGCTGTTGCCATGGCCGAGCGCTTCGTTCAGCGCCGGCAGCACAGCGGATACCGGAAGCTCCGGCAGGGGTTTTGTCGTCATCGGTCCAGGAATGCGTTCGTCCAACCGCGGCAGGTCCGCCCCGTCCGCATAGCAGCGGTCGCGGGGGCCGTGCAACTTATCGGGCTGGACCCACTCAAAGCCGGTTCCGGGAAAACGGATTCCAGCGCACGGTGCCCAGCCGCACCTCCTCGCGCACCATGGTCAGCAGGCCGGCACCGCCAACGACGGCGAGGCCAACCAATGCCAGCCAGTCGGGGTATTCCTGGAAGAACAGAGCGCCGAGGATCACCGCCCAGACGATCTGCGAATAATGTGTCGGTGCGACCCGGTTGGCGGGTGCATATTTCATGACCAGCAGCTGCAGGAATTGTCCGCCTGCGGTGAAGGCACCGGCCATCACCAGCCACAGCAACTGTGTGCCGCTGGGAACGGTGAATGCGGTGGCGGCGGCGCCGATGCCGTTGAACAACAGGCCGTAGCCGACCAGCACGCCCAGCATGGTCGTGCGCTTTTCCTGCTGCGCCAGCGAGCGCATCAGGATGACGCTGGTGGCGGCGAGGAAGGCAACCCCGAACGCGGCAAGGTGGCCGAGATTGAGTTCGCGAAAGCCCGGCCGCACCACCAGCATGACACCGGCAAAACCGGCAACCACCGCCAGCCAGCGCCAGGGGCCGACCTTCTCCTTGAGGATCACCGTGGAGAGGATGGTGACGCAGAGCGGCGCCAGGAAGATCAGCGCATAGGACTCGGCCAGCGGAATGGTGGTGAAGGCGTAGACGCTGAGCACGCCGGACGCGATACCCGCCCAGGCGCGCGCCTGCACGGCCCAGGGCCGCCTGGTGCGCCAGAAATCACGCCAGCGCTCGTCCGCTGGCCGCGTGAAAAAGAGAAAACAGCCGGCAAACAAGGTCGTGAAGAAGCCGATCTCGAAGACCGTGAATTGTCCGCCCAGACTTTTGACAACGGCATCACTGCCCGAATAGCTTGCATAGGCGATCAGGGCGAGCAGGATTCCGTTCGTCACGTTGTTCCATTTCCGGGGAGAGAGTGGTTTGAAAATCCTGGCGCTCGGTGCGCATCCGGACGACATCGAGATCTTCATGTTCGGTACGATGGCCGCCTATGCCGTGCAAGGCGCAGAACTCACTTTTGCCATAGCCACGGATGGCGCCAAGGGCGGCAAGAGTGATCCCGTCGCTCTCGCCCATGTCCGTCGCGAGGAAGCAACGGCCGCGGCCGCGCTGCTCGGGGCGACGCTGCGCTTCCTCGACTTTCCCGACGGCGAACTGGTGGCCGATGCAGCGCTGATCGGGGCGCTGAAAGAGCTGATACGCGAAACCGGACCAGATCTGGCGATCACGCATGCGCCCAACGACTATCACGGCGACCACCGCGCGCTGTCGGACGGCGTGCGCATCGCCGCGTCGTTCGCGGTTCCGATGCTGCATGCCGACACGCTCGGCGGCACCGGTTTTTCGCCGACGCACTATGTCGATATTTCCGCCCATGCCGACATCAAGGCGAAAGCGATCCGCATGCATCAGTCGCAGGACCCCGAGCGCTTCGTCGACGGCGCGCGAACGCAGAACCTTTTTCGTTCAGGTCAGTGCAATGGCGCGCAAGGTTCGCTGGCCGAAGCGTTTCGCTTCGAACCGTCGTTCCCCTTCGCCGACATCCGCGAACTGCTGCCGCCGGCGCCGCCAATCCGCAAGGTCATGGTGAGCACCAGACGGATCGACTGAGAGCCGCCACTGTCTTCAGGCCAGGCCGCAACGAGCCGCGCAGCTTCGGCAATCCGTGGGCCCGACCAGCGATCCACACTTTTCCCAGCGTTTTCAGACACCGACGCAAGCATGCTGCGGCGCAGCAACGAATTCGCTTGCGTTGTTTAGTAAAAATTGCATCACTAAACAAATTACTAAACATCTGCGGTGCTGTAGCGCTGCCATGTTTAGGCCCCTGAGGAGAGGGGTTGAAGGCTCTTGAAACCGTCATCCGGGCGCGTTTCGCAAATGGGAGGAAGGCATGAAATCGAGCTTGAAACTGGCGTTGGGACTGACCTCGGCGATTACCGCGTCGACAGCCGTCTCGAACGTCGCGCACGCTGAAGACCTGACGCTGTGCTGGGCCGCCTGGGACCCGGCAAACGCGCTTGTCGAACTGTCCAAGGATTTTACCAAGGAAACCGGCATCGGCATGAAATTCGAATTCGTGCCATGGACCAACTATGCCGACCGTTTCCTCAACGAGCTCAATTCGCACGGCAAGCTGTGCGACCTGATCATCGGCGACAGCCAGTGGATCGGCGGCGCGGCCGAGAACGGCCACTACGTCAAGCTGAACGACTTCTTCGACAAGGAGAAGATCAGCATGGACGACTTCGTGCCGGCAACCGTCGTCGGCTATTCGGAATGGCCGAAGAACACGCCGAACTACTGGGCGCTGCCGGCCATGGGCGACGTCGTCGGCTGGACATATCGCAAGGACTGGTTCTCCAAGCCGGAGCTGCAGAAGGAATTCAAGGAGAAATACGGCTGGGATCTCGGCCCGCCGGCCACCTTCGACCAGCTGAAGCAGGTCGCGGAGTTCTTCCAGAAGCGCGAAATCGACGGCAAGACCGTCTACGGCGCCTCGATCTACACGGAGCGCGGCTCTGAGGGCATCACCATGGGCGCCATGGACGTGCTCTACAGCTACGGCTTCCAGTACGAGAACCCCAAGAAGCCCTACGAAATGGAAGGCTTCGTCAATTCCGACAAGTCGGTGAAGGGGCTGGAATTCTACAAGGCGCTCTATGATTGCTGCACGCCTCCGGGCGCTTCGAACAGCTACATGGGCGAAGGCGTCGATGCCTTCAAATCCGGCCAGGTGGCGATGCACATGAACTTCGCCTTCACGTGGCCGGGCCTGCAGAAGGACGAGAATGTCGGCGGCGACAAGATCGGTTACTTCGTCAACCCGAAGGGTCCGGACGGCGAGCAGTTCGCCCAGCTCGGCGGCCAGGGTATCTCGGTGGTGTCCTATTCCGACAAGCAGGAATCGGCGCTGAAATACATCAAGTGGTTCGCCAACAAGGACGTGCAGGCCAAGTGGTGGTCGCTCGGCGGCTATTCCTGCCTCAACGCGGTGGTCAAGGATCCGAAGTTCCCGGCTAGCCAGCCCTACGCGCAGACCTTCCTCGACTCGATGGCCATCGTGAAGGACTTCTGGGCCGAGCCGAGCTACGCCCCACTGCTGCAGGCCTCGCAGAAGCGCTTCCACGACTATGTCGTCGCCGGCCAGGGTTCGGCCAAGGACGCGCTCGACGGCCTGGTCAAGGACTGGACGCAGGTCTTCCAGGACGACGGCAAAATGTAACCGGGGCAAAGATGTAACCGGCTCCTCCCGAGCTAGGCCCAAGCGTCCCGTGCCACCCTTGGCACGGGACGCAGTTCAGATAAATTCCATGACAGAGACGACCAAGTGACCGAAGCAGGACTCACCATGCTCAATCGGACCGCGGAGAACGTTGCCCGGGCGACCCCGGAACCGTTGGCCCGCAAAGTCCGGGGCATCAGCGACAAGGGCCTCGCCTGGCTGTTCATCTCGCCGACGATCCTGTTGCTGCTGGCCATCAACATCTTCCCGCTGTTCTGGGCGATCTATCTGTCGTTCACCAACTACCGCGCCAACCGCCCGAACGAAGTGGTGAAGAATCTCGGGCTTGCCAACTACCAGCGTATCCTCGGCGACAAGGATATCTGGATCGCCATGCAGACGACGGCGCATTTCGTGTTCTGGACCATCCTGTTGCAGACGCTGATCGGCTTCACGCTGGCCTGGCTGATCGACCGGAAGTTCCGTGGCCATGCCTTCTGGACGACGCTGATCCTGGTGCCGATGATGCTGTCGCCGGCGGTGGTCGGCAATTTCTGGCGCTTCCTCTACGAACCGCAGATCGGCCTGTTCGCCTATGCGATTTCCTTCGTGACGAGGATTCCGCCGACCGATATCCAGATGCTCTCCAACGTCTCGCTGGCGCCATGGTCGATCATCATCGTCGATACATGGATGTGGACGCCCTACGTGATGCTGATCTGCCTGGCGGGCCTGCGCTCCATCCCCGAATACATCTATGAGGCGGCCGAGGTCGACCGCGCCTCCAACTGGCGGCAGTTCTGGTCGATCACACTGCCGATGGCGCTGCCCTTCATCATGCTGGCGGTGCTGTTTCGCGGCATCGAGAACTTCAAGATGTTCGACATGGTCAACCTGTTGACCGGCGGCGGGCCGGGCTCGACCACCGAGGTCGCCTCGATCACGTTGAAGCGGCAGGCTTTCGAGAGCTGGCGCACCGGCTACTCCTCGGCCTTCGCCATAATCCTGTTCGTTGCGGTGTTCGGCCTCGCCAACATCTACGTCAAGGCGCTCAACAAGGTGAAGCAGAGATGAGCCTGACCACAGCCCATTCGGTCGTCGCACCGAGCACCAACTCGAAGCGCATCGCCGGCGCGATCATCATCGCCTATGCGCTGATCTCGATCGTGCCGTTGCTATGGATCTTCGCCACCAGCTTCAAGACGCCGCCGGACTCGATCGCCTATCCGCCCAAGATCCTGTTCCAGCCGAGCCTCGAAGGCTACTGCAATCTGTTCACGACGCGGACGCGGCAGACGCCGGAATACATCAACTCGCTTGGACCGGCGACGGGCTTCTGCGACGAGACCACGCGCAAGCGCAACATGGTGATCGCCGGCCCGTCCAACTTCCTGCCGCGCTTCGTCAACTCGCTGATCATCGCCTTCGGTTCGACCTTCTGCGCCGTGTTCCTCGGCACGCTGTCGGCCTATGGCTTCTCGCGCTTCAAGGTGCCGCTCGCCGACGACCTCCTGTTCTTCATCCTGTCGACGCGCTTCATGCCGCCTATCGCCGTCGCCATTCCGATCTACCTGATGTACCGCGAGCTTGGCCTGTCGGACACCGCGCTCGGCATGATCCTGCTCTACACGGCAGTCAACGTGTCGCTGGCTGTGTGGCTGCTGAAAGGCTTCATCGACGAGATCCCGCGCGAATATGAGGAAGCGGCGATGATCGACGGCTATACGCGGCTGCAAGCCTTCTGGCGCACCGTGCTGCCGCAGGCGACCACCGGCATCGCCGCGACCGCCATCTTCTGCCTGATCTTCGCCTGGAACGAGTATGCCTTCGCCGCGCTCCTGACCTCCGGCACGGCGCAGACCGCGCCGCCCTTCATCCCGACCATCATCGGCGAAGGCGGCCAGGACTGGCCCGCGGTGGCAGCCGGCACGACGATCTTCCTGGTGCCGATCCTGGTCTTCACCATCCTGCTTCGCAAGCAATTGCTGCGCGGCATCACCTTCGGCGCGGTGCGCAAATGATTAGTATGGGAATAAGAAGCCGAGGGTGCCATCGTGTCCCTCCCCTTCGTTCACGGCTACGGTATCGACACATTTGCGAACGCTTAGCGTTTGGCGATAGCGTGCATGGCAAGCAGGTGCATTGCGCCGCGCCAGGTCGACCCCCACTCCGTCGAGCTTCGCTCGACACCTCTCCCCGATCGACGGGGTAGAGGAAGGGCGCGAACTTCATTCAGCCAGACTCCCTTCCTCTCCCTCCGGAGGGGGAGAGGTGGCGCTGCGAAGCAGCGACGGAGTGGGGGAACCACCTGGCAACCATCTCTCCCCTTGAACGGGGAGAAGGAAGGGAGTTCCGCATGACGCGCCCAGCCATCACCAAAAAGTCATCTTGGCCAGTCTGGGCGAGGCGCGGGCTGATGGAAAACATCGCGACGGCGCTGATCGCCATCGGCTTCCTGATGCTGTTCCAGCCCTTCGCGCTGTCGCTCTACACCTACTCCTTCATCACCATGCTCGCCGGCACCGTGATGTTCATCGTCGTCTCCAAGTTCCCGGAATAATCATGGCCGAGATCCGCGTCCAGCACCTGAGAAAGGCCTTCGGCGATTTCGTCGCCGTGCAGGATTCCAACTTCGTCGTCGAGGATGGCGAATTCTTCGTCATGCTCGGACCATCCGGCTGCGGCAAGACGACGACCTTGCGCATGATCGCCGGGCTCGAGCTCCCGACCGGCGGCCAGATCCTGCTTGGCGGCGACGATGTCACCATGCTGCGGGCACGCGAACGCGACATCGCCTTCGTCTTCCAGCTGTTCGCGCTCTATCCGCACATGAATGTGCGCAAGAACATCGGCTTCCCGCTCTTGGCGCAAGGCATGCCTTCGGCCGAAATCCGCACGCGGGTCGAAGAAACGGCGAAGCTGCTGCGCATCGACCATCTGCTCAACAAATCCGTCTCCGGACTTGCCGGCGGCGACCGCCAGCGCGTTGCGCTCGGCCGCGCCATCGTACGGCGGCCAAAATGCTTCCTGATGGACGAGCCGCTGGGGACTCTCGACACCGAATTCCGCGATCTGATGGTCCATGAATTGCGCGAGCTGCACAACCGCATCCACGCCACGACGGTCTATGTCACGCACGACCAGATGGAAGCGATGTCGATGGCCGACAAGATCGCGGTGATGAACCATGGTGTCATCGAACAGTTCGGCACACCACGCGAAATCTACGACCGCCCGGCGACCATGTTCGTCGCCGATTTCATCGGCTCGCCACCGATGAACTTTTTGGGATTTGGCGGCGGGCTCGCCAAGGGCACGAAGGAGATCGTCGTGCAAGGCGCGAAGGTCGCGGTGCCGGAGGTGCGCGAGGATATCGCGCCTAGCGACATGGCACTCGGCATCCGCCCGGAACACATCCGCTTCGACGATGCCTCCAAGCTGCGCGGCGCCATCTACGGCACCGAATATCTCGGCACCACGCAGATCGTCGCGGTGGAGACGGCGGACGGCATCATCAAGGCACGCGTGCCGGCCGAAATCCGCCTCTCCACCGGCGACCATGTCGGCCTGGCGCTGAGCAGTGCGCGCCTATCGCTGTTCGAGAAAGGATCCGGCCGCGCGGTGAGAACCGCGATCCACGATGTCGCCTCTGAGCGGAGGGCCCAGCATGGCTGAGGTGCACATCAAGAACGTGACCAAGAGTTTTGGCGACCATGTCGCCGTCGACGGTCTCGACCTGCATATATCAGATGGTGAATTCGTCGTGTTGCTCGGGCCGACCGGGGCCGGCAAGACGACGACGCTACGCCTGATCGCCGGGTTGGAACGGCCGGATTCCGGCACAATCGAAATTGGCGGCCACAATGCCACGACCCTATCGCCGGCCGAGCGCGACACCGCCTTCGTGTTCCAGCAATATTCGCTCTATCCGCATCTGTCGGTGTTCGACAATCTCGCCTTCCCACTGCGCTCGCCAGCACGGAAAATGCCGGAAGACCAGATCCGCCGCCGGGTCGAGGAGGTGGCCAGGATGGTGCGCATCCATCACAAGCTCGCCAACCGCTCGACCAAGCTTTCGGGCGGTGAAATGCAGCGCGTCGCCATCGGCCGCGCGCTGGTGCGCAAGCCTTCGATCTATCTGATGGACGAGCCGCTGTCGTCGCTCGACGCCAAGCTGCGGGCGGATTTGCGGCTCGAGCTGAAGCGCATCCAGACCGAACTCGGCGCAACCATGCTTTACGTCACCCACGACCAGATCGAGGCGATGACCATGGCTGACCGCATCGGCATCTTCGCCGACGGCATGCTGGTGCAGATCGGTTCACCGCGCACCATCTATTCCGAGCCGGCAAACCTTCATGTCGCGGCGAGGCTCGGCCAGCCGGCGATCAATCTTCTGCCGACCGGGCTGCTGCCCGATAGCGGCGCGCCGGTGGGAACCAAGACGATCGGTGCGCGCACCGAACATCTGTCGATCGGCAAGGCAACCAATGGCCATGCCGACGGCGTCGTCGACTGGGTCGAGCATCTCGGCGACCAGAACCACCTGCATGTGACGGTTGGTCCGAAGAAGTTGGTGACGCTGACCGATCCCGACACGGATCTGGCGCAGGGCGACAGGGTGGTGATCCGCTACCGGTCGCCGCTGTATTTCGGCGCTGACGGACAAAGACTGATGTGAACGGTTCTCGGTGTTCCCACTCAAGGGTCAACGCCGGCTTCTGATTGACGATTGCGAGTACGGGACGAATTCGATGAAGCACTTTTTCAATCGCAGGGAAACGATCGTCACCGAGGCGCTGGACGGCCTGTTGCGGACCATCGGGTCAGGTGATCTCGCGCGTCTCGACGGCTATCCCGAGATCAAGGTCATCCTGCGCGCCGACTGGGACAAGACGAAAGTCGGCGTCGTCTCCGGCGGCGGTGCGGGGCACGAGCCATCGCATGCCGGCTTCGTCGGCAAGGGCATGCTGACGGCGGCGGTTTCAGGTGAGATCTTTGCCTCGCCGAGCGTCGAAGCCGTGCTGGCGGCTATTCGCGCGGTCACCGGTCCGACCGGCTGCCTGCTGATCGTCAAGAACTACACCGGCGACCGTCTCAATTTCGGCCTGGCGGCCGAGAAGGCGCGCGCCGAAGGGTTTCGTGTCGAGATGGTGATCGTCGCCGACGACATCGCTTTGCCTGATATCAACCAGCCGCGCGGCGTTGCCGGCACCTTGTTCGTGCACAAGATCGCTGGCCACCTGTCGGAAGCCGGCCACGATCTTGCGTCCGTTGCGGCAGCCGCCCGCGCTGCGGCGAAGGATATCGTTTCGCTCGGCATGTCGCTGTCGTCCTGCTCGATCCCAGGCCAGCCGCACGAAGACAGGTTTGGCGAAAACGACGGCGAGCTCGGCCTCGGCATCCATGGCGAGCCGGGCGTCGAGCGGATTGCGGTGCAAAGCGCCGACAGGCTGGTCGCGATCATGGCGGAGCGCCTCGCGGCACGGCTTGACCCCAAGGCCACCTACGCCTTGCTGATCAACAATCTCGGTTCGGTTCCGCCGCTCGAAATGTCGCTCGTAGCCAACGCGGTGCTTGCCTCGCCGCTGGCCAAAACCATCAAGCTGACGATCGGCCCCGGCCCGCTGATGACCGCGCTCAACATGAACGGCTTCTCGCTGTCGCTGATCCGGCTCGACGCAGCACGTGAAGCCGCCCTGCTGGCGCTGGTCGGCCCGCATGCCTGGATGCCAGCAAAGCCGGTTGTGCCGCCGGCTATCGTGCCGATGGCGAAAGCGGCCGGACAGAGCGCGGCACGCAAGCCCAGTCAGGATGCGCGCGCCAGGCGTCTTGTCGTCGCCGTCTGCGAAAGGCTGATCGCGCTGGAAACCACTTTGAACGGACTGGACGCCAAGGCTGGTGACGGCGACACCGGCTCGACAGTGGCGACCGGCGCGCGCAGTATTCTCGAGCGGCTTGATACGCTGCCGCTTGCCGAACCCGCAGCGACCCTGAGCGCGATAGGCGACATTCTGAGCGCGTCGATGGGCGGCTCCAGCGGCGTGCTGCTGTCGATCTTCTTCACCGCGGCGGCACAAGCTCTGGACAGCGGCGCGAACCTGGCCAAGGCGCTGCTTGCCGGCCTTGAGCGGATGACTTTCTATGGCGGCGCAAGGATGGGTGACCGCACCATGGTCGATGCCCTGGAGCCGGCCCTCAAAGCGCTCGACGCCAGCGGCCTGGAGGAAGCGGCGGCGGCGGCTCACCATGGTGCCGAGGCCACCGCTGCCATGGAGAAGGCGAAAGCCGGACGGTCCGCCTATGTCGGCAGCAAATTGCAAGGCGTGGTCGACCCCGGCGCCTATGCAGTGGCCGAGGCCTTCGCGGCCGTCGCCGCACTGCATGAAGCGGCCTGATTCATGCTCCAGTTGTCGAATGAGCGTTCTTTCGATACTGCCGGCGGGGTGGAAACCGGGAATTTGGCCGATATGGCGGCGTTGAACCTTGCCAGGCTGATTACAGCCGTCGCGGATGCGATCGCCGCTCACGCCGAAGAGTTGACGGCGCTCGACCAGGCGATCGGCGATGGCGACCACGGGCTGAACATGAAGCGCGGCTTCGCGGCCGTGCGGGCCGACGCCGAGGCGTTTTCGGCCAAGCCGCTCCCCGAAGCCCTGAAGTCGATCGGCACCAAGCTGGTGATGACGGTGGGCGGCGCCTCCGGTCCGCTGTTCGGCACCTTGTTCATGGCGCTCGGCAAGGAGATTTCGGCGGAGCCCGATCGCGCCAATCTGACGGCAGCTTTCGGCAAGGCAATCGAAGCAGTGGCTGCGCGCGGCAAGTCGCAGGTTGGACAAAAAACCATGCTCGACGTGCTGCAGCCGGTGCATGACGCGCTGACTGAGGGAAAGACGGCGCCGGAAATCGCCGATATCGCCGACGCGGCGGCCGAGGCGACCGTGCCGATGAAAGCTCTGCGCGGCCGCGCGTCGTTCCTCGGCGATCGTTCGATCGGCCACATGGATGCCGGCGCACGTTCGACCGCGCTTCTGGTGCGCACGATCGTCGAAACGCTGGAAGGGCAGCCATGAGCAATGTCGGCATCGTCATCGTTTCGCATTCGCCGCTGGTTGCCGAGGGGACGGCCGACATGGTGCGGCAGATGGTGGGCGACGAAGTGCCGCTTGCATGGTGCGGCGGAAACGGCCATGGCGGGCTTGGCACCAATGTCGAGGCGATCATGGGCGCCATCGACAAGGCCTGGTCGGAAGCCGGTGTCGCCATTCTGGTCGATCTCGGCGGCGCCGAGACCAACTCGGAAATGGCGGTGGAGATGATCGGCGAGCCACGGTCGCACAAGATCATCGTCTGCAACGCACCGATCGTCGAAGGCGCGGTGATGGCGGCGACCGAGGCCTCCGGCGGTGCCTCGCTCCGGGAAGTGGTGGCGACGGCACACGAATTGTCGCCGTCGTGAACGAACGGGAATTTTGAAAGACATGTCCGCATCCGCCGAAGCGACCGTTGTGATCACCCACGAGGTGGGCCTGCACGCGCGTCCTTCGGTGAAGTTCACCAAGCTGGCCAAGACTTTTGTGGCCGAGGTGGAAATCGCACTGGCCGCCAACGGGCCGTGGTTCGACGCCAAGAGCATCGTCAAGGTGATGGCGGCCAAGGCGCCGAAGGGCACCGTGCTGCACATCAGGGCCAGCGGCGACGGCGCCAACGATGCCGTCGACGCGCTGGTCGAACTGGTGCGGCGCGATTTCGACGAAGGCGCGGACCATGTCCGAACCGCTTAGGTTGCAAGGCATTTCGGCCTCGGCCGGTTATGCTGAGGGGCCGCTGTTCGACCTCGACCGGATTGCCGCATCCTATGTCGGCAAAGAAACAGCCGACGACGAGAAGGCCGCGCTCGAAACCGCAATCGCCGTCGCGGCGGGCCGCCTCGGCGTAATGATTGAGATGGCCGTAGGTGATGCCGCCGACATTCTCGAGTTCCAGATCGCCATGCTGGGGGATGATGCGCTGAGCAGCCCGGCCTTTGCCGCGATCCGCACCGGCCTGCCGGCCGACAGAGCGTGGCGGCAGGCGCTCGACGCCGAAATCGCCGGCTACGATGCTTCCGACCAGGATTACTTTCGCGCACGTGCCGCCGACATACGCGATATCAGGGACCAGGTGCTGCGGGCTCTGTCCGAGGATGGCGACTTCCAGGCACCGGCCGGCGCCATCCTCTATGGCGAGGACATCGCGCCGACGCGCTTCCTCGAAACCGACTGGAGCAGCGGCGGCGGTATCGCGCTGAAGGCGGGCAGTACGGCGAGCCACGTCGCCATGCTGGCGCGCTCGCGCGGCGTCCCCATGGTAGTCGGGCTCGGTGCTTCGCCGGCTCATCTTGCCGGCATCGCTCTGCTCGACGCCGAACATGGCGGCATCGTGCTGTCACCCTCCAAGGCCGAAATCGACGCCTTTCGCCAATCCTCGTCATCATTCTCGGCGCGCCGCGACCTGGCCGGGACGTTCCTGGCGCGGCCGGCGGTCACCAAGGCCGGCACGCCGGTGCGTGTGCAGGTCAACATCGCCGATCCGTCCGATGTCGACGGCATCGACATCGCGACCTGCGACGGTGTCGGGTTGATGCGCACCGAATTCCTGTTCGGCAAGACATTGCCCGACGAAGAGACGCAGTATCGCGCCTATCGCAAGGTGCTGGACTGGGCCGGCGACAAACCGGTGACGATCCGCACCGTCGATGCCGGCGGCGACAAGCCGGTGCCCGGCTTCACCGTCGAGGAGACCAATCCGTTCCTCGGCCTGCGCGGCATCAGGCTGTCGCTGGCAAGACCGGAGGTGTTTCGTGTACAGATCCGGGCACTGCTGCGCGCCGCCGTCCACGGCAGTCTGAAAGTGATGTTTCCGATGATCGCCGTTGTAGAGGAATACAGGCAGGCAGCGGCGATGTTCGCCGAGGAGCAGACAACGCTCGCCGCGCGCGGCATCGCGCATAGAATGCCGCCACTTGGCATCATGGTCGAGGTGCCATCGGTGGCGATCGTGCCGGAAGCCTTTGCGGACGCCGCCTTCTTCTCGATCGGCTCCAATGACCTCACCCAATATGTCATGGCGGCGGCGCGCGACAACGCTGCGGTGGCTCATCTCAATTCGGTCCGTCATCCGGCCGTGCTGCGGCTGATCGCTGCCGTGACCGCGTTTGGGCAGCAGGAAAAAATCCCGGTCAGCCTGTGCGGCGATGCCGGCGGCGATCCAGCCTCGATCCCGTCACTGCTCGAGGCCGGCCTGCGCGATCTTTCCGTCGCGCCGGCGCAACTCGCCATGGCCAAGGCGGCCATCGCCGACATTCCGGTCTAGGCGCGGTTGGCATGGTCGACATCAAACCCGAACCCGGTTCCGAAGAGGCGATCCGCGCCTACAAGACGATCCTGTCGCACGTCATCGACCAGCGCCCGTCCGGCATGCGCCAGCGCCTCGCCGATGCGCTCGGCAAGCACCGCAGTTTCGTCACGCAGATTTCGAGCCCCGCCTATTCGATCCCGATTCCGTCAAAACATTTGCCGGCTATATTTTCGGTGTGCCATTTCAGCCCGGCCGAACGTGACCAGTTTCTCGCCGCCTATCACCAGGCGCATCCAGGCAAGATGTCGATCGCATCAGGCATGCGCAAGACGCGGCATGTCTCGCTGATCGTGCCGGATTTCGGCGACGACAAGCAGAACGCCGCGCTCGACAAAGCGGTGAACGATTTCATCCAGAAGATCACCAGCATCACCGGCAAAGGTAGCTGATCGAACTCTTTGTTTTACGCAATTCCGGACGGAAAACCGCGACACACTTTTCCTGGAATTGCTTTGGAAGGCCTATTTCGGGAGGAGACGATCGTGAAGAAGTTCATGAACTCGGTGGACACGGTGCTGACCGAGAGCCTCGACGGATTCGTGGCCGCCCATGCCGACATCCTCGTGCTTGGCGACGAGCACAAATTCATCCGCCGCAAGACCTTGCGGCCGGGCAAGGTGGCGCTGATCTCCGGCGGCGGCTCCGGCCATGAGCCGCTGCATGGCGGCTTTGTCGGCCACGGCATGCTGGACGCCGCCTGCCCCGGCCAAGTGTTCACTTCGCCGACACCGGACCAGATGCTGGCGGCGGCGGAAGCCGTCGACACCGGCGCCGGCTGCCTGTTCATCGTGAAGAATTATGAGGGCGACGTGATGAACTTCGACATGGCGGCCGAGATGTCGGAAGGCGTCCAGCAGATCGTCACCAATGACGATGTCGCCGTCGAGAATTCTTCCTATACGACGGGCCGGCGCGGGGTCGCTGGAACGCTGGTGGTGGAAAAAATCGTCGGTGCGGCGGCCGAACACGGCCTGGCGTTGGCGCCGTTGAAGGCGCTGGGCGACCGTGTCAACACGGCTACCCGCTCGATGGGCGTGGCGCTGACCAGTTGCACCGTGCCGGCGGCGGGCAAGCCGACTTTCGATATCGGCGACGGCGAGATGGAATTTGGCGTCGGCATCCATGGCGAGCCCGGACGCCGGCGCGACAAATTGAAAAGCGCCGATGCCATCGCGCAGGAGATTTGTGCCGCGATCCTGGGCGATCTCGGCGACAGGGCGAAAGGCCCGGCGCTGTTGTTCGTCAACGGCTTCGGCGGCACGCCGCTGATGGAACTCTATCTGATGTACAACAGCGCGCGGGCGATTTTCGAAAAGCAGGGCGTGACGGTGACCCGTTCACTGGTCGGCTCCTACGTCACCTCGCTCGACATGGCCGGCTGCTCGATCACACTGACCATGCTCGACGACGAGACGACCGCGTTCTGGGACGCGCCGGTGCACACGGCGGCGCTACGCTGGGGCATGTAAAGCTGGCTTACATCAGGCTTTTCTGTAACCATCCCAGACAATCCCTTTGCCGCAACATTGTCCGGGTTGATGCTGCCATCTCTCACCTCTGCAGAAGAAAGACTGTTGCTGCGCTATGCCGATCCGGAGGCGGCGGCGGTCGGGGAAGATTTGTCGGCAAAGACTTTGTCGGCGCTGCTCGACAATGCCGAATTCCACGGCATCTTGCCGATCATGCTGCGCAAGCTGCAAGAGCGCGGCGACCGCGCAGCTGCCACCGGATCAGGGGCTGCGGGACAGACTGGAGTATCTGCGCCAGAAGGCGACGATCGCCACCGGCCAGTCAATGCTGCTGCAATACCATGGCGACCGCATCATGAAGGGGTTGGCGGCGGACAATGTTCCGGCGCGGATCGTCAAGGGGCCGGTCTTCGCGCGAAAGCTCTACCGCAACATCGCCGACAGGCCGTTCACCGACATCGACATCCTGGTCGAGCCCGCCAATCTGGCGCGGGCAAACCGGGTGATCGCGGCATGCGGCTTCGAGCTTGGCAGCAACGAGGCTGAATCCTTCGAACTGCAGGAATTCAAATGGCTCGAAAAGGAGAATTCGAGCCTGCTGGTCGAACTGCATGGCGACCTCGTGCATGACACCGGCATGCGGCGGCGCCTGTCGCTGGGGTTCCGGGAATTGCGCGCCATCGACGGCGAAGCGACAGACACGCCAGCGGCACTATTGACGATCGCCATCGTGCACGCCGCCGGCGGCCACAAATTCCACCGGCTGCAGCTTTGCGTCGACGTGCTGCAAGGCGTGCGGGCGCTGCAATCACCCGAAGCGGAAGCACGCCTGTTCGACGCTGCCCGCATGACCGGCATCGAGCTTGAACTGGCTGTCGTGCTCAATGTGACCGGCCAGTTGTTCGACGAGAGCAGCGCGCTTGAACTCGCCGGCCGCATCAAGCCAGATCTCTCGATATGGCTGGCCAGACGGTTGATCACCACGAACACGCTGCTCGGCGTCAATTCCAGGGACAAGCTTGGTTCGCGCCTGCGCCGCGACGCCTTCCGGTGGATCCAGCGATTGGTCAAGGCCAAGTCATAGCACCGCTAGCAC
Organism: Mesorhizobium loti; assembly: GCA_014189435.1. Lineage (NCBI taxonomy): Bacteria > Pseudomonadati > Pseudomonadota > Alphaproteobacteria > Hyphomicrobiales > Phyllobacteriaceae > Mesorhizobium > Mesorhizobium loti. Next base: position 5,512,043 of record CP050293.1, read on the forward strand.
CCGATGCCATCGGTCCAAATCCTAGAGCGGAGAGCACCGCAGGCGCGAACCGCTATGAGCGCGTATACACTTCAGTTGGGAAAGCGGTGGCGCGCCTTGGCATGGCCGCTCTGAATCTTTAAACGTCGTTCGGAAGCATACAACGAAGGATTGAGGGACTTGGCCGATCCCAACACCCACATAGCGAATGCTGCGCGTGATCGTAGTTTCCCGCGAGTCGTCGCGGTCCTTACAACACGGAACGAGGAACGGTTCATCGCCGGATGTCTCGAGAACCTATTTCGTCAAGGCGTGCAGGTCTACGTCTGCGACAATCAGTCGACCGACCGGACGCTTGAGATTGTCCGGCGCTACAGCGGGGCCGGATTGATAGGATTCGAGAGCATCCCGTACAGCGGCTGGTACCGCTGGGAGCAACTTCTTCGCCGCAAAGAGGAACTCTTTCAGTCGCTCGAAGCAGACTGGCTCATGCATCTTGACGCTGACGAGATCCACCTTCCGCCGACTTCGCACTCATCGTTGGTCTCCGCTATTGCGGCAGCCGACGCACTCGGCTGCAACGCGATCGAGTTTTCTGAGTTCACGTTCATTCCCACCAGGGAAGCCCCCAATCACGACAATCCCAATTATCAACACACGCTGCGCACCTACTACCCGTTCCGGCCGACCTCCCCACACTGCGTCCGGGCCTACAAGAAGCAGGACGGCCCCATGGAGATTGCGTGGTCAGGCGGCCATCGCGTACGCTTCGGAGGTCCCGTGAAGCTCTACCCCGCGCGTTTTCGCATGAAGCATTATCTGTTCCTGAGCGCAGAGCACGCCGCGCTCAAGTATGCTGGCCGCCGGTATCTGAGCGAGGAGGTCGTTGGTCTTGGCTGGCACGGATGGCGACCCCGCTTGCGATCAGAGGATATCCAGCTGCCGGACGCTACCCAGGTGCGCACCACTGCGACGGACGACGATCTTGACGAGGCCAACCCATGGTCGACCCACTGGCTTGAGAGGTACGCCTCGTGAGCGATATACACCTCCCCCGCATTCTGGCGATCGCGGACCGACCCGGCTGGGCGATCGATCGCAAGACCCAGAATCTCCGGCGTGTGCTGGAAGGAAGGTTCGAGGTCGTCCAACGATTTCAGCATGATGTGACTGAGTCCGACGTGAACGCGGCGGACATCGTGCTCATCTTCTATTGGCTCCAATTCTCGAAGCTGGCCCTGCCGGAATCGGTCTTCGCCCGGCGGTCTGACAGGCTGGTTATCGGGATCTGCGGCCACAGAGAGCTGGAGGGCGAATTCCGCGAGCCCGGGCTCGCTACCCTGCGCCGGCTAGCACGCGCTGTCTTTGTCAATAATCGGCGGCTCGAGCACGAATACCGCCCTCTCCTGCGTGTTCCGGTCCACTACACGCCCAATGGAGTCGACACGACATTCTTCTGCCCCCCACAAGAGCCACAACCCTATTCTGGCGAACTCCGCGTCGGATGGGCGGGAAGTCTCAGCAACCATGGTCCGGCACATCGCGGCTTCCACGAAGTCATCGAGCCTGCGGTCGCTGCCTTGCCGGGCGTGCGGCTACTGACTGCGATTCGGGAGCAACGCTGGCGTAACGCTGACGAGATGCTCGACTTCTATCGGGATCTCGACGTTTATGTCTGCGCCAGTCGCAGCGAAGGCGCTCCCAATCCTTGCTTGGAGGCGGCGGCGTGCGGTGTCCCCTTGGTGACGACCCGTGTGGGAAACATGCCCGAGCTGATTCGGGATGGCGAAAACGGGCTGTTCTTCGATGGAACTGCGGAGGGGCTTGCGAACAAGCTCGCCCTGTTACGGGACACGCCATCGCTCCGGTCGCGGATGGCCGCCCGCATGATCGAGACGATCCGAGAATGGGATTGGAGCGTTCTGGCCGAGAATTACGCGCACATGTTTGCCTCGTTGCTGCAGACGGAGCGATCGCGCCTGTGAGATGTGCGGCTTCGGATGTGCCTTCCCAAACCTGCCCTTTGTAGCACCATTCGAGATTCCCCGGACCCTCGCTCTTCCATACCTCGCTCAGCAAGGATGACGAGGCGGCGCCGCGCGTAAACCGTTGTCCTTCTTTGCGCGAGACTTGAAGAAGAAGCACTCCGCAATACGCTATCCCCCACTCCTTGGAATTGCTTCAAAACAAGGAATAGCGACCGCACGTTGCCCGGGGTGTTCAGTCCCGCATCGTCAGGGCGGCGCGGATCAGCGCGGCCGCGTCGGCCGGGCGCGCACCCACCTCCAACCGGAAGGTCGGCACCGCATTGACCAGCCCGGCGATGGTCGCCAACCGGCGTTTTTGCATCGGCGGCAGTCCGGTCATGCCGGTGCGGACATTGTCCACTGCCAGCGCCACCATTGCGTCCGTCCCGGCCATGGCAATGAGCCGGGTCTGGCTGTCGGCGGAGCGCGCCAGGTGCAGAAGGGCCGCCACCGGCCGGGCGGACGCGTTTTCGACCCGCACGATCCCGGCCAGCCTTTCAAGCGAGACGGGCTGCTCGCCGTTGCGATCCCAGGTCTGGCCAAGGCATGGCGCCACCTGCGGGATCATCTGCGCAGTGTTTTGATGGATCTTGACGGCGCGCGGCAAACCCCAGGCCACGACCTTGCCCGAACCGACATTCACGATCATGGCGTCGTCGGAGCAGAGGCCAAAGCCCTGTGTTGCCAGCGCCAGAGACGTCGTGGTCTTGCCGGTGCCGCTCGGGGCGTGGATCAGCACCACCGCATCGTGGTCAGGCAGGGTCAGCCCGGCCGTGTGCAGCATATGCTGACCACCGGCGTCGAGCGCGGCGTCGAGCACCAGCATCGACGGCGTCCAGGCAGCTTTCGCTCCGGGGCGAATCCGGAGTTCGGCCCAACCCTCCCCGCCATTGATCACAACGGTCTGACGCCCGGGAAAGACCAGATGGATGGTGCCGCCGTCCTCGATCATCCGGCAAGAGCCGTCCTCCGGCACCTCGCCATCGAAGACGAGCGATCCGTGGGGTGTCTCATCCAGGGTCTCTGTTTCGATGATCTCAAGACGAAATCCCGGCTCGACCGGTTCCGCGATACGCAAGCCGGCGAGCATCCGGTCGAAATCCTGCCACAGCTCGGGGCGCTCGGCTGATATGCCGAGGATCTGGCCGTTGAGGCCATAGCACGCTGAAGGTCTGGTCAAGCGGGACGCGCCTTTGTGGCATCGGCATGGTGACGGTAGATCTCGACCATGCCGGGAAGGCTGTCGCTGACCACCGGCCTGCCGTCGAGGCAGACCCAGCAATGCGCCGACATGCGCGGCGCCTGCATCGACTTAGGATCGACGCCGAAGCGCAGGTCCGGATCGAAGCCGGCAAGGTGCAGGAAACGATGACCGAGCAGACCCTCTCGCAGGCACCTGCGGTCGCGCATCAGCCAGGGATGGCGGACGGTGCGGTTGACGGCGGCGACGATGTAGGCGGACGGCAAGCCACGATAGGGCTTCGACGAGGTCAGCGGCGCCCATTTGAGCACGTCCTCGAAGCTGCGGTTGGCGACCAGGACCGGCATCAACCGCGCGCTTGCCCATAGGTGGCAGCGAAACATAGCGCGCAGGAGAGGACCGTCGGCCATCAAGCGGTACCTCTAGCCATCAAGCACCTTTACACATCAAGCACCTGGCGCGGCGAGGATACCTTCCGAGACCAGATCCGCGGCCAGTGCCGCGATGTCCTGGTCGAGCGTCCCCTTGTCGACCTCGAACTCCTCGCAAAGCAGGTCGACGATCTGGTCGAGGTTGCGCGCGCCGTCCACCTTGTCGAGAAAGGCTTCGGTCGTGCCGTTGCATGTGTAAAGCTGGCCGCTGCGCGCCAAAAGCACGACGGCGCCATCGCCGACATGCTGGACCGAAGCGTCTTCCGCCATTCGCAGAACCGTTCTAGAGGCAATTTCCATCACGAAACCCACCAAGCCATGCAAGAACCCGGAAATCAGATAGCGCGGTGCCGGGACGCTGTCTATTAGACGATCATGAGGGACCGGCGGGCGGATTCTTGCGGCGATGCGTCCAGTAGGCCTTCGCCAAGTCGCTAAAAACGGCACGGCTGCCTGTTCCCGGCCGGAATCGTCCCAGAAATAGTCGTCAACGCGAGGAGACAAGCAACTGAACCGGTCGGCCCGACCGTTGCTTTTCTTCCCTAGAGTAAGGTAAAACCTGCCTGGGTCTTGGGGAGATTGCGTATGCGTTACAATTGGGAACGGGCTCCGACGAGCTTCGAACGTCACAGAAAAGCGCTGGCGACAGCTCTTTTGATCGCTGGCGGCATTGGCCTCATGCTTGTGGCCCTGCCGATCTAGACAAGCGCGGATCGAATGGATGTCGGCTGTCAGCGCGCCTGACCCTGTCAGCGCGGCTGGCCGGTGACGGCAAGGAAACGGCGATCTCGCCCCTCGAAACCCTGGCTGAAACGCTGCACCAGCACGACAAGCACCGCCGGCTTGCCAGCCGGGGTGAACGCGTAGGATTCCGACAGGCTGTAGGAGGTCGGGCAGTTTCTCGAGCCCGGCACTGCCTTGTCCTCATGCAGGACCTTGAACGGCTTGCCGTCCTGCCCTTGCAGCTCAGCCGGAAGCCGAGCGCCTTGCCGGCCTTTTCACCTTGAAGTGCCTGGTCGCCCTGCCGCGTCGCATCGAAACTCGCCGAACAATCGCCCGTGCTGGCTGCCAGTATCTCGTCGAGCTGGATGGTCGAAATGCCCGTTTCGTCATAGAGCGGCGACAGCCATTTCTGCGACACCTGTTCGAGGCGGGAAATGTCGTTGTAGGCAACCATTTCACCCGGAAAGGTGAATTTGTCGGACGCTGTCTGCTCGCCCTGTGATGCGATGGCATATCTGGCGAGAACGGGTGCCGCCTGCGCGGCGGCCTGCGCCCTCGCCTGCTCCAGCGTCAGCGTCGCCTCCTCCGTTTCTTCAACGACGATGATCGGCTTGCCGCCGACGAATTCATCGGTGCGTGTGTCGATGATGTCGATCTCAGACCAGCCGGAGTCCGAGGCGCCGGCGTCGAGCGTTCCATATTGCTCGAAGGCGAAATAGGCGCCATCGGGCGAAAAGCCGATGATACGCCGTGCCGCGGCGTCGCCAGCCTGAGCGGTTCCAGCGGAGATCGCAAGTGCCGCGCCCATGACCGATAGGAGTGCAAAGCGCCCGACGATCCGCACAGCAGAGAACATCGCCACGCCAATCCGGTATCGCAATTTCATAGCTGCTTGCCCCCAAGCGCCCAGTCGATGTCGTCAGCACAATGGCGGGCATTTGCGGCCAAGGTTAGAGCGCGCTATCTGGAGGGAAGAAAATCATTCCTGGGGAGGATACGGATGGCTTCACGCTATCATGAGGTTTATGACGGCTGGAAACGCGACCCGGAACAATTCTGGGCGGACGCGGCCGGCGCCATCGACTGGTTTTCGCCCTGGGACAAGGTGTTCGATGCCACGGCCGGCGTCTATGGCCGCTGGTTTACCAATGCCACCTGCAACACCTGCTACAATGCCATTGACCGCCATGTCGCGGGCGGACGCGCCGACCAGATCGCGCTGATCCACGACAGCGCGATTACCGGCACTATCAAGAAATTCACCTATGCCGAACTCAAGCGCGAGGTGGTTGCACTCACCTCGGTGCTGAAGAACCGCGGCATTCGCAAGGGCGACCGCGTTATCATCTATATGCCGATGGTGGCCGAGGCGGCCATCGCCATGCTGGCCTGCGCCCGCATCGGCGCCGTGCATTCGGTGGTCTTCGGCGGCTTTGCCTCGCATGAACTTGCCACCCGCATCGACGACGCCAAGCCGAAGCTGATCATTTCGGCATCCTGCGGCCTCGAGCCGGGTCGCGTCGTCGCCTACAAGCCGCTGCTCGACAAGGCGATCGAGATCTCCCGCCACAAGCCGGACGCTTGCCTGATCTTGCAGCGCGACCAGCTGCGCTGCGAGTTGAAGGAGCATTTCGACATCGACTACGCCGATGCCGTCGCCCGCGAACGGGCAGCCGGCGCCAATGTCGACTGCGTGCCGGTGCTTGCCACCGACCCGCTCTATATCATCTACACATCGGGCACGACCGGCCAGCCCAAGGGCATCGTGCGCGACAATGGCGGCCACATGGTCGCGCTGAAGTGGACGATGGAAAACGAGTTCGGCGTCAAGCCGGGCGAGGTGTTCTGGGCGGCATCCGATGTCGGCTGGGTGGTCGGCCATTCCTACATCGTCTACGGGCCGCTGCTGCATGGCTGCACGAGCATCCTGTTCGAGGGCAAGCCCGTCGGCACGCCGGACGCCGGCACCTACTGGCGGGTGATATCGGAGCACGGTGTCGTAGCATTGTTCACCGCACCGACCGCGTTCCGCGCCATCAAGGGGCAGGATCCGAAGGGCGAGTTCATTGCCAAACACGACCTCTCGAAATTCCGCACGCTGTTCCTTGCCGGCGAGCGCGCCGACCCGGAAACCATCAAATGGGCGGAGCAGAAGCTTGATGTGCCGGTGGTCGACCATTGGTGGCAGACCGAGACCGGCTCGCCGATGACGATCAATCCCGCCGGCCTTGGCCTGCTGCCGGTGAAATACGGCTCGCCCGGCGTGCCGATGCCAGGCTACGACATCCGCGTGCTCGACGATGCAGGCCACGAAGTGCCGCGCGGCACGCTGGGCAATGTGGTGGTCAAGCTGCCGCTGCCGGCCGGCTGCCTGCCGACGCTGTGGAACGCCGATCAACGGTTCCGCCAAGCCTATCTCGAAGAGTTCCCCGGCTACTACAAGACGGCGGATGCCGGCATGGTCGACGAGGACGGCTATCTCTACGTCATGGCCCGCACCGACGACATCATCAATGTCGCCGGCCACCGGCTGTCGACCGGCGCCATGGAGGAGGTGCTTTCCGCCCATCCCGATGTCGCCGAATGCGCGGTCATCGGCATTGCCGACGCCATGAAGGGGCAGGTTCCGCTTGGTTTCGTGGTGCTGAATGCGGGTGTGACGCGCGATATCGGCCTGATCGAGAACGAAGTGGTCGGCCTGGTGCGCGAACGCATCGGCCCGGTCGCCGCCTTCAAGACGGTGGTGACGATCAAGCGCCTGCCAAAGACGCGCTCCGGCAAGATCCTGCGCGGCACCATGCAGAAGATCGCCGACAAGGAAGAATGGACCATGCCGGCGACGATCGACGACCCAGTCATCCTCGACGAGATCACCATGGCCCTGAAGGAGCGCGGCATCGGACTTTGAGCCACTGAAGGGTGGGTTGCGGACGACCCGTTGCCTGTCTGCGTTGGGCGCCTTTTCGATCGGCAAGCAATACTTTTATTGTGCAACGCAGCAATGCACCCTACAGTGCTTTGCGGGGGGCCATCGACAAAGGTCGCATGGCTCAGCAGAAGATTACATTTGGCGGCGTCGACATCCTGCGGTTTCTCGCCGCCGTCATGGTCATGGTCTACCACTATGGCTTCTGGGTGTGGGCGTATCCGGACGGTGTTTCGGCGCGCGCCACGGGTGGCGTTCCCCCGCAACCGGCAATAGGCGCCTGGGTCGAATCCGGCTGGGTCGGCGTGCAGATCTTCTTCGTCATCAGTGGCTTCGTCATCGCCTTCAGCGCCGAAAGGTCGACGCCCCTGCGGTTTTTTGAGGCGAGAGTAAAACGGCTGGCACCGGCGGTCTGGATCTGCGCACCGGTCACGGCGGTGGTGCTGCTGCTTGTCGGCCTCAGCTGGCCGACGGACGCCGTCATCCGGCTCGTCCGCACCGGCCTGTTCGCCCCTTACGCGCCATGGGTGGACAGCGTCTACTGGACGCTCGGCATCGAGATCGCCTTCTATGCCGTCGTCTGGGCCCTGCTCAGACTTGGCCGCTTCCATCAGATGGAAATGGTGGCCATCGCCATCGGCCTGGTCAGCACGCTGTTCTGGTGCCTGTATTACCCGCTCGGCTGGGCTGATCTTGCCGAAACACGTACGCTCGACCTGCTTCTGGTGCATCACGGTGTTTTCTTCGCGACCGGCGTCATGCTGTGGCTGATGCGCTTCAAGGCGGTGACGGCAGCTCGCCTTGCCTTTTGCGCCCTGTTCCTGGGCGGCGGCGTGCTGCAGATCGCTAGTTCGGTCGACGTCCACATCCTGAAGGTCGGGCGGGAGATGCCGTTCGCGCCGCCGATCCTCATCTTCATCATCGGCATCGCTTTGATGGCATGGTCGCTGCGGCTCGACCTATCCTGGAGCGGCTGGCGCCGGATAGGCCTGATGACCTACCCGCTCTACCTGCTGCACGATGTCGTCGGCGCAGCCCTGCTCGGCGCCCTGGTCCGCGCCGGACTGCCGCATCTGGTCTCGATGGTGGTCGTCGGTGCGACGATGATCGCGGCAAGTTGGCTGGTGGCGACCGAGGCCGAGCCACGCATCCGGCGGCTGCTCGACCACACCGTTTTCCGTTATCGGCTCAAGGCCGCGTAGCCGCCATTGTCCGCTTGAGCGAATGCCGCGATCCGGCTGATTAAGGCTTGACCAATTCCAAGGAAGCCTATTACTTTGGATCCATGGATCCAAAGTCGATTTTCAGCGAGCTGCAGGACGAGATCGAGTCCGGTGAATTGGCACCGGGCTCCGTTCTCAAGCAGGAATTGATAGCCGAGCGTTTCGGGGTCAGCCGCCAGCCGGTGCGGCAGGCCCTGGACCAGTTGCTCGGGAGCGGCTTGGTCGTGCGGCGTCGCGATCGAAGCCTGGCGGTAGCGGTCCTCTCAGAACGGGAGGCTACTGAACTTTGCGAACTTCGGGCTATTCTAGAGATCGCAGCCTTGGAGCAGTCGTTGCCGGAGCTTCAGCCTTCCACCTTGCATAGGGCTGAGAGGCTCAACGACGAGCTGTTCGCGGAGTACGATCCGTCGCGGATTCTTGAGCTCGACCAACAGTTTCACCTCACGCTGTACAGCGGTAGCACGAACACTCGATTGCTTAAGACCATCGGAGACCTCCGACGAGAATCCCGGCGGTCGACCCTTCACCAAGAGCGTGGCGCCCAGCAGCGCATTGATTTTTTCGAGGAACACGCGGCGATCGTTCTCGCTTGTGCGAGCCGTGATTTCGACGCCGCGGCGCAGCATCTTCGCCGCCACATCGCTCAAACGACTGCAAGACTTCTTTCCATGCCGACAAAGGATCCATCATGAAAATGACCGTCGAGGTTCATTGGGAGCGCGAAGGAGCGGTCTTCACCGACAAGCGCTACAGCCGCGCACACATTTGGCGCTTTGACGGCGGCCAGGTCGTGCCGGCGTCGGCTTCGCCGCATATCGTTCCGCTTCCTTACTCCGTGGAAGCCAACGTCGATCCGGAGGAGGCCTACATCGCGGCGATTTCCAGCTGTCACATGCTGACCTTTCTCTCGCTCGCGGCGCCCAGGCGGATCGTCGTCGAGAGCTATACCGACAAGGCGACGGGCGTGATGGAGAAGGTCGACGGAAAATTGATCGTCAGCCGCGTTGAGCTCAATCCGACCATCGTCTACGCCGGGGAGCAGCCAACCGCGGCAACGCAAGCGGAACTGCACCACTTGGCGCATGAACAGTGCTTCATCGCAAATTCCGTCAAGACGGAAATCCAGGTAGCCGCTTGACCCTCCCATCGCCTCTTGGACAACACAACCAGGGTTCGGCCTAAACCGGAGCCTTGCCGCGCACTTCCGACTTTTCCAGATAGTAGCTCGAATATTTGTCGAAGAACTTTTCCGAGCCGCCGAACGATCCGTATTTGGCCAGCTTTTTCAGTTCGACCTTGTTCAGCACCGCGCCGACGATCTTGTTGGCGACATAGGGTTCGGATTCCAGCATCGACCTGACCATCGCGCGCGGCGTGCGCCCCCATTCGGTGACCAGCACAAAACCATCGACCAGCGGCGCGAAGGCCTTGGCGTCGACCACCGGTCCGAGCGGCGGCAGATCGACGACGATGTATTCGAACGTCTCCTTGGCGTTCTCGATGAAGCGCCGCATGCCGGCCGAGGAGAGAAGTTCGCTGGTATGCGAGAAATGACCGCGCAGCACCGCCGGGATGATCGCCAGCTTCGTCTGCCGGTCGATCTTGCCGACGGACTGCCAGGTCTGGCCGTTGACCACCGCTTCCATCAAGCCTTGCTCGGCTTCCATGCCAAGCCCTCGGCTGAGGCCGGGATTGCGCAGATCGCCGTCGATCAGCAGCGTCTTGGCGCCGTTAGCGGCAAGCAGGCCGGCGAGATTGGCCGCGACCGTCGACTTGCCCTCGCCGGGAAGCACCGAGATGACGCCGATGACGCGGCTGCCTTGCCCTTCCAGGACGACGTCGAAGGCAATCTTGGCGCTGCGCAGCGTTTCGGAGAACATCGACGCAGGCGAATCGATGCTGACCCGCATGCGCGCCCGTTTTTCCGCGGCCGACAGCGATTTGGCGGTCTTGGCATCCACCTGGGTCTCACCAGGCTTTTCTTCCTTGCTGAGCTTGCCGCCGATCGCCGGCAAATAGCCGAGGAATTTCAGGCCGACGCGGTCGCGCACATCCTCGCCGGTCCTGAAGAACCGTTCGTTGAACTCGTTGAGGCCGCCGAAGCCGGCGCCCATCAGCATGCCGAGAACCAGCGAAAGTCCAAGCACGACGATCGTGCGCGGGCTTGACGCGGCCATCGGCATCGAAGCGTCGGAGATGATGCGGATCTTGCCGACCGGGAAGGATTGCTGCTGTGCGGCTTCCTCGTAGCGGCCGAGGAATGTCTGATAGAGCGTGGTGAGCGCCGTCGCCTGCTGATCGAGTTCACGCAGCTTGACTTGCGTCTGATTGTCGACGGAACTCTTGCCTTGTGCGGCCGCGACATTGGCCCTGAGCGCGGTCTCGCGCGCCAGCGCCACCTCATATTCGTTGCGATAGCTTTCGGTCAGTTGCTTCAGTTCGCCGAAAATCTGTGTCGATATGTCGGCCTTCTCCTTGGCAAGCGCCACCGCCTGCGGATGCTCGGGGCCGAAATTCGCCTCGACATCCTGCAGCCGCTTGGCCACCGTGAGATAGCGGGTCTTGAGCGCGGCGATGACCGAGCTGCTCGGCTGGTCGCTTGATATGGCGGCATCGTTGAAAGCGTTGTCGGAGCCGCTGTCGACGATCGCCTTGTATTGCTGGTAGCGGGCGCTGGCGCGTGCGGTGTCGGCCTGCGCCACGATGAGCTGGGCATTGAGATCGGAAAGCTGCTTGTCGCTCATCAGCTGGCCGTCGCTGTTGGCAGCGAGCCCATGCTCGGCCCTGAATTTCTCGACCGCGAGCGAAGCTACCTGGGAGCTCTGACGCAGTTCGGTCAGCCGGCCCTGCAGCCAGACCGCCGCCCGCTCGGTGGCGTCGAAGCTGGCATCGAGCTGATCGGCGAGATAGGCATCGGCATAGGCCTTGGTGATGGCGTTTGCCAGGGCCGGATCCGTGGCCTGATAGCCAAGCGCGATGACGTAGCTTCGGCCGATGCGCTCCGCCCGCACCTCGTTCTGCAGCTTGAGGATCGCGTAGTCGCGACGCGACGTGGCGATCAGCGCGTCGCGGGCGGCCGGGTCGAGCTTGCTGAAGTCAGCACCACCCGGCATGGAGGAGCTAGGCCGAACATACTGGATCACGCTCCGGACCAGGCCGACGCCCTTCGCCAGAGCCGATACGGGTGGATTCATGAAGGCATCGTTCTGGTCGAGCTTCAGCTTGTCGACGACCACGGCGGCAAGCCGCGTCGAGGTCAGGATCTCGATCTGGCTCAGGATGGCGGAATCGGTCTGCATGGTTGTCGACGCCGCCGAGATATCATCGACGATCTTGTTCAAGCCTTCGTCGATCAGCACGCTCGCGACCGACTGATATTTGGGCGGTGTTGTCTGCAGATAGAGCAGGCCCAGAAAGAGACCGATGACAGCACACACGGCAACCACCTTGGCCTGCCGTGCGGCCATGCCAAGCAGCCGCTCGATATCGATGAAGTCTTCGCCGTCTCCTGCATCCGAATTCGGCAATGGCATCCTCTTGTCGAGAGGAAAGTTGGCATAATTCATCTTCGGTCCAATTCTAGAGCCGGTCCCATTCCGATGGATCGCAATGGGCTCTATCTCACTGTTTGAGCACGATCTTTTCCGGAAACCGGGACCCACTTTCCGGGATCATGCTTTGGCTTGCAGACGCCTCGAAGATCGGGAGCATCGCCAGAAGCGGCGCAAGCGTCGTGCCAGACGCCGAGGGCCTGCCGGCCCCTCTTCGCCAGCCATCCGACAATGCTCCCGAAAGATGGGCATTATGCGGCTTCTTCCTGGCGTTCATGCGACCGGACGAACTCCTGAAGCATCTCGAAAACCGGGCCCTTCATGTCGTCGCGCGCCAGCGCGAAGGCGATGTTGGCCTGGATGAACCCTTCCTTGGAACCGCAGTCGAACATGCGACCCTTGAAAGGCTGGGCGAAGAAAGGCTGATCCTTCGACAGACGGACCATGGCGTCCGTCAGCTGGATCTCGTTGCCGGCGCCGCGCTGCTGATTGCCCAGGAGCGCGAAGATCTCGGGCTGCAGGATGTAGCGGCCGTTGATGTAGAAGTTCGACGGCGCATTGGCCGGCGCCGGCTTTTCGACCATGGCCGTCACCTCGAAACCGCCGCCGATCTCGGCGCCACGGCCAACGATGCCGTATTTGTTGGTCTCGCTCGGTTCACAACGCTCGACGGCGATGACGTTGCCGCCAGTGCGCTCATAGAGGTCGACGGTTTCTGCGAGGCATCCGCGCCCACCGAAGGACACCATGTCCGGCAGCAGCAAGGCGAAGGGCTCGTTGCCGATGACCTCGCGCGCGCACCAGACGGCGTGGCCGAGACCCTGCGGCGACTGCTGGCGGATGAAGCTGGTGGCGCCGGCCACAGGCAGCATGCTTTCGAGCGCCTCCAGCTGGGTCTTCTTGCCGGTCTGCTCCAGGGTGCCGATCAGTTCCGGATGGAGGTCGAAATAGTCCTCGATCACCGCCTTGTTGCGACCGGTCACGAACACGATGTGCTCGATGCCCGCCTCGAAGGCCTCGTCCACCGCATATTGCACGACAGGCCTGTCGACCACGGGAAGCATTTCCTTCGGCATCGACTTGGTCGCCGGCAGGAACCGTGTTCCAAGCCCCGCCACCGGTATCACGGCCTTCCTGATTTTCTTCATCGCAAATTCCTTCTGAGGAGATCGACTTCAGTTCCTTCACAGGCCACGAAAAATCCCTCCATGTGCCTGCATCTTCACCTCCCCACCCCAACGGCAAACTGTGCCGCCATTCTTCGCAACCGCACGGCGATCGGCATGCCCATATGCCTGACCGCCGCTGGGTCGCTGAGCGCTGTCCGGATCGCCTTGAGCGGGGACCGCGCCTTGATGTGCTGAACCATCGACAGGAACGATGCGGCCTTGCGCAGGCTGCGGCCGCGCCGGGCAAACGCGGCTTGCGCGGCCTCGTCCATCTGATGGTTTTGAGCGAACTCGGCATCGACCTGGCTCATCGCTTCGACGTGGTGAAGCTCGAGCACGCGCGAAATGGAGTCGCTGCGGATATGATAGGCATAGCCGATGTCAGGCTCGACCACGCATTTGCCGCCCTTTGCCAAGGCTTCGGCAAACAGGATGTAGTCTTCGCCGATCCTCAGCTTCTCATCATAGCGAAGCGCGTTCTCGTTCAGGAACTCGCGCTGAAAAATGGGCTTGAGATAGCCGAGATTGAACTTCGATTCGAAGACGACGTTGCCGGCGATGTAGCTGGCCAGTGAAATTTCGCGCAAATCCTCCAGATAGCGCCGAGGGAACATCGCGTCCTCAACGACGCCGTCCTCGCGGATGACCTGCAAATTGTCGATGGCGATCTGGGCACCGGCCGTTTCGGCGCGTGCGATCATCGTGGCGAGCCTATCTGGAAAGACCGCGTCGTCGGAATCGAGAACCGCGATCCATCTGCCGCGTGCGGCGTCGAGGCCGGCATTCCTGGCGCCGCCAGGGCCGCGATTGCTGGCCAGGGCGACGACGCGGACGATATCCCCGGGATAGGCCCGCGCCACGTCGAGCGTCGCATCGCGCGACTTGTCGTCGACGACGATGATTTCGACGCTGACACCCTTCTGGGCGATGGCGCTGGCGATCGCCCGGTCGAGGGTCGCCTCGGCGTTGTAGGCGGCAATCACGAAGGAGACGTCAGGCTGCACGCTTGCCTCCGTCCTGTGGCGAGGGCTGGCCGTAAAGGCGGATTTCGCGGATGCCGACGAGGCCGCTGACGACGCCGACATGCATGATGCCGCGCAGCACGCTGCGGTTCCTGCGAACCGGACTGACAACGACCGGAAGTGCCGAGGCGAAGCAATAGATGGCCTTTGCCGACGCCAGGCCGACCTGCTTGACCAGGCCGACGCCGCTGGCGCTGCTGCCCAGAAGATGGCCATGCGTCTGCCCGACGCGGAAGCGGCGGCGGCCGAGCCAGTCGAATGCCGCCCTCGAGCGCGGCACCACCTCATCGACCCAGGCCTCGGGCGAGAAGGCAATGCGGCCGCCGGCCTTGTGCATCTGGTCGAAGAATTCGGTGTCCTCGCCGCCGGTCTGGCCACGCGCCAGGCTGAAGCGGCGGCCGCGCAGGCTGTCCGATCCCATCCGCAGCAGAACGTTGCAGGTGTAGCCGGTCTGGATCTCACCGCGCACCCAGACGGGCAAGGTCGAATGGAAATCGCCGCGCCGCATCCAGTCCGGCGCATCCGGGCGGTAACGCGCCCTGACCGGGCCGAGCACGGCGGCGGCACCGCTGGCTTCTGCCATCGCGACCAGTTCGGCGAGCCATGACGGCGTGGCCGTCTCGTCGTCGTCGATGAAGGCGACGAAATCCGCAATGCTGGCGTCGAGGCAGGCATTGCGGGCGATCGAGATGTTGCGCGCCGGGGCATGCTGATAGTGGATCGGCAGCGTCAATTCCTGCGACAGCGCCATCACCAGATCGCGAGCGGTCGGGGTGTCGTCATTGTCGGCGACGATGATGCGGATATCGAATCCCGCCGGCATCTCCATGGCGTCGAGCGAGCGCAGCGTGTCGGCCAGTTCCGGCCGGCGGAACGTGCAGACGCCGATATCGATGCTGAGGTTCTTGGCCGACACCGCCATCACGCCACCCCGCGCCGCGACCCGAGGCCGAGAAGCTGCAGCCAGAAGCCGACCGACCAGCCAAGATGCATGACCATGGCCGAGACACCGGCAAGCGCGATGTCGGCATTGCGCTGGCGGATGGCTGTCCACAGGCCATAACCCAGACACACCGACGCCCACAGCAGCAGCGGCACCGCCGCCAGCCAGTGCACGAAAGAGAAGGCCGCCAGCAGCACGACCGGAAACACCAGCAGCGGCACCATCTGCCGGACCTTCGGGATGACGCGGTGCTTCAGCACGTTCTTGGCGCGGCCGCGGCCATAGCCGAGATACTGGAAATAGAGGCCGCTGAGCGAGGCGCGCGGATAGTAGACCATCTGCGTCTTGCCGCTCATCCAGATCTTGTAGCCGGCCTTGCGAAGGCGGTAATCGAGCTCCGCGTCCTCGTTGTGGCTGAACGTCTCGTCATAACCGCCGACAGAACCGAAGGCCGATATCCGCATCAGCGCATGATGGCCGTGGTCAATCCACTCTCCCCCGAAAGATGCCGATGCTTCGAGCCGCCGGTGCCGAGCTTGGAATTCTGCGCCGCGGCGGCCGCCTTCTGCACGGTACCGCTGCCGCTGGTCAGCATCGAAACGACAACCGAATCCGCGCCCGTGGCCAAGGCCTCCTCGACCAGCCGGTCGCAATAATCGTCGGGATAGCCGCCATGCGCGTCGATGCGGATGAGATAGTCGGCACCCTCGCCGAAGGTGCCGACAGCGAGATTGATCGCCGCGCTCTGGATGCGCCGCTTGTTGTGAAGCAGGATGACGCGCGGATCCTTGGTGATGACGTCCTCGACGATGGCCAGCGTGCCGTCGGTGCTGCCGCCGTCGGCAACGATGATCCTTGCGCCAAGCCGATCGGCCGCGGGGCGCAGTTGAGCGAGCAGCGCACCGATATGGGCGGCTTCGTTCAGGCACGGAATAACGATCAGGCTGGATGAGGGTTTTTCAGTCTGCGTCATCAACCTCTGTCCATCTTGCCACTGTCCATCTCTGGCCATCCTATGCCAACGCCTCGGCGGCAAAGGAGCCGGGCATGGCGGTCAGGCTGCGCAGCCGCTCGACAAGCGCCCGGCAATCGCTGCGATCGTAGCTCCAGGTCCTCGGGTTGCGGGCCAGAACACGCCCCTTCAGCCTGGCGAAGCGATGCTCCTCCATCTTGCCGAGCGCGGCTTCGAGCGCCTCGCGTGACGCATCGGGCAACAGCACGCCTATATCCTGCTGTTTGAGGAACCGCCCGGTCTCGGTGTTGCCCATCGAGATCGGCACCGCACCGAAACGACAGCCTTCGTACAGCCGGTTTGGCAAAAGCCATTCGGAGTTCTGCCCCGCCTCGAAGAAATCGATCGCCCAGGAAAAATGGACGTCGTTGTAGATCGCCGCCATGTCTTCCGGATTGCGATAAGGTCCGCCAAACGACAGCCATGGCTCGGCTTCGACAAAGCCGTGAAAGTCAGGGAATTCCGACAGGGCTGGACGGCCGCGCAGCACGATCTCGAAGCGCCCCTCCATGCGGCGGGAGAAATCGGCCAGAAGCTCGAGCGAACGGCGGCAGCGCAGCGCGCCGAACCAGCCGATCCGCCACGGCGGGCCGACCGGACTCTCTACCCTCTCGGAGGCGCCGGGCAAAATCGCCGCGGCCTCGAAATACTTGTTCTCGACCAGCTCGATGGGTGCCGCGACCTGGCGGAACGGCTCGAAGTAATTGGCGATGAAAGCAGGCGAACTGGTCACCAGCAGCTTCACGTCCCTGGCCAGAAAGCGTTCGGTGGCGCGCAGCGCCCTGCCCAGGAGATCGTTGCGCAGCACGAGGCGATGAATGTCGAGGCACTCGTATACGATTGGAACCGATGCACCGAAGGCCGATCTGGCGCGGCGGGTGAGCGCCAGCATTTCCAGGTTGCGCGCGATGATGAGATCGGGCCTTGGCATGGCGCCAAGCTTCGAGCCTATCGATAGAGCAGCCTTGGCGACCGCCGCGAGGCGTTGGCCGAATCGCCCGTCACGCGTCGCGCCGAGGTCGATCGGCCGCAATCCCTCGACATCCGCGATCGGATTCGTGGTGCGACGGAAGCCGGCCAGGGTGACCTGGGCCCCACCTGCCCTGAGCATCGTGATCCGCCGGCGCACGGCCGGGTCGGAAACGTCGTGCACAAGGTACAAGACATGCAGCATACAAACTCGACCGCTGTTGGCCCACCCACGGGAATGCTAGTACAGCTCTTGCTGCATCGCAACATTTTTGCTGCACCGATCGACGTTTTCTGTTGCACTGCAAAATTATTGCCGTAGTTTGTGGTTGGCGGCGGTCGTGGATTTTCGAGCTCGGAAATCCGCGTAAAAAATCAGGAATCCTGAATTTGGAAGCCAATGCATTCGATCCGCCAGAAGGCTCCTTGCGCAAATCGGTTGGGCGCGGCGCGGTCGTCACGGCCATGGCGCAATCGGTGCGGGTCGCGACACAGATCCTGTCCGTCATCGTCTTGTCGCGGCTGTTGTCGCCACAGGATTTCGGCGTCGTGGCGATGTGCGCGCCGGTGCTGGCCTTCATCGCGCTGTTCCAGGATTTCGGCCTGACCCAGGCGACAATCCAGAAAAGCGGCATCCGGCATGAGGAGGTGAACTACCTCTTCTGGATCAATGTCGCCGTCAGCGCGATCCTGGCTTGCGTGCTTGCGGGCGCAGCACCGCTGGTTGCTGCTTTCTATGGCGAACCGCGCGTGACCGGCCTGGTCGCCGCATTCGGGCTGCAGATCATGGCCTATGGGCTGGGCGCGCAGCATCTGGCGCTCCTGACGCGCCGCATGCAGTTCGGCCGGCTGGCCGTCATCGACGTCGCCAGCGCCATCGCAGGCCTCGCCGTGTCGATCGCCTGGACCTTCATCGACCGCTCCTATTGGGCGCTGTTTGCCGGCACGCTGACCGGTGCGGTGCTGCCGACGCTCTGCTACTGGGCAAGCTCGCGCTGGCGCCCGGGCCTGCCGCGCAAGGTCGCCGGCATCAGCGAGCTGATCAATTTCGGCGCCGGCATCACCGGCTTCAACTTCGCCAATTTCTTCGCCCGCAACCTCGACAATGTGCTGATCGGCAAATACTGGGGCGAGGCGCAGCTCGGCCTCTATGACCGCGCCTACAAGCTGCTTCTGTTCCCGCTCAGCCAGATCACCAACCCTTTGTCGAAGGTGATGGTGCCGGCGCTTTCCAGGCTGAAGGACGAGCCGGATCGTTACCGCAGCGCCTATCTGCGCGTCATGCCGCTGATCCTGTTGGTGGCGCTTCCCGGCGTCGCCTTCGCCACCGCGATGTCGGATGTGCTGATCCCCTTCGTGCTCGGCGAGCAATGGCGCGCAAGCGCCTCGATCTTCCTGGCGCTCGGCTTTGCCGGCCTGCTGCAGCCGCTCAACAATCCGGCCGGGTGGCTTTTCGTCAGCCAGGGCCGCTCCGGCGACTTCATGCGCTGGGGCATCGTAACGGCCGTAACCTCCGTGCTGGCCTTCATGATCGGCCTGCCCTATGGCGCGCTCGGCGTGGCGATTGCCTATGCTATCAGCGAGTATCTGCGGACGCCGTTCCTGTGGCTCTATGTCGGCAAGAGCGGACCGCTGCAGGCGCACCATGTGCTTCGCGCGGCAACGCCATTCGTGCTTGGCGCCCATCTGGCGCTGGCCGCGATCTGGTTCATCAAGCCACTGCTGCCGCAGCAGCATGTTGTTGCCCTGGCCAGCGGCGCCGTGCTCGCTTACCTCATCACCATCGCCATCGCACTGGCATTCGCCTCCGGCCGCGAAGCCTTGCGCGAGGCACTCAAGATGCTGCCGGCAAGGCTGCCCGCGGCAGCGCCGCGCGAGGCGCAATAATTTGGTCGCCTTCGACAGCTACGGACATCTCCTACAGGACCAGGTCTGAACCATGCACTACCGATCGATCTCCGATATGAACGACACCATTGTCAGGGGCCTGCACCGTCTGCCGCGTGACATCGACCTGGTCGTCGGCGTTCCCAGAAGCGGCGTGCTGGCGGCAACGCTGGTCAGCCTTGCGGCGAACATCCCGATGACCGATCTCGACAGCTTCCTGGCTGGGCGGATCTACACGTCAGGCGTCACCAAGCGCCGTGCCGCTCTCGACCGCAAGGTCTCCGAGATGCGCAAGGTGCTGGTGATCGACGACAGCGTCGCCGGCGGCAACGCCATGCGCGACGCGCGCGCCCGCATCCAGGCTGCCGGCATCGAGGCGGATTTCACCTTTGCCGCCGTGTTCGGCCTCGAGCCGCGGCACCAGGAAACCGACCTCGTCTTCGAGGTCGTACCGCATCCGCGCATGTTCCAGTGGAACTTCATGCATCACAAATTCCTGGCGCAGTGCTGCGTCGACATTGACGGCGTGCTGTGCCTCGATCCGACAGAGGCGGAAAACGACGACGGCCCGGCCTACGAGAAATTCCTCAGCGAAGCCCGGCCGCTCCATGTTGCGACCCACAAGATCGGCTGGCTGGTCACCAGCCGGCTGGAGAAATACCGCGCGCTGACCGAAGCATGGCTCGCCAAGCACGAGATCAAATACGACCGGCTGATCATGCTCGACCTGCCCAGCAAGGCGGAACGGCAGCGGCTTGGCGCGCATGGCAGTTTCAAGGCCGATTTCTATCGCAAATCCGATGCCATTCTGTTCATCGAGAGCGAACATGAACAGGCGCTGCGGATCACCGAACTGTCCGGCAAGCCGGTGCTGTGCGTCGAAACGCATATGGTCAGCTTTCCCGACACGCTGTCGCTGCCGGCACTTGGCCAGGCAGCCCGCAACCTGCCGGCACGGCTGCGGCAGATCAAGTCGCAAGAGAGCCGCAAGAGCGCCGCCAAGACCATTGCCCGCGCCCTGCTTGGCGCCCGCGGCTACGAGACGCTGAAAAGCCGGGTCAAGCGTCCCGCCTGATCCGGAGCGCCTATGCGGCCTGCCGCGCGCGCTGCTGCACCGCCCTGTCGAGTATCGAGAAGAAGGTAACGAACTGGCGATCGAGATCGAGTTCCGGGCGCCCGGCGAAGCTGCGCGCGAGGCCTGAGAGCCGGTCATATTCCTGGTTGTCGTTCCACAGCCGCCTGACGGCTGCGACCCAGTCGGCAAGCGGGGCATCATAGTCGAGCACCACGCCCCCCGAGCCGATCGCCTCGGGCAGACCGCCACGCCGCGAGCCGACAACCGGGATTCCGCTGCAATGGGCCTCCGACGCGACGCGGCCCCAGGCTTCCTCCCACTTGCTGGGTGCAAGCAGAATCCTGGTGCGGCCATAGACCGTCTTCATGTCACTGGTGCGGCCCTCCAGCACGACATTGCCCAGAGGGGCGATCGTCTGTTCGATCCGCGCCCGGTGATCGTCCTCCAGCTTCCAGCTTTCGACGAACAGGAACGGTATCTCGCGGCAGGCGCCGGCGATCCGCACCGCGAGCTCAAAACCCTTTTCCTCATAAGGATTGATCAGCGTGACAAACTGGCCCGTCGTCGGCGTCGAGTAATGCGCCGGGTTAATGGTCGGCGGGATCACCGTCGCATCGATGTCGAACTGTTGCTTGTAGGTGCGCGCGGTGAACTCGGAATTGGCTATGTAGAGCGCTGAATGCAATTCGCGGAGATCGCCGCCCAGTTCGTGAAATTCGACATTTCTGAGATACACGACCAGCGGCACGCCCTCGGCCTGCAGCGCCTTGCCGAGGGGAACCGACTTGTGACACTGAACCAGGGCCACATCCGGTTTCACCCTGTCGACGGCAAAGCTCGCCGCCTCCCAGGGAAACCAGGCCCGGATCACCGGATAGCCGGGATAGCTGTCGACGACCGCCGGCTGCCGCAGGAGCTTCATCTTGGCGCGCGCCTTGAGCCCGAAGACGCCATCCCCGAACAGAGCGGCAAGCACGGCGGCCTCGTGGCCATGCTCGATAAGCTGTTCGGCCAGATGATGCGTGCTGGACTGAACGCCGCCACTGAACTCGGGTGGGTAGCCGTTGCCGCCTGCAAAAAGAACTTTCATGGGATCGGGCTCCTTCTCGTATTCTTCGCTCAAAGGCGACAGGCAAAGCCCGCCGCCTCGCTTCGACATCAGGCAAGCTTCGGCGGCTCCAGATTCGCGAAGGGATTGGTACAGGATTGCCAGCCGGTAAACCGGATCGGGTCGCTGGGCGAACTGCGCCAGGCGTAGTCCGTCAACATATGGAATTCAGCGACGACCCAGCGGTCGAAATGCAGCAGATCTTCCCGCTTCTGCTGGGGCAGCAGGCGGCGTGCGACGCCCAATTTGAGCTCCTCCACCAGAGTGACGGCGTCGCTTAGTTTTTCGCTTGGAAATATCCACGGATTGCGGTTGCGGAACTCCAGCACGAACTGCTGCAGATGCTCGATGCGGATGTTCAGCCTGCCAAGGTATTTTTCCAGCGTGACGCGCACCAGATCCTCGTCCGAGAAGGAGGAAACGGCGGCGTAGGCGACCCCGGTCGAAACCACTCCGCCAGCCATGACGGCCAGGGCCGAGCGTCGGGAAATCTCGATCATGCGATACCTCCTTTCACGCGATCCGGCTCGCCGCCCGCAAGGACAGCGCTGCCGCGGTCAGGCTGGGATTGGCGCAGGAGCAGCTCGGATAGGTGCTGGTGCCAACGACGACCAGGTTTCTGAGCTGGTGGTGGATCATGCCGCTGTCGATAACCGAATCGGCCGGGCCGGTGCCCATCCTCAGCGTGCCCTGGACATGCGATTCGGTCGGCCGGATGCCACGGTCGAAGAGCTTTTCGACCGGCAGCGGCGCCAAAAGGTCAGGCAATTTCTCCAACGCACGAGCCATCCCCTTCACCGCGTAGTCCGATGGCGCCTTGAAGCTGACGAAGGCATTCTCATCCGCATCAAGCGTGACGAAGTTCTCGGGATCGAGCAGGTTTTCGGTGACCACGACAAGTGGCAGCGCCTGGCGCAGCCGCCCCTTTTCAGCACGCATCCCGTGCTGCCAACGGTTCTCGAAATAGACCAGTGCCGCCGCATGTTCCGATCGGTGCGGACCGTCATAGAGGCCGAAATTCAGGCCGGTGGTGATGGTGCTGCCGTCGAAATTGTCGACGCCGTCGAGATAGACCTCGAAATTCCAGCCGTAGGATTCGTGCAGGCCGCGACCGACGAATTCGCCGCCGAGGCCGGATCGCAGCATGATCGCCGCGCTCTGGATAGCATTGGCGCCGAGGATGAAGAGGTCGCCGCTGACCTGGTATTCCTTGCCGTCATGCGTGAAATTGACCGAACGGACCGCGCCGCCGACGTGATCGAGCCGGCGCACTTCCGCACCGAGGCAGACCGAAATGTCGGGATGCTCGAAGACATGCATCAACCCGTTGTTGACGGTGAATTTGGCATCGACCGGACACAGCCAGCAGCGCAGATTGGCACAGCACGAGGTGCGCTGTGATGTCGGCAGCCGCGCCCGCGCGGTTGGCATGACGAAATGCTGACCGGGCTGCGCCGCCTTCATCATCTTGTCTGGTGTCGACATGCGATGCGGCGGTTGCGGAAACGGCTTCGAGCGCGGCAGCATCGCCGCCATGTCGGGATCGCCGGAGATCGACATGATGTCTTCGGCGTCGCAGTAGAACGGCTCGACGTCGTCATAGCTGATCGGCCAGTCATTGCCGATGCCGTAGGTGCTTTTCAGCCTGAAGTCGTTGGGATGGAACCTTGGCGTCTGCGCGAACCAGCAGTTCGTTCCGCCACCCAGTCCGATCGTGTAGTTCCACGGCTTGTCGGAGTTGGTCTTGTAGGTCGTCTCGTCGTCGATGTCGGTGTTGGCGTTCTGGTCGAGCTGCCATTCATGGGTGTTGTGGCGGCCCCACTCCAGCACGAGGATGCGTGCCTTTCGCCGCTTGGCGAACTCATGCAGGAAGAAGGCCGAACCGAAGCCGGAACCGATCGCGACGAGATCGAAATGATCCTTGGTGATTTGTTCCGGCTTTACATCCAGCACCATCAGCTACAACTCCACACAGAAATACGCGCTCAGCCGTGGCGCCCGCAGGCCATATCCGGGCCGGTCTCGCATCGGTTTGTCCCGGCCCGGTCTCATGCCGCCATTCTGCCGATCGAGTGATATTCGATGCCATGGCGGGCGACGACCTTGGGGTCATACAAATTGCGGCCGTCGAAGATCACCGGCGTGGTCAGCGCGTCCTTCAGCGCGTCGAAGGATGGCGCACGGAAGCTCTTCCATTCGGTGGCGATGAGCAGCGCGTCGGCGCCGCGCAGTGCCGCCTCCTTGGTGCCGCACAGAAGCAGGTCGTCGCGCAGCCCGTAGATGGCCTGGCACTCCTGCATCGCCTCCGGATCATAGGCCTGCACGTTGGCACCGGCCTTCCACAGCGCTTCCATCAGCACACGCGCCGGAGCCTCGCGCATATCATCGGTGTTGGGCTTGAAGGCGAGGCCCCAAAGCGCAAAGGTCTTGCCTTTGAGATTGCCCTTGAAATAGCGGTTCACCTTGTCGAACAGCACGGATTTCTGGTCGTTGTTGCGTTCCTCGACGGCGCGCAGCAGCTTGGCGTCGAACTTGACGCCTTCGGCGGTCTTGATCAGCGCCCGCACATCCTTCGGGAAACACGAGCCGCCATACCCCAGACCCGGATAGATGAAATGGTAGCCGATGCGCGGATCGCTGCCGATGCCCTTGCGGACCTCCTCGATGTCGGCGCCGAGCTGCTCGGCCAGGTTGGCCATCTCGTTCATGAAGCTGATCTTGGTCGCCAGCATGCAGTTGGCGGCGTATTTGGTGAATTCGGCGCTGCGCACGTCCATCACGATCATCTTCTCGTGGTTGCGGTTGAACGGCGCGTAGAGTTCGCGCATCACCGCCTCGGTGCCCTCGCTGTCGGTGCCGACGATGATGCGGTCCGGCTTCATGCAGTCGGCGACAGCGGAGCCTTCCTTGAGGAATTCCGGATTGGAGGCGACATCGAAGGTCAGGTCCTCGCGGCCCCTTTTCTTCAACGTTTCGGCGATCCTCGCCTTGACCTTTTCGCAGGTGCCGACCGGCACCGTCGACTTGCCGACGACGATCTTGGGTTTGTCCATCTCGCGGCCGATGGTCTCGGCGACGGCCAGCACATATTTGAGGTCGGCCGAGCCGTCCTCGCCGGGCGGCGTGCCGACGGCGATCATCTGGATCTCGCCATGCCTGACGGCGGCGGCGGCATCGGTGGTGAACTTGATGCGGCCGGCGGCATGGTTCTCCTTGACGAGGTTTTCCAGTCCGGGTTCGAAGATGGGAACCAGGCCCTGGTTGAGCCGCTCGACCTTGGCGGCGTCGATGTCGACGCACACCACCTGGTGTCCGACTTCGGCAAGCACCGCCGCCTGCACGAGGCCGACATAGCCAATTCCAAACACCGTCAAATTCATTCGGTTTCATTCCCATGCAAGGCAGCGGACCGTTTCCGGCCCGGCCAGTTCAAATCGACTTTCCCAACTACTTTACGCTGCATGCCAGCGATTCCGGAAACTGACAGGGTTCGCCCAAGGCTGTGAAGGCAACGCGCTTGACCTGCAGCGAAAGCTTGCGGCCTGGATCGGCGAAAGCTCCCATCCAACCCTTCATCGTATCGCTGCCCCAAAGGCTGAAGAAGATCTTCTGCGCGTGCGTCGGCAATTTCGCCGGATCGGTGATCGTGTTGACCAGCTTGCCGTTGACGTACCAGCTCAAGCTGTCCTTCTTCCAGACGAAGGCGTAGTCGTTGAAGGCGTTCTCGGTGCCGCCCGGCACATCGACCAGCTTCTCGTTCTTGCCCTTGCCGGCGATATACGCATTGACCTGCACCTTGGAGGTGTCCTTGGTGAGGATCTCGAAGTCGATCTCGTCCCAGGGCTGCTTGTCGGTGGGGCCGATATAGGTGAAGAACGCCGCGTTGAGGCCGGAGCCGGTATCGGTCTTCAGCCGTGCCTCATAGGTGCCGTAGCCGAACCGCTGCTTGGTCTGGATCTCGCCGCAGGCAAACTCGCGGTCCTTCAGCTTCTGCTTCTCGAAACCGAGCGACAGCACCCCGTCCGACAGGCTGACCAGTCCCTTCGACCAGGTGCAATTCTGATGGCTGCCATTGTTCCAGCCGTCGGAAACATACCAGCGCGCACGATCGAAGCTTTTGAAATCGTCGACAAAGGACGGCGATGTCGGAATGTCCTGGGCATAGGAAGGGGTTGCCAGGAAGCTGCCAAGAGCGGCCAGCAGCAACGCACCGAGCGAAACAAGTCGCCGCCAGCCGGTTTGCCCGGTCCGGTGCGCGAACGGCGATGCGTCAATTGCTGTCGTGGACGTAGTTCTCGGATTCGAATTCATACCAAACTCACCTTTGCGCTGTGCGTCCCCAACCCAAAGTCGACGTTCGAACCGCTCCTGAACGGGCCAACCTTGACCTCCTTCGTGACCCTCTCGAATTGCTTTCCCCTGCCTCGCATCAAATCCGTTGCAACAGCTCCGTGCCTTCACTTTCAACCTCTGCCGGCGCCTGCCGGCCGGGCGAATTCGGCCGTGGCGGCCGAATCGGCATTCTCGTCGAAGACCATATCCAGCGAGTGACGGAGCTCTTTCATCATGCCGTCCTGGCGCGACAGCGCCGCGATGCGGCGTTCGCAATTCAGGATCGACGTCGTCAGTGCGCTGACTTCGGATGACCGACGGTCGGAGGCGGAGCCGTTTTCCATCGCTTCGACCAGGAAGGCGGCGTTGGTCGCCGTCGTCCGGTAGCGATTCTCAAGCCCTGCCCTCTCGGCCTCGATCTCGGCCGCGATCTGCTCGAACAGCTTTGCCAGACGATCAAGACGTGAAACATCGGCCTGCCGGTCGCGGGCCGGATCCCTTGATCTGAAACCGAATATCGAGGCCATGAACTCAGATTCCTGTCATCGCCGGCTTGTGGGCCGGGCTTTCTGGCCGATCCCCGCAGCCGGGGCTCAAAAACTCGTGTCGCATTGTCCTGCTCCTCTGAAGGAGAGACATCAGACCAATCCGATCGGGGGCCAGTTCGGCTGGTCGTCTAATTTGCTGCACCGCAACATAGACTGCCATCGTCGGAGCCGCGAGGCAACCACCCAATTCGTAAACTCATAAATCCGGCCGAAATGGTTTGCGTGATGCCGAAATGCTTTGCGTGATCAACGTGTCCCTGGCGGGCAAATCGCACGCAACGGACCCGCTCTTAACGTTCGTTGCCCGTGCTGGTTCCGGCCATCAGAAAACGCAGCGGCGGCACATGCTTTTGCCTGGACACAAGGCCGACACGACGAAACAGCGCCTCGAGTTTGTCGGAAGCCACGCCCTGGACGATGGGAACGAGGTTGGATTGGCTGGCGAAAGCGTAAGCCGCGGCCGATGCCAGGCCCCGCTCGGCCTTGACGTCGAGGAAATTGCGCAGCCGATACTTGTCGCGCACGTGCCGCTCGTGCCGCCGCAGCACCGCCTTCGAGCCTTCCGGCAGGCTGTCGATCGCCAGCAGCGCCAGATCCGCATCGGCCAGACGCTTCAGATCCTGGGTCTTGTGGCGGCCGCTCAGCGAATCGGCGCGGACGATGGCGCCGTAGCCGCAGGAGCGAATGACCTTGAACCGCGCCCCACGGGCGACCGCGCGGGCGTAGAGCTCATAGTCCTCGCCCAGCCGCAGGCTCTCGTCGTAGCGCAAGCCATGGCGGTCGAGGAAGGCACGGCTGATCACCGGCTTCAAAAAACCCAGTTCGCCCCTCTGCACGCGCCGCCTTGAGATGTTGCCTTCGACGAAGCGCTCGAAATCGAGGAATTCCGGATCGGCGGCAAATTTAGGCGCGACGATTTTCGTCGCATCGCCTGTCGCATCATCCCTGATCAGCATGATGTTGTCCGCCGCGAAATCCCAATCGGCGCCGGCAAACAGGCTGCCAAACCGGCCTTCGAGGAAAAAATCGTCGGCGTCGAGAATGCTGATGAACGGCGATTTCGAGCCGGCGATCGCTGCATTGCGGGCAAAGGAGGGACCGCGATTGACGTCGAGGCGCATCACCGCGAGCCGCCCGCTGCCATCGTCGGCGGATCGCGCGACATCAGCGGTGTCGTCGGTGGAGGCGTCATCGACGACGACGACCTCCGCCACTTCCGGTTCGCGCAACGCGGACGCGATGGCGACGGCGATTGTCGCCGCCGCGTTTTTTGCCGCGATGATCACGCAGACTTGGGGTTTCGTCATCGACATGGATTTGCCTCTCGTACAGGTGATATCGATTTGCCCTTGCCCCGTACTCGTTCGATGCCCGATTGAATTGCCATCAGCGCCCGATCTGTCTTCATTCAGCGACTGCCTGGCCGCTCAAAGATGCGGCGGCTGATGTCGGCGGACGCCGCCCAGCCGGCTTCGGCCAGATAGCGCACCGGCGCGCGGCCGCACAGTTCCCACAGCACCGTTCGCCGCTGCGGCCAGCGCAGCGACGGCAGCCACGGCGCGATGACCATGCTGAGCAGATCCTCATTGCCGATGCGCGACAGGATCCGGGTCGCGCGCTGCGACAGCAGCGTGCCGGCGCCGCCAAGCAGGACATCGGCGGCGCGCAGGCCGAGCAGCAGCGTGTCATCCAGTCCCTGCGCGGTTGCGGCATCGAGCACACGCTGCTGATCCGCCTCGTCGAGGCGGCTGGCGCTGGCGCTGATATCGCAGACGTAGCCCGCACAGGGTTCCCTGTTGAAAAGCGCCTTGGCAACGCTGATGCAGGACAAAAGCAAAGTGTCGGCGATCGAGGTGAACGGCACTACCCCGCCGGCGATTTCGACCTGTCGTTTGCGCCGCAGGAACCCGTCCGCGTCGCGCGGGCTCGGCGAGCCGGGCTGCTGGAGGCGGTAGTGGAGATCGACCGTGGACGGTCTCGGCCCATCGCCGCGGGTCATATGCTGTTCGCCGAGGAAGCGGACCCACCAGACGGAGCGCGATTTGCCCGACACCTCGTAGCCGATCGTACGAAGCGCATCACGCGTCCTGAAAAACCCCACCGGCGAAACCAGGATGTCGACATCGCCCGAAGGCTTCATGAAGTGGTCGTCATAGAGAAGCTGCTGCTGGAACGGACCCTTCAGAAAAACGAAATCGATCTCGCTGGCGCGCAGCACGTCATGGATCGCCATCGAATCCATGATGCAGGACGCGTTCATCGAAACCGTTCTCCTGCGGTAGGTGTCGAGCCACTGGAAGAGCTCGGCCGGCCTCTCATGCGCGGGTGCCCGCGACAGGGCCTTGAGGACAAAGGTGGCAACCTTGTTCAGCCTGACAATGTCGGCAATTTTGGCACCGTCAAGACCGTGCATCGACACGTCGCCCGCGGTTGCGAGCGGCCCGGCGAAATACAACCGCAGGCAGGCCTGCACATAGGCCACCTCGTCGGCACAGCCGGCGGCGCGCAATCGTTCGTATGAACCATCCGGCAAGGCCATTTAGCGCACAGTCTCCAAAGAAAGCGGTTTGCGCGGACGCTTATGCTGCAAGTGCGAAGCAAACATCACCAAAAACCTCGACGCCGTAAAGCCTTTCCTTTTGCAGTGCGGAATTTTGCAACCACAGCGTTTACCGGGCTCGCTTGAGGGGCGGCGAAAACCGCAGTAGAAACACCCGCTTGCCAGGGCGTTTCAGCCGATCCTCAGCAAGGATTTGCCAAGCAAGATTCGCCACATTAGCGATACCTAAAAAAGAGGCACCTAAGTAGACACTTTATGCAAGCAAAATCAGATGCTTAAAGAAGAGACGTCGACGTGGTCCTTGTGCACAAGGAATCGGCTCAAAAGAAGTCAGGTTTTGGGCATGGCTCACACGTATGGTGACGCGCACAACCCGTAATTGATTAACGCCTGGTAAATCAGGCTTGACTCATAAATGCTGCTATGCAGCTATTGCGCTGCAGCATGTACCTGCTGACGGCACTCGACAAGCCGTTTCCAGTCCTTATCGGAGAGTAAAATGGAACAGAATGTTGAAAAGCATGAATACGAAACGCCAAGCCTGACGGTGCATGGTTCGATTGAAACGATCACCCAGGGCGGCTCGTCAGGCGCAGTAACGGACGCCGCTTTCCCGGCAGGAACGCCTTTCGGCGACATTACCTTCTCTTGAGGTTATCGCAGTTTTTCCAGGGCGACGATGTTGGGGCTCTGGGTCCAAAAACATAAGAGAGTCGGGGGGCAAAGCCTCCGACTCCACTTCATTGCCTGGAACTGCGAAGCGTAGTGTAAGCGAGGTTTTGGGATGAACTTGAAGCTATCCGCTCCCCTTTTGGCTGACCACCCCTTGGCCGACCACGATCTGGTGAGTGCTGCCAAGGACGCCGTGGCTTGCGAGTTCGGCAATGGCCTGGCGCTGCTCAATCTCAAATCCAATGTCTATTACAGCCTGAATGGTGTCGGTGCCTTCATCTGGGAGCTGATCCAGGAACCCAGGTCGATCGCCGACATCCGCGGCGCCGTGCTTGCGCGCTACAATGTCGACCCGGAGCGCTGCCAGGCCGATATCGACGCATTGCTGAAGGGGCTGGCCGACAACGGGCTTGCGAGGCTGCATCATGAGGCACTTGTCTAGGCCGGCTCCGCACAAGGTCATCGTTTCGGGGGCCATGGTTTTGCGGCAGGAACCCGCGACGGAAAGAAGCCTTAAGCAGACGAAACGTCGGGGAAGCCGGCGCAGTCTGTTCAGGGTTTTCTCCCTGAGCGGCTCGGAAATGATCTTCCTCGGCCGCTGCCTGCTGGTGGTCGCGGCGGTTCGGCTGGGGCTGACGCTGCTGTCCTACAATCGTGTTCGCAGCCTGGTGACACGGCTCGATACGCGTCAATGCGCCTCGATGGGCGAGTTGCGGCGTGTCGCCTGGGGCGTTGCCGCCGCGGCCCGTTTCGTGCCTTACGCCACGTGCCTGACCCAGGCGCTTTCAGGTCAATACATTCTCGCCCGCCAGGGCAATGAATCGAAGATACGCATCGGCATCGAACGCGGCACGGGCGAGCAACTGAAAGCACATGCCTGGCTGATCAGCGACAACCATATCGTGCTTGGCGGATCGATCGACGGTTTCGCCCATCTCGTCGATCACGGCAGCCGATGAGCGGCGTCGCCGGAATTCTGCTGCGACAAGGGCATCCACTGGGACATCCACCGGCGGTCGCGGCGGCCGACATCCAGCGGATGCTGGCCCGCATGCGCCATCGCGGCCCTGACGGCAGTTCGTGGTGGCTGGACACCAACATCGCGCTTGGCCACGCCTGGCTCAACACCACGGATGAAGCCGGCCCCGGTCCGCTGACGATGGCTGGGGGCAGACTCGCCGTCACCGCCGATTGCCGGCTGGACAACCGTGACGAGCTGCTGGCCAGGCTCGGCATCCGCGACCAGTCGGTCGCCGACGCGATCTTGCTGATGCGGGCCTATCTGCGCTGGGGCGAAGCCTGCCCGGTGCACCTGCAAGGCGATTTCGCCTTCGCCATCTGGGATGGCGAACGGCAATCGCTGTTTTGCGCGCGCGATCATTTCGGCGTCAAGCCGTTCTACTACCACGCGGCGGACCAGCGCTTCTCCTTTGCCTCGGAGATCGGGCCGATCCTGGGCGTCGAGGGGGTCGGCGCACGTATCAGCGAGCACCAGATATCCGGGTTCCTGGCCGGGCTTCCCGACGACCCGCAGTCTACTCCCTACAGCGATGTATTCAGCCTGCCGGCCCGCCACAGCCTCACCGTCACCGCGCAACAGGTGGTGCTGCGCCGCTACTGGCAGATCGAGCCATCGGCGCGGCCCTTGCGGTCCGATGCACCGGAGGAATTCGCCCACCTGTTCTCTCAATCGGTGCGCAACCGCATGCGGGGAAGTCAGGCGGTCGGCGCAATGCTGAGCGGCGGCCTCGATTCCTCGTCGATCGCCTGTGTCGCCGGCCTGCAGAACGCCGCTGCGCGCAAGCCGAAGCTGCAGACCTTCTCGCTGATTTTCGAGAAGGGCTCGCCGATGGACGAGCGGCCCTTTATCGATGCCGTTCTCGACCAGCAGCAGTTTGACCCAACGCTGATACCAGTGGGCAACTATGCGCCATTCGCCGAATTCGAACGCGTGCTGGAAGAGCAGCAAGGAACGTTCCTGGCGCCGGGCCTGACGCTCACCCGCGGTATCTACCGGACCGCCGGCGCCAAGGGCATCAGGGTGTTGCTGGATGGCCACGGCGGCGACGAGGTCGTTTCACAAGGCCACGGTCATCTGCATGAGCTTGCCAATGCCGGCCGATGGATGGATCTGTGGCGCGAGATCCGCAGCGCCTCCAACACCTATGGCGACAGCACGCTTGGCCTCTATTTCCAGTTCCTGACCCTCTACGGGCCGGCCTGGCGCATCGCCAGGCTGAGGCACATGGCGAACCGTGTGCTGAGCAGGATCCGCAAGCCGACCGGGGCGCCGCGCGGCTGGCGCGACCTGATCAATCCGGACCTGGCCAGGCGCACCGAGCTTGTCGACCGGTTTCACCGGGCCGGCTATATGCCGCCCGGCATCCAGGCCAGCGATGCCTTGAGCCACCGCTGGATCCTGTCAAACGGCTATGTCCCGCATGCTTTCGAGGTTCTCGACAAGGCCGCCGCCAATTTCGGCGTCGAGCCGCGCTACCCTTTCTGGGACAAGCCGCTGGTCGAGTTCTGCCTGGCACTGCCGGGTGAGGAGAAGCTGAGCCACGGCTTCGGCCGCTATGTGCTGCGCCGCGCCATGCAAGGCGTCCTGCCGGCGGCGGTGCAATGGCGGCGCGACAAGATCGATTTCACCGCCAATCTCGTCAACGGCATGCTGCGCAACCATCGCGACCTCCTGGAACAGCTGCTGGTCTCGGATGCGAACCGTATCGCGCCCTACGTCAATCTGCCTCAGGTGAGTGCAGCCTATGCGCGACTGCTGCGCCAACCCGATCAGGCAGCCCCCTGGATGTCCAGTATGTCTGGCGCTCGGCCTCGCTGTCGCTCTGGCTGCGGCAACTCCAGCACAGCGGGAGCCCCGCATGATGCCTCGCAACGAGCCGCTCGCCGCATACGGTGACGATCCCCGCCCGCATGGCCGGGTCGTGCGGGAACGCCGCTTCTACCGGGCCTATGGCCTGACCATCGCGTCCGAGGTGACGTTGCCCGAACTGGAGCCGGCGGCGCCGGGGACGGCGGATGTCGTGATCGCCGTCGGCGCGATCGACCTGCCAAAGCCCTCGCCCGAAGCCGCGACCGACTTCCGTTTCGGGCCGGACCGGCAATATCTAGCCTGGCATGCCGTCGGCGCGTTCCTGATCAGTGATTTCAGCCGTATCGACATCGAGCCGGCGCCCGGCGTCGACGATACGCTGATCGCGTTTCCGCTGTTGGGTCCGGTCATGGCGCTGCTCCTGCATCGGCGCGGCCTGCTCGTCCTGCACGCCAGCGCCATTGCCGTTGCCGGCAGGAGCGCCATCTTCATGGGCGACAAGGGCGCCGGCAAGTCGACGACGGCAAGCGCTATGATCCGGGCCGGACATCAACTGCTTACCGATGACGTGGTGGCGCTGGACCTCGCCGATCCGGGCGAGCCGATGATCGTTCCGGGTTTTCCGCAGATCAAACTGGCCGCCGACGCCGCGGCGGCGATCTCGCTGAGGCAAGCGGAGGTGCGGCCGCAGGTTCATCCGGCGATCGACAAGATGCAGCATCGCCTGAACGGTGGCTTTTCCGGCAACAAGGTGCCGGCGACCAGGATCTATATTCTCCAGCGCGGCGAAAAGGCCGATATCACGCCCTTGCCCGCCATCGCCGCCCTGCCGGCCATCATCAAATTCTCCTATGTGACGCGTTTCGGTCGCGCGGCCCTGCCCGACCATTTCGCGGCGGCGCATCTTCGGCACTGTTCAGGGATTGCTAACCATGTCGGTGTGTGCCGGCTGGAAGTCCCGACGGGCCTGGACAGGATCGGTGAGGCTGTGGACCTGATCGAAAGGGATCTGGCGGCTGGCAGCCGGCGGTCGTGAGCGCAATCATGTCGAAGTCCTCAATCCTTCGCCTGTCGCTGTTTCGAGACGTCGCCGCATTTGGCGCCGCCATTGCCCAGATCGGCGGCCGGCGAGCCTGGACGGCACTGATCTTCCTGATCCTGGGCAGCCTGACCGAAGGCATCTCCATCCTGCTGCTCATCCCGCTGCTGCATCTGGTCGGACGCTCCGACCAGGATTTCGCGGTCAAGCTGCCGAACAATGATTTCGTGCGCTGGCTGGTGCCGGACGGCACGCTGCAACTGACCACGGTGCTCTGTGCGCTCGTCGGGCTCGTTGCGGTCCAGGCGGCATTCAACCGCTTCAAGTCGGTCTACATGGCCAGACTGCTGTTCGATTTCATCAACCGCGTGCGCATGAACCTGTTCGAAAGCATCGGCAAGGCGCGCTGGGGCGTTTTCACGCGCATGCGGAGCTCCGACCTCGACCACGCCCTGACCGGCGACATCGACCGCGTCCAGGGCGCCGCGTTCTCGCTGTTGATGCTGGTGCAGATAGCCGTGCTCCTGGCCGGCTATCTGCTGATTTCCATGTTCATCTCGCCGGTCATGACACTGTTTGCCGTCGCCATTGGCATCGTGATGTTCGTGGCGCTACAGCCCTTCCGGGCGCGGGCCACTGCCTTTGGCCGGGTGCTGACCGCCAATCGCCAGGATCAGTACCGGACGGTTTCGGAATTTCTCGGCGGCATCAAGGTGGCTAAGAGCCTGAACGTCGAAGCCAGTTATTTCGCGCAGTTGCAGTCGACGCTGGAAAAGATGAAGGCCGACAATGTCGACTATGTGCGCAACAGCACCATCGGCACCGCGGTGTTCCAGGTGGCGAGCGTCATAGGCCTGAGCCTGTTCATCTATGTGGCGCTGGTCCGCTTCAACCTGTCGCTGGCTGAGATCGTCGTCCTGCTCCTGGTCTTCATGCGCATCGCGCCGCGCTTCATGGACATGCAGACGCAGGCTCAGCAAGTGCTGATCAATCTGCCCGCCTATACGGCGATGCGCGGCCTGCAGGCGCGTTTCGACGCCGAGCGCGAACCGGACGAGGCGGGGGCCGGGGAAGGCGACAAGCTGTCGCTCGCCACCGGGCTCAACGTGAGGGACGTTTCCTTCTTCTATGGCGACGACCCTGCCAGGACGGTGGTCACCGGCATCACCTTCGGCCTGCCGGCGGGCAAGGTCACCGCGCTGATCGGCCCGTCCGGATCGGGCAAGAGCACGATCGCCGACATGCTGCTCGGCTTGCTCGAGCCGACCGCCGGCAAAATGCTCGTCGACGGCGTCGAGATCGATGCCGGCAATCGCCGCCGCTGGCGCGACCAGGTGGCGTATGTGCCGCAGGACGTGTTCCTGCTGCATGACACGATCGCGGCGAACCTGCGCCTTGCCGCGCCGCAGGCCAGCGATGACGATCTGTGGACCGCGCTGCATCAGGCGCACGCCGGCGAGTTCGTCGAACGGCTCGACCTCGGGCTCGAGACGGTGGTCGGCGACCGCGGCGTGCGGCTGTCGGGCGGCGAACGCCAGCGCATCGCGCTTGCACGCGCGCTGCTGCGCAAGCCGTCGCTGCTCATCCTGGACGAGGCCACCAGCGCGCTCGACTGGCAGAACCAGTCGCTGATCGCCAGGTCGATCGACGGATTGCGCGGCACGATGACGATCCTGACCATTGCGCACCGGCCGTCGATGATCGCCTTCGCCGACTGGGTGGTGGCGATGGAAAACGGCCGCATCGTCGAGGTCGGCCAATATCAGCGGCTGAAGGAAAAAACCGGCAGCCGGTTGTCGAGGATGCTGTCGGGGGAGCAGTCGGAGACCGAACCCGCCAACGTGGCGTGAGGCCGGTCGGGCGCTGGTTAGTGCAGGCTACGCCTGGCGCTGCCCAGTTTCTCGCCTTCGGCCACCTCGGGCGCATTCAGTTTTCGTTCGGCGTCACGAGCCATGTCGGCCGGCGTCGGTGCGCTCCTGGCAATCATGGCGTAGATGAGCACGAAATAGCCCGCCTGGATAACCACGGCGCAGATGATGACGCGCAGCAGTATTGTGCCTATCGACGCGCCGCCCAGCCACGACCAGCCGACAACGATCGCCAAAGCGAAAATCATCCCGAGGATGAATTTTGGAAGCGCCATACCCAACAGCCCATAAACCGGCTCGGGTACATTTAACGATTGCCCCACCCGAGCGCCGTCCCTTGTCATGTGGGCTTGTTAAGGTCGCCCACTCTCGACCGGTTGCTTCCGGCCTTTGATACCTGTCGCTACTCTGACAGGTATAATTTGCAATTCTATTAAGGCGAGCAGTAGGCGGCAAGGGCAACCGCGGATATTTTTGATTGAGCGTTTGCGATCGACTCTGCCATGGTGCAATGCACGCGACCGGATTCAAGCCGACCTCCTGCCATCCGCGATTTTCAGTAGAATGGGCAATATTAAGTAGTATTTTATATGGTTTTTCCCGAGTATCATGGCTTGCTAAAGCACTAACGTGCGCCACATCTCGACAGATAGGTAGGCCTGCCTAAAAACCGCCCCGAAAATGTCCTTATTTTTTCAACGCTGCCCGTTTATTGTCACAAATGTGCTAAACATCCCGAAATTTGTGCATGTCTAGCTTATTATTTAGTCAATTCATGACGCGACTATTTCAACGGGGTGGGAAATTGTGTGTTGCGCTGCAACATTTTTTTGGTATCGTGTGGTGAACCATTCGTTCAACGCATGGAGTTTACGGCATGAGGGACGCTGCCAAGTCAGCCACCGCGAGCTTTTCGCAGGCTGACATCGATTTTCCGCCGCCGATCGGCGGCCTGCTCAAACGCAGCTTCGATATCACCGGTTCACTGATTGGCTTGATCGCCCTCAGCCCGCTGTTTGTCATGATAGCGCTGCTCGTCAAGTTTTCCGACGGCGGCTCGATTTTCTACGGCCACCGGCGAATCGGGCGCGGCGGGCGGGTTTTTCCTTGCCTGAAGTTCCGCACCATGGTTCCGGACGGCGACAAGGTGCTGGCAACCTATCTCGCCACCAACCCGGACGCCAACGCGGAATGGGTAGCGACCCGCAAGCTGAAGAACGACCCGCGCGTCACCCGCGTCGGCGCGGTGCTGAGGAAGCTCAGCCTTGATGAGCTGCCGCAGATCATCAACATCCTGCAAGGTGACATGAGCCTTGTCGGGCCTCGTCCAGTCGTGCGCGACGAACTGGAGATCTATGGCACATCCGCCGTCTACTACCTGAAATCCCGCCCCGGCCTGACCGGCCTGTGGCAGGTCAGCGGCCGCAACGACGTATCCTATGACAGCCGCGTCGCCTTCGACCGCCACTATGTCGAGAACTGGTCGCTGTTCGAGGACGTTCGCATCATCATCAAGACCGTCCCGGCCGTGTGGATGTCGCGCGGCTCTTACTGACCAGCCGGTGGCCAATGCCAGACATTGGCGCCGGCCATTCGACGCAAGCTCATCGGGCGATGGG
Source organism: Mesorhizobium loti (assembly GCA_014189435.1). Lineage (NCBI taxonomy): Bacteria > Pseudomonadati > Pseudomonadota > Alphaproteobacteria > Hyphomicrobiales > Phyllobacteriaceae > Mesorhizobium > Mesorhizobium loti. The sequence goes on from CP050293.1 coordinate 5,548,757, forward strand.
GCTAAAGCGGATCGGAACGTTCAGTTGAAAACAGATATGTTCGAAGCCTTTCGCAGCGGCCCGGTTTCCGGCCGCCTACGGCGGGCGCGTTTGCTGGCCACATGCCTTGCCGTGTCGCTCGTCGTGCCCCACATCGCCACTGCCGGCGACTACCGCCTCGGATCGCAGGACAAGCTCACCATCCGCGTTGCCGAATGGCAGACCGTGGAAGGCACATTCCGTGACTGGTCGGCGGTGAACGGCGAGTACACGGTCGGTCCATCCGGCACGCTGTCGGTGCCGTTCGCCGGCGAACTGCCGGCATCCGGCAAGACCACGTCCGAAATCGCAACGGCGATCGGCGAGGCTTTGCAGAAAAAGCTCGCTTTGTCAGACAGACCGGAAGCCTCGGTCGAGATGGCGCAGTTCCGGCCATTCTACATTTCGGGCGAAGTCCAGAACCCCGGCCAGTTTCCTTTTGTACCCGATCTGACAGTGTTGAAGGCCATCAGCGTCGCCGGAGGCATCCGGCGCAACGCCGACTACGGTCCCCAGCTCGGCAAGGACCTGGTCACCGCCAAGGGCAATTTCGATATCTCTGACGACCAGCGCATTCGGCTGATCGTCAGGCGCGCCCGCATCGACGCGGACATGGCCGGCAAGGCGAGTTTCGACGTGCCGAAGGAGGCCGAGGGCGATCCGAGACTGCCAGCCATCGTCGCGGACGAGATGACGATCCTGACGGCTGACCAAAAGGCGCTGAAGCTGAAACTCGAGGCGCTCGACGATCTGAAAGGGGTTTTGGAATCCGAGATCGAATCGCTGCAGAAGAAGATCGTCAACCAGCAGCAGCAGGTCGACCTGGCACAGCAGCAACTCACCAGCATCGGCCCGCTGGCGCAGAAAGGCCTGATCGCCAACGCCCGGCTGCTGGATTCGCGGCAGTCGGTCGCCGACCTGCAGGGTAAGATCCTGGACTACGAAACGGCCATCCTCACCGCCAAGCAGGCGATCAGCAAGGCGAAGCAGGACGCTATCGATGCCCAGAACACCTTGAGCTCAAGTCTCGCCACCGACCGGCAGCAGACCGAAGCCGACCTGAACGAGGCCGCGCTGAAGGCGAATATGCAGAAGGGCCTGATAGCCCAGGCCACCGATCCCGCGACGACGGCCGCTATGACAAATGATCAGCAGCCCACCCTGCTCTATTCACTGGTGCGCAATGTCGACGGCAAGACCAGCGAAATCGCCGCCAAGGAAGACACACTGGTGCTGCCTGGCGATGTGATCAAGGTCAAGCTGGCGCCGCTGGCCAGCCAGTAGTCCGACTTCCAACACGATCCAGTGTTTCGAGCCGGAGCCTCACCCCGATAGAATCGGGATGAGGCTCTGGCTCAGTTTGTTTGAACATCTCCCTGCGGAAACTGTAATAACCGTCTCCGGATCGAGGCTTCCCGTCCGAGCACATGCCTGCTCAAGGGGACGGCCGCTCCCTTCAGCCCGCGAGATGATAGTTCATGACCGACCGGCCGCCGCCGGACGGCCGGCATGCCGGGGCCAGTCGGCCTCGCCCCTGGCCGCCTCCGCCGGCTCCAGGGCCTGCGACCGCCGCGTGCGGGTAGTGACGACGGGCAGCCGCGCCAGCTTGAAGAAGCTGAAATACATCAGGAAAGAGCCCATGATGTAGGGGTTGAGTATCTCGACCTCGACGAAGGAGCGGATCAAAAGCAGCACCATCACGCCGAAGAGGATCACCGAATCCGCCTGCCATGTCCTGAAGATCACCGCCGAAACGTGGCCGTAGAGCGTGCGCAGCATGATCAGCGATACCAGCGTCGCTCCGACGAAGCCGAGCTCGACGAGGGCTTCGATATAGGTGTTGTGGAAGTGGAAGCCGGTGCGGGTGGTGATGTAGAACTCGTTCCACAGCCGCTCGGCTTCGGCGAAGCCCTGCACCCAATAGGCGGCATAGCCGACGCCGAGAATCGGCGATTTCTGCACGGCGTTCCAGCCTTGCTCCCACAGATAGGTCCGCCCGGTGAGTGTCGAATCCTTGCCGAAGAGGCCGAGGACGAAGTCCATCAGCCCGAGATTCAAGGCGACGAAGGCAGTCACGACCAGCAGGCCGGCGCCGATCAGGAAGATCACCCGGCGATAGCGTCGTGACAGAAGTTTGCTCATGGCAAGAAGCGCCACCAGCGCCAGAACCGCCGGTATCGAGGCCATCGAGGTGGCGGAATGCGACACGACCAGCACATAGGCCGACAGCAGCACGACGGGCACCGCCAGGATGAAGCTCAGCCGGCCGCGCCTGTAGAACGCAAGGAAGACGGCGCAGAAATAGATGCCGAGCGAGCCGACAAAGCCGATCTGGTTCTTGGAGGCGAAGGCGCCGACAAAGTTGACGGTGCCGTCGAGAACGTCCTCGGAATAGTTCGCGACCTTCAGCGAATAGAGAAGGACGACGAATATCCCGACCAGCGCCCCTATGGTCAGCGTGCGCACGCTGACGGTGCGCGCGGCGACATATGCGCAGGCGATATGGGAAAAATACTGGACCGACGTCCTTGCGGTGACGCCGGGAGCCTGCGACCAGAAAACCGAGAAGCAGACATAGGCGGCAAACAGCAGCGGCAGCCAGGCGCTGGACAGATGCCGCAGGAACCGCCTGTAGTCGACCATGATGAGCGGAAGCCAGACCGCATAGTAGGCCAGGATCAGCACCTGGCCGAAAATGACCGAATAGGAAAACGCCCAGATCGAGACGGCTACGGCAAAGGCACCATAGACAGAGTTCTTCTCGGGATCGATCAGCAGGGACTTTGGAATCTTCATCTCAGAGTCCCGCCGACGCGACCCAGGGCCGGCAAGCCATGAGCCGGCCGGAATCTGCGCAAACATGGTCGTGCAATAAACGGCGTCTCCATTGTGCAGTGCAATATAACCTATCGCGCCCGGCGCTCAATGGCAAATCCGGTCACCTTGTCTTACAGCGCGGCATTTGCGGAGAGGTCCGTCCGGCCTGATGGCCTGGATCAGGCTCTGTCTCCTGTCGGCGCAAACGCTACCACAGGGCTCCGCCGGTGATCTGTATGTTTTCCATGGTGATGCCCATGGCCAGGTCCGAGCACAGGAAGACCGCCAGAGCCGCGATCTCCTGCGGTTGCAGCATGCGCTGCTGCGGGTTGCCTTTGGCGATCTCGGCCATCGCTTCCTCAGCGGTGCGCCCCTTGCCCTCGCGCTCGACGACTTGCGCCACGTTGCGGCGCATCAGTTCAGTTTCGACCCAGGTCGGGCTGATCATGACGCAGGTGACGCCATGCGCGGCCCCTTCCAGTGCCACGCAGCGCGTGAGACCGAGAAGGCCGGCCTTGGACGCGCAGTAGGCAGGGTTGTCCCTCCAGCCGACCGAGGCGGCGGTCGAGCCGATATTGACGATGCGGCCCCAGCCGCGCTCGATCATGCCGGGGAGAACCGCGCGGGTGGCGCGGAAGGCGCCGGTCAGGTTGGTGTCGACGATCTTGTCCCACAGCGCGTCGGAATGGCCGCAGACCGGCTGCTCGGCGGTGGTGCCCGCGGCGTTGACCAGGATGTCCGCCGGTCCGATGGCGGCTTCGGCGTCCGCCGCGAAACGATTGGTGACGTCGCTGTCGCGCACGTCGAGATGGGCGGCATAAACCTTGGTGCCATGGGCTGAAAGGGTAGACCGCACACGCTCGATCTCGTCCACGCCTGGATAGTAGGCGGCATCGGACCTGTCAGAGCCGGGCGGCGCGATGTAGGAGCCGACGGCAACGTTGGCGCCGGCCTCGGCCAAAGCCGTGGCAATGGCGAAGCCCATGCCCGAGAAACCGCCGGTGACGATGGCGCTGCGGCCGGAAAGGTTGTTCATGGCGCACGGTCTCCGCTTTGTTCCGGGCAGGCAATCAGGCCTGACCGGATTTGGCAATCATACCGGCCAGCCTCCATCGACAGCGATTCATGTTTCCTAGAGCGGCTTGCCCAGCCATTCGCGATAGAAGCCTTCGAGGTCGGGCTCGAAATCGTGGACGATGGGATAACCGGGCGCCGCCGCTTCCACCTCATGCAGCGTGCCGCATTCCGGGCAGATGAATTCACGGATTTCCATCCATTCGGGATCGGGGAGATCGCTGTTGGGATAGATCTCGCGCAGCGCCTCCTCGGTGTTGCGGACGTTGATCGCGGCGTTGAGCTTCCAGTTCTTGCGATAGTCGCCGAAGGAATGGCCGCATTCGCAGCGGGTTATCCGCCCATCGCCGCTCTGGCAGATGAACAGGTGATCCGAGACCGGCAGCAGGATCGGATCCTTCCAGGCGACGCGGTCCTGATAGACGGCGACCATCTTGAAGAAGCGGTCATCATCCTTGTAGGCGCTCATGATGCGCCTTGTCTGCGGCCAGGGCAGCTTGCCGGCGGCCAAATCGCCGAGGACTTCCTTGCTGTACGAGGTCATGGCTTTGCTCCCGGCATGAAGATCGACTTCGCGTCGACGTTCCAGAAATCGCTGAAATCCCTGGTGAAGCGCGACGACAGCTTGATCGCGCTGGCGTACATTTTCTTCACCTCCGGCGCGAAGTCGGCCTTTTCGACTCGGCCACGCTCCTTGGCTATCCAGTCCGAAACCGGGATCGCCTTGGCCAGACGCTCCTTGCGCATGGCGGCGCGACGCTCGACCGTGGCGTCGATATCGGCAACGGGATAGCCGTCCTCATCGTCCTCCAGCACGATGCCGAACACCTGGTCCGCCGCTTCGCGGGTGAGAAAGCCGTTCTCGACATCCCAGGCCGTCTTGATCGGATCGCGCTCCAGCACGTCGCCATAGCCGCCGCCGCCATTGTAGGAATGGCTGAAGATATCGCCGGATTTGTGTGGCGAGGTGATGTAGGGGCCCTCGACCACAACATGGTCGCCGCCGATGTTCCGCTCGTAATCCGAGACATGCGGGTCGATGCCGGGCGCATGCGCCAGCGGTTCGCCTCTTGCGGCCAGTTCGTGGATGTTGGAATTGCGCACCGCGCGATGCTTCTGGCAGGTCGGCGCGGGATAACCGCCGCACATGCCGGCATTGTCGAACACGCGCGAGGAGTGCTCCGAGGTGTGGAGCCGCAGATGCGAAGTCTTGTTGATCAGCCAGGTCGAGACAAACGAACAGCCGCCGCGATATTTGCCGGCCCCGCCGGAGTTGGGCACGATCGAGCGGCCGATATAGACCATCGGCATCGACTGTTCCCAGACCTCGATGTTGCCCATGTCGGATTCCGGATTCCAGCCGACATAGGCGGTGTCGAGACCATCCTTGATGGCCAGTGCACCGGAACCGGCGGCGGCGCACTCGAAATGCGCCATGCCGAACGGCGTGCCGTACTGGCTTTCGCCGCCCATCTCGATCATCGGGCTGTTGACCTGGCCGACGAAGGCCTCCTCGACATAACCGCGCGCCACGAAGCTGCGCGACAAAAGCCGCTGGAAGACGCCGTAGGCCGGCAGCAGCAAGGCCCATGAGGTGGCGGTGGCCACCATCTCGTTGTCGGGGTTGGTCCAGGTGCCGTGCGGCAATTTCAGCTCGGTCGCCATCCAGGCGCCGTCATTGACCAGGCCTTCGAAATTCATGTGCTGGGTCAAGGTGACGAACATGCCGCCATCCATGCCGGCCGGCGTGCAGTTCATCGAATGATAGCCCCAGGGCTGCGTGCCCTCGAAGTCCATGGTGATCTTGCCGTCGGTGGTGATTTCCATCTCGATCGGGATGTTGTAGAGCCAGTCGGGATCGCCGAGCAGCTGGAAGCCGGGCTTTCCCGCCGTGACGTGGCCGTAAAGAGTGTGGCCGCGATAGATGCCGGGCACGGTGAGCTGGCGGGTGCGGGCGAGCTGGGCGCGACGGCCTTCCTCGATGAACTCCTTCGACACCTTCATCCAGTAGTCGAGGCCGATCTCCGAGATCAACTGCTTGACGCTTTCGCGCATGTCGATGCAGGAGGCGACCTTGGCCTTCTCGTCGAGCACCCAGTAGATCGGCATGCGCAGATTGCGCTCGCAGCGGATGACATAGTCGCGGCGGATCTCATCGTTCTCGCCGATCTTCTCGGCGCACACGAACAGGCCTTCGGTGAAGCGCTCCTGCGCCAAGCAGACGTCGCCGCCCGGCGTGATGCCGCCGGCTTCCAGCTCATGGCAGACCGCACCGGCCCAGCCGACCAGCGTGCCTTCATGGAAGATCGGCACCACGTCCATGACATCAGGCACCTGCACGGTGCCGATGAAGGCATCGTTGTTGGCGAAGATGTCGCCTTCGCGGATCTTCGGGTTTTCCTCGTAGCCGTTTTTGATCATCCATTTGATGAAGCGGCTCATCGTATGGACATGCACCATGATGCCGTTGGACAGCGCGATGGCATCGCCTTCGGGCGTGTAGATGGCGACCACCATCTCGCCGACCTCGCGCACGCCGGGCGAGGCCGAGATGCGGCGGGCCATTTCGCGCGCCGAGACGCAATAGGCGCGCAGCTTGGTGTGCAGCGTCTCGAATTTCAGCGGATCCTGGTTGCGCAGGGTGAGTTCCGTGATGCCGTCATAGCAGCCGGTCTCTTCCATCAGCCGCTCGGAATCGAGCAGTCTTTCGCGAAGGCGCAGGGCCGAGGCAGGTTTGTCCAACATGGCGGTCGCCCTCTCAAGCGTGGGTGTAGTGCAGCAGCGTCCATTCATCGACATGGACGCGATCCAGCGGATGAACGACGAGCGTGGTGGCGGGATGTTCGATGATGGCCGGGCCGATCACTTCGTGGCCGGGTTGCAGCTGGTCCATCTCATAGAGATTGGCCTTATGCCAGCGTCCGCCAATATAGGCCTCGCGCACGCCCTTGTGGGCGGCTGCCGGATTGGAGGCGCCGAGCGGCCGCTTGAGCAGCACCGGCTTGACCTTGTCGGCGGTGGCGATCAGCCCGAGTTCGGTGATGGTGAAGCCGGCTTCGCCATAGCGCGATACGCGATGGTTGACCTTGGCGTAGACCGCCTCGAACTCGTCGATAACCCTACGCATGTCGTCGGCCGAATTGACCTCGGCGAGCGGCGCCATCACCTCGACATCCTCGAGCTGGCCGGTGTAGCGCATCATCAGGAACGGCACGGTCCTGATCTTTTCGCGCGCGTGGCCGTCGGCGATCATCTCGTCGACCGCGGCCTTGGTCAGGTCGTTCCAGACCGTGGTGACCTTTGCGCCGAAGGCGGCCAGCGTCGCCTCGTCGGCGCGTGACGGAATGTCGTGCTGCGTCGACACCGAATGCCGGCGCATGAAATCGGCCGTGGTGCAGCCGAAGGCGGAGAAGGCGGCCGCGAACTGGAAGGTGATGATGTCCTTGAAGCCTATGCCCCTGGAGCAGCCGGCCAGATGCAGCGGACCGGAGCCGCCATAGGACAGCAGTGTGAACTCCGAAGGATGAATGCCTTGGCCCGAGATGACGCGGCGCAGCGCGTTGTTGGCATCGGATTCCAGCATGTCGATCATGCCTTCGGCGGCTTCCTCCACCCCGACGCCCAATATGTCGGAGCATTTCTCCTGGAAGGCGCGGCGCGCCTTTTCGACCTGCAGCACGACCTTGCCGCCGAGGAAGTAATGCGGGTTAAGGCGGCCGAGAATGGCGTCGCAATCGGCGATGGTCGGTTCGGTGCCGCCGCGATCGAAGCAGATCGGACCGGGATCCGAGCCGGCGCTTTCCGGCCCAAGCGAGACCTTCTTGGTCAGGGGATCAACCTTGAGGATCATGCCGGCGCCGGCGCCGATGGTGTCGAGATGCAGCGTCGGCACGTTGAGCTTGAAACGATCCATCAGCGGCTCGTTCTCGATCCGCGTCTGGCCGCGTGTGATGACGCCCATGTCGAAAGAGGTTCCGCCCATGTCCGAGCAGATCAGCGAGTCGTTGCCGATCAGCTTGCCGACATAGGCCGCACCGAGGATGCCGCCGATCGGGCCTGAGATCATGGTTTCGTGCAGTCGCGGGTGGTTGATCGAGGTCAGGCCGCCGAAGGAGAGCAGCGTCTGCACGCCATATTTGAAGCCGTATTTCTTCGAAACGTCCTCGATGCCCTTGAGCTGCTTGCGGCCACGCGAGGTAGCGTAGGCCTCGATCAGCACCGAGTTCAGCCGCGACTGCTCGCGGATGACCGGGCGGACCTCGTGGCTGGTGTAGACGATGATGTCGGCGCCGGCCTTGTCGACCTCTTCGCGGCAGATCTCGGCGATGCGCTTCTCGTGCACCGGATTGACGTGCGAGAAGATGGTCATGATGCAGATCGCCTCGACCTTGTCGGCGATCAGTTTTTTGGCGGCGGCGGAGACCTCATGCTCGTAGAGCGGCAGCACGATGTCGCCGAACTGGTCGATGCGCTCGGTGACGCCATGCGTGCGGCGGCGCGGCACCAGCGGATCGGGATGGTGATGGGTGACGGCATGCAGCCGGTCGGCATAGGAATAGTCGGCCCAGGCCTGCAGCCCGCGGCCCATCAGGATCATGTCTTCCAGGCCCTTGGTGGTGATCAGGCCGAGCCGACGCCCGGTGCGCGACAACAGCGTGTTGAGCATGCCGGTGCCGGAATAGAGCACGACGTTGACGCCGGAAAACAATGATTCCAGCGAGATGCCCCAGGCATCCGCCGCGTCCTCGGCCGAAGCCAGAAAACCCTCGGCTTCGTTCTTCGGCGTGGTCGCCGACTTGCCGATCTTGAAGTGGCCGTCCTGATCGACAAGGATCGTGTCGGTCATGGTGCCGCCGGCGTCGATGCCAATCACGATTGGGTTGCCGACGATGGGGGCGGTGAGATTGGGTTGGGTCACGGTCGCCTCGGGATCTGGTCTAGGTTGACGCCAGGCTAGATTCGACAGGCGGCGTCGCGCCATATGCCTAAAGACACAATGACGGTTGGGCTGGGATCGCCGAGAAAAGGGCATGCGCATGGGCAATATCTGGGCGCCGCTCGCCAAGGCGATCGCCGCCACCGGCACGGACAGGCATGTCGATTGCCTGATCGACCTGATCGGCGCCGACATCGAGCACGACCTCGTCACGGTGACGCGCTATTCGGCGACGCAGACACCCGAATTCATCAAGCACCGGCGCTTCTCGGATGAAATGGTCCGGCGCTATCTCGACAATTACTACGTCTTCGACCCGTTCTATGCCTCGTGGCGGCGCGAACGAAGGCTCGGCATCATGCCGCTGAAACGGCTCGCCGACGACGAGGCCAAGCGCGGCCAGTACATAGCCGGCTTCCTGGCGCAGTCGGAGATCTGCGACGAGGTCGGCATCATGCTGGCCGATGGCGGCGACTGCTGCCTCGGCATCTTCCTCGACCGCTCGACCACCACATTCAAGGATAGCGAGATCGCCCTGCTGGATGAGCGGCTGCCGGTGTTCGAGGCGCTGCACGCGCTCGACATCAAGGCGCGCGGAACCGAATTCTCCCGCACGTCGGCGCCGACAGGCCCCGGCGCCTCGCCCCGGCAGGAGCCGACCATTCCAGCCAGCCTGTGGCCGGAGCTGTCGCTGCGGGAGCGGGAACTTGTCCAGCTGATCCTTGCCGGCCATCCGACGGCGAACATCGCCGAGCGCCTCGGCATCACCGTCGGCACGGTCAAGAACCATCGCCGGCGCATCTACGAGAAGCTCGACATCACCACGGAGCGAGAATTGTTTTTGCAGTTCTTCCAGCACCAAGCGGATCGCTAGCCGGGGTTCACGCGACCATCCGATTCATGACTCTTTCCCGTCGCGGATTACAGCTCATCCTCCCAATTGGCCCCGCCATAGAACACGCGCAATATCACCACCTGGTGAGGTTCCACGATGAAAGCAACGGTGACGCGGCGCTCAAATCCGATTACGCGAAGCCCCGGCCGCAGGTCATCCCTACGCGAACCTCGCTCAGAGCCGTAGTCAAGGTTTTCGCAGAATGCCCTGATGCGTTGGTCGTAGCGATCAGCCGTGAAGGCGCTGCTGGCGTCCGCAATGGTGTCGTAAATCCAGTCGAGATCGTCGCCGGCTTTGGCGGCATAAATGACAGTCCGTTGCTTCACGCATCCCTCTGCATGCGCGCCTCGTGGCGTTTTCGCGCCCGCTCTGCCATTTCTTCCCGCGAGATCCCGTTTGGGTCTGCCTTCCATCTGTCATAGGTCGGCACGACTTCCTCGCGCAGCCAGCGCTCAACAGCCGCGTCGCGCTCTTGCAGGGCACGAAGCCCGGCGCGGATCACTTCGCTGCTGGTCGCGTAGGTTCCCGATTTAACGAGTTGGTCGATGAAAGCAGCCTGCTCTGTTGGCAGGCTGAAGGTGCGTTTTTCGGTAGCGGCCATGATTTCTCCTATAACATCGGTGTGATTATATCATACCGACGCGGGATCGCACCTGAAATCTGACGCCGTCATCCGGGGACGGGTGCCGACATGCCCGCTTAAGGCGTTGATTTCACCGCAATCTGGCATTCGGTTTCAAGAGTGGAATGACCCGAAAGCAGGCTTCAAAATTCCTCTTGCGGAACGGCGGCGTCCCGGCTTAGTCTCGGCTTCGCACAGAAAATGAAATTTAATTCCATTTGTTCGGTGCCCGCAAGCCAGTGCCGTGCCCAGGAAAAACGAACGGCCCAATCGACTGAGAAAATATTTGATATATCATCTACCAGAACGGAAATAGCTGACATGGTCCAGCAGACATCGATCCAGCCATCGGCGCCCTGGTTGCGGCTAGACGTCGACGATTCGGACTGGAACGACGCCGAGGTTTCGAGCCTGGTGCGCTGGTATCACCAGATGCTGCTCATCCGCCGTTTCGAGGAAAAAGTGCTCGATCTCGCCAACGCCGGGCTGGTGCATGGTCCGGCGCATGCCAGCATCGGCCAGGAGGCGACGGCGGTCGGCGCGATGTCCGTGCTCGGCACCGGCGACCGCATCAACGGCACCCATCGCGCCCATCACCAGGTGTTGGCCAAGCTGGTCAACGCGCAGACGCCCAGGGGATTCGACCCGCTGGGCGACGCTTTCAATCCGGACATGCAGGGATCGGTTCGCGGCCTGATGGCCGAGATCATGGGCCTCAAGTCAGGCTATTGCGGCGGCCGTGGCGGCTCGATGCATATGCGTGACGATGCTTCAGGGATTCCTGGCACCAGCGCCATCATCGGCGGCAACCTGCCGCACGCGGCCGGCTACGCGCTCGCCGACAAGCTGCTCGGCACCGGCAACATCTCGGTCGCCTTCTTCGGCGACGGCACGATGATGGCGGGACCGGCCTATGAGGCGATGAATATCGCCGCGCTCTACCGGCTGCCGGTGATCTTTTTCGCCGAAAACAATCTCTATGCCGTCTCGACGCACATCAATGAGCAGACGCGCGAGACGCGGCTGGCCTCGCGCGGACCCATGCTCGGCTTTCGTGGCATCGAATGCGACGGCATGGATGTGGTGGCGGTCCATCACGCCATGCGCGAAGCGCGCCGGACGATCGAGGAAGAAGGCGGCCCGGTGCTGGTCGAGGCGCTTTGCTACCGGTTTTTACATCAGAGCGGCGCCCGCCCGGGCAGCGAATTCGGCTACCGCACGCGCGCCGAGGAAGACGCCTGGAAAGCCCGTGACCCGCTTGCCACCATGGCGGCTCGCCTGAAGACGATGGGCATTCTGAACGTTTCCGACCTCGGCACACTCGACCAGCGCGTCCTGGAGGTGGTCAACACCGCCGCCGATTCGCTCACCGAAATGAGTGGCAACGCGCTGCGCATTCCCGACCATCTGTGGCCGAACCCAAGCGACATCGACAACCAGATACGCGGCGATCTTTCCGAACTCAGGGATGAGCGTTTCCTCGAGATCGAGGATGTGCCGGCGGCCGACACCAGGCCGGTCAAGTTCATGGTTGCCGCCTCCGAGGTGATTGCCCGCGCCATGGAGCAGGACCCGCGCATCATCATCATGGGCGAGGACGTGCACCGGCTGCGCGGCGGCGTTTCGGGCGCCACCAAGGGCGCGCTGGAGCGCTGGCCCGAGCGCGTGCTGGCGATGCCGATCGCCGAGAATGGTTTTGTCGGCGTTGCGCTGGGTGCAGCGCTTTGCGGCTTGCGGCCAATCGTCGAGATCATGTTCGGCGACTTCTGCCTGGTTGCCGCCGACCAGCTGTTCAACGCGGTCAGCAAGGTGCGCCATATGTTCGGCGGCGGCTTTCCGGTGCCGATCGTGGTCAGGGTCCGCGTCTCGCCGCACACCGGCTACGGCTCGCAGCATTCGGGCGATCCGTCCGGCCTGTTCGCCCTGTTCCCAGGCTGGCGCATCGTCGCCCCGACGACGCCCTTCGACTATATCGGCCTGATGAATTCCGCCTTGAAATGCGACGATCCGGTCGTCGTCATCGAGCATGTCGAACTGTTCCCGAGCGAGGGTCCTGTTCCGACGGACGACCGCGACTATTGCGTGCGGCTCGGCAAGGCGAAGATCGTCAGGCCGGGCAGCGCCTGCACACTGCTCACCAGCGCCAGCATGGTTGCCGTCGCCAGCCAGGTGGTCGAGGAGACCGGCATCGACGCCGAGATCATCGACCTGCGCAGCCTCGACCCGACCGGGCTCGACTGGCCGCTGGTGGAAGCCTCGATCCGCAAGACCAACCGGGTGGCCGTCGTCGAGCAGGTGCAGCGTGGGCTGTCGCTTGGCGGACGGCTGACACAAGAGATTCAGGATCGCGTGTTCGACTATCTCGACCATGAGATCCTGCATGTGACGGGAAGCCTCTCGGCTCCCGTCGTATCGGCCCCGCTCAACCGCGCCGCACTGGGCGGCGCTGAAAAGCTCAAGGCCGCGCTTCAATCCCTCACTGCCGTGGGTGGATAGAGCGAACGCATTGCCACAAAGATCCGACAAGAAAATGGGAGAACTGACATGACCATCCTACCGAGAAACAAGACCAGGGCGACGATGCTGGCAGCGGTGCTGCTGGCCACCAGCGCCTTCTGGGCACCGGCCACCTTCGCGCAGGACAGCAAGCCGCTGGTCATCGCGCGCAACATCGACCTCAACTCGCTCGATCCGCACCGCGCCTTCTGCGACACCTGCCAGATCTACAATTCCAGCGTCTATGAATCGCTGCTGACGCTGGACAAGGACAACAAGCTGATCCCGCTGCTCGCGTCGAAATGGGAAGGCAATGCCGACCAGAGCAGCTTCACCTTCACGCTCGACCCGGCCGCCAAATTCTCGGATGGTTCGCCGGTCGAAGCCAAGGATGTCAAATGGTCCTGGGAGCGGCTGAAGAACCTCAAGGGCAGCGCCTCGTTCCTGATGGACAATGTCGCCTCGATCGAGACCCCGGACGCGCATACGGTCGTCGTCAAGATGGTCGCGCCGAGCTCCGAATTCCTCAACATCGCGGCGGCGCCCTACGCCGCGGTCGTCAACAGCAAGGTTGCTTCCGAAGCCGGCGCCAAGGCCGATGCGGACGCTTCGACGACAGACAATGCCGAGGCCTGGTTCCTGGCGCATTCGGCCGGCAGCGCACCGTTCGTGCTGAAGTCCTATGAGCCGAATTCGGAACTGCGGCTGGCGCGCAACGACAAATACTGGCGCACCGCGCCGGCGCTGAGCGAAGTCGTCATCCGGCAGACCAAGGATGCGGTGGCGCAGGCGCAGATGCTGCAAAGCGGCACCGCCGACATCGCCATGCAGATCGACCCGGATACGGCCAAGACGATGACCGGCAGCGACGTCAAGATCGAGACCGTGCCGTCCTACAACTTCATCTATGTGGCGCTGTCGCCGGGCGCCAAGGCCAACAAGGTTCCGCTGACGCCCGAAGTGCGCGAGGCGATCTCGCTCGGCCTCGACCGTCCGAGTATCCTGGACTTCACCATCGGCTCCGAGGGCCAGCTGATCAGCGCGCCGATCCCGCTTGGCTTCCCCGGTGGTTCGGGCTTCGAGGCGCAGCCCTATGACGTCGCCAAGGCAAAGGAACTTCTGGCCAAGGCCGGCCATGCCGACGGGTTCGAGATGGAAGCTGCCTTCCCGGGCATGAACGTCTACGGCGTCGATCTCTCGCTATTGATGCAGAAGGTCCAGCAGGATCTGGCCAAGATCAACATCAAGCTCGACCTGCAGCCGATCCCCTTCGCCAACTGGCGCGAACGCGTCAATGGCGACGGCATCCCGATGACGGCGGTGTTCTACGCGCCGGACTACTACGGCACCTCGCAATACATCGACTATTTCGCCATGACCAAGGGCAGCCCGTGGTCGCGCCGCGCCGGTGCGGAGCGCGACCCGTCTGTGCTCAACCCGAAGGAGGCGGATATCTACAAGGCAGCCCTTGCGGCAAGCGGCGACGAGGCCGCCAAGCTGTGGCACCAGGCCGGCGAGGAAATGATCAAGGACAGGATCATCCTGCCGCTGATCAGCCCGAACCTGATCCTGGCCTACAAGTCGGACGTCAAGGGTGTGCGCTACAGCGCCTGCTGCAACCTGCCGTTGGCGGAACTCAGCCACTGAGCGAAACAATACAGGGAGGCGACAGCCGCCTCCCTGTTCTCCATCACGGAAGGCCAGCAAATCCTGTTCTTCCAACACCAAAGTCCATATATGATATATCAATGAGCGGAGACCTCGCTATGCCTTCCCTGATCAATTCCAAGGACCAGTTGCTGCGCGAGCGTGCGGCCTCGGTCATTCCGGGCGGCATGTGGGGACACATGGCGACGCGCTATCTCGGCTCCGCCTATCCGCAGTTCTTCGAACGCGCCGACGGCTGCCGGGTCTGGGACGTCGATGGCCGCGAATACATCGACCTGATGTGCAGCTGGGGGCCCAACATTCTCGGCCATCATCATCAGGCGGTCGAGGCGGCGGCCGAGCGGCAGCGGCGCCTGGGCGATGCGATGAACGGCCCCGGCGAAGTGCTGGTCGAGCTGGCCGAGCTGCTGGTCAAGACCGTCGCGCATGCCGACTGGGCAATGCTGCAGAAGAACGGCACCGACGCCACCACCGCCTGCGTGACGATCGCCCGCGCCGGCACCGGCCGTCGCAAGGTTCTGGTCGCGCGCGGCTCCTATCACGGCGCCGTGCCGTGGTGCACGCCTTCGCTCGCCGGCGTCACTGCCGAGGACCGCGCCCATCTGATCCATTTCGACTACAATGACGTTGCCAGCCTCGAGGCAGCCGTCGAGCAGGCCGGCGACGATCTCGCTGCTGTCGTCGTCACCGCCTTCCGGCACGACATCGCCCGCGACCAGGAATTGCCGACCGCCGCCTTCGCCAGACGGGCGCGCGAACTGACCACCGCCGCCGACGCAGCATTGATCGTCGACGATGTGCGCGCCGGCTTCCGCATCGACCTCGCCGGCAGCTGGGAGCCGCTCGGTGTTCGGCCGGATCTCTCCGCCTTCTCGAAGGCGATCGCCAATGGCTATCCGCTTGCCGCGATCACCGGCACCGACCGGTTCCGCGAGGCCGCGACCAAGGTCTATGTGACGGGTTCGTTCTGGTATGGCGCCGTCGCCATGGCCGCCGCGATCGCCACCATCAACACGCTGCGCGATACCGACGCTATCGCCCGCATGACTGAGGCCGGCGACAGGCTACGTTCAGGCCTCGATGCTGCAGCGAAGAAGCACGGTCTTTCGCTGCGACAGACAGGTCCGGTGTCGATGCCGATGGTGCTGTTCGACGGCGATGCCGAATTCAAGCTGGCCAACGCCTTCTGTTCTGCGGCGTTGCGCGAAGGCGCCTATTTCCATCCCCGGCACAACATGTTCCTGAGCGCTGCGCACACCGCAAAAGACATAGATCTCGCCCTGCAGGCTGCCGATGCCGGCATGGCCGCAGCCGCGCAGGTGGCGTGAACCGGCGCCGATGCGGTCGAGGAGAAAAACCCGCTCAGCCGGCGGCCGACACCAGCCGGCCGTTCTGCGCGGCGCGGCGCAGCTCCTCGGGCGTGACCGCGCCATCGTTCAACCGTTCGAGAACCTTGACCAGCAGGCGGCCGCCTTCGATCATGTCCTGCTGAATGCCCTTGCGCACGCCGTTCTCGTCGCGCGCCCGCAGCGCGTCGAGGATGTCGAGATGCCGGTGGCGGCCGTCATAGGTCGGCCTGGCGTGCGGGTACTGGTAGTTCACCAGCGGTCCGTTGCGCAGCCAGATGCCCTCGATGATCGCCAGCAGCTCCGGCATTTGCGCCGCCTGGTAGATCGAGTGATGGAATTCCCAATTGTCGCGGACGGCTTCGAACCAGCGGCCATTGTCCTCGTCGGCGATCAGCCTGTCATGCACCGCCGCCAGGCGGTCGATCTCGCGCGGCTCGATGCGCGTCGTCGCCGCCGCGCCGGCCATGCCTTCGAGATGCAGCCTGATGCTGCGCAGCTCCAGATACTGGGCCAGCGACAGCTGGGCGACGGTGATCGAGCGGCCGGCCTCCATCTCCAGTCCTTTTTCGCGCACCAGCTGCATCAGCGCCTCGCGCACCGGCGTCTCAGACACCTGAAGGCTGGCGGCGAGGTCGCGGATCTTGAAGCGATGGCCCGGCCAGAAACGGCCTTCCATCATGGCGCGGCGAAGCTCCTCGTAGACACGCGTCGTCAGATTGTCGCGCGCGATCGGCGCGATAGAAGCAGTCACATCCGCTCTCCGTCCTTGCAACAGCGCAGGCGTCGCCTGCGTCGCGTGGCCTGTGTATATGATACCACGAATGGCCTGACCACCGACATGAGACAAGCAGCCCAGAAACGGCCAGACACGAGACGGGCCGCATGACCGCGTCGATGCCTTCCCTCCTGTTCGGCGCCATAGCCGACGACCTGACCGGCGGCACCGAGCTGGCGTCGATGCTCGTGGCGCGCGGCATTCCAACGGGATGCACGGTCGGGCTGGAGGCGCCGATCCCTTCAGGCAGTCTTGCCCATGTGATCCTGCTGAAGACCCGCGTCATCGCGGCCAGCGATGCGGTGCGCCAGGTGCTGGAGGCGGCGGACCGGCTGGTGGAAGCGGGCGCGCGGCAGATCTTCTTCAAATACTGCGCCACCTTCGATTCCACCCCCGCAGGCAACATCGGCCCTTGCGCCGAAGCGCTGCTTGAGCGGCTTGGCGGCGGCGTCACGCTGTTCACCCCGGCGCTGTGTGAGACCGGCCGCACCGTCTATCAGGGGCATATGTTCGGCGGCGCCCAGTTGCTGGGTGAATCGCCCAAGCGCTTCGATCCGCTGACGCCGATGACCGATTCCAATCTGGTTCGCGTGCTGCAGGCGCAGAGCAAGGGCAAGGTCGGGCTGGTGCCCTATCTCGTCGTCGATGCCGGCGCCGTGGCGATCCGCAACGCCATACGAGAGCACAGCGCGCGCGGCGAGACGCTGCTGGTCACCGACACGATCCGCGAGCGTGACCTGGCGGCGATCGCGGAAGCAACCTTCGACCTGCCGCTGATGACCGGCAATTCCTCGGTCGCGGCGCATCTGCCACCGGCCTGGCTGGCGCATGGGCTGCTGACATCCAGCGAGCTCGTTGCCGCCAGCCTACCGGCCGTAAACGGCCCGGCAGCGGTGCTGGCCGGCAGCGTCGCCGACCGCACCATCGAACAGCTCGAACGTTTCGCGCAAAACAATCCATTGCTGACGATCGACCTTGCCAGAGCCTTTGCCGGCGCCGATGTCACAGCCGAAGCGCGCGCCTTTGCCGAGCGCCATTTGCCCGGTGCAATGATCGCCATTGCCACGACAGCGCCGCAAGCGACGGTCGAAACGCTGCAGCAGGCGTATGGCCGCGAGGCGGTAGCGGCAAAGGCGGAAAAGATCCTGGCCGGGATTGCAGAGATTCTGGTGCGCGAACTCGGCGTACGCCGGCTCGTCGTCGCCGGCGGCGAGACCGCCGGTTCGGTGGTCAAGGCGCTCGGCATCGACCGCATCGCCATGGGTGCCTATCAGGGCCCGGGATTGTCGCGCGCCATCGCCCACCTCCCCGGCCTGCCATCCGATCCGCTGGCGCTGATGCTGAAATCGGGAAAGCTCGGCGGCCCCGATATCTTCACCGACGTTCTGCAAGACATGACACGGCCGAGCGCCATCGCACCGGCAATCGACACATGGCCCCCGGCAAGGAGAGCATCGTGATGAATCTCGAAATCGAGCGCACGAGCCTGATCACCGCGACGCAGACGCTGGACGCCAGTGGGATGAATGTCGGCACCACCGGAAACATCAGCGTGCGCACGACAGGCGGCATGCTGATCACGCCGACGGGAATAGCCACGAGCGCCCTGCGGCCGGAGCAGATGGTGGCGATGCAGCTCGATGGATCCTGGGACGGCGCATTCCGGCCGTCGAGCGAATGGGAAATGCATGCCGAGATCTACAAGGCTTTTCCCGAGGCCGGCGCCGTGGTGCATGCCCATCCCGACCATTGCGTGGCGCTATCGTGCCTGCGCGAACCGTTGCCGCTGTTCCACTACATGGTCGCCGGTTTCGGCGGCGATGATGTGCGCTGCTCGGACTATGCGCTGTTCGCATCAAGCGAACTGGCCAAGGTCGCCGTCGTGGCGCTCAAGGACCGCACGGCCTGCCTGCTCGCCAATCACGGCATGATCGCCTTCGGCGGGGATCTCGACATGGCGCTCATCCGCACCATCAAGCTGGAAACCCTGGCGCGGCAGTATCTTTTGGCGCGCAGCGCCGGCACGCCGGTGCTGATCGAGGGCACCGAGCTCGCCGCCATTCGCGGGCGCTACAAGACTTACGGTCAGCAGAAGCCGTAACCGTTCAATCGACCTGCAGGTGCGAGACGAATTTGCTGTTGAGGTAGCTCTCCAGCGCGTCGGCGCCGCCTTCGGTGCCGTTGCCGGAATCGTTGATGCCGCCGAACGGCACCTCCGGCAGCGCCAGACCATAATGGTTGATCGACACCATGCCGCTGGCGATACCCGACGACATCTTTGCCGCGCTCGCCGCCGAGCGGGTGAAGCCATAGGCGGCAAGGCCGTAATTCAGCCGGTTGGCTTCGGCCAGGGCTTCGTCGAGACCGCCGACCGGAGTCATCAGCGCCAGCGGGCCGAACGGCTCCTCGTTCATGGCGCGGGCATCTGTCCCGACACCCGACAGGATGGTCGGCTCGAAGAAATAGCCTGAATTGCCGATGCGCTTGCCGCCAGTGACGAGTTCGGCGCCTTTCTGCACGGCGTCGTGGACCAGGTCCTCCATCGCCTGCACGCGGCGCGGATTGGCGAGCGGCCCCATGGTGGTGCCTTCGGCAAGACCGTCACCGACCTTGATCTGGCGTGTCGCCTCGGCGAAGCGGCCGACGAACTCGTCATAGACCGCATGGTCGACGAGGAAGCGCGTCGGCGCGACGCAGATCTGCCCGGCATTGCGGAATTTGGATGCGACCATCGAGCGTGCGGCGCGGTCGAGATCGGCGTCGGGCAGGACGATGACCGGCGCATGGCCGCCAAGTTCCATCGTCGCCCGCTTCATGTGCAGGCCGGCAAGCGACGCCAGTTGTTTGCCGACCGGCGTCGAGCCGGTAAAGGAGATCTTGCGGATCACCGGATGCGGAATGAGATAGGCGGAGATTTCCGACGGCGTGCCATAGACCAGGTTCAAGACGCCATCGGGCAGCCCGGCATCGACAAAGGCACGCACCAGTTCGGCGGGTGAAGCCGGCGTTTCTTCCGGCCCCTTGATGATGATCGAGCAGCCGGCGGCAAATGCGGCCGACAATTTGCGCACCGCCTGGTTGAGCGGAAAATTCCACGGGGTGAAGGCGGCGACCGGGCCGACGGGTTCCTTGACCACCGACTGGCTGACGCCCTCAAGACGCGCCGGCACGATGCGGCCGTAGGAACGTCGAGCCTCCTCGGCGAACCAGTCGATGATGTCGGCGGCGGCAAAGGCCTCCATGCGCGATTCGGCGATTGGCTTGCCTTGCTCAAGCGTCATCAGCGTGGCGATGTGCTCGTTGCGCTCGCGCAGGATGGTGGCGGCCTTGCGCATCAGTTTGGAGCGATCGAAAGGCGAGACGCGGCGCCATGTTTCGAACCCTTTTGCGGCAGCGGCCAGCGCCTCGTCGAGATCGTCGATACCGGCATGGGCGAGCGAGCCGAGTTCGGCCTCCGTCGCCGGATTGACGATCGGCATGGTGCGGCCATCTCGGGCCGAGCGCCACGCGCCATCTATGTGCAGCAGCACGTTCTTGTACATGTCGGGCTCCGTGAAGATCAGGCGGGGACAGGCTCGGCGGCCGGCGCATAGACGCCGATGGCGCCGGTGCCGATCAGCTGGTCGATGGTCTCGGCGCTGTAGCCGAGCACGTCGGCCAGCACGGCTTGCGTGTCCTGACCCAGCATCGGCGGCGCCGTGAAGTCGGCGGTCAATTGCGCTGCAAGTCCCTGCGCCGGGCGCACCATGGCGACGGAGCCGAGATGCGGATGCGGCAAGGTGTGGACAAGGCCGCGCTCGCGCACATTGGGGCTGTCGAAGACTTCCGGTATCGATTTTACCGTGCCGGCCGGCACGCTGGCGGCGGCGCAAGCCGCCATCCAATGGTCGCGTGTTTTGGTCCTGAAGGCGGCCGCCAGCTGCGGGATCAGCGCCTCGCGGTTGGTGGCGCGCGCCCCTGCCTTGATGAAGCGCGCATCCCCAGCCAGATGTGGCAGGTGCACGACCTGCTCGCACAGAGCCGCAAACTGACGGTCGTTGCCGACGGCCAGCGCGAAGCCACCGTCGGAAGCTTCGAATATCTGGTAGGGAACAACCGTCGGATGGGCATTGCCATAGCGGGCGACCTCGCGGCCGGTGTTGAGGTAACCGCTGCCGACATTGATCAGCAGGCTGAGCGCACAGTCGATCAGCGACAGGTCGAGGAACTGGCCCTTGCCGGTCGTCGACCGCTCGAAAAGCGCCGCCAGGATCGACTGCGTAGCGACCATGCCACAGACAATATCGGTGATGGCGACGCCGACGCGCATCGGCTCGCCATCGCTCTCGCCGGTGATGGCCATCAGGCCGCTTTCGGCCTGCATGACGAAATCGTAACCGGGCCGTCCGGCATCGGGGCCGGTCTGGCCGTAGCCGGAGATCGAACAGTAGATCAGCCGCGGATTCGACGCACTGAGTTCCTTGAAACCGACGCCGAGGCGATCGGCGGTACCGGAGCGGAAATTCTCGACGACGATGTCGGCCTTCGCCGCCAGCTCGCGCACGATCGCCAGCCCCTGCGGGCTCTTCATGTCGAGTGCGATGCTCTGCTTGCCGCGATTGGCGCAGAGATAGTAGGTGGAAACACCCTTGTAGCTCGGCACCGACCACGCCCTGGTGTCGTCGCCGCCATCGATGTTCTCGATTTTCCAGACCTCGGCGCCGAGGTCGGCAAGGCTCATCGTCGCCCACGGTCCGGCCAGAACGCGCGAGAGATCGAGAACCTTGATGCTTTCGAGCGGCAAGCGTGCGCGGCCTGACGTGCTGGCATCGTCGGTCTGGGCTTCAGTCACGATGATATCCTTCGTGGGTACAGCAACCGTGAGGACCGGTCAGACGGTCTTGAACGTGTTGACGGGCTCCGGGAAATGGCAGGCTACGCGATGCGACCCACCGGCCGGATCGAGCGGCGGTTCGACGGCGGCGCAGATCGCCTGCGCCTTGAAGCAGCGCGTGCGGAAGCGGCAGCCGGATGGCGGGTTGAGCGGGCTCGGCACGTCGCCGGTCAGCACGATCCGCTCACGCTTGCGCTCCTTTTCGGGGTTGGCGAGCGGCACCGCCGACAGCAGCGCCTGGGTGTAGGGATGCAGCGCCCTGGAATAAAGCTCGGCCGCGGGCGCGATTTCGACGATCTTGCCGAGATACATCACCGCGACCTGATGCGAGATGTGGCGCACCACCGACAGGTCATGGGCGATGAACAGATAGGAGGTGCCGAAGGATTGCTGGATATCCTTGAGCAGGTTGAGCACGCCCGCCTGCACCGAAACGTCGAGGGCCGAAACCGGCTCGTCGAGGATCACCACTTGCGGGTTGAGGGCCAGAGCGCGCGCGATAACCACACGCTGGCGCTGGCCGCCGGAGAGTTCGTGCGGATAGCGCTTGCCATGCTCGGGATTGAGCCGCACCAGTTCGAGCAGCTCGGCGACGCGCGCGCGGCGGTCGGCCGCCGACATGTCGCTCATGCGCAGCGGCTCGGCGATGTTGTCGGCAATGCGCATGCGTGGATGCAGCGACCCGTAGGGGTCCTGGAAGACCAGTTGGATGTAGCGCCGCATCAGGCGCATGTCTTCGTGGTTGAGGGCGAGCAGGTTCTGGCCACGGAACCAGCTTTCGCCGCTGGTCGGCTCGATCAGCCGCATCAGGCAGCGCCCGAGGGTCGACTTGCCGCAACCGGATTCACCGACGAGGCCCAGCGTTTCGCCTGACGCTACGTCGAACGAGACATCGGCGACCGCACGGACATGGGCAATGGCGCGGTCGAAGACGAGGCCGCCGCGAACCGGAAAGTCCTTGACGAGATGGCGAACCGACAGCGCCGGCGCCGGTTTGGTTTCCGCCTGGAGTTGCTCCGCTGCGCTCATGGGGCCACGCTTCCACTGTCCAGGCTTGCCGCCGCCAGCGCGGCGCTGTGGAAGGGCGGCAAGGTCGTCGCGAAGTGGCAGGCCGAGAAGCGGCCGCCGATATCATGCAAAGGCGGATCCTCGGCCCGGCAGCGCGCCTCGGCATAGATGCAACGCGGATGGAAGGCGCAGCCGCCCGGCAAGCGGCCAAGTGCGGGCGGCGAGCCATCGATCGAGAACAGCCGCTCGCGGCTTTCCTCGAGATTGGGGATCGAGGCGATGAGGCCGCGCGTGTAGGGATGGCGCGGGTCGGCGAACAGCTCGGACACGCTAGCCTGTTCGACGACACGGCCGGAATAGACGACCGCGACGCGGTCGGCATGACCGGCAACGACGCCGAGATCATGGGTGATCAGCACCAGGCCGAGGCCGAGCCTTTCCTGCAGCGAGCGCAGCACCGACAGTATCTGCGCCTGCACGGTGACATCGAGCGCCGTCGTCGGCTCGTCGGCGATCAACAGGTCTGGATCGTTGGCGACGGCCATGGCGATGACCGCGCGCTGGCGCATGCCGCCGGAGAATTCGTGCGGATATTGGTTGACCCGGCGCTCCGGCTGCGGGATCGCCACCAGATGGAGCAGTTCCACGGCGCGCGCCATCGCCTGCTTGCGCGTCACGCGCTGATGCAGCCTGACCGCCTCGGCGATCTGGGCGCCGACGGTCATCACCGGGTTCAACGAGGACAGCGGGTCCTGGAAAATCATGGCGATACGCGCGCCCCTGATCTTGCGCATCTCGCGCGCCGGTTTGCCGACCAGTTCATCGCCGTTGAAGCGGACCGAGCCGGTGACCACCGCGTTCTTGGAGGTCAGGCCGAGCGCGGCGAGCATGCCAACGGACTTGCCCGAGCCGGACTCGCCGACAATGCCGACCACTTCGCCCTTGGCGACGTCGAGGTCGATGCCGCGCACCGCTTCGAACTGACTGCCGGCCCGCCGGAACCCGACCCGCAGGCCGCGTATGGACAGCAGCGGCTCGCGCTCGCCTGCCTTGTCGACTGCGCCGGACTGCGCTGAAGATATCTGTGCGCTCATCGCCTAGTCCGACCTTGGATCGAGAATGTCGCGTAAGCCATCGCCGATGAAGTTGAAGCCGAGCACGATGGTGAGGATGGCGATGCCGGGACCGAAAGCGATCCACCACTGATAGAAATGGACCGCGCCGTCGGAGATCATCGAGCCCCATTCGGGCGTCGGCGGCGTGGCGCCGAGGCCGATGAAGCTGAGCGACGCCGCAAGCAGCACGACCTGGCCGAGATCCATGGTCGCGCTAATCAGCACGGGGGTCCAGCAAAGCGGCAATATGTGTGTGAACAGCACGCGCCGCGGCCTAGCGCCGGCGGCGATCGCCGCCTCGACATGTTCGCGCTCCTTCACCTCCAGCACCTGCGCCCGCATCAGGCGGGCATAGACCGGCCACCAGACCAGCACCATGGCAATGGCCGCATTGCCGAGGCCAGGCCCGAGCGAGGCCGCAACAGCCATCGCCAGCAGCATCGGCGGGAAGGACAGAGTGACGTCGACAAGCCGCATGATCGCCGCGCCGGTCAGGCCGCCGACGAAGCCGGAGATGGCGCCGAGCAGCGAGCCGATCACCACGGCCGAGACGACGACCAGAACCGCGATCGGCAGCGAATGCGCCGCTCCGTGCAAGGTGCGGCTCAAGACATCGCGGCCGAGCGCATCGGTGCCCAGCCAGTGCGCCCAGCTCGGCGGCTGCAGCCGGCGCGCCACCATTTCGAGCGGATCGAACTGCACGACCAGGTTGGCGAACACGGTCATGAACAGCCAGAACAGGATGACGACCGTGCCGATGACCAAAGGCGCGGTCAGCCATTCGGGAACGGCGGCGGAACGGGATTTGGTTGCGACCGCCGACATCAGCTCAATCTCACGCGCGGGTTGGCCACGACGTAGAGTATGTCGGTGATGAGGTTGGTGACCAAGAAGGCAAGGCCGCCGACGATGGTGACGCCGATGATCGCCGGGAAGTCGAGGGCGCGCGCCGCCTCGACGGCATAGGAGCCCATGCCCGGCCAGGAAAAGATGGTTTCGGTCAGCACCGCGCCGGTGATCAGATAGGCGAAGGAATAGCCGATGACGGTCAAGGTCGGCACCATGGTGTTGCGCAGCGCGTGCACGATGACGACGCGGAATTCGCTCGCCCCCTTGGCGCGCGCGGTGAGCACGAACTCGCGGCTCATCACATCCAGCATGTTGGCGCGCACCAGCCGCGATATGGTGCCCGAAACCGTCCAGCCGAGCACGAACGCCGGCAGAAGCAGGTGCCAGAGCGCGTCCTTGAAGACGGTCCAGTCGCCAGCCAGCAGCGAATCGATGGTCAGGAAGCCGGTGATGCCGGGCGGCAATGCCAGGCGGGCATCAACCCTGCCCGGCCCCGGCAGCCAGTTGAGCATGACCGAGAAAATGAACAACAGGCCGAGCCCCGACCAGAACACCGGCAGCGACGAGCCGAACAAAGCGAACAGGCGGGCGCCGTGGTCGATCAGGCTGTTGCGGAAATAAGCCGCCAGCACGCCAAGCACGATGCCGAGCGTGGTGCCGAAGATCATCGCCGCGAAAACCAGTTCGAGCGTTGCCGGCAAGCGGTAGAGAATGTCGGTGCCGACATTGCGCTTGGTGATGAAGGAGGTGCCAAGGTCGCCGCTCAGCAGATTGCCGAGATATATCATATAGCGTTCCGGCAAGGGGCGATCGAGACCCCAGCGCGCCTTGGCCGCGGCCACCACTTCCGGGTTGCTCATCTGCTGTTCGGCGACAATGGCGGTCAGCGGATCGCCCTTGGTCACCGTGGTGATCAGGAAGGCGATGGTGACGATGCCGAGCACCAGAAACGGCATCGCGATAAGCCGGCGCAAAATATAGCGAGACACGTGGCTACCTTCACAAGGAGGGGCTTCGTAAGATGGCACAAGGCGCTGGGAGATGCCATCGATGGAAGCATATTGACAGTCCGCGAAAGCCGCTGTCAATATAAATGGAATTTAATTTCATTTTTGATCGACCGTGCCGGCGGCACCGGCCGACAGGCGGACGACGACGCCAGAAAGACCCAGCGTGCGCAAGCGAGCGACCAGGGACGAGACGGAGCTTGAAGGCGAAGGCGCGCAGCTTTCGTCGTCGCTGGTGCGCGGGCTGGGCATCCTGCGCGCCTTCCGGCCGGGCGATGCCTCGCTCGGCAACCAGGACATCATCGCCCGCACCGGCCTGCCCAAAGCCACGGTGTCGCGCATCACCTATACGCTGAGCGCGCTCGGCTACCTCCTCTACGACAAGGATCTCGGCCGCTACAGCCTGGGACCGGCCACCGTGGCGCTGGGCTATTCGGCGCTGAGTTCCAGCGCCGTCGTTCACGTCGCCCGGCCGCTGATGCAGCCGCTGGCCGATCTGACCGGCGCGGCGGTGGCGCTCGGCACGCGCGACAGCCTCAACATGGTCTATCTCGCCAATTGCCGGTCGGAGAGCCTTGTCACGCTGCGGCTCAATCCAGGCTCCTATCTGCCGATCTGGAAGACATCGATGGGGCTGGCCTATGCGGCGGCGCTTTCCCCCGAGGAGCGCGCCGGCCTTGTGCGGGCTTTGCAGGAAGCGGAGCCGGACAAGGCAGCGCTGATCGCGACTGCGATCGACGATGCGATCGCCCAATATGCACGGCAGGGCTACGTGACGTCGTTCGGCGCCTGGCACAGCTACATCCATGCGGTCGGCGTGCCGTTCCGCCCGCGTGACGGCTCGCCGCTGGTTGCCATCACCTGCGGCGGCATCGGCGAAATCATCACCGAGGACCGCGCGCATGGCGAGATCGGACCGGCGCTGGTGGCGATGGTGAAAGCGCTGGGCAGTGAGCTCGAGGGAAACCCCATGTAATCCCGGCGCGGGATTGGCCCAGACGATCAGCCTGCATGCCGGCTTGAACTTGCCCGACGGTGACCGCACAGTCGCCGCCGATGGTATGACGGTCGCGCATCGTCGGCGTCCATCGGGTTCAGGTGACGGGGGAAAATTGGATGCCGATGAATTTTGCAGGACGATTCAGTGGTCGGGCGGCGGTCATCACCGGCGGCGCATCGGGCATCGGGTTGGCGGTGGCTCAGAGGATTGTCGAAGAGGGCGGACGGGTTTCGGTCTGGGATCGCGATCCTGCCCAGATCGAGCAGGCGAAAGTCGTCATTCCGGGACTGCACGGCGTGGCGGTGGACGTCGCCGATGCCGTCGGCGTTGCAAACGCCGCCGCACGGACGATCGAAGCGTTTGGCGGTGTCGACATCCTGGTTACCAGTGCGGCGATCACCGGACCCAACATGACGACCTGGAATTATTCGACCGAGGATTGGCAGAAGGTCATCGACATCAACATCAACGGCGTCTTCTACTGCAACAAGGCGCTCGTGCCGCACATGCTCGAGCGCAACTATGGCCGCATCGTCAACATCGCCTCGATCGCCGGCAAGGAAGGCAACCCCAACGCCTCCGCCTACAGCACGTCCAAGGCCGCGGTGATCGGCCTGACCAAGTCGCTCGGCAAGGAACTGGCCAAGACCAGGGTGACGGTCAATTGCGTTACACCGGCGGCCGTGCGCACCGCGATCTTCAAGCAGATGAGCCAGGAGCACATCGACTTCATGCTGTCCAAGATACCGATGGCGCGCTTCGGCGAGGTTGACGAGGTGGCGGCGCTGATCTGCTGGATCGCCTCGGAGGAGTGCTCGTTCACGACGGCCGCCGTGTTCGACGTTTCCGGCGGCCGCGCCACCTACTGAGACCAAGACGCATCTCAATTCCGCGTGACGGTGCAACGAACGGGAGCTTACGGGCGTATAGTTGCAGGCTTCGAACCGACAAATCGCAACAAAGGTAGCGGGAAACCATGACACGGGATGCAGCCATCCGGCGGGAGCTTGCTGCTTTTGCTTAGAGCCGAGCCTGCCGCACTGTCCGACGACGAGCTTCTGGACCGCTATCAGCGCGCCGCCTTCGATTATTTCCTCGAGAACGTGAACCCCGAAAACGGACTGGTCGCCGATACATCGCGACCGAATTCGCCGGTCAGCATCGCTGTCGTCGGCTTCGCGCTGTCCTGCTATCCGATCGGCGTCGAGCGCGGCTGGATGACGCGCGAAGCAGCCGTGAAGCTGACGCTGGCCGCACTGCGTTTCTTCTCGACCAGCCAGCAAGGCAATGGCGAGGACGTCACCGGCCACAAGGGTTTCTACTATCATTTCCTCGACATGCGGACCGGCCTGCGCGTCTGGCGCTGCGAACTGTCGATGGTGGACACGGCGTTGCTGATATCAGGCATGCTGGTGGCGGCATCCTATTTCTCCGGCGAGGATGAGGAGGAAGCGAGAATCCGGGAACTGGCCGAGGCGCTCTACCGGCGCGTCGACTGGCGATGGGCGCAAGGCTCAAGCCCGACGCTCCGTCAGGGCTGGAAGCCGAAGAGCGGCTTTCTCCACTATGGCTGGGAAGGCTACAACGAAGCGACGATCCTCTATGTGCTGTCGATGGCCTCGCCCGACAGCCCGACCTCGGACAACAGCTACGAGGGCTGGACGGCGACCTATCAGTGGGAAAACATCTACGGCTACGACGTGCTCTATGGCGGTCCGCTGTTCATGCACCAGTTCTCGCATGCCTGGATCGACTTTGCCGGCATCCGCGACGCCTTCATGCGAGAGAAGAACTCCGACTATTTCGAAAACAGCCGCCGCGCGACCTACCTGCATCGCGACTATGCGCGCCACAACCCTTACGGCTACGGCGGCTACGACGAGAATTTGTGGGGACTTTCGGCGGGCGACGGGCCAGGCGGCTTTCGCACCAGCGTGGCGCGACAGCGCCGGCGGTTTTCCGGCTATGCCGCGCGCGGCGCGCCGTTCGGGCCCGATGACGGGACGATCGCGCCATGGTCCTATCCGGCATCGCTGCCGTTCGCGCCGGAGATCTGCCTGACTGCCTTGCGCCATCTCGGGGATCGCTACCCCGAGGTGATCGATAATTTCCGGCTGCCGAGCGGCTTCAATCCGACATTGGCGAACCGGCGGAAATTCGGCCGGCACGGCTGGGTATCGGAAGGCCATTTCGGGCTGGATCAGGGCATCGTGGTGATGATGATCGAGAACCATCGGTCAGGGCTGATCTGGAAGCTGATGCGGTCCAATCAGCATATCCGTCGCGGCCTGCGCAAGGCCGGGTTCAGCGGCGGCTGGCTGTCGCAGCCGGCAAGCCCGGCGAGGGATGACGGCGATGGCGCGTGACCACTGGGCTCCCGCCTTCCCCGTCGACAGCAACGACATCAGCCTGATCAAGAGCGCCCATCCGCCGCACTGGAAGAACCCGCAACCCGACGGCCCATACAATCTGGTCGTCATCGGCGCCGGGCCGGCTGGGCTGACCGCCGCGCGCGAGGCGGCAAACCTTGGCGCGAAAGTCGCGCTGATCGAGCGCGGGCTGATCGGCGGCGCCTGCGTCAATGTCGGCTGCATCCCCTCGAAAGCGATCATCCGCACGGCCAGGCTCTACGCCGATATGCGCGATGCCGAGACTTTTGGCGGCGACACGCCGGATCGTCTTCACGTCGACTTTCAGCGGGCCATGACGCGGATGCGGCAGATCCGGCAGCGGATCAGCCGTGCCGATTCGGCCGCGAGCCTGGCCTCCGAAGGCATCGACCTCTATTTCGGCGAGGCGCGATTTTCTGGACCGGACGCGGTCATGGTCGCGGACAAGACGCTGCGTTTCAGGAAGGCGCTGGTCGCGACGGGCGCGCGTGCGGCCCTGCCGACGATTCCGGGCCTGGCGGAAGCCGGTTATCTCAGCAACGAGACCATGTTCGATCTCACAGACCGCCCGAAACGGCTTCTGGTCATCGGCGGCGGACCGCTCGGTTGCGAGGCCGCGCAGGCCTTCTGCCTGCTGGGAGCGAAGGTCATTCTGGCGCAGAGCGATCCGATGTTCCTACCTGGCGAGGAACGCGACGCCGCCCAGATCCTTTCGGACGCGCTGGCACGCGAAGGGGTCGAGGTTCGCCTGAACACCGAGGTCGTCGCGGTGCGGACAGGGGGTGGGAAGAAGCTCGCCGACCTGGTGCGCGACGACGAGACGACGACGATTTCCGTCGACGAGATCATCACCGGCATCGGCCGTTCGCCCAATGTCGATGGTCTCGACCTGGAGAACGCCGGGGTGGCATACGACGCCACCGGCGTCAAAGTGGACGATTATCTCAGAACCACCAATCCGCGCATCTATGCGGCGGGCGATGTCTGCCTCGCCTACAAATTCACCCATACCGCCGAGGCGACAGCCCGCATGGTCGTGCACAACGCCCTGTTTCTCGGACGCAGCAAACTGAGCGAACTGGTCATTCCGTGGTGCACCTACACCGATCCGGAGATCGCCCATGTCGGCCTCTATCCGGCGCAGGCGCGCCAGAACGGCATCCCGGTCAAGACCTATACGGTGCTGATGCACGATGTCGCCCGTGCGGTCATGGACGGCGAGGAAGAGGGGTTTGTCAAAATCCACGTCAGGGAGGGGTCCGACCGCATCCTGGGTGCGACGGTCGTCGCCAGCCATGCCGGCGAGATGATCAATGCGGTGTCGCTGGCGATCAAGTCGGGCATGGGTCTGCTCGCGCTGGCCGACGTCATCCATCCGTTCCCAACGCAGGCACAAGGCATAAAGATGGCCGCCGACGCTTACAGGCGAACGCGGTTCACCTCATTCTGGAGACATGTCACGACGCGTTGGCTGGAACGATCCAGACGATGACCCTACATTCTGACCGGACCTTGTCGCCAACCCGGCGCACCAGACACTCAAGGACTATCCAGCGCTTGACGAAAGTGCCGATCAGCTAAACAAGTCGAAGCTGGTTTTGTGGCTGCGGGGCCGTCAGGAATGCCGTCTGGAATAAAGTCTTTGGTGCAGCTCCGGGCGCACAGTCCCGAGTGCACGCCGCCAACACGATGACCTCGCACGTGGCCCTCCCGGCACGGAATGCCGAAAGGCGTACGCTTGTCGTGACCCACGATCCGGCCTTTCCGCCAACCTCCGGCGCGGATCTGCGAAATCATCGCAACGCTGAAGCGGCAGCGGAATTCGGCCCGGTCTGCCTGGTGTCGGTGCGGCCGCGAGCCATGGAAGCTGCCGATCCGTCGATCCGTACCGAGGCCTTGTCGATCGAAGGAGAGACCCGCTCCGGTTCGATCGGGTGGTGGCGCATAAGGGCGGAGCATCGCATTTCGCGCGCCGCCTTGACGCGGCTGGAAGCACTGGTTCGAGACTTCCGCCCTGACACCGTGCTGGTTGAGGGTATCGGCCTGTTCAAGCTGCTGCGGC
Organism: Mesorhizobium loti; assembly: GCA_014189435.1. NCBI lineage: Bacteria > Pseudomonadati > Pseudomonadota > Alphaproteobacteria > Hyphomicrobiales > Phyllobacteriaceae > Mesorhizobium > Mesorhizobium loti. The sequence continues at coordinate 5,579,711 of CP050293.1, forward strand.
CTTTGCGGGCGCTGACGAAACAGCTGATCCTCGACATGCACAATGTCGAGTCCGACCTGGCGGGACAGTTGCGGCGCGTCGATGCGAAGCGACCTGCCGTGGCGACGATCGCGCCAAGCCTTGGCATCAGGCGTCTCGAGAGAAAGGCGCTTGCCCTGGTCGACAGGGTCTGGGTCTGCTCGCGCCAGGATCGCGAAAGGCTGATGACGCTTTCCCGGCACACCGTGCCGATCGACGTCGTTCCGAACGGAATTCCGCACACAGCGCACCGTCTCGAAACGCTACCAGCCGAGCCTGGGGTCGGCAACGGCTTTCCGGTGATCCTGTTTATCGGCCATCTCGGCTATCCGCCAAACGTCGATGCTGTCGAGCGCTTAGCCGGCTCCATATTGCCGCGTATCCGACAGGCCTTGCCGGACGCGACACTGATCCTCGCTGGACGCAACCCGAAATCGGCCGTGCAGGCGCTGGCCGGGTTGCCTGGCGTGGAACTCGTCGAAAACCCCGAAAGCGTGGCACCGCTCCTGTCCAGGGCGCATCTCAGCATCATGCCGCTTGCGGCAGGCGGCGGGACGCGCATCAAGATCCTGGAGGCGATGGCCTGGGGCGTGCCGGTGATCGCGACGCCGATGGCGGCCGAGGGTCTGGATCTGGTCGACAAGGAGGAACTGCTGCTGTCGGATACCGATGAAGGGCTGGCCGACATGGCTGTCGGACTTTGCCTGGACACCGACCGCAGAGCACGCCAGCGCATCCGCGCACATCAAGCGGTTTGGACTAGGTTCGGCCCGCAAGCCATCCGCAACGCCGTCCGCGCCGGGCTGGGACCGGACGAGGCCGACGCATGATTCCAACGACCCTCCACCAGACATGGAAGAGCGACATCGTCCCGCATCGATGTGCCCTGCCGCAACAGGGTTGCCGCGACATTTACGGATAATCGTCAGGCGGCGGTCTCGCTGCGCCGCAACTGGCTGACGATTTCGCCGGCCGCGTCGGCGATGTGTTTTCTCAACAGGCGTGCGGTCTCGGCGATATCCTTCCGACGATAGGCCTCGAAGAGCTCGCGATGCTCCTGCAGAGCCTTGGCCTGTGCCTTGGCGGGCTCGATCTGCAGACGCAAATAGCGGTCGGCGGAATTGTAGAGCGCCTGGACGACGGCCATCGAACGCGGCCGCATAGAGGGTTCGAGCAATGCGGTGTGGAACGCCCAGTTGAGACGGCTGAGGTCCTTGGGATCATCGCCCCGGGCGATGGCGGCCTCATAGGCGCGCAGCGATTTTTCGAGGGCGGCAATATCCTGATCCGAGGCGTGCGCGATCGCCTTTTCGACCAGGAAGGGCTCAAGCAGCAGACGCGCATCGAATAGGTCGATCGCATCGTCGGCGGACAGCTCCGACACGACCGCGCCGCGATGCGTCCTGATGACGACAAGGCCGTCCGCCTCCAGTTGCAGAAGCGCTTCGCGCACCGGGATCCGGCTCACGCCAAGCTCGGCAGCGATGGCTTCCTGGCGGATCTGATGCCCACCCGGGTAATCGCCGCCGATGATCCGGGCGGCGATGTACTCGGCGACCATTGCCGTCACGGTCTGGCGCTGCAGCAGCGGCTTATCGGTGGTGGCCATGGGCGTCCCGTGTTCAGTCCTGCTGCCTGAGCTTTTCGATCGCCGCCTCGATAATGGCGGTTACGCGCGCGCGCTCCTCGCCGACCAGGAGCAGACGCGGCGCTCGGGTCCACTCCGGCGCGCCATAGACGAGATGCTCGGCCATCTTGATGTACTGGACCAGCTTGACATGCGTGTCGAGGTGAAAGGACGGCGTCATGATGCGGTAGAGATCGCGCGCGCCGGCGAAATCGCCGGCCGCGCACAAATTGAAGATGCGGACGCATTGCTTTGGCCATGCGTTCGTCATGCCGGACACCCAGCCGGTGGCGCCGAGCGCCATGCTCTCGACGATCTGGTCGTCGACGCCGCAGAAGATATCGAAGCGATCGCCGAGCTCGATGATCATGTCGGTGACCCGGCGCACATCGCCGGTCTCTTCCTTCACCGCAACGATGGTCGGGCAGTCCGCCAGCGCCTTCAGGATGGCCGGGGTGACGTCGACGCCATAGGCGATCGGGTTGTTGTAGATCATGATCGGCAGATCGCTGGCGTTGGCGATCGCCTTGTACCACTCAGCCGTCTCGCGCGGGTCGGTCTTGTAGCCAAGACTGGGGAACACCATCAGGCCTTCGGCGCCGAAATCCTGGTACTTGCGCGCGGCTGCGGTTGCGTTGGCCGTCGAAATCTCGGCAAGGCCGGACAGCAGCGGGACACGTCCGGCCACCACCTCCTTCGCGGCCCGGATGACCGCTTCCCGCTCCTGCGGCTGCAGTGATGCGTTCTCGCCAAGCATCGGCAGGACGATGACGCCAGACACGCCATTGGCGATCAGGCGATCGATGCTCGCCTGCGTCGCCTCGATGTCGATCGAACCATCCTGGTTCAGCTTGGTCGTAACCGCCGGGAAGACCCCTTGCCAGTGCGTCATCGTGCGGTCTTCCTCTTCATATCCATATTGTATGATTGGATCCAATCATACAATATGTGAAAGGGCAAGGCCCAGGGCAATTGCCGCGCCCCCTTCACGGCGCGGTCGGACAACCCGACGGCGCGCGCGGCAAGTCTTCAAACAGTGGCTGTCGTAAAGGTCGAAGTGCTCGCGGTTCCGCGCAAGACCGCACGCCTCAATCGTGCAATTCGCGCGATATCGGCGGACCGACGGAAAAATCGGAGAACGTGACCTCGAAGCCTTCGCGCTGCGGCGAACAGCACATCATGCCGACATCGACCGTCTTCGAAATCGGGAAGTAAGCGAGCCGCACCGGCTTCCAGTGGCCGTCGGAAGCATCGAGGTACTGGACCCGGATCGCCTCGGCGTGACGGGTCAACCGTATCCTGACGCCGTTCGGATCGGCATGAATGGCCACCAGCGACCAGTCCGACGTGTCGTTGGTGACGACAACGGAGAAATAGGCAAGGCCATCGGTGTATTCGATACCGGCCTTGATCCAATGCGTTTCGCTGAGCCGGACCATCAGCCCGGCCTGATCATAAAGCACCTTGTAATCGCCTTTGACCGTGACTTCGGCGGTGAAATCGCCCTCGACCGTCCGGTACAGGAAGTGGCCGTTGTCACGCCAGAAACCGTAAAAGGTCTCGCGCCAGAAATCGGTTTCCTTGCCGGTGCGCACACGAACACTATCGCCGCCGACGGTGTGGTGCGACGGCGGGTTGAGCCAGGTCAGGTTCTGCACTGTCATCGCTTCGCGCCGCTCCAATCCAGATATGCGTGGCGGGTGGCCGGCCCCGATCAGCCCGGCATGATCAGCCTACAGCCGATCAGCCCGGCATGATCGACCGACGGCCGATCAGCCAGCGAACGTATAGGCGGTCTTCACCGTGGTGTAGAATTCCGCCGCGTAGCGGCCTTGTTCGCGCGGGCCGTAGCTCGAGCCCTTGCGGCCGCCGAAGGGAACATGGAAGTCGACGCCCGCCGTCGGCAGGTTGACCATCACCATGCCGGCCTCCGAATTGCGCTTGAAGTGGGTGGCATGCTTGAGGCTCGAGGTGCAGATGCCCGAGGTCAAGCCGAAGGGCGTGTCGTTGGCGACGGCAAGCGCCTCGTCATAGTCCTTGACGCGGATGACGCTGGCGACAGGGCCGAAAATCTCCTCGCGCGAACTGCGCATGGCGTTGGTGGCCTCAGTCAGCAATGCCGGCTGCAAGTAGAAGCCCGGCGCCTTGCGATCGAGCCGCTCGCCGCCGAAGGCAAGCGTGGCACCTTCCCTGACGCCGATGGCGATGTAGTCCTCGTCCTGCTTCAGCTGCGTCGCGTCGACGACCGGGCCGATCTGGGTCTGCGCGTCGAGCGCATCGCCGATCACCAGTTTGCTCATGCGATCCTTGAGGGCGTCGACGAAGCGATCATGAATGCCCTCCGTCACGACAAGCCGGGACGAGGCAGTGCAGCGCTGGCCGGTCGAGAAGAAGGCGCCATTGAGCGCGCAATCGACGGCGACCGCAAGGTCGGCATCGTCGAGCACGACCAGCGGGTTCTTGCCGCCCATTTCAAGCTGGAACTTGCGCATATGCTCGATGCTTGCCGCGGCGACGCGCTTGCCGGTGCCGACCGAGCCGGTGAAGCTGATGGCGTTGACATCGGGACTGTCGAGCATCGCCTGACCAACGACCGAGCCCTTGCCCATGACGAGATTGAGCACGCCCTTCGGCAGGCCGGCGCGATGCAGGATGTCGACGATGGTCCAGGCGCTCTCCGGAACCAGCTCGGCCGGCTTGAAGACGACGGTGTTGCCGTGGGTCAGCGCCGGCGCAATCTTCCACGCCGGAATGGCGATGGGGAAATTCCACGGCGTGATGATGCCGACGACGCCGACCGCCTCGCGCGTCATCTCAACGCCGACGCCCGGTCGCACGCTCGGTACGACCTCTCCGGTCAAACGCAATGTTTCCCCGGCAAAGAAGTCGAATATCTGGGCAGCGCGAATGGTCTCGCCGATGCCTTCGGCCAGCGTCTTGCCTTCCTCACGCGCCAGATTGCGGCCGATCTCGTCCTTGCGCGCCATGATCTCGTCGGCGGTCTTTTTCAGCACCGCGTGGCGCGCCAGCGGACCGGAACGGGACCATGCCGGAAACGCCGCCTTGGCCGCCGCGATCGCTTGACCCGCCTGCTCGGCTCCCGCCGAGGCATAGTCGCCGACGACATCGCCGGTATCCGAGGGGTTGATGTTACGCGAACCGGCCTCGCCGACCCATTCGCCATCGATGAGGTTCTGTCGAAACAGCGTCATGTCGTGTGTTCCTGCTGGTTGGCCGCGCGGGCATCTGTCTGAACTGGTATTTGCCAGACAATTGCCTTGCGGGAAAGCAAACACTGAGCCGGTGGCCGCGACAAAAATCCCCTGGCTCTGCACCACGCCGATGACGCGATGGCCATAGCGCCTTGTCGACCCCAACCCGGCTAACATTCGTGACGCGTCGTTCGAAGTTGATCCAATTGCGCTGTACATGAGTGTACACGGCCTTGATTTGCCTGAGGCAGCGTGTCATGCGTCGTGTCGATGGCAGCTCTCGAAACGACGATCCAGCGCGCCGGCGCCACCGGCAACATCAAGGCCACTCGCGAAGACTGGCTGAAGCTTGCGCTTGAAACGTTGATCTCGGATGGCGTCGAACGTGTCCGCGTGCTGACGCTGGGCCAGAAGCTCGATGTGTCGCGTTCCAGCTTCTACTGGTATTTCAAGAGCCGGCAGGATCTGCTCGACCAGTTGCTCGACTACTGGCGGCAGACCAACACCAAATTCATCGTCGAACGCGCCAGGCGGCCTTCCGCCACCGTCATCCGCGGGGTGATGAGCATTTTCGAATGCTGGGTGGACGAAAGGCTGTTCGATCCGCAACTGGATTTCGCGATCAGGGCCTGGGCTCGCCGGTCGCCTGCCATCCGGCGCGCGCTCGACGAGGCCGACGAGGAGCGCGTCAACGCCATTCGCGACATGTTCATGCGTCATGGCTATGACGAGGTGGATGCGTTCGTGCGGGCCCGCGTGCTCTATTTCATGCAGATCGGCTATTACTCGCTCGAACTCAACGAGCCGATGAGCAGCCGCCTGGCTCAAGTTGCCTCGTATCTGCGCAGTTTTACCGGCCAGGAGCCGTCACCCCAGGACGTCGAGGATTTCTCGCGCTACGTCGAGAAAACCGTTCCCCGCAGCCGCTAGCCATCCACTCGCTCGCATCGTTGTCAATCATGACCACAGCGAAAACGCCACCGCAGTGCGAAGCCGCGCAAAGCACTAGACACTGATGTACAATGCCACTAGGTTGCGTCGCCATGACTGGGTGGAGCGCGACAGAATGAAATCCCAATATAGGGCGATCGTCATCGGCGGCGGCGTGGTTGGGGCCTCGGTGCTCTATCACCTGGCAAAGTTCGGCTGGAGCGACGTCGCGCTGATCGAACGCGAGGTGCTGACCGCAGGGTCGAGCTGGCATGCGGCCGGCGGCTTCCATGCGCTGAATGCCGATCCCAACATCGCCGCGCTGCAAGCCTATACGATCGACCTGCTCTCCGAGGTCGGGAAGGAATCGGGCCAGAGCATCGGCATGCACATGACCGGCGGCATCTCGGTCGCCTCGGCGCCGGAGCGTTGGGAATGGCTGAAGGCCTCCTACCGCATCTTCCAGACCATGGGCATCGACGATGTCCATCTGGTCGGCGTCGATGAGATCAAGCAGCGCTGCCCGATCCTCAACACCGACGGCATGCTGGGTGGGCTCTATGCCGCGCGCGAAGGCCATATCGATCCCTCGGGCGTCGTGCACGCCTATGCCAAGGCCGCCAGGCTGCGCGGCGCCGACATCATCGAGCACAACCGCGTGCTGGAACTCAATCGCCGCGCCGACGGCTGCTGGGACGTGGTCACCGAGAAGGGCACGGTGATTGCCGAGCACGTCGTCAATGCCGGCGGGCTGTGGGCCAAGCAGGTCGGCCGGATGGCCGGCATCGACCTGCCGGTATCGCCGATGGAGCACCATTATCTCGTCACCGAGGCGCTGCCCGAAATCCAGGCGCTGGACAAGGAATTGCCGCTGATCGTCGATCTCGAAGGCTTCACCTATATGCGCCAGGAGCAGAAGGGCCTGCTGCTCGGCATCTACGAGATCAACCACAAGCACTGGAACATGGACGGAGCGCCGTGGGACTACGGCATCGAACTGATCCAGGAAGACACTGACCGCATCGCCGACGAGCTGGCGCTCGGCTTCAGCCGCTACCCTTGCCTGGAGAATGCCGGCATCAAGCGCTGGGTGAACGGCGCCTTCACCTTCTCGCCGGACGGCAATCCGCTGGTCGGCCCGGTGCGCGGCGTGCCCAATTACTGGGTGGCGTGCGGCGTCATGGCCGGCTTCCTGCAAGGCGGCGGCGTCGGCAAGTCGCTTGCCGAATGGATGATCCATGGCGAGCCGGAAGCTGATGTCTACGGCATGGACATCGCCCGCTACGGCGACTTCGCCTCCAACCGCGAATACATCAGGCAGACCACCGGGCAATTCTATTCGCGCCGCTTCGTCATGAGCTATCCGAACGAGCAGCTGCCGGCGGGACGGCCCTTGAAGACGGCCGGCGCGCATGACGCCATGGACGCAGCCGGAGCGCGCTGGGGCAATTCGTGGGGCATGGAAGTGCCGCTCTATTTCGCGCCGCAAGGCTTCGTCGAGACACCGACGCTGAAGCGCTCCAACGCCTTCGACATCGTCGCACAGGAATGCCGCAAGGTGCGCGAAGGCGTCGGCCTGCTCGATATATCAGCCTTCTCGCGCTACGAGATCACCGGCCCACAGGCCGAGGCCTGGCTCAACCGGCTGCTCGCCTGTGCGCTGCCCAAGCCGGGTCGCGCCAAACTCGCGCCGATGCTGGGTGAGAACGGCAAGCTCAAGGGCGACCTCACCGTCTTCAACTGGGGCGATGGCTCCTGGTGGATCATGGGCTCCTACTATCTGCGCCAGTGGCACATGCGCTGGTTCGAACAGCATCTGGCTGACGGCGTCACAGTCCGCGATATCTCGGACACGGTCGTCGGCTTCTCTCTGGCCGGACCCAATGCGCGTCTTCTGCTTGAGCGGCTGACACACCAGGATGTCTCGCACGAGGCCTTCGGATTCCTCGCCTGCAGGACGCTCGATGTCGGACTGGTGCGGGCCAAGGTCGGGCGACTGTCGGTCATCGGCGAACTTGGCTACGAGATCCATTGCCGGGCCAATGAGCACGCGGCGCTGCGCCGCGCGCTGCTGACGGCAGGCAAGGACCTCGGCGTGACCGAATACGGCTTCGGCGCGGTCAATTCGCTGCGGCTCGAAAAGAGTTTTGGCATCTGGTCGCGCGAGTTCACGCAGGACTATACGCCTGATGAGACCGGGATGGACCGCTGGGTCGCCTTCGACAAGGGCGATTTCATCGGGCGCGAGGCGGCCCTGAAAGAGCAGAAGGTTCCATCGAGGCGCACGCTGGTGACACTCGAAATCGACGCGGCGGGCGCTGATGCCAGCGGCTACGAGCCTATCTGGAACAAGGGCAGACTTGCCGGCTTCGTCACCTCGGGCGGCTATGGCCACACGGTCGGCAAGAGCCTCGCCATGGCGCTGGTCGATCGCGATGCGGCCGGTATCGATACTGAGTTGACAACCCACATCGTCGGCGTCGAAAGAGGTGCGCGCGTCATCGCTTCGTCGCCATACGATCCACTAGGCAAGGCGATGCGGGCATGACCGATCGAACCGGCGCCATCCCTGTAAAAGACCATGCGATGATCCACGCTTCTCCCTCGAAATCAGGCCTGTCCGGCACGCCATGACCCGACGCTATTCCGCCCTGTCGCTGTTCAAGGAGGGCCTGGCCGGCCAGACCGGCTGGCAGCCGGCCTGGCGCTCGCCAGAACCGAAGCCGTCCTATGACGCGATCGTCATTGGCGGCGGCGGCCATGGCCTGGCGACCGCCTATTACCTGGCCAAGAACCACAACATCGCAAGAGTAGCTGTGCTGGAAAGAGGTTGGATCGGCGGCGGCAACACCGGCCGCAACACCACCGTGGTGCGCTCCAACTACTATTATCCGGCAAGCGTCGAGCTCTACGGGCTGGCGCACCGGCTCTATGAGGGATTGTCGAAAGACCTGAACTACAACGTCATGCTGTCACAGCGCGGCATGGTCAATCTCTGCCACTCGACCGCCGAGATGGAGATCGGCGCACGCACCGTCAACGCCATGCAGATCAACGGCATCGATGCCGAGCTGTTTTCACCTGACGATGTGCGCCGGGTGGCGCCGATCTACAATTTTTCACCGGACGCACGCTTCCCGGTGTTCGGCGGCATCTGGCAAGGCAGGGCCGGAACGGCGCGCCATGACGCGGTCGCCTGGGGTTACGCGCGGGCGGCGAGCCGGCTCGGCGTCGACATCATCCAGAATTGCGAGATCACCGATTTCATCATCGAGGGCGGCCGCTGCCGCGGCGTCCAGACTTCGCGTGGCGCGATCCGTGCCGAGCGCATCGGCATGGCGGTGGCCGGGCATTCCTCGGTGCTGGCGGCCAAGGCCGGCTTCCGGCTGCCGATCAATTCCTACGCGCTACAAGCCTGTGTTTCCGAGCCGGTCAAGCCGATCCTCGACACGGTGGTGCTTTCGCCCGGCTGCGGCGTCTATGTCAGCCAGTCGGACAAGGGCGAGATCGTCATCGGCGGCGGCCTCGACCGCATCCCCTCCTATGCGCAACGCGGCAATCTGCCGACGCTGGAGGCGGTGATTGCCGGCCTGCTTGAGATGTTCCCGATCTTCGGCCAGTTGAAGCTGATGCGGCAATGGGCGGGCATTGTCGACGTCGTGCCGGACTCCTCGCCGATCATCGGCGAATCGCCGCTGCCCGGCCTGTTCCTCAATTGCGGCTGGGGCACGGGCGGCTTCAAGGCCATTCCCGCCGGCGGCACACTGCTGGCGCAATTGCTGGCGTCGGGCAAACACAACGACATCAGCCGCCCCTTCGATCTCGATCGCTTCGCCAGCGGGCGGCTGATCGACGAAGCGGCCGGCTCCGGCATCGCGCACTGAGACAAAGATCAGAGGCAATCATGCAACTCTTTCCTTGCCCATTCTGCGGCCCGCGTGACGAGACCGAGTTCCACTTTGGCGGGGATGCCGGCAATGCGCGGCCGGACGGCGCCGACGTGCCGATCGAGCGCTGGGCAAACTATCTCTATCTGCGCGCCAACCCCAAAGGCACGGCGCGCGAAATCTGGGTTCACATGAACTGCGGCGAGTTCTTCGTCATGGAGCGTGACACCGTCACCCACAAGGTGCTGTCCTCGGCCGCTCTCGGCGGGGAGCACGCCGCGTGACCGCCTCGCGTCTTGCCACCGGCGGCAGCGCCATCGACCGGTCGCGCCCGATCCGTTTCAGCTTCGACTGCGCCACCGTGCAAGGCTTTGCCGGCGACACCATCGCCTCGGCGCTGCTGGCGGGTGACGTCGCGGTCGTCGGCCGCAGCTTCAAGTACCACCGGCCGCGCGGCATCTGGGGCGCAGGCGTGGAAGAACCGAACGCGCTGGTCGATATTGGCGGCCCACGGGCGACGCCGAACACGCGGGCCACGACCGAGCCGGCGCGCGACGGGCTGGTGGCGAAAAGCGTCAACGCGACGCCCAGTGCGCTGACCGACCGCAACGCCTTCCTCGACCGTTTTGCGCGCTTCATCCCGGCCGCGTTCTACTACAAGACTTTCATGTGGCCGGACTGGCACAGGTTCGAGTCACGCATCCGCGCCATGGCGGGGCTGGGCAAAGTCGATGCCGACTGGACCTCGCCGGGCATGGCGGACCAGGTCAACCACCATTGCGACGTGCTGGTGGTGGGCGCGGGGCCGGCTGGGCTGGCGGCGGCAAGACTGGCGTCTGGCGCTGGTCTGACCGTCACACTGGTCGACGACCAGCAGAGCCCCGGCGGATCGCTTGGCCATCGTGCCGCTGAGATCGACGACAAACCGGCGGCGGCCTGGATTGCGGAGACGGTTGCAGCACTTGGCTCGGCCGGCCAGCTGATCCTGCCTTCGACCACTGCCTTCGGCATTTACGACCACAATCTGGTCGGGCTGAACCAGCGCCATTTCGACGGCCGGCCGGATACGCTGTGGCGGGTCAGGCCGCGCCGGATCGTGCTGGCGACCGGCGCCATCGAGCGTCCGCTGCCTTTCGCCAATAACGACCTGCCGGGCATCCTGTCGGCGGATGCGGCGCTCGCTTATCTCCGGCGCCACGCCGTACTTGTCGGCCGCCGCATCGTCGTCGCCACCAACAATGACAGCGCTTACGAAGTTGCGGGCGCGCTCGCCGAGGCTGGGGCTGACGTTGCGCTTGTGGACATTCGGCGCAACGGCACGCCTAACGCGCCCGCCAATGTCCGGCTGATCAAAGGGCGCGCCCTGGCTTCCGCCAGCGGCAGACTGCGCGTCGACGGCGTGACGCTCGACGACGGCTCCAGGTTGGATGCCGATTGTGTGCTGATCTCCGGCGGCTGGACGCCGACCATTCATCTCTTCGGCCAGGCCAAGGGCAAGCTCGCCTGGAGCGAGGCGCGCGCGGCCTTCCTGCCCGGCGATCCGGTCGACGGCATCGCCGTGGTTGGTGCCGCAGCCGGCGCGGTCGCCTTGTCGGAGGTGTTTGCTGGCGCCGGCACCGCCGTTGCATCGCTCGGCCAGACGAAGGCTGCCCTACCGCGCAGCACCGGACCGGAGGCGACGGGCGGCATCCGCCCGGCATGGCCGATTCCGGGCTCGAAGGGACGCATCTGGATCGACTATCAGAACGACGTGACGGTGAAGGACGTCGAACTGGCGGCGCGCGAAAACTTCGTCTCGGTCGAACATCTGAAGCGCTACACCACGCTCGGCATGGCGACCGACCAGGGCAAGACCTCCAATCTGCCGGGCCTGGCGCTGATGGCCGGTATCACCGGCCGCACGGTGCCGGAGGTCGGCACCACCACCTATCGGCCGCCGTTCACGCCGGTGCCGTTGGCAAGCTTTGCCGGGGCGCGCGTCGGCGAATTGATGGCGCCTGTGCGCCGGCTGCCGCTCGAAAACGTCCACCGTTCCAGCGGCGCCGTCTTCCAGGAATATGGCGGCTGGCTGCGCCCAGCCCACTATGGCGGCAGTACTGACGCGGAGCGTTCGATCGCGGACGAGGCGCTACGCGCCCGTCAATCTGTGGCGCTGTTCGATGGCTCGACGCTCGGCAAGATCGAGGTAATCGGACCGCAGGCGGCGGCGTTCGTCGATTTCCTCTACTACAACACCATGTCGACGCTGAAACCGGGGCGCTGCCGCTACGGCTTCATGCTGTCGGAGAATGGCGTGGTCTTCGACGACGGCGTGCTGGTGCGGCTGGACGAGCATCGCTTCGTCGTGTCGTGCTCGTCCTCGCATGTAGCTGCCGTCCATGCGCGGCTGGAGGAATGGCGCCAGGACCGCTTCGGGCGCGGCGCCGTCTACATCCACAACGCTACATCAGACATGGCGACGCTGACCGTCTCGGGGCCAAACGCCCGAAAACTGCTCGAAGCGCTGGACCTCGGTCTCTCGCTCGACGACGCCGACCTGCCGCATATGGCGATCGGTCATGGCACCTATGCCGGTGACGAAGTCCGCATCGCCCGCGTCAGCTTCACCGGCGACAGGAGCTACGAAATCTCGATCCGTGCCGATCGAGCCGAGCCGCTATGGGCGCGACTGCGCCAGGCCGGCCAGGCGTTCGATGCCATCGTCATCGGCCTCGAAGCGCTGATGATCCTGCGCGCCGAGAAAGGCTTTATCGTCATCGGCAAGGACACTGACGGCACCACGCTGCCGCACGATCTCGGCGTCGACGGTCCGCGCGCCAAGCGCCAGACCGAGTTCGTCGGCCGCCGCTCGCTGTTCACCGAAGAGGCCTCGCGCGACAACCGCATGCAGCTTGTCGGATTGGCGGTGCCGCAAGGCGAAGCGCCGCTGCCGACCGGCGCGCATGGCATCAAACGGATCGACGGCGGATTGCGCAGCCAGGGCTTTGTCACCTCGAGCTACCAGAGCCCGACGCTTGGCCGCCCGGTTGCGCTCGGCCTGATCGAGCGCGGCGCGACGCGCCATGGCGAGACGATCGACATCCAGCATCTCGGCAAGATCAGCAAGGCGACGATTACCGCCCCTTGCGCCTTCGACCCGGCAGGAGAGCGGCTGCATGCGTGATCTCGCGGAAAAATGGTTCGTTGCACCGGACTGGCAGGGCGCGATCATCGCCACGCCGGGCCTCGCGATACGAGCTGTCCTCGACCTCAACCAGTTGCTGGTCAGCGGCGACCTCGACGCGTGGGCACGCGTTTCGGGCGCCGATGGGACCGGCGTGGGCGCCTTTGGTGCCGCGCAGGGCGATCGCTACGCGGCGCGGCTGGCGCGCGACCGGCTGCTCGTCGTCTCGGACAGCCCGCTCGCCATCGCGACGGGCTGGCACGCAGACGGGTTCGCGGTGACGGCGATCAGTGCCGGGCTGCAAGTGTTCGAGGTCGAGGGCACGGCGCTCGATGCTTTCATCATGCGTGGAACGACACTCGATCCCGCGAAGCCAAGTGCCAGTGCAGCACTGTCCTTTGCCGGCATCAGCGCCATCGTCTATCGCCATGAAGACAAACTGCGCATCCACGTCGACCGCGGTCTTGCCGCCTATCTCTGGACATGGATGGAAACGGCGGCCCGCAACATTGCCGCCGGATCAGCAAATTAGCCGGCTAATACGCAGCCGGAAATCCCTTGAGCCAATCGCCCTTCCGCTTCGGAGAGGGTGCGTTTGGATCTTCAGAGAATCCGTTGCAAGGGCTGGACGCCGTCGCGCAAGGATTCAACTCTGTAGCCGGTGCGCCGTTTTTGAATCGCCGTCGCAGTTTTACCGGAGCCGATCATGGTCCAAAAGCACACCAGCCGGTCATCCTCCCATCCCTGGATCGACACGATCTGGCAAACTGTGTGTTTAAGTGACGGAATTTATCTGGCCACACCGGACGGATCGTGGGATCTGATCCGCAGCGTCGCCCCGGATGGTCAATCCGTTATGTTTCTAAGCGGGCAGGCAACTGAGCCCGTCGAAGTGCCATACGTTGAAGGTGAGCACTCCGTTGTCATCTCCTTTGCCGCCCATGTCTATCTTGCGCGCGACAAAGAGGTGCGAACCGGCGCGACCGTCCGTTTTCTAGATGTAAAAGAAGACGAATTTTTACTCGACGGAGTTGAACTGCCGCTCCCAACATTTCTGAACGCCGAAGCTCTTGTCGATCGGATGATCGTGGCAGGGTTGCTCGTTTCCAACGACGTTGTGGCCAGGGCCTTTACCGAAAAACCCAAAGCCGCCTCCAAACGCTCGGTACAACAGCATTTCAAAAACACCACCGGCATTACGCAGAAAGATTTTCAGCTGATCCGTCGCGCGCAGGAAGCGGTGCGGCGCTTGAAAGCCGGTCATAGCGCCGTAACGGTGGCTTTCGACCTTGGCTACACGGATCAATCGCACATGATCAGGTCCATCAAGAAGATAATGGGTTCGTTGCCATCAAACCTTGATGCGGTTCACAAGATCTGATGCCGGGCGAGCCTTTCGCCCGGCGAGCGCCCACGGCTGAGCTATTTCGCAACAAGTGCAGCGAATTGCTTGATGTCTTCGACATAGAACGCTGGATCCTCCCACGCAGCGAAATGACCTGCCTTTTCCATATCGTGAAATTGCACGACATTTCCCGAGGTCTGGCGCTCCGCCCATTCACGGGGCAGGCGAACTCCGCCTGGAATCGGCACTTCAGTCGCCACCGCCACCGGAACCCTGGTGTTCTTCCCCTTGATCGTAGGCGGCTGCATAGCGTTTTGATTGTAGACGCGGAACGATGAGGCGGCCGTTTCCGTCAGCCAGTAGATCATGATGTTGGTCAAAAGCTCATCGCGACCAAATCTGGCATCCGCATCATCGCCGACCCCCATTCCGGCCATGAAGCTCATGATCCATGCCGCGAGTCCTACCGGCGAGTCATTCATGGCGAAGGCAAGGCTTTGCGGCTTTGTGGCCTGCACAAGATTAAAGGCGCCATGCATGAAGAACCATTGTTGAATCGCCCCTGCATAACCTTGTTCCAGCCCGCTCAGGGCGCCAAAATCCGTGGTCTGGTCCGGGTAGCCCACATCGGTCAGATGGGAACCAATAAGCTTGTCCGCGTGGCGCTGCGCCAGCGACATGGCGATCACCGACCCCAGATCGCCGCCCGCCACGATGAAGCGGTGGTAACCCAGGACATCATCCATGAGCCGGGCAAAAATGTCGGCCACCTTGTCGGCGGGAAGAGCCGTTTTGCCGGAGAAGCCAAACCCCGGAATGGAGGGCACGACAACGTGAAATTCCTCCGCCAGCGCATCCACGACTTTGTGGTACCGGTAAAAACTGTCCGGCCAGCCATGAAGCAAGAGGATTGCCGTCGCGCCCTTCTTTCGTGACGGTCGATGGACGAAATGCAGGTCAATCCCCTCAATATTGACCTTGTAGTTCGGCAACGCGTTCAGGCTCGCTTCGGCCTTTCGCCAATCATATTCATGGAGCCAATAGTCGGTCAGTCTCTTCATGTAATCGAGATTTGTACCAGTCATCCATCCTGCTCCGGCGGGCTCGTCCGGCCAACGGGTGTGTTGCAGGCGCGCCTTTAGATCGGCGAGTTGGTCATCGGAAATGGCAATCTTGAACGGGGCTGGCTTGGCCATTGTGGTGTTCTCCTCTGTGAGAAGGCGCGACGATTGGTGAGGCTGCCGAGAAGCGCTGTTGCGATGAGGCTTATCGCAGATCCGCGGCGGTTCATTTCGCAGCTCCTGTTTTGTTCAATGGAACCAAACTAACGGAGCGGCGGCAGCGCGGATTGTAAATTTACGCAAATCGTCCCGTTGAAACGAATGCTGGACGGTTTTCATTCTCCTGCCCAAGTTGGGCTAGGAATGGAGACACGACGACTAGCCTGGGCTACCTGCGACGCGTTCAACCGCGTCGCAGGTAAAGGGTGCGGCCGGCAAGGCGAGCAGTCGCTTTTGCTAGAGCGAGAACGACCAGAACAGGCAGGCCAGTGTCGCGGCGGCGAACACCACGAAGAACAGGCTGCGCAGCAGCACGTTGCGGCGCAGCTCGTTCATGACGAAGTGACAACCGACGATCGCCGCCGCAAACAGGAACCGCCAGTTCAGCAATGCCCACACGGCGCTGCCCTGGCCGAAAGCCCATCTGGCGACCAGACAGCCGACGATGGTCGCAAACAGCGCGATCACGGTCCAGAAGAGGGCGTCGGCGGTATGAGTCAGGACGATGCCGGCCGCCCTGATCGGCAGGATCATCATCAGCATCGCGCTGAAGAAATAGACGGCGGCAATCGGGATGAACACGCCGGCATCGGCAATGCCGTCAAGGCGCCTGACGCCGATCGCGCCATAGGGATAGCCGTGCCTGGCGACAGCCAGGCTCAACGCCATGAGCAAGGCCGTCAGCACGGCGACGAGTGCGAAGGATGTGAGGGCTTTGCTCATGACGTTCCTGTCCCAGACGAATCAGACAGGAACGTTTTTAGCGGGCGGTCGTAAATTGCGCGTAAGCGAGGGCACTGCCCTCGCCTATTTCGATCGCGGCGCAATCCGCTGCCGGCAAGTTATTCGGCGGCGATCCTGCCGGCCGAGCGGTTGGCCAACACGAAGCCGACCTCGTCGACCGCTTGCGCCGCACGCTTCAGGATGGCCTCCGAGCGCAACACCCCGTCGGTGAAATCCTTGTCGGTGGCGTAGACGGCGGTCGGCAGGGCAAAGGCCTCGAAGAAGCCGAACAGCGGCCGCAGCTGATGTTCGACGATCAAGGCATGGCGCTCGCCACCGCCGGTCGCCGTCAACACGACGGGCTTTCCCCGCAATGCCGCCGGATCGATCAGGTCGAAGAAATGCTTGAACAGACCGGTATAGCTGCCCTTGTAGGTCGGCGAGCCGACGACGAGGACGTCGGCGGCGAGGATCTGTTCCAGGATCGCGCGCGCCTGGCCGTCGAGATCGCGGGCCCATTTCGCCGTTCCCAGCGACGGACCGAGATCTTCGATGTCATAGGTGCTCGCCGAAAGGCCGTGGCTGGCGGCGATGTCCCTGGTGACCAGATCGACGAAGGCGCGCGTCTTTGACGGCCGGGTGATGTTGCCGGAAAAGCCGACGACTGTTGGATTTGACATGGCAGTGGGCCTCTTGGGAATGATAGTCGAAGGTTTGACGTGGCGGGCCGCCCGCCCGCCGGTGGGAAATCAGCTCCAGGCGTGCAGCGGCGGGTTTTCGCCGTTGAGGAAATATTTGCCGAGGATCGAATACTTCCAGCGCACCGGATCGTGCAGCGTGTGGGTACGGGCGTTGCGCCAATGCCGGTCGAGATTGTGTTCGGCCAGCGTCGAGCGGGTTCCCGCTAGCTCAAACAGCTTGTTGGTGGCGGCGATAGCGATCTCGGTCGACAGGATTTTTGCCTCGGCGGTGACGATCTGTGCATGCGCCACCGTCTCGGCGGTCGGCTCGGCCACCGCGCGGTCGATTGCCAGGCCGGCCTTTTCCAGCAACGCCTGCGCCGCGTGCAAACGCAGCGTCAGATCGCCGATGGCCTGGATGGTGTAGGGATCGTCCCAGGCATTGTCGACGCCGCTGTCGATCCAGGCGCGGCTCCTGGTCCTGACGAAGTGAACCGTCTCGTCGATCGCCGCCTGGGCGATGCCGGTGTCGACCGCCACCTGGATGATCTGGAAGATGGCGCCGTCGGCGGTCGGCTTGTCGTAGCCCTTGTAGCCTGGCACCAGATGCGTCTTCGGCACTTTGACATTGTCGATGATGACGGTGCCGGACAGTGTCGTGCGCTGGCCGAAGCTCGACCAATCGTCGATGACCGTCAGGCCGGGTGCGCCGCGGTCGGCGATCGCATACCAGGCGCGGCCCTCGTCATCGAGCGCCACGATCGGCACCAGATGGGCAAGCAGCGCGCCGGACGAATAGAATTTCCGGCCGTTGACGACGACATGATCGCCGGCATCGGTGAAGCGGGTCTCGAAATCGGCGGCGCGCTTGGAACCGAATTCGGAGAAGGCGTTGCCGAACCGGGTGCCCTTCAGCGCTTCGGCGAACAGCAGCTTCTGCTGATCGGCTTCGGACACGGTGCGGATGGCGGCGACGACGCCGAGATGGTTCTGGGCAATCTGGCCGATCGAGGAATCGGCGGCCGAGATGATCTCGATCACCTTCGCCAGCGTCGCATAGGACACCTCCGGCCCGCCAAAAGCTCTGGGCACATTGATCGACCATAGGCCGCTTTGCGAGAATGCATCGAGTTCGGCAACCGGCCAGATCCGCTCGCGGTCGCGTTTGGAGGAGTCCTTGACGAATTCGGCAGCGAGCGCGTGAGCGATGGCAATCGCCTCGGCGTCATCCTTGATGATATGCGCCGGGGCGGTTGGCCGCGCGACTGGCGGCACGGCGGCGGAAGCGTGGTCGGTCTTGACGGTCGAAACGGTCATTTCAATGCTCCTTCGGATTTCGTTTCAGGCCACGGCATGGAGATGGGCTGGCTTGGCGGCAGGCGATGCCTGCTGCCCGAGATAAAAGGCCCTGACGTCCTCGCGCTGGCGAAGCTCGGCAGCCGCGCCAGAGAGGACGGAGACGCCGTTTTCCAGCACCGTGGCGTGGTCGGCGTATCTGAGCGCCACCGCCGAGTTCTGCTCGGCGACCAGGATCGACAGGCCGGTCTCGCGGTTGAGTTTTCTCAAGCTCTGGAAGATGTCCTGGACGATGAGCGGGGCGAGCCCCATCGACGGTTCGTCGAGAACCAGCAGGCGCGGCCGCGACATCAGCGCCCGGCCGATCGCCGTCATCTGCTGTTCGCCGCCCGAAGTCAGGCCGGACAATGTCCGGCGCTTTTCCCTGAGCCTCGGGAAATAGCCGTAAATCCGCTCGAGGTCTTGATTGATCTCGGCGCGGCTGCCGCTGCGGCCGATGCCGCCGGCGATCAGGTTCTCCTCGACGGTGAGGCTCTTGAAGCAGTGGCGCCCTTCCAGCACCTGCACCAGCCCGGCACGCACGAGATCGCCCGGCTTGCGGCGCGAGACATCCGAGCCTTCATAGCGGATGGTGCCGGAATTGACCTGCCCGCGTTCCGCCGGCAGCAGGTTGGAGACAGCCTTCAGCGTCGTGGTCTTGCCGGCGCCATTGGCGCCGAGCAGCGCCAGGATATGGCCGCGCCGAAGCTCGAAGCTGACGCCGTGCAGCGCCGTGATGGCGTGGTTGTAGGTGGCATGGACCGTATCCACGGCAAGAATGACGTCATTGTCCGGCATGGGCTCTCATTTCCGTGGTTCGATGAACCGAAACAGGCCTGGCGCCGCGGAACCCGATCCGCAGCGCCAGGCCTTGGCTGATCAGTTTGTGGTCACGGCGTCGGCGTCGTCAGCCGTGCGCAGCTTGATGCCCTTTTCGGCCGCATAGGCCTCGGCGGACTTCTCGATGATCGGCCGCAGCAGCGCCCAGTCCGGCGCGATCCAGTCGGAGACGACGTTCCACTTCTTGCCGTCCCATTGCTGGAAGGTCACGTAGCCTTCGCCTTCATGGTTGTCCCAGCTGACATTGATCGAGTGGAACAGGTCCTTGGCGCCGAGCGCCTCGACCTTGGCCGGATCGAGCTTGAGATGCTCGAAGCCCCAGCGGACCTCGTCGCCGGTCAGCGTGCGGTGGCCGAACTTCTCCTGCGCGACGCGGATCGCCTCGACATTGAGGATGCCGTTGACGATGCCGAGATTGTGGTAGACCGAGCCGATGCGCGCCTTGTCTTCCAGATTGCCCTTGCCGGCGCCGTAGACCGTCTTCACGATCTCCTGCACCACCGGGTAGGAGTTGCCGGAAGCCTGGGTGGTGATGGCGGTGTAGCCCTTGGCGGCGTCGCCGGCGGGGATGACGTCCTCTTCGGAATTCGACCAGACATTGCCGACGATATGGTCGACGGGGAAGCCGACTTTCACCGCCGTCTTCAACGCCACCGGGTTCATCACGCCCCAGCCGCGCAGGACGACGAAGTCCGGCTTGGCGCGGCGGATGGTCAGCCACTGCGACTGCTGCTCATTGCCGGGATGCGGCACCTCGATCTGCTGCACGGTGAAGCCGTATTTCTGCGCCAGCAGCTCATAGATCGGGATGGTCTCCTTGCCGTAGGGCGAGCCGTGATAGAGCACGACGATCTTCTTGCCCTTCAGTCTGTCGATGCCGCCTTCCTTGGAGGCGATGTAGTTCACGATGCCCGAGGTTTCGCTGTAGGGGTTGAGCAGCAGCGGGAAGACGTAAGGGAAGACACGTCCGTCGGTCGAGTCAGTGCGGCCGTGGTTAACGGTGATCAGCGGCACCTTGTCGGCGGTGATGCGGTCGATCATGGCATAGGCGATGCCGACCGAAAGCGGGTTCCAGGCGGCAGCACCCGCATGGCTCTTCTGCCGCTCGTAGCATTCGACGCCGCGCTCGACCTCATACTGGGTCTCGCACTCGTCCCAGGTCAGCTTGACGCCGTTGACGCCGCCGTCGCGGATGTTGATGAGGTTGAGGTAATCGATGAAGCCGCCGAAGAAGCCGGTGCCGCCGGCCGCGTACGGTCCGACGCGATAGCTCTGCAGCGGGAAATATTGTTCGTCGGCATGCGCGGCGGGCAAGGCCACCGACACGATCATCGCCGCGGACAGCGCCGCCGCCTTGATTGTGCTGAGGAAAGTCATGGTTAGAGTACTCCCGGTATGGGCCGTCTTGGGTTCGGCCTCTGGCTCATTTTCAAATGTCAGTTCGGAGTGGATGCATGGGGCTCAGGTCGACTGCCAGGCGAACAGGAGCCGTCTTCGGATCCTGTCCCACAGCGCTACCAGCCCGTCGGGTTCGAGGATCAGAAACAGGATGATGAGCGCGCCCAGCACGATGCGCTGGCTCATGTCGAGCACGCCCGAGTCGAAGAGATCGCCGAGCAGGAAGCCGCCGAGGCGAGACAAGCCAAGCGGAAAGACCACGATGAGGGCGGCGCCGAAGAAGGCGCCACGGATCGAGGCCAGGCCACCAATGATGATGATGAACAGGATCTGGAACGACCGGTCGAGATCGAAGCCATCCGGCTCGACGGTCCGCAGATAGGCGAAGGCCCAGATGACGCCGGCAACGCCGATGATGAAGGACGAGATGGCGAAAGCCAGCAGCTTGGTCTTCAGCACCGGGATGCCGATGATGCGAGCGGCGGTTTCATTGTCGCGGATGGCGATGAAGTTGCGGCCGGTCTGCGACGTGACCAGCCGGTGGGCAAGGAAAGTCAGGATGCTGACGATGGTCAGCGCGAAGAGATAGCGGCCGATGGCGCCGTCGAGCGCGAAGCCTGAAATCGACAGCCTCGGCGCATCGATGACGCCGGACGCCGAGTTGTTGGAGAACCAGCTGAACTTGGTCAGCGCCCATTGCACGAAGAACTGCGCGGCAAGCGTCGAGACCGCGAGATAAAAACCCTTCAGTCGCAAGCTGGGCAGGCCGAAGACGATGCCGATCGCGGCGGCGACGATGCCGGCCAGGAAGATGCTGCCGATCAGCGGCAACCCTTCGACGCGCAGGTTGAAATTGTAGGCGGCGAAGGCGCCGGCCGCCATGAAGGCGGCACTGCCAAGCGAAACCTGGCCGGCGTAGCCGGTGAGGATGTTCAAGCCCACGCCAGCGAGGCTGAGCGCCAGGAACGGCAGCAGGATGGCTTCGAACAGATAGCTCGAGCCGATCAACGGCACGACGCCATAGGCGAAGGCGAGCAGCAGCACGGGCACGACCCATTTGGGCAGCACCGGCGCGGAGGAGAAATCGCTTGTTATGGCGGTCATCGCTCAGATCCTCTCGACAAGCTTCTGGCCGAACAGGCCGGAAGGACGGATGAGCAGGAAGACGAGCGCGACGACATAGGCGAACCAGCTCTCTATGCCGCCGCCGAAATAGTCGCCGATATAGACCTCGGCGAGCTTCTCGCTGGCGCCGATCAAGAGGCCGCCGACGATGGCGCCGAGGATGGAATCGAAGCCGCCCAGCACCAGCACCGGCAGCGCCTTCAGCACCACCAGCGACAGCGAGAACTGCACGCCGAGGCGTGCGCCCCAGAGCAGTCCGGCCACCAGCGCGACGAGGCCGGCAGCAGCCCAGACGGTGGCCCAGATCAAGGGCAGCCTGAGGCCGACCGCAAGGGCTGCGAACTGGTCGTCGGCGACGGCGCGAAAGGAGAGGCCGATGCGGGTGTAGCGGAAGAACAGCGACAGCAGGAGAACCATGCCTGCCGCAACCACAGCCGCGAAGATGTCGAACTGGCTGATCAGCACGCCGCCAACTTCGAGCGGCACGTCCTCGATGCCGAGGTCGAGGCCATGGACCTGCGTGCCCCAGATCAGCTGGGCGGCGCCCTCGATGATGTAGGACAGGCCGAGCGTCGCCATGAACAGCGTGATCGGCGGCTTGTTGGTCAGCGGCCGCAGCACAGTGCGCTCGATGGCGACACCCATCGCCACCATGATGGCGAAGGTGACCACCAGCGCCAGCGCGAACGGAATGCCGCGCTCGACAAGGCTGACGAAGGTGAGTGCCGCGAACAGCAGCATCGCGCCTTGCGCGAAGTTGAGCACGCCCGAGGTCTTGTAGATCAGCACGAAGCCGATCGCGACCAGCGAATACATGACGCCGGAGAGCAGGCCGCCGACGAGCACTTCGATGAAGAACTGGTAGTCGAAATCGGCGATCATATGCCTGCCCCGTCCTCATTGTCCGAGGCGACGCCGAGATAGGCATCGATGACGCGCTGGTCGTTCCTGACTTCGTCGGGCGTGGCGTCGGCGATCTTGCGGCCGTAGTCGAGAACGGCGATGCGGTCGGACAGGCCCATGACGACGCCGACATCGTGCTCGATCAGCACGACGGTGGTGGCGAAGCGGTCGCGCGCGGCGCGGACGAAACCCGCCATCTCGCTCTTTTCGCTTGCCGTCATGCCGGCCATCGGCTCGTCGAGCAAAAGCAGGCGCGGCTCAGCGACCAGTGCACGAGCCAGTTCGACCCGCTTCTGCAGCCCGTAAGGCAGTGTGCCGACTAGACGATCGCGAACATGGGTGAGGTGGAGGAATTCGAGGATTTGTTCGGCGCGGCTGCGCGAGTCGCGCTGCTCGCCGCGCGAGCGGCCGATGCCGAGCACCTGGCCGGCAAAGTTGGAGCGGACCTTGTAAGCGAGGCCGGAAGCGACATTGTCGAGGACGCTGAGGCCTTTGAACAGCGCAAGGTTCTGGAAGGTCCTGGCGACGCCGAGATGCGCCAGCCGCTGCGTCGGCACCTGGGCATAGAAAGTGCCGTCGAGCTGGACATGGCCGCGATCCGGCCGGTAGACGCCGCTGATGACGTTGATCAGCGAACTCTTGCCGGCGCCATTCGGGCCGATGATGGCGCGGATCTCTCCTGATAGAACCGACAGATCGATATCGGCCAGTGCCACGACGCCACCAAACGACAGGCTGATGCTCTGAAGCGAAAGCAATGCAGAGGCGACGCCGTCAACGGAGCCGATCGGCTCACCGTCGGCTTCGGGCTGCTGCTCCAGCGGGCTTGACGGCAGGCCGCGCGCAAAGACCTCCGGCGCATAGGCGGAAGCCTCCATCACTCCGAGCGTATAACTGGGCAGAGGCATTCCAATCGTCCTCGATTGCTTCAGCAGGCGCGCAAATTCCCATTGCGGCTCGATGGCTCGAGCGCGCCGGGTGGCTTTCATTTCGTGTGCCGGCCGGAACCTGTCCGGCCAGCCGGTGGGGGGTGACTACTCCGCCGCCAGCGACGCTGCCTGCTCGGCGTTTTCCAACTCGCGGACGAGCGGAATGACATGCTTGCCGAAATACTCGACCTCTTCCTGGAAGTGCAGGAAGCCGAGCAGGATGAGATCGGCGCCTGCGCGCTTCAGGTCAACGATGCGCTCGGCGACTTGCCTTGGCGTGCCGATCAGGTTCGAGCGGAAGCCGTCATTGTACTGGACCAGATCGTCGAAGGAGGATTTCGCCCAATTGCCCTCACCCTCCGGCGAAGCCTTGCCGGCATTCTTCACCTCGTGGCCAAAGGCGTTTACCGCCTCGGGATTGGCCTTGACGATGATTTCGGCGAGCACCGCCCTGGCCTCGTCCTCGGCCTCGCGAACGACCGCAAAAGCGTTGACGCCGACCTTGACGGAATGGTTGTTGGCCTTCGCCTTGGCCCTGATATCGTCGACCTGCTTGGCAATCTCGGTGGGTGTGTTGCCGTTGGTGAAATACCAGTCCGAAACCCGCGATGCCATGTCTCGCGCGGCCCGCGATGAACCGCCCTGGAAGATTTCGGGCAGCGGTTGCGGTGGCTTCGGCTTCAGCGAATATTCATTGAAGCGATAGAAATCGCCGCGGAAAGTGAAGCTGTCTTCCGTCCAGATTCCGCGCAGTGCCCGGATGAATTCCTCCGAGCGGCGATAGCGCTCGTCATGATCGAGCCAATGCTCGCCGATGGCGTGGAACTCGCCACGGAACCAGCCGGAGACGAGGTTGATCGCGACGCGGCCATTGGTCAGGTAGCTGATGGTGGCGATCTGCTTTGCCGCCAGCGCCGGGTTCCACGGTCCGGGCAGGATCGCTGCGATGACCTTGAGCGTCGTGGTCGCCGCCAGCAGATCATGGCTGAACGCCACCGATTCATGCTGTTCGTCGGCGCCGTAGCCGGCGGTGAAACGGATCTGGCTGAGCGCGTAGTCGAAGCCGGACTTCTCGGCGATCTGCGCCAGCTTGCGGTTGTATTCGGCCGAATGGTTGGTGCGCTGCTCGATGTTGGAGATCACCAGGCCGCCCGAAACATTGGGCACCCAGTAGGCGAATTTGATCGCGTCGGTTTCTGCGTGTGCCATGAACTGTCTCCCATTCTGGCCGTGTCGTTGATCGCCCCGGCCGCGCCGGCTTCCCCAATATTTATTATGTTTATAGAATATATATACAAAGAAGGATTTTCCGTTTTTAAGGCCCTCTTGGGACGGAAATACCAATTTCATCAGGCCGAGCCGGCTTGCCGGGGTCAGCTCGTGACTGGCCCGAGCGTGGCATTGGCGCCGACAGCCTCAGTCGACGGCAGCGTTTCGAGCAGCTTCGTAATTTCGGCCGCGACCGCCTGGGCATGGCGGGCAACCTCGGGCAGGCCCATGAGCTCGCCGAAAGTCGCTCGCGCCAGCGGACCGGCAACGAAGAGTGTCGAGACTATCTTGCCATCCCGGCCGACGGCGCGGCTGTCGAGACTTGTCTCGATGCCCAGCCCGTATTGGTCCGTCCTGATCAACCCGGCCTCAGCCAGCGAGCTTAGCGCCGGGTTCAGCCGCAGCGCCTGCCCATGGGCCGGACCGGTGGTGTTGATGACGGCATCGAAGCGCGTCGTCTCGATCCGCGTCTGCCCGCGCCGTTGAAAGCTGACCGCCAGGCTACCGTCCTCATCGTTCGATGCGACAAGCCTGGCGGCAATGGTGTCGAATGTGCCGGCCGCATGACGCCGGTCGAGCACGGAAGCGACCTGCGGAGCGATCCTGAAGCGATGCACGTCCCAGAACACGCGCAGTTGGCGCACCAGCCTTGCCCGCTCCGACGGGGCAAGTGCGGCCCACACCACAGGACCCTGCAGGCGCAGCTGGTCGAAAACGGACTGCCAGTTGACATTGGCCGCACGCGCCGAGGCCAGTGCCGCGCGTATGGTCTTGAGCAAGCCAAGCGCCGTGGCAGCCGGCGCCGAGGCAAAGTCGCCGAAGGGCTCGCCCCTGATGTCAGGGTGGCCGCGCGAGCGTAAGCCGCGGCGCGACAGCGACAGGATGCGGCCGCGATGGCCTCGGCGGTCGAGTTCGGCGACCATGTCGGCCGAGGTCAGTCCCGAGCCGACGATCAACACCGACGCGTCCGGACCGATCCCGGCAAGTGCTGATGGCGCGTATGGATCGGCGATGAAACCCGACGCTTCCGACAGCGAGGTCAGCGCGGTGGGAATTCCAGGCTGCGGATGCGTCGCTGCCAGGACGACGATGTCGGCGCCAATTGGCCCACTTGGCGTGCGCACGGTCCAGCCCGTGCCACTGGCATCACGCGTCACACGGGTGGCGGAACCTTCAACATGGTGGACAGCGCCGGAACTGAGATAGGGCGCCAGATGCTCGGCGACATAGCGGCCGAACACGCGCCGGCGCGGATAGGCGTCGCCATTTTTCCAGATGGCGTCGATGTCGCGCTCGAGCTCGCCACTGCCGGCCAACCAGCGCGCAAAGTGCTGCGGATCGTCGGGAGCCATGCTCATTCTGACAGCCGGGACATTGACCCGGTGCGACGGCTCCTCGCTGGAGTAGGCAAGGCCGCCGCCCAGCAAGGGTCGCGGCTCGATCACAGAAATGGAAATGCGCTCCGACCGATGGAGTTGCGCCAGGTGCCAGGCCAGCGCCGCGCCGGAAAAGCCGCCGCCGATTATGGCGACGCGCAACCGACGGGCCGGAGGGAGCGCGTTCACGAGGCGCTGGCGAGCGACTTCGGCCGGTGGTCGCCGGCGATGGTCTCGCCGAACGGACCGGTGTTGACGGACGAAGCAGCAACTTTCACCGGATGATCGGTCGGCAGTTTCGGCAGCACCAGCTCACCGAAGCGATAGGCTTCTTCCAGATGCGGGTAGCCGGAGAGGATGAAGGTATCGATGCCGAGGCGCCGGTATTCGTCGATGCGCTCAGCGATCGTGTCGGGGTCACCGACAAGGGCAGTGCCGGCACCGCCGCGCACCAGGCCGACGCCGGCCCAGAGGTTGGGCGCGATCTCGAGCTTGGCGCGATTGCCGCCGTGCAGCGCGCTCATCCGCGCCTGGCCAACCGAATCCATGCGGGCAAAAACCTTTTGCGCCGAGGCGATCGTCGCATCGTCGAGGCGGCTGATCAGCCTGTCGGCGGCGGCCCAGGCCTCCTCGGTCGTTTCACGCGCGATGACATGCAGGCGAATGCCGAAAGACAGCTTGCGGCCGGCCTTCTCGGCCAGTTCGCGCACGCCGTCCAGCTTGCGCTCGACATCGGCGGGTGGCTCGCCCCAGGTCAGATACTTATCGATCTCCTGCGCCGCCACCACGGATCCGGCGTCGGACGAGCCGCCGAAATAGAGCGGCGGATAGGGCGTCTGCACCGGCGGAAACAGCAGCCTTCCATCCTCGATGCGGAAATGCTTGCCGTCGTGCTCGACCGTCTCGCCACTCAGCACCCGCTTGTAGATCTGCAGGAACTCCTGCGTCACCTCATAGCGCTCGGCGTGCGACAGGAAGATGCCGTCGCCCTTGTTCTCCAGCGGATCGCCACCGGTGACCACGTTGATCAGCAGGCGCCCGTTGGAGATGCGATCCAGCGTCGCCGTCATGCGCGCGGCCAGCGTCGGCGATTGCAGGCCCGGCCGCACGGCGACGAGGAAACGCAAGCGCTCGGTCAGCGGCACCAAAGCCGATGCGATCACCCAGGAATCCTCGCATGCCCGGCCGGTCGGCAGCAGCACGCCGTAGTAACCCAGCGTGTCGGCAGCCTTCGCCACTTGCGTCAGATAGGGCAGATCGACGGCCCTGCCGCCTTCTGTCGTGCCGAGATAGCGGCTGTCGCCATGCGTCGGCAGAAACCAGAGCACCTTGATGCGTTCTGGAATGTCTTTGGTCATGGTCTTCCTCCCGTGTGCTGACGGAGGCGGCCGGCTATGCCTGCTGTGGTTGAGCGCAGGCGCAAAAGATTAGGCATGGCGTGGTCCTGTCCGGGTGGAAACCAGATCGCCAGTGCAGATTGCTTATTCCATAAATTCTGTAGAGTTAGTTTATTCCAAATCCGCTGACGGAATTAGAAATTCTCTCCATCCGCCCGAACGCGAACTCACTGGCTGCCACGCCTTCCTCGGGCGGCCAGGTCCCTCCCCCGGCGGCTGGCCTGTTGTCCTCGGCATCGGATTCCGGAAGCCATGGGCGAGTTGCACGCCCGAGCCGCCCCTCGTATTAGAGGCTTTCTGATTTTCATTCTAAACTGACCATTTCCGGCGACTTAAGCCACGGATTTCCCATGGACCTGGATCCTTCGGCGCTCAATAGGGCTCTTCCGCTCCGCGATCAGATCTATCACCAGATTCGCAACCTGATCGTCGTCGGGCAGATGAGGCCAGGCGAAGTGATCAACGAGGTGGCCATCGCTGAAGCGCTCGGTGTTTCGCGTACCCCGGTGCGCGAAGCGGTAAAGCGCATCAGCGACGAGGGTCTGGTCAACGTCCTGGCGCAGACCGGCACCTATGTCGCACCGATCAGCCGGGCCGACCTGGAAGAAGCCTACGTCATCCGCCGAGCCCTGGAGATGGAAAGCGCCAGGCGCGCGGCCGCCAAGTTCTCACTGGCAGCCAGCGAATTGCTGGAAGACAATATGGCAGCGCACCGGCTTGCCATATCGCAGGGCAGATATGCCACCGCGATACAACTCGACGATGTCTTTCACCGCACCATCGCCGAAATCTGCGGCCTGCCGATGATCTGGAGAGCCGTCGACATCTCCAAGGCGCAGATGGATCGCGGCCGCCACCTCGTCATCCCGAAGCCCGGCTATGGCGAACAGACGATCGAGCAGCACGAAGCCATCTTCGAGGCTTTGAGGCATCACGACGCCGAAGGCGCCGCGCAAGCGATGGAACGCCATCTCGAGACGTCGTTGCGCAACACGCTGGATGTCGCAGCCGACCTCCTCGGTTAGCCTCCCGCTGATATTGTCGCGGGTCGGGCGGACGACCTATTAGCGGGAATTGCCGCTTAGCCCGGCAACCGGCCGAGGCCAGCCGCAAAGCGCGCCACCATCGCCATGCCAACCTCGCTCGGTCGCATCGCGGGAGCCCGGTCGTGTATCGGGATGCCGGTACGAGCGCCGAACAGCCGCTTGCCGTAGCAGATCAGGTTTTCGATGCCCTGCATGACGAAGACCGCTGCCGGCAGCATTCTTGCATACTCGGCCTCGGCCGTTGCTTCGTCACCGGCCCGGAACGCATTGCAGGCGCGCACGGCGAGGTCGATGCCATCAGGCGCCAGGATCATGCCGCGGCAACCAATGCGGAAATTGTCGATCAGCTCCAGGCCGCCACGTCCGTTGAAAACCGGTATCCGGCCTTCGGTGCGTTCGATCAATCCCGCAATGTCAGTGACCGGACCCTCGCCCTTGATCAGCCTTATGTTGGGATGCAGCGTGACGAGGTCGCGGATTTCGTCCGATGACAGGCCGCGCCCGAAAAAGGCTGGTGCGTTCTGGATCGCCACAGGCAGGTCGGTCGCCTCGGCGACGCGGCCGAAGAACTTGATGTATTCCGGCGCACCATAGGATCCGACCGGCGGCGGCTGCAGGATCACCCAATCCGCTCCCACGCTTTCAGCATGGCGAAGCTGTGCCACCTGCTCGGCCACCGAAGCGCCGAAGATGGTGAAGGCGAGCGGCACTTTCCCGGCGGTGTCTTCCGCCGTCCAGTCCATGATCGTGCGGCGCTCGGCCTCGGTCAGCTTGGCGACTTCCGTCGCCAGGCCGAGTGCGGCCATGCCGTGCACGCCGCTCGCCAGGCAGATCTCGACCTGCCTGCGCATCGCCGCGCGGTCTAGCCGTTCATTCTCGTCGAACAGCGCGTAGAGAATGGCGTGAATGCCGTGGAAATCATCGGGCTTGAACTTTGTCACGCGGACCTCAATGGCTTTCGCGCGGGATGGCATGGCCACGGCTTCCGACGAGAAAATCGAGGTCGGCGCCACGATCCGCCTGCAGGACATGGTCGACGTAAAGCCCCTGATAGCCGCCGCGCATCGCCGGCTGCGGCGGAGCCCAGGATGTCCGCCGCTTTGCGAGCTCCTGTTCCGAAACGTCGAGATGCAATTTCCGCGCTTCGACATCGAGTTCGATCATGTCGCCGCTCCTGACCAACGCCAGCGGGCCGCCGATAGCGGCTTCGGGTGCGGCATGCAGAACGACAGTGCCGAAGGCGGTGCCGGACATGCGAGCATCGGAGATGCGGATCATGTCGCGGACGCCTTGCTTCAGCAGCTTCTGGGGCAATGCCATGTTGCCGACCTCAGCCATCCCCGGATAGCCCTTGGGGCCGCAATTCTTCAGCACCATGATCGACGTCTCGTCGATGTCGAGCAGGGGGTCGTCGATGCGCGCCTTGTAGTCGTCGATGTCCTCGAAGACGACGGCGCGGCCGCGATGCTTCATCAGAACCGGCGACGCGGCTGATGGCTTGATGATGGCGCCGTCGGGCGCCAGATTGCCGCGCAGCACCGCGATGCCGCCCTGCGAAGTGAGCGCCTTGTCGCGCGGTCGGATCACCTCGGGATTGTAATTTTGGGCATCAGTGATGTTGTCGCGCACGGTCTTGCCGGTGACCGTCAGCGCGTCGAGATCGAGCAGATCGGCGATCTCCTTCATGACCGCCGGAATGCCGCCAGCGTAGCAGAAATCCTCCATCAGAAAGCGGCCCGATGGCATCAGGTCGAGGATGGTCGGCACATCGCGGCCATATCTGTCCCAATCGTCCAGCGTCAGCTCGGTGCCGACGCGGCCGGCGATGGCGATGAGATGCACGACCGCATTGGTCGAGCCGCCGATGGCGCCATTGACGCGGATCGCGTTGGCGAAGGCCGCCTTCTTCAGGATGGCCGACGGGCGCAAATCCTCGTTGACCATCTCGACGATGCGCCGCCCGCTCATGCGGGCAATGCGGCTGCGGCGCGCGTCGACGGCGGGATAGGCGGCGTTGCCGGGCAGCGCCAGGCCGAGCGCCTCGACCATCGAGGCCATTGTCGAGGCGGTGCCCATGGTCATGCAGTGACCCGGCGAGCGCGACATGGCGCTCTCGGCATTGGCGAAATCCTGCTCGCTCATCACGCCGGCGCGGACATCCTCGGAGAATTTCCAGACATCGGTGCCGGAGCCGATTTCGCGGCCCTGGAAGCGGCCATTGAGCATCGGCCCGCCGGAAATGACGATCGACGGCAGGTCGCAGGAGGCCGCGCCCATGACCAGCGACGGCGTGGTCTTGTCGCAGCCAGCCATCAGCACGACGCCATCCATCGGATTGCCGCGGATCGCCTCCTCGACATCCATCGAGGCGAGGTTACGAAACAGCATCGCCGTCGGGCGCAGGTTGGACTCGCCGCAGGAGAAGACCGGGAACTCCAGCGGCAAGCCGCCGGCCTCCAGCACGCCTGCCTTGATGTGTTCGATCAGGCCACGGAAATGCACGTGGCAAGGCGTGAATTCGGAGAAGGTGTTGCAGATGCCGATCACCGGCCGGCCGTCGAAGGCGTCGTCGGGCAGGCCGTTGTTCTTCATCCAACTGCGGTGGATGAAGGCATCCTTGCCGAGGCCGCCGAACCAGTGCTGCGATCGTCTCTTGGTCATGGTTTTCCCGGAATTCAGGCAGGATGCTGGAGCTGGCTCAGCCCGCCATCGACGACAAGCGTGGCCGCGTTCATGAACGGGCACTCGTCGGAAATCATGAACACCGCAGCCAGCGCGATCTCACGCGCCGTGGCGATGCGGCCGCCGGGATGCAGCGCCATGGTGTTGGCGTGTGCTGCTGCCGGATCAGGAAAGCTGTTCCAGTAGTCGATGGCCTTCTGCGTCTCCACATAGCCCGGGGCCAGCGCGTTCACGCGCACGCCTTGCGCCGCATATTCGAGCGCCAGCGATTTGGTCAGGCCGAGCAGCGCGTGCTTGGCGACCGGATAGGGGAAGGTGTGCGGGATGATGGTGAAGCTGTGCGTCGAGGCGATGTTGAGGATGGCGCCGCCGCCGCTCGCGATCATGCCCGGCAGCACCGCCTTGCTGCAATTCCAGGCGCCCTTGACGTTGACGTCGAAATTGCGGTTCCATTCTTCCTCGGTCGCCTCGAGCGGCGTCGAGAACACATTGACCCCGGCATTGTTGATCAGCGCGTTGATCGGACCGATCTCGACGGTCGCTTGGCTGACGGCGGCGGCAATCGCAGCTCCGTCGCTGATGTCGGCTGCAAGGTGTCCGACATGGCCTTGCGGTGCGGCGAGGCCGGCGACCGTTTTGTCCAGCAGCGCACCATCGCGGTCGACCAGGAACAGCCTTGCACCTTCGGCAAGGCAGGCCTCGGCGATGGCGAGCCCGATGCCTTGCGCGGCGCCGGTCAGGAAGATGCGTTTGCCGGAAAGGCGCTCAGCCATTTTTATCCCTCCAGCCTAACGCCGGCCCAGTGCCGACGAGCGCAGATTGTCGAGCAGCACGGCAAGCAGCAGGATCACGCCGCGCACGATATACTGGTAGAAGGCCGGGATGTTGAGCAGGTTCATGGCGTTCTCGGCGATGCCCATGATCAGCACGCCGACGATGACGCCCGACATGGTGGCGCGGCCGCCGGCAAGCGAGACGCCGCCGAGCACGCAGGCCGAGATGACCGAGAGTTCCAGCCCGACCGCCGCGTTGGGCTGGCCCGAGGTGATGCGCGACGCCAGCAGGATACCGGCGATGCCGCAGACGACGCCCTGCAGCGCAAAAATCCAGATGCGCGTCCAGTCGACATTGACGCCGGCAAGCCGCGAGGCCTCCGGATTGCCGCCGATGGCCAGCGTGTTCTTGCCGAAGACGGTGCGGTTGAGCACGAAGCCGAAGATGCAAAACAGGATGGCGAGCACCCAGACCGGCGTCGGTATGCCGAGCAGTTTGGACAGTGCCAGCTGGTAGAAATCCGGGCTGTTGATGCCGACGGCGCGGCCGTCGGAAGCGATCAGCGCAAGACCGCGCACGATCTGCATGGTGGCCAAAGTGGTGATCAGCGCGTTGATGCGGAATTTGGCGATGACGACGCCGTTGATGAAGCCGACGAAGGCGCCGCAGGCGATTGCCGCCAGGAGGCCGAGCAGGATCGAACCGGTGTAATTCGACGCCATCACCGCGACCATGCCGGCGAAGGCGACGATCGAACCAACCGACAGGTCGAAGTCGCGCGCGGCAAGGCAGAACATCATGGTGCAGGCGACGATGCCGACGGTGACCACCGACTGCAGCAGGCCGAGCATGTTGCGGTCGGTAAGGAAGTTCGGCACCAGCAACGACACCAGCGCGAAGGCAACGACGAAGATGACGACGAGGCCCTGTTCGCCGAGCAGGATTTTCTTCAACTGGTCGGTCATGCCAAAGTCCTCAGGATGCGATCGCGTCGGGAGTTTTCTGATCGGGGAGAGCGGCGGCCAGGATCGCCCTTTCGGCGAACTGGTCGCGGGTGAGTTCGGCGCTGACGCGTCCGCCGCACATCACCAGGATGCGGTCGCAGATGCCCATCACCTCCGGCAGTTCGGACGAAACGACGACGATCGCCATGCCGTCCTGCGCAAGCTGGTAGAGCAATTCGTAGATTTCCGATTTGGCGCCGACATCGATGCCGCGCGTCGGTTCGTCGACGATGAGGACCCGCACGCCCTGTTCGGACAACCAGCGGCCAAGAATGACCTTCTGCTGGTTGCCGCCGGAGAGGTTGATGATGTCCTGCTTGCGCGACGGCGTGCGCACCTTGAGCTTCTTGATGAAGGTTTCGGCGGTGGCGATCTCGCTGGCGCGGTTGAGCACGCCGAAGCGCGTGTGATGGCGCCGCGACGAGAT
The DNA here is from genome assembly GCA_014189435.1 of Mesorhizobium loti. Taxonomy (NCBI): domain Bacteria; kingdom Pseudomonadati; phylum Pseudomonadota; class Alphaproteobacteria; order Hyphomicrobiales; family Phyllobacteriaceae; genus Mesorhizobium; species Mesorhizobium loti. The sequence goes on from CP050293.1 coordinate 5,613,081, forward strand.
GTTGATGTTTTCCTCGATCGAACGGCCCTGGATGATGCCGTCATGCTTGCGATCCTCCGAGCACAGCACGATGCCGGCCCGGATCGTGCCACGCGGATCGGTGGCGCGGACCAGCTTGCCGTCGACAGTGATGGTGCCGCCCGAGCGCGGATCGGCGCCATAGACCAGCCGCATCAGTTCCGAGCGCCCGGCGCCGATCAGACCGAAGAAACCGACGATCTCGCCGGCGCGAGCCTCGAAGCTGGCCGGCGTCTTCAGTTTCGAGCCGGACAGGGTCTCGACCTTCAGTCTGATATCTCCAGCCTGGCGCGGGCGAAAGCCCCAGATATCAGAGATTTCGCGGCCGACCATTTCGGCGACGACCTGGTCGCGCGTGACGCCTTTCAAGGAAGCGTGGTGCGCCGCGAGCTTGCCGTCGCGCAGTACGGTCAGGCTGTCGCAGAGCCGGAACACTTCGTCGAGCCGATGCGAGACGTAGATGATGACCTTGCCCTCGCCGCGCAGGCGGTCGATCAGGGCAAACAGGATTTCGCTTTCGCGCGACGACAGCGACGAGGTCGGTTCGTCCAGCGCGATGACGCGTGCGTCGAGCATGATCGCCTTGGCGATCTCGACCATCTGGCGTTCGCCGATCGACAGCGTCTTGACCTTGCGGCGCATGTCGATGTCGATGCCGGCCGATTTCAGCTTGGCGCCGACGTCGTCCAGCATCCGGCGGCCGGCGATGATGCCGGCGTTGGCGGGGAAACGCCCGAGGCTGAGATTTTCGGCAACGGTAAGCTCGGGGACGAGCTGTAGTTCCTGATGGATGACGATGACGCCATTGTCGAAGGCATCCCGGGTCGAGGCATAGGCCTGGACCTTGCTGTCGATGCGGATCTCGCCCTCATCGGCATGCTGGTCGCCGGACAGGATCTTGATCAGGGTGGATTTGCCGGCGCCGTTCTCGCCCATCAGGCCGTGCACGGCGCCCTTGTCGACGCCGAACGAGACGTCCGACAGCGCCTTGACGCCCGGATAGGTCTTGGTGATGTGCGAGAAGTCGAGAAAGGACAAGGGCGCCGATCCTTCTTGTGCCATGGCGAACAGGCGGCGGGATGAGCCGCCGCCTGTTTGTACAGGGAGGATTATTGGATGCCGAGACCCTGGCGGACCTTCTGGTAGTCGTCGCGCTTGGCGAGTGCACCCGAGGTCAGGATCAGCTTCTCCGGTTCCTTGTTGTTGGCAACCCAGTCATACATGTTGAGCGCCGTCTCGTAGCCATGACGTTTCGGCGAGATGATCACCGTGCCGACGAAGCCGGTGGCAGTCGGCTTCTTGAACTCGTTGATCGCTGAATCCGCGCCGCCAATGCCGACGCCGATCACGTTCTCGGCCGGAATGCCGACGCTTTCGGAAGCACGCACCGCACCCAGCACCGCTTCGTCGTTGAGGCCGAAGGAGACCCACTTCTTGATGTCGGCATGGGCGTTGAGCACGACCGTCGCGGCGTTGAGGGCAGCTTCGGTATCGGTCTTGGCCTGCGGCGCGTCAAAGATATTCTCGGCCTTGAAGCCGTTCGCCTTGAGCACCGAGATGGCGCCTTCGACGCGATCGACGGCGGTCGGCAGCTGGTCGTAGGAGACTCGGATGGCGCCGACCTCGTCGGCCTTCCAGCCGCGCGCCTTCATCTCGTCGACGATCGCCTGGCCGACGGCCTCGCCGATCTTGGTGGCCGAGATGCCCATATGCGGCACGTCTTCCAGCGCCTTGCCGTCGGCGCCGACCAGACGGTCGTCGACGGTCATCAGCTTGAGATTGTTGGCGGCGGCTTTGGCGACGATGCCGGGTCCGAGTTTCACGTCGGGTGTGCAGACGATGAAACCCTGGGCGCCCTGGGCGCCGAGATTGTCGATCGCCGACATCAGCTTCTCACCGTCCTCGGCGCCGATCTTGACCAGGGTAAAGCCTTTTTCCTTGGCGGCCTGGTCGGCGAATTTCCATTCGTCCTGGAACCACGGCTCCTCCGGCTGTTTGACGATGAAACCGATCTTGGTGTCCTGAGCATATGCAGCAATGGTCGTGACGGACAGCACGGCAAGCGCACCCGCGACGAGCGCGGTCTTCAAAAGTCGCATGATTTCCTCCCAGCGATAGGCCGGGCGCTCAGCCCGGATGCCGGAGTCTCTATTCGTTTTTATCATACTCGTCAATTGATCTGGTATGATAATTAATGTACATGCTCTGACCAACGACCGCTGGCGCAAATCATCCGCATCCTTTAAGGCCGGACCAATTGTGCGAACCCAGCAGGTTCGCCGCCTTGGAGGAGGGCTGAGGTGACCGAGATTTTGAAGAAGGCACCTGGCGACACCCGCCGCCCGCGCGTCATGCCCGATGTGACCAAGGCGATGGCCTCGGACATCTTTTCCGGGCGCTACCCGGCCGGATCCTCCTTGCCTACGGAAAACGAACTCGGCGTCGAATATGGCGTCAGCCGCACCGTCATCCGCGAGGCGCTGAAGGTGCTGGCGGCCAAGGGGCTGGTGCTGTCACGGCCGCGCGTCGGCACGATCGTCTGCAACGAGGACGACTGGAACATCATCGACCCGCAGGTGCTGGCCTGGCACGCACCGCATGCGCTGGACGACAAGCTCTTCGACGCCATCCTCGAAACGCGCCGGGCCATCGAGCCGCTGGTCGCGGAACTCGCCGCCACCCGCGCGACGCTGCAGGAGATCGCCGATCTCGAAGCCGCCTGGCGCGGCATGGCCGGCGCCGGCGAGGATCTGGCCGCCTTCTCGCGCAGCGACATCGCTTTCCACCAGATCGTCTATGCCGCGAGCCACAACCCGATCTTTCGCCAGATCGGCAATCTGATCGACACAGGGCTGAAATTCTCGCTGGAGGCGACGGCGGTGATTTCGCTCGACCGGCGCACGGAGGCCGTGGCGGCGCACCGCGAGGTGGTCGAGGCGCTGCGCATGCGCGACGTCGATGCGGCACGTGGGGCGGCAAACAAGATCCTCGACCTCGCGGCGCGCGACCTCGTCAGCGCCAAGAAACTCAAGAGCAACTGAGACTGCGCATGAAAATCATCTCGCTCACCACCTACATCGTTCCGCCGCGCTGGCTTTTCCTGAAGATCGAAACCGATGCCGGCGTCACCGGCTGGGGCGAGCCGGTCGTGGAAGGCCGGGCGCTGACCGTCGAGGCAGCGGTCAAGGAGCTTGGTGATTATCTCATCGGCAAGGATCCCCGCCTGATCGAGGACCATTGGACGGTGATGCATCGCGGCGGCTTCTATCGTGGCGGGCCGATCCTGATGAGCGCCATTGCCGGCATCGACCAGGCGTTGTGGGACATCAAGGGCAAGGCGCTCGGCGTGCCCGTGCATGAACTGCTCGGCGGCAAGTTGCGCGACACGATCAAGGTCTATTCGTGGATCGGCGGCGACCGGCCTGCGGAGGTCGCGGCCGGCGCCAGGGAAATGGTGGCGCGCGGCTTCCTGGCGCTCAAGATGAACGGCACGGAAGAGCTGCAGATCGTCGACAGCCATGACAAGATCGACGCCGCTGTCGAACGCGTCGCCATGGTGCGCGAGGCTGTCGGCCCCAACATCGGCATCGCTGTCGATTTCCACGGCCGCGTGCACCGGCCGATGGCGCGCGCCCTGGTCAAGGAGTTGGAGCCTTACAGGCTGATGTTCATCGAGGAGCCGGTGCTCAGCGAAAACCGCGAGGCGTTGAAGGAGATCGCCGCTCTTGGCTCGACGCCAATCGCGCTCGGCGAGCGGCTCTACAGCCGCTGGGACTTCAAGTCGGTGTTCGAGGAAGGTGTCGTCGATATCATCCAGCCAGACCTGTCGCATGCCGGCGGCATCACCGAATGCCGCAAGATCGCGGCGATGGCGGAAGCCTATGACGTCGCCGTGGCGCCGCACTGCCCGCTTGGGCCAATCGCGCTTGCCGCCTGCCTGCAGCTCGACGCGGTCAGCTACAACTGCTTCATCCAGGAACAGAGCCTCGGCATCCACTACAACGCCGCCAACGACCTGCTCGACTATGCAGCCAACAAGGATGTCTTCCGCTACGAGGATGGCTATGTCGCCATCCCCGACGGCCCAGGCCTGGGTGTCGAGATCGACGAGGACTATGTCAAGGAACGCGCTAAAGAAGGCCACCGCTGGCGCAACCCGATCTGGCGCCACAAGGACGGTTCTTTCGCCGAGTGGTGACGGGATTGTCGCTCGCCCTTCACCGGTTACCGGTCCGGGTAAACAGCCGCTTCCAGTTCCTGATCCGTTTGGCGGTCGGCACCGTCATGTTCTCGTCGGGCGACTGCGCAACCTGACTGTTTTCGACGGAGCCGTTACGTGCCTGCAGGACTTGCTGGAGGCGTGGCCTGTCGATCTTGCCGGTTGGCGTCAGCGGCAAAGACTCCATCGCATGGATTCGGCCTGGAATTTTCCACGGCGGCAAGATGGCCCCCAAGCCGGCTCTTAGTGCGTCAGCCCGGAACAAGGCTCCCTGCTTCATCACGACGAAGGCGGCAAGCGAGTGCGCATCCTGGCGGAGCTCGGTGATGACGACGGCTTCATCCACCATTGGAAGCTGCAGCAAAGCCTGCTCGACTTCCCGCGTCTCGACGCGATAGCCGCGAATCTTGACCTGGTCGTCGCGGCGCCCGAGAAATTCAAGACTGCCATCGCTCGACAGCCGCCCGAGGTCGCCGGTGTGAAACAGGCGCTGGTCGGGGAAACCTGGGGCATCGCGAAAATATTTCGCCGTTTCGGAAGGCTGGCGCCAATAGCCTTCGGCCAAAAAGGCACTGCGCACGACGAGCTCGCCGACGCCGCCCGGTTCGGCCGGTTGCCCGTCCTCATCGACGACCAGGAGAAACTTGTCGGCGACGGGTCGAGGCGCCGGCACCGTGCCTGATCCAGGTGTCTCGCCCGGAGCCACCGATGCCACGGCGATATGGCCGGCCTCGGTGGAAGAGAAACGGTGACGCAAGCCGCAGGACGGGGCGAAGCGGCGGCGCCATAGTTCGATATCGGAGGCAATGACCGTCTGGCCTGCCAGCGCCACCAGCCGGACCGAGGGATGCAGGCCGTCGCCGTCGATCATCTCCAGATATTTGCGAAACAGCATCACGGGCGGGTGCAGCAGCGTGATGCGACGCTCGTCGATCCACGCGCCGAGTTCGCCGAGGCCACGCGATGCGGCATCGTAGAGTTCCAGCGTGGCCCCATTCAGCAGCGCGCCGAAAACATCCGCCTCCGATGAGGCGAAACTGCAATAGGTCAGAAGAGACTGCCGGTCGGTGGGGGCCAACCCGTCATACCCGGCACAAAGCCAGGCCCTGTGCAGCACGGTGCGATGGCTTTTGACCACACCCTTCGGCCGCCCGGTGCTTCCCGACGTGTAGAAGATCGCCGCCGGGTCGCTTGGCTCGACCGAAACATGCAGCGCATCGGCGGAGTACCGCGCGTCGATGTCTTCCAGCAGCAGAAGCCGGCTTTCATCGCCGACAAGGTCACGCGCTGCTGCTGCGTGGGCCGCGTCGGTCAGCAGCAGGTCCGGGACGGCATCGCCGATGATGTCACGTTGCGCTTTGAGCGGCATAGCCGGATGGACGCACAGGAACGCCTTCGCCGCCTTGAGCACGGCCAGCGCGCATATCACCATCTCGGGCGAATGGTCGACAAGATAGGCGACGCATCCGTTCCCGGGCTGCTTGCGCTCGAGGATCGCCCGGGCCAGTTGATTGGTCCGCCGGTCGACCTCGTCATAGGTCCATGGCCGGTCGCCGCCACCGATCGCCACGTGCGAGCCGAAGCTGTGCACCACTTTGCCGAAACGCGCCGGAATGCTCCCGTCCAGCTCGCTTCGATCGAACGTCGGCAGCTCAGCCATGGCTTTCGGCAAACTGGTTTTCTCCCACGATCTCCAGTCCGGCATCGAACCCGGCCTTGCGGGCGTAGGCGAGGAGTACCTTGTAGGTCGATGACCTCAGCCGCACGCCTTGGCTCAGGCTCTCTTGCCGGGTGCGCAATTCCATTTCGCCCGGGATGAGGATTTCGGTGGCGTTTTCGGCGTGTTCGCCATTTTTGGTCTGCTCGATGAGACGATCGACGCGTTCGGTGAAGTCGGCCAAGGGCATGAACCGCTCGGGATCGAGCGCCATGAAGAAATGGCCGTAATCCGGCGTGTGGGAGCCTTCGCGCAACCTGTCCTGATGGTGGTCGCTGCCAAAACCGGCGCCTGTGAGCACGCCGGCGAGCACTTCCATCACCATGGCCAGGCCATAGCCCTTGTGTCCGCCGATCGGTACGCCGAGCCCGGATGCGAGATCGCTAAGGTCTGTCGAAGGCCGCCCGAGTCGGTCCAGAATCCAGCCCGCCGGCAACGGACTGCCTTCGGCGACCGACAGGCCGATCTTGCCGCGCGGCGCAACGCTCATGGCGACGTCGAGAAGGATGGGAAAATGCCGCCCTGCCGGAATGCCGACGCCGAGCGGGTTGTTGCCGAAAGTCGGCGTAACGCCGCCGGTCGGCGCCAGGATCAGCGGTCCATTGGTGGTGCACAGACCGATCAGCCCTTTCCGTGCCGCCTGCCAGACATAGTGGCCGGCGGCGCCGAAATGGTTGGAGCGGCGGACACCGACAATGCCGACGCCATGCCTGCCCGCCTTTTCGATGGCGAGGTCCATTGCCACCGTGCTGACCCACTGGCCGGGGCCGTTGTCGCCATCGATGCCGGCGATGGTGGCGCTGTCATGCTCGATGCGGATTTGCGGGTGCGGATTGATCTTGCCCGAGGCAATCCGCGTGGCGTAGCGGGGAATGCTGACAATGTCGTGCGTCGGTTGTCCGCGCAGGCTTGCCTCGAGCTGCACTTCGGTGACGATCGCCGCACCCTGCGCGCTCAGTCCGGCCCGCGTCAGCGCTTCGCGGCCATAGGCACGGAGGCTTTCGATCGTCACCGGAACTTTCGCCGCGTCCACCGGGGCAGCCGCAACGGTTTGCCCAGGCCGCGCCTGGGAGGCAGCGCGCGCCAGATCGGCGATCGTCTGGTGCTGGTAGAGCTGACGCAAATCGATGGCCAGGCCGGCCTTGCCTGCTTCGACGACGATGTTGATGCTGAGCAGGGAATTGCCGCCGAGGTCGAAGAAGTTGTCGTGCAGGCCAACCTCCTCCAGCCTCAGGACCTTCTTCCAAACCACCGCCAGGATCGTCTCGGCCTCCGTTGGCGCCACGCCATGCAACGCGGCCTGGCCCAGGGGAGCTATGCCGGCAATTGACTGCGTCGCGGCTTGCGGCTGGCTGGCAAGCAGAGCCCGCCGGTCGATCTTGCCGTTTGGCGTGCGCGGCAAGCGATCCAGGATGACGATGCGTTGAGGCAGCATGTATTGCGGCAGCAGCCGCCGCAGAAAATCGCGCAGCCGCCGCGACAGAGCCAGCGTTTCCGCATCATGCGGGACATTCACCGCAACGAAGGCGACCAGGCGTTTGCGATTGCCGATATCGTCATCTTCGAGGGCATCCTCGACAATTCGGACGAGACATTCGCGCACCTCCGGATGCGCGTGGAGTGCAGCCTCGATCTCACCCGGTTCGATGCGGAAGCCGTTGATCTTGATCTGTTCGTCGGCACGCCCGACAATTTCGATCGTCCCGTCGGGCAGGTAGCGTGCCAGATCGCCGGTTCGCTGCAGCCGCTCGCCCGTGCTGAACGGGTTCGGCACGAGGTTGCTGGCTCCGGAGTGATTGATGTAGCCGCGGCCGACACCGGCGCCGCCGACATAAAGCTCGCCGCTGATGCCGACCGGAACCGGACGACGGGACGTGTCCAAGACATAGGCCTGCGTATTGGCGATCGGCCGGCCGATCGGGATCATCCCCGTCGTGCCGGCCTCGACCGGAATGGGATGGACGGTCACGATTCCCGTCGTCTCGGTCTGGCCAAACATGTTGATGAATTCCGTCGCCGGCCTGCAGAGACGCCGCCATTTTTCGACCAGGGCGCCCGGCAGGGGCTCGCTGGCCCACAACATCAGCCGCACCCGATTGTCGAGCAGTCCCTGGCGCACGGATGGATCGAGCGACATCAGCACATGCAGGCAGCCGGCCGAAAAGGACGGGACGAGATCGACCACCGACACGCACTGGCGGCGCACCGTCTCGAACAGCAGATGCGGGTCGCTGATTTCCTCGGCAGAGGCGATCGAAACCGCCGCACCGCACGACAAGGGAACGGCAAACTGGCGTATCGACGAGGAAAACGAAAACGAGGCGGTGTGCAGCCAGGTGTCGTCCGGTTCGAGCCCGACGGCGCGGACCATCGCCTGCGCATAGTGGCCGACATTCGCCTGCGTGATCATCGCGCCCTTGGGCCGGCCCGTGGAGCCCGACGTATAGATGACGTAGGCGAGCGCATCGGGTGCAGCGACGACGCCCGGATTGCCTGGATCCTGCTCCGCGACGGACGACCGGCAGGCGTCGATGCAAATGGCCCGCCCCGCGGCAGGTTGGCCTGATGCCCCCGGCTGAAACGCGGCGCCGAATTTCGGCAACAGCGACGTCTCGGTGATGAGCAGTGCCGCACCCGCATCGGCCAGCATGAAGGCAATGCGATCGGGCGGGTAGTCGGGGTCAAGCGGCAGAAACGCGCCGCCCGCCTTCCACACGCCGAGCAACACCGCCAGCACCTCGGCCGACCTTGGCAGGCAGACCGCAGTCAATGTCTCGCTGGTGACGCCGCAACTGCTGAAATAGCGTGCGAAGCGGTTGGCCCGTTCATTCAGCTCGCGATAGGTGAGCCGCTGGTCCCGGTCCAGCACGGCGACAGAATCAGGCGTCCGCTCGACCTGTGCCTCAAACAGCTGGACATAGTCCTGCCCCAGCAGTTCTCCGGCTTGCGTGCGGTTCCAGTCGGTCTCGATCTGGCGACGATCAACCTCGGGCAACAGCGGCAATTGCGAAAGCGTTTGCGCGGGATCGCTTGCTATGCCTTCGAGCAAGGCCTGGAACTGCCGGGCCAGCCGATCGATGGCGGCCTGCTCATGGAGATCGGCGTTGAATTGCCAGGTCGCAGCCATCCCGTCCGGGGTTTCCGACAGGTACAAAGTGAGGTCGAATTTCGCCATCGCCCTGTCGATGGGCAGCTTCTGTGCCGCAAGATCCGGCGCGAAATCGAAAGACGGTCCCGCCAGATGATCCGGGACGTTCTGGAACGCGAACATCACCTGGAACAGGGGCGTGTGGCCGGGATCGCGCGCGACCTTCAGCTGATCGACGATGCGTTCGACGGCGACATCCTGATGCGCGTAGGCGTCGAGCGCCGTCGAGCGGATGCGACCGAGCAATTCGACGAAGGACGGGTCGCCGCCCAGCGTCGTGCGCAAAACCAGCGTGTTGGCGAAGAAGCCGATGAGCGGCTCCAGTTCCTTCCTCGGGCGATTGGCGATCGGCATGCCGACGACGCAATCATCCTGCCCGTTGTATCGGAACAGCAATGTCTTGAAGGCCGCCAGAAAGACCATGAACATTGTCGCGTCCTGGCTTCGGCCGAGGAGCTTCAGGCGATCCGTCGTTTGCCGATCGATCTCGACCTGCACCGTGCCACCGCGATGGGACTGGACCGCCGGGCGGGGCCGATCCGTGGGCAGCGTGCAGATCGGCGGCGGGTCCTTGAGTTGCCGGACCCAGTATGCGGTCTGGCGTTCGATCTCCGCCGTCTCGAGGCTGCGTTGCTGCCAGGCGGCGAAGTCTCCGAACTGCAGCGGCAGCTCCGCGAGCGGCGACGCCCGGTTGTCATGGAAAGCTTCGTAGAGCTGCTTCAGCTCGTCATGCAGCACACCCACCGACCAGCCATCGCAGATGATGTGGTGCATCGTCAGCAGCAAGGCATGGTCCTGCTCGGCCAGCTGAACCAGGCTGACGCGAAACAACGGACCTTGCGCCAGATCGAACGGTTCAGCACTTTCCTGCGTGGCGATGCGCATGGCCTCGGCGGTTCGCGCATCCGCCTCGTGGCCGGCCAGGTCGATCGTCACCAGCCCGGTTTCCTGAAATCCGGAAACGACCTGTACAGGGTCGCCGTCGCGCAGGTGAAAGGTCGTGCGCAAGATGTCGTGGCGTCGGCGAATCTCATCGAGCGCCAAGGCCAGCGCACGCTCATCAAGCGCGCCTCTCAACCACAGCGAGGCCGACATGGTGTAAGCGCTGCCGGCGCCCATCCGGTCGAGGAAAAAAACGCGCTGCTGGGCTGAGGAAAGCGGCGCAGGCACAGCCTCCTGTCGGCGAGGAATGCGTGTCGTTGCCTGCCCGGAGGCCGATCCCCGCTCGAGCCGCGCCAGGCCATCCGCGACGAGGTTGGCCATCTCCTCGCCGATGCGCTGGGAAAGCCGGGCCACGGTCGGGCAGTCAAACATGCAATCGACCGGCAATGTGATCTCGAATGTGGCATGCAGCCGGACGAGAACCTGCATTGCGGTCAGCGAATGACCGCCAAGGTCGAAGAAGTCGTCATCGATGCCGGGCGGATCGGTTCCGAGAACCTCGGCAAAGACCGCCGCTACCCGGCGCTCGATCGCGGTTCGCGCAACCACCTTGCCAGCCTGCGGCGGAACAGGTTGACCGTCCTGTTCTTGCAGGTTCAGCGCCAGAGCCAGATACTTGCGATTGATCTTGCCGCCGGCATCGACCGGGACCTCATCCACCAGCACGATCCGTTGCGGCACCTTGGAGCGCGCCAGCCGCTCGGCGACAAAGCCGCGGATCTGCTGCGTCGACAGCACTTTCCCCGGCCTGGGAACGACCGCTGCGGCGATAGTCTCGCCAAGCACCGGATGGGGGATGCCGAAGACGACCGCCTGTTCGATGCCGGGATGGTCGAGCAGGACTTGCTCCACCAGCGCCGGTGCGATCTTTTCGCCGCCGCGATTGATGGTGTCCGCCAGGCGGCCGGAGACGAACAGATAGCCGTCTGCGTCGAGATGGCCCCTGTCTCCTGTCCGCAGCCAGCCATCGACGAAAGCCGCCTGATTGGCAGCGGGATCGCCATCGTAGCCGGGCATGACATTGGCGCCACGAATGACAATTTCGCCTCTCTCGTCCGGCATCAGGAGACGTCCGGCTTGATCCATGATGGCGATCCGCGGGCCTGCGGACCTGCCGACGGAGCCACGCTTGCGTTCGAACGGCGGCAGGCCGTTGCTGGCAATTTGCGGCGCCGCCTCGGTCATCCCGTAGGCCTCGACGAACGGTACGCCGAACACGCCTTCGATATCCGCGATCCATTGGGATGGCATTGGCGCCGAAGCCGAACGAATGAAGCGCAGCCCGGCCGCCCGCGGGTCTCCCCGGCAAAGACGGATCTGGTCGAGGATCGTGCGATGGATGGCGGGCGAGGCCGAATACCAAGTCGGTCTGAATTCTTCGAGGCCGCTGAAAAAGCCGTCGGCGGAAAAGCCCGCCAGGCTGACGTAGCAACTCCCTGAAACCAGCGACGCCAAAAGGCTGCTGATGCCATGGATATGGAACAGCGGCATCACGCCCAGACAGCGGTCGGTGTGCCGCAGATCCAGTGCCGCGCAGATATCCTGCGCCGAAACGCAGAGGTTTCGATGGGTCAGCGGTACCAGCTTGGGCCGCGCCGACGTGCCCGAGGTGAACAGCAGCAGCGCGGTATCGTCCGGCGTTGCGGCATCCCGTTGTGAGGCCATGTGCCGATCATCGCGATGCGTCGCGCCGGCACCTGTCAGCAAAAAGCGCCCGGCCGCCGCACCCGGCTCGGCAAGCAGTTGCAGGACGCGGATATCGAGTGAGGCCGCCACAGCAAGCAGCGGCGATTGCCAGCCATGCGGCACGATCAGCGCCGTGGCGCGCAGCGCGTCCAGCTGCGATTCAAGTTCCCGCGCCGGCCATGCGGGGTTCAAGGGAGTGCACGCCGCATTGGCTGCGACGGCCACGATCGCTACCGCGGCTTCCGCACCCTCGGGCAGCAGCAAGGCGACACGGTCGGACAGGCCGATGCCCTGCAGCGCCAGCGCTTCGCCGACATGGCGGATCTGGGCAGCCAGCCCTTCAAAGGTAAGCGCTGGCCGTCCCGCGGCCAGAAGGGCCACCGTCTGCGAATTGTATCCGGCATGCCGGTCCACATGGTCACGTATCGTGCCCATCAGATCCCGATCCGGGATCGACGTCGATCAGAAATACCCACCGTTCAACCCAAATAGCCTGTGCCCGGTTCCCTGAGTGCTTGCTGGCGGCGCGGCTGTCAACGCGCGGAGAGCTCAAAACATGAAAACAGGGTTCCGCCGCTGCTGCCGAAGCGACCCTCAAAACAGCGGCTGTCGATCGCCGCCAGGCGCTTTGATGGAACGATCCGGGCCCTGGCGGCGTGTTTTTCCACATCCAGTTCGACGCGAACATCGTGAAACGCCAAAAACCGGCCGGTAAGCGGGGAATACATTTTGTAGAACGCTTCCTTGATCACGAACAGAAGCTTTGGCAGGTCGCAGCCCAGACGCCTTTCAATCTCTTCCCGCCCCTCTAGTTCGGCAGCGTTGGACACCAATCGCGCCAGTTCGTACGAAAGGGGAGAATCCTCCTCGATGTCGATGCCGACGCCGAGGAATTCGGTGGATGATCCGACGGCGACGACGCACAGGCTTCGGGTATGAGAGATGGAACCGACAACGCCTGTCGGCCATAGCGGCGCACGATTGTCCCCGATCGGGATGACGCTGCCGCCCGCGCCAAGGCCCTGCAACGCCTGCCGTGCGTAGAAGCGTCCCGCGCGAAATTCACGGCGTCGTGCCGGCACGACATTGCCCAGCGAAAGTTCTTCCTCGAGCAACAGGTCGCGATCGGCTGGTGTGAGATCGCCGCCCTCGATGACGAGGCCGTGGCCAACCAACCGCCGGACAGCTGCCACCAGCTGGACTGACGAACGATCGTCGCGGAGTTCCGGCTCAACAGGCAATGCCATTCCTTTGCTCCGGAAAAATTTAGTAACGACTAGACACTCGCCCGCTCCTTCGTGCCGATGGCGATCGCACACTAAACACAAGGAAGTGGCAACGTCTCTCGGTCGGAAGCTTGATCAATCCATTTGTAAATTTACGACTGGCGCAGGGTTGAAAAGTCGAAACATTTCAAGTTCATTGCGCCCACTGCGCGTGTCATCCCGAAAGCAGACGAACTTTGCGCGGGCTACCTTGGCAGGCGCCGAACCACAGCGGTAATTGACCCGGCGTCGCCAATGAGCTTGCTGATCGACTTAAGATAGTTGTGGTGATTGGGGGACAAGCCGTGGCCGATAGCAAGGCGAAGATTGCTCACGATAGGGCCCATGAACGCTACGAACGACAGACGGACGCCGGTATTCAGTTTGCCAAGCAGTCGTTCCAGGCGCTGCTGTTGCTTAATGGCGGGGCATGCATCGCTTTATTGGGATTTCTTGCGAACACATTCGCCAAGGAGAACGTACCCGAAGCACAGCAGCATTTGCTGACCAGCATGGTTGCATCGCTCCGCTGGTTCGCGCTCGGCGCCTTTGTGACGGTACTCGCAACAGTCGTGGCCTTCCTATCCAATCGCGGCTACGCAGACGAAGGACTGGCCAGGGAAAGGACCCAGGACCCGCCCTATCTTGTCGAGACCGCTGCGTCGCGGCGGTGGCATCTGTGGGCGACGTTTACTTTCCTGCTCTCCCTTTGCGGAGCTCTTACCGGGTTGGGGTTCTTCATGATGGGACTTATGTCTATCAACGCGTTTATCTAAGTCATGGCCCGCGTGTCGAAACGGCGTCTCGCGGCTACCTTGGCGGTCCCCGAGGCGTCAGCAAGCTAGACCAACTCAGGTGGTCATCTAACTATCTGAAAATGTTAGATGAAAACTGGTGGAGCCAATCGGGATCGAACCGACGACCTCTTGAATGCCATTCAAGCGCTCTCCCAACTGAGCTATGGCCCCACTTCCGGCAGTCACCGGCGCCGTTTCCGGCGAAGAGATCCGGCGCGGGTTGGAGACCGCGCCGTTAGTGCAGGCGGCTTCTAACCCCGCCTTTCTCAGATATCAAGCCTTCGAGAGCCGCTTTTTCTTCACAGGCCTCGAAAGCCCGCAAACGCCCGCTTTCAAGGCCGATCAGACCTCGTCGTCGTCGTCGCCGACGCCGATCATGTCGGCGACGTCGTCGTCTTCTTCCTCTTCGTCGGCAAGGAAAGTGTCATCCTCGTCGTCGCCGAGGTCGACATCGTCCTCGTCATCGCCGAGATCGGGAAGATCATCGGCCTTGACGTCCTCGTCCGCCTCTTCGAGCGAGACGACCTCAACGCCCTCTTCCTCCTCGGCGTCCACTTCCTTCTCGGCCACTTCCTCTTCCTCCTCGAGAGCGGCAATCTTGCCTTCCTCGAAATAGGAACGCGGATAGGTCTTGCCGGTGTAGGGCGAGACGATCGGGTCCTTGTTCAGGTCGTAGAATTTTCGGCCCGTCTCCGGGTCGATGCGTTTTGTGCCAAGTTCGGTTTTTGCCACGGCAAGCCTCGTCAATAAAAGAGTGGTCCCCTTAACCACAGTTTGCAGCGCTGTCAAAGCGAAAAGCCGGCGTCACAAAACCATGCATTGAAAGGCCTCGCGTCAAGTGACGACCATGGGGATGACCATTTCGGCCCGCCGTGATACGAGACCGCCGCAACAAATGAAAAGCGCCGGCCCGCCGGCATTCCGTCCAGGGAAATTCCATGTCTCACGCCGCCGCCCCCAAGCCGGCCACCGCCCGCCGATCCCCAGCCCTTTCCGGCACCGCTCGCGTGCCGGGCGACAAGTCGATCTCGCACCGTTCCTTCATGTTTGGCGGCCTCGCCTCCGGCGAGACCCGTATCACCGGCCTGCTCGAAGGCGAGGACGTGATGCGCACGGGTGCGGCCATGAAGGCAATGGGCGCACATATAGAAAAACGCGGCGCTGAGTGGGTGATCCGCGGCACCGGCAACGGCGCGTTGCTGCAGCCGGAAGGCCCGCTCGATTTCGGCAATGCCGGCACCGGCTCGCGCCTCACCATGGGCCTTGTCGGCACCTATGACATGGAAACGACCTTCATCGGCGACGCCTCGCTATCCGGCCGGCCGATGGGTCGCGTCCTCGAACCCTTGCGCCAGATGGGCGTGCAAGTGCTGAAGGCGACGCCGGGCGACCGCATGCCGATCACACTGCATGGACCAAAGCATGCAGCCCCGATCACCTATCGCGTGCCGATGGCCTCGGCGCAGGTGAAATCGGCGGTGCTGCTCGCCGGGCTGAACACGCCCGGCATCACCACCGTCATCGAACCCGTGATGACGCGCGACCACACCGAAAAGATGCTGAAAGGATTCGGCGCCAATTTGTCGGTCGAGACCGACGAGCGCGGCGTGCGCCACATCTTCATCGAAGGCCAGGGCAAGCTGACCGGCCAGACGATCGCCGTGCCGGGCGACCCCTCCTCGGCCGGCTTCCCGCTGGTGGCCGCACTGATCGTGCCGGGTTCGGACATCACAATCGAAAACGTGTTGATGAACCCGACCCGCACCGGCCTGCTTTTGACGTTGCAGGAGATGGGCGGCAAGATCGACATCCTGAACCCGCGCAATGCCGGCGGTGAGGATGTCGCCGATCTGCGCGTGCGTTACTCCGAACTGAAAGGCGTCATCGTGCCGCCCGAGCGGGCGCCGTCGATGATCGATGAGTACCCTGTGCTCGCGGTCGCTGCCAGCTTCGCCGAGGGTGAAACGCTGATGCAGGGGCTGGAGGAGCTGCGCGTGAAGGAATCCGACCGGCTGTCGGCCGTCGCCAACGGGCTAAAGCTCAACGGCGTCGACTGCACCGAAGGCGAGGCCTCGCTCGCCGTGCGCGGCAAACCAGGCGGCAAGGGCCTTGGCGGTCATCCCAACGGCCAGGACACCACCGTGCAGACCCATCTCGACCACCGCATCGCCATGAGTTTTCTGGTCATGGGGCTGGCGACGGAAAAGCCTGTCACCATCGACGATCAGGCGATGATCGCGACGAGCTTTCCGGAATTCATGGGCCTGATGACGGGCCTGGGCGCGGAGATTGGCTAGTCGATGGCAATGATTGGGCGTGGAGACTGGGGCCGGACTGGAATGTCTGCGGGACGGCGCCCCCCTCTGCCCTGCCGGGCATCTCCCCCACGAGGGGGGAGATCGGATGTCGGGACGGCTTTCGCCAATTTTCAACGTCGAAGAAAATGCGCCGATGTCGAAACTGCCAATCTCCCCCTCGTGGGGGAGATGTCCGGCAGGACAGAGGGGGGCGCAAAGGATCGCTACGTCTGCCTGGTTCGTTGGGCTTCTCGATCCCGGTTTTGGTGGCCTGCACATGACACACGTCTTCACCATCGCCATCGACGGCCCCGCCGGCGCCGGCAAGGGCACCCTTGCCCGCAGGTTGGCCGACCACTACCGGTTGAACCTTCTCGACACAGGCCTCACCTATCGCGCCGTTGCCTATGCGCTCATCCAGCACGCGCTGCCGCTCGACAATGTCTCGGCCGCCGAGACCGCTGCCCGCCAGGTCAATCTGGCGAAGCTCGACCGGACGGTCTTGTCAGCGCATGCGGTCGGCGAGGCAGCCTCGAAGGTCGCCGTGTACGCGACAGTGCGGCGCATCCTCGTCGAAAAACAGCGCGACTTCGCCAAGACGCCGCCGGGTGCGGTGCTCGACGGGCGCGACATCGGCACCGTCGTCTGTCCCGACGCCGACATCAAACTCTATGTGACGGCGAGCGCCGAGGTGCGGGCACGGCGGCGGCTGGCCGAGATCGAGAGCATCGGCGGGACCGCTGATTTCACCGAGATTCTCGCCGATATCGTGCGCCGCGACGAGCGCGACATGGGCCGTGCGGACTCACCTTTGAAGCCGGCGACCGACGCGCACTTGCTTGATACCAGCGAAATGGCTATAGAAGCCGCGTTTCTTGCAGCCATGGCGATCATAGACGACGTGCTGGCCAAGAGAGACAAGGCCTGATCCGGGTTTTCCCTC
Organism: Mesorhizobium loti; assembly: GCA_014189435.1. Lineage (NCBI taxonomy): Bacteria > Pseudomonadati > Pseudomonadota > Alphaproteobacteria > Hyphomicrobiales > Phyllobacteriaceae > Mesorhizobium > Mesorhizobium loti. Next base: position 5,630,113 of record CP050293.1, read on the forward strand.
GTGTTCCGATTGTCGGAGGCGAAGAAAATACCCATATCGGGCACGAACCAGCCTGCCAGCATTCTTCATGCGCCGGAATTGCCGCTTAAAGAGCGGCCCAGGGCTTTTGTAGCCCGGAACGCCGGCAGGCCAACGCAACGCTAACCCACGGCGCCCGTCCCGCTTCTAGATGCGGGGCACTCCAGGAGAAACAATGTCAGCTGCAAATCCCACTCGCGATGATTTCGCGAGCCTGCTCGAAGAATCTTTTACCGCCGGTCACTCCGGCGAAGGCCAGGTCGTCAAGGGCATCATCACCGCCATTGAAAAGGACATGGCCATCATCGACGTCGGCCTCAAGGTCGAAGGCCGCGTGCCGCTGAAGGAATTCGGCGTCAAGGGCAAGGACACCACCCTCAAGGTTGGTGACACCGTCGAAGTCTATGTCGAGCGCATCGAAAACGCGCTTGGCGAAGCGATGCTTTCCCGTGAGAAGGCCCGCCGTGAAGAGAGCTGGGTCCGTCTCGAAGAGAAGTTCACCAAGGGTGAGCGCGTCGAAGGCGTCATCTTCAACCAGGTCAAGGGCGGCTTCACCGTCGACCTCGACGGCGCCGTGGCCTTCCTGCCGCGCAGCCAGGTCGATATCCGCCCGATCCGCGACGTCTCCCCGCTGATGCACAACCCGCAGCCCTTCGAGATCCTCAAGATGGATCGCCGCCGCGGCAACATCGTGGTGTCGCGCCGTACCGTGCTCGAGGAGAGCCGCGCCGAACAGCGTTCGGAAATCGTGCAGAACCTCGAAGAAGGCCAGGTTGTCGAAGGCGTCGTCAAGAACATCACCGATTACGGTGCGTTCGTCGACCTCGGCGGCATCGACGGTCTGCTGCATGTCACCGACATGGCATGGCGCCGCGTCAACCATCCGACCGAAATCCTCAACATCGGTCAGACGGTCAAGGTGCAGATCATCCGCATCAACCAGGAAACCCACCGCATCTCGCTCGGCATGAAGCAGCTCGAGAGCGATCCGTGGTCCGAGATCGGCACCAAGTTCCCGATCGGCAAGAAGATCAAGGGTACCGTCACCAACATCACCGACTACGGCGCGTTCGTCGAGCTGGAGCCGGGCATCGAGGGTCTCATCCACGTTTCGGAAATGTCGTGGACGAAGAAGAACGTGCATCCCGGCAAGATCCTGTCGACGACCCAGGAAGTCGACGTGGTGGTGCTCGAGGTCGATCCGGCCAAGCGCCGCATCTCGCTCGGCCTCAAGCAGACGCTCGAGAATCCGTGGCAGGCTTTCGCCTCGAGCCATCCGGTCGGCAGCCAGGTCGAGGGCGAGGTCAAGAACAAGACCGAGTTCGGCCTGTTCATCGGCCTCGAAGGCGACGTGGACGGCATGGTGCACCTTTCCGACCTCGACTGGACCCGTCCGGGCGAGCAGGTCATCGAAGAGTACAATCGCGGCGACATGGTCAAGGCGCAGGTGCTCGACGTCGACATCGACAAGGAGCGCATCTCGCTCGGCATCAAGCAGCTGGCCAAGGATACGGTCGGCGAGGCGGCGACTTCAGGCGAACTGCGCAAGAACGCGGTCGTCACCTGTGAAGTCATCGGCGTCAAGGATGGCGGTCTGGAAGTGCGGCTGGTCGACAGCGGCATCGAGACCTTCATCAAGCGCTCCGACCTGAGCCGTGACCGCGACGAGCAGCGCCCCGAGCGCTTCACCGTCGGCCAGAAGGTTGACGCCCGCGTCATCGCCTTCGACAAGAAGACCCGCAAGCTGCAGGTCTCGATCAAGGCGCTGGAAATCGCCGAAGAGAAGGAAGCGGTCGCTCAGTACGGCTCGACCGACTCCGGCGCTTCGCTGGGCGACATCCTGGGCGCCGCGCTGAAGAAGCAGGGCAGCTAAGCTTCGGCTGTCCGCCGCGCCTCGCGCGCGGCCTGAACAAGGAAACCCGCGGGTCGCAAGGCTCGCGGGTTTTTTCATGCGCGATAAAGCCAGGTGGTGGCCTTGCGATGGGGTTGGCACAAGACAAAGACGATGGAACACCTTCAATTGCGCACGCGCGGCTGTAAGTTCGGGCCGTCGTTGCAGGTAGACATCGGAACGCCATGCCCGAGGCAACAGAGAAACATTGCGCATGAAGGTCGTCGGAATCTATCGCTATCCGGTCAAGAGCCTGCGCGGTCATGCCGTACAGAGTGCTGACATCGAGACCATGGGCATGGCGGGGGACCGCCGCTGGATGGTCGTCGACAAGGATGGACACTTCCTCACCATTCGCCAGATACCGGCAATGACGACGATCGACGTCGACCATCGCGGCACGGGCATCCTGTTGAAGCATGACAAGCATGGTTCGCACGCCGTCGAGGCTCCAGCCCCAGACGCCGTGCTCCGTCAGGTCAAGATCTGGAAGGATATAGTTGCTGCGCGGCCGGGTGACCCTGCCGCCGGCGCCTATCTCTCCACGATTCTTGGCCGGCCCGTCGATCTCGTCTATTTGGACGATCCGCAAAACCGGCCGGTCGACCCGGAATTCGGCCAGCCTGGCGACTACGTCAGCTTTGCCGACGGCTTTCCGCTGCTGGTCACCACCACGGGCTCGCTGGACCTTCTGAACAGCCATCTTGCCAGGCCCATCGAGATGGCGCGGTTTCGGCCAAACATCGTGCTCGACGCAGAAGGCGCATGGCCCGAAGACAGCTGGAAAACGATCCGTATCGGTTCTGTCGAGTTGCGGATCGCAAAGCCCTGCGCGCGCTGTGTCATCACCACCCGCGATCCGCACAGTGGCGAGCAACCGGATCCGCGCGAGCCGTTGCAGACGCTTGGCAAACTCCATCGCTCCGCCAAGGGCGGCATCATCTTCGGCCAGAATGCGATTCCCAACAACGCCGGCACGATCTCCATCGGCGACGCGGTCGAGATCATGGAAGCAGGGGGCTCGAACCTGACATAGTCGCTGCTCCCAGCGTCGGCGGCCGCCATGCTTGGAACGGGCCGACCTCGGCTGTAGACTGACAAGGTCGGCAACAAGCCGCCCTTGGAAGCCAAACGATCGGAGGCCCCATGATCCGTATCGGCTTTGTTGCCGCATTGCTGTTGACCGGCACCGTGGCGGCGGCGGCGGCGTTGCCGCCTTACTGGCAACGACAGGCCGAGATCCGAGCCATCGCGGACAGTGCCGATCTTGCCGGCAAACTGGAAAGCCGCCCCATCGACGCGATCGAGCATATGGGAACCGACCGCTACCGGGTGGGGGCCGGCGGCTGCACGCTCGATGTGCTGATCGTCGACGACACAAGCGCCGAGCCGATGCCGGGTCCGCGCAAGTTCAAGCTGCAGATTGGCAAGCTCGTCTGCAAATGAGCCGCCGGACTCCACCGCCGACGGCTGCCGAGATGCTCGAGCGGGGCGACCGCTTCATCGCCGTGTCAGGCGAAGCCGGCGGTCGCGCCGCGGCGGGTCCTCAGGCCCTGCCGTAAAGCGGCACCAGCGTGCCGCTCATCGCCTGGTTGGCCGGCGAGGCAAGGTAGGCGATGGCCTCGGCGGCAGCTTCGAGGCTGACCCATCTGGTGACATCGGCATCCGGCATATCGGCGCGGTTTGCCGGGGTGTCGAGCGTCGACGGCGCCACTGCATTGACCAGGATGCCCTTGTGCTTCAGCTCCTCGGCCATCGCCACCGTCATCGCCGCCACCGCGGCCTTGCTGGCCGCGTAGGCGACCGAACCGGCGCCCCTGCGCGGTTCCAGTGCTGCTCGTGCAGCGATGTTGACGATGCGGCCTGCCGTGCCTGATGCCAGCATCGAGCGGACCGCGGCGCGGCAGCACAGGAAGGCAGTGCGTGCATTGGTGTCCATCATCTCGGCAAAGGACGCCGACTCGATCTTTTCCACAGGTGCCGAGGTGAAGCCGCCGGCCAGGTGGATCGAGCCCCACAGGCCTGGAACCTGGCTGTAGAACGCTTCGACCTTGGCGGGGTCCGAGAGATCGACATTGTGCACCAGCCTGACACGGTCATGCGTGGCGAAAGGGAAATGCGTTGGTGCGGCGGCATGGGCATTGGGCACATGGCAGATCGCGCCGTCACTCAGCAGTTTGCCGACAACCGCACCGCCGAGCGCACCGGTCCCGCCGGTCACGACGATATGCTTGCCTTCAAGTGTTTCCGTCATCTTGGACGCTCCTGTCATTTTTTTATCGTTAGGTCGTTTCTTACGCCACGCCGACGCGAAGCGTCGCGCCTTTCGCGCCATCACTCAATTGAAATCTCGACATGGCAGTTGTCGCGTCTTTGCATGCGTCCGCCCACCACTCGGCCATGGGTCATGCCAGCCGGGACGGGAGCCACGCGACACTGATATTCAGTCAACCGTGATTTCGATGACGCGCGGCAGTCCGGTGGCCCGCGCGCGTTTCAGCGCGTCCGCCAGACCATCAATATCGGCAAGCCGTTCGGCGCCGATGCCATAGGCTTGCGCCAGCTTGCAGAAATCCGGCGGCGCCGGCGATACGCCAACCGGCTCGACGCCGACGTCGAGCATCGAGGTTTCGATCTCGCGGTAACCTCTGTTATTCCAGACGACGAAGATGACCGGTGCCCGGGCATCGAGTGCGGCGCCCAGTTCCGGCAGCGTGAACTGGAAGCCGCCGTCACCCGTGAGGCAGACGACCGGCGCATCGGGCACCGCAAGGGCAGCGCCGATCGCCGCCGGCGGGCCATAGCCGAGCGCGCCGAAGCCGGTGGCGGCATTGAACCAGCCGCCCGGCCGGTCATGGTCGTAATAGAGGTTTGCGGCGTAGATCGGTTGCGTCGAATCGCCGACGATAAGTGCGCCCGGCAAAGCGTCGCGGATCATCTCGACGGCGCGCACTTGCGCCTGCAGGGTCGGATTGAGTTCGGCAAAGGCTGCTTTTCGTGCAGCAGCGGCGCGCGACGAACCGCCTTCGCTTGCCGGGACATGGCCGGTTTCCAGAAGCAGCGCTTCGAGCGCCTCGGCGCAATCGGCCTGGATCGAAACCGTCGCCGGGCGGCGGGCAAGCTGGTCCGCGCCGATATCGATGCGGATCAGATTGGCGGGCAGGACGAAGCCGCCATCGCTGTAGCCGTCATAGTCGGTCGGGCCGAACTCGGTGCCGGCGGCAATGACCAGATCTGCGTCGGCCATCAGCGCCCGCACCGCCTTCAGGCTGGGACTGGCCGGCACGCAAAGCGGATGACCATGCAGCAGACCGCGCGCATTGGCGGTCTGGACGACCGGCGCGCCCAGCCGTTCGGCCAGACGCCGCAATGGCGCCTCGGCGCGTTTGGCGCCGCCGCCGACCAGGATCAGTGGGCGGCGCGCGGCAGCGATGAGTTTGGCAGCGCTGGCAATTGCGGCACCTTCCGGCGCGGGTGGCGTCACATTGCTCAGCATGGCAGCGATGCCATCCGCCGGCTTGACCATGACGTCGGTCGGGATTTCGATATGCACCGGACCAGGCCTGACCGATGAAAACAGGGCGAAGGCCTGCGCCAGCGCACCGGGCAATTCGCTGGCCTCGGTGACGCGCTGCGAAAACAGCGCCACCTTCTCCATCATGCCGCGCTGGTCCGGCAGTTCATGCAGATGGCCCAGCCCCTTGCCCAGCGTCGGCATGGCGTTGACGCCTGATATGACCAGCATCGGCACCGAATCGGCGCGTGCCTGTCCCATGGCGGTGATGGTGTTGGTCAGCCCCGGTCCGGTGATGACGAAGGCGACACCCGGCCTGCCGCTGGCGCGCGCATAGCCGTCGGCCATGAAGCCGGCGCCCTGCTCGTGACGCGGCGTGACATGGCGGATCTTGGAGCGCGCCAGCCCACGGTAGAGTTCGACCGTGTGCACGCCGGGAATGCCGAACACCGTGTCGACGCCATGGGCTTCGAGCAGCGAAATGAGGGCTTCGCCGAGTGTCGTCATTGGTTTTCCTCCCCTTCCGGCGCGAGGCCTAGTTCGGCCTCGACAGTCTTGATGCCGATCGCCGCCAATTCGCCGGGCGAGAACATCTCGCCGGCCAGGCAACCTTCGATCCAGAGTCCGTCGATGATCGCATTAATCGCGATGGCATGGTGGCGCAATTGGCTTGTGTCCGGATTGCGCCGTTCGGCGGCGAGCACCTCAGCCACAACCGCTTCCACCTCATTGCGAAAACCAAGGTAGCCTTCGCGGTGGGCATGGGCCAAGGTCGGATCCGCTCTGGCGCGGCCGATGAAGGTTGCCCAGAGCGAAAACACCCGCGCATCGATGATCGGCGCATTGAGGTTGGCGGTGACGAAAGCCGCAAGGCGCTGGCGAGGCGAGGTATCCTCCATGACCAACGCCGCTTTCGCCTGCTCGGTCATGCGGCCCATCAGCGCTGCATAGGCTTCCTGCAGCAATTCTTCCTTGCCGGGAAAATAGTGCCGGATCAGCCCAGCGGTGACGCCGGCACGCAATGCGATGGTGCGCAAGGTGGCGCCCTGCAGGCCATGTTCGGCCACGCTGTCCAGAGTGGCCTCGATCAGATCCTGCCGCCGCCGCTCCTCGCCCTCGCGACGGAACCTGCGGCGGGATGGCGTATTCATTGGCGCAGGATCGGTCGCGTCAGGCATGTCGGCCCGCCCTCGCAGGCGATGCAGAGCGCATCCGCCTCGAAGATTTCGACCGTGCAGCCGGCGGCTTCCATCGCGGCTTTGGTCTTTGGAAAGCCTGCAACGGCAATGACCTTGTGTGGGCTGGTCGGCAGCACGTTCAGGCTAAGGCCGTTGGAAGCCGCGAACTCTTCGGCGTCGCCTTCGACCAGCCGGATGTTGTGCGCCTTCAGCATCTGATAGAACGGGGCCGGCAAAAGCGGTGAATAGACCAGTGCGAGGTCGTCGGCCAGCGGGCTGATCACCGACATCAGATGCAGGCACGCCTCTTCGCCTTGCCACAGCGGCAGATCAAAGCCGTAGACGGTAACGCCCAGCGGCGTCAGCAGGTTGGAAACCTGCTGGATGCCTTCCTGGTTGGAGCGGACACCGCGCCCGATCACCAGCGTGCGGGCATCGAGCCATACACAATCACCGCCTTCGACCTGGCCAGGAACGTCGACGCGGCCCAGGATTGGAATGCCCAGCCTTCGGTAGGTTTCCTCATGCAGCGAGGGCTCCCTGGCGCGCAACGGTTTGCCCATGGACAGAATCAGCGCGCCGCGATCGGTCATCAGCGACGGGTCGTGCGTGAACACCGAATCCGAAAGTCCATCCGCCGTGTCCTCGATCCATTCGATTTCGGCACCGGAAGCCGCCACCAGTTCAGCAAGGAGCGCGTGCTGCGATGCAGCTTTCGCCGGATTGAATCCCGGGCCATAGTGCCAGGCAGCCCTGTCGGCATTGCGCATGGCGTTGGCCGCCGACCGCATCAGCACGCGGCGCAGCGGCGCCGCCATGGACTGTGATCCGAAAGCGCTCATCGAAGCCCTTTTTCGCTGAAAAAATCGAGAAAATTTCATGGACGGCTATTTATACACTTGCACAACAAGCTCGCAAGTGCCGTAATGAGCAGGATTGACGGGCTCGCGCCGTTGGGTCCATGCTGAAGTCTGGAGCGGGGCAGTACAGCGTATATGTTGATTAGCCGGATAGACGTTCGACGAACTGCCGCCTACCCTATAGAGGCCACACCGTGAGCGCGGCGGAAGCTGCCGCAGTCCAATCTGGCACGGCGCAGGACGGCGCCGCCGAAGCCATCCATGTCGAGAACCTGCACAAGAGATTCGGTGAGCTGCATGTGCTGAAGGGCGTCTCGCTGTCGGCGCGCGACGGCGAGGTCATCGCCATCATCGGCGGCTCAGGCTCGGGCAAATCGACACTGCTGCGCTGCATCAACTGCCTTGAAAACCCGACGAGCGGCATCATCCGCGTCAATGGCGAGGAGATCAAGCTCAAGGCCGACAGCCATGGCCACACGGTTCCGGCCGACCGCAAGCAGATCGAGCGCATCCGCTCCAAGCTCGGCATGGTGTTCCAGAACTTCAACCTGTGGAGCCACATGACGCTGATCGAGAACGTCATCGAGGTTCCCGTGCATGTGCTTGGCATCAAGCGCGACGTGGCGATCGCAGAGGCCGAAAAGCTGCTCGCCCGCGTCGGCCTGGCCGAAAAGCGCGACGTCTATCCGGCCTATCTGTCGGGCGGCCAGCAGCAGCGCGCCGCGATCGCCCGTGCGCTGGCCATCAATCCGCGCGTCATGCTGTTCGACGAACCGACCTCGGCGCTCGATCCCGAGCTGGTCGGCGAGGTGTTGAAGGTGATCGGCGACCTGGCGCGCGAAGGCCGCACCATGGTGCTGGTCACGCACGAGATGAAGTTCGCCCGCGAGGTCGCGACGCATGTCGTCTATCTCTACAATGGATTGGTCGAGGAAGAAGGACCGCCCGAGCAGATCTTCGGCGCGCCCAAATCCGAAAGGCTGAAGCAGTTCATCCGCAACATCGGCTAGGACAGGCCGGGACGGAAGAAAACCGGGAACCAACAACAAACTGGGAGTCGTGACATGAAGACCGTTCTGAAGACATTCGCCGCAGCGCTGCTGCTGGGCGTCGCCGCCATGGGCGTGGCCAAGGCCGATCCGGTCAAGATCGGCGTCGCCGCCGAGCCCTATCCGCCCTTCACCTCGCCGGACGCTTCCGGCAAATGGGTCGGCTGGGAGATCGAGTTCATCGACGCGGTGTGCGCCGAAGAGAAGCTTGATTGCGTCATCACCCCGGTTGCCTGGGACGGCATCATTCCGGCGCTGACGACCAAGAAGATCGACCTCATCGTTTCCTCGATGTCGATCACCGCCGAACGCGAGAAGACGATCGATTTTTCGGACAAATACTATAACACCCCGACCGCGATCATCGGCCCGAAGGACCAGAAATTCGGCTCCGCTCCGGACGACCTCAAGGGCAAGGTCGTCGGGGTTCAGGTGTCGACGGTGCATGCCGTCTACGCCAAGAAGCACTTCGGCGCCACGGCTTCCGAGATCAAGGAATACCAGACCCAGGACGAAGCCAACAACGATCTTGCGGCCGGCCGTCTCGACGCGGTGCAGGCCGATTCCATCGCGCTTGGCGAATTCCTCAAATCGGACCAGGGCAAAGCCTGCTGCGATCTGAAGGGCATGGTGGCTCCGGACGACGAAGTGCTCGGACCAGGCGTCGGCGCCGGCGTGCGCAAGGAGGACACCGAGCTGAAGGGCAAAATCAACGCAGGCATCAAGGCGATCCGCGCCAACGGCAAGTATGACGAAATCTCGAAGAAGTATTTCGATTTCGACATTTACGGCGGCGGCGGCGCGCAGTCGAACTGACGATCCTCGCATGAGCTGAGGGGCATGGCGTCAGCGCCATGCCCTCCTGCCCGATCTTTCCCAGGCATGTTTGCCGCCGGCGCAGCCGTCGGCGGTTAGAGCCAGCAATCCGGGGGCGACGCTGATCGACGCACTTCTTTCGGCCTCGGCGGCGGGGATCGCCGAACTCCTCTCGCCCTACCCGCCGGGCTGGGGCGGGACGCTTCTGGTCGGGCTCCTGCATTCGATCGAGATCGCCCTGGGCGCCACCTGCCTCGGTCTGTTGATTGGCACCGGCGGCGCCTATGGCAAGCTCTATGGCGGCCCGGTGGTGCGCGATCTGCTGGCGGTCTACACCACCATCGTGCGCGCGGTGCCCGAACTGGTGCTGATCCTGCTGCTCTATTATGCCGGCACCGACCTGATCAACCAGGCGCTGACGGCAATGGGTTATCAGCGTGTCGACATCAGCGGCCTTGCCGCCGGCATCGCCGTGCTCGGCTTTGTCCAGGGCGCCTATTCGACCGAGGTGATACGCGGCGCGATCCTGGCCATTCCGCAGGGCCAGATCGAAGCCGCCCGCGCCTATGGAATGTCTCCCGGCCTTCTCTTACGGCGCATCACCTTGCCGTCCATGCTGCCCTTCGCCATACCGGGCCTCGCCAATCTCTGGCTGATCGCCACCAAGGACACAGCACTTCTGGCGGTCGTCGGTTTCTACGAGCTGGCGCTGGCAACGCGGCAGGCCGCCGGTGTCACCAAAGCCTATTTCACCTTCTTTTTGCAGCGGGCGTGCTCTACCTGCTGCTGTCGCTGTTTTCCAATCTCATCATCGGCCGGATCGAGGCCTGGTCCAGGCGCGGCATGCCTTCGCTCAAGGAGGCGCGCTGATGGCCAACGAAGCGGCCATCATCAACGTCGTCGCGCGAACGTCGCTGTGGCTGCAGCCACACCGCATCGTGCTGATCCTGATCGCACTCGGCCTGGTTCTGTCGGCCGCCTTTTTCATGCGCTGGGACTGGCTGCCGCAATATTACGAAATGGGATTGATCGGCATCTGGCGCTCGCTGTGGATCCTGGCCGTCACCTGCGTGCTGGGCTTCCTGCTCGCCGTGCCGCTCGGGCTGGCGCAGGCCGCCGGCTCGTTCTGGTTCGCCGCGCCCGCCAAGGTGTTCTGCACGGTGATCCGGGGCACGCCGCTGCTGATCCAGCTGTGGCTGCTCTATTACGGCCTGGGCTCGCTGTTCCCGCAATATCCGTGGATCCGCGAATCCTGGATGTGGCCGTATCTCAGGCAAGCCTGGCCCTATGGTGTGCTGGCGTTGACCCTGTCTTTCGCCGGCTATGAGGGCGAGGTGATGCGCGGCGCCTTTGCCGGCGTGCCCAAGGGACAACTGGAGGCTGCCCGCGCCTTCGGCATGAGCCGCTGGAAGGCGTTCCGGCGCATCTGGCTGCCACAAGCCATCTACCGGGCGCTGCCGACGTTGACCGGCGAGACCGTGCTGCAATTGAAGTCGACGCCGCTGGTGGCGACGATCAGCGTCATCGACATCTTCGCCGTTTCGTCCAAGGTGCGGCAGGACACCTACCTCACCTATGAACCCCTGCTGCTGCTGGCGCTGATCTACATGACGATCACCGGCATTCTGGTCTTCGCCTTCAGCAGGATAGAGGCCAGGATCCCGAACAAGATCGGTTAGAGGGGAGTAGGGGAGTAGGGGAGTAGGGGAGTAGGGGAGTAGGGGAGTAGGGGAGTAGGGGAGTATCAGGCCACTATCCACATTCACATTTCCATCCCCATTCGCTATTCACTGCCCACTGTCCCCTACTCTCGTACTCCCCTGTTCCCTTACTCCCCTAGGACGGCCATGATGCAACTCAGTCTCGACCAGGCAAAAGGACTGTGCCGGATGGCGGCGCTTGGCGCCGGCGCCAATGAGGAAGCGGCGCAATCGCTCACTGCCTCGATCATATCAGCCGAGGCAGAAGGGCTTTCCTCCGTCGGACTGTCGCATTTCATCGATTATCTCGAGGCACTGGAAGCCGGACGCATCGACGGCAATGCCGACCCGGTGATCACCCGGCCGGCGCTGGCGGTCTATCTCTCCGATGCGCGCGGCGGGCTGGCGCATACCGGCTTCGACCGCACCATCGACGACCTCGCCAAGGCGGCAAAACTGTTCGGCGTCGCCATCTTCTCGCAGAAGAACGCCTATACATGTGGCGCGCTTGGCTATTTCACCGGGCGCCTGGCGGCCCAGGGACTGGTGTCGTTCGCCGCCACCAACGGCCCGGCCGTGCTTGCCGGCTCCGGCTCGGTCAAGCCGGTCTATTGCACCAACCCGATGTCGTTTGCCGCACCCGCGGCCGACGGCGCGCCGCTGGTCATCGACCAGTCGTCGAGCGCCACCGCTTTCGTCAACATCCGCAAGGCGGCCGAGGACGGCAAGACAATCCCCGAGGGCTGGGCGCTGGACGCCAGCGGCAACCCGACCACCGATCCAGCCGCCGCCATGAAAGGCGCCATGCTTGCCTTCGGCGGCCAGCGCGGCGCCAACATCGCGCTGATGGTCGAGGTGCTGGCGGCGGGCCTGTCGGGCGCCAACTGGTCGCTCGACGCGCCATGGTTCAGCGGTGGGCCGGACAGCCCCGGCACCGGGCTGTTCGTGCTTGCGGTCGAGCCAAAGCTGCTCGATCCGGATTTCGAGCAGCGGATGAAGGACCAGCTCGACCGGCTGCGGCGGCGCTTCGGCGTGCATGTGCCTGGTCGTGCCCGGGCCGAAGCAGCCGAGAAGGCGCAAGCGCGCGGCATCACCGCGTCCAAGGCGGTGGTGCAGCGCATTTCCGAATTCGCCGCCCGCTATTCTTCCTGAATAAACAGTTAGATATCAGATAGTTATCTCAGATCTGCCCGCCTGAGGCGCGGCGCGGTGCGATTTTCTTTGCGCGCCGCTGAACCTTTCCGCGCCTTGCTGCGACCCACCTTTGTCCAGGGCAAGGCGAGCTTGCCCGATCCACACCGAGGGAAGCAGCAAACCGAAAAGCGAAAGCCTGTTTCACGCAAAGGATCGTCCTTTGCGTCTCGGAAAACTCAACCCAAATCAAAGGAAATTGTCATGACCAACACCAAGATCACCATGCTGACCGCTGTCCTTCTGCTCGGCTCGTTCATGGGTGCCACACAGGCAGCCTCTCTGAAGGCCGCGCCGGCCAAGCCGTCCAGCCCGGGCGTCATCACCGCCCCGAGCGGCGGCGCCACCGAGGATCATTACTGCAAGGACGGCCATGCAAAATTCGCCAATTGCAGCGCCGATTTCGTCGCGGCCTGCAAGAAGGTTGGCGGCACCATGTCGGATGTTCAGGGCTGGGGTGGGCGTACTTGCTTCACGCCCTCCTGATACCGTCTCAGGTCAGGCCGCTCCGTCGGCCCCTGGCTTCGCATGGATGTCACCCGGAAAACCCCGCCTCGGCGGGGTTTTCTGCGTTTCGTCGCTGCAAGGATAAACATTCGCATTTTGGTCAACTTTTGTTTATTTGACTTCGCCCGACCTGACCGGCCGTTTGCGCTGATTGAGCAAACAGAGGAGCCATAATGTCGGCAAGCACGGACAATCCCCGCAACAGCCTCATCATTCCAGCCTTTGGCAGGCTTTACGCAGCCTTGCACGAGGGTGCGGAAACCGCTCTTCGCGTCGTCGCCGGTGCGTTTCTCACCATTCATGGTTCGCAGAAGATCACCAATCCTTTCGGCGCCGCCGAGATGGTCGAGGGCCTCGGCTTCTATCCGGGCGCCTTGTGGTCGTTGCTCCTGGCCTGCACCGAATTCTTCGGCGGCATTTTCATCGCCATCGGGCTTTTGACACGACCGGCCGCCTTCGCCGGCCTGTTCGTGCTGCTGGTCACGGTCTGGTTCCACTGGGTCACCATGGGCCAGGGCTTTTCGGGCGCGGAAAAGTCGCTGCTGTGGGCGGCAATCCTGCTCTTCTTCGTCATCCGCGGCGGCAACCGACATTCGGTCGACGCCCGTGTTGGCAAGGCGTTCTGACAAGGCTTGTTTAGACGCAATCCCCAAGGGAAAGCGCTATGCGCTTTTCCCGGGAAAACCGCTTCACACTTTTCCTGGGATTGCTCTGAAAACAAGGGCGGCAGCGACGACGCGTCGCCCTTTGCCTTTGGCGCGAAACGGATTATGAAACGGCTTCAGCCAAGCTTGCGAGCGCCGGAGCCAGCCATGACCGAAATCCTGCAGACCCCAAAGCTCGTCGTCGTCTTTGGCGGATCAGGCTTTGTCGGCCGCCATGTGGTGCGCGCGCTGGCCAAGCGCGGCTATCGCATCCGCGTCGCCTGCCGGCGGCCCGATCTCGCCGGCCATCTGCAGCCGCTTGGCAATGTGGGCCAGATCCAGCCGGTGCAGGCCAATGTGCGCATGCGCTGGTCGGTCGACCGCGCCGTTCAGGGTGCCGACCATGTCGTCAATCTGGTCGCCATCCTGCATGAGAGCGGCCGGCAGAAATTCTCTGCCGTGCACGAATTCGGCGCCCGCGCGGTGGCCGAAGCCGCGCGCGCCGTCGGCGCCGGCCTCACCCATGTCTCGGCGCTAGGCGCGGATGCGAACTCCGAATCGGACTACGCGCGCACCAAGGCGCTTGGCGAAAAGGCCGTCATGGAGACGATCAAGGACGCGGTCATCTTTCGCCCGTCGGTCAACTTTGGGCCAGAGGACGAATTCTTCAACCGCTTCGCCAACATGGCGCGGTATTCGCCGGTGCTGCCGCTGATCGGTGGCGGCCAGACCAAGTTCCAGCCGGTCTATGTCGGCGACGTCGCCGAAGCGGTGGCGCGCTCCGTCGACGGCAAGGTCGATGGCGGCCAGATTTATGAGCTCGGCGGGCCGAGGGTGCTCACTTTCAAGGAATGCATGGAAGAATTGCTCGCGGTGATCGAGCGCAAGCGCCTGCTGGTGCCGGTGCCGTGGTGGGTGGCCAACATCCAGGCCTCGATCCTCGGCCTCCTGCCCAATCCGCTGCTGACCAAGGACCAGGTGATGCAGTTGCGCGAGCACAACATCGTCTCGGACGCGGCCGCCAAGGCCAACCGGACACTCGCCGGGCTCGGCATCCAGCCGCAATCGATCGCGACGATCCTGCCCAGCTACCTCTGGCGCTACCGCGCCGCCGGGCAGTTCCAGCAGCGCAAGCCGGCAGCTTAATTCAGCGCAGCTGCCTGAAGGTGTCACGCCTATCTCGGCGTGACCCGCATCGGTAGACCACCTTGCGGCTGTGTCGTCAGTTTCTGCACCGGCCAGGGTTTGGTTTCGGCGGTGGTGTCGAAGCGGAAGCGCGACAGCATGATCGCCAGCGCGATGATCGCCTCCTGCATGGCGAAGCTGGCGCCGATGCAGACGCGCGGACCGGCGCCAAACGGCAGATACTGGAAGCGGTCGATCTTTTCGCGATTTCCCGGGTGGAAGCGCTCCGGCAGGAAGGCGTTCGGCCGGTCCCACAGCTTCCTGTGGCGATGCACGACCCATGGCATCACCAGCACCGCGGCGTGCTTGGGGATATAAAGATCCTTCCACATTTCCGGCTCGATCGGCTCGCGGTTGATCGACGGCGCCGGCGGATAGAGCCGGAGCGCTTCGTCGAAAGCCGCGCGCGTGAACGGCATGGCATCGAGCCATTTCGTCGGATCGGGCTCGCGTGCGAGCACCCGGTCGATCTCCTGTTCGACCCGGTTGCGCTCCCACGGTGATTCCGCGAGGCAATAGAGCGTCCAGCCGAGCGCACGCGCGGTCGTCTCATGGCCGGCGCCGATGAAGGTGATGATGTTGTCCTCGACCTCGGCTCGCGTCAGTCCCTCCGGCCCCTCGGCCTTGAGCAGCAGCGTCAGGAAATCCTGCGGCACCCCATCGGGGTCGCGCTTGAATTTCTCTTCGCGCATCTTGACCGTATCGGTGACGATCTTGCGGAAATAGGCCATGGTCTTGCGACCGCGGATGCGGGTGAGACGCGGCAGCCAGTCGGGCGCGCGCAACAAATCGAGCGGGTCGACGCGGCCCATGGTCTCGAACAGGCGGTCGATCTCATTGGCGAAACTGCCGGGCTCGCCAGCGATCTCGCCGGAAAACAGCGTCTCGGCCAGGATGTCATAGGTGAGCAGCGTCATGTCATGGGCGATGTCAGACGTGCCGCCGTCTTCGTAGCGGGTGACGAAGTCCTGCGTGCGCCTGAGCATCGGCTGGGCGAAGCCGAAAATGTGGCGCGGCGTGAACACCGGCGCCATCGCCTTGCGCGACCGCTTCCAGACTTCGCCCTCGGCGGTCAGCAGGCCGTCGCGAAGGATCGGGCGCAGGATCTTCTGACGCACCGTCGCCATCTTGTAGTTCCTGGCGTTGTCGACCAGCACGTGGCGGATAAGGCCTGGATCGTTGGCGACGATCAGATGTCCGCCAACGCCATTCGCCGAAATCCAGGGCTCGTTGTAGGTGTGCTCACCCCACAGTTCGAGCGGATTGCGGTAGACGATGCGGATCATCTCCAGCGTCGAGGGCGGCGTCGTGCGCGGCTTCGGCGCCGGGGGGACGAATGGGGCGGGCTGGATGTCCATGCTGTGCTCCGCTGATGACCCAATGTAGTGGGCCGCAAAGCAGGCGTCCATGTGACCGAACGGCAAGACCCCTGCTCTCCGGCCCCCTGCTCTCCGGAATGTGACCGGTTACCGCGAAGTGCCTTCTTGTTGCCCCGAGCGGCATGGCTTAGGTGGCAGTCACCAATAGATACCGCCACCGCAGGAGCCCATCTTGAAGCACCAGTTGAACATCATCATCGGCAGCACGCGGCCTGGCCGCACCGGACCGGTTTTTGCCGAGTGGCTGGAGAGGTTCGCGCGCGAGCACGGAAAGTTCGAGCCGGTGCTGACCGACATCGATACGTTCAAGCTTCCGGTGCTGGACGAACCGCACCATCCACGGCTTGGCAACTACCAGAACGACCATACCAAGGCCTGGTCCAAGGCGATCGACGCCGCCGATGCCTTCGTCTTCGTGGCGCCGGAATACAATTATTTCGTGGCGCCGGCGATCGTCAACGCGATCGACTATCTCTCGCGCGAGTGGAAGTACAAAGCTGCCGCCATTTTCAGCTATGGCGGCGTCTCCGGCGGCCTGCGTGCGGCGCAGGCGCTGAAGCCGCTGCTGACCTCGGTGGGTGTCATGCCGATCTCGGAAGGCGTCGCCCTGCCGATGTATCAGAAACTGCTCGACGAGAACGGGGCTTTCAACGCCAGCGAACAGGTGCAGGGCGGAGCCAAAACCATGCTCGACGAGCTGTCGCGCTGGAGCGAGGCCTTGAAGCCGATGCGGGCTGCCTGAAAGCGCTGGTCTTCCACCAAAAGCCCGGCTTGCTCATGCCATAAAGAGGTGGAATGTTCGCGCAAATGAACAAGCCGGGGGGCGGTTCGACTTGCGTTTGCTTTTTGCCTTGCTGCTGACGCTCATGACCGCCGCCACGGCGATGGCTGAGCGGCGCGTAGCCTTGGTCATCGCCGCCGACGACTACCGCCTGATCCGGCCGCTTGCCAACCCGGTTCATGACGGCGAGGCGATGGAAGCGGTGCTGAAGAAGCTCGGCTTCGAGGTCGTTCTCGAAACCAATCGCGACCTGCGGCGCATGCGCCGCGCGCTCGACGATTTTCGCGACGATGCCAAAGGCGCCGATGTGGCGCTGGTCTATTTCTCCGGCCATGGCGTGGAAATCTCGGGCAACAACCGGCTGCTGCCGGTCGACGCCGACGCCTCCTCGCTCGATGCCCTGGAGAAGACCAGCCTGCCGTTGGAGGAGGTGCGCGACACCGTGGCGGCCACCGCCAAGGTCGGCTTGATCATGCTCGATGCCTGCCGCAGCGATCCCTTCTCGGGAAGCAGCGGTGAAGGGCGCGGCGCGACGTCGCTGGCCAAGGATGTCGCCGACAAGGTGAAGCCGGGTCTCGGCCGGACTGGCCGCGCGGAAAACATCCTGTTTGCCTTTTCCGCCGCACCGGGTGAGACGGCCGCCGACGGAGCCGGCCAGAACTCGCCATTCACGACGGCGCTGACCAAATATCTCGGCACCGACGGGCTCGAGATCCGATCGGTGCTGACGCTGGTGCAGCAGGAGGTCTACGACCTGTCGCGCGGCAAGCAACTGCCTTACGTCGAGAGCGGCCTGCCGCAGCTCTTTTTGCCGCGAAAGCCAGGCAGGATTTGCCCGAGCGCGAGCGCCTGTTGCTCGCCATGGCCGATGTGACGCCCGAAATGCGCGGCCAGGTCGAGCAGATCGCCAGTGACGCCGATATGCCGCTGGCGCCGCTTTATGGCGCGCTGATCGGTCTCGACACCAAGCACCTTTCCGCCGAGAGCCTGGACGCCAGCCTACGCGAGGCGGCGGACGCCTTCGTCAAGGTGCGCGGCGAGATGAAGACGCTGGCCGCCGACGATCCGCGTGTGGCGGAACTGCGCCGGCAGGCCGAGGAGCAACTGGCCCTGGGCGCCTTCGACGCGGCACAGGCAAAGCTGGCGGAAGCGGCCGATATCGACGAAGTGTCGCGCAAGGCGCTGAAGGTGAATTTCGTCGACCGCACGCTGTCGCAAGCCGCAACACTGTTCCTGTCGGCGGGCGCGGCACGCGCGGACCTCAACTATGCGGCGGCCATCAAGGGCTATGAAACCGTGCTGTCGCTGTATGGCGAGGCCGGGCAAACCTCGCTCAGCCTGGAACAGGCCGACCGCCAGAGCCGCACGCTGGAGGAACTCGGTATCCTCTATACGACGGTCGGCAATGTCGAGGCGGCCGGCCGCGCCTTTAGCGCATTGTTGGCCAACCTCGAGCAGCGGTCGCGTCAGGAAACCGATCCAAGCGTCAAGCGCGATCTCGCCATCAGCCATATCAAGCTCGCCAACATCAAGATGGTACAAGGCGACCTGCCAACCGCCCTGGAAAACTACGAGGCCGCGAGGGACATGCTGCAGGGCCTGATCGCAAGCCTGCCGGACGAGAAAGGCTGGCTTGGCGATCTGGCCATGGCCAATGACAAGATCGGCAACGTGCTGGCGACGCAAGGCGATGTTGGCGCGGCGGCCCAGGCCTATCAGCAAAGCCTGTCGATCAAGCGGCAATTGGCCGATGCGGAGCCGGACCGCGCCTATTTGATGCGCGATCTGACCATCACCTATGATGAAATCGGCGACCTTGCCCGTACCGCCGGCCAGTTGGACAGCGCCCAGACGGCCTTTGAAGAGAGCCTGAGAATTCGGCTGGCACTGGCCGAGAACAAACCCGATGACCCTGAGCGCCAGCGCGCCGTCTCCGTCAGCCATGAAAAGATCGGTGACGTGCTGCGCGAGCGCGGCGACCCCGCCGGTGCACTCGTGGCCTACAACCAGAGCCAGGCGATCGCCGAAGAGCTGGTGCGCCGCGACCCCAACGATACCGATTTGAAGCGCGACCTGTCGATCAGCTACGCCAAGGCCGGCAATGCGCTGAGCGACCAGAAGAGCTGGTCGCCAGCACTGGCTTCCTATCAGCAAGCGCTTGATATAGCGCGCGAACTGGCCGCCACCGATCCTGGCAACACAAACTGGCAGCGGGACCTGTCGGTCTGTCTGGAGAAGGTCGCCGGTGTGCTTGACGTCCAGGGCGATGTCGGCGGCGCGCTGCAAAACTATCAGGACAGTTTTGCCATTGCCGACCGCCTGGCCAAGCTCGACCCAGCCAATTCCGACTGGCAACGCGACCTGTCGATCACGCTCTCGGAAATCGGCATGCTGGAGACCAAGCAGCGCCACTTCGAGGGCTCCAGGAAAGCCTTCGAAGCCAGCCTCGGTATCCGCCAGCGGCTGGCCCAGTCCGATCCGGACAATGCGATCTGGCAATTTGATCTGGTGCAAGCCTACATCAACTATGCCTATGTGGCGAAGGATCCCAAGGCGGTGCTGACCAAGGCGCTCAACCTGACGCTGGAGCTCGACCGCACGGGCCGGCTGGCGCCCAGGGACAAATCCACCGTCAAATATTTGCGCGGTCTTCTCGCCAAATTCGGCGCCCGAAAAAAATAGCCGGCTGCCGGCTCGGTATTCGACCCGGAAATGCCCGCAAACCTTGGAAAAACCGCCTTTTGCGCCTATATCTAGCGCATATCAGAGGCGCGATTCGGGGCCGATTTTTCGAGCCGTGCAAACGGCACCCAGACAACAGGTTTTCATGAGCGATCAGATCGACAACAACAACGGCGCTGAAGCCGAATACGGCGCTGATTCCATCAAGGTTTTGAAGGGGTTGGATGCTGTCCGCAAACGCCCCGGAATGTATATCGGCGATACCGACGACGGTTCGGGCCTGCATCACATGGTCTATGAGGTGGTCGACAACGCGATCGACGAGGCGCTGGCGGGCCACGCCGACCTCGTCACCGTGACGCTCAACCCCGACGGTTCGGTCACCGTGATCGACAATGGCCGCGGCATTCCGACCGATATCCACACCGGCGAAGGCATTTCGGCGGCCGAAGTGATCATGACGCAGCTGCATGCCGGCGGCAAGTTCGACCAGAACTCCTACAAGGTCTCGGGCGGCCTGCATGGCGTCGGCGTCTCGGTGGTCAATGCGCTTTCGGCCTGGCTGAAGCTCAGGATTCGCCGCAATGGCCAGATCTTCGAGATGAGCTTCACGCATGGCAATGCCGACGCGCCGCTGAAGGCCACCGGCAGCTATGAGCAGGACAAGCAGCCCGGCACCTATGAAGGGCGCAGCGGCAGCGAGATCACCTTCTTCCCGTCGTCCGAGACCTTCACCATGGTCGAGTTCGATTTCGGCACGCTGGAGCACCGGCTGCGCGAGCTCGCCTTCCTGAATTCCGGCGTGCGCATCATTTTGACCGATGCCCGCCATGCCGACGTCGTGCGCCATGAACTGCACTATGATGGCGGGCTGGAAGAGTTCGTCAAATATCTCGACCGGGTGAAGAAGCCGCTGATCGACAAGCCGATCGCCATCAAGGCCGAGCGCGACGGCATCACCGTCGAAGTGGCGATGTGGTGGAACGACAGCTACCACGAGAACGTGCTGGCCTTCACCAACAACATCCCGCAGCGCGACGGCGGCACCCATCTGGCCGGTTTCCGCGGCGCGCTGACACGCCAGATCACCGGCTATGGCGAATCCTCGGGGCTGACCAAGAGGGAAAAGGTGGGGCTGATCGGCGACGATTGCCGCGAGGGCCTGACGGCGGTGCTGTCGGTCAAGGTTCCCGACCCGAAATTCTCCTCGCAGACCAAGGACAAGCTGGTCTCGTCCGAAGTCCGCCCCGTGGTTGAAGGACTGGTCAACGAGGCTCTCGGCACCTGGCTCGAGGAACATCCGGCCGAAGGCAAGGTGGTGATCGACAAGGTGATCCAGGCCGCCGCGGCGCGCGAGGCGGCGCGCAAGGCCCGCGACATCACCCGCAAGAGTTCACTCGGCATCACCTCGCTGCCCGGCAAGCTGGCCGACTGCCAGGAACGCGACCCGGCGAAATCCGAGATCTTCATCGTCGAGGGTGACTCCGCCGGCGGCTCGGCCAAGGGCGGCCGTTCGCGCCAGAACCAGGCCATCCTTCCGCTGCGCGGCAAGATCCTCAATGTCGAGCGGGCCCGTTTCGACCGTATGCTCGGCTCCGAGATGATCGGCACGCTGATCACCGCGCTCGGCACCTCGATCGGCAAGGACGAGTTCAACGCCGACAAGTTGCGCTACCACAAGATCATCCTGATGACCGACGCCGACGTCGACGGCGCCCATATCAGAACCTTGCTGCTCACCTTCTTCTTCCGGCAGATGCCGGAGCTGATCGAGCGCGGCCATCTCTACATCGCCCAGCCGCCGCTCTACAAAGTGACGCGTGGCAAGAGCTCGCAATACATCAAGGACGAGAGCGCCTTCGAGGAATTCCTGATCGGCTCGGGTCTGGAGGAAGCATCGCTTACACTCGGCTCGGGCGAGGTTCGCATCGGACAGGATCTGCGCGGCGCCATCGATGACGCGCTGGCCGTGCGCCAGCTGATCAACGGCCTGCATACGCGCTACAACAGGGGCGTGGTCGAGCAGGCGGCGATTGCCGGCGGCCTCAACCCGGACGTCTTTACCGATCTCGCCCAGGCCAACGCCATGGCCGAGCGCATCGCCAAGCGTCTCGACATCATCGCCGAGGACACCGAACGCGGCTGGACCGGTCGCATGTCGACCTCGAACGAGGGCATTGGCGGTTATGTGTTCGAGCGCACGGTGCGCAGCGTCAAGGAATACGCGCATCTCGATCTGGGGCTGATCAATTCGGCCGATGCACGTCAGCTCGACCGCTATGCGCCGCGCCTTACGGAAGTCTATGGCGAACCACCGGTGCTGCGCCGCAAGGATGTCTCGGAGACCATCTCGGGGCCGATGGCGCTGCTCAACGCGGTCTTCGCGACCGGGCGCAAGGGCCTGACCATGCAGCGCTACAAGGGTCTCGGCGAGATGAACGCCGAACAGCTTTGGGAAACCACGCTCGATCCGAACGTGCGCTCGCTGCTGCAGGTCAAGGTCAACGACGCGACGGATGCGGATAGTCTGTTCTCGCGGTTGATGGGCGACGAGGTCGAACCCAGGCGTGAGTTCATCCAGGACAACGCGCTGTCGGTCGCCAATCTGGATATCTGATCTCGATATTCTATTCTCTGACGTTGGCGCGCCGCGGCGCGCCAATTGTTCCACCCGTGGTAAACAAAATCATTTTATAACCCGCCGGAACGGAAGTCCCCTCGGGACATTGTGACAACATCGATCACAATTTCTCACAGGAGGCCTTCATGGGACGCGGAATTTTGCTCTGGTTGCTCGGTATTCCGATTCCGATCATCATTCTGATCATGCTTTTCGTACGATAGGGGGAATTCATGCAGTCCACCCTATCGGCTGTCGACGTTTCCACTTCAACAGAATCATCCGCCACGGCCGTCAGCTGGGGACCGATCATCGCCGGCGCCTTCGCGGCCTCGACGTTGACCTTCATCCTCATGCTGCTTGGTTCAGGCCTTGGGCTGAGCATGGTGTCACCCTGGTCTGGCTCCGGCGCGTCGGTCACGACCTTCGCGGTCTCCACCGCGATCTGGCTGGTCGTCGTGCAATGGCTGTCCTCCGGTGTCGGAGGCTACCTTGCCGGACGCCTGCGCACGAAATGGGTCGGCATCCACACCGACGAGATCTATTTCCGTGACACTGCCCACGGCTTTTTGGCTTGGGCGCTGGCCACCTTGCTCGTCGTCGGTGTCCTGGGCTCGGCGCTTTCCGCTGCGGTGGGTTCAGGCGTGCAGGCAGTCTCGACCGTGGCGTCGGGCGCCGCCATGGGTGCGTCGGCCGGTGCATCCGACAATGCTGGTGGCGCTGCTGCTGACAATGCGACGTCCTACTTGGTGGATTCGCTGTTTCGTCCGGCTGATTCGAGCAAGCTCACGGCGGTCAGTCCAGACGGCGATGCGGCCGCGATCGGGCAGGCCTCGCGTATCCTGGTCGCAAGTGCCGTGGCAGGCGAAATCTCGGCCGACGACAGGACCTATCTGTCGCAACTGGTCGCCGCCCGCACCGGCCTCTCCGAGGCCGACGCCAGGGCACGTGTCGATGCCCTAATCGCCAAGGTCCAGGACGCCAAGGTCAAGGCACAACAGGCCGCCGACACCGCCAGGAAGGGCAGCGCGACTTTTGCCTTGCTCGGTGCCTTGTCGCTGGTGATCGGCGCCTTCATCGCCAGTGCGGCAGCCGCTCTCGGCGGCAGGCAGCGCGACGACGAAGAAGCGGTGTTCCTGACCAGCCGCTGATCTGGACCTGAGGCAGATCGATCCACTCCGGGCCAAAACCCCGGGGTGGATTTTTGTTTAAATTGCCAGGCGGCGCGTGGAGTCTCGATCCCGTTCGCCGTTCTCATTTTTCGGAAGTCATAGCCGGCGCTTCCGCTTGGCTCGGCTCCAGCTTGCGGCCGAGGTCGACAGCGTCACGCAGCACGGCAAGATGCGAGCGAGCGCCGGCGGCGACCTCGACACCGGTCGCCGCCAGCGACCAGTACAGGGTGTGGGTGAAGACGCGACCAAGTGAGCTGTGCAGCTCGACCTGGATATTCTCCACACCCGGACCGAAATTTTCCGCCATCGGCCCGGAGATCGGATCGCCCGTCAGCCAGCCATTGCCGCGGTCGAAGATGTTGGTCCAGCGCGTCGCCGCAAACACCGCGCCATGATGCACGGCGCGCTGCGGCTTGCCCGAACGGTTGCGGCCTTCCTGATAGAGCACGGTGCCACCAGCCGCTGCCCCTTCGGCAATCGGCGGGCACGCCGAGAACAGCCGCTCGGCGATGCCGCGCCTGAATTCGGCGAGATTGTACGTCACCAGGAATTCGCTGTGGGTCAGAGGGCTGCCAAGGGTGACGAAATCGCTGATCTTCCAGGGCCGATGGTCGGCATCGCCAGTGCGCAGTTGCCGGTAGAGCTCCCACTGATCGCGCCGGAAGCCGGCGAGATCGTCCAGGCTGCCGGGCCAAGCCGAACCGTCGGCAACAAGCGTCGCCTTGTCGATGGCGTGAATCGCCTTCAGTTTCGCCTTGTCGCGGATGGCCTCCAGTTTTCGAGGCCTGAAATCGGCCCACAAGATCTGCAAAAGGTCATAGGCGATCATCGACCCAAGGCTGTGCGAGACCAGCACGATCCGGTCGTAGCCATCGTCCATCATCAGACGCTTCAGCAGCTTCAGGCCGCGCTCACGGATCAGTGCGCGCTTCTCGACCGTCGCCGCTTCGGCGCGCACATAGGCGGCGACATCGCCGAAATAGGGAAGGCCAAACCGGTCCACCGCCCAGATGATGAACGAGGCCAGGATGGTGACGAACAGAGCGGCGGCCCAGGAGATATAGTGCTGCCAAACCGAGGTCGCGAGCGCGATCATCGCGCCCAGGACGACGATGACGGCCAGAAGAGTGACGAGATAGAGCTTGCGGGCGTCGTGCGGAATGTCGGCGGGCTTGCGCCACAGCAGATTTGTCACCCAGGCGGCAAGCCGCCCCCGCGTCGTGCCCTGTGTGATGTCGGCCCAGTAGAGCTCGTAGAAATCGGTGCGGCGGTCATCGACATCGTAAGGCGTGGTGATGCGCCGAAGTTCGTATGAATTTGTCCGGCTGTCGGGTGTGATCCAGCTCTGGTTGATCTTCGCGCCGGTGGGGTCGGCCGGATCGGCGACATGAGCATAAAACGGCGCGCGGCTGGGATCATGGCTCCAGACGGCCTGGACAAAACCGCGCAGCGTATCCATCGGCCGCTGTTCGCCCATGCCATGCACGATCACCACCGCCTGGCTCAGCTTGTGCGGTGCCTTTCCGGTGACCGGCGATGCGACGGGATCGAGCACCAGCGCCTCCGTTGACGACAATCCCGCCGGCGAGACGGGAAGCCGTCATCGTAGCGCTGAAACCCCCGTCAAGCCAAGAAAGCCCAGCCAAGAAAAAGCCCGGCGCGAAGCCGGGCGTTTCTTGTCTCAGTGCTGATCGCCGATCAGTGATCCATGGCCTTGACGATTTCCTCGGTCATCTTCTTGGCGTCGCCGAGCAGCATCATGGTGCCGTCCTTGTAGAACAGCGTGTTGTCGATGCCGGCATAGCCGGAACCGAGCGAGCGCTTGACGAACAGGCAGGTGCGGGCCTTGTCGACGTCGAGGATCGGCATGCCGTAGATCGGCGACGATTTGTCGTCGCGCGCGGACGGGTTGGTGACATCGTTGGCGCCGATGACATAGGCAACGTCGGCCTGCGCGAATTCGGAGTTGATGTCCTCGAGTTCGAACACTTCGTCGTAAGGCACGTTGGCTTCGGCGAGCAGCACGTTCATGTGGCCGGGCATGCGGCCGGCCACCGGGTGAATGGCGTATTTGACGTCGACGCCGTTGGCTTTGAGCTTGTCGGCCATTTCGCGCAGCGCATGCTGAGCCTGGGCAACCGCCATGCCGTAGCCCGGCACGATGATGACTTTCTGCGCGTTCATCATCAGATAGGCGGCGTCGTCGGCCGAGCCCTGCTTGACCGTGCGCTCGATGCCGTCGTCGGCCGCTACCGCCGTCTCGCCGCCGAAGCCGCCGAGGATGACCGAGATGAAGCTCCGGTTCATGCCCTTGCACATGATGTAGGACAGGATCGCGCCGGACGAGCCGACCAGCGCGCCGGTGATGATCAGCGCCAGATTGCCGAGCGTGAAGCCGAGTGCGGCCGCCGCCCAACCCGAGTAGGAATTCAGCATCGAGACGACGACCGGCATATCGGCGCCGCCGATCGGGATGATCAGCAGTATGCCGAGCACCAGCGAGGCGGCGACGATCAGCCAGAACACCAGCTTGGCCTCGGTGGTCACCAGCAGAACGATCAGGACGACGAGCGCGATGGCAAGCGCTGCGTTGATGAAGTGACGGCCGCCGATCATGATCGGCTTGCCGGACATGCGGCCGTCGAGCTTGAGGAAGGCGATGACCGAGCCGGTGAAGGTGATGGCGCCGATGGCGACGCCAAGGCTCATCTCGATCAGGGCCTGGGCATGGATGTCGCCATCCGTGCCGATGCCGAAGCTTTCCGGGGCATAGATGGCCGCGGCAGCCACCATGACGGCGGCGAGGCCGACGAGGCTGTGGAAGGCAGCGACCAGTTGCGGCATAGAGGTCATGGCGATGCGGCGCGCGGTGACGGCGCCGACGCCGCCGCCAATGGCAAGGCCAAGCACGATCAGGCCGAAGCGGCCGGCGGACGGGGTCGCCAGCGCCAGTGTGGTGGCGATGGCGATGCCCATGCCTATCATGCCGTAGAGATTGCCCTGGCGGCTGGTGGTCGGATGCGACAGGCCGCGCAACGCCATGATGAACAGGACGCCGGAGACCAGATAGAGGAAGGACGCGAAGTTGGCGTTCATGGCGCTCTACTTGTCCTTCTTCTTGTACATGGCCAGCATGCGCTGGGTGACGAGGAAGCCGCCGAAGATGTTGACCGAGACCAGCATCAGCGCGACGAAGCCGAAGCCAGCCGCAACACCGGAGGCGGCGATGCCGACGGCAAGCAGCGCGCCGACGACGATGACCGAGGAGATGGCGTTGGTGACGGCCATCAGCGGCGTATGCAGCGCCGGGGTCACCGACCAGACGACGTAGTAGCCGACGAAGATCGCCAGGATGAAGATGGCGAAGCGGAAGACGAAGGGATCTATGGCGCCGCCGGACAGCGCATGCGCGGCATCACCCGCGGCATCGGCACCACCGGGTGCGGTCGCCATATTGTGCACCGCCAGCCGGACGGCGGCGGAGGCCTGGTCGAGCTGGTCGAGGGCTTTCTGCAGGGTCTGGTCCATCACGCGATCCCTTTCGGCTTCGACGAGGGCGACTTGGATGCGGCCGCCTTCTTGGGCGCGGCTTTCTTGGCAGCAGGCGAAGCGTCGGCGACCATGGTCTTGGCCGGGATCGCGGCCGGCTCGACATGAGGCTGCTGGTCGGCCTTGGCGAAGGCCGGATGAACCACCTTGCCGCCATCGGTCAGCATCGTTGCCTTGACCAGATCGTCGTCGCGATTGATGGCGAGCGTCTTGGTCGTCTTGTCGACCAGCGTTTCGAGAAAGGCAAACAGGTTCCTGGCGTAAAGCAGCGATGCCGACGCCGCGATGCGGCCGGGCACATTGAGGTGGCCGACGATTTTTACGCCATTGGCCGTTGTCACCACTTGGCCCGGTACAGCACCCTCGACATTGCCGCCACGTTCGACCGCCAGGTCGACGAGCACCGAGCCCGGCTTCATCGAGGCGACCATCGCCGCCGACACCAGCTTCGGCGCCGGCCGACCTGGGATCAGCGCCGTGGTGATGACGATGTCCTGCTTGGCAATGTGCTCTGATGTGAGTGCCGCCTGCTTGGCCTGGTATTCCTTCGACATTTCCTTGGCGTAGCCGCCGGCCGTCTCGGCAGCCTTGAACTCCTCGTCCTCGACCGCGAGGAACTTCGCGCCGAGCGAGGCTACCTGTTCCTTGGCGGCGGGGCGAACGTCGGTGGCTGTGACGACCGCGCCTAGCCGGCGCGCGGTGGCGATCGCCTGCAGGCCGGCAACGCCGACGCCCATGATGAAGACCTTTGCCGCCGGCACCGTGCCCGCCGCCGTCATCATCATCGGCAATGCGCGATCATATTCCGAAGCGCCGTCGATCACCGCCTGATAGCCGGCAAGATTGGCCTGCGAGGACAAGACGTCCATCGACTGGGCGCGGGTGATGCGCGGCATGAATTCCATCGAGAAAGCGGTGACGCCGGCCTTGGCAAGGGCTGCCACGGCGGCATCGTTGCCATAGGGATCCATGATGGCGATGACCGCCGTACCGGGCTTGTAGCTCTTCAGCTCGGCATCACCGGGCCGACGCACCTTCAGCACCACATCGGCCTTGGCGACATCGGAAGCCTTGCCGATGGCGGCGCCAACGCTCGCATAATCGGCATCGACGATGCGCGAATTCAAACCGGCACCGGCCTCGACAACGACGTCGAAGCCCAGCGCCACCAGCCGTTTCACCGTGTCGGGCGAGGCCGCGACGCGCGGCTCGTTGGCATCGAGTTCACGAGGGATGAAAACCGTCTGTCCCACCGCATGATCCTTTCGGCCGGAAGCTGTTTCCCGCAAGACGCCGGCCGGCCTCGCGGCAGCGCCATGGACAAGGTGTCGGAAAAATCTATCGGAGGATAAAGCCGCCGACGGCCAGAATCAGCACGAAGAGGATGGTCGCCGAGAAGAAGCCGCCCGCGAAGAAACCAAAAGCCATCGCCAGAAGCAGGGCTCCGCAGAAAAGCGATCCGTATTTGGCCAGCATGAGGAAGCCCGCATAGGTGCGGTCATGCTCTGCATAGTCCATCTTCGCGCCCAGTTCGACAGGACCGGTCGGCGAGTGATCAGCCATAGGAATACCCCTTCGAAGACATCTTTGAGGCACATAGCGAAAAGCCGGGCCGAGAGCAATGGCGCTATTGCCGCATTGCAGCCGACAACTGCCTCAAAGGAAAATTGAAGCCGACTGCCGACGCGGCCCTGGAGGCCAACCACAGCCGGAACCGGCGACCCTGTCAGCGTCTTTGAACATGCTGTGATAATTTCGCGATTTTTGCCGACATGAGGGAAGACTATTGTCGCGGACACCATCGGCCGAAGGGTGAAACGCCATGATTTCGCCGACACAGAGATTTGACTGGAACGGCACCGGCATAGCCTGGGACACGATCGGCTCTGGACCCTCGCTCGTGCTCATCCATGGGACGCCGTTTTCGTCACATGTCTGGCACCGGATCGTTCCGGAGCTGGCGCGCGGCCACCAGTTGTATTTCTACGATCTCCCTGGATATGGGCAATCCGACAAACGGGCAGGCCAGGATGTTTCGCTGGGCATCCAGAACAAGGCGCTGGCGGCGATGCTGGCTTTCTGGAAGCTCGAGCGCCCCAAAGTCATCGCCCATGATTTCGGCGGCGCCACCGCCTTGCGTGCACATCTGATCGACGGTTGCGACTATGAAAGGCTGCTGCTCATCGACCCGGTGGCTGTGCGGCCCTGGGGCTCGCCCTTCGTCCAGCATGTCCGGCACCATGAATCTGCGTTTGCCGGCGTGCCGGACTACATTCAAGCGGCGATCCTGAAAGCGTATGTTTCGGGCGCCGCGGCGAGCCCCTTGTCGGAGAACGAACTGGAACCCTATGTCGCGCCATGGATGGGGCCAGTTGGCCAGCCGGCTTTCTACCGCCAGATCGCCCAGATGGATCAGCGTTTCACCGACGAGGTCGAACCGCTTTATGCCAAATTCCGCTGCCCGGTGGCCTTGCTGTGGGGAGAAGAGGATCGCTGGATACCGCTGCAAAGCGGTCACTCGCTCGCGGCCCTGCTGCCGGATTGCGCCTTGACCCTCATTCCAGGGTCCGGTCATCTCATGCAGGAAGATGCCCCTGAGGCGATCGTAGCCGCCGCCTTGCGCTTCTTCGCCCGCTGACGAACCCTTCAGCCGGCAAGATGCGGGAAAAGCCCGAGCAGTCCGACGACGATCAGATAGAGCGCGACGATGTAGTTCAACAGCCTTGGCATGACGAGGATCAGCACGCCGGCGATCAGCGAGATGAGCGGGGTGAGCGCAAGCGTGGAAATGGTCATGTCGGGTTCCTCAAAGACTTCGTGACGTGCCAGAGTGCGGCGGCGCCCTTGGCGTCATCCAGAACGCCCGAGCGGCCGAAAGGCTCCCGGTCGATCCGGCAAAATGTCCATCCGGCAAAATCGTGCGATCCTGCCGTATCAGGCGGCTTCGTGATAGTATTTTGCCGTGGGCAGGATGGTCAGCGGCGCAAGTTCGCCGACATGCGGCGTATCGAAC
Source organism: Mesorhizobium loti (assembly GCA_014189435.1). Taxonomy (NCBI): domain Bacteria; kingdom Pseudomonadati; phylum Pseudomonadota; class Alphaproteobacteria; order Hyphomicrobiales; family Phyllobacteriaceae; genus Mesorhizobium; species Mesorhizobium loti. The sequence continues at coordinate 5,659,862 of CP050293.1, forward strand.
AGCATGCGCTGTTCCATCGGCGTCGAACGGAAGAACGGGAACCGTGAGAAGGACCGCTCGCGGATGGCGTTGACGTCGGCGCGATAGAGCACGACCTTGTTGAACACGCCCGGATACGCGCGCGACTCGCTGATCTTCTCCGAGTAGTAGATGCGCTTGTAGAAGCCGGCGTGATCCTCGCGAATGGTCGACAGGCAGTAGGGTGCGTTGAAATGGAAGCACGCCATGCCGGCCAGCCGCAGCGTCAGATAGGGGATTTGCGGATAGACGCGCGACCATTCAGGATCGGACGCAAACCGGCTGGGGCAGATGAAGCTCAACCCTTCATGAAGCATCGGCATGACGATGTCGCCGAACGCCTTGGTGGAAGGCGACATCGGCGTCGCCAAGGTGACGTGGTGGATACGCAGCGTGCTGACGAGTTCCTGGTCGATATAGACCCCGAAACGATACACATTCGGTGCCTCGTCGAGCTCGTCATGAATGGTGTGGTTCTCGTTGTCGGGCACCATATCGTTGGAGCGATATGACTTGTAGCGCAGGCGGTAGATATCTTCGAGATCTTCGCCCTTGTCGCAGCGGCGATACTCTGTCCGCTCAAGCATCGCCGAAACGTTGCGGGCGAAGCTGGACATGTTGTCGGCGGCATCCTTGCCGGCCTCGCCCGCCACCGGGCGAAGCGAACTCAACTGCACAATCATCAACTCAATCCCCGTACTTTGCCGCCGCGATCCGACACTACGACAGGGTCATGGTATGTAAAAGATGAAAATGGGAAGGGGGCCGTTTACCAGTCGTTAAGGTTAACAATTGGTAAAATATTACTAAAATTCGATTAATTTCTTCATTTTCTGCATCCAAATGGAGAAAGAACGGTTCTCGAACCTGATAGGAGGCGGCAGCGATTTTGGCATAGCGCTGCCATGTGCGAGGAAATCTCTGACTGCCATGAATATCCTCGGACCTGGAGCCTGCCCCATCCGTGTTTGGGCATGATCTCCATGCTCCATACGCCGCGAATCAGCGACGTACCGCCGCCTTCTTGGCAGTCCTGATGTCCTTGGCGAAGGGCCATACCGTGTTCGACATGGTCTCGATGCCGGAGGCGCTGAGCGCCGAACCGAACAGGAACCCCTGGACAAGGTCGGGCTTGACCTGCAGCGCCAGGATCTTGAGCTGCTCGAAGGTCTCGACGCCTTCGACGGTCACCGAAAGCCCCAGCGGTCGCGACAGGTTGACGATGCCCTTGAGCAGCTCGAGCGAACGGGGGTTCTGGGTGACGTCCATCAGGAAAGAACGGTCGATCTTGATCTTGTCGAGCGGCAGCTTGTGCAGGTAGCTCAGGCTCGAATAGCCGGTGCCGAAATCGTCGAGCGCGATGCGCACGCCAATCTGCTTCAGCTCCTCGATATACTGGCGCGTCAGCGACTTGTCGTCGAGCAGCGCCGTTTCGGTGACCTCGATCTCGAGCCGGCTGGCGGCGAGGCCGGTGCTCGCCAACGCATCGCGAACCTTCTGGATGACGTCGCGGTTGCGGAAATCCTTGGCCGAGAGATTGACCGAGACGCTGGTCTGGTCCGGCCATTTGGCGCATTCGGCGCAGGCTGCCTGCAGCACGAAGGTGCTGATCTCGGAAATGATGCCCATTTCCTCGGCCAGCGGAATGAAGATGCTGGGCGAGATCGGCCCGAGATCGGGATGATCCCACCGGCACAGCGCCTCACAGCTGGCGATGCGCATGGTGCTCATCGCCACGATCGGCTGATAGACCACCCGCAGGCTCTTGCTTTCCACAGCGGTGCGTAGATCCGCCTTCATCAGCTGACGGTTGCGGAAGGCGGCATCCATCGAGGCTTCGAACAGCCGCCAGCTGTTCTTGCCGAGCTCCTTGGCCTTGTAGAGCGCCAGGTCCGCCTTGACGATCATGGCGTCGACATCGGTATCCTTGACCCGCGACAGCACCGCGCCACCGCTGGCCTGGATGCGCAGCCCGTGCCCGGCGACATCGACTTCCCCTTGCAGGCCGGCGAAGATCTCGTCGAGCTGGCTGGTCAGATGGCTTTCATCCTCGACGCGGTCGAAGAAGATCATGAACTCGTCGCCGCCGAAACGGCTGACCGTGATGCCTTGCCCGGCAATGGCGGCAAGCCGCTCGGCAACGGCGTAGATCAAGCCGTCGCCGATCGGATGGCCAAGCGTGTCGTTGACGCTCTTGAAATCGTCGAGGTCGAGCACCGCCAGGCCGCAGAGACGGTCGCGATCGCCTGATACCATGGCCTCGCCGATGAGCTCATGGAAATAGGCGCGGTTGGGCAGGCCGGTGAGGTTGTCGTAGCGTGCCATGAAGCGGATCTTGTCTTCCGCCTCGACACGGGCGGTGACATCCTCGAAGGTGATGACACCCAGCTCCTGGCTGCCTTCGCGAGCCGAGAATTCGTAGTGCTGGCCGTTGGCAAGGGAAACCAGCACCTTGCGGTCGCGGCCCTCGCGCAGGGCGCGCGTCAGCTGAGCCTCGATATAGCGGCAATCCTTGGGCGCCAGCATGCCGCCGGCGACGCCACGCATCAACAGACCATGGATCGACCGCCCGAGCAGCGCATCCGGCGACTTCAGCGACATCAGATGCGCGGCCTCGGCATTGGCCACCGCGACGCGGCCGTCCGGGCCGAGCATGACAAGCCCATGCGACATGGTGTTGAGCGCCCGGTTGAAGCGCTGGGCGATGCGGTTGGCCTTCTTCTCTTCCGATACCGCCGCAAAAAGCACGTCGCGCACGGTGTTGGCGAATTTGCGGATGGCGAACAGGAACGGCGCGGACAGGAGCCCGAGGAGGACATGGTAGATGTCGCCGCGCAGCAGGAAGCCCAGCGAGATCGGCCAGGTCAAGGCAAGGGTCAGGATGGTGACCATGCGCGGCGAGCCGTAGTTCCGGCCGGCGATCGAGGTCGCCGTCGCCAGCGTCAGGCAGACGGAGGCGATTTCGGCAAAACCGTCGCGCGCGAAATAGATGCCGAGCAGGCAGAAGGCGCCCAGCGTCAAGCCGTGCAGGGAACCGTAGAGAATGTAGTCATTCTCGCGCTTGTGCGCTTCTTCCCAGGTCGTCGGCGACGGCATGCTGTTGTATTTTCGAAAGTTTCTCATGCGGAAGATACCGACGAGAACCATCGAAATGGCGACCAGCAAATACAGCGGATCGCCGTTTTTCCACCAGACAAGGCCAATCAGGAAGGTCTGCGCGAGAATGCCGATCGAAAGCGTCAGTCCGTCGCGAAACAGGGTTTCCACGAACGGAATGTAGACGTCGACCGGGATCTCGTTCTTTTTTCTCAGATTCAACGCCTGAATCCCAACCCTTGGGGACCCAAGCAGTGTCACATCCGCCTTAAGAAAGATTTAGAGAGCCCCTCGCGCCGCTGCCGTCAAGCCGGGTGACGTTGCGGAAAGCGAGGAAACTGTCGTTCAGGTAAACAAGGCGTATCGATCATTCGGCGGCTTGAAGCTCCGGCCGCGACGGCGTGCCCGACAGGCGTTCGAGCAGCCTTTGGCGTTCGCCGGCGGCCTTTTCCGCGCTGGCCTGGCGGACGTGGCCATAGCCGCGAATGAGGGCCGGCACCGAGGCCAACGCAACCGCCGCATCGACCCTGGCCGGGGCCAGCGATCCGGCGATGAGTTCCAGATCCGCCTCGTACCGCGCCAGCAACTGCCGCTCCATGCGCCGCTCGGCGGTGTAGCCGAACAGGTCGAAGGCGGTGCCGCGCAGGCCCTTCATCGCCGCCAGCAGGCGAAAACCCTTCATCATCCACGGGCCGAAGCTCGATTTCCTGGGGCTGCCGTCATTGCCGCGGCGGCCCATGATCGGCGGCGCGAGGTGGAATTCGAGCTTTTCGTAGCTCTGGAACTGTTTTCCGAGTTCAGCGGCGAAAGAGCCGTCCGTGTAAAGACGCGCCACCTCGTACTCGTCCTTGATCGCCATCAGCTTGAACAGGTTTTTCGCGGCGGCTTCCGACACCGCCGTCGAACCCGGCACGGCCTTGGCTTCGGCGGCACGCAAAACCGCCAGTTTCTCGGCATAACGCTTGCCATAGGCGGCATTCTGATAGGCGGTCAGGAAAGCGACGCGGCGGGCAACGATGTCGTCCAGCGTCTCGGCGACGTCGGCAGCCTGGCCGGTCTTTCCAGCGACGGTTGGGCCCGGCTGGGCGACGAGGCCGCGCACGAAATCCGGCTGATGGGCAGCGCGGCGGCCCCAACGGAAGGCAGCGATGTTCATCGCCACGGCTTCGCCATTGAGCTCGATCGCCTTCTCGACCGCCTCGGCCGACAGCGGCAGGCCGCCATGCTGGAAGGCAAAGCCGAGCATGAACATGTTGGCGCCGAGCGAATTGCCGAAAAGTGCCGTGGCGGTGCGGGTGGCGTCGAAGAAATGCGCCTTGTCGTCGCCCGCGGCCGCACGGATCGCCTTCTTCAGGCGTTCTATCGGCAACGAGAAATCCGCCGAACGGGCGAATTCGCCGGGCATGATCTCGGCGGTGTTGGCGACGAAGATGGTGTGGCCCTCGCGCACCGCGGTCAGCACCTTCTTGGCGCCCGACACGACGAGATCGCAGCCAAGCACGAGATCGGCCTTGCCGGCCGAGACGCGGATGGCATGGATGTCGTCCGGGGTGCGGGCGATGCGGACATGGGTGAACACCGAGCCACCCTTCTGGGCGAGGCCGGCCATATCGATCATGCCGCAGCCCTTGTCCTCGAGATGCGCCGCCATGCCAAGCACCGCACCGACGGTGACGACGCCGGTGCCGCCGACGCCGTCGATGATCGCTGCCCAGCCCTGCTCGCCAAGCGGGAATTCGGACGGCACGGGCACGCCGTCGAGCGGATCGGTCTTGCCGGCCAGGCCCTCGGCCTTGCGGATCTTGGCGCCGTGCACGGTGACGAAGGACGGGCAGAAGCCGTTGACGCAGGAGAAGTCCTTGTTGCAGCTCGACTGGTCGATCTTGCGCTTGCGGCCGAATTCGGTTTCGACCGGCTGGATCGAGACGCAGTTCGACTGCACGCCGCAATCGCCGCAGCCTTCGCAGACCAGCTCGTTGATGAAGACGCGCTTGTCGGGATCGGGGAATGTGCCGCGCTTGCGGCGGCGGCGTTTTTCGGCGGCGCAGGTCTGGTCGTAGAGCAGCACTGATACGCCCTTTACGTCCCGCAGTTCGCGCTGGACGAGATCGAGGTCGTCGCGGTGATGAATGCTGGCGCCAGCCGGGAATTCGGCCTTGCCGGCATATTTGTCCGGCTCATCGGTGACGATGGCGATGCGGTCGACACCCTCGGCGCGCACCTGCCTGGCGATCATGTCGACGGTCAGGCCGCCTTCGTGCGGCTGGCCGCCGGTCATGGCGACGGCGTCGTTGTAGAGGATCTTGTAGGTGATGTTGGCGTCGCTCAACAGCGCGAAACGGATCGCCAGCGTGCCGGAATGGTTGTAGGTGCCGTCGCCGAGATTCTGGAAGATGTGGCCACGCTTCGAGAACGGCGCCTGGCCGACCCATTGCGCGCCCTCGCCGCCCATCGCCGTGAAGCCTACGGTGTTGCGGTCCATCCACAGCGCCATGAAGTGGCAGCCGATGCCGGCCGCGGCGATCGAGCCGTCCGGCACCTTGGTCGACGAATTGTGCGGGCAACCGGAACAGAAGAACGGCGTGCGCGAGCCGATGTCGGTGGCATCGGTGAGCATTGCCTGGAACTGGCGCAGCTTTGCCACCCGCGCCAGGATCTCCTCGGACGGGCCGATGGTCCGCACGATCCTCTCGCCTAGCGCGATGGCGATCTCGTTGGGGTCGAGCGCACCCTTGGCCGGGAACAGCCAGTCGCCGCGCTCGTCCTTCTTGCCGACAATGACCGGCTGCGTGGCGGTGCCGTAAAGGCTTTCGCGCAGTTGCACCTCGATCAGCGAGCGCTTTTCCTCGACGACGACGATGGTGTCGAGGCCGCGGGCGAAATCGGCGATGTGATGCAGGTCGAGCGGCCAGGGGCAGCCGACCTTGAACAGCCGCACGCCGATGCGGTTGGCGGCCGCCTCGTCGATGCCGATGTCCTCCAGCGCCTGGCGGACATCGAGATAGCTCTTGCCCAGCGTGATGATGCCGATCTTGGGGTTGCGGCCGCCCGAATAGACGATGCGGTTCAGCCCGTTGGCATGGATGAAGGCGGAAGCGGCTGCGCGCTTGTGCTCATGCAGCCGCTCCTCCTGGCCGAGCATGTCGATCTCGTGGCGGATGTTGAGACCGCCTGATGGCATGTCGAAATCCGGCACGACGATGTTCAGCCGCTCGAGCGAGGCATCGACCGAGGCCGTCGATTCGATGTTGTCCTTGACGCATTTGATGGCCGCCCAGGTGCCGGCAAAGCGCGACATGGCAAAGCCGTAGAGCCCGTAGTCGATGATCTCCTGGACGCCGGCCGGGTTGAGGATCGGCACCATCGTGTCGACGAACAGGAATTCGGTGGCGTGCGCGTTGGTCGAGGATTCGGCCATATGGTCGTCGCCCATCAGGGCGAGCACGCCGCCATGTTTGGAAGAGCCGGCGAGATTGGCATGGCGAAACACATCGCCGGAGCGATCGACGCCCGGCCCCTTGCCGTACCAGACCGAAAAGACGCCGTCATGGGTGCCCTCGCCCAGCAGTTCCGTCTGCTGCGATCCCCAGCAAGCGGTGGCGGCAAGCTCCTCGTTGAGCCCTGGCTGGAAGACGATGTCGGCCTGAGCGAGCTGTTTCTTCGCCTTCCACAGCTGCATGTCGAGGCCGCCGAGCGGCGAACCGCGATAGCCGGAGACGAAGCCGGCCGTGTTCAGGCCGGCGCGGCGATCACGCTCGCGCTGCATCAGGAGCATGCGGATGACCGCCTGCGCGCCGGACAGGAAGATGCGCTCCTTTCCAAGGTCGAACTTGTCGTCGAGCGCGACGTCATGCAGCGTCATCAGGAATTTCCTCTGCGGAGGCCACGCGGGGGCAGGCAGCCAACGTCGGGGTCGGATGACGCATCCTTTCTCCCCTTGCAAGGCAGGTCAAACAAAATCGAAGGTGCCAGGCAACGCGCAACGAACAGTCCGTGGCCATTCGAATCGAGTACGAAACCGACCAGCAGGCGTTTCCCGGCGCACGAAAGTTTCAGCTGCAACCAGGGCTGACAGCGATGCGTCAGCTGCCCTTCGAGCAATCCGGCTTCGGTTCGCCCGGCAGCTTGCCGTCGGGATGGCCGACGAGATCTGGATTGGCCGTATAGAGCTGGTCGATGACCAATGGCCGGTCGGGCAGCACCGACTGGTCCTCCGTCGACATCAGCGTGGTGTCGATCTTCTGCAGAACCGCACCGTCGGCGCCCTTGACGCTGATGGCAATCGCATAGGGCTTGTTCTTGACGACGCAGGTCAGCGCCGGGCTCTCCAGCGTCACCTTGTCGAGCTTTGGCCACACCTTCTGCTCGACCACCAGAGGCGCGCCGCCGGCGGGATTCTGGAAGCTTGCGACCGCGACCTGGCCCTCTCCCATCGGCTGCAGCGGCCGCAACGTCACCACATAGGTCGCCCTGGCGAGGCGGTAGTTGAAGACGAATATCTTGCCGGAAATCTCGAACAGCTTGCCTTCGGCGTTGCCGGTATCGCGGCAGGCGCCGAGCGCCACGGCGGCAATGAGTGCCGCGCCGACAACGATCGAACGGGAAAGACCTCTAGGCATCCTTGACCTCATTTTCCGCCATACGGCGGCGACGATAGTGACGACTTGCCTTCTGCCTGTTGCCGCACACCGCCATGTCGCACCAAAGGCGGCTGGAATTGCGGCTTCTGTCGACGAACAGCCAGGTGCAGTTGGGACAGATCCTAAGCCTTGCGACGGTGTCGTCGCGCAACAGTGATAGCGCGGAAACCGCCAGCGCCGCCTCGAAGGCGATCGGCGTCAGGGGATCACCGAACGGCCTTCCCGGCGCACCGATCTCGGTCCGGCTGCCGGCCAGACCCTCGGCGCAGGCTCTCAGGAACCCCGGCAGATCGGTGGTGACAACCGCGCCCTTCGACACCGCTCCGCGAAACAGCTGGTCCGTCGTCTCGCGGATCGACAGCACGACGGGTGCGATCGTCTCCGGTGACGGTGCAGCCAGCGGCCTGTCGCCAAGCTCGGCGGCGCGAAAGCGGCTCGCCGCATCGGCGAAGCGGGCAATCTCGGACGGATTGTCGAAACGGTCGAAGGTGCGCTCCGGATCGCCGCGCAGCACGACGGTGTTCGCCGTGTCGAGCGCGAGCAGGCCGCCAGTGAAGCGGTGCGGGGTCCAGGATACCGTCATGCTCGGAATCTAACCGATAAATCGCATTTGACAAGTTAGATTCAGCAATGCAATTTCTCTACCGGGCGCGGACTCCGCAGCCTCTGTCTTGAGCATATCGTTGTCCCAAAACCGCTTTGCACGTTTGGGCGACATGCTCCGAGGGTTTCGCATGCTCTACTTCTTCCAGCAGGTGCTGAACGGACTGCATTCGGGCGCGCTCTACGCGCTGCTCGCCTTCGGCTATGTGCTGACCAACGGCATCCTGCACCGCACCAACCTCGCCTATGGCGCGCTGTTCGCCTTTTGCGGCCAGACGATGATCCTCACGGCCGCCTTCGGCTATCAGGTGCTGTGGCTGACGCTTCTGGCGGCGGTGGCGCTCGGCGTCGTGGCGGCGTTCCTCTATGCCGCGCTGATCAGCCACGTGCTGTCGCGCAGCGTCTTCGAACCTTTGGCCGACCGGACACCCAACGCAATCGTGGTGACGACGCTGGGCATATTGCTGCTGTTGTCGGAGGCAAGCCGCATCGCCGCCGACACGCATGATCTGTGGCTGCCGCCGATGCTGGCGCAGCCCATCGTTTTCGCACAGGGCGCGACCTTCAAGGCAACGCTGACGCTCATCCAGCTCATTGATTGCGCGCTGGCGCTGGCGGCAATCGCGCTGGCCAGCTGGGCATTTGCCCGCTCGAGCTTCGGCCGGCGCTGGCGCGCCGTCTCCGACGACCCCAAGGCGGCGGCGATGTGCGGCGTCAACGTGCGCACGGTGTTCCGGCATGCGGTGCTGTTCGGCGGCTTCTGCGCCGCGCTGGCCGGCGTCATGGCCGGCCTCTATTACGGCAATGTCAGCTTCGGCTCGGGCCTCGTCTACGGGTTGAAGATCCTGTTCGTGACGGCGGTCGGCGGCTATCTGTCGCCGCCACGGGCGGCGCTGGGCGCGGCCGCCTTCGGCATGGCCGAATCGCTGTGGGCCGGCTATTTCCCGGTCGAATGGCGTGATGCGTGGATGTATCTGTTCCTGGTCGCCACGCTGATCCTGATCGGCGCCGGCCGCGATACCGGCAAGCTCGCCTGAGCCATCAGACTTTGGTTGCATGACGCCGGGGCAGACCGCCGGTATCCGGCACTGCCTGCCAAGCGACGATATTTTGCTGCCTCTATCCTTGTTGACCCGTCAGTCCACGCGCGGCATACCGTTGGACCACGCGGCGTGACGGACGAAAAGGGGGAAGCCGGCACGCCTCGGTACAAGGGAGGAATGCATGGCAGGGCTTCTCGCTCTATCCAGAACCATTGATCGCGCGAACGAATTCATCGGCAAATGGGTGTCGTGGCTGATCCTGCTGGCGATCCTGGTGAGCGCCGCCAACGCCATCATCCGCAAGGTGTTCGACATATCCTCGAACGCCTGGCTCGAGCTGCAGTGGTATCTGTTCGGCGCCGCCTTCATGCTGGCCGCCGCCTATACGCTGAAGCAGAACGAACATATCCGTATCGACATCGTCTACGGCCTGTTTTCACGCCGCGTGCAGCACTGGATCGACCTGCTTGGCCATCTCCTCTTCCTGATGCCGTTCGTGACGCTGATGGTGATCTATTTCGTCCCCTATGTGTCGCTGTCGTTTCGCAGCGGCGAGATGTCCAACAATTCCGGCGGGCTGATCATCTGGCCGGCCAAGGCCATCCTGCTCGTCGGCTTTTTCCTGCTCGCGCTGCAGGGCATCTCCGAAATCATCAAGAAGATCGCCATCATGCGCGGCGACATGGACGACCCCAATCCCTTCATATCGGCGCATGAGCAGGCCGAGCTCGAAGCCAAGGCACTGGCCGATGAGGTGCGCTCGTGATGGAGTTCATCGCCCAGAACATGGCGCCGATCATGTTCGCCTCGCTGATCATCTTCCTGCTGATCGGCTATCCCGTCGCCTTCTCGCTGGCCGCCAACGGCTTGATGTTCTTTTTCATCGGCGTGCTCCTGTCGCCCTATTCCGGCGGATCGATCAACCTCGCCTGGCCGCTCCTGCACGCATTGCCGGATAATTTCTACGGCAGCCGGGTGATGTCGAACGACACGCTGCTGGCCATTCCGTTCTTCACCTTCATGGGCATCGTGCTCGAACGATCGGGCATGGCCGAAGACCTGCTCGACACGATCGGCCAGCTGTTCGGGCCGATCCGCGGCGGCCTCGCCTATGCGGTGATCTTCGTTGGCGCGCTTTTGGCGGCGACCACCGGCGTGGTGGCGGCTTCCGTCATCGCCATGGGCTTGATCTCGCTGCCGATCATGCTGCGCTATGGCTACGACCGGCGGCTGGCATCCGGCGTCATTGCCGCCTCGGGCACGCTTGCCCAGATCATCCCACCCTCGCTGGTGCTGATCGTGCTCGCCGACCAGCTCGGCCGCTCGGTCGGCGACATGTATGCCGGGGCGCTGATTCCCGGTCTCGTGCTCACCGGCCTCTACGCGCTCTACATCCTGATCGTTTCGATCTTCCGGCCAAAAATGGTGCCGGCGCTGCCGCTGGAAGCGCGCACGCTCGGCCATGGCGTGATGTCCCTGCTGGTGGCGTTGGTGGTCACATCAGCGATCTCCTACGCGGCGTACCGCTATCTCGCGCCGGCGCATGGCGACAATGCCGACATCCTCGGCGCCACTGCCGGGGTGCTGTTCATCTACATCGTGGCCATTGCCGACAAGCGTTTGAACTTCAACATGATGTCCAGGCTCGCCCAGCAGGTGATCATCGTGCTGATCCCGCCGCTGGCGCTGATCTTCCTGGTGCTGGGCACCATCTTCCTCGGCATCGCCACCCCGACCGAGGGCGGCGCCATGGGCTCTGTCGGCGCCTTGATCATGGCGGCGGCAAAGGGTCGGCTGTCGCTGGACGTGGTCAAGCAGGCCCTGACCGCGACGACGCGGCTGTCGTCCTTCGTGCTGTTCATCCTGATCGGCGCGCGGGTGTTCTCGCTGACCTTCTACGGCGTCAACGGCCACATCTGGGTCGAACACCTTTTGACTTCGCTGCCGGGCGGCGAGGTCGGCTTCCTGATCGGCGTCAACATTCTCGTGTTCTTCCTCGCCTTCTTCCTCGACTTCTTCGAGCTCGCCTTCATTATCGTGCCGCTGCTGGCGCCGGCGGCCGACAAGCTCGGCATCGACCTGATCTGGTTCGGCGTGCTTCTGGGCGTCAACATGCAGACCAGCTTCATGCATCCGCCCTTCGGCTTCGCGCTGTTCTACCTGCGCTCGGTGGCCGCCCGCGTGCCCTATCTCGATCGCCTCACCGGCAAACAGATCGCGCCGGTGACCACCGGACAGATCTATTGGGGCGCGGTGCCCTTCGTCTGTATCCAGGTGATCATGATCGGACTGACCATCGCCTTCCCGCAAATGGTGATGCACTACAAGGCAACGACCGTCGATCCGGGCACCATCGACTACAAGGTGCCGGAAGTACCCGGCCTGTCGCCGCTCGGCACGCCGCCGGCGGATGGTGCAGCGCCTACTGGCGGCGGCACGGCGCCGGCAGCCCCTGACCTTTCGCAGCCGCCGAGTTTCGGCGATCCGGCACCAGCCAAGCCAGCGGCGCCACAGCCCGACCTGTCGCAGCCACCGAGCTTCAATTGAAACCGGCATGGCGACGATGATGAAAGCGGTGCGGCTTGAGGCGGTGGGCAGCATCGCGCTGCGCGACGTCGACAAGCCTGACATCGGGCCGGACGAGCTTCTGGTGCGGATCGAAGCCTGCGGTGTCTGCGGCACGGACCGGCATCTGTTTCACGGCGAATTCCCGTGCACACCGCCCGTGACGCCCGGCCACGAGTTTTCCGGCATCGTCGAGGCGATCGGCAGGTCCGTCTCGGGCTTTGCCGTCGGCGATCGCGTCACCGGCGACCCCAACATCGCCTGCGGGCGTTGCGCGCACTGTCACGCCGGGCGGGTCAACCTCTGCAGCAATTTGCGCGCCATCGGCATTCATCGCGATGGCGGCTTTGCCGACTATCTTGCCTTGCCGCAGCAGCAGGCTTTTGTCCTGCCTGCCGATCTGAAGCCGACACATGGCGCCTTCTGCGAGCCGCTCGGCTGTTGTCTGCATGGTGTGGACCTTGCCGGTATCAAACCAGGCAGCTCGGTTGTGGTGCTGGGCGGCGGCGTGATCGGCCTGCTCACCGTGCAACTGGCAAGACTGGCCGGGGCCACGACCATCATCCTGTCGACCAGGCAAGCCTCGCGGCGCGCCCTCGCCGAGGAGCTCGGCGCGACAGTGACGGTCGATCCGACCGCCACCGACGTCATCAAGGCCATCGCCGGACCGGCTGGTCTGACGCCAGGCGGAGCCGACGTCGTCTTCGAATGCGCGGGCGTGCGGGAGACCGTCGAGCAGTCGATGCGGCTGGCCCGGGCCGGCGGCACGGTCGTCATTGTCGGCGTGACGCCGCAAGGCATGAAAGCGGAATTCGAGCCCTTCGACCTGCTGTTCCGGGAACTGAAGGTGCTCGGTTCCTTCCTCAATCCCCACACCCATCGCCGCGCCGCCGAACTCATTGCATCGGGTGCGATCGAAATCGACAGGCTGATCTCCAGGCAGGTGCCGCTCGAAGACGCGGCAGCGGTGATCGCCAATCCGCCGGCGCCGGGTGAGGTCAAGGTGCTGGTGGTGCCGCGCCGGGGCTGAGCTGCGTCTGGCCCTCGCGCGCAGGCTTGCCGGCAACCCATCGATCGGCTATTGGGGGCGCGCCGAAAAAGACATGACCGGTCCGGTAGTCCGGTCTCTTCCGTTTCTAAAACGGAAGCCTGTTCACCGCATGATTTGCGGGAGAACCCGCGGCCGGCAAGCGAGGCGAAAGCCCGCGGGCCGGTTGGGTCATGTCCGGATTTCCTGATGCCACGCCCCGCCGGTTCACGGTCTGCAGCCAAGCCTGTCCGCATTTCAACCCGCGACAGGACAAAGACCATGAAACTGAACCACGCCAATCTCGTTACACCGGAAGTCGCGGCTCTTGCCGGCTTCTTCACCAGCCATTTCGGCTTCGAACTTCTCGCCATGCGCGGCAAGGATGCCTTCGCTGTCCTGCGCGGGACCGATGGCTTCATCCTCAACCTGATGGTGCCGGGCAAGGGAGAGACCGCCGCCTATCCCGGCGGCTTTCACATCGGCTTCTTCGTTGGCAAACCGGACATCGTGCATGCAAAGCAGGCCGAGCTTGCCGATGCGGGCCTCATGCCGGGTGCGGTGCAAGAGCTGACGCGCGGCGGCGTCAGCTCGACGACCTTCTACTGCCATGCGCCGGGCGGAATACTGGTCGAGGTCAGTTCCTCACCAGCCTGAAAAAGAAAGACCCCGGGCAAGCAGGCACGGGGTCTTTTGCGTCAATGCGATGGGCTGCTCTATCTCTTTGTTTTGACGCAATTCCGGACGGAAAACCGCTACGCACTTTTCCTGGAATTGCTCTAGAGCTTGCCGTTGCGCTGCTGCACCATCATGAAGGTGTCGTAATTGTATTCGGCCACCTGCGCCCAGAGATAGTGCTCCTTGCGGAAGCCCTTGATCGATTCCCAGATCTTCTTGAACGGGGCGTTGGTGGCTTCCATTTCGGCATAGACCTCGTTGGCCTTTTCGAAGCAGGCGGCCATGATCTCCTGGCTGAACGGGCGCAGTTTCGCGCCGCCAGCCACCAGCCGCTTCACCGCTGCAGGGTTCAGATAATCGTATTTCTGCAGCATGTTGGCGTCGGCCGCCTGTGCCGCGGTGCGCAGCAACGACTTGTAAGCCGGCGAAAGCTCGTCGTATTTCGCCTTGTTGAACATCAGGTGGACGGTCGGACCGCCTTCCCACCAGCCGGGATAGTAGTAATAGGGCGCGACCTTGTAGAAGCCGAGCTTCTCGTCGTCATAGGGGCCGACCCATTCGGCGGCGTCGATGGTGCCTTTTTCCAGCGCCGGATAGATATCGCCGCCGGCGATCTGCTGCGGCACGACGCCGAGCTTCTGCACCACCTTGCCGGCAAAACCGCCGATGCGCATCTTGAGGCCGGAAAGGTCGGCCACCGTGTTGATTTCCTTGCGGAACCAGCCGCCCATCTGCACGCCGGTGTTGCCGCCCGGCAGGCCGAAAAGGCCCTGCGTGGCGAGAAACTCGTTGAACAGGTCGATGCCGCCGCCATGGTAGTGCCAGGCATTCATGCCGCGCGCGTTGAGCGAGAACGGAACGGCCGCACCGAGCGCCCATGTCGGGTCCTTGCCCCAGTAATAATATGCCACCGTGTGGCAGGCCTCGACCGTGCCGGCGGTGGTGGCGTCGGCCGCCTGCAGGCCTGGCACCAGCTCACCGGCAGCAAAAACCTGGATCTGGAAGTTGCCGTCGGTGGCTTCCGACAGCATCTTGGAGAACACCTCGGCGCCGCCATAGATGGTGTCGAGCGACTTCGGGAAGGAGGACGCCAATCGCCACGTCACCTTGGGATTGGACTGGGCGATTGCTGGCGTCGCCAGCGTGGCCGCCGCCGCGGCGGCACCGACGCCGGTGACACCGGCCTTGCGAATGAATGAACGACGATCCATGAAGTACCTCCCTTTTGGATCAAACAGACCAAGATTCGGGAACATCCTCGATATCCCGGCTCAGTCTGGGGCGAAACAATACACAGGCAAAAGGTCGAGTCCAGCACGGCGGCCGGATTTGACGATGGCGCTTTCGCGGAATTCGCGGCGCCGGCGCGTGGCCTGCAACTATAGTCTAATGCTATGTCCTGCCTGATTTCGTGGCCCATGCGACACGCTGAAACTTGGCATGGAAAAATACCCAGGGATCGCCTATTTTAGAGGCAGGACATTCCTTGCCCAGATGGAACACAGAGCCAAAATGCATCAGCCGCTCGTCGCCATATCGACCGACGTCCGTCAGTTCGACAACTACACTTGGCATGCCGCCCCACAGCAATATCTGGAAGCGGCGATCACCGGCGCCGGCGTGTTCCCGCTGCTGGTGCCATCGTTCGGCGACCGGCTCGACTTCGACGAGCTTCTGTCGTCGGTCGACGGCGTCATGGTCACCGGCTCGAAATCCAATGTGCATCCCTCGCTTTATGGTGGCGACGCCAGCGAAGCCAATGGTCCCTATGACCCGGCGCGCGACGCCACGACGCTGCCGCTGATCCGCCGGGCGATCGAGCGCGGCGTGCCGCTGCTCGCCATCTGCCGCGGCATTCAGGAATTGAACGTGGCGCTCGGCGGCACGCTGGGCACCGAGATCCAGGAGCGAGAGGGCTCGCTCGACCACCGCGCGCCGGTGAGCGACAAGCAGGACGAACGCTTCGCCATACACCAAACCATTTCGATCAAGCCAGGCAGCTGTCTGGCCGGCGTGTTCGGTGCCGGCGACATCAAGGTCAATTCGTTGCACCGCCAGGCGATCGACCGGCTCGGCTCGAATCTGCAGATCGAGGCGGTCGCCAGCGACGGCACGGTCGAGGCGGTTTCGGTGCGCGACTCCCGCGCCTTCGCCGTCGGCGTGCAATGGCACCCGGAATATTGGGTCAAGTCTGACAGCAACTCGGTGAAAATATTCCGTGCCTTCGGCGATGCGGTTCGCCTGCACGCCGCAGCGAAGGCTGGAGCGCGGGCCGCAGCGGAATAATCAGTCGCCGGACTTCTTATCACCGGTGGCCGCCAGCGACAGCAGCGGCAGCGCCGGGGCATAGGATTCGTAGCCGTCGCCATCGGCAGCCGCGAAAGTGACGATCGGATCGACACCATTGGCGCTGAAGGCAACCGTGCCGTCGTTTTGCTCGCGCCAGAACTTCGCCTGCTCTATGCCCGGCAAGAGCCGGCGGCATTTCGGAGCAACGGTGAGCAGCGACAAGCCGTCCGAAATTTCGGCCCCGCGGCTGACTGCACAGGCCGCCTCATCGCCATTGGCGACCAGCCTGTAGCTGCTGGACGGGGCGGCCTCGTTGGCCACGCTTTCCCCGCTGCCAACATGAAACAACTGAACGCCGCCAAACAGCGCTGCGGCAGCGATCAATACGGAAAGTGTTTTCATCGTTCTTCATCCACGCACACGGACAGGATGGAGAATGTTTCCAAAGGGTTAAGCTGACGTTAATAAGTGTGGCAATCAGCTTTTGGCCTTCACATGCGCCGTCTCGGGCACCGGCGTCAGCGGCCGGCGCTCGGTGAACCAGGACACCAGATTGTCGACGCATAGATCCGCCATGGCGCGGCGGGTGTGGTCCGAGGCTGAGCCGACATGCGGCAGCAGCGAGGTGTTGGGCGCGTCGAGCAGCGCCTTGGGCACGTTCGGTTCGTCGGCAAAGACATCGAGGCCAGCGGCGGCGATGGTGCCGTTGGCAAGGGCTGCCGCAAGCGCTGCCTCGTCGACCGTGCTGCCACGGCCGATGTTGACGAAAACGCCATTGGCGCCGAGCGCCGACAGGATCTCGGCATTGACCGCCTTCTCCGTTGAGGCGCCGCCTGGCGCCACCGAAATCAGCGTATCGACGGCTTCGGCAAGACCTTTCAGGGTCGGGTGGTACTGGTAGGAAAGACCTTCGACAAGGCGCCGATTGTGATAGGCGACAGGCAAGCCAAAGGCTTCCAGACGCCGGGCGATGGCCTGCCCGATGCGACCCATGCCAAAGATACCGACCTTTCGCCCGCGCAAGGTCAGCCGGCTCAGCGGATAGTTGCCCTTGCGCACCCAGCTGCCGTCGCGCAGCCAGGTTTCGGCGCGCGGCAGGTCGCGGACGGTGTTGATGAGCAGCCCGATGGTGGTGTCGGCAACCTCCTCGGTCAACACGTCAGGCGTGTTGGTGACCATGATGTTGTTCGCGGCCGCATGGCCGACATCGACCGAATCATAGCCGACGCCGAACGAGGCGATGAGTTCGAGGTTGGGCAGTGCATCCATCATCGCCGCGTTGATGCCGGCGAACGAAGCGATGCCACGCACATTGCTGCGCATCTCGTCGGTGACGAGGGACGGATCGGCGCGTTCGATCGGGACAGGCCTGAATGTGTGGTGGATGCGGTCGACCGCATGGTCGTTGAAATCGCCCGGCACCAGAATGGCGACGGTCTGCAGCTGTTCGGCCTTGGTCATGCACGCTCCACCGGCTTGCCGGTCGACTGACGCACATGCAGTTCCGGCTTGATCAATTCCTGCGAAGGCCGCACCGTCTGCCCGTTGAGCTTGTCGAGCAGCGCGCTGGCGGCGCGGCGGCCAACCTCGCGCTGGCCGTTCCAGACGGTGGTCAGCGCCGGCGTCGCGATCGCCGCCTCTTCGAGGTCGTCATAGCCGGTAACGGAGATGTCGACGCCAGGCACCAGGCCGGCACGGGCAATGCCGTTCATCAGGCCTATCGCGACAAGGTCATTCCAGCAGCAGGCGGCCGTCGGCCTGTCCTTCAGCGCCAGGAATTGTCCCGCGGCTTCGAAGCCGGCCTGCTTGGTGCGCGGGCCGGCGATGCGCCAGGACGGCCTGACTTCCAGCCCGGCCGCATCCATGGCGTTGACATAGCCCTGGTAGCGGTCGCGGCCGGTCGAGGTCTGGTCGGTGCCGCCGATCATGGCGATACGCTTGTGGCCGAGCGAGATCAGATGGTTGGTGGCGAGGCCTGTTCCATAAGAGTCGTCGCCGCGAAAGACCGGCACGTCGGCGCCCTCGACGGTGCGCGCGATCAGCACCGCCGGCAGTCCGTTCTCCTCGGCCATCACGATGTCGGAAGCCGGTGTGCCGATGGCCGGCGACATGATGACGCCGTCGGCGCCGAGCTGCAAAAGCGTGTCGATGAAAGTGCGCTGCTTTTCGAGCTGATCGTAGTGGTTGGACAGGATGAAGGTCTGCCGGCTGCGGTCGAGTTCGCTTTCGATCGAGCGCAGGATCTCGGCGAAGAACGGGTTCATGATGTCGTGGACGACGACGCCGACAATGCCCGACCGCGAGGTGCGCAGGCTGGCGGCGCGGCGGTTGTAGATATAGCCGATGGCGCGGGCATGTTCCTTGATGCGATCGCGGGTGGCCCCGGCAACCAAAGGGCTGTCGCGTAGCGCCAGCGAGACCGTGGCCGTGGACACGCCGAGCGCATCCGCGATCGTCGAAAGCTTGATTTTCTGTGCCAGCGCCTTGCGCTCCCCGGACCTGAATTTCCAGACCTAAACTGTTTAAAGGCGGCGTTATGCCACCGATCGGGGGCAAATCAAAGTTTTTTTGCCAGCGCTTCCGCCTCGACATCCGAGGCCGCGCGGCTCTGCAGCCGAAGCCGGTGCTCGCGATGGACGATGTAGAGGCCGCTGGCGACAATGATGGCGGCGCCGACCAACGTCCAGCGGTCGGGAAACTGCTTGAAGACGATCCAGCCTGAAATGATCATCCACACCATCTGCGAATAGGGATAGGGCGCCAATGCGGTGGTTGTCGCCAGCCGGTAGGCCTGGACCAGCAACCAGTGACCGACGCCGCCGAACACGCCAAGCATGACCAGCACGAACCAGTGCCAGCCGTCATGCGGCAGGGAGAACGAAAACGGCAGCAGGGGCAACAGCAGCAACGCCGGCGCCAGCGCCGAGAACAGGATCAGGCTTTCCGACGTTTCGGTCGCCGACATGCGGCGCGTCATGATGACGTAGAAGCAGTTCGACAGCATCGAGCCGAGCGCGAAGAGATGCCCGATGCCGAAAACGCCGACACCCGGCCGCGTGATGATCAGAACCCCGGCAAAGGCCGCCAGGATCGCCAGCCAGCGCCGCCAACCTGCCCACTCGCCAAGCAGCGGACCGGCCAGCGCCGTGATCACCATCGGCCCGAAGAAATAGATCGAGGTGGTCTCGGCCAGTTGCAGGGACTTGAGCGCCAGGATGTTGAAGATGGTCGATCCAAACAGGAACAGGCCGCGCAGGACATGTGCCGGCAGGTTGACCGGGCGAAACCGCGCCGGTTGGCGCCAGCCGCGCAGCAGCGTGCCGACCAGCACCACATGCACGGCAAAGCGCACCCAGGCGACGATCAGCACGGAAACGCCGGCAAGGACGAGGTATTTGCTTGATGTGTCGAGGAAGGTGAAACAGACATAGGTGGAAAGCATGCACAGGATCGCCACCGGGGGCGTCGCGCTTTCTACATATCTTTGGGGAGCACTCACTTGCAGGCCGGGTAGGAAGCTGGGCTGGAGCCCACCTTTGCGGGAATTGCCGGCTCCCGGCAAGCCAATTGTCGGCTGTCGCGACATGAAAGCCTGCTGGCACAACAAGAGCCGCCGGCAGGCGTAGTGCCTTGGCTAGGCGTGCATGCGGGCGCCCTTGGTGATCTTGTCGACCACCTTCTTCTCGGCGCGAAGCGCTATACCGACCACCCCGGCGTCTTCTGGCGCGAATTCGGCGAAGACAGCGCGGTTGGCGGCGTCGAAACCGGTCGCGAACATCTCCTCGACGTAGAGGGAGGTTGTCACGCCACGCTCCAACGTGCGCCGGTGGATGGTGCCCAGCGTTGCCTGGTCGGCGGACAAAACGATGACCGGCTGGATCGACAGCGGGTTGTAGAGATTGCCGGCGCGGTCGCGATAGGGTTCGCCGATGATGTCGGGAAACTGCGCGACGATCCCGCTGGTCAGGAACGCGGTGACGTTGAGTTTCTGCCAGACCGGCAAATCCTCCCTGAGCACGATTGCAAATTTCGTATCGAACATGAGAAATAGACCATTCGAGGTTTGCGCCCGATTTCGGGGCTGAAGGAGACGATGTCGCACGATCTAGACAGCCAGGCCCTGCAAGGTCTTGGACGTTTGTGCGTCGATGCGGCGGAAAACTGCATCATCTCCGCCCCCGACCCCGCCGGCATGGAGCGGATCGAGGCGCGCTTCCATGGCAGCGCCTTCGACCTGCATCGCCACGACACCTATGCGATCGGGGTGACGCTGCACGGGGTGCAGACGTTTCGCTATCTCGGCGCAGCGCGCCACAGCCTGCCCGGCCAGATCATCGTGCTGCATCCCGACGAGCTGCATGATGGCGGCGCCGGCACCGAGGACGGCCTGCGCTACCGGATGCTCTATCTGGAACCGTCGCTGATGCTCGACTGTCTTGGCGGTGCGTCGCTGCCATTTGTCAGGGATGGTGTGGTAACGGACACGGCCTTTTGCACAACGCTGCTTTCGGCGCTGGGGCCGCTGGAGCAGGAACTCGACGAGCTGTTCGTCGACGACTTCCTGACGCAATTGATGCAAAGCCTGACACGGCATGCCGGCCAACCGGCGAAGCCGATGACCAGGACGGCGTGGCGGGCGGCGGCACTGGCGCGCGACTATCTTACGGAAAACCTGACCCGGCCGGTGCGCTCCGGTGAACTGGAAGCGATAACCGGTCTCGACCGCTATGCCTTGTCACGGCATTTCCGCGCCGCTTTCTCGACCAGTCCGCATCGCTTCCTGGTGATGCGCCGGCTTCAGCGTGCGCGGCGGATGATCGCCGCCGGCGAGCCATTGGCACAGATCGCTATCGAAGCCGGCTTCAGCGACCAGAGCCATTTCATCAGGCAATTCAAGAAGGCGTTCGGCATGACGCCGGGGCGCTGGTCGTCGCTGGTCCATGGGTCCACCGCGGCGGCGGCTTGATCGCCTGCCGCGACAATCGGCCGGTCAGTCGTCCGACTCGGCGTCGTCGTCGATGAGCACCAGTTCCTCGTTCGAGAGGTTGGCCTCGATGCGGGCCAGCAGCTTGAACAGCGCCTTCTGGTCCTTCTTGTCGAGGCCCTTCAGCGCCTGCTTCTCGGTCTTCTTCACCGACTTCTCGATGGCGTGGATGATGTCGCGGCCTGTGTCGGTGAGAAAAATATGCGCCTGGCGGGCATCGGCCGACGAGGCGCGCTTTTCCAGGAAACCCTGGGCCTGCAGCCGGTTGATGGTCTTGGTGATGGTGGGTGGGCGCACGCCGAGGCGTCCGGCGAGATTGCCCGGCGTCTGGCCATCCTCGCGGTCGAGCGACAGCATGATCTGATCCTGGCCGGCATAGAAGCCATGCGCCAGGAGCCGCGCCGCGAGTGCGGTTCTTGCCAGCCTTGCCGCCGAATGCAGCCGGCTCATTGTCGCAGTCTTGTCCGCCTTGGCCATGGTCATCCCTCTTCGGCCGTACCGGTGCGGGCAGCATAGAGACAGCCGGCCGGTTGGCAATCGACGATCAAAAAGATTCCGGAGCTTCAAACAGCTTTGCCGGCAAGCATTGTGGTGTCCGCCGTGGCTAATGCCAGATGTTTATTTCAGTTAGATGACAAACGAGTTTTCGCGTCAGGAGTTTTCGTCGCGAGCAGGCTGAGCGAGGGAATGTCGCTCAGCCGGACTTCACCGCGACGATCATCAGCGCCTGATAGGCATCCTCCACCTCGCGCAGTGCGGCCTGCGACTGCGGCCCGGCCTGCCTGGCGATGCCGTCCGCGGCATTCGAGGTGTCGCGCTTGCCTCGCCGGTCGTTGTAGGGCGCGACAGCGGTGAATATTTGCTCGCTGAGGCTGTCGGGGAAGAACAACTGGCCGGTCATCACCGAACTGTCGTCAGGGAAGACCTTGAAATGGATATGGGTGGTGCGGCCGCGATACCAGCCGGGATAGATGGTGGCGAAGGAAACGATGCCGCTTGCATCGGTCTTCTGCCAGCCACGCAGGAAGGTCTGGCCCGACGTGTCGATGTCGCGGCCGTCACCCTGTCCCGGATAGCCGGAATAGGCGCCTTGCGCGTCGCAATGCCAGATGTCGACACGAGCGCCGGCCAGCGGGCGGCAGGCCGCGTCGACAACCTGCAGCCGGACGTCAAGGGCAATACCCTTCTTGCCCTCGGTGACATCGGCACGTTCGAGCTTCGGGTCGAAGTAGAACGGTCCCTCGGTCACTTCAGGCGTAATGGTGCAGACACCGGCGCCGTTTTCGAACAGGGCCAGTCCGGCATAAAGCGAGGCCTGGGCAGCCGAAGATTGGGCGGCCATTGCCGAGGCGGACAAGAAGGCACCACCGCCGGCGGTGACCGCGATCACGCCGAGCGCCTGGCGCCGGCTCAATGACAAGGAGGATGGCTTGCCGGACATATCTTGCCTCTCGAATTGGCTCCCGCATCTTGACCTAGGCAATCGCAGCGGCTCTCGCCAGTCAAAATCCGATCATGTCGCAAGCCGGTTTGGCCCATCGGTTTGCCCCGTGCAAAAACCCGGCACACATCCTATATGGAACCGACAATCCCTTTTTCGAGGGCCGGATTTTTCGCGGCCCAGCACCTTCGAGGCAAGCCATGAGCGACGCACAGACGCAGATTCCCGTAACCGTTCTCACCGGCTATCTCGGCGCCGGCAAGACGACGCTGCTCAACCGCATCCTGTCGGAAAACCACGGCAAGCGCTACGCCGTCATCGTCAACGAATTCGGCGAAATCGGCATCGACAACGATCTGATCGTGGAATCCGACGAGGAAATCTACGAGATGAACAATGGCTGCGTCTGCTGCACGGTGCGCGGCGACCTGATCCGTGTCGTCGAGGGCCTGATGCGCCGGCCTGGCCGCTTCGACGCCATCGTCGTCGAGACCACAGGGCTCGCCGATCCGGTGCCGGTGGCGCAGACCTTCTTCATGGACGACGACGTGCGCTCCAAGACCAGGCTCGATGCGGTGGTGGCGCTGGTCGACGCCAAGCACCTGCCGCTGCGGCTCAAGGACTCCAAGGAAGCCGAGGACCAGATCGCCTTCGCCGATGTCGTCGTGCTCAACAAGACCGACCTCGTCACGTCAGAAGAACTCGCCAAGGTCGAGGCGACGATCCGCGCCATCAATCCGGCGGCGAAGATCCATCGCACGACACGAGCCGGCGTCGCCCTGACCGAAGTGCTCGACCGCGGTGCCTTCGACCTGTCCCGGGCGCTGGAAAACGATCCGCATTTCCTCGAAGGGCATGACGATCACGATCATCATCATGACCACGATCACGACGGCCACGATCATGACGGGCATGACCACCACCATCACGCGCATGCTTCCGACATCCATGATGTGACGGTGCAGTCGGTGTCGCTGCGCGGCGGCGAGATGGACCCGAAGAAGTTCTTCCCGTGGAT
Source organism: Mesorhizobium loti (assembly GCA_014189435.1). Lineage (NCBI taxonomy): Bacteria > Pseudomonadati > Pseudomonadota > Alphaproteobacteria > Hyphomicrobiales > Phyllobacteriaceae > Mesorhizobium > Mesorhizobium loti. The sequence goes on from CP050293.1 coordinate 5,683,264, forward strand.
CGAGAAGATCACCCAGATGGAAGGCCCCAACATCCTGCGGCTCAAGGGCATCATCGCGCTCAAGGGCGATGATGAGCGCTATGTCATCCAGGGCGTGCACATGATCATCGAGGGCGACCACCAGCGCGCCTGGAAGGACGGCGAGAAGCACGAGAGCCGGCTGGTGTTCATAGGCCGTGAACTCGACGCCGAGCGGCTGAAGAAGAGTTTTGACGCCTGCCAGGCGGCTTGATTTCCAAGCCTTATAACGCTAGCGCTGCCCCTTCTGTCCTTCTCCCCTTGTGGGAGAAGGTGGCTGAGCGAAGCTCGGTCGGATGAGGGGTGCTCCAGCTTGGCACCGACGGCGATCCGTCCAACACCCCTCGACCGTCTCGGCGCTGCGCGCCGATCCACCTTCTCCCACAAGGGGAGAAGGTTGGCGCCACACCTGGCCGCGCTGCGACTTCCCGGGCATGGCAACAAACTTCATTGGAATGGTTCTGATGCCCACAGTCGCCCCGCTTGATCTCGAAGGCCATTGCATTGCCGCCGTCTTCCTTGGCGACGTGCCGCATTTCGCGCTGGCGGACGGCGCCGTCCATCGGCTCGACCATGGCCACAAGACGGTTCAGGCCAATGATGGGCTGCTGGCCGCCTTCCACGATGTCGCCAATGACCGGCTGATCACCGGCGGCGAGGACGGCAAGGTGTTTGCCGTGAAAGCGGGCGGCGAGGCCACCGAACTGACCAGTGCCGGAAAAAAGTGGATCACCAGCGTTGCTGCCGGGCCGCAGGGCGCCATCGCCTATGCGACGGGCAAGACCGCCTACGTGCGCTTTGCCGACGGCAAGACCAGGGAATTCGTCCATCCGCGTTCGGTCGAGGGACTGGCCTTCTCGCCCAAGGGCATGCGCTTCGGCGTTGCCCGCTACAATGGCGCGACGCTGCATTTCCCGGCCGCCGAAGGCAAGCCGGTGGAGCTCGAATGGGCCGGCGCCCACACCGGCGTCACCTTCTCGCCGGACGGCGCCTTCCTCGTCACCACCATGCAGGAAAATGCATTGCACGGCTGGAAGCTCGCCGACGGCAAGCACATGCGCATGACCGGCTATCCCGGCAAGGTCAAAAGCCTGTCGTGGAGCGTGAAAGGCAAATGGCTGGCGAGTTCCGGCGCGCCGGCGGCGATTGTCTGGCCGTTTTCAGGCAAGGACGGTCCAATGGGCAAGGCGCCGCTGGAACTCGGCACGCGCGGCAACGCCATGGTGACGGCTGTCGCCTGCCACCCGAGCCAGGATGTCGTCGCCGTCGGCTATGATGACGGCATGGTGATGGCGGTGCGTTTTGCCGACGCCAAGGAAGTGCTGTTGCGACGACCGGGCAAGGGCGCCATCACCTCGATGATGTGGGACAAGGAAGAACGCCGCGTCGCGTTCGGCAGTGCGGCCGGCGACTGCGGCGTCATCGACATCACGGTCTGAACTCACCGCGCTCGCGCGGCCAGCCGAAGAGGTTTGCGCCGCAGCGACAGCCCGTCGCGCATGTTGAGCGACAGCAGTGCGATATTCGTCGCGCCGGCCGCCAGTTCGATCGTCTGAACGATTGTGAAAAGGCTGTCGAAGCGACCGGCCGCGGCAAGGCTGCTGAGCAGGAAGGCCGAGGGCACGAGCACCAGCAATCCGTTGGCGGCGATGATGCGCATGCGCCATTTCTTGCGCGCCACGACCGGGCTCTTCCAGCCCTTGCCGAGCGAAAAGCCTGACGCGCCGGCAATGATCATCGCCGGAATGAGCACCGCCATGCCGGCCAGCACACAGTTTTTGACAATTGTGATCGCCGCCGCGTCGCCAAGCAGTTCAACCGCGGCCGTCGACAGCCAGAAAGCCGAAACCGTGATGAGCGCTATGGCGCCCGCCGCTGCATGAATCCTGGTTTTCATTTTAATCTCCATAGCAAGCTATATATCATTGCATAGCATGCTATTCAACTATTATCTGGCGAGCATGGCATTTCAGAAGGAACGATCCGCCGGATTCCTGGCCAACCACATGGCGCGGTTGTTTGCCAACGGGCTGCAGCAGCGCATCCGGCCGCTTGGCCTGGCGCCAGCCCAGTTCATGACGCTGCTGGCGCTGTGGGACGAAGATGGCCTGACGCAACGCGAACTCGTGCAGCGTCTCAACGTGGAACAGGCGACGATGGCCAACACGCTGATCCGTATGGAACGTGACGGGCTGATCGAACGACGCCTGCACCCCGAAGACGGGCGCTCGCAGTCGATCCATCTCACCGCGAAAGCCGTTGGCCTGCGCGAACCGGCGACGCAGGCCGCGCGTTTGCAGAACGAGGCGGCACTGACCGGCTTCAGCGAGGACGAGCGGCTGATGTTTCTCGACCTGATGCGACGCGCCATCGCCTCGATGCAGGCAGGCTGACACAGCCGATCGGCGAGCCTACTCAGCCCCGCACGACACCTTGCCCGTCAACTCCGCCGGCTTGCCGTCCTTGTCCACGTCGGCGGCATTGTCATAGACGGCAAGCGTGTACTGCCCGTCATAGACGCCTTCGTCGCTGGTCTTGGTCAGGATCGTCAGTTCGACCGAGTTGTAGGTTTGCACGGCCTTATGCTCGCTATAGACGTTCAGCCGCAATTCCTTGCCGTCGAGCCAGTATTGCGTCAGGTTCGAATCCTCGAAGACGGTTTTGCGCAGGCTGTCGCCGGCAGGCCTGCCTAAAATTTCGAGATCGCCGCGAAAATTGAACGTCGGCCCACCCATGCCCCTTGTGACGCCGGCTTCGACCTCGAACTTCACCGCCGTGTCATCGGCAGAACACCAGATTCCGCCCGAGGCCAGGGCTGTGCCGGTCGACAAGAACAGGCCCAATCCGCAGATAGTCGTCCGCATTTTCTCTCACCCCCGTTGTCTCCCGTATTGACGCTCACTTCATCGGCAGGGTCAAGCGCCGCCGCCCACGCACCGGCTGAGCCAATGCAGGGCAGACGCGCGGCCAATTGCGGTTGCCGACGTGGATTGGCTAAGAGGGACCAGCCAGAGGGGTTTTCATGCACAGCAGCGACAGTTCAAAGACCATCGGCGGTATCAGCCGAGACCGCATCGCAGAATTGCGCGACACCGAGGGGGCGGCCTTCCGCAAGGCGCGGCCAAGGTCGCAAGCCAAGGCCGGCAACGGCCTGCCCGGCTTCTTCGGCGGCGTGCCAATGCACTGGATGAACGACTGGCCGACGCCGTTTCCGATCCTGGTCGATAGCGCCAAAGGCGCGACCATCACCGACATCGATGGTATCAGGCTCGACGATTTCTGCCTTGGCGACACCGGCTCGATGTTCGGCCATTCGCCGCCGCCGGTGGCGCGCGCCATCCGCCGTCAGGCAGGACGGGGCCTGACCTATATGCTGCCCTCGGAAGACGCGCTCGCCATCGGGCCGCTGCTGCAGCAGCGTTTCGGCCTGCCGTTCTGGCAGATCGCGACGACTGCAACCGACGCCAACCGCGTTGCGCTGCGCGTGGCCCGCGCCATCACCGGCCGGGAGAAAATTCTGGTCTTCAATGGCTGCTATCACGGCTCGGTCGACGAGACGATGGTGAGGCTGATCGACGGCAAGCCCGTCAACCGGCCGGGGCTGGCGGGCGAGTTCCGCGACCTGACCCGCACGGCCAAGGTCATCGAGTTCAACGATGTTTCAGCACTCGAAGCCGCGCTCAGGGACAAGGATGTCGCTTGCGTCATTGCCGAGCCGGTGCTGACCAATTCCTGCATGGTGCTGGCCGATCCGGGCTACCATGACGCACTGCGCAGACTGACGCGCCAAGCCGGTACACTGCTTCTGATCGACGAGACGCATACGATCTCGACCGGCCCCGGCGGCTACACGAGGAAGTATGGTCTCGACCCGGACTTCTTCGTGCTAGGCAAGCCGATTGCCGGCGGTGTGCCGGCAAGTGTGTGGGGCATGAGCGACGACGTCGCTTCGCGCTATGCCAACTACAACAGGACCAAGGAACCAGGCTATTCCGGTATGGGCACGACGCTCTCGGCCAATCCGCTGCAGTTCGCGGCGATGCGCGCCACGCTCGAAGAGGTGATGACCAGTGAGAATTATGACCGGATGGATCATCTGGCGCGGCGGCTCGATGCCGGGCTGACCGGCGTGATCGACCGCCACCGCCTGCCCTGGCATGTTTCGCGCGTCGGCGCCCGCGTCGAGTTCATCTGCGCGCCCGGCCCGTTGAGGAATGGCGCCGAGGCGGAAGTGGCGCATGCACCGGAACTGGAGGCCGCCATCCATGTCGCGCTGGTCAATCGCGGCGTGCTGATCGCACCCTTCCACAACATGATGCTGATCTCGCCGGCGACGTCAGGTGCCCAGGTCAACCGGCTGATCACCGCCTTCGGCGCGGTTGCGGCAAAGCTTGCGGCGTGAGACAAGCGGCGATGGACCACCCCAATGCCATGATGACCTCACCTTCGGGCTCGACATCAGCCGAGGCGCAAGCCTTTCTCGACGCCTATCCCGAGATCGAAGCCTTCGATATCGTGCTGACCGACGCCAATGGCGTCGGCCGTGGCAAGATCGTGCGCCGGCATGAGCTGAAGAGCATTTTCGAGGGCGGCCGCCATATGCCGATCTCGATCCTCGGCCTCGATATCACCGGCGAGGATGTGCACGAGACCGGACTGATCTGGACCACCGGCGACGGCGACCTCAGGGCCTGGCCGATCCCCGGCACGCTGGTGCCGCTCTACGGCACGAGCCCGCCGCGCGGCCAATTGCTGATGGCGATGTACATGCTCGACGGTCGGCCGATGTCGTCGGATCCGCGGCTGGCGCTGGCGCGACAGGTCGACATCCTGGCAGCCAAGGGTCTCTATCCGGCCGGCGCCTTCGAACTCGAATTCTTCCTGCTGGCCAATGAGCGCGATGCCGACGGCAAGGTGCAGCCGGCGCGCGCCGTGCTCGATGGCCGCGTCTCGGGCAAGACCGAAGTCTATTCCGTCGACCATCTGCACGGCATGGAGCCGCTGTTCTCCGACATCTATGCCGCCGCCAAGGCGCAAGGCATTCCGGCCGAGACCGTCATTTCCGAATATGCGCCCGGCCAGTACGAACTGACGCTGAACTACCGCAAGGACGTGATGCGGGCGGCCGACGATCTGGTCATGCTGAAGCGGCTGGTGCGGGCGCAGGCGCGCCGCCATGGCGTCACCGCCTGTTTCATGGCCAAGCCGATCGAGAAATATGCCGGCTCGGGCATGCATTTCCACGTCTCGCTGCAGGACAAGGCCGGCCGAAACGTCTTTGCCGAAGCCGGCGGCGAGAGCTGGTCGCTGCCGCTGCTGCAGGGACTTGGCGGCCTGATCCAGACGATGGCGGAATCGATGCTGGTGTTTGCGCCGCACGCCAATTCCTGGCGGCGCTTCGTCTCGCAATCCTATGCGCCGGTGGCGCCGACCTGGGGCGTCAACAACCGCTCGGTGGCCTTACGCGTGCCAGCGGGGGACGCCAAGAACCGGCGCATCGAGCACCGCCCGTCCGGCGTCGACGCCAATCCCTATCTGATCGCCGCGACGGTACTCGCCGGCATCATCAAGGGCATGGATGAAGGCCTCGATCCCGGCCCCGAAACGACGGGCAACGGCTACGAGGCAGCCGTGACGCGCACGACGATGCCGGTCGACTGGCGCGCCGCGATCGAAGCGGCGCGAGCATCCAGCTTCCTGAAAGGCGCTCTCGGCGAGGACCTGCATCGCACCTTCGTGGCGATCAAGCAGTCCGAGTACCTGCGCGTGGCGCGCACGGTCAGCGAACTGGACTACCACCTCTATCTGCACGAGGTGTAGAGGACAGGTAGCGGGTCGGTTTGAAAACTGCTGTCGCAAAATAGGTGTTCTCAGCGCGGCCCGTATGACAACGCTGAATGGCGGATTAGAATGAACCTTCACGTGCTAACAGTAGTGGCTCAAGCAGACGGAACCGAAAAATATCCTGATGGCGAACGCCACGCGCTGTTGGTTTATGCAAGTGCCATGAATCTAGCGAGCGCAATAACTTCAACGCCTGCACATCTGGTTGAGTGTGGTTGGCAGGATGCCGAAGTGCGCGATGCCAGGGAAATTTCCTCCGACGTTTCTGCAATCGTTGACGACATTTTGCGGAATGCCGCTTCGGCCGCACTCCAGGATGGCTACTCCATTGTCGTCTATGCAACGCCTATCACGGACTGAACCCACAATTTCAAACTGACCACTACCACGGCCAGCATCACAGTTCAGCGGATCAATATAGCCCTGAGATCGTTGACATTCGTGCCGGTCGGACCAGGCACAAAAAGATCGCCGACGGCATTGAAGGCCGTCCAGGCATTGTTGCCGGCCAGCATCGCCTTGGCGTCCACACCGGCCGCGCGCATGCGCGATACGGTCGAACCATCGGCGAAGGCGCCGGCATTGTCTTCCGAACCGTCGATACCATCGGTGTCGGCGGCCAGCGCATGGATACCTTCCGCGCCGTTGATGCCGATGGCGAAGGCAAGCAGGAATTCTGAGTTGCGGCCCCCTTTGCCCTTGGCGCGCAGCGTTACGGTGGTCTCACCGCCGGACAGGATGAGAACCGGCTTTGAAAATGGCCGGTCGCGCGTCGCCACTTCGCGCGCGATTGCCCCATGGACGCCACCGACTTCGCGCGCTTCGCCTTCGATGGCATCGGACAGGATGACCGCTTCGACGCCTTGCCGTTTCGCCTCAGCCGCCGCTGCTTCGAGCGAAACGCCGGCCGAGGCGATCAGGTGGACTTCGTTGCGCGAAAAGCGCTTGTCATTCGTGCTTGGTGCATCGGCGGCCGGCGAATCGATATGCGCCATGACCGAGGCCGGCAGTTTCATGCCGTAAGCAGCAATCGATGCCAGCGCATCCTGCCGGCTGCCGGTATCCGGTACCGTCGGACCGGAAGCCACCAGCGCCGGATTGTCGCCGGGAATGTCGGAGACGACCAGCGACACCACCTTGGCCGGCCAGGCGGCCGCCGCCAGCCTGCCGCCCTTGATGGTTGAAAGGTGCTTGCGGATGGTGTTCATCGCCGCGATCGGCGCGCCGGAGGCGAGCAGCGCTTCGTTGACGGCGATCTCGTCGGCGAGCGTCAGGCTGCCGGCTGGCGACGGCAGCAGCGCCGAGCCGCCACCCGAAATCAGCGCCACGACCAGATCGTCCGCCGTCAGTCCCTGGACCTTGGCGAGCAGGCGCCGCGAGGCTTCGAGCCCGGCGGCGTCCGGCACCGGATGCGCCGCCTCGATGATCTCGATCCGCTCGCATTTCGCGCCATAGCCGTAACGGGTGACGACCAGCCCTTCGATGGGGCCGTCCCACACCTTCTCGAACGCCGCCGCCATCTGCGCCGAGCCTTTTCCCGCGCCGATGACGATGGTGCGGCCCTTGGGCTTGGCTGGCAGATGATCCCGGATGGTTCGTTCCGGATCGGCGGCGGCGACGGCCGCGTTGAAGATTGAGGTCAGGAAGGTCTTGGGATCGAGCACGGTCATTCGGCGTCCCGAGGCAGCGTCAGCCCGCGCTTGTCGATGCCCAAATGATCGCACAGCGCATCGACCACGACACCATGATCCTCGCGCTCCGGCAGGCCGGAAACGGCGATCACACCTATGACACCGGCGCCCCTCACCGTCACCGGAAAGCCGCCGCCGGCCAGCACATAGTCCGATATGTCGAGACCCTCGCCAATCTTGAAGGTGCGGTCCGGGCGCTGCTGTTCCAGCACCATGCGATAGGTGCTTCTCAGGAACCGTTTGACCACGTTGATCTTGCGCCGCGCCCAGTCGGGATTGGAAGCGTTCGAGCCCGGCAGCGCGACATAGAACAGCGGCCTATCGAAGGTCCTGATGTCGACGATCACAGGCAGGTTCTCGGCCAACGCCCGATCGCGGATGGCTGAGCCGATCTTGAAAGCGACGGCCTCGTCGAAGGCGGCGAAGACAAGGGTCTCTTCCTGTCTCTTGATCAGAGCGATGTCGTCAGCAACGGCCATTTTCTCTCTCCGAAAATCGTCACACGTCGTTTGTACGACAAGCTCCGCCCGGTCAAGCTCCGTCGCCGTGGCCCCCTCATCCGGCCGCTGCGCGGCCACCTTCTCCCCGAGGGGAGAAGAGACGGCACGGGACCTCGACTTCCTCCTCTCCCCTCGGGGAGAGGTCGGATTGCCCCGGATTGCTCTTTGCAATTCGGTTTTGGCAATCCGGGTGAGGGGGCTTACCCGGCGATCATGTCGGTCTTGGCGGGCCGCCCAGCCACGTAAACCTCGCGCACGGTGCGATCGTCGCCCAGCGTTTGCAGCAGAAACAACTCCTGCGCCAGCGTCTCGACCGTTTCCATCCTGAGCCGCATGGCCGGCGTCGCCCTGGCATCGAGCACGACGATATCGGCATCGCTGCCCTCGTCCAGCGTGCCGATCTTTTCCACGACCGACAGCGCCTCGGCATTGCCGCGCGTCATCTGCCAGAAGGACTGGAACGGGTTGAGCTTCTCGCCATTCAGCGCGATCACCTTGTAGCCCTCGTCCATGGTGCGCAGCATCGAATAGTTGGTGCCGCCGCCGACATCGGTGGCGGCGGCGATGCGGATCGGCTTGTCGCGGCGGCGAAAGCGTTGGTAATCGAACAGGCCGGAACCGAGGAACAGGTTGGAGGTCGGGCAGAACACCGCCACTGAGCCCGAGTCAGAAAGCGCATCCGCCTCGCGCTCCGACAGATGGATGCAATGGCCAAACAGGCTCTTCTTCCTCAACAAGCCGTAGTGCTCGTAGACGTCGGTGTAGTCACGCGACCAGGGGTAGAGTTCCTGCGTGAAGGCGATCTCGGCGTGGTTTTCCGACAGATGCGTCTGCATGTGCAGGTCGGGGTGTTCGCGGCACAGCGCGCCGGCCATCTCCATCTGCTCCGGCGACGAGGTGATGGCGAAGCGCGGCGTGATGGCGTAGTGCTGGCGGCCCTTGCCGTGCCACTGCGCAATCAGCGCCTTGCTGTCGTCATAGCCGGATTGCGGCGTGTCGAGCACGCCGTCGGGCGCGTTGCGATCCATCATCACCTTGCCGGCGATGTTGAGCATGTTGCGGTCATGCGACTCGGCAAAGAACGCCTCGGCGGAAGCCTTGTGTACCGAGCAGTAGGCGGCAACCGTCGTGGTGCCATGGCGCACCATTTCGTCGAGGAACAGCCGCGCGATGCGGCGGCCGTGCTGCGCATTGGCGAACTTCGTCTCTTCCGGAAAAGTGTAGGTGTTCAACCAGTCGAGCAGTTCCGCGCCATAGGAGGCGATGACCTGCATCTGCGGGAAATGCGCATGCGCATCGATGAAGCCCGGCAGCAGCAGATGCGGCCGATGGTCGATTTTCTTCGCCGTCTCGCCGGCCTGCTTTTCAACATCGGCATAGGCGCCGGCGGCAACGATCCTGCCGTCGCGGATCAGCAGGCCGCCATCCTCCTCGTAGCGCCAGGCGGAATGGTCATCGATGGTTTGCGGCCAGCGCACAAAGGACAGCGTGCGGCCGCGCAGAAGTGTCGAGCTCATGCTATTTCCCTGCGCCTTCGAACCAGGCCACCAGCAGCGCCCGCTCCTTGTCGGTGATCTGGGAGACGTTGGCGGGCGGCATGGCGTGGCTGCGGCCGGCCTGCAGATAGATTTCCCGGGCGTGGTTGGCGATGTCGGCATCGGTGTCGAGCATCACGCCCTTGGGCGCATGATAGATGCCCTCATAGACCGGCTCCGCCGCATGGCACATCGAGCAGCGGCCGAGCACGGTGTCGCGCACGGCCGGGAAATGCGCTGACGCGACATAGATTTGCGCCGCCGCCGATTCCCTGGGTTCGCCGGTCAGTACCTTCGGCGCGGTCGACAGCCAGATGATGATGATGAACAGGACAAGCGCCGCCATCCAGGTCCAGGTCGGGTTGCCCTTGCGGGCATGGACCGAGTTGAAATAGTGCCGGATCAGCACGCCGATGATGAACACCAGCGAGGCGATGACCCAGTTGAACTCAGTGCCGAACGCCAGGGGATAGTGGTTCGACAGCATCAGGAACAGCACCGGCAGCGTCAGATAATTGTTGTGCAGGGAGCGCTGCTTGGCGATCTTGCCGTATTTCGGATCAGGCTTGCGGCCAGCGATGAGGTCGGCGACGACGATCTTCTGGTTGGGGATGATGACCATGAAGACATTGGCCGACATGATCGTGGCGGTGATGGCGCCCAGATGCAGGAAGGCGGCGCGGCCGGTGAACAGGTGCGTCAGCCCCCAGGCGATGAACACCAGCACGCAGTAAAGCACCAGCATCAGGCCGGTATCGCTTTTTCCCAGCGGTGAGCGGCACAGAAGATCGTAGACCACCCAGCCGACGCCGATGGTCGCCAGCGACAGCAGGATGCCGACCGGCACCGACATCGGCAGCACGTTCGGATCGATCAGGAACAGATCGGCTCCGGCATAATAGACAACACACAGCATGGCGAAGCCGGACAGCCAGGTGGCGTAGGATTCCCATTTGAACCAGGTCAGGTGTTCCGGCATCTCGGCGGGCGCCACCAGATATTTCTGGATGTGGTAGAATCCGCCGCCATGCACCTGCCATTCCTCGCCGAAGGCGCCGACGGGCATGCCCGGGCGCTGGCGCAGGCCGAGATCGAGCGCGACGAAGTAGAAGGACGAGCCGATCCAGGCGATGCCGGTGACGACATGCAGCCAGCGCACGGCAAAACTAAGCCAGTCCCAGAAAATCGCGAAATCCATCATTGAAGTCGTCCCTGCCGATCCGGTGACTTTACGGGCTGGAGCGCAAACGGAAAGAGGCGAGGTGCACGAGGACTTTCAAAAAAAATGGAAAATACTAGGGTAGTCACACGCAGCAGGATGGGAGCCGCCCGAAGGCGGCCTCAGGAAAGCCACGGAACCGCATGGCCTATCTCGACAACATCGCCGTTTTCGTTCGCGTCGTCGAACTCGGCAATCTGTCGGCGGCGGGCCGCGACATGCGCATTTCGCCGGCGGTCGCCTCCAACCGCATCAAGGAGCTGGAGAAGCACCTGGGCGTGCGGCTGTTCAACCGCACCACGCGCCAATTGATGCCGACCGAGCATGGCACGGTTTTTTACGGGGGCGCCAAGCAGGTGCTGGAGGCGATCACCGAGGCGGAAGCCGCGGTCTCGGCGCTATCCGGCCAGCCGCGCGGCACCATCCGCGTCACCGCCCCATTAGGCCTCGGCCGCCGGCTGGTGGCTTCGGGCATTCCCGATTTCCACGACAAGTATCCTGATATCGAGGTTCGGCTCAGGCTCTCGGACCACAATGTCGATATCATGAAGGAAGGCATCGACGTCGCCTTCCGGCTCGGCATCATCGAGGATTCCAGCCTCAGGATGCGCGGCATCATGGAATGCGAACGCGTGCTGGTGGCGGCGCCGAAATATCTGGAGGCGCGCGGCGAGCCAATTGAGCCGCAGGAGCTGATCGGCAAGAAGCACGACTGCCTGATGCTGCGCTATTCCGGCGCGCGCGAATATGTGTGGACGCTGCAGACCCCCACAGGCCCGCAGAAATTCGAAGTGCACGGGCCGTATGACACCGACGATGGCGACGTGCTGACCGGCTGGGCGCTGTCGGGGCGCGGCATCATCAACAAGCCGCGCTTCGAGGTCGAGCCGTTCATCCGCGACCAGCGGTTGAAGGTGATCCTGAGCAACACGCCGCCGACGCCGGTGCAGTTCGCCGCCGTCTATCCGCACAAGAAGCTGCAGGACCCGAAAGTGCGGCTGCTGCTCGACTTCATGGCCGAGCGCTGCCAGCGGCTGATCAACGATCTGCTTGCTGGTAAATGAGGGCCGCCTGCCGCGCGGAAGGCACCGGTCGATGCTTCACGCCTACGTACGAGATTGGCCGAAGCCTCACCAACTCGTCATCCCTGGGCGAAGCAGGAGCGAAGCTCCGTCGCGGAGACCCTGGGATCCATGCCGCGACCTTCGCCGTGGAGTGCAGCGGAGCAGAATTCTGCACCGCTGCAGCGCTCAGGAGTCCCGGCATGGATCCTGGGGTCTGCGCCGCGTCGCTACGCTCCTTGCTTCGCCCCAGGATGACGAAGTGATTGATGCCTCGGCCAATCGTCGAGGCATGAGCCGCCAGCGCCAGCACATACGACATGTCCAGACTTTCGCACCCCAGACCTAGCCGGAGACCAGTTGCTGGCCGGCACGTGACCGGCGGTTGGCCCACCGCCGGCGGTTGCCATCGCCTGATGTGGCGAACATAGTTCCAGCTCCACTTCGTCTCGCAGGGACCACCGATGGACAACGGCGCCACAATGCATCTTGCCGTTTCGCTCAACATCGCTGCCGCCAGCGGGCAGGCCATCCTGGACTTCGGCCAGATCAGCAGCTTCGTGCGCAAGGCGGAAGCGGCGGGCGTGGACATGGTCATCATTTCCGACTCCGCCGATAAGCCATCGAGCAGCCCGTTCGAAGCGACCACGCTGCTGGCCGCTCTCGCGACGGTGACCAACAGGATCGGTCTCGTTGCCGGCGCCTCTACGCTCGCGCATCAGCCCTACAACCTGGCGCGCCGGTTTGCTTCGCTCGACATCATCAGCCATGGCCGCGTCGGATGGAACGCCACGTTGCGGCAAAACCCGCGCGAGGCCGGAAACTTCAGCCGGCCCGAAGGTTTTTCCGACGATGATTTCCGCCGCCGCGCCAGGGAGTTCATCAACATCGTACGGGCGCTGTGGATTGGCTGGGGGCGCGACGCGCTGCTGTTCGACAAGGCAGCGGGCCGCTTCCACGATCCGGACATGATGCACCCGCTGAACCATGTCGGCGAATTCTTCTCGGTACGCGGGCCGCTCAATGTCGCACGGTCGCCGCAGGACAGGCCGGTGCTCATCATATCCGACCCGGCGGAGGCTGATCTTGATCTCGCAAGCGGCGCCGCTGACGTTGTCCTTATCGAGGGACAGCCGTCAGAGGCCTTGAAAGTTGCCGTTGGCGACCTGAAGCGCCGAGCCGCCGCTATCGGCCGCAAACCGGAGACAGTGAAAGTTCTGGCAACGACATCCGAACCGGGCATCGACAGCCTCCAGGCTTTGCTGGAATCGAGTGGCTGTGACGGCTTCAATTTTGTTTTGCCAGCTGATGTCCCGGGACTTCACAGTTTTGCCGACCGCATTTTGCCAGAGCTCCGGCGCCATGGCATCACCGGCCAGAGCTATCGCGGCGCGGCGTTGCGCTCGCATCTCGGCCTCGCCGGCGGAGGTGATCAATGACCCGCCAGATGAAGCTCGGCGCCTTTCTGTGGGCGACAGGCCACCATATCGCCGCCTGGCGTCACCCCAAGGCGCATGTGACGGCCGGCATCGATATCGACCATTACATCCAGCTGGCGCGCACGGCGGAAGCGGCGAAATTCGACATGGTGTTCTGCGAGGACGCCGCCGGCCTGCGCGAGGCCAATGTCGGCATCGCCAGCCAGACGTCGCGCTCGATCGGCTTCGAGCCGATCAGCCTGCTTTCGGCGCTTGCGGTCCAGACCAGCCGCATCGGCCTCGTCTCGACCGCCTCGACAAGCTACAACGAGCCCTATGGGCTGGCACGAACCTTCCTGTCGCTCGATCATCTGAGCGGCGGCCGGGCCGGCTGGAACCTGGTCACCTCGGCCAGCCCCATCGAGGCAGCCAATTTCGGCTCGACGGGCCTCAAGCCCCATGCCGACAGGTACGAACGGGCGCGCGAATTCGCCGAGGTGGTGACCGGCCTGTGGCACGGCAAGCTCGGCGCCTCCGGCCATGACGGCCGGAGCTTTTCGGTGCGAGACCCGCTCGACCTGCCGCGTTCGCCCCAGGGCGCGCCTGTCATGGTCCAGGCCGGCGCCTCGGATGTCGGTCGCGACCTTGCCGCTCGCACCGCCGATGTGGTGTTCACGGCGGCGCAGACCTTCGAGGAAGCCAAGGCCTTTTACGACGATCTCAAGGGGCGTCTGGCGGCCTATGGGCGCGAGCCGGATGACATCAAGATCATGCCGGGCGTCGCGCCGGTGGTGGCGGAAACAGAAGCCGAAGCCCGCGAGAAACACGAGGAACTGCAGGAGCTGATCCCCGACGATGTCGGCGTGGCGCTGCTGTCCAGCTATCTCAGCATCTCCGACCTGTGGCGCCATCCGATCGACGGGCCGTTGCCCGAACTGCCGGAGAGCGAGGGGATGAAAAGCCGGCAGGCGCTGGTCATCGAGCAGTCGCGCCGCGACAACCTTTCCATTCGCCAGCTTGCGCGCCATTTCGCCGGCGCGCGCGGCCATTGGCGCATCGTCGGCACAGCGGCCCACGTGGCCGATGAGCTGCAGGCGCGATTCGAGGGGGGTGCTGCCGACGGCTTCAATGTCATGCCCTCTTATTTCCCCGGCGAACTCGATGCCTTTGCGACGCTCGTCGTGCCGGAACTGCAGCGGCGCGGCCTGTTCCGCACGGAATACGAGGGCCGGACACTGCGCGACCATCTGGGGCTGAAGCGGCCGGTTTAGCTGTGGCGCAGCTTAGCCTGCCATCACCCTGCCATGCGGAACTTGATGGTCGGCACTCAAGGCTGCGCTGTGACTGACCAACGCGGTCATGATCTCGGCCGCCGCCAGCGCCGCGATGACCTGCGGGCGCTTGTCCTTGACGGCATCGCCGCCGATCGGCGAGACGAGGCGGGCAAATTCGGCTTCCCTGCCATCCGCCGATTTCAGGAACCAGTTCCTGAACGTTGCTCTCTTGGTCTTGGATCCGATCATGCCGACATAGGCGGTGTCGCCGCGTTTCAGCGCCTCGGCGACGATCAGAAAGTCCAACGCATGGTCGTGGGTGAGGATGGCGAAAGCGGTGCCGGCCGGAGCATCACGCACCTCAGCCTCCGGCATCGGCGTCAGCCGTGTCTCGATGGTTTCCGGCATGCCTTCCAGTGCTTCGGCGCGCGTCTCGATGACGACGCCGTGCACGGGAAGAAGTGCTATCGTCGACGCCAGTGCCTGGCCGACATGGCCGCCGCCGAAGATGTAGACATGCGGCAGATGCGCCTCCTCGGCTTCCGCGGCCGCGATCAGCTCGGCGGCGAGCGCGGCATCGACGAGCCGGATCAGCACTTCGACGCGCCCGCCGCAGCATTGGCCGATCTCGGGGCCGAGCGGGACGTCTAGGGTTGCGCAGATCTCGTCAACCTCGATGTGGGCTTCTTCACCCTCCCCCTTGTGGGGTGGGTCGGTGAGCGGACGTTGCGCAGCGGCGTTCGCGAACGAGGGTGGGGGCGGCTTGGCGCTAGCGTCCGCGCCCCCACCCCGTCCGGCTTTGCCGGCCGACCCTCCCCACAAGGGGGAGGGTGAAGAACCCACCATCTGCCGGGCCTTGTCGATCGCCATGTATTCGAGCTGACCGCCGCCGATCGTGCCAAAGATCGCCGTCTGCGAGACGAGCATGAAGGCGCCCTTCTCGCGTGGCGTCGAGCCTTTTGTGCCGGCCACTTCGACCAGGGCGACCCGGCCGACGCTGGCGAGAAAGGCTTTCAGGCTTTGCACTTTCGAGTTCATTTTTTGCGTTCCCGAATGGGAAATATAATCTTCTCGCCTTGAATTTGCACGTTTTGCCAGTTCAGGCGCCGGCCTTGATCTCTTTCTTCAACCGCTCGATCGCCATCAGCACCCGTTCTGGCGTTGCCGGCGCATCGAGGCGCGGGCAGATCTTGTGGTCGGCAATGCTCGCCACCGCGTCCGACAGCGCGTGCAGCACCGACATGCCGAGCGGGAACGGCGGCTCGCCGACCGCCTTGGAGCGATGGATCGTCGGCTCGCTGGCTTCAGGCCAGTCGGCCAGAGTGACGTTGAAGACCTTCGGCCGGTCTGAGGCGAGCGGGATCTTGTAGGTCGACGGCGCGTGCGTGCGCAGCCGGCCCTTGGCGTCCCACCACAGTTCTTCCGTCGTCAGCCAACCCATGCCCTGGATGAAGCCGCCCTCGATCTGGCCGATGTCGATCGCCCGGTTCAGCGAGCGGCCGCAATCGTGGAGAATGTCGGTGCGCTCGACCATGTATTCGCCGGTCAGAGTGTCGACCGAGACCTCCGAGCACGACGCACCATAGGCGAAATAGTAGAAGGGACGACCCTCCCCCTTGTCGCGGTTCCAGTGGATTTTCGGCGTCTTGTAGAAACCGGCCGCCGACAGCTGGATGCGGGCCATGTAAGCCTGCTTGACGAGGTCGGCGAAGGCAATTTCCTGGTTGCCGATGCGCACCCGGTTGGGCAGGAACAGCACCTGATCGCGCGGCACCTGGTATTTTTCGGCGGCGAAATCGGTCAACCGATCCTTGATCTGGCGAGCGCCATTCTGCGCCGCCATGCCGTTGAGGTCGGAGCCGGACGACGCTGCCGTGGCCGAGGTGTTCGGCACCTTGCCGGTCGTGGTCGCGGTGATCTTCACCTGGTCGAGGTCGATCTGGAACTCTTCCGCCACCACCTGGGCCACCTTGACGTAGAGACCCTGCCCCATCTCGGTGCCGCCATGGTTCAGATGCACCGAACCGTCGGTGTAGACATGCACCAGCGCGCCGGCCTGATTGTAATGCGTGGCGGTGAACGAGATGCCGAACTTGACCGGCGTCAGCGCCAGGCCACGCTTGATGAAACGGCTGTTGGCATTGAAGGCCGATATTTCGCGCCGCCGCCGCGCGTAGCTGGCGCTTTGCTCCAGCTCGGCGACGATGCGCTGGATAATGTTGTCCTCGACCGTCTGGTGGTAGGGCGTGATGTTGCGGTCCGATGTGCCGTAGAAGTTCTTCTTGCGGATTTCTAGCGGATCCTTGCCGACGGCAAAGGCCACCTCGTCGATAACGCGCTCGGCGCCGACCATGCCTTGCGGGCCGCCGAAACCACGAAACGCCGTGTTCGACACGGTGTTGGTGTAGAGCGGCGCCGATTGGGCGTGCACCGCCGGCCAGAAATAAGTGTTGTCACAGTGGAACAGCGCGCGATCGGTCACCGGGCCGGAAAGGTCCGACGAAAAACCGCAGCGCGCCGCGAACATGAAATCGACGCCGAGGATGTTGCCGTCGTCATCGAAGCCGACCTCATAGTCGACGAGGAAATCATGACGCTTGCCGGTGGCGATCATGTCGTCATCGCGGTCGGGCCGGATCTTCACGGCGCGATGGTGCTTCTTCGCGGCGATCGCGGCCAATGCGGCAAACTGATTGCCCTGCGTTTCCTTGCCGCCGAAGCCGCCGCCCATGCGGCGGATTTCCACCGTGATGGCATTGCTCGGCACGCCAAGCGCATGACTGACCATGTGCTGGACTTCGCTCGGATGCTGGGTCGAGGAATAGATGGTGACGTCCTGGTCTTCGCCCGGAACAGCCATGGCGATATGGCCCTCGAGATAGAAGTGTTCCTGGCCGCCAATGCGCATTTTTCCTTTCAGCCGGCGCGGCGCCTGACGGATCGCCGTAGCGGCATCGCCACGCTTCAGCGTGAGGGGCGGCGTGACGAGCTTGCTCTTTTTCGGATCGAGCTCGCCTATGTCGGTGACGAAAGGCAATTCCTTGTATTCGACCTTGGCCAATTTGGTGGCGCGGCGCGCCTGCTCGCGCGTCTCGGCAATGACGCAGAAGATAGGCTGGCCGTAGAATTGCACCTTGCCGTCGGCAAGCACCGGCTCGTCGTGGCGGCCGGTCGGCGAGATGTCGTTCTCGCCCGGCACGTCACTGGCCGTCAGCACGTCGACAACACCGGGCGCCGTGCGCACCGCCGAGAGATCCATGCTGGTAATCGTGGCATGCGTGGCACTGGAAAGCCCGAGGCAGCCATGCAGCGTGCCAGCCGGTTCCGGCATGTCGTCGATATAGATGGCGGTGCCGCTGACATGTTTATGCGCGGAATCGTGACGCTGGTCGTTGGCGACGCCGCCAGCGATCTTTTCAGCCTTGAGGTTGGGGGCAGCGTGCTTGTTCATCATGCCGCCTCGTGCCTCGAAACCTGGATCGGCTCCCTGGTGCCGCTGGTCTCGGCGAAGAAGCGCAGCAAGAGATTGCGCGCCGCCAGGGCACGATATTCGGCCGAGGCCCGCATATCGGTCAGCGGAGTGAAATCCCTGACATATTCGGCCATCGCTGCCTCAACCGTCTGTTCGGTCCATGGCTTGCCGAGCAGCGCTTTTTCGACAGAAGACGCCCGCTTCGGCGTCGCCGCCATGCCGCCATAGGCGATGCGGACGTCTGCGACCGTTCCGTCCTTGGCCAGCGTGAGAAAAAAGGCGCCGAGGGCCGCGGTGATGTCCTCGTCGCGACGCTTGGTGATCTTGTGGATGGCGAATTTTGTACCCTTGGCGGGAACAGGAACGTGCACGGCCTCGACGAATTCGCCTGATAGCCGGTCCTGTTTGCCGTAGGCGATGAAGAACGTTTCCAACGGGATCGTCCGCCGCTTCTTGCCCTTGCGCAAGGTGAGGCTTGCGCCGAGCGCGATCAAGGGCGGCGGCGTATCGCCGATCGGCGAGCCATTGGCGATGTTGCCGCCGATGGTGCCCATGTTGCGCACCTGTTCGCCACCGATGCGGTCGAACAGCGGCCCCATCGCCGGGATGCGCTTCGCCAGCGTCGCGAAGGCGTCAGTGTAGGTGACGCCGGCGCCGATTGTGATGACGCCGTTGTCTTCCGAGATGGTGCAAAGTCCGTCGAGATTGCCGATGAAAATGGCCGGCGAAATATCGCGCATGTGCTTGGTCACCCACAGGCCGACATCGGTCGAGCCGGCAACGATGGTGGCGCCGGGCTCCTTGTCCAGCACAGCGGCGAAATCGTCGACGTTGGCCGGTACCACCAGCCGCGTCTTGCCGGCACCGATCTCGACCCGGGCGCCGTCATGCATGGCCTCGAGCCTGGCGGTGATTGCCTTGCGCTCCGCCGCCAGCGGATCCTTTGCCGCCTTGCCGTAGCTGGAGATGGCGTGCGCCGCGCGCATGATCGCCTCGTAGCCGGTGCAGCGGCAGAGATTGCCTTGCAACGCCTTTTCGATATCCGCGTTCGACGGATTTGATGATTTCATCCACAGGCCATAGAGCGACATGACGAAGCCCGGCGTGCAGAAGCCGCATTGCGAGCCGTGGAAATCGACCATCGCCTGCTGCACCGGGTGCAACTGGCCGGGTGAACCACGCAGATGCTCGACGGTCACGACATGGGTGCCGTCCAGCGAGCCGAGGAATCGGATGCAGGCATTGACGCTTTCATAGACCAGCCCGCCCTCCGAGAGCTTGCCGACCAACACGGTGCAGGCGCCGCAATCGCCCTCGGCGCAGCCTTCCTTGGTGCCGCGCAGCGAACGGTCGAGCCGCAGCCAGTCGAGCAAGGTCGCATCCGGCGCCACCGACGAAAGCACCACATCCCTGCCGTTGAGAATGAAACGGATTTCGTTGCGGATATTGACCTTGGCCATGCCTCAGCTCCCCCTGTAGGTCGAGTAGCCGTAGGGCGAGACGAGCAGCGGCACATGGTAATGCACCGGTTCGGCCATGCCGAAGCGGATCGGTATCACATCGAGAAAGGCGGGTTTCGGCAGGCTCAGCCCCTGCTGGCGCAAATAGTCGCCCGCGGCGAAGATCAGTTCGTATTCGCCGGTGCGGAACTCCGCGTCGGCGAGCAGCGGCTTGTCGCAACGGCCGTCGGCATTGGTGACAACGGTCTTCAGATGTGTCCGCGTCTGGCCCTCGAGGTGATAGAGCGCAATCGACAGTCCCGCCGCCGGCTTGCCGGTCGCCGTGTCGAGGACATGGGTCGTCAGACGCCCGCCATCGGCTTTCGACGTTTCTGCCATTGGCCGCCTCCCATTTCCGGTACGAGCGAATTGACCCGGTACCATCAAGTATCAACAGTGAATTGTGCGCCAATTAAAGGCGATGCATAAGTCCCGGTCGAGCGGAGTGCGACAAAAACACTTTCAAAAATTTTCGGGGGAATGCGAGAAGCGCCCTTTCGATATTCTGACCATACTTCGGGCCATGCCCGGCGGGAGGGACGATGCGTTACATCAGAGACATGCGCGGCTACGGAGCCAATCCGCCGGACCCGAAATGGCCTGGCGGTGCGCATGTCGCCGTGCAGTTCGTCGTCAATTACGAGGAAGGCGGCGAAAACTGCGTGCTGCATGGCGACAAGGCGTCTGAAGCCTTCCTGTCGGAAATCGTCGGCGCGGCACCCTGGGTGGGCCAGCGCCACTGGAACATGGAATCCATCTACGAATATGGGGCGCGGGCCGGCTTCTGGCGGCTGCTTCGTCTGTTCACCGAGGCTGAGGTGCCGATCACCTGCTACGGCGTCGCCACCGCGCTCGCCCGTTCGCCCGATCAGGTCACGGCCATGCAGGAAGCCGGCTGGGAAATCGCTTCACACGGGCTGAGATGGATCGACTACCGCGACCACAGTGTCGAGGATGAACGCCGCGACCTCGAAGCGGCGATCAAGCTGCACTACGAAGTGACCGGCGCGCGCCCGACCGGCTGGTACACCGGCCGCACTTCGGTCAACACCGTGCGGATTGTGGCGGAAGAAGGCGGCTTCGACTATGTGTCGGACACTTATGACGACGAACTGCCCTACTGGTTCGAGCATGAGGGCGGCACGCAACTCATCATCCCCTATACGCTCGACGCCAACGACATGCGTTTCGCCACGCCGCAGGGCTTCAACTCGGGCGACCAGTTCTTTGCCTATTTGAAGGACAGCTTCGACACACTCTATGCCGAGGGGCAGGCAGGGCGGCCGCGCATGATGAACATCGGCCTGCATTGCCGCCTCGTCGGGCGGCCGGGCCGGGTGGCGGCGCTGAAGCGCTTCGTCGACTATGTGAAGTCGCACGACAAGGTCTGGCTGGCGCGGCGCATCGACATCGCCCGCCACTGGCAAGAGGTCAATCCTTACAAGCCGGCGGCACTCAGACCATCGAAGATGGAATTCGAGACGTTCGTCCATACATTCGGCGGCGTGTTCGAGCATTCGCCGTGGATCGCCGAGCGCGCCTTCGAGTTGGAACTGGGCCCGGCGCACGACACTTCAGGCGGCCTGCACAATGCGCTTTGCCGCATCTTCCGTTCCGCCAGCGAAACCGAGCGGCTTTCGGTGCTCAACGCCCATCCCGACCTTGCCGGCAAACTGGCCAAGGCCAAACGGCTGACGGCGGAATCGACCAGGGAACAGGCGTCGGCCGGCCTCGACGCGCTGACCGACAAGGAGCGCGAACTGTTTTCCAAGCTCAATGCCGCCTATGTCACCACCTTCGGCTTCCCCTTCATCATCGCGGTGAAGGGCAAGACGAAGGAGGAGATCCTGGCGGAATTCGAGGCGCGCATCGGCAACAGCCGCGGCGTCGAATTCGAAACCGCCTGCAAACAGGTCGAGCGCATCGCGCTGCTCCGCCTCAAGGACATGCTTCCGCAATAGGTTTGAACCCATGGATACGATCAGGATGCCCGACCGAACCTATTACGCACCGCATGGCGGCCACCCCGGCCAGAGCGAGCTTCTGACCGGCCGCGCCGTCTTCACCGAGGCCTATGCCGTCATTCCCAGGGGCGTGATGCAGGACATCGTCACCAGCGCTCTGCCGTTCTGGGATAAGACCCGCGTCTGGATCTTGTCGCGACCGCTATCCGGTTTTGCCGAGACGTTCTCGCAATACATTGTCGAGGTCGCGCCCGGTGGCGGCAGCGATCGGCCGGAACCCGATGCCGGTGCGGAAGGCGCCCTGTTCGTGGTCGAAGGCGAACTGACCGTCCTGCTTGGCGGCAAGAAGCATGTCTTGCGGCCCGGTGGCTTCGCCTTCCTGCCGCCGGCCAGCGGCTGGACGGTTCGCAACGAAAGCAGGGCCGACGTACGCTTCCACTGGATTCGCAAGGCTTACGAGGCGGTCGACGGTCTCGATGCGCCTGAAGCCTTCTTCACCAATGAACAGGAAATCGCGCCGACGCCGATGCCAGGCACCGAGGGCCGCTGGGCGACGACGCGGTTCGTCGATCCGGCCGATTTGCGCCACGACATGCACATGACCATCGTCACGCTCGAGCCGGGCGCCGTCATTCCTTTCGCCGAAACCCATGTCATGGAGCACGGTCTCTATGTGTTGGAAGGCAAGGCGGTCTATCGCCTCAACCAGGACTGGGTGGAGGTCGAGGCCGGCGATTATATGTGGCTGCGCGCCTTCTGCCCGCAGGCCTGCTATGCCGGCGGCCCGGGTAAATTCCGCTATCTGCTGTACAAGGACGTCAACCGGCACGCCAAGCTTGGCGGCGCCGGCATTGCAAAGCGCGCGCCATGACCCGTATCGTCGCGCGGCCGCTGACCCGCGAGAGCTTTGCCCCCTTCGGCGATGTCATCGACATGGGCGGCGACAACCACTATCCGATCAATGGCGGCAGGGCTGAGCGCTACCACGATCTCGCAACCGCTGAAGCAGCGGGGCCGAACGCCCGCGTGCTGATCTCGATGGTGCGCGGCACGCCCTACGAATTGCCGCTGAAGCTAGGCATGGTCGAGCGCCACCCTTTCGGCAGCCAGGCTTTTATTCCGCTGTCGCCACGCCCGTTCCTGGTCGTTGTCTGCCATGACGGCGATGAGGGACCGGGCGAGCCGCACGCCTTCATCACCGCCCCCGGACAAGGCATCAACTACCGCCGCAATCTCTGGCATGGCGTGCTGACGCCGCTTGGCGAGGCGCAGGATTTCCTGATCGTCGACCGTGGCGGCGACGGCTCAAACCTCGAAGAATTCCATTTCTCGCACGCCTACGAGATCCATCTCCCTTAATTTTTGTGCAAGTCGTTACCCCAAAACCGGGGCACTTTTGGGCGACATGCAGCAGGAGCCCCAGATATGACCGACATTTCGCTGATCGACCGGCTGCTCGACGTCATCGAGCACGACATCGTGCCGAAGACGGCCGACGGCGTTGCCCATGGCAACAAGCTGTTCGGCGCGGCGATCCTGCGCAAGGATGATCGTTCGCTGGTGCTGGCCGAGACCAACAACGAGATGGAAAACCCGCTCTGGCATGGCGAGGTGCACTGCCTGAAGCGTTTCTACGAAATGCCGAAGGCCGAGCGCGTCGACACGACAGACGCCATCTTCCTCGCCACCCACGAGCCCTGCTCGCTGTGCCTGTCGGCGATCACCTGGACCGGCTTCGACAATTTTTATTACCTCTTCAGCCATGAGGATTCGCGCGACAGTTTTGCGATCCCGCACGACCTGAAGATCCTGAAGGAGGTCTTCACTCTCGATCCCGGCGGCTACAACACCGAGAATGCCTATTGGAAGAGCTTTTCGATCCGCAGGCTGGTGCGGGCGTTGCCCGAGACAGAGCGCCAGCGCCTGGAAACGCGCATCGGCGAGATCTCGGCACGCTATGACGACTTGTCCGGCGCCTATCAGGCGAGCAAGGATGAGAACGACATTCCGCTGAATTGACGCGGATTGACTAACTTACTTTCGCGTTTTTCAGCACCTCATTTATCTTGGCCTGCCAGCCCTTGCCGGTCGCCTTGAATTTCCTGACGACATCCTGATCCAGACGGATGGACACAACTTGCTTAGGCTTCTCCACGGCTGGCCGGCCACGAGCACGCCTTATGCTTTCGAAAAGTTCCGGAAACACGTCCGCGAAAGGCTTGGCTTGCATCAGCTGTTCGTCGGTCGCCTCCGCGTCATCGGGATCAGCGGCAATTTGTCTTTGAATTTCCGCTTCCTCCCCATCGGTCAGAGGTCGAACATGCGATTTAGGATTGCTCATATACTGACCTTTCCTTTCGGCTGGCACGGCGCATCGAGATCACCGAAATCGCTTCGGAACCAAGCGGCTTGAAGATCACCGCGACAATGCTCTCTGCGAACTCGCCAATCGCCTTGAACCGGCCAGCCTTGGCCGGGAGGACGGTTGAAGTCGCGAAAAACTCAATATCGAGTTCAGCAAAATCGAGATCGAGTTCAGCAAAATCGAGACCTCGATTTTCGAGGTTCGTCACACGCTTTGGCTCATCCCAAACGATTTTCAGGCGAGATCCTCAATACGTCGAACTTAGTAATAAAAGTAATACATAAATTGGTGGAACGGCGCAAGATAGGCTTTGAACTGGACCCGACTTGGCGTCGTCCAGGGGACACAGGCCGTCGCCCGTTTGACTTCATGACGCGCACGCTTCATGCGTCACTGACGATCCTGGAGCATCGCATGAAAACCGTCACCGAATTTCCCCGCAAGGTCGTCGAATTCCCGGATATGGCCATCGTCATGCCGGATGGTTGCCGGCTGTCGGCGCGGGTCTGGATGCCGGAAGATGCCGGCGACGATCCGGTGCCGGCAATCCTCGAGCATCTGCCCTACCGCAAGCGCGACGGCACGATCTTTCGCGATCAGCTGACGCATCCCTATTTCGCCGGCCACGGCTATGCCTCGATCCGCGTCGACATGCGTGGCAATGGCGATTCCGAAGGGCTGATGGACGACGAATATTCCGAGCAGGAATTGCAGGATGCCTGCAACGTCATCGCCTGGGCGGCAAGCCAGCCCTGGTGCAACGGCAATGTCGGCATGATGGGCATCTCCTGGGGCGGCTTCAACTGCCTGCAGGTCGCGGCCAAGCAGCCGCCGTCGCTGAAGGCGGTGATCAGCCTGTGCTCGACCGTCGACCGCTATGCCGACGACATCCACTACAAGGGTGGCTGCCTGCTGATCGAGAATTTCGGCTGGGCCTCGACCATGCTGTCCTACTCGTCGCGGCCGCCGGATCCGCTGCTGGCCGGCGACAACAGATGGCGCGATCTGTGGCTGACCCGGCTGGAGAACCAGTCCTTCCTGGCGCCGTTGTGGCTGAAGCACCAGCACCGCGATGCCTACTGGAAGCGCGGCTCGATCTGCGAGGATTTTTCCGCCGTCAAAGCCGCCGTGCTGTCGATCGGCGGCTGGCATGACGGCTACCGCAACACTGTCTCGCATCTGGCCAGCAACATCGAAGCCCCGGTCAAGGGCATCGTCGGACCATGGATCCACAAATACCCGCACTACGCCGGACCAAAACCCGCCATTGGCTTCCTGCAGGAGGCCTTGCGCTGGTGGGACCGCTGGCTGAAGGGCGTCGACACCGGCGTCGAGGCCGACCCTGCCTACCGCGCCTATGTCATGGACAGCGTGCGTCCGGCGCGCTGGCATCCCGAGCGACCGGGTCGCTGGATTGCCGAGCAGCAATGGCCCTCGCCAGCCATCAAGACGCAAACGGTCGATCTGATTCCCGCCGGCGAAAACCCCGCCATCGTCGCCTCGCCGCAAAGCTGCGGCCTGGCCGGAGGCGAGTATTTTCCGTTCACCTTCGGCCCCGAACTGCCCGGCGATCAGCGCCCCGACGATGCCCTGTCGGTGTGTTTCGACCAGCCGGAATTTCGCGAGGCGGTCGACATCGTCGGCGCGCCGGAAGTCGAGGTGCGGCTATCCTCCGATCGCCCGCAGGCCAACATTGCGATCCGGCTGTGCGACGTGCATCCCGACGGCGCCTCGGAGCTGATTTCCTACGGCGTGCTCAACCTGACGCATCGCGCTTCGCACGAATTTCCCGAGGCGCTGGTGCCGGGCGAAACCGTGTCCGCGCGCGTCGTGCTCGATCAATGCGCTTACCGCGTTCCGGCCGGCCACCGCCTGCGTGTTGCCGTTTCGAATGCCTATTGGCCTGCCATCTGGCCGTCGCCGGAGCCGGTGCAACTCACCTTGTCGGCAGCGATGCTCAGCTTGCCGGTGCGGCCGCTGGCGACAGGCGACGAAATAACGTTCGCCGAACCGGAAGGGGCCACCCCTGGGCAACGGAGACGATCCGCGCCACCAATTCCGAGCGCCATGTCGATCGTGACGAGAAGACCGGAATGGTCACGCTTTCCATCGTTGATGATTTCGGCGAGGTCCGCGATCTCGCCCATGGCCTGGCAAACGGCAGCATCGCCCGCGAGACCTGGACGATCCACCCCGACGATCCGCTGTCGGCATCGGGGAAAACGCACTGGACGCAGACCCTGTCGCGAAATGGATGGTCGGTGCGCACCGAGACATCGGCGGAGATGCGGTCGGACGCGCAAAACTTCATCGTCAGCGCCCGAATCGAGGCCTATGAGGGCGAGAAACTCGTTTTCGAGCGTAACTTCGAGGAGAAGGTGCCGCGCGCGCTTCTTTGAGCGCCGATTTCATTGGTCCAATTGCGACGTACGATTTACGCCACGGCATGTCGCATTC
This sequence comes from Mesorhizobium loti, assembly GCA_014189435.1. Lineage (NCBI taxonomy): Bacteria > Pseudomonadati > Pseudomonadota > Alphaproteobacteria > Hyphomicrobiales > Phyllobacteriaceae > Mesorhizobium > Mesorhizobium loti. Next base: position 5,709,581 of record CP050293.1, read on the forward strand.
GGTCTTGCTTACCGCTTTCCCTTGCGGTCATTATTCTCCTCACAAGAAACAAGAAAAACGACCGCAGAGTCGAACCAACAGAGTGAGGAACTCAAAATGTCGAACGAACTGGAATTCCTTAGCCGGCGTGCCGCGTCGGGCAAGCTGAGCCGTCGTGATTTTCTCGGCCGGGCGGCAGCGCTTGGTATCTCCGCACCCTTCGCCAACTCGTTGCTTTCAAGTGCGGCGCGCGCGGCCGGCCCGGTCAAGGGCGGTACACTGAAGGCCGGGCTGGTCGGCGGTGAATCCACCAACAGCCTCGATCCTGCGTTGATGATGACGCAGGTGCCGTTCGCCTTCGGCAAGATGTGGGGCGAAATGATCGTCGAACTCTCCCCGGAGGGTAAGCTCGAGAATCGCATCGCCGAGGAGATCGGCTCGTCGGACGACGCCAAGGTGTGGACGCTGAAGATCCGCGACGGCGTCGAATTCCATAACGGCAAAACGGTGACCGCCGAAGACGTGGCCGCCACACTCGAGCGTCATTCGGACGAGAAGTCGAAGTCCGGCGCGCTGGGCTACATGAAGGGCATCGAGACCATCAAGGCCAGCGGCAAGGAAGTCGTGCTGACCCTGAAGGAAGCCAATGCCGACCTTCCCTATCTGCTCAGCGACTACCACCTGATCGTCCAGCCCAATGGCGGCAAGGACAAGGCCGATGCCGGCATCTCGGCCGGTCCTTACAAGGTCACGACCAATGAGCCCGGCGTGCGCCATGGCGGCGAGCGCTTCGCCAATTACTGGCAGGGCGACAAAATGGGCCATGCCGACCAGATCGAGATCATCGTGATCAACGACGCCACCGCGCGTACGGCGGCCCTGCAGGGTGGCCAGGTCAACATGATCAACCGCGTCGAGCCGAAGATCGTCGACCTGATCAAGCGCCTGCCGGGCGTCACCATCCGTAATCACGCCGGCCCCGGCCACTACGTCTTCATTATGCACTGCAACACGGCGCCCTTCGACAACGCCGATTTGCGCATGGCGCTGAAGCTGGCTATCGACCGCGAAGAGATGCTGGACAAGATCCTGCGCGGCTACGGCTCGCTCGGCAACGACTTCCCGATCAACGCTTCCTACCCGCTGTTCTCCGAGATCGAACAGCGCAAATACGATCCCGACAAGGCCAAGTTCCACTTCAAGAAGTCAGGCCATGACGGCGCCGTGCTGCTGCGCACATCGGACGTCGCCTTCCCCGGCGCCGTCGATGCGGCCCAGCTCTTCCAGCAGAGCGCCGCCAAGGCCGGCATCACGCTCGAGATCAAGCGCGAACCGGGCGACGGCTACTGGTCGGAAGTCTGGAACAAGCAGCCCTTCTGCGCGTCCTACTGGGGCGGGCGCTCGACCCAGGACCAGATGTACTCGACCGCCTATCTGTCGACGGCCGACTGGAACGACACGCGTTTCAAGCGTCCGGATTTCGACAAGATGGTGCTGGCGGCCCGCGCCGAACTCGACGAGACCAAGCGCAAGGCGATGTACCACGACATGGGCGTCATGGTCCGCGACGAAGGCGGCCTGATCCTGCCGATGTTCAACCAGTTCATCGACGCGACCGGCGCCAAGGTCGACGGCTGGGTCGACGATCCGCATCAGGAGCTGATGAACGGTTACGCCCTGGCGAAGTGCTGGCTGCAGGCCTGAGCCGGCTTTGCGGATATGTCTTCACCCATCCTGAAACTAATTGCCCAGCGCATCGCGCTGGGCATCGTCCTCTTGTTGGCCGTTTCGGTCCTGATCTTCGCCGGCACCCAGATCCTGCCCGGCGACGTCGCGCAAGCCATTCTCGGGCAATCGGCGACACCGGAGTCGCTCGCCAATCTGCGCGAGCAGCTCGGCCTCAACGATCCGGCCTACATCAGGTATTTCCGCTGGCTCGGCGGCGTGCTGACCGGCGACCTCGGTACCGCCATGTCGAGCGGCCAGGATATCGCCACGTCGATCAAGGGCCGGCTGTGGAACACGCTGTTCCTCGCCTTCTGGGCGGCGGTCGTCGCCGTGCCGCTGGCGATCATCCTCGGCCTGATCGCGGTGCGCTACCGCAATGGCTGGGTCGACAAGCTGATCTCAGGACTGGCGCTTGCCTCGACCTCCTTCCCCGAATTCTTCATCGGCTATGTGCTCGTCTATTTCTTCGCCGTGAAGTGGCAGATCTTCCCCGGCATCTCGACCGTCTATGACGGCATGCCATTCGGCGAGCGCATGCAGGCGATCGCCTTGCCGGCAACGGCGCTGACGCTGGTCGTGCTCGCCCACATGATGCGCATGACACGTGCGGCGATCCTCAATGTCATGCAGTCGGCCTATGTCGAAACGGCGGAACTGAAAGGCCTGTCGGCCTTCAACGTCATCCGCAAGCACGCCTTCCCCAATGCCATCGCGCCGATCATCAACGTCGTCATGCTCAACCTCGCCTATCTGATCGTCGGCGTCGTCGTGGTCGAGGTGATCTTCGTCTATCCGGGCATGGGACAATATCTCGTCGACCACGTCACCAAACGCGACGTGCCGGTGGTGCAGGCGGTCGGCCTGATCTTCGCCGCCGTCTACATCAGCCTGAACATCATTGCGGACATCGGGGCTATCGTCGCCAATCCGCGTCTCAGACACCCGAAATAGGGGGCGGATATGCTCGATATCAAACGCATCCCCATCCCCGCGCTGATCGGCATTATCCTGACGACGCTGTTCGTGCTGGCTGCGGTCTTCGCACCGTGGATCGCACCACACGGCAATGGCGAAATCGTCGGCGATGTCTGGGAACCAATGTCGGCTGCCCATTTGCTTGGCACCGACAATCTCGGCCGCGATCTCTTGTCGCGCATGATCTACGGCGCCCGCATCACCCTGTTCATTGCGGTCCTGGCCACCGCCCTGTCGTTCTCGCTCGGCGCCATCCTCGGCTTCTCGGCGGCGGTCTTCGGCGGCTGGTTCGATACGCTGCTGTCGCGCCTTGTCGACCTTTTGATGTCGATCCCGACCCTGATCATGGCTCTCGTCGTGCTCTCGGTGCTGCCGACCAACCTGGTGACGCTTATCCTGGTCATGGGCGTCCTCGACTCGACCCGCGTCTATCGCCTGTCGCGCGCGGTCGCCGTCGACATCAACGTCATGGACTATGTCGAGGCGGCGAAACTGCGTGGCGAGGGCAGCGCCTGGATCATCTTCCGCGAGATCCTGCCCAACGCGCTGTCCCCACTGGTTTCGGAACTCGGCCTGCGCTTCATCTACGCGGTGCTGTTCCTGTCGACGCTGTCGTTCCTCGGCCTTGGCGTGCAGCCACCGGACGCCGACTGGGGCGGCATGGTCAAGGAAAACAAGGACGGCATCGTCTTCGGCATCGCGGCAGCGCTCATCCCGGCGGCGGCGATCGCCCTGCTGGCGATTTCCGTCAACCTGGTCGCCGACTGGGTGCTCAACCGGACGACAAGCCTCAAGGGGGGACGCGGGTGATGGCCGACAGCAAAGCGAAACCCGGCCTGCTGCTCGACATACGCAACCTGCGCATCGAGGCCACCGTCTTCCCGCCCGGCGAACCGCCGAAGAACATCGTGCTGGTGCACGATGTCTCGCTGACACTCGAAAAGGGCAAGGTGCTTGGCCTGATCGGCGAATCCGGGGCCGGCAAGTCGACCATCGGCCTGTCGTCGATGGGTTATGGCCGCGGTGGCGTGCGCATCACCGGCGGCGAGGTCATCTTGAACGGCCGCGACATCCTCAAGGGCGGCAAGGATGGCTTCCGCAAGCTGCGCGGCCGCGAGGTCTGCTATGTCGCGCAGTCGGCGGCAGCCGCCTTCAACCCGGCGCACAAGCTGATGGACCAGGTGGTGGAAGCCACGCTGCTGCACGGCACCGCGACACGAGCCGAGGCCGAGAAGCGCGCGGTTGCGCTGTTCAAGAAGCTCAGCCTGCCCAACCCCGAAACCATCGGCGAGCGCTTTCCGCACCAGGTTTCGGGCGGCCAGCTGCAGCGTGTGATGACGGCGATGGCGCTGTGCTCCGAGCCGGACCTGATCGTCTTCGACGAGCCGACCACGGCGCTCGACGTGACGACGCAGATCGACGTGCTGGCGGCGATCAAGGATGCGATCCACGATACGCATGTGGCGGCGCTCTATATCACCCACGACCTTGCCGTCGTCGCCCAGGTGTCGGACGAGATCATGGTGCTGCGCCATGGAAGGCTGGTCGAATGGGGCGGCACGCGGCAGATCATCAAGGAGCCGCGCCAAGAATACACCAACGCGCTGGTCTCGGTGCATGAGATCGAACATGCCGAGCAGAAGCCCGGCACGACGCCGTTCCTGTCGGTGAAGAACGTCACCGCCGCCTATGGCCACAGCCACATCAAGGTGCTGAAGAACGTCTCGGTCGACATCTATCCGGGCCAGACGCTGGCCGTGGTCGGCGAGTCGGGCTCCGGCAAGTCGACGCTGGCGCGCGCCATCACCGGCCTTTTGCCGCCCGAACAAGGCACCGTCACCTTCGACGGGCGTCCGCTGGCAAACCGGCTGGCCGATCGGCCGAAGGAGGATCTGCGCCAGTTGCAGATGATCTACCAGATGGCCGACGTGGCGATGAACCCGCGTCAGACCGTCGGCACCATCATCGGCCGGCCGCTCGAGTTCTATTTCGGCATACGCGGCCGCGAGCGCGACAAGCGCGTTGCCGAACTGCTCGACAAGATCGAGATGGGCAAGGGCTTTTCCGACCGCTACCCGGCCGAGCTTTCCGGCGGCCAGAAACAGCGCGTGTGCATCGCCCGTTCGCTCGCCGCCAAGCCGAAGCTGATCATCTGCGACGAGGTGACCTCGGCGCTTGACCCTCTCGTGGCCCACGGCATCCTGAAACTGCTGCTCGAGCTGCAGAAGGAGGAGAACGTCGCCTATCTCTTCATCACCCATGACCTCGCCACGGTGAAGTCGATCGCCGATTCGATCGCGGTGATGTATCGCGGCGAAGTGGTGCGCTATGGCCCGAAGAGCAAGGTGCTGAGCCCGCCCTTCGACGACTATACCGACCTTCTCCTGTCATCTGTCCCCGAGATGGAGATCGGCTGGCTGGAAAAGGCGATCAAGGGACGGCGCATGGCCAGCGCGGGGAATTAGCGAGCCGCCAGGTCAGGGGAGCCGGCGGCCGTCATCCGGATGCAACACTAGAGCGCCACACGTCCTTCCGGACGGGCGGCGCCCGCACGATTTTTTCTTAAAAGGGGTAGGACATGAAGACTGAACTCGACCATCTCGCTGAACTCGCCGGCCAGGGCCGTATATCGCGCCGCGACTTCCTCGGCCGCACTGCGGCACTGGGCGTGTCGGCCGCACTCGCAACGACACTGGCAGGCAGGGCTTTCGCCCAGACGGCGGTGAAGGGCGGCACCATCAAGGCTGGCCTGCAGGGCGGTGAATCGACCAACAGCCTCGATCCGGCGCTGAACCTCAGCCAGGTCACCTTCAGCTTCGGCAAGCTTTGGGGCGAGTATCTCGTGCGCCTCACCCCCGACAACAAGCTGGTCAACCTGATCGCCGAAGAGATCGGCGCTTCGGCCGACGCCAAGACCTGGACGATCAAGGTGCGCGACGGCATCGAGTTCCACAATGGCAAGACCGTCACCGCCGAAGACATCGCGGCCACCATCGAGCGCCATGCAGACGAGAAGTCGAAGTCGGGCGCGCTCGGCATCCTCAAGAACATCAAGGGCGTCAAGGCGAGCGGCAAGGAAGTCATCGTCACGCTCGGCGACGCCGATGCCGACTTCCCCTATTTGATGGCCGACTACCATCTCGTCATCCAGCCGAATGGCGGCAAGGACAACCCGAATGCCGGCATTAGCGCCGGGCCTTACAAGGTCACCGTCAACCAGCCGGGCGTGCGCCATGGCGGCGAACGCTTCGCCAATTACTGGCAGGGCGACAAGGCCGGCCATGCCGACCAGGTTGAGATCATCGTCATCAATGATGCGACCGCTCGGCTTGCAGCCTTGCAGGGTGGCCAGGTGCACATGATCAACCGCGTCGAGCCGAAGGTGGTCGATCTCGTCAAGCGCATTCCCGGCGTCTCCATCGAGAACGCTTCGGGCAAGGGCTATTACCCGTTCAACATGTTCTGCGACACAGCCCCCTTCGACAGCAACGACCTGCGGATGGCGCTGAAGCTTGCCATGGACCGCGACGAGATGCTGGAAAAGATCCTGCGCGGCTATGGCTCGGTCGGCAACGACTTCCCTATCAACGAAGCCTATCCGCTGTTTTCCGCCGACATCGAGCAGCGCAAGTTCGACCCGGAAAAGGCAGCGGCAGCCTACAAGAAATCAGGCCATAGCGGCTCGATCGTGCTGCGCACCTCGGACGTCGCCTTCCCCGGCGCCGTCGACGCCGCACAGCTCTATCAGCAGTCCTGCGCCAAGGCCGGCATCAAGATCGAGATCAAGCGCGAACCTGGCGACGGCTACTGGTCGGAAGTCTGGAACAAGCAGCCCTTCTCGCTCTCCTACTGGGGCGGACGCGCCACGCAGGACCAGATGTATTCCACCGGCTACGTCTCGACCGCCGACTGGAACGACACGCGTTTCAAGCGGCCGGAATTCGACAAGATGCTGTTTACCGCGCGCGGCGAACTCGACCAGGCCAAGCGCAAGGCGATCTACCACGACATGGCGGTGATGATGCGCGACGAAGGCGGGCTGATCGTCCCTTTCTTCAACCAGTTCATCGACGCTGCCGCCACCAACAAGATCGGCGGCTTCGCCAAGAGTCCGATCGGCGAAATGATGGACGGCTACGCGCTTGCCGAATGCTGGCTCAACGCTTAGCCGAAATCTGATCGTCCGATTTCATTTATCAAGAACGCCGTGTGCCCAAAACGGCACACGGCGTTCCCGTTTCAACCGCCAAACCGCATGGAGCAGCCCATGGCGCTCAAATCCAAGCTTTTGCTGATCATTCTCGACGGCGTGCCCTACAGGAACTGGCGCCGGCTGATGGGCAACCTCGAAGGTTGGGTCCAATCGGGCGAGGCGCGGGTCTGGAAGATGCGCTCCGTGCTGCCGTCCACTTCCGCCTGCTGCTACGCCTCGATCCACACCGGGGTTTCGCCGCAGGTGCACGGCATCCTGTCCAACGAGAACCGGTTCCGCGTCGCGCAGCCCGACATCTTCTCCGAAGTCAGCAAGGCCGGCGGCAAGACGGGCGCCGTGACGCATTCCTACTGGTCGGAATTCTTCCGCGCTTATCCGTTCGACCTGGTCGACGACATGGAATTCGACGAACCAGACGGACCGATCACGCATGGCCGCTTCCACACCATGACCGGCTACAACGCCCGCAACCAGATGACGCCGAGCGATGTCGACCTGTTCGCGACCCTGACCATGCTGACCAAACGCCACGGCATCGACTACGGCATCCTGCACACCTGCACGCTGGATTCGATGGGGCACCGCTTCGGCCATGACTGCCACGAGATGGACCATGCCGTCTATGCGATGGACGGCATGCTGGCGGCCTTCCTGCCGCGCTGGATCGAAGCCGGCTATGAGGTCATGGTCACCGCCGACCATGGCCAGACCGATCGTGGCCATCATGGCGGCCATGACGACGAGATGCAGGATTTCGCGCTGTATTATTTCGGCCCCGGCAAGGGTCCGCAGGCTGACACGCTGCTCGACCAGCTGCAGCTGGCGCCAACGGTGCTGAGCCGGCTGGGTGTTCCCGTGCCGGAGACGATGAAGGCTAAGCCGTTTTTGGGGTGAAAGGCGCGACGTTGGCGTCCCCCTCTCCCCGTCCTTTACGGGGAGAGGGTAAGGGTGAGGGGCAGCGCCAACGTCGAGTATAAGACCCCACGTCGGCGCCGCCCCTCATCCGCCTGCCGGCACCTTCTCCCCGTATAGTGACGGGGAGAAGGGATGCTCTGGCAACCTCCGCGCTCTTCGGTTAGCCTCCGCAAAATTCCTTGGCGGAGGATGAACCTTTTGGACCGATCAGCGACAGAGCAGACAGGAGCCAGGTGGCTCGACCGGCCATGACGGCAGCGACGGAGACCGATCGCGCGCTTGTCGACCGGGTCGCGAAGGGCGACCGTGCCGCCGTGCGGCTCCTGTTCATGCGTCACCACGCGCGGGTCTACCGCTTCGTGGCGCGCCAGACGGGATCGGAAATGATGGCTGACGATATCGCCAACGAAGTGTTCCTCGAACTGTGGCGTCAGGCGCCAGGTTTCGAAGGACGCTCCGAAGTCTCGACATGGCTGCTCGGCATCGCCCGTTTCAAGGCGCTGTCCCTGCTGCGCAAGAAGAAGGAAGACTGGATCGACGACGAGGCCGCCGCCGCGGTGCCCGACAGCGCCGACACGCCGGAAGTCGTCACCATGAAGGAGGACAAGGCTGCCGCCTTGCGGCGCTTCGTCGACGCCTTGCCCGAAGAGCACCGCGTGGTGATCGATCTTGCCTATTATCACGGACAGTCGGTGAGCGAGATCGGCGAGGTGCTCGACATTCCGGTCGCCACCGTCAAGACCCGAATGTTCTACGCCCGCAAGAAACTCGGTGAGGCCCTCAAGGCCGCCGGTCACGACAGGGGGTGGCCATGAGCGCCGCTGAAAAGATGTCGCGCCGCGACGAAATGGAAACGCTGCTGCCGTTCTATCTGAACGGCTCGCTGGAAGGTTCGGATCTGGAAGCCGTCGAGGAATGGCTGGCCAGCGATCCGGCCGCACTTGCCGCCCTTGGCGAGGCGGAAGCCGAATTCTCCGGCGCGACGGCCGCCAATGAGGCGATCCGGCCGCCGTCCGATGCGCTCAGCCGCTTCGCCAAGGCGCTTGATGCCGAGGCCGGGGCTGCGCGCAAACCGGCAGGTTCGTCCTGGCTGGCGCAGGCCTGGGGCCGCTTCATGGCGGTGCCGGTCGGTGTCGCCTGGGCCGCGGCCGCGGTTCTGCTGGCCCTGGTCATGGTGCAGTCGTTTGTCGAGCCCGGCGGCAAGGGCCGTGATTTCGAGATTGCCGGCGCGCAAGACGATCTGTCGAAAATGCCGTTCGCCCTGGTCAAGTTCAAACCGGATGCCAAGATGTCGGACATTTCCGCCTTCCTCGGCGGCAACGGGCTGAAGATCATCGGTGGACCGACCGCCGACGGTGTGTTCCGGCTTGGCATGCCGGCTGCCAACGCAGCCGACTATGCGAAGCAAATCGGCCTTATTGCCGCCCAGCCTTTTACGGAGACTGTGATCGAGGGAAGGAAACCGGTTGATGGCGGCTGAGGCAGTCATTCGATTTGCGGCAATGCTTGCGGCGGCGATGACAATCGCCGCCGTGCCCGCGTCGGCGCAGACCAACGACCCCAATCCCGACCCGGCGAAAATCGACTGCCGCGACGGAACCAATGCGGCGGGAACGGACTGCGCCAAGGACGGCAGCGACGCAAAGAGCGGATCGGACGCAGGCCAATCCGGCGCTGTCTTCCTGCCGGCGCTGATCGTCGACCTGTTCCCCAACCCGGCGGCGACGCCGGCACCGGTGCCGACGCCACGGCCGGCGCCCGCGACGCCGCCGGCCGACAATCAGGCCGGCCCCCCGCCTGGCGGCCCGATCGTCTCGCCGACCGATCTCATCGCCGTTCAGCCGCCGCGCGCGGTGGTTGGCGATTTCGTGCCCGACGAGGTGCTGGTGACCGTCGACGGCGATGCCGGCGCCGTCCAGCAGATCGCCGCCTCCTTCGGCCTCCAGGTGCGCTCGCAGCGCCAGTCGCGGCTGCTCGGCAGCACGCTGGTGCGCTTCGGCATTCCCGACGGCCGGCCCGTCGGCGTCGTGCTGGCGCAGCTGGCCGCCGACGGCCGCACCCAGCGGCGCGAGCCCAACCATGTCTATTCGCTGCAGCAGGCCGCCAGCATCGTCAACTATGCCTTCGACCGCATCGCGCTCGATTCCAAACAGGCCAGCGGCGAAAACGTCCGCATAGCGGTGATCGACACCGGCATCGACGACACCAACCCGGCGCTGGCAGGCGTCATTGCCGGGCAATTCGACGCCATGCCCGACGTGCCGATCGAAAAGCGCGATCACGGCACGTCGATCGACGGCCTGATCGCCGGTGTCGGCGCGCTGGAAGGCATGGCGCCCGGCGCCAGGATCTACCACGCGCGTGCCTTCGAGGGCGGCAAGTCGACCATGGACGTCATCCTGTCTGCGCTCGACTGGGCCGCTGAGCAGGACGTGCGCATCATCAATATGAGCTTTGTCGGGCCGAAGAACGACCTGCTCGGCGTCGCCTGCCGCAATGCCCGCGCGCTCGGCATGGTCCTGGTCGCCGCCGCCGGCAACAACGGGCCGAAAGCACCCTATGGATATCCGGCTGCCTTCGACGGCGTCATCGCGGTGACCGCCACCGATGCCAAGGACGGGCTGATGCCGCAGGCCAATCGCGGCGCCTATGTCTTCATCTCGGCGCCGGGCGTCGAGATGGTGGCGCCGAGCGGCGCCGGCTCGGACGTGGTCACCGGCACCTCGTTCGCGGCGGCGATCGTGAGCGGCGCCATCGCCAATCTCATCCATGCCGCGCCCGACCGCTCGGCCGACGATATCGAGAAAGCGCTGGCGGCAACGGCCAGGGATCTCGGCCCCAAGGGACGCGACAATGATTTCGGCTATGGGCTGCTCGATATCAAGGCGGCGGCAAAGGAGTGAGCTTTAGTCAAGGCGGGCTTGGGTCAAAACTCAATCAGCCTACTTGCCGCCAATGGCCGAAATGGGGGCCGGAAGCCGACGAGCGGTTTTCAAGGTAAGTTAGAGAGCCGCCAAAAACATGTTTTGCTTCCTTCCAGCTTGGAAGGTCGAAAAAGTCTTTGCCTTTTCATTCCAACGATTTTCTTGACATCGCCGATCTAAACGAGCAATCTCACGTCAGACACGTGAGTAAGGTGACGATCATGAAAATGGATATGGCAATCATTGGGACCGGCCCGGTACTATCCGGCTCCATCAATGGCAAAGCTGCTTTTGCAGCCTTTGTAAGGGCCATTGATTGCGAACCAGCCGCACCGACCCCGCTATTCCTTGACTTTGCAAACATCGACGTGGCCACCGCCAGCTATCTTAGAGAATCGGTGTTTGCCCTGAAGGGATACATGCGCACGATTTCATCCAGGTATTATCCAGTCGTTGCGAACATTAACGACGAAATTTTGGACGAGTTGCTGGTTGTGGCGAACACCAAAGGCGATGCGATTATGAGCTGTCGCCTAGACCGCGACGAGCGTGTCTCCAGAGCGGAGTTGATTGGTAGCCTTGATCCGAAGCAACAGATGACATTCGACTTGGTTAACGAGTATCATGAGGTTGATGCCAACCATCTCATGGAAAAATTTGGAGAGTCTGAACAGACCAAGAGCACTACAGCTTGGAACAACCGCCTTGCCAGCCTCGCGGCGCGCGGTGTGATTCGTGAGTTCGCTCAGGGTCGTTCGAAATACTATCGGCCGCTATTTGAAGAGGTGATCTGATGGGAGTGGAGTTTTTAAACAGAACAAAGAAAGCGATACGTAAGCACGTCGATACGAAGCGGGCAGAGCTTGCTACGCCGGGCTTGTTTACGGTCAATCCCACAAACCAGCCCCGCCGAGCGATTGCTTCGATCAGCGCCGGGGTAAATGTCGCCAACGGCGAAGTGCTTATTGTTGAGACAAAGGGCGGGCGGGTGAGTTTGCGCCGAGGCAATAGCGTCGTCGGCTCATTCGATAATCCCGCTGGCGACGTAATCTCTGCAATTGAGAAATCGGGGGGCGCGGCGAACGGTGTCGTTGGCCGGGTACACAAGCTCTCGAAGAAAGCAGAAGTATCTCTGTGCTGAACCTCCATCGTCCAGATACGCGAAGCCATGAAGTGATTATCCGATCGCTAACGGATGATCCATACAGCAATACCATGGCCTTGGGTTGCCCCGGATGCCCTCATTTCTCCGAATGCGGCGGCCTTTCGGTCCGCGCTTCACTTGTCGACTGTCTGGAATTGTGCTGCGGAGACTCGGCTCACTGTACGCGCGTCTGCCGTCATAACCCGCAGCTCTTTGTGCAGCAGATGAGAGAGGTCGGCGGCCTTAATTTGGAAGGCATTCCACGGACATCCGTTTGTTCTTCCCAATTGAGCGCGGATATCGTGCCGCTCATCTACCATGGAAGCAGTCGAACGATAGCGCTCGCTGGCAGAGCGTTCGCTCTACGCTTAGCCGACCTCATCGACTTCAAGCGCGGGAAGCTTCATTTCGAAACGCGCGAAGCTTTGTGTCAGGCATACAGCATAAACCCAGCGGCTGACCTTGTTCTAACCGGAGTCAATCACGATCACCGGATTGAGCCATGGTGGACCCTTGGCGAGCAGCGCCTTGCCATCATCAAGGCGATGAAGGGACTTGGGATCGCGCTCGTAACGACGCCAAACTTCAGTCTTCTCCTTGATAACCCGCGAACAGATGACCTTCACGCTATGAAGCGCATCGCCATCACGTTCGAGGAATTCCAGCGTGAAGGGTTGCCCTGCGCACTCCATCCCAACGGTCGGACCTATCGCGACTTTGAGCGCTGGTCGAAGTTCATTGCTGACCACTCCGAGATCGAGACGCTCGCCTACGAATTTATCACCGGCTCAGGCCAAAAGCTCAGAAGGCAGTTTCACCTAGATAGGCTCGCTGATCTGGCCAAGGCCTCCGGCAGGGAACTGAACATTGTGGTGCGCGGCGATCCTCAGGTCATTCCCTTCCTGCGGCAGTTCTATCGCCACGTCATCTATATCGAAACCAACGCATTCATGAAAACTTTGAAGCGTCGGCGCGCCGAACGATTAGATAACAATGCGCTTCGCTGGCCCCCGGCGCCGACCATCGTCGGCGAGACAGTCGACAGACTTTTGATCCACAATGTTGAAGAGCAGATCGCCTTTTTGCGGGCCACCTACTACGGCAGCGATGCGCCTTTTGCAAAAGCTGCGTGAGGTGGAAAATCGAGACGCTGACCTTCGATCTGGTAGATGACATTTGCCTCGGCGTGCAGAGCGGCACTCTCACAGAGGCAGGCCTGCCGCCGACTCATGCCGATGGCCTCGGACCGCTCTTAGAGTTGCGACATACGCAACCAAACATCGTGAACGAAGATGGTGGACCTCTTTGGCTCACTGCGGACAATTATCGCGAACTTATGCGCAACATGCGCGACACAGATTCCTGGTTCGAGCCCACATCAGGACACCAGGGATATATTTCGGTCGATAAACTTCGACGAGATGAACTCGCGTGGACCAACTTTGTGCTACGCGCCAAACGAGCAGCGATCTCGGCCGGATTTTCTGACGACTACGGCGGTAAGCTTACGGCGGCCATTGGCGAGTTTTACGCGAACGTCATCGACCATAGTGGGCGTATCGATACGGGCTACGTCGTCTATAGCGCCTCTCCTGGCCGCTTTGAGTTTGTTGTGGCGGATGCTGGAATGGGTGTCCTGAGCAGCCTTCGTGGCAATCCAGCATATGCCTATCTGGCCGACGCTGGCACCGCGCTCGAATTGGCCCTGGACGAGGGAGTATCCCGTTATTACGCCGAACAGGGGCATGGTTTTGGGTTTCGGCCGTTGTTTGTCGGCCTAGCCAACATAAGCCGATACATGCGGTTTCGGTCGGAGGATCACAGCCGCTCACTGACAAGGAAAGCCGACGGATCGATTGATGCTCAGACAAGCCAACTCGCCAGTACCAATGGATTTTTCTGTTGCGTGGTTTGCGATGTTGAAGGCCAGACGCCAGCCAATCATCCAGCTCATTCGCCACCAAAAAATGCGGACAAGGCTAGCTGATAGTGCGCTGATAGTACTTTGTGTGGCCGGCTCACGCCGACGCTTCTAGCCCGGCGCGCCGGCCACCGATCCCCTGACCACCAGGTCGACCGGCCAGACCTCGCCGCGGGCGCCCTCTTCCAGGCCGGAAATCCGTGCCGCCAGCCGCTCGGCGACGCGGGCGCCGGCCAGACGGATCGATGAGCGCGTCGTCGACAGCGGCACCGAAAAATTCTCCGGCCTCAGCCAGGGGAAGACATCGTCATGGGCGATCAGCGACACGTCGCCCGGAATGCTCAGGCCAAGGTCGCGCACCGCACGCACGACGCCCAGCGCCATGATCAGGCTGGAGCAGGCGATCGCCGTCGGCGCGTCGCCCTCTTCCAGCAGACGCCTGGTGGCGCGATAGCCGTTCTCCTCGGTCATATCCACCGAGCAGACATGGCGCTCGCCCAATGTCAGCCCGCTCGCGGCAAGCGCCCGGCGCACGCCGCGTTCGCGATGGATGGCGAAGGTCTCGCGATCGTCGCCGTTGATCAGCGCCAGCCGCCGGTGGCCGAGCTGGATCAGAAGCCTGGCCGCCTCGTGGAAGGCGCCCTCATTGTCGATGTCGGTGAAGGCATAGTCGAAATCGAAACCTTCGCTGCGGCCATGGACGATGAAGGGAATGCCGAGCGTGTTGACCAGCGCCACGCGCCGGTCAGCGGGCCTTGGCGAGGAGATATAGACGGCGTCGACCTGCCGGTTGGCGACGATACGCCGGTAGGTCGTCTCCTGATCGTCGGCGTCGGCCGGCGACAGAACCAGGTCGAGTTCGTGCGAGCGAGCGTAGTCGCCGAGGCCGGATAGGAACTCGACGAAATGCGGATCGATATCGACGGCGGCACCGGTCGGCAGGACATAGCCGATCATGCCGGTCTTGCCGGTCGCCAGCCGGCGCGCGCTCGGATTGGGGCGGTAGCCATGACGCTTGGCGGCATCCATCACCCGCCGGCGCGTTTCCTCGTTGACCTCGGGATAGCCGTTCAGCGCGCGGCTTACCGTGGTCTGCGAAAGGGCCAGCATATGGGCGAGCTGCTTGAGGTTCACGAAAGTCTCCATTCCCTCAAAGCGCTTTTAAATTGAATCGACCCAAGTGCCGTAAGGGCCGGTCCATAGGAGGATGGACCATAGACGCGGTTTGGGCCTGTTTGAAGCAAAAATTGCTGCTGCACTGCCATAAAAGCATGCTGCAGCGCACTTTTTCTGCCGCAAATGCGCGAAGTTAAATCGATTAGCTCGCCAGCCTCTTGACTTCCCGACGATTCAATGGCGAGATCAGAAAAGCCAAAGCGCTTTGGAAGACTCTTCGAAAGGTTGCGGTTCCTTTCTGACTGAGTCACAGTCCTGCGGCGTCGGCGGGCGGAATGGAGGTTCCGTCCGGTGTGTGTGACCCACTGGGAGGAATACCGATGAAGAAAATGCTTTTGCTGGGTGCTGCGTTTGCCACGCTCGCCCTGAACGCGCCCGCGCATGCCGAATTGAAGTTCAAGCCGGGCGAAGACAAGCGCTTCAACTGGGCGAACTACGAAGAGCTCAAGAAAGTCGATCTCAAGGGTGAGACGCTGTCGATCTTCGGACCGTGGCGCGGCGAGGACGAAGGCCTGGTGCGCGGCGTTCTCGACTATTTCTCGGAAGCCACCGGCGTCGAGATCAAATACTCCTCCTCGGAGAATTACGAACAGCAGATCGTCATCGATACACAGGCCGGCAGCCCGCCCAACATCGCCGTGCTGCCGCAGCCGGGCCTGATCCAGGACCTGGCATCGAAAGGCCTTTTGACGCCGCTTGGTGACGACACCGCCAAATGGGTCAAGGACAATTACGGCGCCGGCCAGTCATGGGTCGATCTCGGCACCTTCAAGGACAAGGACGGCAAGCCGGGCTTCTTCGCCTTTCCCTACAAGGCTGACGTGAAGTCGCTGGTCTGGTACTCGCCGGACAATTTCGAGGAAGCCGGCTACAAGGTGCCGAAGACGCAGGAAGAACTCGCCGATCTCGAAAAGAAGATCATCGCCGATGGCGGCAAGCCGTGGTGCATCGGCCTCGGCTCGGGCGGCGCCACCGGTTGGCCGGCGACCGACTGGGTCGAAGACCTGATGCTGCGCACCCAGCCTCCGGAAGTCTACGACAAATGGGTCAAGAACGAGATCCCGTTCAACGATCCGGCGGTGGTCAACGCCATCGACATCTTCGGCAAGATCGCGACCGACGACAAGATGGTCGACGGCGGCGCCAAGGCGGTTGCGGCGACCGATTTCCGCGACAGCCCGAAGGGCCTCTTCTCGGTGCCGCCGAAATGCTACCTGCACCATCAGGCATCGTTCATCCCGACCTTCTTCCCGGAAGGCACCAAGGTCGGCCAGGACGCGGACTTCTTCTACTTCCCGCCCTACGCCTCCAAGCCTGAACTGGGCACGCCCGTGCTCGGCGCCGGTACGCTGGCGATGATCACCAAGGACTCCAAGGCGGCGCGCGCGTTCATCGAATTCCTGAAGATGCCGCTCGCCCATGAGATCTGGATGGCCGAGGGTGGTTTCGTGACGCCGCTCAAGTCGGTCAACAAGGATGCCTACGCCAGCGACGCGCTGAAGAAGCAGGGCGAAATCCTCGCCAACGCCTCGACCTTCCGCTTCGACGGTTCCGACCTGATGCCGGGCAAGATCGGCGCCGGCGCCTTCTGGACCGGCATGATCGACCTGGTCGGCGGCAAGTCCGCGCAGGATGTCGCTACCGACATCCAGAAGAGCTGGGACGCCATCAAGTAGGGGTCCGACAGAGGTAAGCAGCCGATTGTTCGGCTGAAGTTTGGACTATCCCATCCCAAATGGATCCGAGCCCTGGAGGCCCGGATCCGACCGGCGGCGCGTGCCGCAGCGACTATCATGAGCACACAGACATCCGGCATGAAGCGCGATCAGCAAAAGGGAAAACCCGTCTTGCCTGACCATCGCGCTCTGAACAACTGAATCGGCGCATCTCACCGCCCGGACCGTTCGGCTTTGGCTGGTGATGCGCAGGGGGAGGGACCCATGGCGGCTCAGATTTTCTCGGCCATTTTCGTCATCATCGTCGGCGTCGGCGGTTGCGTCGCCTATTTCTGGGGCGCCAACAAGCTGGTCGACCTGATATTCCCATCGCGCGGCGTTGCCGGTGCCGCGGCCATCGACAATCTGCGCCGGCAGGGGCTGGTTCGTCCCTGGCTGTTTGTTGGCCCGGCGATGATCATCCTGACCATCTACCTGATCTATCCGGTGGTCGAGACGCTGCGGCTGTCGTTCCTCGATCGCGGCGGCATCAATTTCGTCGGCTTGGCCAATTACGAATGGGCCTTCGGCGACCGCGAGTTCCGCAACTCGATCCTCAACAACATCATCTGGCTGGCGGTCGTGCCCGCCGCCTGCACCTTCCTCGGGCTGATCATCGCCGTGCTCACCGACAAGATCTGGTGGGGCACGATCGCCAAGAGCCTGATCTTCCTGCCGCTGGCGATCTCCTTCGTCGGCGCCAGCGTGATCTGGAAATTCATCTACGAGTATCGTGGCGAGGGCCAGACGCAGATCGGCATCCTCAACGCCATCATCCAGCATTTCGGCGGCCAGCCGCAGGTCTGGATATCGCTGCCGTTCTGGAACAATTTCTTCCTGATGGTGATCCTGATCTGGATCCAGACCGGCTTCGCCATGGTCATCCTGTCCTCCGCCCTGCGCGGCATTCCCGAGGAAACGCTGGAAGCCGCCGTCATCGACGGCGCCAATCCATTCCAGATCTTCTGGAAGATCATGGTGCCGCAGATCTGGGGCACCATTGCCGTGGTCTGGACCACGATCACCATCCTGGTGCTCAAAGTGTTCGACATCGTGCTGACCATGACCAACGGCCAGTGGAACAGCCAGGTGCTGGCCAATCTGATGTTCGACTGGATGTTCCGTGGCGGCGGCGATTTCGGCCGTGGCGCCACCATCGCCATCATCATCATGATCGCGGTCATCCCGATCATGGTCTGGAACATCCGCCAGGCGAACAAAGAGACGGGAGGACATTGAGATGGCCGTTGCGACCGGAAATTCCTTCGCCAGCCGCTTTGGCGTCCACATCGCCGTGCTTGTCTTCGTCGCGATCTGGACCATCCCGACGCTCGGCATCCTGGTCTCGTCGCTGCGTGACAAGAACCAGATCATCGCCTCGGGCTGGTGGAACTCCTTCGCCAGTTCCACCCAGACCGAAGCCGGCCGACTGCCGGCCGCCTCGACGCAAGTCGAAAAGGACGGCAAGTTCGTCCTTCAGGGCAACATCTTCGGTGACGGTGCTGCCCGCAACATCAGCGCCTTCGGCGTCAAATCGGCGGCACCGACGCAATATCCCGCCGGCACGACAGCCGATCTCGGCGACGGCGTGACATTGCTTCTCAATGCCGACGGCAGCTTCGTCATGGTCTCGCCCAAGGCGTTCGAAGGCGATCGCGGCCAGCGCGTCTACTATGCCTCGTCGGCACCGCCGAAATTCACCACCGACAACTACAAGACGGTGTTGTTTTCCGAGGGCATCGGACGGTCGTTCATGAACTCGCTGACCGTCACCATCCCGGCGACGATCATCCCGATCCTGATCGCCGCCTTTGCCGCCTATGCACTGGCCTGGATGCGGTTTCCCGGCCGGGCGCTGCTGATCGCGGTCATCATCGGCCTGCTGGTGGTGCCGCTGCAGATGTCACTGATCCCGCTGTTGAAGCTCTACAACGGCGTCGGCTCTTTCTTCGGCATGCCGTCGAAGACCTATCTCGGCATCTGGCTGGCGCATACCGGCTTCGGCCTGCCCTTCGCCATCTATCTGCTGCGCAGCTATATCGCCGGCCTGCCGCGCGAAATCATGGAATCGGCGCGCATCGACGGCGCCAGCGATTTCGAGATATTCGTCAAGATCGTCTTGCCGCTGTCGTTCCCGGTGCTGGCTTCGTTTGCCATCTTCCAGTTCCTGTGGGTATGGAACGATCTGCTGGTGGCGATGGTTTTCCTCGGTACAGAGGCAGACCAGATCGTGCTGACCGCCAAGCTCAACGCGCTTTTGGGCTCACGCGGCGGCGACTGGGAGATCCTGACGACATCGGCATTCGTGACCATCATCGTGCCGCTGATCGTCTTCTTCTCGCTGCAGCGCTATTTTGTCCGCGGGCTGCTTGCCGGCTCGGTGAAAGGAGGCTGAGACGATGCAATCCGCTTTGAAGGCCAGCTCGAAGCCTGATCTCGCCATCGATAGCGACTGGTGGCGAGGTGCGGTGATCTACCAGATCTATCCGCGCAGCTACCAGGATTCGAACGGCGACGGCATCGGTGACCTCAAGGGCATCATCGGCCGGCTGCCCTACATCGCGGCACTCGGTGCGGACGCCATCTGGATTTCGCCGTTCTTCAAGTCGCCGATGAAGGATTTCGGCTACGACGTGTCGGATTACTGCGACGTCGATCCGATGTTCGGCACGCTGGCCGATTTCGACGCGCTGACCGCCGAGGCACACAGGCTGGGCTTGAAGGTGATGATCGACGAGGTGCTGTCGCACACCGCCGACAACCACCCATGGTTCAAGGAAAGCCGGTCAAGCCGCACCAACCCGAAGGCCGACTGGTACGTCTGGGCGGACGCCAGGCCGGACGGCACGCCGCCCAACAACTGGCTGTCGATCTTCGGCGGATCGGCCTGGCAATGGGACACCAGCCGCCAGCAATACTACCTGCACAACTTCCTGGCCGAGCAGCCCGACCTCAACTTCCACAACCACGAGGTCCAGGACGCATTGCTCGACGTCACCCGCTTCTGGCTGGAGCGCGGCGTCGATGGTTTCCGGCTCGACACCATCAATTTCTACTTCCACAGCCAGGGCCTGGAAAACAATCCGCCGCTGCCGCCGGAAGAGCGCAACGACCAGACGGCGCCCGCGGTCAACCCCTACAACTACCAGGACCATCTCTACGACAAGAGCCGCCCCGAGAACCTCGGCTTCCTCGAACGGTTCCGCGCCCTGCTCGACGAATATCCGGCAACCGCCGCGGTCGGCGAGGTCGGCGATTCGCAGCGCGGGCTGGAGGTGGTGGCTGCCTACACCGCCGGCGGCAAGCGCGTGCACATGTGCTATTCCTTCGATTTCCTGGCGCCGGAAAAGATCAGCGCGGCCAAGGTCCGCTCGGTGCTGGAATCCTTCGGCAAGGTCGCCAGCGACGGCTGGTCGTGCTGGGCTTTTTCCAACCACGACGTGATGCGCCCCGCCTCGCGCTGGGCGGCCAATGAGGCCGATCCGACCGCCTATCTCAAGCTCATCTCGGCACTGCTGATGTCCTTGCGCGGTTCGGTCTGCATCTATCAGGGCGAAGAGCTTGGGCTCGGCGAGGCGGACCTTCGCTTCGAGGATTTGCAGGACCCCTATGGCATCCGCTTCTGGCCGGAATTCAAGGGCCGCGACGGCTGCCGCACGCCGATGGTGTGGGACGGCGGCGCCAAAAATGGCGGTTTCTCCCAGGCAAAGCCCTGGCTGCCGGTGCCGGCCAAGCATCTGGCGCAAGCGGTCAATGTCCAGCAGGGCGACGAGACTTCGCTGCTCGAGCATTACCGGCGCTTTCTCAGCTTCCGGCGCGCCCATCCGGTGCTGGCCAAGGGCGACATAACCTTCATCGAAAGTGAGGGGGACACCGTCGCCTTCACGCGCCGCGCCGGCAACGAGCAGATCGTCTGCATCTTCAATCTGGGCGCCAGGCCGGCCGAGGTTGACCTTGGCAACCGATCGCTGCAACCTTTGCCGGGACACGGATTCTCGGGGCAGACGAGCAGCGGCGCCATAAAGCTCGGCGGCTACGGCGCCTGGTTCGGGCGTATCGACTGAATTTCAAATCACTTGAATTCAAAATTACTGGGAGGAAACCAATGGCCGATGTCACGCTAAGACAAGTGAAGAAGTCCTACGGCAATCTGAACATTCTCCACGGCATCGACCTCGACATAAAGTCGGGCGAGTTCATCGTCTTTGTCGGCCCGTCTGGCTGCGGCAAGTCGACATTGCTGAGGTCGATCGCCGGGCTCGAGGAAATCACCTCCGGCGAGCTCAAGATCGCGGGCGAGGTGGTCAACGACGTGCCGCCGTCGAAGCGGGGCATCGCCATGGTGTTCCAGTCCTACGCGCTCTACCCGCACATGACCGTCTACGACAACATGGCGTTCTCGATGAAGATCGGCAAAGAGAACAAGGCCGAGATCGACCGCCGTGTGAAGCAGGCGGCTGAAATCCTGCAGCTGACCAAATATCTCGACCGCCTGCCCAAGGCGATGTCGGGCGGCCAGCGCCAGCGCGTCGCCATCGGCCGCGCCATCGTGCGCAATCCGAAAGTGTTCCTGTTCGACGAGCCGCTGTCGAACCTTGACGCCGCACTTCGCGTCGCCACCCGCATCGAGATCGCCAAGCTCAAGGAATCGATGCCCAACACGACCATGATCTATGTCACCCACGACCAGGTCGAGGCGATGACGCTGGCCGATCGCATCGTGGTGCTCAAGGACGGCCATATCGAACAGGTCGGCACGCCGATGGACCTCTACAAGAAACCCGGCAATCTGTTCGTTGCCCAGTTCATCGGCTCGCCGGCCATGAACATCCTGCCGGCGACCATCGACAAGACCGGCAACCCGACCGTCGTCAGCCATGTCGGCGGACGCAAGGCAACCGTGCCGATCGCGACGCCAGCTTCGGCAAAGGGGGCTGCGGTGAGCTTTGGCGTGCGGCCGGAAGATCTGATCATCGCCAATGGCGCCGACTATCTGTTCGAAGGGACGGTCGACTATGTCGAGCAGCTCGGCGAGGTCCAGCTGGTCTATGTCGACATCGGCCGCGCCGACCTGCCGCTGGTGACCAAGCTGCCCGGCAATGTCGAGGTCAAGCGCGGTTCGATATTGCGGCTGAGCGCCAATGGCGAGGACCTGCATATCTTCGATGCGGACGGACATTCCTTTGCGCTGCAAAAGCCGGAAGCAAAGGCGGCCTGAGGCAGGACCACGTCTCGGACGTAAAAAAGCGGCGGGCAAGGCCCGCCGCTCTTTTTTGATATCAGCTTCGGCTGTTAGCGGCCGAAGAGGTTCCGGTCGCTGCCCTGAGGGGCGGACTTCTGTACGTCGCCCGACGAATTGAGCAGCTTGTACACTGGCGAGGCCGTGTTGCGGATCGAAGCCGTATGCGAGGTGTCGACGTTGACGGTCGCCTGCTTGTTGATGTCTGCGCCGCCAACGTTGTCGTTGCGGGCATAGGCGCTGCCGGCGGCAATCAGAAGAGCGGCGGCAGTAAGAACAATCTTTTTCAATTTCGATACTCCGGTATTTTCGAACTTGAGGCGGCGGGCTGACCCACCGCCTCACGGTTGTTGGATGTTAGTTAGGTCGGATGTTAGTTGTTGCCGAACAGATTGCGGTCGCTGCCATGGGTGACAGGCGTCTGCGCAGCCGGCTCGGACTTCTTGACGGAAGCCGTGTACGAGCTGTCGACGGCGGTGGTGGCAGGCTGGTTGGCGCCATTGGAGCCGAAGTTGTCGCTGCCCGCGAAAGCGCTGCCCGAGATGGCCAGAACGGCGGCGGCAGCAATAAGGATCTTGTTCATTTTAGTCTCCTGGATTTTCTGGATTTCGCCAGGACGGCGGGCAGACCCGCCGTCAACCGCGAATCCGCTGTTAGTTGTTGCCGAAGAGGTTGCGATCGCTGCCCTGAACGACGGGCTGCTTTTCAGCCGGAGCCGACTTCTGCTGGACCGAAGCCGTATGCGAGCTGTCAACCGAGGTGACGGCAGGCTGGTTGGCGCCATTGGAGCCGAAGTTGTCGCTGCCGGCGAAAGCGCTACCCGAGATGGCCAGAACGGCGGCGGTAGCAAGAATGATCTTCTTCATTTCAAGTCTCCTGAATTTTTGGATTTCGCCAGGGCGGCGGGCGAACCCGCCGTCAACTGGTGATTCGGCTGTTAGTGGTTGCCGAAGAGGTTGCGGTCGCTACCCTGGGCAGGCGTCTGAGCAGCCGGTTCCGACTTCTTGATCGAAGCGGTGTATGAGCTGTCGACAGCAGTGGCTGCCGGGGCGTTCGAACCATAGTGGTCGCTACCATTAGCGAAGGCGCTGCCGGAAATGGCCAGAAGGGCGGCGGCAGTGAGAATGATCTTTTTCATTTTATGTACTCCAGTATTTTTCCGTCCGTCTAGCGGCGTGTCTTGGGAGGAAATCGCGTCGTTCGGACAGCTCCGATGTGGTAGGGCCGGTCCGCCTTTTCCAATCACGAAGTTGTTCCATGTGGACCATGAATCCACCACTTGAAATTACGCCAAGGGCGTCTACGGCACATATTTTCTTTGTTATTTCAAATATTTAGGCAAAAACCGCGCATGGATCACCAACTGTTTCGGAGGCCCACCGTTCACACCGTCCTGCACGCACCGTCAACAGAAACGAACCGTTCGGTTCGATTTTAGAATGAGCTAATAGTCACTTTTCGAAACCGTTAACCTTTTTTGACCCCGGTCAGGGGTCGGTTTCGAGGGGAATGGCTGCCGCTGAGATGGGATTTCAGCTGCGCAATCGCCAACGGGAACGTTTCGCATCCCGTGTCGCGCCGCATGGATACGATGTCGCTTTCATGCCGATGTCGAAATCGCTGTCGTGGTTAGATCATGCCATCTCAGGTGCCGCTTCGTGACGACGAGGCGGAGAATTGGGAAGCCGGTCAGAATCCGGCGCTGCCCCCGCAACGGTGGTGGAGTTCAAGTCGCAACGGGAGACCACTGGGCAACTGCCTGGGAAGGTGTCGCGATGGTCCGCAAGGACAACTCCAGAGCCCGGAAACCAGCCCGAGATGTTTGAACTCGACTGATCGCGGTGGGCGGTCAAGAGGTGGATAGTGCATGTCCGGCTTATCGCCGGCCTGCGTCCAATCCTTCCTCCGTCACCACCAGTTCAGTCCTTGAAGCGAGGACAGGACATGGATATTCGCAACGACATGCTGAGGCTCTTGAATGGCCGCCGGCAAGGCTTTTCGCTAGAGCAGCCCTTCTACACCGATCCAGACTATTTCAAGCTCGACATGGAGCTGATCTGGTATCGCGACTGGCTGTTCATCGGCCACGATTGTGAACTGCCGAAGCCGGGCAGCTACATCACAGTGCAGATCGGCGACTATCCGGTCGTTCTTGTCCGCGACCAGCAAGGCAAGATCAACGCCTTCCACAATTCCTGCCGGCATCGCGGCAGCCGCGTCTGCAACACGGAGAAGGGTACGGCGGCAAAGCTGGTCTGCCCCTATCACCAGTGGACCTATGAGCTCGACGGCCGCCTGCTGTTTGCCCGCCAGATGGCCGACGGTTTCGACAAGAGTGAGTTCAGCCTGAAGCCGGTCGCCTGCGAGAGCGTCGGCGGCTACATCTTCATCTGCCTGGCCAAGCAGCCGGCGGATTTCGCACCGATGCGGGCGATGATCGAACCCTATCTTTTGCCGCACCGTTTGCGTGAAGCAAAGATCGCCTTCGAGAGCACGATCATCGAGAAGGGCAACTGGAAGCTGGTCTGGGAAAACAACCGCGAGTGCTACCACTGCGCCGCCAATCATCCCGAGCTGTGCAAGACCTTCCCCGAAGCACCGACCGTGACCGGCGTCAACGGCGCCGACAGCGACCCCGAGATGGTCGCGCACTGGGCCAAATGCGAGGCATCGGGCCTGCCGAGCAAATTCCGCATCGATCCGGCCGGGCAATACCGCGCCACCCGCGCGCCGCTGCTGCGCGATGCCGTCAGCTACACCATGACCGGCAAGCTGGCGGTCAAGAAGAACCTCTCCGACACCGTTTCCGCCGACCGGATCGGCACCTTGATGCACTATCACTATCCGACGACCTGGAATCACATCCTCATCGATCACGCCGTGACGTTCCGTGTGCTGCCGATCAGCGCCACGGAAACGGCGGTGACGACCAAGTGGCTGGTGCACAAGGATGCGGTCGAGGGGGTCGATTACACCATCGAAGACCTCACCCATGTCTGGACCGAGACCAACGACCAGGACCGCCGCATCGTCGAGGAAAACGCCTTCGGCATCCTGTCGCCGGCCTATGAGCCCGGTCCCTATTCGGAGCTGCATGAGGGTGGCGTGATCCAGTTCGTCGAGTGGTACGCGTCGTTCATCGGCCCGCGCCTTGCCGAGGGCGGCCGGCCCGCGCTGCGCAGCGTCGCCTAGCACGAGACAAAAGGGACAAGAGGATGAATGCGATGACGGATCTTGGCCTCTATCGCCATCTCGACCAGATGACGCCCTGGAACGACAGGCTGCAGGTGCTGGAAGTGATCGGTGTCAGCGACGAAGCACCCGACGTGAAGACCTTCACCTTCCGCTCCGACAACCAGACCTGGTTCCGCTACAAGCCCGGCCAGTTCGTGACGCTGGAACTGCCGACATCGGACGGGCCGCTGATGCGCACCTATACGCTGTCGTCCTCGCCATCGCGGCCGTTCTCGATCGCGGTGACGGTGAAGGCGCAGCCGGGCAGCGCCGGCACGCGCTGGATGTTCGACCACCTGACGCCGGGCTCGCACGTCAAGGCCTATGGACCGACCGGCGATTTTTCGCTGCACAGCCACCCGGCGGCCAAGTACCTGTTCATTTCGGCCGGCTCCGGCGTGACGCCGATGATGTCGATGCTGCGCTGGCTGAATGACTGCGCGCCGTGGACCGATGTCGGCTTCGTCAACTGCGCGCGCCGCCCGGAAGAAATCATTTTCCGCAAGGAACTCGAACTGCTCGGCAGCCGTATGCCCGGCCTGTCGCTCGGCTTCATGATCGAGGAGCGGTCGAGCCGTGAGGGCTGGTTCGGCCATATGGGCCGCATCGATGCGATCCGGCTGCCGCTGCTGGCACCCGATTTCCGCGAGCGCGAGATCTTCTGCTGCGGCCCCGATCCCTTCATGCGCGCCGTGCGCGGCATGCTGGACTCCGCCGGCTTCGACATGACGAAATACCATCAGGAGAGCTTTGCGGCGCCTGTCGTGGAAGAAATCCCGGCGCCGTTCACCTCGCCGGCTGAAAACGGTGCCGCCATTGCCGTCGAAGCCGCGACGCCGATCCGTTTCGCGCTTTCGGATGTCGACGCCGAATGCGTCGCCGGCCAGACCGTGCTGCAGACGGCGCGGGCCTCGGGCGTGCGGATTCCCGCCGCCTGCGAGTTCGGCCTGTGCGGCACCTGCAAGGTGAGGAAGGTCGCGGGCGATGTCGAGATGAGCCACAATGGCGGTATCCTCGATCATGAAATCGACGACGGTTTTATCCTCGCCTGTTGCTCAAAACCGCTTTCGGCGGTCGAAATCGAGGCGTGACACGCTCGGAACCGGATCAGTCCCCAAAATGGTCCGTGCCGCGCCGGTACACGCCGGCTTGCCAAGGAGGAATCGAGCGTTTAGGCGTAGTAAGCGAGAGCAACCGCGCCGACCGACGATTGCTCGCGCAAGCTGCGGGGGCCAGGGGCAATGCGTCATACCGACGTCTACGCAATATCGAGCAAGGATATCGTCTTTGAATCCTTCGACGGCGAAGCCGTCGTTCTTGACCTGACCACGGGCAAATATTTCGGCTTCTCGGATTCAGGCAGCAGACTTTGGGATGCACTGTCGTCCGGCGTGCCTGCCTCCGAACTGGTCGGTGCCGCGACCGGAATTGGCGCCCTCGGTGCCGCCGAGATTGACGGCTTTGTTTCACAATTGCTCGAATTCGGCTTGCTGGCGGCCGTGGCCGACGCCGTGGCAAGACCTGTTCCCAGCGAATTGCTGGCTCAGCTTGCCGCTGCCAGCGAGCCCCTCAAGGTCGACATCCATGACGACCTTGCCGACCTCATCGTCGTTGACCCCATCCACGAGGTCGAGGAGCCCCTCGGCTGGCCCGCGGTGAAGCAGGCCACCTGAGGCGCCCATCAAGCTCTCGTTGCCGGACGGCTCCGGAACAGGCAAATCATGCCGAACGTCACGCTCGAAAACCTGACTGACTACGCACGTCATGTCCTGGCGCAAGCAGAGAGCAGCACCGCGCATTATCCACTGACCCGCAAGGTGGGCTTGCCGCATCTGGAGCTGACCGCGCATGTGAGCGCGGGCGCGTTGGCGGATGCCGTCGCGCATGGCTTTGTCACTGCTCCGGGCAACCGAACGCCTGCCGTCACTTGCCGCATCTTCGTCGCACATCCCGGCATTGACGGCATCGCGGCACCGGCCAGTTGGGGACAGGGACCCTTCACGCAGCATGCCTTCGCCAGCCTGGCGGAAGCCGGATTGCGCGGCAACTATTTTCACGATCTCGACTTCTGGCAGTTCTACGATCCGCAACGTCGCGTTGGCGTGCAATTGATGGCCTCGGCCGACGCCTTTCCACCGTGGGAGCCGGGAGCGCCGCTGCGGGCTTTCCTGCATTGGGAATATGCGGCGTGCGGCATGCGCCTTGCCCATGCCGGCACGCTCGGCGCCAATGGCAAGGGCGTGCTGCTGGCCGGCGCGGGCGGCGCCGGGAAATCCGGGACCGTCGCCGCCGGCCTCCTCAACGGCCTGGACAGCGTCGGCGACGATTATGTGCTGGTCGACCTCGCCAACGGCGTGACTGCCCGCCCGCTGTTTTCAACACTCAAGCAGGATCCCCGGGGGTTTGCGCGGCTTGGGCTGGAGCGCCGCCTGCCGGCCCATGGTCCGCTCAACTGGCAAGGCAAGCATACGTTTCACATTGATGACATTGCGCCTCGGCCGGTGCCTGAAACTCTGGACATCGTTGCGCTGGTGGTGCCACATATCGGCGGTGGTGGGACAAGTTCGATCGTGCCGGTGTCGCGCAGGGATGCCATGATCGCCTTGGCGCCGTCCGGTATAGCGCAGATGCCGGGCGAGCGGGAAAGCGGCTTTCGCTTTTTCAGCGACCTGACCCGCCTGCTGCCGTGCTATCGTCTGTCGCTGGGGACACAGCCACAGGAGATCGCCGGCACGATTGCGGACTTTCTCGCGGGGGGCGCTTCGTGAAACTGAGCGTGATCATGCCGGTTTACAATCGCGAACAGCTCGTTGGCCTCGCGCTGCGCTCGCTGCTCAGGCAACGCGAAAACATCGACCTCGACATCATCGTCATCGACGATGGGTCGACCGATGGCTCGGCGGCGGTCGTGCGGTCGTTGATCGACGAGGCCCCGTGCATTCGTCTTTTCCAGCAGACCAATGGCGGGGTCACCAGAGCACGCAATGCCGGGCTGAAACAGTTGCTGCCGCAGACTCGCCTGGTGTCATTTCTCGATTCGGATGACATCTCCCCGACAGGGCGCTTCAAGGCGGATCTCGCCTGCTTCGAACAGGATCCGGGCCTCGACCTGACCTATTCGCTCATGACCCTCGTGGACAAGATAGATGGCGAGACGCTGGAACCGGCCGCCGACAGCCACTCCATCACCGTGCGAGGGATCCACCTGTCCGCCGGGATCTTTGCGCGAGACCTCATCGAGCGCACCGGCGGCTTCGACGAGGATTTCAAACAGGCCGAGGACACCGACTATCTGCTGCGTATCTTTGAGAGCCAAGCAAAATACGTTATGCCCGATACGGTGGCTCTCTATTACAGGCGTCATCCTGGCAACATGACCAAGGAAGCCGATGTGCCCTTTCGCGAGTTCATCCGCGCCATTCACAAATCGATGAAG
Organism: Mesorhizobium loti; assembly: GCA_014189435.1. NCBI lineage: Bacteria > Pseudomonadati > Pseudomonadota > Alphaproteobacteria > Hyphomicrobiales > Phyllobacteriaceae > Mesorhizobium > Mesorhizobium loti. The sequence continues at coordinate 5,738,180 of CP050293.1, forward strand.
CGTCGCAAGGCCGACCCCAGCTTGCGCCGGGTGGAAGGAATCTTCGACTTCAAGGACCTCGCGCAGTGGCGATTCCTGTGATGACAGGCTACGGCGTCGTCATTCCGGCTTTCAACGCGGCCGCCACCATAGGCGCGGCCCTGAACTCCGTTCTGGCCCAGACGGTGAAAGCCGAGGCCATCGTCGTGGTCGATGACGGTTCGACCGACGATACGGCTGCCGTGATCGAGGCGATGAACCTGCCGGTGACGGTGCTGCGGCAAGAAAATGCGGGGCCCGGAAGCGCCACGACCAAGGGTTTTGCCGCACTCTCGACTCCGTTCGTCGCGACGCTCGATGCCGACGATTTGTGGCTGGCGGACAAGATCGAAAAGCAGCTGGGCTATCTCGACCGTCATCCCGAAACCGCGGGCGTTTTTACGCATTGGCGGACGTTTCGCGGTGACAGGCCCGATTTGCCCGAGGCGACCAGCGGGGCGGGATGGTCGCGCACGACGATGATGATCCGCCAGGAGGTGGCGCTGACCATCGGTCCCATCATCGACCCACCAGGCGGCCGCGGCGAGATGATCGACTGGATCGCCCGGGTTCGTGAGGCAGGCTTTGTCCTTGCCATGCTCGACGACGTGCTTGCATTGCGCCGCATCAGGCCGGGCAGCCTTTCCTATGGCCGCGATCCGGAACGCGACCGCGGCTATCTCCAGGTGGCAAGGCTCGCCATGCAGCGGCGAGCCCAGAACAAGGCGGGCTCCAGTTGAAAGCCACGCCCGCTCGCCGCGTCGGCCGCCGCTTCCCGGACTATGGTTGGTCCTGGCCGACCGGTCAGCTCGACCAGTTGCTCAAGGCGGCGCTGCTCTCCGATGAAGACGCTGCCGCCGGCTGCGCCGCGCGCTGGCTGGACGAGAACGACATCGATCTCGTCTCGTTTCGAGAACATCGTCTGCTTGCCGCCATCTCCGACAGGTTCGGCAGGAAGCTTGCAGGCCATTCCGCCCATCCGCGCCTTGTTGGCCTGCAGAAGATGCTGTGGACCAAGTCGCGCATGGCGATGCGCGAGGCCGAGCCGGCGCTGAAGGCAATGGCCGACGGCGGCGCCGACATCATGCTGATAAAGGGCGCCAGCCGAATTGCCTTGAATGCGTCGGCGCAGCGCGGCCGGGTCGCGCACGACATCGATATACTGGTGCGCCCGCGCGACATGGCTGCCGTCTTCGACATCCTGCGCGATCGCGACTGGCAGATCGCCTCGGGCGTCAGCGCGCAATATCTGCGAACCCGGTTGGCGTCGCTGCGGTCGATGAACTTCTTCAAGGGCCGTTTCGGCGACATCGACCTGCACCAGCTCGGCTATGACGGGTCGCAGACGAGCGCGGAAGACGATCTGGCGATCTGGCAACGGGCGATCCCGGCTGAATTCAGCGGCGTCGCGGTCTTCGTGCCGTCGCCGGCCGATCGCATGGCTCTGGCCATCGCCCATGGCGGGCTCGACGCCCACACCCATAGCGACTGGCTCGTCGATTGCGCTGTCGCCATCCATGGCGGAGACGTCGACTGGGACGTGTTCCTCGACATCGTCGGCAGACGCGGCCTGGCCGTTCCTGCGGCGGTGGCATTGTCCTACCTGGTGTTTGAGATCGGCATTGCCGTGCCGGAGCCGACATTGGCCAGAACCTTCGAGATGGCCGACCGGGCTGGCCTGTCGCGCTGGTCGTCGGTTCTGCAGGCCAAGCCGCGCACGGATTTCGGCGGCCTTGTCTGGCTGTCGCGTGGGCTTGCCAAGCAATTGCGCCTGAAGCGGAAGCAGGGCCGGTTGCAGCAGGAGCCGCCCGCCAAACCTTGGCGTGGCAGACCGGCCGCGCGCAAGCCGCAGGCCGCACCGGCGCCCTTGGTGTTTTCGCAGGCCATCGCCTGTCCGCAAACGACCGGCGACATGATGCTTGATATCACCGTGAGGATCAGTGTTCCGCCGGTCCGACGCCGCATCGAAATGGAGATCAATGCCGGTGACGAGCATATCGCTCGGTTGCGCGCCATGGCCATCAGCCGATCCGGTAGAGAACGCGTGCTGCATTTTCGCGGCAAGGTGGCGCTCGACGGCGCGCGAGCTGCATTGACGCTCGAAGCGCGGCCATCGCGGCAGTTTCGCGAATGGAACGACGAGGCCACGGTGGCCGCTTATGGCGCCTTGCCTTTCCAGCTGCTGTCGGCGGATTTCTCGCCAGTTGGCTGAAGCGCGAAGGCCATCCGGCAGCCATCAGGGATCCGGAGCGATCAGCCTCAAGGATGGGAAATAGGTCCGGTAGCGGCCGACATCACGGGTCAGGAGCGGAAGCCTGGCGACGGCGGCATGGGCGCCAATGAAGAAGTCGGGCAAGACGCCGGTCCTCGATCCTCCCGATCGGCGGTATTGCGTGAATACCTTTCCAGCTAGGAAAAGGGCGGCTCTTGGCATCGGAGCCATTTCGAGACCGGCCGCATCCAGAAATGCCTCAAGATCCTCGATGCTGACGTAGCGAACGGCAAGTTCTGCATAGACCGCATCATTGATCAACAATGGCCCATCGAGGCTCGCGGCCTCGAGCTGCGCGATCGACCAGTCCGCCCAATTGGGATCATCCGTGACAAGGTCGAGCAGAACGTTGGTGTCGACGAAGGTCACGCTTTGCCACGCGTGAGCGCCATGATCGCGTCGGTCGTGAGCCCCTCGCCGGCATGGCCGCGCAACTTGGCGAAGCGGCTCGCCGGTGGCTCTTTGTCAACACGAGCCAGCACCACGCTGCCATCGGCGGCGCGTCGGAAATCGACCCTGCTGCCCGGGACGATCCCCAGGAGATCGCGGACCGGTTTGGGAATGGTCACTTGTCCCTTTGCCGTAACGGTGGTGGCCATCTTCATTCCCTGGTAATACCATATTTCGACAAGGTATTACCTCACCGGTCAATTTTCAAGGCTTGAAGCATCGAGTCTCGACCGAACCGTCGGAGCCCGTTCAAACTCCGTAGCGTTCGGTGCGAATGTTTTCCGCTGCAACGCCGGCATCGATCAGCGCCTGGGCGGCGGCGGAAACGAAGGCATTGGAGCCGCAGACGAAGGCGAGACCGGGCGGCTCGGGCAGCCGCGCCATCGCTTGCGCCATCATCGCGACGTCCACCCGCCGCGCATAGTCGGCCGGGCGGCGTGCGGCTTCGCGCGTCAGCGTCAGCACCAGATCGAAACCGCCTTTGCGGTCGTCGAGGGCGATCAGCTCGTCACGAAAGATCACCTCGTCCCAGACCCGGGCTGAAAAGACCAGGACGACGGGCACGCTTGAATTCTGCGCGGCGCGATGACGGACCATCGACATCAAGGGAACGACGCCCGAACCGCCGCCGACCAGCACAAGCGGACCATCCTCATCTTCCGGCCAGACGAAATGCCCGCCGAGCGGTCCGCGCAGTTCGATTTCGTCGCCAATTGCCGCGACCTCGTGGAAGAAGGGCGAAACCTCGCCATCGTCGAGTTTTTCGATCGCCAGTTCGACCACGCCGCCACTCTCGGGTGCGGAGGCGATGGAATAGGAGCGGCGCGCCTGATAGCCGTCCGGCGCCGTCAGCCTGACGTCGACATGCTGCCCGGCGCGATAGGCGAAGGGTCGAGACGGCTGGAAAAAGAAGCTGGTGACACGCGGCGTGCGCATTTCGATGCGGACGATCCTGGCTGTCTGCCAAGGCGATTGCACTGCTGCCGCATCGCTCATGGATCGTCCGTGTAGCGCTGCTCGCGCCATGGATCGCCATAGATGTGGTAGCCGCGCAATTCCCAGAAACCGGGCTCGTCGCGCGTGGTGAATTGCAGGCCGTTCAGCCATTTGGCCGACTTCCAGAAATAGAGATGCGGCACCAGCAGCCTTGCCGGACCGCCATGGTCCGATGTGATCGGCTTGCCTTCGTAAAGCAGCGCCACCATGGCCTTGCCGGCGGTGAGATCCTTGACCGGCACATTGGTGGTGTAACCGTCGAACGCGTGTGCCAGCGTGAAGCCGGTCGGCGGCTCCAAACCCGCATCGGCAAGGATATCGTCGACCAGAACGCCCTGCCACGGCGTGTCGAACTTGGTCCATGCGGTCACGCAATGGATGTCGCGCGTCATCTTGGTCAGCGGCAGCGCGTTGAACTCGGCCCAGTTCCATTTCTTGATCGGGCGTGGCCCATGTTTCAGCGTGAAAGACCAATCCTCGGTGCGCACGCGCGGCGTCGGACCCGCCGACAGCACTGGAAACCCCTGTTCAAGATATTGGCCCGGCGGTATGCGCGCATCGTCATCGGTTGGCGGGCGCCGTCCTGAAGAGAAACCCCGGGTGACCATCGCGGCAATCCCCATGCATCAGGCCGACATCGGCCTGATGCAATGTTCTCGAAGATGTCGTTGCGGGCAACCGAAATCTTGACGGGCAGAGGCCGGCAGGGATCGTCACCGACGAACCCTGCCGGTCCTGCGCTCACGTCAACGCGACATCTCAGCCATTGGCGAAAGGCACCGCGACATAGATCTGGCCGCCGTCGCGCTCGACCAGCAGAAGCACCGACTTGCGGCCGGACTTGCCGGCCTGGGCGATCGCCTGCGTCACTTGCCTGGCGCTCTTCACCGGCACCTGATTGACGGCGACGATGATGTCGCCGGCCTGGATTCCGGAAGCCGCTGCCGCCTTGTCGGGATTGACGCTAGCAACCACCGCGCCGCGCTGATTGTCGGCGAGGTTCATCTGCTCGCGGATGTCGGGGGTGATGTCCATCAGGCCAAGCCCCATCGCCGGAACGCGCGAGCCTTGCCCGGCACTTGGCGCGCCGGAGCCGTCGTCCACCGACGCGGTCTTCACATCGTCGGTGTTGCGGCCGACGTCGACGGAAATCTGCACTGCCTTGCCCTTGCGCCAGAGCTCAAGTGATTCCCGGGCACCGGGCGCGACGTCGGCGACGGCCCGCGACAGGTCCCTGGGATCCTTCACGTCCTGTCCGGCAAAGCTGGTGATGACGTCGCCGGTCTCAACACCGGCGGTTGCAGCCGGCGAGCCATCATTGACCTGCGAAACCAGAGCGCCGCCCGGATGATCGAGGCCCATGGCACTCGCCACATCCGCCGTCACCGGCTGGATCTCGACGCCGAGATAACCGTACTGGATGGAACCGCCCTTCATCAGTTTGGCGACCACCTTCTGGGCCTGATCAGACGGGATGGCGAAGCCTACGCCGACGCTGCCGCCATTGGGCGAATAGATCGCCGCGTTGATGCCGACGACATTGCCGTTCACATCGACCAGCGGACCACCGGAATTGCCATGATTGATCGGCGCGTCGATCTGGATGAAGTCGTCGAACGGCCCGCTGTGCAGGTCACGGCCGCGTGCAGAAACAATGCCCGCGGTGACCGTGGTGCCGATGCCGAACGGATTGCCGATCGCCAATACCTGGTCGCCGGTCATCAACTTGTCGGAGTCACCCCATTTGACCGTCGGCAAGGGTTTGCCGGCTTTGATCTTGAGCACGGCGAGATCGTTCTTGGCATCGCTGCCGACGAGCGTTGCGGGAAGTTCGGTGCCGTCGTCGAGCGTCACCTTGATCGAAGAGGCGCCATCGATGACGTGATTGTTGGTGACGATGGTGCCATCGGAGGCGACGATGAAGCCGGAGCCGAGTGCCTCGGCGCGCTGCGCCGGCTGCTGCGGCGGCGTGCGCGGAGCGGGCATGCCCTGGTCGCCGAAGAACTGGCGGAAATAGTCGTCGAATGGCGAGTTGCCGAGAGGCACGCCGTCGTCCGTGCTTTCCGGCTGTGCCTTCATGACGGTGGTAACCGTCACCACCGCCGGTTTGTCGGCGGCCACGATGGGTGCGAACGAGCCGTTGGGCGCGGTGATGCCGGCGACAGGTGTCTGGGTCGTCGGAACAGTGTTGCCCTCGCCTTGGGCGAAAGACATGACGAAGGGGGAGATGATCAGCGCAGCGCCCAGCAAGGCCGCGACGCGATGTCTGCGAAGAATATCTGACATGGTCGTTTGTCCGGGCGAGAATTGATCCTGCGCCATGGCCTGTTCCCATGCAGGGACAGGGTTCCGGCGTGTCGAGGGTCGCGATTGCCCGTCTCGCCTGGCATGGCAGCCGACCGGATCGACGGCTCTGCATCTAGGGCGTGGATTGGCCCGATTTAGGGTTTTCGGCCGACCTTACGAAGATTTAATATCCGGACGACGGCACGGAGACCATGTTGCGAGGCAGGGCTCCCTACCTCGCGGGGCATCAGATCCCCGCGGTTTGCCCGATATAGGTGGTGGCAATCTCGCGCATGCGCTTGCGGTCGAAGCTCGGTCCGTGTCCGCCATGGCCGATGCGGATCGGCAGGTCGAGCAGGCGCTGCATCGTACTGATATAGGCGGCCCGGTCGGAGTCCGGCAGGCTGTCGATCAGCGTGTCGTCGTAGATGGCGTCGCCGCTGAAGAACAGGCCGTCGGCCTCGTCGAACAGCGCGATCGAATCCGGCGAATGGCCCGGCAGATGCAGCACGCGGAATTGCCGGTCGCCGAGATCGACCACATCGCCCTCGTCCAGGGTACGCGTCAATGGAGCGGGCGGGATCTTGTAGTCGGCCGCCTTCCAGCCCGGCGCCGGCAGTTTCGAAACGGCGCCTTCGAGATCGTGGAACATGTAGGCGTAGGTCGCCGCCTCATCCATGCTCTCGAATTGTTCCGCGCTCATCCTTGGCCCGGCCCGCAACGGAAATTCGTGCAGCGAGCCGACATGGTCGAGATGGATGTGGGTGGCGACGACCAGCAGCGGCTTGCCGTCGGGCGTCTCGATCTGCGGCGCCAGCGGACAGATGCCCATGCCGGTGTCGACCAGCAGGTCGGCATCGCGGCCGCGCAGATGCCAGATGTTGGCACGTACATAGGCATGCACGAACGGCTCGGTCAGCATTGTCGTCTTGTCGTCGACGATGCGCCTGCTGAACCAGTCCGGCATCAAGTGTGAGCCCGGCATCAAACGAACGGCTTCCCGACCTTGTATTTTTCTGGCACCAGCCGCTTGAGGTAGGCCATGCCGGCATCGGACAGCTGATTGACATCGGGCTTCATGAAATCGTCCGGCATGTGGCGGGTCTTGCCGGCGACGTTCTTCAACGGCACCTTCTTCAGCACCGTTTTGGTGCCGTCATATTGCAGCGCCACCGAGCCGCCGCCCTGTTCGGCGACAGTGACGGCAAAGGCGCCGGCATCGAAAGCCTCCTGCGCGTCGACCGCGCTGATGGCGCCGATATAGCCGCGCGGCATGTAGCCTAGCGCATCGACGCGGGCTCGCTTGCCCGGCAGCCCTTCGGCCAGCGCGCGCTCGAGTGCGGCCGGCAGGTCGCTGCCCGACAATTTGACGTTGCCATGCGCGTCGCGCTCGAGCTTGTCCGGCGGCACCAGGCTTTCGACCAGCGCCTTGCCGTCGGCGGTGCTGACGCCTTCCGAAACGGCGACGATGCAGCGCTTGTGGCGATCGAGCGTGGCGCGCACGTCGTCGATGAAACCGGCGGCCGAGAATGGGCGCTCGGGCACGTAGACGAGGTGCGGGCCGCTGTCGGGGTCGAGCTGCCATGCAGCGGCCGCGGCAGTGAGGAAGCCGGCATGCCGGCCCATGACGATGCCTACATAGATGCCGGGCAGCGCGCGGAAATCGAGGTCGACGGAGAGGAAGGCGCCAGCGACGAACTCGGCCGCCGAAATGAAGCCCGGCGTGTGGTCGTTTTCCTCGAGATCATTGTCGATGGTTTTTGGCGCGTGGACGAAGGCGATTTTGCCGCCGGCGGCGTCGGTCAGGATCTGCTGCGTGCCCGATGTGTCGTTGCCGCCGATGTAGATGAAAGCGTCGGCGCCGGCTTTCTTCAGGCCGTTGAGGATGACATCGCAATAGGCGGCATCCGGCTTGTCGCGCGTCGAGCCAAGGGCAGCACTTGGCGTTCCGGCAATCAGCCGCAAACGCTCCTCTGATATGGCGGAGAGGTCGACATAATTGCCGTCACGAATGCCGCGCACGCCGTGGATGGAGCCCAGGACCTTGGCGCCGGGATGCCGCTTGCGGATCTCCAGCGTCGCCCCGACCACCGTCTGGTTGATGACGGCGGTTGGGCCGCCGCCCTGCGCGATGACAAACGTTCCAGCCATGCTTGATTTCTCCCGGCGCGATGGTTTTCAAAGCACCTTGGCCTGTCTTGCCGGATCGCGCAACGGGAGTTTCGAGCGGCGCCAACACGCCGCATGAGGGTCAGACGACGACGACCGGATTCTTCTTGGAAACGCGGCTGTAGAGATCGATGATATCCTGGTTGATCAGGCGCACGCAGCCCGACGACATCGCCTGGCCAATGCTCCACCATTCGGGTGAGCCGTGGATGCGATAGCCGGTGTCCTTGCCGTCCTGGTAGATGTAGAGGGCGCGCGCGCCGAGCGGGTTGGTGAGGCCGCCGGGCTGGCCGGCCTGCCATTTCACCAGTTCCGGCTTGCGCGCGATCATCTCGGGCGGCGGCGTCCAGGTCGGCCATTCCCTGCCATACTGGATGTTGGCGCGGCCGGACCAGCGGAAGCCGTCCTTGCCGATACCGACGCCGTAGCGGATAGCGTCGCCACCCGGCTGGACGAGATAGAGCATGCGCTCCTGCAGATGAACGACGATGGTGCCGGGCGCCTCGCCTGTCGTGTCGACGACGATCTGGCGGCGGAATTCCGGCTTGACCTTGAGATAGGGCACTTCCGGCATGTTGAAGCCGCCATCCGTCATCGCGGCATACATGACGCCGGGGCTGGTGATGTTCTTGTCGACGCTGATGCTTGGCCGGATCGGCCGCACGGAGCCGGTGGTGACGTCGTCCAGCTCGAGCGCCGGCAGGCCACCGCCCGAGGTCGAGCAACCGGCGGCGCTGAGCAACGCGAGCGCCCCTGCCCCGGACAGGATGGCGCGGCGGGAAAGATGATGATCGGTTTCGAATGCGTCGCCGTTTCGCGGCGGCGTCAGACCTTGCGGCAACTCACGCATATACCCAAACCCTACGCTGTCGGCGGGAAGCACGGTCCGGCCGGATAGCAGGCATTTTCATCATTCATGGTTGATAAAGCGTGAAGACCTTGCAGGACCTGCGTTTGCGCATTGCCCGGCGGGCGCCCGACCTTCCTGCTGATCCTTGACTGGGAGCTGCCGCACAAAAAGACCTCGGTCGGGTCATAATCCCGGCACTGGTGTTTCCTACTTCTCAAGCGATCAGCGAGGGGCCTCCATGTGCAAGACCTTAAAAACCGACATCAAGCTTTTTGCCGCTGCCATTGTCGCGGCAGCAACCGTTCTCGGTGCCAATGTCAGCCTGGCCGATATCGTGAGCACGCTGAGCGGCGCGAACTGACGCCGGTCTGCCGCTGGCGCAATTAGGGAAATCGCCTCTTTACATTCTCCCGGGCCTAAGGATTTATCCTCTTCTTTGAGCTCAAAGGAGACAAACATGTCCTTCGAAAACTGGGCCGCCTTCGCCGCCGCATCGACGATCCTTCTCATCATTCCGGGTCCGACCATCCTGCTGGTCGTGTCCTACGCGCTGGGCCAGGGCTGGCGCACCGCCCTGCCGATGGCCGTCGGCGTGGCGCTCGGCGACTTCACCGCGATGACCTTGTCGATGCTGGGCATCGGCGCGTTGCTGGCGGCTTCGGCTGGTGTCTTCACCATCCTGAAGCTGATCGGCGCCGGCTACCTGATCTATCTCGGCGTGAAGCTGTTTCGCGCCGGCGGCGCGCTGAAAGCCGAACCGCGCACCGACGCGGTGTCGTCGGCCAAGATGATGGCGCATGCCTGGCTGGTCACCGCGCTCAACCCGAAAAGCATCACCTTCTTCGTCGCCTTCCTGCCGCAGTTCCTCGACCGGCACGCCGATTTCTGGACGCAGATGCTGATCTTCGAGACGACCTTCCTGGCGCTCGCCTTCGCCAATGCCTTCGGCTATGCGCTGATCGCGGCAAGGGCACGCAACGTCGTGCGCAACCCCAAGGCAATCCGCATCTTCAACCGCACCGGCGGCACGCTGCTGGTCGGCGCCGGCATCGCCACGGTGGCGATGCGTTCCAGCAATTAGGCTGTCTGTCTGGCCATGATCCCGAAACCGGTTTCCGGGATCATGATCTGCCTCACCATTTGACGCTGAAGCCGAGATTGCCTTCGAGTATCCGGCGTTTGTCGCCGCCGAGATTGGTGGTGTAGTCGCCAGTGGCGAAGATGCTGACCTTGTCCGTCACCTTGGCGATCACGCCGCCGCCGAATTCGAACGAGGTCGACCGGCCCTCGGTCGAGATATCGGTGGTGTCGAAATTGACATGGCTGGTGCCGCCGAAGTCGTGCCAGATGTTGACTTTGAGGTAGGGTTGCAACGGCATGCCGTTGATAGCAGTCTCGCCCTGCAGCCGTACGCCCAGCCGGCCGGTGACGCTGTCGTTGGAATCGAAGGAAACCGACGAGAAGCGGTCCGAAGCATCGTCGAGCGCCAGATGCTGCCAGACCAGTTGCGCCTGCGGTTCAAGCGTCCAGCCTTGCCCCAGCGCCAAGGGATAACCGCCTTCCAGCGAAGCGGTGACGCCGGTTCCGCCGATGTCGATGCCGACGTCGCGCGACGATGTTGCGTTGCCGCCGAAGAAGGTGGCCATGAGGACGCTGTCCAGATACCAGCCGCTTTGGCCGATGCGGGTCCAGTAGCCGCCGACGCTGGTGCCGGTGAGATCCATGCTGCCGACGGACAGATTGTTCCAGCCCAGCGCCTGGCCGCGCACATCGCCATTCATGCTGGCGTAGGCGATGAACAGGCCGGCGCGGTCGGTCTGGCCTGACGACGTTTCGCGGCCGAACAGATCGAAGCCCGCCTGCAGGCCGAACAGTGTGCCGTCGAAGGACGGCGACACCGTTCCCGAATACGCCATCTTGCTGTCCTGGCCGAAAATGCGGCCCCAGACCGGCGACAGCTCCGTGTTCGACAACAGGCTCTGCTCGCCGCGCCGTTCGTGGAAGGTGCCGAGCGTCGTCATCGCCAGATGTTCGGCGACCGGCGGCAGCGCCGAATAGACCGGAACTTCGATGCGATAGAGCGTGATCTCTGCTGCCTCCACCGCCGTCGCTCCGGGCGTCGGCGGCGTCGGTTGGACCGGTGGCGGGCCAGGCAGTGTCGGCACCGGAAGCGCTGGCGCCTCAGTCGGCACCACCGGCGGTGGCGGCGGTGGATCCGCGGGCGGCGCCGGTGGCGGCGGCGGTGGCGGCTCAGGCTCCGGATCTGCTGCCTGCACCGGCGGCGTCGGATCTACCGGCGGATTGTTGATGTCGCCCTCGGTCGGCGGCGGCGTTGGCGGCAGCTCGGAGGGCGGCGGGGGCAGCGGTTCGGCCGCCGGCGGCTCGGGTTCCGGCGGCGGCGTGGGTTCGACCACCGGCGGGGCTGGGGCCGGCGGGGCCGGCGTGTTCAGCGTCGAACGCAGATACCAGTTCTCCTCGCTGCCGGCGCTGACGCCGCCCTTGAACAGATAATATTCGAAGGCGCCGGCGGCGACCGGAGCGTCGAGCGCGAATGTGGTGGCGCCCGAGGTGGCGCCGTTGACCGCCTGGACGACCATGATGCCGTCCTGCGTGGTCGAGGCGCCGGCGCCGCCGAGATTGACCACGGAAATGCCGGTCGAACCGGAAGCCGTTCCGCCCGACAGGACCAGCCGGTCGGATGCGGAACTGTCGTCGCCGAGCTCGGTCTGGATGAGCAGCAGGCCACCCAGGCCGGTATAATTGCCTGATATCGTCAGCCGATCGGTCGCGCCGGTGCTGCCGTTGGTCAGGTCGATGCGTCCAGCATTGGTGACCTGCGCCAACTGGCCGGCCGTGAAGGCCTGGATCGCCGCGTTGAAACCGCCGCCATAGAGCGTGCTCGAGGCGTCGACGCTGAGCGAACCCGTGCCGGTGCCGCTGTCGCCCAGCACAAGATTGCCGTCGAGCGTCAGCTCGGTGTCGTTGGTGGCGCCGATGCTTTCCCAGTTCTGGAGCCGGCTGATCCCATCGAGCTTGACGTTGTCGAGGGTCAGCGCGTCGGTGCCGAGGCCGCCAGTGATTGCATCCGTGCCACCGAGATTGGCGTTGGTGAGATTGCTGAGCTTGGCGGTGTCGTTATCGCCGCCGAGATCGACGGCGCCATAGATGATGCCGCCGCCGTTCCACACGAAATTGTCGGCGCCAAAGCTCATCAGGATATCGCCACCGACCGTGCCGCCGGTGACCGTGACGCTGTCATTGCCGCCGCTGACGCTGATGTTGCCGCCGATCGTGCCACCCGAGAGGATGATCGTGTCCTTGTCGAAGCCGGTGACGAGGTTGCGGTCGATGGTGCCGCCGGACATGTTGAAATAGTTCTGGTCGAGCTTCATGTTGACGCGGCCGATGCGGCCGCCGGTCATCACCGCGTGGTCGCCATCGTCGAAGAAATCGACGATACGGCCGCCGGTCATCGTGAAGGTGTCGAGGCCGTCGCCCTGGTTGAGCGAGCCGATCTGGCCGCCGCTCATATTAAAGTCGTCGACGCCGGCGCCCTGCTGGACATTGCCGGCGACCGTGCCCGTGCCAATGGTGAAGAAATCGGTGCCGCCGCCCTGATCGACGGTGCCGGTGATGGTGCCGGACTGCATGTCGATGCGGTCCGTGCCGACGCCAAAGGTGACGTTGCCTGATATCTGCCCGGTGCCGCCGGCGGGAAAATTCAGTGTGTTGTCGCCGGCAGCATCGGTGAGGCTGCCGCCCGATGAGCCACTATCACAGGTGTAGACGGTGTTCCCGGCGGATGGGCCCAGCACGCAGGCGGCAAACGCGGCGGAATTGGGCAGCAACGCAAAGGCCGTAGTTGAGAGGACGCTAATAAGCCATGGATGTAGCTGGCGCGGCCTTCGCCGCAGCAAAGCAACCGTGCCTTCTGCATCCTCCGAACGACTGTTCGGAAGCCTGTTTTTCAGATGCCGCATCGCGTCCCTCTCGATTCGCGATTTCAAGCTCCCCGCCCGGCGCCGCAATGAAGACACAATTGGTTCGATTTTACAAAGCCTAATCTGCTCCGAATGGTTGCTAAACTGCAAAGACTACTGAAATGGTCTGGCGCAGCGCGTGGTTGGCGTGTCCGTGGCCCATGCTTTAGGATCGCCTTGGGCCGAAGGATCGAGGGCCTGTCACGCGTCAATGAAAGGACATCGCATGGCAATCAGGGATGCATTCGGCCTGACGCTTTCTGGTGCGACGGAGGCGGGATTCACGCCCTACAGCCAGGCGGTGCGTGAACTGCAGTGCTTCATCGGCGATCCCGTAGCCTCCATCGACCGCGCCATCGCGGAAGATCCCGGCTTCGTCATGGCGCATGTCTTCAAGGGCTATCTCTTCGGCCTCGCCACCGAGCTGGAGGCGACGGCGGTGGCCAAGGCTTGCCATGAGGCGTCACTGCCGCTTGCCGCGACCACGCGCGAGCAGGCGCATGTCGCAGCCCTTGGTCATCTCGCCAACGGGCGGTGGCATGAGGCCAGCCGCATTCTTGAAGATGTCACCATCGAGACCCCGCGCGACGGGCTGGCACTGCAGGTCGGCCACCAGATCGATTTCTTCACCGGCAATACCCGCATGCTGCGCGACCGCATCGCACGCGCCCTGCCGTCCTGGCAAAGCAGCATGCCCGGCTACCACGCCATGCTCAGCATGCAGGCGTTCGGGCTGGAGGAAATGGGCGACTATGTCAGGGCCGAACAGCTTGGGCGCTCGGCAGTCGACATGGAGCCGCGCGATGGCTGGGCGCAGCACGCCGTCGCCCATGTCATGGAAATGCAGAGCCGGCAAAGGGATGGCATCGCCTGGATGCGCGCCAACCCGGAAGCGTGGACAAGGGAGAGCTTCCTGCAGGTGCACAATTGGTGGCACCTGGCGCTGTTTCACTATGATCTCGGCGAAATCGATCAAGTGCTGGGGCTCTATGACGGCCCCATCTACAGCGTGCAATCGACGATGGCGCTCAACATGGTCGATGCCTCGGCGATCCTGTGGCGGCTCCACCTCGGTGGCTTCGATGTCGGCGACCGCTGGGCAGCGCTCGCCGACAACTGGCGCAAGGCCGGCGCCGGCCTCTATGCCTTCAACGATGCCCACGCGATGATGGCCTTTGTCGGCGCCGGGCTCGATGCGCCAGCCCTCGTCTTGCTTGAGGCGCAGCGCGAAGCCATGCGCGGCAATGACGACAATGCGGCTTTCACAAGGGATGTCGGCCATCCAGTGACGCTCGCCATCAAGGCGTTCGGCGAAGGCAGCTATGCCGAGACCGTGCGCCTGATCCGGCCGATACGGGCGATCGCCCACCGTTTCGGCGGCAGCCATGCCCAGCGCGACGTCATCGACCTGACACTGATCGAGGCGGCCTTGCGCGCCGGCGACGGCGCGCTGGCCAGGGCGCTCACGGCAGAACGTTCGATGGCGCGGCCCGACAGTCCGCTGTCAGCGCTGTTTGTGCGACGCGCCGCCGATTTGTCAGAGAATTGACCCGAAGCGGATCTTGTTTTAAAAACTGGCCAAGCCAGATTTTTTCGAGACCCGAAAAAATTAAATGGCATGGGAGGAAATCATGTATCTCGGCCTCGATCTCGGGACATCGGGCGTCAAGGCGCTACTGATCGATGCCGGGCAAACCGTCATCGGCTCCGGCCATGCGTCGCTCGATGTTTCACGCCTGCATCCGGGCTGGTCGGAACAGAATCCCGACGACTGGATTCGTGCTTGCGAAGAGGCGATTGCCGACCTCAAGGCCAGGCATCCCGGGGAATTCGCCGCGGTCAAGGGTATCGGCCTGTCCGGTCACATGCATGGCGCAACGCTGCTCGATGCCGCCGACAAGGTGCTGCGGCCCTGCATCCTGTGGAACGACACGCGTAGCCATGCCGAGGCCGCCGTCCTCGATGCCGATCCGCGCTTCCGCGCGCTGACCGGCAACATCGTCTTTCCCGGTTTCACCGCGCCAAAGCTTGCCTGGGTGAAGAACAACGAGCCCGCTGTCTTCGCCAAGGTCGCAAAAGTGCTGCTGCCGAAGGATTTCCTGCGGCTCTGGCTGAGCGGCGAACATATTTCGGAAGTGTCGGATTCTGCCGGCACGTCCTGGCTCGATGTCGGCAAGCGGCGCTGGAGTGCGGACCTGCTCGCGGCGACATCGCTTGATGAGAAGCAGATGCCGTCGTTGGTCGAGGGCACGGAGAAGGCAGGCGCTCTGCGTGCCGAACTGGCCTCCAAATGGGGCGTCCAGGCCGGCATTCCGATCGCAGGCGGCGCTGGCGACAATGCAGCCTCGGCCTGCGGCATGGGCACGGTCGACGCCGGCCACGCTTTCGTTTCGCTCGGCACATCGGGCGTGCTGTTTGCCGCCAATGCTTCCTACCTGCCCAATCCAGCAAGTGCCGTGCATACTTTCTGTCACGCGCTTCCGAACACCTGGCACCAGATGGGCGTCATCCTGTCGGCAACCGATTCGCTCAACTGGCTGTCCGAAATCACCGGGAAGAACGCCGGCGAATTGACCGCCGAGCTCGGCGACACATTGAAGGCGCCCGGCGATGTGTCCTTCCTGCCTTATCTCTCGGGTGAGCGCACCCCCTACAATGATTCCGCCATTCGCGGCGCATTCACCGGGCTGGCGCATGAATCGAGCCGTGCCGTGCTGACACAGGCCGTGCTGGAGGGCGTCGCTTTTGCCTTCCGCGACAGCCTCGAAGCCCTGGCCAAGGCCGGCACGATCTTGACGCGGGTGACGGCGATCGGCGGCGGTTCGCGCTCGCGCTACTGGCTGAAGGCGATTGCCACCGCGCTTCAACTGCCCGTCGACATTCCCGCCGACGGCGACTTCGGCGCCGCCTTTGGCGCCGCACGGCTCGGCCTGATCGCAGCGACAGGTGCCGATCCGCTTGAAATCTGTACGGCACCGAGGACCGACGCCACGATCGAACCGGACGCGGCGCTCGGCGGGGTCTATGCCGATGCCTATCAGCGCTACCGGGCGCTTTATCCGGCGATCAAAGGCGCCACGGCGTGAGCCAGGGCTTAACCCATAACCCGTTTCCGGGCGCTTGCGCTGCCCCTCACCTGCCTGCCGGCATCCTCTCCCCGTATAGTGACGGGGAGAGGGACGCTGTCATAGATGATTTCGCCAATCGCCAAGGTCGAAAGATGGCGGCCGAGGTTGCCGCCAGCCCCCTTCTCCCCGTCTCTATACGGGGAGAAGTGCCCGGCAGGGCGATGAGGGGCGGAGCCGACTTTGGCGGTTGGCGCTCTCCACCGCACCTTGGCGGAGTACCTTCACTGCGCCGGCACCTTGTCGAGGAAGCCGGTGACGCTCTTCAGGCGGCCGTTCTCGATGACGCCGATGTCGGTGCCTTCGATGACGGAAGGAATGCCTTCCGGACCAAGGTTCCACGAGAAGCGGATCTTGTCGGCAAAACCGTCCGGCGTGCCCTTCAGCGAAAAGCGAAACCCGGCAAAGCGCTGCTGCACGCCGTCGATCAGAGCCGCGACACCTTCATGGCCATCGCCCTGCATGAGCGGATCGCGATAGCTGACGTCTTCGGTGAAGGTCGCCTTGAGCAAGTCGGCCCGGCGCCCGGCGTCGCTTTCGTTCCAGGCGGTGATGTAGTTCTGGGCGATCCTGTTGAGGTCCGTCATGGTCTGTCTCCTTTACTGAGTGGCTTTGACACCAGCCTTTTCAGCCAGTGGAAGAACGAAACCAATTACGCCTGAGGTAATCGGGCGAACTATTCGAGAGGAAAAAACATGAGCAGCGGATTTTTCGGCGACATCAAAGAGATCAAGTATGAGGGGCCGGATTCGACCAATCCGCTGGCCTACCGGTTCTACAACCCCGATGAGGTCGTCGCCGGCAAGCGGCTGGAAGACCATCTGCGCTTTGCCGTCGCCTACTGGCATTCCTTTGCCTGGCCGGGCGGCGATCCGTTCGGCGGCCAGACCTTCGACCGGCCGTGGTTCCCCAAGGCCGGCGGCGTCGATACGATGGAGTTGGCCAAGCTCAAGGCCGATGTCGCCTTCGAGATGTTCTCGCTGCTCGGTGCGCCCTATTTCTGCTTCCACGACGCCGATGTGCGGCCGGAAGGCAAGGATTTTTCCGAGAGCTCGGCGCGCCTCGACGAGATCGCGGACTATTTCGCTGGTAAGATGAAGCAGACCGGCGTCAAGCTTTTGTGGGGCACGGCGAACCTGTTCTCCAACCGCCGCTTCATGTCGGGTGCGGCCACCAACCCCGATCCGGATGTGTTTGCCTACGCAGCGGCGACGGTGAAGAGCTGCCTGGACGTCACCAAGCGGCTGAAGGGCGAGAACTACGTGCTGTGGGGCGGGCGCGAGGGCTATGAGACGCTGCTCAACACCGACCTTGCCCGCGAGCAGGAGCAGGCAGGCCGGTTCCTCAGCATGGTCGTCGACTACAAGCACAAGATCGGTTTCAAGGGCACGATCCTGATCGAGCCGAAGCCGCAGGAGCCGACCAAGCACCAGTATGATTATGATGTCGCCACCGTCTACGGCTTCCTCAACCGCTTCGGGCTGGAGAAGGAGGTCAAGCTCAACATCGAGCAGGGCCACGCCATCCTGGCCGGCCATTCCTTCGAGCACGAGCTGGCGCTGGCCAATGCGCTCGGCGTCTTCGGCTCGATCGACATGAACCGCAACGACTACCAGTCGGGCTGGGACACCGACCAGTTCCCCAACAATGTGCCGGAAATGGCGCTGGCCTATTACCAGGTCCTGCTGGCCGGCGGCTTCAAGACCGGCGGCACCAATTTCGACGCCAAGCTGCGCCGCCAGTCGCTCGATCCGCAGGACCTGCTGATCGGTCATATCGGCGGCATGGATTCCTGCGCACGCGGCCTGAAAGCCGCAGCCCGCATGGTCGAGGACAAGGCGCTGTCGGCGCCGCTGGCCGAACGCTATGCCGGCTGGAACACGGCCGAGGGCAAGGCGATGCTCTCCGGCAAACGCACGCTGGAAGACATCGCCGAGCGCGTTGTCAAGAAGAAGATCGAGCCGCAGCCAAGGTCCGGCCGCCAGGAACTGCTGGAAAACATCGTCAACCGGTACGTGTAAAGCCCGTTTTCTGGACCGACATCCGCCACCTCTGGCTGAAAGCCGCCGCCATCACCATCTGCTAGTCAGCGCATTTCGCGAGAGGCTGCCGAGGATCGCACAGATCTTCGGCAGCCGGCGCGAGATCAAGATGCCGCGCGCGCCGAAAGAGGGCCCGAGCGGGAGCTGGCTGGAGACGGAAGATGGCAGAGGATCGAATCATCGTGCGCCCGGCGCAGGCAAGCGATATCCCGGCTTTGAAGCGGGTCCTGCAGGAAACATTCGAAGGCACCTGGCTGCCGAACATCACCGAGGCCGCGGCGCAGCGCTACATCGAGACGGATATTGGTGGCCGTTATGTCGACCAACGCTGGCCTGAATTTGCCGTTGCCGAGATCGATGGCGCGGTCGCCGGCCTGATCCATTGGCGCGCGGACTTCATCGAAGCCCTGCACGTCATCGCGTCCCGTCAGGGGCAAGGTGTCGGCCGCAAATTGCTTTCCCATGCCGAACAGGCGATCGGCGCCGCCGGATTGGGGCAGGCACGGCTGGAAACCGACACATTCAACCTGCCCGCACAAGCACTCTACAAGGCGGTCGGCTATATAGAGAAAAACCGCTATCCCGATGACGAATGGGACAGTGGTTTCACCACGGTGCTGTTCGAAAAGCGGCTTTGAGCAATTCCAGGAAAAGTGTGTGACGGTTTTCCCGGGAAAAGCGTACAGCGCTTTCCCTTGGAAATTGCGTACCAACAATAGATCTCTGCTTCACCTGGCCTGCCCGGACGCGGAAACAAACTTTGCGCAAGGCTGCGTCCGACGACACGGTTTTGCCCCTTGCCGCCCTTCAATGACCTCGCTCTTGCCTTCAAACAGCCGTCACGTATCTCGTATAAGACTGGCTCGTGGCGGGAGAGGAAGAAGGAGGCGAACCGATATGCAGAACGAACGTGAAATCGACGCCCTGCTCTCACCTGGCGAGGCCGGATCGATCATCGACCGGCTGATGGCGATGCCGAGGAAAACCGACGACGCCAAGATTTCGAACGAATGGGATCGCGCGGTCGCCAGCCGCTTCGAGACCCGCCTGGCCAGACAGATGCGCTCGCAGATCGACGGCGACCATCAGAACGCGGCCTGATCCCTCTTTTAAACTACCCCCTCCGCAGCCGGACCGGCGCTTCGCCGAAAGCCCTTGAAAACGCTCTCGAAAACGCCGCGGCGGACGAAAATCCGGTCCGCCCGGCAATGTCGGCCATGGCAACCCTTGTATCGACCACCAGCCGGCGCGCGGCGCCCAGGCGAAGCCTGAGATAATAGGCGCCCGGCGTCTCGCCGATCGATTTGCGAAAGATGCTCTCCAGTGTGCGCGCCGTCACCCCGGCACGCTTTGCCACCGCCTCTATGGTCAGCGGCTGGTCGACATGCGCTTCCATCAACCTGATGGCTTGCGCAAGGCGCGGGTCATAGCCGTCGAGGCGGCCAAGCGAGACCAGCGGCTGCGCGTCGGTGGCGGCGCGCGCCTGGTCGTAGATGAAGACGCTGGCGACATCGAGCGCGACGGCCATGCCGAGGCGGGTGCGGATCAGATGCAGCATCAGGTCGAAGGTCGGCGACGCGCCGCCCGACGTGAACACCGGCCCGTCGATGACATAGCGGTCCGGGCGGACATCGACACCGGGAAAGGCCGAGGAGAAATCCTCCATGTCCTCCCAGTGGGTGGTGGCGCTGCGCCCTTCCAGCAGGCCGGCGCGCGCCACCAGCCAGGTGCCGGCTTCGACACCGCCGCAGGCGCGTGCCGTCCGCGCCGCCCGGCGCAGGCCTGACAACAGAGCCGAGGTTGCATAATTCTGGGTGCCGAAGCCGGCGACGACGACAAGCACGTCGGTTGGCTCAGCCGCGTCGAAGCGGCCGCTGACCGCGACCGGCAGGCCGCATGTGGTGACCGGAGCCTCGCCGGTCACCGAGACCAGCTTGAAATCGAACAGGGTCTCGCCGGAGATGCGGTTGGCGGCGCGCAGCGGATCGACGGCGGATGCGACGCACATGATGGACGAACCGGAAAACACCAGTAGCGTCACCTTGAGCGGCGAGCGTTCCGAACGAAAGATGGTCGGTTTTTCGCTTTTGATCATGAGAGCTTCGTAAAACGCAAAACAGTTTCCGGCAAGTCAGTCATTGTTGAGGTCTGTTTCTATGGGAGGAGAATTCCATGCCGCTTGCGATGAACCGTGAGGTCTTCATTACCTGTGCCGTCACCGGGTCCGGTGGCTCGCAGGATCGCAGCCCGCATGTGCCACGCTCTCCCAAGCAGATCGCCGATTCGGCCATCGATGCGGCCAAGGCGGGTGCAGCGATCGTCCATTGCCATGTGCGCGATCCGGAGACCGGCAAGCCCAGGCGCGACGTGCATCTCTACCGCGAAGTGACCGAGCGCATCCGCGAGGCCAATGTCGATGTGGTGCTCAACCTCACAGCGGGGATGGGCGGCGACATGGTGTTCGGCTCGCCGGAAGCGCCGCTGCCGCTCAACGAAAAAGGCACCGATATGGGCGGCGCCACCAACCGCATGGAACATGTGCGCCAGTGCCTGCCGGAAATCTGCACGCTCGACTGCGGCACCATGAATTTCGCCGAGGCCGACTATGTCATGACCAACACGCCCGGCATGCTGCGCGCCATGGGCGGCATGATGACGGCGCTCGGCGTCAAGCCGGAGATCGAGGCTTTCGATACCGGTCATCTGTGGTTCGCCAAGCAGCTGGTCGAGGAAAAGGTGCTCAACCCCGACGCGCTGGTGCAGCTCTGCATGGGCGTGCCGTGGGGCGCGCCTGACGACCTCAACACCTTCATGGCCATGGTCAACAATGTGCCGTCGACCTGGAACTGGTCGGCCTTCGCCATCGGCCGCAACCAGATGGCCTATGCCGCGGCAGCCGTGCTGGCCGGCGGCAATGTCCGCGTCGGGCTGGAAGACAATCTGTGGCTCGACAAGGGCGTGCTGGCGACCAATGCGCAGCTGGTCGAGCGTGCCGCCAGCATCGTCACCAATCTCGGCGCCAGGATTCTTGGACCGGAAGAGGTAAGGCAGAAGCTCAACCTCACCAAGCGGGCGCCGATCGCGGCATAGATTATTCGCTGGGAGGTCGGCATGACTACCGTCAAATTCACAGCGATGAAGGATGGCGACCGGGACGACTACGAGTTCCTGACCGCGCATGAAATCGACTATGCGGCCAGGACCGGCGAGCGGCTGCTCGATGCGCTGGTGCAGCTCGACGAGGGCCTGTCGGGCTACAAGATCACAAGGCTTGGCCATTCGCTGCAGGCGGCGACGCGCGCCTGGCGCGACGGCGCCGACACCGATTGGATCGCCTGCGCGCTGCTGCACGACATCGGCGACATCTATGCGCCCTACAATCACGACGAATATGCCGCTTCGATCCTGAAACCCTTCGTGCGCGAGCAATGCACCTGGGTGGTGGAAAAGCATGGCGACTTCCAGCGGCTCTATTACGCCCATCATCTCGGCGGCAACCGCCACGCCCGCGACCGCTTCGCCGGCCACGCCTATTTCGACGATTGCGACCAGTTTTGCGAACGCTGGGACCAATCGAGCTTCGACCCCGACTATGAGACGCTGCCGATCGAATTCTTCCGGCCCTTTGTGCTCGAGGTCTTTGCCCGCAAGGCGTACGACGCCTCCGTGATCCGCGCCGGCGAGCGCGTGCCCCTTATCGATCCCGCAACAGCCATTTCAAGAACCGGAGCCTCAGCATGAGCATCATCAACAAGGCGGCCGCCATCGGTGGCGGCGTCATCGGCGCCGGCTGGGTGGCGAGGTTGCTGCTGAACGGCATCGACGTGTCGATCTTCGACCCCGATCCCGAGGCGTCGCGCAAGGTCGGCGAAGTGATGAAGGGGGCGCGCCGCGCCTACAAGCAGATGGTGCCCGGCGGCCTGCCCAAGGAAGGCAAGCTGACCTTCGCCAAGACCATCGCCGAGGCGGTCGCCGATGCCGATTTCATCCAGGAAAGCGTGCCGGAACGGCTCGACCTGAAGCACCGCGTGCTGGCCGAGATCGACGCCCATGCGCCGGCCAATGCCATTGTCGGTTCCTCGACCTCCGGCATCAAGCCGACCGATATGCAGGTGGCGATGAAGAAGCATCCGGAGCGGCTGGTCGTCGGCCATCCGTTCAACCCGGTCTATCTCCTGCCGCTGGTCGAGATCGTCGGCGGCGAGCAGACCTTCCCCGAGGCGATCGAGGTCGCCAAGGAGATGTATGCCTCGATCGGCATGAAGCCTGTCGTCATCCGCAAGGAGATCGAAGCCTTCGTCGGTGACCGCCTGCTCGAAGCGGCATGGCGCGAGGCGCTGTGGCTGATCAAGGACGGCATCTGCACGGTCGAGGAACTCGACGACATCATGCGCTATGGCTTCGGCCTGCGCTGGGCGCAGATGGGCATGTTCCAGGTGTATCGCGTCGCCGGCGGCGAGGCCGGCATGCGCCACTTCATGGCGCAGTTCGGCCCGTGCCTGAAATGGCCATGGACCAAGCTGATGGACGTGCCGGAGTTCAACGACGAGCTGGTCGACCTGATCGCCACGCAATCGGACGACCAGGCGCATGGCCTGTCGATCCGCGAGCTGGAAAAGATCCGCGACGACAATCTGGTCGCGATCATGGATGCGCTGTCGAAGCAGAACAAAGGCAAGGGCTGGGGCGCCGGCGCGCTGCACAAGGACTATACCAAGCAACTGGCCAAGCTGGCGGCGAAGAAGCCGACGGCCTCCAAGGCGGCCGAGAAGGCCAAAGCCTTGAAGCCGGTGAAGAAAGCCGAAAAGCCGAAGAAAAAGACCGGCAAGAAGAAAGGCTGAGACCATGGATTTCGGGCTGTCGGAGGAACAGAGGCTCATCGTCGAGACGACGCGCGCCTTCGTCGAGAACGAGCTTTATCCGCATGAGCGCGAGGTCGAGCGCACCGGCGTGCTGCGCCGCGACCTGATCGAGGGGATCAAGGTCAAGGCGATCGAGGCTGGGCTCTATGCCGCCAACATGCCGGCCGATGTCGGCGGCGCGGGCCTCGATACGGTGACCTGGCTGCTCTACGAGAAGGAACTCGGCCGCGCCAATTATGCGCTGCACTGGACCTGCGTGGCGCGTCCCTCCAACATCCTTTTGGCCGGCACGCCGGAGCAGCGCGAAAAATATCTGTTCCCCTGCATCCGTGGCGAGAAATGGGACTGCCTGGCGATGACCGAGCCGGGCGCCGGCTCCGACCTGCGCGGCATGAAGGCGACCGCTGTGCAGGACGGCGACGACTGGGTGCTGAACGGCACCAAGCACTTCATCTCCCACGCTGATCTCGCCGACTTCGCCATCGTGTTCATGGCTTCCGGCGAAGAGGATTCGCCGCGCGGCAAACGCAAGAAGATCACCGCCTTCTTCGTCGACAAGGGCACCAAGGGCTTCACCGTCCGCGATGGCTACCGCAACGTCTCGCATCGCGGCTACACCAACGCCATCCTCGAATTCGACGATTGCCGCTTGCCGGCGAGCCAGGTGCTCGGCGAAGTCCACAAAGGGTTCGACGTCGCCAACTCCTGGCTCGGCGCCACCCGGCTGCAGGTCGGCGCCACCTGTCTCGGCCGCGCCGAGCGGGCGCTTGGCCATGCCGTGGAATATGCCGCGCAGCGCCAGCAGTTCGGCCAGCAGATCGGCAAGTTCCAGGGCGTGTCGTTCAAGCTCGCCGACATGGCGACCGAACTGAAGGCCGCCGACCTGATGGTGTTCGAAGCCGGCTGGAAGTACGATCAGGGCACCGTCACCGATCAGGACATGGCCATGGCCAAGCTGAAGGCCACCGAAATGCTCGCATACGTTGCCGATGAGGCGATCCAGATCCATGGCGGCATGGGGCTGATGGACGACCTGCCGCTGGAGCGCATCTGGCGCGACGCCCGCGTCGAGCGCATCTGGGAAGGCACGTCCGAGATTCAGCGCCACATTATTTCAAGGGCGCTGCTGCGCCCGTTTGGGGCCTGAAAAAGATATGTTTGCGTTCCTTGGCGCCCCCCTCTGTCCTGCCGGACATCTCCCCCTCAAGGGGGGAGATCGAATGGCATTTTCGATTTCGCCAATTATCACCGTTGTCGGTCTTGAGCCGACGACGAAGCTGCCAATCTCCCCCTTGAGGGGGAGATGCCCGGCAGGGCAGAGGGGGGTGCTCGTGCACAAGCTTGAACGTCTTCTGCGCCCCAAATCGATCGCCGTGTTCGGCGGGGCGCAGGCCGCGGCCGTCGTCGCGCAATCGATCAAGATGGGCTTCGCCGGCGAGATCTGGCCGGTGCATCCGAGCAAGGACGAGGTCGCCGGCCGCAAGGCCTATCGTTCAGTAGCCGATTTGCCTGACGCGCCGGATGCCGCCTTTGTCGGCGTCAACCGGCATCTGACCATCGAGGTGATCAAGGCGCTGGCCGAGCGCGGCGCCGGCGGCGCCGTCTGCTTTGCCGCCGGCTTCCTCGAGACCGAGGCCTATGACGACGACGGCGAGCGGCTGCAGGCCGAGTTGGTTGCAGCAGCCGGCTCGATGCCGATCATCGGGCCGAATTGCTATGGCCTGATCAACTATGCCGACGGCGCGCTTCTGTGGCCCGACCAGCATGGCGGCATAAGGCTGGCCGAGGGCGGCAAGGGCGTCGCCATCATCACCCAGTCCTCCAACATCGCCATCAACATGACCATGCAGAAGCGCGGCCTGCCGATCGCCTTCCTGATGACGGCCGGCAACCAAGCGCAGACCGGCCTGTCGGAAATGGCACTTGGCCTGATCGAGGACGAGCGGGTCACATCGCTCGGCCTGCACATCGAGGCCTTCGATTCGGTAGCCGGCTTCGAACGGCTGGCCGCCAGGGCGCGCGAACTGAAAAAACCGATCATCGCCATGAAGGTCGGCCGTTCCGAACAGGCCAGGCAGGCGACCGTCTCGCACACTGCCTCACTCGCCGGCTCGGACGCGGCCTCGGGCGCTTTCCTGAGGCGGCTCGGCATTGCGCGTGTCGATTCCATCCCCGCCTTCATCGAAGCGCTGAAGCTGCTGCACATCACCGGACCTTTGCCCGGCTATAGGCTGTCATCAATGAGCTGCTCCGGCGGCGAGGCGTCGGTGATGGCCGACAGCGCCGAAGGCCGCTGGGTCAATTTCCCTGATCTGACCGGCACCCACCGCGCCCATGTCAAATCGACGCTGGGGCCGCTGGTCGCGGTGGCCAATCCACTCGACTACCACACCTTCATCTGGAACAACGAGCCGGCGATGACCGCCACCTTCACCGCCATGGTGTCGGGCGGTTTTGATCTCAACATGCTGGTGCTCGACTTCCCGCGCCCCGATCGCTGCTCCGACACCGACTGGTGGGCGACGCTGCGCGCTTTCGAATCGGCGCTCAAGACAAACAAGGCGCAAGGCGCGATCGTCTCCTCGCTGCCGGAGAACCTGCCGGAGGAATACACGGCTGGGCTGATGGCGCGCGGCATGGTGCCGTTGTTCGGTATTTCCGAGGCGATGGATGCAGCCGGGGCGGCAGCCTTCATCGGCTGGGCCTGGGCTGAGCCGCAGGCGCAGCCGATTGACACGTCAGCCGCCGGTGCGCCTGGTGGCGACCACGTCACCCCTGACGAAGCCGAAGCGAAGTCGCGCCTCATCGAGGCCGGCCTGCCGGTGCCGAAAGGCGAACGCGCCGCCAATGCCGTCGAGGCGGTGATCTCGTCGATGGCGCTCGGCTTCCCGGTGGCGCTAAAGGCGCTCGGCGTCACCCACAAATCCGAGGTTGGTGCTGTCAGGCTCAATCTGAGGGATGCCGAATCCGTCAGCACGGCAGCGCATGACCTGTTGCCGCTCGGCACCGGCCTCTATGTCGAACGCATGGTGCGCGACGGCGTTGCCGAACTGATCGTCGGCTTCACCCGCGACCCGATGTTCGGCGCGGTGATGACGCTGGGCACCGGCGGCGTGCTGGTCGAGCTGTTGCGCGACAGCGTCACCCTGATGCTGCCGGCAACCCGCGACGACATCGAGGCGGCATTGCGCGGCCTGAAACTGTTCCCGCTGCTCGAAGGCTATCGCGGCCGGCCGAAGGCCGATGTCGCCGCTGCCATCGACGCCATCTCGGGCATTGCCGGCTTCGTGCAGAAGAATGCCGGCGAGATCGAGGAACTCGACATCAACCCGCTGATCGTCTGCAGCGAAGGCAAGGGCGCATGGATCGCCGACGCACTGCTGGTGCTGGGAGACAAGAAGAATGTCTGACGTCATTTCGACCCGCCGCGAAGGCACCATCCTCGAAGTCACGCTCGACCGGCCCAAGGCCAACGCCATCGACCTCAAGACCTCGCGGCTGATGGGCGAGACGTTCAAGGCATTCCGCGACGATCCGGAGTTGCGCGTCGCCATCGTCAAGACCGCCGGCGACAAGTTCTTCTGCGCCGGCTGGGATTTGAAGGCGGCCGCAGGCGGCGATGCGGTCGACGGCGAGTATGGCGTCGGCGGCTTTGCCGGACTGCAGGAACTGCGCGACCTCAACAAGCCGGTCATCGCCTGCGTCAACGGCATGGCGGTGGGCGGCGGCTTCGAGCTGGCGCTATCCTGCGACCTCATCTACGCCTCGGACCATTCCTCCTTCGCGCTGCCCGAAATCCGCGCCGGCACGCTGGCCGACGCGGCGACGATCAAGCTGCCGAAGCGCATCCCCTACCATGTCGCCATGGATCTGCTGCTCACCGGCCGCTGGATGGATGTCGCTGAAGCGCATCGCTGGGGCCTGGTCAACGAAGTGCTGCCCAAGGAGAAGCTCGAGGAGCGCGTCTGGGAGATCGCCCGGCTGCTCGCCGGCGGGCCGCCGCTGGTGTTCGCCGCGATCAAGGAAACGGCGCGGGTGGCCGAGGCGCTGACTTTCCAGGACGCGATGAACAAGGTGACGCGCCGCCAGTTGCCGACGGTCGATGCACTGTATGGCTCCGAGGACGGCATGGAGGGTTTTCGCGCTTTTGCCGAAAAGCGTGAGCCGGTGTGGAAGGGGAAATGAGCGGCCTTACCCTCCCCTCGATGGGGAGGGTCGGACCGAAGGGCCGGGGTGGGGTGAAGCGCCGCCACCCGCCGCTCTACCGCGACCTCCCCCATCAAGGGGGAGGTAAAGGAGTTCCATGACCGGCTACAAAACCCTCATCGATGCCGAGACCTGGGCCTTCATCGAGAAGACCAATTCCTACTATCCGTCCGACACGATCGACTACACGATCGCGCAGCAGCGCGAGATCTACGATCGCATGTGCCGTGAATTCTTTGCCGGCTATCCCGAAGGCGTTGCGGTTGAAACCTCCGCCATTGCAACGCCCACGCACGACATCCCGATCCGCATCTACCGAAGCACACGCGAGGCTGCGGTGACGGTGCTCTATGTCCATGGTGGCGGCTTTATCCTTGGTGGGTTGGACAGCCACGACGATGTCTGCGCCGAACTCTGTGCCCGCACCGGCTATGAGGTGGTCTCGGTCGACTACCGGCTGGCGCCCGAGCACCTGCATCCGGCCGCCTTCGACGATGCGATGAGCGCCTTCGAATGGGCCGCCGCCAACCGCCCGCACCCGATCGTGCTTTGTGGCGACAGCGCCGGCGGCAATCTGGCCGCCGCGGTCAGCCATGCGACGCGCGGCCACGCGAAAAGGCCGATCGGCCAGGTGCTGATCTATCCCGGCCTCGGCGGCGACCGCTCCACGGGCTCCTATGTGACCCACGCCGAAGCGCCGATGCTGACCATGCGCGATCTCGAATTCTACAAGCATATCCGCACCGGCGGGCAGGATCGCAGCGGCGACGCGACGCTGGCCCCGCTTGCCGACACCGACTTCTCCAACCTGCCGCCGACGGTGCTGATCACCGCGCAGTGCGACCCGCTGTCGTCCGACGGCGAGACCTATCGCGACCGTATCGTGGCGGCAGGCGGCCGCGCCACCTGGTTCGAGGAGCCGGGATTGGTGCACGGCTATCTAAGAGCGCGGCACACGGTCGGCCGCGCCCGCGCGAGCTTCACCCGGATTGCGGACGCCGTAGCCGCCCTTGGGCGCGGCGCCTGGCGCTGGTGAACTATTTTCCCATCCTGTGAGTGAGATGACTACACAGATGTGATCGGATGCGGCCGGCGTAATGCAGGCGCAATGCTGGCGGTGCAGACCACCATGGGTTTGACCGACAGCAGGAAATTGCAGACATGACCAGGCTTGGAAGCGCGTTGGCGCTCCTTCTTTGCGCCGCGACGCTCAGCGCATGTGTCGACACGGACGATTATCGCGACCGCCCCTGGCGCGAACACCACTGGCGGGATCGCGACCACCGACCCGACAGACCGTGGAGGCCGGACCGGCCGTGGCGCCCCGACAGGCCCGATCGTCCGGATAGACCTGATCGGCCAGATCGACCCGATAGACCCGATAGACCGGACTGGCCCGATAGGCCGGACCGCCCAGGGCGCCCCGATTGCGTCAGCGGACCCGCAATTGATTGCGCGCCCTGGCCGGACGTACAACCCGGCGGACCGGACTGCGCTGATGGCCCGGCGACGACGCCGTCGCCTGACTGTATCGAGCCGCGCCGACCGCATCGGCAGGATCCCTGATAGGGCAGGATATATGCGGCCTTTATAACTCAGACCAAAACCTGCTCTCGAATTCCTATGCAGCCAGCGACTATGTAATTCCGGGCCGCCGCCTGATTGGCGGCCGGAATGACGAACTGGCTTCAGACGAACATGAAATCACATTCAGTCTGGCTGACCTCCCGGGTTAGCCGCAGGGTGCCGACGGAGTATTTCGTGCTGGCAAACCTCAGGGAGCAGGGCGCGATCATTGGCCGGCTCGCTGGCCATCCGATCGCCGAGACAGTCGTCGATGCGGGCGGGCTGCAATACCATTTTGTCGGCGTTGCACCGCGCGACCGCAGCGGATGCTTTGACGTCGAGGCGCTGCGGACCGGCGAATGGATTGTCCAGCCGGGACTGGTCTATGCCGTTGACGGCAAAGCGACTTCCGTACCCTCAAAGCCGCCACGGCGCGGACGTGGCCAGCACCGCGTTTGATTGCGCGACATCGGGGCTCCCGCTCAGGGCCAGCATGGCCTCCCGTATAGCGGTTTCGGTTTCGGGACGGGCAGCCGTCATCGGCAACCGAACGTCCGGGCTCAATCCCAGCGCCAGGCTCAAGGCGTATTTGACCGGGACGGGATTGCTCTCCAGTTCGAGCGCAGCGATCAGTGGCGCCAAGCGATGATGGATGGCGCGGGCGGTGTGGTGGTCGCCCTGCCTGCAGGCATCGTGCATCTCGACGCACAGTCGCGGCGCGACGTTGGAAACCACCGAGATGGTTCCACGTCCGCCCATCGTGTTGAAGCCGAACGACGTCGCGTCGTGGCCGGACAGACAGATGAAGCGGCGCCTCAGCACAGCCGGAAGCGAGGATAGCCGGCTCACATCGCCGGTAGCGTCCTTGATGCCGACGATGGTTGGAATCTGCGCCAGGCGCTCGATCGTCTCCAGCGACAGGTCGACGCCGGTTCGTGCCGGCACATTGTAGACGATGATCGGCAAGCTGATCTCGCGCGCGACCGCTTCGAAGTGACGAAAAATCCCCTCCTGGCTCGGCCTGTTGTAGTACGGCGTCACGATAAGGGCGGCGTCGGCGCCGAAAGCTTCGGCGGCTGTCGAAAAGGCAATCGTCGTCTCGGTGCTGTTGGTGCCGGTGCCGGCGATGATCGAGACCCTGCCGCCGGCAATTTTCACGCAAAGCGCGATGATGTCGAGGCGCTCCTCCCACGACAAGGTCGGGGCTTCACCTGATGTGCCGCACGGGACCAGCCCGTTTATCCCTTGTTCGATCTGCCAATGCAACAGCGTGGTCAGCTGCTTCAGGTCGACCTCGCCGTCGGTTAACGGCGTTACCAGTGCGGTCATCGCACCGGTCAGGCGAAGTCGTGCTTGTTCTGGTGTCATGGCAATCAGAGTCTCCTGGATGATTTCTTGGATACGCTGCCTGTTCGAGATGCGAGGAAAGCAGGGCCGACAGCAGCGCGGCAGCCAGATCAGTGTGATCCGCGTCGAATTTGTCGGGCCTGGCCGGCGCCTCCGCAGGCGTGGCTTGAAGGCTGCAAAGCCAACGCTCGCCGATCCTGCTGATGGCGGACACCGAACGCTCCGGCTTCGACACGGCGACGAGCAAGAGGATGGCGTCGAGCGTGGCGCCGGCCTCGACCAACTGGGCAAACCGGCGGCCATGTCGGGATGATCTGTCGAGCGACAGGCCGCATGCGGCCTCCCACAGCTGGTGTTCGAGCAATCTGCCGACATGCGGGAGACGATCGAGCAATCCGGTCAGGTCGGCAGCGTTGGAATTGTCCATGGCCAGATCGTTCCGATGAGGACGGAACCGGGCGCGATCAGTTGAACAGGGAAAGTCGGACGCTCGCCGGTGCGAAGCGTATCGCGCCGGCCCGGTGGCCGCTTTCCATCGTGGCAAAACGCACCGCGGAATTCCTGTCGGCGAAAACGCCGCCGGTCTGGCCTTCTTCATCGCGCGCGATCCAATGGCCTTCGCCATCGCGTCCGACGACGAAGCGGTGGAGAGCGTTTCCGTCAGGGGAAATAGGGGAGGCTTGCATGGTCATCTCCTGCCTTGTGATCAGGAAAGCTGAGCAGCGATCGCGGCGGCGGCCAGCAGGGCGCCGACGACCAGGAGCCACCGTGTGGCGGTGAATGGCGCGAGCAAGCTGACCGCCCGGCGATTGGTGTTGGCCTCCAGCCGCGCCTGTTCGAGCTGCGACTTCGGCAACGGACGATGGGTGGGCAGATAGAGCCCGTCTGAGAGGAACATCGGAGACTTCCTTCTTTCTAACTGTCACCACGAGGTGATGACTGCCTGCAGCGGCTCAGGACCGGCTGCACTGCGAAAGATAAAAGCATCCGCATTTGTATTCGAGACGGTAGAAAACTGAAAAATATAAAAAAGTCATATGCTTATCGCTTGGGCGTATAAGGAGCCCAAGCTGGAAATCAGACCGCGGTGGCGTCGTTTCACGCCACCGCGGCGGCGGCCGCACGGCCGGCGCTGCGGCCGGAAAAGATGCAGCCGCCGAGGAAGGTGCCTTCCAGCGCCGCATAGCCGTGCACGCCGCCGCCGCCGAAACCGGCGGCCTCGCCGGCGGCATAGAGCCCCGCGACAGGCTGGCCGTCCGCACCCAGCACGCGGCTGTCCAAATCGGTCTGCAGGCCGCCCAGCGTCTTGCGGGTCAGGATGTTGAGGCGGACCGCGATCAGCGGGCCATTCGCCGGGTCGAGCATCTTGTGCGGCTTGGCGGTGCGGATCAGCCGGTCGCCGAGATAGGCGCGAGCCCCGCGCAAGGCGGTGATCTGCATGTCCTTGGAGAACGGATTGTCGAGCTGCCTGTCGCGAGCGCGGATCTCGCGCTCGACCTCAGCCAGTTCGAGCAGCGGTTCGCCGCCGGCCAGCGCGTTCATGCGCGCGACAAGCGTCGGCAGGTCGGCCTCGACGATGAAATCCTCGCCCTTCTCCATGAACGCTTTCACGGGTCCCGGAATGCCCGATGTGGCGCGGCCGAGCACCTGGCGCCAGCTCTTGCCGGTCAAATCGGGGTTCTGCTCGGAGCCCGACAGCGCGAACTCCTTCTGGATGATCTTTTTGGTCAGGATGAACCAGGAATAGTCGAAGCCGGTGCTCATGATGTGGCTGAGCGTGCCCAGCGTGTCAAAGCCGGGATAGAGCGGCACCGGCAGGCGCTTGCCGCGCGCGTCGAGCCACAGCGATGACGGACCGGGCAGGATGCGGATCGCATGGTCGGTCCAGATCGGCGCCCAGTTCTTGATGCCCTCGACATAGTGCCACATGCGGTCGCGGTTGATGATCGAGCCGCCGGCCTGTTCCGTGATCGCCAGCATGCGGCCGTCGACATGGTCGGGCACGCCGGTGATCATGCGCTTGGGCGCCGCGCCCAGCCGTTGCGGCCAGTTTTCGCGGACAAGCTGATGGTTGGCGCCAATGCCGCCGGAAGCGACGATCACCGCTTGCGCATGAAGCTCGAAATCGCCTGATACATCGCGCGAGCTCTTGTGGCCGCGCTCGACCGGGCTCGGCTGCAATATGTCGCCGCGCACGCCGGTCACCGTCTGGCCGGTTCGCGTCAACTCGTTGACCCGATGGCGGAATCTGAAGTCTATCAATCCGCGCTTCTGAGCCTCGCGCACGCGCAGGACAAAAGGTTCGAGCACGCCGGGGCCGGTGCCCCAGGTGATGTGGAAGCGCGGCACCGAATTACCGTGGCCGATGGCGTTGCCACCACCACGCTCGGCCCAGCCGACGACGGGAAAAAATTTCAGGCCGCGCTGCAGGAGCCATGAGCGTTTTTCTCCGGCGGCGAAGCCGACATAGGCTTGCGCCCATTTGCGCGGCCAGAAATCCTCCGGCCGATCGAAAGCTGCGGTGCCCATCCAGTCCTCGAGCGCCAGATCGTGCGAATCGCGGATGCGCATGCGCCGCTGCTCGGGCGAATCGACGAGGAAAAGCCCGCCGAACGACCAGAACGCCTGGCCGCCCAGCGACTGCTCCGGCTCCTGGTCGACGATGATGATTTTTCTTGCCGGCCTCGGCAAGCTCGGCGGCGGCAACCAGCCCGGCAAGGCCGGCGCCGACAATGATCACGTCCGCATCGTCAGCCATCTTTCCTCCCAGAATTAGCCGGCTACTTAAATGTAAGGGGTCAGACGGTCTCCCAGCCGTCCGTGCCGCCGGCGCGGAAGATGGCGTCGATGACCTTCTGGTTGAGGATGGATTCCTCCAGCGTGAAGACGCGCTCCTTGCCGCCCTGTGCCGCCCGCGCGAAGGTCTCGACCTCCAGCCGGTATTGCTGCGTGCCGGGAAAGCGGAACACCTGCGCCTCGGTGTGGTTCTGGTTGTGCAGCTCGACCCGATGGTGGTCGTAGAGGCCGGCGTTGAAGGGCGAGAACACCTCGATGAAACCTTTCTCGCCGTGGAACACCATGACCTGGCGCGCCGCCATTTGCGTCGACAGATAGAAGGACAGCTCGAAATCGCCGAAATCGGCACGGATCGAGGAGTAGATGTCGGTGCCGAATTTCTTGTCGCGCTCGATCGTCGCCTGCACGCGCAACGGCTCCTTGCCGGTCGAAAAGCGCGTCGACACGGTCGGGTAGACGCCGATGTCGGGCAGCGCGCCGCCGCCGAGATCGAGCTGGTTGCGCATGTTGTTGGGGTCGACATTGTAGTAGGAGAAGGCGCCCTGCACATGGCGCAGCCGGCCGATGGCGCCACTGGCGATAAGATCGCGCACCTTGATCCATTGCGGGTGGTAGATGACCATGAAGGCTTCGCAGACCAGCACCTTTTTGGCATCGCGCAGCTTGATCAGCGGGGCAATGTCCTTGGCGTCGAGCGCCAGCGGCTTTTCGACCAGCACATGCTTGCCGGCTTCGACGGCCTTGGCCGCCCATTCGACATGCTGCGAGGTCGGCAGCGGGATGTAGACGCCGTCGACCTCGTTGGAGGCAAGCAGGTCCTCATAGGAGCCGAAGGCATGGCGTGCACCGAAGCGCTCGGCCAGCGCCTTGGCCTTCGACAGGTCGCGGCTGGCGATCGCCGACAGCACGCCGTTCTCCGCCTCGACCATTGCCGGCAACAAATGCTCGCGGCCGATCTTGGCCGTCGACAACACACCCCATCGGAACATCACGCTTCTCCATAGCGATTACAGGCGACGAGGTTTGCCCGAAATCGGCGGAAAAGCCAATGCGCAGTGCTGGTTCCTCGCCCCCTACGGCATGCCCACATTTCCAAGCGATAGCGTGCATGGCCGCTTGGCGCATGCCATTGTCTTATGCTGCGCTGGTCGACCCCCACTCCGTCTCGGCTTCGCCGAGCCACCTCTCCCCCGATCGACGGGGTAGAGGAAAGGCGCCAAGCTTTTTGCCGTCAACGCTCGTCCAGAAACGCTCCCTTCCTTTCCCTCCGGAGGGGGAAGGTGGCGCTGCGAAGCAGCGACGGATTGGGGGAACCACCTGGCGATCAAGCCTCGGGCCGATCAGCCTAGCAGTCACAGAAGATGTGTGCATCCCGTAGCCCGCTTGCGGGGGCGAGGAACCCAAGTTCTGCACCGCTCAGCCCCGTTTACCGGTCAGCGTCATGTCGAAGTCGACGATGTTGGAATAGATCGGCGTGCCGACATCCATGCCGTAGCGCGACCTGAGCACCTTGCCGGTGACATGGAATTTTATCGTGCCGGCCTTGAGACCACCAAGCTCGGCCGTGAATTTTTCCGGGAACGTCTTGCCACGTGCCGTCAGCCGGCCGGAGACCAGGGCCGTGGTGTCGCTGGTGCGGGTCACGCTGGTCGAGCGGAACTGGATTTCCGGGCTGTTGGCGGCATCGAACACCGCGTCGGAGCGCAGGAAGGCATCGATGCGGCCCTGACCGGTGCCAACACTTTCGGGAAAGATGGTGAAATTGACCTGCGAGTGCCCAACATCGCTGTTGTCGATACGGATCGAGCCCTTGAAGCGGGCGAAGGCGCCATTGAGGCCGCCGCCGCCGACCTTGCCGATGGAAAAGCGGATGCTGGAGCTGGCCGGGCTGATCGAATAGCTGCCGGCGGCGTCGCCAAGCGCGACGGCCGCTGAGACAGGCATGGCAAGGCAAGCGGCGATCGCCGCAAATCCGAGGATGCGCGTGTACATGGGGGTGTTCCTTGTTGGAGGCAGCGCATTTCCTGCGCCCTCACCCCATGAACGAATGAACCGCCCGCTCTATTCCTGATCTGACGAAGGCGTGATCATGCGCGTGAGCACGCCATCCCTGAGCTGCAAATGATGCCGCAGTGCCGCAGCTATATGGAGGGCGACCAGGGCGATGCCGGCATAGGCGAGATACCAGTGCGCCGCCGCCCAGAAACTTTCAGCGGCGTCCGATTCGGCCAGCGGCAGGTTCGGCATGATGAACAGATTGAACGGCAGGCTGGGGATCTCCAGCATCGACACCGACACCAGCGCCCAGCCGGACAAGGGCAACGCAAGCTGAAAGGCATAGAGCGCAAGATGGGCCAGTGGTGCGGCCCGACGCTCCAGGGTTCCGACCGAGCGCGGCAGCGGCGGCCATACATTGCCGAGGCGCCAGGCGATGCGCAGCACCACCAGACCGAGCAGCAGAAAACCGAAGGATTTGTGCAGCTGGATCAGTTCGAAGGCGGTGCGCTGGCTGGTCAGCCGCACCATGACGAAACCGAGCCCGAACTGGCCGATGAAGATCAGGGCAATCAGCCAGTGGAGAATGATCGCGCCCCAGCCATAGCGGGTTGGCGTGTTGGTGATCGATGTTTGCATCGTTGGTGAACGACCGCGATGCCGGTTTTCTTCCACAAGGGGGAGGGTGAGCGCGCACCTACCCGCTCACCTTGAAGAAATCGACAAAAGCCCTGAGCGCCGGGCGCATCTGGCGGCGGCTCGGATAATAGACGAAGAAGCCATCGAAGGACGGGCACCAGTCCTCCAGCACGCGGATCAGCCTGCCGGCGGCAAGCGGGGCGCGGACATAGTCCTCGAAGACGAAGGCAAGCCCGGCGCCGTCGACTGCCGCCTGGGCGATCAGATGGTCCTCGTCGAGGATCAGCGGTCCCTCCACCGCCATCTCGATCGCCTCGCGGCCCTTCTCGAACTCCCAGCGATAGAGGATACCGCTGGAGAAGCGGAAGCGGATGCAGCGGTGGCCGGCCAGGTCGCGTGGGTGGCGCGGCTTGGGGTTGGCCTCGAAGTAGACCGGCGCGCCGACCACCGCGCCGCGAATATTCGGCCCGATACGCACCGCGATCATGTCGCGCTGCAGGCTCTCGCCAAGCCGCACGCCGGCATCGAAACCGCCTTCTACGACATCGGTGAAGCGGTCCTCGATGACGATCTCCAGCACTATGTCGGGATAGGCCGCCGCAAATGCGCCCAGCCGCGGCGTCAGCACCAGATGCGCCGCCGTGCGCGGCACGCTCAGCCGTAGATTCCCAGCCGGCCGGTCGCGCGCCTCGACCGCCGTCTCCAACGCCAGGTCGATTTCGGAGAGCGCCGGCCGCAGCCGCTCCAGCAATTGCGCGCCCTCTTCGGTGGGCGCGACGCTGCGCGTGCTGCGCGACAGCAGGCGAACGCCAAGCCGCGCCTCGAGGCTGGACACCGCATGGCTGACCGCCGATGGCGCAATGGCGAGTTCCCTGGCGGCGCCGCGAAAGCTGCCGCATTGGGCAACGGTTGCCAGCACGGCCAGTTGGGAAAGATGCGCGCGATTCATTGATCTATCTTTTAGAACAGCCTGTACAAATGAGAGCCGATTATCGAACACAGCGCAAGACGCTATCTCCTTGGCACCACAAACAAGGAGACGCGTGATGCAACCCCGCAAGCTAGGAACTGAATTGAACGTCTACCCGGTCGGCCTCGGCTGCATGGGCATGAGCTTCGCCTATGGCGGCCAAGCGGAAGCCGATGCGATCGCCACGCTGCACCGCGCCGTCGATATCGGCGTCAACTTCTTTGACACAGCGGAAGTCTACGGCCCTTACGAGAACGAGATCCTGCTCGGCAAGGCGCTGAAATCGGTGCGTGATAAGGTGACAATCGCGACAAAATTCGGCTTCAGGATTTTGGAGGAAGGCACGGGCCTCGACCGCATGGCTGGCGTCGACAGCCGCCCCGAGCACGTCAAGGCGGTGGCCGAGGCCTCGCTGAAGCGGCTGGGCACCGATGTCATCGACCTCTACTACCAGCACCGCGTCGACCCCAACGTGCCGATCGAGGATACGGTCGGCGCCATGGCCGAGCTGGTTCGCGAGGGCAAGGTGCGCGCGCTTGGCCTGTCGGAGGCGAGTGCCGCGACCATCCGCCGGGCGCATGCCGTGCATCCGATATCGGCCGTGCAAAGCGAATATTCGCTGTGGAGCCGCGACCCCGAGGACGAGGTGCTTGCCGTCTGCCGCGAACTCGGCATCGGCTTCGTTCCCTACAGCCCGCTCGGCCGTGGCCTGCTGACCGGCACGATCGCCAAACCGGAAGCCTTGAGCGACGACGACTGGCGCCGGACCTTGCCGCGCTTCCAGGCGGAGGCGATGGAAGCCAACGCCGCTGTCATCGCCACCTTGGAAAAGGTAGCGGCTGAAAAGGGCGTGACCTCGGCGCAGCTGGCGCTGGCCTGGGTGCTGCACCAGGGCGATTTCATCGTGCCGATCCCGGGTGCACGAAAGATCCGCCATCTGGAGCAGAACACGGCTGCGGCCGGGATCGCACTGAGCGCGGCAGAAGTGGCGGCGATTGGCGATGCGCTGTCGCCGGACAAGGTTATGGGCAAGCGCTATACGGAGGAGTTGCTGGCGCTGGTGAATGGGTGAGCCTTCACCCTCCCCCTTGTGGGGAGGGTCGGCTCGCTGTCGCAGCGAAGCGGAGACAGCGGGACGGGGTGGGGGAGCGCCCTCCAAAGACCCCCCACCCCGCTCCGCTGCGCGGATCGACCCTCCCCACAAGGGGGAGGGTGAGGTCACCACGGCACAACCGTAATCTCCGGCCAGTTAGCCTTCGCCCGTGCCCCCTTCGTCTCATGCGTGTGCCTGCTGTCCATCACCCGGCTGGGCGCGATGCGAAACGAAAAGAGGTCATCAAGCCCGAACGGCGCCACCAGCTCCAACTGCCCGTCAGCATCGTATCGAACCCCGACCGCATGCGTTTTCGAAGCAAAATAGCTGACGGGTTCGCTGGAACTCGTATAGCGCGGGCACGGCTGGCCGAATTTCTGCGGATACCACAGATGCACCCGCGCCTGGTTGCGCACCTCGACCGGGAGCGGCAGGCCCTCGAAATGCCGCGCCGACCGGCAGATCACCGCGTCCTCGGCCTCGTAGGACAGGTCGCGGTCATCGAAATAGAACAGGTCGACATCCCTGATGCCGTAGCCCGAAGGTCTGCCGGTCAGATGGTTCCAGACGGTGTTGTAGAGCGCGCCGGAAACGACCAGCCAGTCCGGGAGGCCAAGCGTGCGTGCCCGTACCAACGCGTCAAGGACCAGCGGATCTGCCGAAACGATGTCGAGAAACGCTGCGCGCTGTTCTTCAAAAGGAAGGCCGGAATAACGCAGATGGTCCATCGCCCATTGGAGGACGATTCGCCATCTGCTCGCAAGTTTCTAGCCCCTCAGAACGCCGCCGGTCTGCTTGCCGACGTTCTCGACAATGCGCTTGGCCAGCGCCTCGAAATCCTCGTCGGTCAGCGTCTTTTCAACCGGTTGGATCGACACTT
Source organism: Mesorhizobium loti (assembly GCA_014189435.1). Taxonomy (NCBI): domain Bacteria; kingdom Pseudomonadati; phylum Pseudomonadota; class Alphaproteobacteria; order Hyphomicrobiales; family Phyllobacteriaceae; genus Mesorhizobium; species Mesorhizobium loti. The sequence continues at coordinate 5,776,722 of CP050293.1, forward strand.
CGATGGCGATCGATTTCTTGCCCTCGCCGAGCGAAGCGCCTTCGAAGATGTCGAACACCGAGACGCCTGTGATCAGCTTTTTGTCGGCGGCGAGCGCCGCGCGGACCAGCGTGCCGGCCTCGACCGCCTTGTCGACGACGAAGGCGAAGTCGCGCTTCACCGCCTGAAAGGCGGATAGTTCCAGCTTGGGCTTGGTTTTGGTCGGCTTGGCCTTCGGCTCGGGCACGGCATCGACGAACACTTCGAAGCCGCACAGCGGGCCGGAAACATCGAGCCCTTCCAGCGTCTTCGGGTGGAATTCGCCGAAGGTGCCGAGCACGGTTTTCGGGCCGAGCTTGATCGTGCCGGAACGGCCGGGATGATACCAGGCCGGACCGCCGGCCTCGATCTGCAGCCGCTCGACCGGCGCACCGCAGGCTTCGAGTGCGGCGATGGCATCGGCCTTGGCGTCGAACACGCCGACCGGGCCTGAGTTGCCGGCCCAGTTGCGGCCGGAGCCGTCGAGCTTGGCGGTGCCGCGGCGCACGCCGGCGGCCACGCGCCGCTGCTGGTCGGCGCCGTCGCCTTCATACGTGCCCGACACTTCGAACAGCGCCACGTCGCCGATGCCCTTGTCGGCATTGCGCTGGGCGGCGGCTATCAGGCCCGGTAGCAGCGAGGGCCGCATGTCGGACATGTCAGCGGCGATCGGGTTGGCAAGCTTCAGCGCCGTCTGGCCACCGCCGAACAGTTCGGCGTGCTTGGCCGGAATGAACGACCAGGTGACGGCCTCCATCATGCCGCGCACGGCAAGCGCGCGCTTGGCCGTGCGGGTGCGGACCTGCAGCGTGGTGAGGATCTTTGCGTTGACCGCGTCATGCGCACCGAGCGGCTGCGGTGCGATGTTGTCGACGCCGTGGATGCGCATGACCTCCTCGACCAGATCGGCCTTGCCGTCGACATCGGGGCGCCATGACGGCACGGCGACGTTGACGACATCGCCCGAGCCCTCAGGCTTGAAGCCGAGGCGCGACAGGATGTCGAGGCTTTCCGCCTTCGGCACCTCGATGCCGGTCAGCCGCTTCACTTCCGACAGCGGGAAGGAGACGATCTTCGGCTTGTGCTCGGTGTAGCCTGCCACTTCGATCTCCGTCGGCGCGCCGCCGCAGAAATCGAGCACCAGTTTCGTTGCCAGCTCGACGCCGGGAACCATGAAGTCAGGGTCGACCCCGCGCTCGAAGCGGTAGCGCGCGTCGGTGATGATGCCGAGCGTGCGTCCGGTGCGGGCGGTGGTGATCGGATCCCAAAGGGCGGATTCGATCAGCACGTCGGTCGTGTTCTCGTCGCAGCCGGAATGCTCGCCGCCCATGATGCCGGCGATCGACTCGACGCCGCTGTCATCAGCGATGACGCACATCTCCGGCGTCAGCGTGTATTCGCGGCCGTCGAGCGCCTGTACCTTTTCGCCATCGCGCGCCCGCCGCACGGTCAGATTGCCGGCGACCTTCTTGGCGTCGAACACATGAAGCGGGCGGCCGCGGTCGAAGGTGACGTAATTGGTGATGTCGACCAGTGCACTGATTGGCCTGAGCCCAATGGCGATCAGCCGCTGCTGCAGCCATTTCGGCGACGGGCCGTTCTTGACGCCCTTGACCAGCCGCAGCGCAAAGCCGGGGCAGAGCTCCGGCGCCTCGATCGTCACCTTGACCGGGCACATGCCGCTGCCGACATGCGGCATGATGGCGCCGCCGACCAGGCGGCCAAGACCGCTCGCCGCCAGATCCCTGGCGATGCCGTAGACGCTGGTGGCGTCCGGCCGGTTCGGCGTCAGATTGATCTCGATGACCGGATCGTCGATGTGCGCATAGGCGGCGAAGCTGGTGCCGACAGGCGCATCCTCAGGCAGGTCGATGATGCCGTTGTGTTCGTCGGACAGCTCCAGCTCGCGCTCGGAGCACATCATGCCGTGGCTTTCGACGCCCCGGATCTTGCCGACCGTCAGCGTCACGTCGATGCCGGGCACATAGGTGCCGGGCGCGGCAAAGGCGCCGATCAGACCGGCGCGGGCATTGGGCGCGCCGCACACCACCTGCACGGGTGGCTTGCCGTCGCCCGTATCGACGGTCAGCACGCGCAGCCGGTCTGCATCGGGGTGCTGAACCGCCGTCAGCACCCTGGCGATGACGAAGGGTTTCAGGCTCGACTTGTCGTCGACATGCTCGACTTCGAGGCCGATCGAGGTCAGCCGCTCGACGATCTCGTCGAGCGAGGCGTCGGTCTCGAGGTGGTCCTTGAGCCAGGAGAGGGTGAATTTCATGGGACTGTTCCGTCTGGTCTTTTGACGCTTGATTTCAGATGTCTCGGCAGATCGTCGGACATATGCAGGTAGGGAAGCTGCTCGCTGACATAGGCATGCAGCGTGGGTTCAAAATCGGCCGGTATGTCCATAGCGCCCAGCATGAAGTAGATGTCGTCCTCCAGCCGCTCGTCGACATAGGCGATGGGTGAGCCGCAAATGCCGCAGAACGAGCGCGTCACCGGGCCGTTCTCGAACATCTTCAGCGCCTTGCCGGTGAACGCGACCTGATCGACCAGGAAGCCGACAAAGGCCGATACCGGCGCGCCGCTGGCCCGCCGGCAATCGCCGCAATGGCAATAGCTGACGTGGTGCGGTTCGGCCAAGGCCTCGAACCGCACGGCGCCGCAACGGCAGCCGCCGGTGTGCGGCGCTGTCATGCGCTCAGGCCCCCGAACAAGGTCGGCATGTCGAGTGGCCTGAAACCGTAATGCGACAGCCAGCGGACGTCGGCATCGAAGAAGGCGCGCAAATCCGGCATGCCGTATTTCAGCATGGCGATGCGGTCGATGCCCATGCCCCAGGCAAAGCCCTGATACTCATCCGGATCGAGCCCGCCATGGCGCAGCACGTTGGGGTGCACCATGCCGCAGCCGAGGATCTCCATCCAGTCGGAACCTTCGCCGAAGCGCACCTCGCCTGGCCTGGAGCGGTCGCACTGGATGTCGACCTCGAGGCTCGGCTCGGTGAACGGGAAGAAGGACGGCCGGAAGCGCATTTTCACCTGCGGCACCTCGAAGAAGGCCTTGCAGAACTCCTCCAGCACCCACTTCATGTTGGCGACATTGGCCGTCTTGTCGATCACCAGCCCCTCGACCTGATGGAACATCGGCGAATGGGTGGCGTCCGAATCCTGCCGGTAGGTCTTGCCCGGAATGACGATGCGGATCGGCGGCTTCTTCGTCTCCATGGTGCGGATCTGCACCGGCGAGGTGTGGGTGCGCAAAAGCTTGCGCTCGCCTTTCTCGTCCGGCTGGAAGAAGAAGGTATCGTGCATTTCGCGCGCCGGATGGCCTTCGGGGAAATTCAGCGCAGTGAAATTGTAATAGTCGGTCTCGATATCCGGCCCTTCGGCGATGGAGAAACCGAGATCGCCGAAGATCGCCGCAATCTCGTCGATGACCTGGCTGATCGGATGGATGCGGCCGCGCTCGGCCGGCGACTGCCGCACCGGCAGCGTCACGTCGACCCTTTCGGCGGCGAGGCGCGCGGTGATCGCCGCATCCTTCAAGTCGGCCTTGCGGGCCGTCAACGCATCGGTGACGCGGCTCTTGAGGCCGTTGATGGCGGGGCCCTTGACCTGCCGCTCCTCGGCGGTCATGGCGCCAAGTGTTTTCAGCATCTCGGACACGGTGCCCTTCTTGCCGAAAGCAGCGATGCGCACGGCCTCGATGGCCGGCTCATCGGCGGCCGACGCGATGTCGGCCAGAAGTGAATCTTCCAGGGCTTCAAGATTTCCAGCGGTGGCGTTCACGGCGAAGCTCTCTCGATCGGGCGACCCACCATCACCGGGCGTGTCACCATTTTGGTTACATCAGGCAAAAGAAAAACCCGCGCCAGCCGTGCCAGCGCGGGTTCCCCAAATCAGAATTGCGAATGCTTGGGAAGCGCTGGTCTTAGGCGACAGCGCTTTCAAAAGCGTTCGGCGTGGTGTTCTTCAGATATTCGAGCGCCACCTTGGCCTTGGCGACCAGGGCTGCGAAAGCCTGCGGCTCGTGGATGGCCATGTCCGACAGGATCTTGCGGTCGATCTCGATGCCCGACTTGTTGAGGCCGTCGATGAAGCGGCCATAGGTCAGGCCATGCTCGTGCGTCGCGGCGTTGATGCGCTGGATCCACAAAGCGCGGAACGAGCGCTTGCGGTTCTTGCGGTCGCGATAGGCGTACTGCATCGACTTTTCCACCGCCTGCTTGGCGATGCGGATGGTGTTCTTGCGGCGGCCGTAGAAGCCTTTCGCGGCTTTCAGGACCTTCTTGTGCTTGGCGTGCGAAGTGACGCCTCTCTTTACGCGTGCCATGTCATGATCTCCTTAAAAGCAATTCCAGGAAAAGTGCCTTGCGGTTTTCCGTTCGGAATTGCGTAAAACTAATGCGTGTCCGGACCGAATGCCTTAGAGGCCGTTCGGCAGAAAATTCTTGATGACCTTCTTGCCATCCGGTTCAGCCAGAACCATCGTGCCGCGGGCATTTCGAATGAACTTGTTGGAACGCTTGATCATGCCGTGACGCTTGCCGGCAGCAGCCGACAGGACTTTACCCGTACCTGTGATCTTGAACCGCTTTTTGGCGGCGGACTTGGTCTTCATCTTGGGCATTTTGCTACTCCGTCTAGTTGGCGCACTATCGCGCTTCTTGTTCGCTTCGGGCCGACCAAAGCCCGAAAAGCAAATGAAACCGCCACGGCATGCCCTGCCGGGCGGTTTTCTTGAACGGCGGTCCTATACGTCAAAGACGGCGGCTGTGCAACACCTGTAGGGGATGCGGCGCTGCGTCCTTGGTCAGGGGAGCGTGAACCAGACCGGCAACATGCCCGACTGCTGGGCGCCGTCGATCAGTTCGAAGGCCGGCAGCGCTACGAGGAACACCAGGCCGTCGAGCAGCGTGGTCAACAACAGGCGCGGTTTGAAGCTGCCCGTATCGCCCTCCTGGTAGAGCGACAATTTCGGGAAGAAGCGAGGCACCCGCGCCAGATAGGCCTGGTACGGGGCGCCTAGCGCTTCCTTGAGGAATTTCTCCTCGCGCAGGATGACGATGTGGAAGGCGCCCGCGCACAACACCGCGAACAGGATGATGCCGGAGAACGAACCGATCTGGGCGCCGACACCGGCCGCGGCCACGGTCGAGAACACATAGAGCGGGTTGCGGGTGATCGAGTAAGGCCCGCCGGTGACCACCTCGGACGATTTGCGCCCGCCAATGTAGAGTGTCGACCAAAGGCGACCGCAGATACCCAGGAAAATCAGCAACACGCCGAACATCTCGATCGACTCGTGCATCGCCGTTTCGGGCGGAAAGGTCGATTGCCCAAACAGCAGCGCGGCAAACAGCACCACCACGAGCACGGCAAGCACCAGCCTGCGCGTGCGCTGGTAGTTACCCAGCCCGTATTTGAGTTCTTTGTCCAAGGGAGGAATCCGATCGTCGAAGAGCTTAGCCGGCGATCGCAGCTGTGGCTGAGAAAATGGGCGTCCCGCCGATCGCCGGGACGCCCTGTAACACAATTCAGGCGGATTTAGAGCCCGATGATCAGGCTGACGTCATCGTGATCCAAGGTGCGCTCAGCACACCTTAGCGCGGCGACAGCACCATCATCATCTGACGGCCCTCAAGTTTCGGTTCCGCCTCGACCTTGGCGATCGTAGCCACTTCCTCGCGAACCTTGTTCAAAAGCTGCATGCCGAGTTCCATATGCGCCATCTCGCGGCCACGGAAGCGCAGCGTCAGCTTGACCTTATCGCCTTCCTCGAAGAAGCGGCGAACCGCCTTCATCTTGGTCTCGTAGTCATGGCTGTCGATGTTCGGGCGCATCTTGATCTCCTTGATCTCGATGACCTTCTGGTTCTTGCGCGCCTCGGCAGCCTTCTTCTGGTTGGCGTATTTCAACTTGCCGAGATCGAGGATCTTGACGACGGGGGGTACCGCGTTGGGCGATATCTCGACGAGATCGAGCCCAGCCTCTTCGGCGAGCAGCAATGCGTCGTTGATGGAAACATCGCCGCGGTTCTGGCCTTCGGCGTCGATAAGCTGGACCCGGGGAACCCGGATGTCACGGTTGGAGCGCGGGCCATCCTTGGTCGGCGCCGCTGCTTTGAAAGGTCTGCGAATGGTCGTGGTCTCCTTGGCCGTTTCGTTCAGGGTTTGTCAGTGTTGATGCGTGGACGCGCCAATGTGGTGAGCGCGCGGGCGGAGTCAATAGCACAGCATTGACAGAAAATCACCCTGATCGCTGCCCTGCACCAAACAAAGAACATAGTGAGCACTTTTCGCCACGCCACCGGCTGTGTCACAAGAAACCTTGTGCCAAAAGACGGGCTTGAGGAAAAAGTCATGAACGCCACGCCCCCCGTCTTTATCGATGTCGACGGAACGCGCATCGCGGTGCGCCATAATGCTGGCTCCGCGCCCGGCATCGTCTGGCTCGGCGGCTACAAGTCGGACATGCTGGGCACGAAGGCCGAGACGCTGTCGGACTGGGCGGCAAGAGAAGGCCGCGCCTTCCTGCGCCATGATTATTCCGGCCATGGCGAATCCGGCGGCGCCTTTGCCGACGGCACGATTTCGACATGGCTTGCGCAGAGCCTTGCCGTGTTCCGCCATTTCACCAAGGGCAAGCAGATCCTGGTCGGCTCTTCGATGGGCGCCTGGATCGCGCTGCGCATGGTGCAAGAGTTGCGCAAGGCTGGCGATAGCAACATCGCCGGCCTGGTGCTGCTGGCGCCGGCGCCGGATTTTACCGCCGAACTGGTCGAACCGGTGCTGACGCAGGCGCAGAAGCGCGACCTCACTGAGAAAGGCTTCTTCGAAGAGCCGTCGGACTATTCCGCCGAGCCTTACATCTACACGCGCTCGCTGATCGAGGACGGGCGCGACAATTTGGTGATGACAGGCCCGATCGACACGCATTGCCCGGTGCATATCCTGCAGGGGCTGGCCGATGCGGACGTGCCGGCAAGCCACGCGCTGAAGCTGGTCAGCCTGCTGCCGGCCGACGACGTGACCTTGTCGCTGATCCCTGACGGCGACCACCGCCTGTCGCGGCCGCAGGACCTCGACATGCTGGTGCGGGCCGTCGACGCGATGGCGCAGAGGGGGAACTGATGCGCGTTTCCATTCCGATACACGCGTTCGTCGCCGCCATCGTCGGCTTTGGCGGCACGCTGGCCATCGTCATCGCCGCCGCCAAGGCAGTCGGCGCGACGCAGATCGAGACGGCAAGCTGGGTGACGACCATCTGCCTGGCCATGGCGATCGAGAGCCTGTGGCTGTCCTGGCGCACGAAGATGCCCGTCATCACCGCCTGGTCGACGCCGGGCCTGGCGCTGATCGCGGCCTCGAGCGGCTTTTCGATGGGCGAGGCCGTCGCCGCCTTCATCGTCACCGCCATCCTTCTGATCGCCACCGGCCTGTTCCGGCCCCTGACGCAGCTGATCTCGAGGATACCGCCCTCGGTCGCCTCCGGCATGCTGGCCGGCATCGTCGTCACCTTCGCGTTCAATGCGGTAAAGACCATTCCTGTCGACCCGTGGCTGATCCTGCCGCTAATCGCGGCCTTCTTCGTCATCCGCCTGTTCAATCCGGCCCTGTCGGTGCTGGCGGTGCTGATCGGCGGCGGCCTCGCCGCTTTCCTCACCGGCCGTGTCGGCGGCCTGCCGACACCCGAACTGTCGACGCTGACGCTGATTGCGCCTGATTTCACCGCGAAGGCGATGATCGGCCTGGCATTGCCGCTCTACCTCGTCACCATGGCTTCGCAGAACCTGTCCGGCCTCGCCGTGCTGCGCGCCGCCGGCTACCACCCCGAGCCCGGCCCGCTGATCGGCGTCACCGGCCTGTTCTCGCTGCTGTCGGCGCCGTTCGGCGGCTCGACCACCAATCTGGCGGCGATCTCGGCGGCGATCTGCACCGGGCCGGACGTCCATCCCGATCCCGCCGAGCGCTGGAAGACCGGCCCGTTCTATGCGCTTGCCTATCTCATCTTCGCGCTTTTCGGCGCCTCGCTGGTGGCGATCTTCGCCGTGCTGCCGCAGAGCCTGATTGTGCTGGTGGCGGGTCTGGCGCTGATGGCGTCGCTCGCCAACGCGCTGTCGATCGCGCTCAAGGACGAGGGCGACCGCATGGCCGCCACCGTCACCTTCGTCGTCACCGCGTCGGGGCTGACGCTGTTCGGCGTTGGTGCCGCATTCTGGGGCCTGATTGCCGGCCTGGTCGTGCTTTTCCTCGAAGAACTCAAGAAGCGACAATCATTTCAGCCGCTTGTCCGGATTTTGCGGGCATTGTCCTGAATCGCCGTGGGCGACTGTCGTGTTGATGTCAACGAGCGCCGCAAGCTCAACGAGTCGCCTGCGACGCTCTGCAGGCATTCAGCCATTACGAAACGTGTAAGCATAGCCGTTAATGGCCGGAGCGCCGCCAAGGTGGGCGTAGAGCACCTTCGACCCTTCGGGGAAATAGCCCTTCCTCACCAGGTCGATCATGCCCTGCATGGATTTTCCCTCGTAGACAGGATCGGTAATCATGCCTTCAAGGCGCGCGCACAGGCGGATTGCTTCCTTCGTCTCCTGCGAGGGCACGCCGTAGACCGGGTAGGCATAATCCTCGATGAGGATCACATCGTCTTCACCGAGCTCCTTGCCGAGTTCGACCAGCGCCGCCGTGGCCCGCGCGATATCCAGCACTTGCGCCTTGGTCTGCGCCGGAGTGCAGGATGCGTCGATGCCGATCACCTTGCGCTCGCGGCCGTCCTTGGCGAAGCCGACCACCATGCCGGCATGGGTAGAGCCGGTGACGGTACAGACGACGATGTAGTCGAAGGCAAGGCCGAGTTCCTTCTCCTGCGCGCGCACCTCTTCGGCGAAGCCGACGTAGCCCAGGCCGCCATATTTATGCACCGAAGCCCCGGCCGGAATCGGATAAGGTTTGCCGCCTTTGGCTTTCACATCCGCAATCGCCTGTTCCCAGCTTTCCCTGATTCCGATGTCGAAGCCCTCATCGACCATCTGGACATCGGCGCCCATGATCCGGCTCAGAAGGATGTTGCCGACGCGATCATAGACGGCGTCCTCGTGGGGCACCCAGCTTTCCTGCACCAGGCGGCATTTCATGCCGATTTTCGCTGCGACGGCCGCCACCATGCGCGTATGGTTGGATTGAACACCGCCGATCGAAACCAGCGTGTCGGCGTTTGAGGCGATCGCGTCCGGGATAATGTATTCGAGCTTGCGCAGCTTGTTGCCGCCGAAGGCGAGGCCGGAATTGCAATCTTCCCGCTTGGCATAGAGATCGACCTTCCCGCCGAGATGAGCGCTGAGCCGATCCAGTTTCTCGATATGGGTCGGTCCAAATGTGAGCGGATAGCGTTCGAACTTCTCCAACATGAGAAATCCTCCTCTGATTGTAATTTTGATACTGGAAACACTATCATTTTTCCCTTGAAAGGTGCTCTCTAAGATCGAGCAGAAAATGCCCTGAATCTAAATCTCTGACGCGAAAACGTTATTTTTCTTCGATAAAGTGCCTCAATAGCGGAAGAATCTTCCATGAAAGCGTCGCTCGACCGGATCGACCTCAGAATGTTGCGCCTGCTCCAGGACAATGGGCGGCTGACCAATGCGGAGCTGGCGCAGTCGGTTGTTGTCAGTCCGGCGACGTGCCATCGCCGCACGCAACGCTTGTTCGATGAAGGCTACATCAGCCATGTCAGGGCGGTGGTGACGCCACGGAAGGTCGACAGAGGCGCGCTGGTGATGGTTGGTGTCGTCCTCGACCGCTCGACCCCGGAAAGTTTCGCGGAATTCGAGAAGGCAGTCGCGAAGCTGAAATTCATTCTTGATTGCCATCTGGTGGCAGGCGACTTCGATTATTTTCTGAAGATCAGGGTCGGTGACATGGCGGATTTCAACCGGATCCATGGGGATCAGTTGATCGCATTGCCCGGCGTCCGCCAGACGAGGACGTTCTTCGTCATGAAGGAGGTCGTCGACAACGCGCCGCTGGATTTTTGAAAGGGACGGGTTCCCGGCCGATGCATCAGACCATTGTACCGCCGGCGGCATTGCCACTGCTCTTCATGCCCGGTCGTGCTTTTCCTCGACAGTCTCAAAAAGCGATAATCATTTCAGTTGCTTGTCCGGTTTTGGCGGACATTGTCTTGAATCGCCGTTTTTCTCTTCCCATTTCGATTCCACGCAGCCGGGTTTGGCTGTCTCCAACCGAAGGAATGGGAGAAAATGAACACATCTGCATTGATCCGTCCGGCCTGGACGCCGGCGACCATCGCGTTGATGGTTGTGGGTTTCATGGTGTTCTGGCCACTCGGCTTCGCCATGCTTGCCTACATCATCTGGGGCGATCGCCTCGACGGCTTCAAGCGTGACGTCAACCGCGCGACCGACGGCATCTTCGCCGGCTGCCGCCGCGGTTCCGACAAGGCCGCGCGCTGGGGCAATGGTTCCGCCCGCACCGGCAACGTCGCTTTCGACGACTGGCGCGAAAAGGAACTTGAGCGCCTGAACGAAGAGCGCCGCAAGCTCGACGAGATGCTGACCCAGTTCGACGAGTATGCCCGCGAATTGCGCCGCGCCAAGGATCAGGACGAGTTCGACCGCTTCATGGCCAACCGCAACAAGTCGACGGCGCCGACGAAGACCGATCCGGGCACGGGAACGACGACCACCAAGCGTGGCAAGGGCTCGAACCTGCTTGACGACTGAGGCCAAGCGACAGGCCACATCGTGAAAAAAACGGCGTCGCGCGAGCGGCGCCGTTTCTTTTTTGTTCTATTCGTTTTCCTCGAATCACGTATCGTTGCGCCATGTCATTCGGCTTCTTCCGCAACCTGACAAAGCCCAAGCCCGCGCCAGTCGAAGAGCGCGAGCACGTCGTTGCCGGCCGCTCATTGCCGCTCAAGATCGTCGAGAACGATCGCGCGAGGCGGCTGACGCTGCGCATCGATTCAGGCGGTCGCGGCCTGCGCATCACCGTGCCGCCCGGCCTGCGCCGGGGCGAGGTGGAAAAATTTCTCGACCGCCATCAGGACTGGCTGGAACAGCGGCTGGCCAAAGTGCCGGCCCGGCCGCAGGTGCGGCCCGGCATCAAGATTCCGGTGCGCGGCGTGGCGCACCGCATCGTCCATGAGCCTTCGAAACGCGGCACCGTCACCGTGTCGCGCGACGAGCGCGGTCCGCTGCTGATCGTGCATGGCGAGCGCATACACCTGCCGCGCCGCATCGCCGATTTCCTCAAGCGCGAGGCCAAGCGCGAGATCGAGAAGCTGGTGGTCAAGCACACCGAGACGCTGGGCAAGCGCGCCAAGGCGATCCGCTTCAAGGACACGTCAAGCCGCTGGGGATCCTGCACCTCCGACGGCAATCTGTCGTTTTCCTGGCGCATCATGATGGCGCCGTCGCCAGTCATCAATTACCTCGTCGCGCATGAAGTGGCGCATCTGAAAGAGATGAACCACGGTCCGAAATTCTGGAAACTGTGCGAGCAGCTCTGCCCGGACACCGAGCGCTGCAAGGCATGGCTGAAGCGCAATGGCGGCGCGCTGCAGGCGATCGCGTTCGAGTAGTGATGGGCGAAGTGAGGCCTTGAGGGCTGTCCGCTGTTAACGGTGCAAACGTTGGAGATTGGCTGAGCAGTCTCAACTTCGTCATCCTAGGGCGAAGCAAGGAGCGAAGCGACGCGGCGCAGACCCTAGGATCCATGCCGCGACGCACGAGCGCCGCAGCGGAGCAGAATTGGGATCGTCGCAACGCGGAAAACGCCGCCATTCTCCACCGCCGCATCCTTCGGTGGATGTCACGGCATGGATCCTAGGGTCTGCGCTCCGCTTCGCGTCGCTCCGCCCTAGGATGACGAAATTCAATCGTCATTCGCGGCGTTCAACTCCTCCGGTCGCAACCCCTCATCGCCATGATGCGGCCACGGCAAGAAGTTGCCATCGAAGGCATCGCTGCCGAAATAGTCGAGCGCGCGGTGCGCTTCGGCGCCGTTGAAGGCGGCCTTGTCCATCAGGTGCGCAATGACCTCGCGCGCCTGCGTGATCTTCTGTTTGAGTTCGGCAACGGTTCTCTCGGCCATGATCGTGCTCCCGCCTTGCATCCTGTCCATTCATAGGTAGCGCCTTTGGCCGTGCCGGCAAACAGCATGCTTTTTCTCGACTCTTTTCGCTTTTCATGCCAATTCCCGCGCCATGGCACTCGACATCAAGATCTGCGGCTTGAAGACCGACGCGGCAATGGCCGCGGCGCTGGCCGGCGGCGCCAGTCATGTCGGCTTTATTTTCTTTGCCAAGAGCCCTCGTTATGTCGAACCTGCCGAGGCTGGCCGCCTGCGTGAGGCGGCGCGCGGCAAGGCTTTGGCGGTTGCCGTCACCGTCGATGCCAGCGACGCCTTCCTGGATGAGATCGTTGCCAAGATGCAGCCCGACATGTTGCAGCTGCACGGCGCGGAAACGCCGGAGCGGGTGGCCGAGGTCAAGGCCCGCTATGGCTTGCCAGTGATGAAGGCGCTGCCGCTCGGCGAGGCTGCCGATCTCGAGCGGATAAAGCCATTCATCGGCATAGCAGACCGGTTTCTGTTCGACGCCAAGCCGCCGAAAGGCTCCGAACTGCCGGGCGGCAATGGTGTTGCCTTCGACTGGCGCATTCTCGCCGGCCTTGACGGCGGCGTCGATTACATGCTTTCCGGTGGGCTCAACGCCGCCAATATCGGCGATGCCCTTCGGCTTGCCAACCCGCCCGGAATAGATATTTCCTCAGGCGTGGAAAGCGCGCCGGGTGTCAAGGATCCGGCGCTGATCGAACAGTTTTTCCGGGCCGTCCGGGCAGCACGCGACGACCGCGCCGCCTAAAGCCCTAAACGACAAGCCAGGAGATCGGCGATGAACAAGCCGGCGACACCCAATTCCTTCCGCACCGGGCCCGACGAACAGGGTATGTTCGGCATTTTCGGCGGTCGTTTCGTTGCCGAAACGCTGATGCCACTGATCCTCGACCTGGAGCGTCACTGGAACGAGGTCAAGAACGATGCGGATTTCAGGGCCGAACTGACTGACCTTTCGACCCATTATGCCGGGCGGCCGTCGAAGCTCTATTTCGCCGAGGGGCTGACCAGACATCTCGGTGGCGCAAAGGTCTATTTCAAGCGCGAGGATCTGAACCACACCGGTTCGCACAAGATCAACAACTGCCTCGGCCAGATCCTGCTGGCCAAGCGCATGGGCAAGAAGCGCATCATCGCCGAGACCGGCGCCGGCCAGCACGGCGTGGCCTCGGCCACGGTCGCGGCGCGCTTCGGCTTTCCCTGCGTCGTCTATATGGGCGCGACCGACGTTGCCCGGCAGAGCCCCAATGTCTTCCGCATGAAGCTGCTCGGCGCCGAAGTGCGGCCGGTGACATCAGGTCACGGCACACTGAAGGACGCCATGAACGAGGCGCTGCGCGACTGGGTGACCAATGTCGAGGACACCTATTACCTGATCGGCACCGCCGCCGGCCCGCACCCCTATCCGGAGCTGGTGCGCGACTTCCAGTCGGTGATCGGCATCGAGGCGCGGGCGCAGATCCTCGAACAGGAAGGCCGGCTGCCCGACACCATCATCGCCGCCGTCGGCGGTGGTTCGAACGCCATTGGCCTGTTCCATCCCTTCCTCGACGACAAGGAGGTCCGCATCATCGGCATCGAAGCCGGCGGCCGCGGTCTCGACGGCATCGAGCATTGCGCCTCGATGAATGCCGGAAAACCCGGCGTGCTGCACGGCAACCGCACCTATCTCCTGCAGAACTCCGACGGCCAGATCATGGACGGGCATTCGATTTCGGCCGGCCTCGATTATCCCGGCGTCGGCCCGGAGCATTCCTGGCTGCGCGATTCAGGCCGCGTCGAATATGTGCCGATCCTCGATGACGAGGCGCTGGAGGCCTTCAAGCTGACGACGCGCGTCGAAGGCATCATCCCGGCGCTGGAATCCGCGCACGCCATCGCGCATGCGGTGAAGATCGTGCCCGCCATGGACAAGGACCAGATCGTCATCGTCAATCTGTCCGGCCGTGGCGACAAGGACGTGCATACGGTGGCCTCGATGCTGGGCATGGAGATCTGATCATGGTGACCCGCATCGATCGCCGCATGGCGAAGCTGAAGACCGAAGGCCGCCCTGCGCTTGTCACCTATTTCATGGGCGGCGACCCGGACTACGACACCTCGCTGTCGATCATGAAGGCGCTTCCCGGCGCAGGTTCCGACATCATCGAGCTCGGCATGCCGTTCTCCGATCCGATGGCCGACGGCCCGGCGATCCAGGCGGCGGGCCTCAGGGCGCTGAAAGGCGGCCAGACGCTGGTCAAGACGCTGAAGATGGCGGCCGACTTCCGCGCCGGCGACAATGAAACGCCGATCGTGCTGATGGGCTACTACAACCCGATCTACATCTATGGCGTCGACCGCTTCCTCAAGGATGCGATCGCCAGCGGCATCGATGGATTGATCGTCGTCGACCTGCCGCCGGAGATGGACGAGGAACTCTGCATTCCGGCGCTCAAGGCCGGCATCAATTTCATCCGGCTGGCAACGCCGACCACCGACGACAAGCGCCTGCCCAAGGTGCTGCAGAACACGTCGGGCTTCGTCTATTACGTGTCGATGACCGGCATCACCGGCTCGGCGCTTGCCGACACCGGCAAGGTGGCTGCGGCGGTCAAGCGCATCAAGGGCCATACCGACCTGCCGGTCTGCGTCGGCTTCGGCGTCAAGACCGCCGAGCAGGCACGGGTGATCGGCGCCAATGCCGACGGCGTCGTCGTCGGCACCGCGATCGTCAATGCGGTGGCCAATGTGCTGGGACCGAAGGGCGAGAAGACCGCCGACCCGGCCGAAGCCGTCGCCACGCTGGTCAGCGGACTTGCGCAAGGTGTGCGCTCGGCCCGCCTTGCTGCTGCCGAATAGTTTCCCTACGTCTTTAGCCAAATCTTCGTCAGGACAGGAGCCGAAGCGATGAACTGGATCACCAATTACGTTCGCCCGAAGATCAATTCGATGCTCGGCCGGCGCACCGACATGCCCGAGAATCTCTGGATCAAGGATCCGGAGACCGGCGAAATGGTGTTCCACAAGGATCTGGAATCCAACCAGTTCGTCATCCCTTCTTCCGGCCATCACATGAAGATCTCGGCCAAGGAGCGGCTGAGATTCTTCTTCGACGACGGCAAATACGAGACCCTGGACAACCCCAAGGTCATGCAGGATCCGCTGAAATTCCGCGACGAGAAGCGCTATGTCGACCGGCTGAAGGACGCCAAGGCCAAGACCGGCCTCGAAGACGCGATCATCAATGCGCTGGGGACCGTCGAAGGCCTGCCGGTTGTGGTCACGGTGCAGGATTTTGCCTTCATGGGCGGTTCGCTCGGCATGGCCGCCGGCGACGCCATCGTGCACGGCTTTGAGGCTGCTCTGCAGCGCAAGCGGCCGCTGATCCTGTTTGCCGCCTCCGGCGGCGCCCGCATGCAGGAAGGTATTTTGTCCCTCATGCAATTGCCGAGGACCACGGTCGGCGTCGACCGGCTGAAGGAAGCCGGCCTTCCCTACATCGTCGTTTTGACCAACCCGACCACCGGCGGCGTCACCGCCTCCTACGCCATGCTGGGCGACGTGCACATAGCCGAGCCCGGCGCGCTTATCGGCTTTGCCGGACCGCGCGTCATCGAACAGACCATCCGGGAAAAACTGCCCGACGGCTTCCAGCGCTCCGAATATCTGATGGAGCACGGCATGGTCGACATGGTGGTGTCGCGGCTGGAACTGCGCGAAACCATCGCGCGGCTGCTGAAGATGCTGCTCAAGCTGCCGGAGGAGCAAAAGCCGCTGGAGCCGGAAGTCCTGCCGCCGGCAACAATTCCGGCCGAGGCACGTCCGCAGGCCTGACGCGACAAGAAGCGCCGCGAACAGCGATTGCGCCTTGTCCCCGGCGCGCTGTAGCTTTTTGAATTGGCATGGCCCTTTGTGAAACCGATTCTGGTTTTTCGGGGTCATGCGCCAGGATTGCGCCATGACAACGCTTGCCGCCGACCGCGAAATCGAAGCCCTGATGGCGCTTCACCCGAAAGGCTTCGACCTTTCGCTCGATCGCATTTCGCGGCTCTTGGAGCGGCTTGATAATCCGCAGGATCGGCTGCCGCCGGTGATCCACATTGCCGGCACCAACGGCAAGGGTTCGTGCGCTGCCTTTTCGCGCGCCCTGCTCGAGGCGGCGGACTACCGCGTCCATGTCCACACCTCGCCGCATCTGGTCAACTGGCACGAGCGCTACCGGCTGGCCGCCGATGGCGGCGGCAGGCTGGTCGAGGACAGGGTTTTCGCCGACGCCATCGCGCGCGTCGCCAGAGCCAATGAAGGCGAGACGATCACCGTCTTCGAGATCCTCACCGCGGTCACCTTCCTCTTGTTTTCCGAACACCAGGCCGACGCCGCCATCATCGAGGTCGGGCTCGGCGGCCGCTTCGACGCGACCAATGTCGTCAAGGAGCCAGCCGTATCGGTGATCATGCCGGTGTCGCTCGACCACGAGGCCTATCTTGGCGACCGTGTCGAACTGATCGCCGCCGAAAAGGCCGGCATCATCAAGCGCGGCTGCCCGGTGGTCATCGGTGCACAGGAAAGCGAGACGGCACTGCAGGTGCTGATCGAAACCGCCGAACGGCTGGAGTGCCCGACCTTCGTCTACGGCCAGGATTTCCTCGCCTTCGAGGAAAACGGCCGCATGGTCTACCAGGACGAAGACGGCTTGATGGACCTGCCGCCGCCCCGGCTGCCCGGACGCCACCAGTTCGCCAATGCGGCGGCGGCGATCGCCGCGGTCAAGGCGGCCGGTTTCGAAATCAGCCATCGCGCCGCCGAAAAGGCGATGATCAACGTAGCCTGGCCCGGCCGCATGCAGAAGCTGGCGCAGGGCCGGCTGGCCGAACTGGCGCCGAAGGGCGCCGACATCTGGCTCGACGGCGGCCACAATCCGGGCGCCGGTGTGGTGATTGCCGAAGCGCTGGCCGAGCAGGAAGAAAAGAACCCGCGGCCGCTCTTCCTCATCTCCGGCATGATCAACACCAAGGACCAGAGCGGCTATTTCCGTGCCTTCAAAGGCCTCGCCCGCCATGTCTACACGGTGCCGGTGAGCCTGAGCGAGGCCGGCGTGCCGAACGACGAACTGGCGGTCCGGGCGACGGAAGCGGGACTGACGGCCGAGCCGGTTAGTTCCGTCGCCAGCGCGCTGATGCTGCTGCGCGACACATGGGATGGCCCGGCGCCGCGCATCCTGATCGGCGGTTCATTGTACCTGGCCGGCGCGGTCCTGGCCGAGAACGGCACGCCGCCGAGCTGAGGTCGGATTTTTCTGCGAGGAACCCGTCATGATCAAGGTCAAGCAGCTCGCCCACGTCTGCATCTTCGCACATGACCTGGAGGCAACGCGAAGCTTCTATCGCGACGTCCTTGGCCTGGATACGCAGTTCAATTTCCTGCGCGACGGCAAGATTTTCGGGTTCTACCTCAATTGCGGCGGGCGCAGCCATGTCGAGGTGTTCCAGAAGGACGGAGCTCGCTACCGCGACCTGAACCAGATCAACCATCTCTGCCTCGAAGTGGAGAACATTGACGCCGCGATCGCCCATATCAAGTCGAAGGGGATAGACGTCACGTCAAAGAAACTCGCCTGCGACGACACGTTTCAGGCCTGGGTACGCGATCCCAACGACGTGAAGATCGAGTTGTTCGAGTATACCGAAAAAAGTGCGCAATTCATCGGCGGCGATCGTATCGCCGACTGGTGACCGGAGCAATTCCAGGAAAAGTATGAGCGGTCCTTGGGAATTGCGTCAGAAAAGAGATGGCGCAGTTCGCCGTTTCCGTGAAACGGTGAACTGCTCTAGAAATCCCAAGGCGAGATCAGCTCAAGGTTGGCCGGGTCGAAGTCGTTGAGATTACGTGTTGCCAGCCGACCGCCATTCACGCGTACTATCGCTGCAATCATGCCATCGGGTGCCGACATGCCCCGGCCCTGACGCGTCGCGGTTCCCATAATCTCGCCATAAGCCAGAGCCGCCTCCTCCGTCAGCCCAAAAATACGGTCGGCAAAGCGATGGCGCCACTGAGAGAGTCCTTGCTCCAGGCGATCGGCACGCTCATCAGGTCGTATCTTCTGGATGCCGAAAGCGATTTCGGCAATCGCCACCGTGGGAAGCGCCAGTTCGGCATCGTTGCGGACCAGCCAAGCCATGACAGCAGCGTCAGGCGCCTTTCTAAGGGTCTCCGAAATCACATTGGTGTCGACGAAAATCAAAGCTCCGGCCCTGTATGGACCTTGCGGCTTTCCCGGATGATTTCTTCCAGATCAATGTCCGCGCTACTGCTTGCCGTCAGGCGAGAGTAGAAGGCGGATGCCGGTTCTCGTCCGGCCTCCCGAATCTCATAGGATTCAAGCGCGCGTTCGACGATATCAGCTATTGAGCGGTTTTCGCGACGAGCGAGCCGATGAGCAAGATCACGTGCTTTTGCGCTGCGGACGGAAAGCTGGGGCTCGGCCATTTCAAAATCTCTTTGAGAAAGATATAGCCTCATTGGGACGTGCCATCAAGATGGCACGTGATGGCACGCCATCACTTCAGTTCGATCTCGATGAATGCGTATTCGCCTTCATTGGCGTTGATGACGTCGTGCTCGACGCCCTCCTTGCGGAAATAGGGCGCGCCCTTCTTCATTTCGGCGAAGGATTCGCCGTCCTTGGTCAACAGCTTTACCTTGCCGTCCATCAGCGGCACGACGACATAGTCGTGGCCGTGGCGGTGCCAGCCGGTGTTTTCGCCCGGTGCGAAGCGGTACTCGGTGACGATGACACGCTCATTGTCGATGAAGACTGTGGCCTTGGCGGATCCGGTCATGGGGTTCTCCTGTCTCGCTCAAGCAGATGACATGGAGTGCCCAGACGCGAGAGCCAGTGCCTGTTACCGATGACGCCAACAAAAAGCCCGGCGCGAGGCCGGGCTTGATATCGGGAATTTCAGATGGATCAGGCGAGGTTGCCGTTGATCCAGTGCGACAGCGCGGTCTTCGGCGCGGCGCCGATCTTGATGTCGGCCATTTCGCCGCCCTTGAAGATCATCAGCGTCGGGATCGAGCGCACGCCGAACTGGGCGGCAAGCTCCGGATTCTCGTCGATGTTGAGCTTGGCGATCTTCACCTTGGCGCCGAGTTCGGTGGCGATGTCTTCGAGCGCCGGCGCGATCATCTTGCAGGGACCGCACCATTCCGCCCAGAAATCGACGACGACCGGTACGTTGGCGTCAAGCACGTCAGCCTGGAAGTTGCTCTTGTCGACCTTCACGGTTGCCATATGGAAAAATCCTTTTGAAAGTTTTTGTCCCACCAAATGTGGTGGTGATCGCGCCCTTCTTCAAGCAGGTGTTGTGTCACGCTCGCGTGAGTCGAGCAAGTGCGTCGTCCATGGCACTGGCCGGCAGTTCGATCAGCCGCGGCGCCTCGGTGAACAGCAAGGCCGCCTTGACCGAGCGGCCGGGATAGAGCGGTTGCAACAAGGAGCGATAGAGGGCGAGCTGGAGCAGGTAGGCCGGCGGCACCTCGGCGAGGGTGGCGGGCGCCGGCCGGTTGGTCTTGTAGTCGACGATCGACACACTGTCCGATGTCACCGCCAGCCGGTCGATCTTGCCGGAAATCGAGCGCTTCTTGCCCTTGACCTCCAGGCTGCCCATGATTGCGACCTCGGCACGCGACGATGGCGCAAACAGCTGACCGAAGCCGGGATCAGCAAGGATTGACGTGACCGACACCAGGGCCTTTTCGCGCTCTAACGCAGGCCAGCCCGCGCCCGTTCGCAAGAGATAGCGCTTGGCCGCGCCCGCGCGTTCGGGCTCTGCAATTCCGGGCAACATCTGCAGCAGCTTGTGCAGGGCAAGCCCGCGCAGCACCGCAAAACCAGGCTCGGCATCGGCGTCCAGCACCGGCGACGCCTTGTCGACCACGGCTTCCTTGCCCTCGTCGATCAGCGCCGAGGCGCCGGATGGCGACAGCGGACGCGGCAAATCCTCGAAAGGCGGCAGGGGCCGGAACAGGGTCGCCGGCAAGGGCCCGAAAGCGTCGGCCTGCCGTACCTGCTCAGCGGAACTTGGCGCGACGGGCGGCAGCTTCGTCACATGGAAACGATGCACCGGCTCACCGCCGGCGGGATGCGGACGTTGTTCGCTCTCCGGAGCGCCGAGCAGCGCACGGCTTACGATCGAGTGCCAGGTGCCGGCGTTCGGCGCCCGCTTGCCGTGATAGCCGCAGACGATCAACCGGTCCTCAGCACGGGTCATGCCGACATAAAGCAGCCTTCGGTATTCGTCATCGGCGAGTTCTCGTGCCCGCGCTGCCGCAGCTTTGGAAAAGCCGTTGGCGACATCGCTGGCCGAGCGCCAGAGATAGCCCTTGCCGTCCCAGTTTGCGCCGGAGCCGTCGAAGGGCATCAGGCGCGGCAGATGCTGGTCGCTGAACGGGGCGGAACCGCCATCGACCAGGAACACGACCGGCGCTTCGAGGCCCTTGGCGGCGTGCACGGTCATGACCCGGACCTCGTCGCGGGTCTGGTCCATCTCGCGCTTGATCTCGGGACCGGCGTTTTCCAGCGTCGACAGGAAAGCTTCCAGTCCCGGCAGGCCGGTTCGCTCTTCGGCAAGGCAGAAACTGAGGAACTCGTCGAGAATGTCGCCGGCTTCGGGCCCGAGCCGCGCGATCATCTTGCGGCGCACGCCATCACGCGCCAGCAGGGCGGCATAGAACTCGAACACCGGCTTGAACGCGGCCTCATTCGTCCAGCTATCGAGCCGGGCGACGGCCGCCGCCAGTCGCTCACTGTCGCCGGCGTGGGCGCGCAGCGATGCGATCAACGACAACCCGGCCGGCCTCTCCGCTGCAAGCGTGAAGAGCGTCTCTTCCGGCAGATCGAAGATCGGACTGCGCAGCACCGCGGCGAGCGACAAATCGTCCTGCGGCTGGATGAGCAAATGACCGAGCGCGATCAGGTCCTTGACGGCGATGTGTCCGGGCAGGCTCAACCGGTCAGCGCCGGCAACGGGAATGTCGCGGCGTTTCAAGGCACGGGTGAGCGCATGGACGAAGCGATCGCGCTTGCGCACCAGCACCAGCACGTCGCCCGGCCGCAGCCGCTTGCCACGGCCTTCTATGATCTCGCCACTGCCGATCCAGCCTGCAATGGTGGCGGCGACATTCTCAGCCACGCGCACCGCCGGCGCATGCGCATGGTCGATGGCTTGCGTCCAGTCGTCGGGCTCATCGACGACATCGGCGCCGACCGAGGGCCACACCTCGACATAGCCCGGTGCGTCGGTGCGAATCGCCTGGTGGCGCAGCGGATCGGGATCATGGCTGATGCCGCGCCGCACGCTTGCGTCGGCGAAGACGCGGTCGACCGCGGTCAGAACATCGTCGGTCGAGCGGAACGACCAGGTCAGCTTGAGGTCGGCGAAGGACGCCTCGGCGTCGCGCACTCGACCCGCAAACAGAAGCCGGCTGTCAGCGAAGGAGTCCGGGGCGGCGCCCTGGAACGAATAGATCGACTGCTTCTCGTCACCGACGGCGAAGACCGTGCGATGGACCCTGTCTCGGGCGCCAAAGCCGGCAAAGAATTCTTCCGCCAGGCGTTTCACCACTTCCCATTGATCGGGGCTGGTGTCCTGCGCCTCGTCGAGCAGGATGTGATCGATGCCCTGGTCGAGCTTGTATTGCACCCAGGGGCCGGCATCGGGCCGCGCCAGAAGGTTGACGGTGCGGGTGATCAGGTCGTTGAAGTCGAGAAAGCCGCGGCTGCGCTTCAGCACTTCGTAACGGGCGATCAGCCAGTCGGCGACGGTCAGTGCGGCGCGCGTGCCTTCCAGCATCCGAAACAGGGCCAGCCGGTCAACTGTTTCGATGATGGCTTTGGTCGCCGAGAGATAGCGCTCCGCCAGATCCGGCAGTCGGTCGACCAGGGCCTTCTTGAAGGCCTTTGCCGGGTCATAGGCATCGCCATCGGTCTTGAGGAAGGCTCTCGCCAGCAGTTGCAAGCGGCGAATGGGGTCGCCCTCGGCAAAAGCCTGGCGCGCATAGGGCAGGATATTGTTCAGCACCGATCTGGCGTCAGCGGCTTCTGCGGCCTGGGCGAAGCCGGCAAAATAGTCGGGCAGGAAGCCCGGCAACGGCCACACCGAAGCCGCTATGCCTTCGGCGGTCTGGCCGGGGCGAAAATCGAACTCATCGAACAAGGCCTGGAAACGCGTGCCGTCACGTCCGGCGGCGTCGATGAAATGGCGCAGGCCGTCGCGCTTGCGCACGATCTCGCCCAGCAAGGCATCGAGCCCGGCTTCGCCGCCACGGTCGAGAATGGCGGCAAAGGCCTCGGCCAGATCCGCGTCGCCGGCGGCTGTGCCGGAGATCATGTCGCGGCGCGCGGCGGCAAACAGCGACGCCTCCATCTGGCCGTCGAGCATCTCGAAATGGGCCGGGATGTTGGCTTCCAGCGGGAACTGGTGCAGCACCGATTCGCAGAAGGCGTGGATGGTCTGGATCTTCAGCCCGCCGGGTGTTTCCAGCGCCTCGGCAAAAAGGCGTCGCGCCCGGCGCATGGTCTCGAGATCGGGCCGGCGGCCTTCCAGCGCCTCGACCTTCGACGCCAGATCCGCGTCACCGAGCGTAGTCCATTCCGACAGTGTCGAAAAAACCCGGTTCGACATATTGGCGGCAGCGGCGCGCGTATAGGTCAGGCACAGTATCTTCGACGGATCGGTGCCACGCAGCAGCAGCCGGATGACGCGCTGGGCCAGCACATGGGTCTTGCCGGAGCCAGCGTTCGCCGACACCCAGGCGGAATTGCCGGGATCGGCGGCGCGGGCCTGGCTGGTCGCGGTGTCGCTGGGTATGGGATAGGCTTTCTTCATGCCTCCCCTCCCTCGTCACCGGCATCGCCGCCCGCCGACCATTCGAGCACGCGGGCGAGATGGTCGTAGTCGCCATCGGTCTCGCCTTCGCGAAACGGCAGCGCGCGCGACAGATATCCGGTCGCCGGGTCGGCATAGTGGATCAGAAGCTTTTCCAGCCGCGCCCAGGCCTCTTCGGCAAGATCGGTCGCGGTTCGCGGCTGGCGGTTGTGTTCGAGGATGGATTCCTCGAACACCTCGCCATTCGGCTTCAAGCGCACAAAAGCCAGCTGCGACGGTTCCCGCGCGCCCAGATCCTTGAAGGCGCCACGCCTGAGCAGCGCACCCTCCAGCGCCAGTTGCGGCGCCAGCAGCGTGTGCGCCTGCGCCTTGGACGGCGAGGAGCCCGTCTTGTAATCCAGTATGTCGGCCATGCCGCCGGCCAGCAGGTCGACCCGGTCGGCGTAGCCGGACAGCGTCACGCCGGATTGGCCGACGACGGTCTTGCCGGCGCGCTCCTCGGCATGCCGGCGGATCACCGCGTCGGCGCGCGTGCGCTCCCACTCGATGATGTTGGCGGCGAGTTTTTCGAAACGCGGCCACCACACCGCCTCGACATCGGTCGGAAGTGAAGCTTCGGCAAAACAGGCGCGACCAGCGGCGATAAGGCCGGCAAGCGCATCGAGTGCACGTGGATCGGCGATACGTGCCGAAAACAGGTGCAGGATGGCGTGAAACAGCGTGCCGCGCTCGGCGGCTCCGGGATCGCGAATAACCGGATCGAGCGGCATCAGACCAAGGATCCGTCTGGCATAGACGGCGTAGGGATCCCGGCGCAGGGTCTCGATCTCGGTGACCGAGAAATGGCTCGGCCGGACGGACAGCGGCGGTTTCGGCTGCGGTCGCGGCGCGAAATCCTGTCTTGGCCCGGTATCCAGCGCACGTGCCCAGGCGAGCAATTCGTCGCCGCGCCGGCGCAGCGCCGCCGCGTGGTCGTTGCCGATGAAGGTGAGCAGCCGCTGCAGCCAGCGTGACGGCACGGCGGGGGCGTCGCCGGCGCGTGCCGAGCGGGCCAGCACCACCTTCCTGGCGCCCATCGCCATCTGGAAATCATGCGCGGCAAGGCCGATACGCCGCTCGGGCGGCTCGAGGTCGATGCCGGTCTTCATCAGCCGCGACATGAAGCGGTCGCTCTCGGGCTTGCGTGGCCATACGCCCTCGTTGAGCCCCCCGATGACCAGCGTATCGACCGTCTGCAACCGCGCTTCCAGCGCGCCCCAGATGGCGATGTTCCGGTCGGTACCTTGCCCCGGCTTGACCGTTTCGGCCGCGATCAGCGCCGCCATGACGTCGGGCCACTCGCTCGCCGCGAACGACAAGGGCGCCGAAGCCGCGACCAGTCCGCGCAGCAATTCGGCAAGCTTTTCCCCGGCGTCACCGGCATAGAGTTCGCCAAGGCCGCCATCCGCCGTGCGGCCGAGATTTTCGAACGCGACGACGCTGGCCCCGACCAGCGCGGCAAGGTCGGCGTCCGCCTGGCCACGGAAAGCCGCGAGCGGCGCCAGCGCTTGCTTGAGACGTTCTAGCGAATTCCGCGCGTTTTCGATGGAGCGCATGCTCAACCGGGAAAACCAGAAGGGCGGCCGGCTGCCGCTGCCGAGACCGGTGAGGCGGGCCTCGAACAGTTCCGGCAGCGAAACGATGTCGGGGCGGCCTGTGCCGCCGCGCAGCGCCACCAGTTCGACCAGTTCCGCCGCGTGGCGCATATCAGCCCGTTCGAGACCGAGGCCAAGCAGCGGATGCTTGAGCAGCGACAGCAGGCCAACCGGATCGCCTGGCCGGAACACCGCTTCGAGCGCCAGGCTAAGCAGGCTGGCCGCCGGGGTGTTGGCGAGCGGCGTGCCACCGGAGTCGTCGGCGACGACGCCGAAGCGCTGGAGCTCGATCGAGACGCGCCGCGCCAGTGCGCGGTCGCCGGTGACGAGAGCCGCCCTTTGGCCGGGTTGCTCGACCGCGCGCTTGAGCGCGACGGCGATGGCAACGGCTTCATCGCGTTCACTGGCAGCTTCGAGCAAGGTCACCTCGGCGAAGGCGTCGGCAATGTCGGATGCCAGGAAACCGGCACGTGTCTCGGCCCAGAGTTCGGTGGTTTCGGCCGGCCGTAGTGCTTCGCCGACAAGGGCGGCGCGAAGCGCCAGTTGCGGTTCGCCGGCGCCGATCTCCTCAACATCGCCGCGCAGCACGCCGATCTTGCCGATCAGCCTGGCGAGGCCATATTGCGGGTGGCCGAGCACGGCCGGACGTGCCCCGGGCGCGGCGATTGCCTGGAACGACGCTTCGTCCAGCGTCCGGTCGAGGCCGGGCAGCACGATGGCGCCGCCGGGCAACCGCGCGATCGCGGCAAGCAGTTCGGCCGTGGCAGGGATCGAGCCGGTCGAGCCCGCGGCGATGACCGGCCCGGCGGGCGGATTGCGCTGCAGCCGCGCCGCCTCGGCGCGGATCAGCGCGCTGCGATGCGCGGCGGGATTGGAGCGGTCGCTCTCTTCAAGGAATTTCGGCCAGGCGTCGGTGACGATACCCAGGAATTCGAGCGTCACCTGCCACCAGCCGGCAAGGTTGCCGGTCACCAGACCGGTGAGCTTGGCCCAGTCCGTGCCTTCCGTTTCGATCTCGTCCATCAGCCGGGCGAGATCGCGCGCCAGCCAGATCGCGTCGGCGGTGGAGGCCGGGATGACGATCTCCTCAGCAAAAAGGGCGGCGACATGTGCCGGGAGCCGGCGTTTCCAGGCGCGCACCAGCGGCGTCAGCAGCAACAGGCGTTCGATCGCCGCGATCGGCGGCGCGAGATCGATGGCCGCCGATACCTCGGTCTCGAACGCGGCCTCATCCTCATCGAACTCGCCGAGCGGCCGGACGACCGGCAGGATCGCCGACCCGCCGCCGCCGCGCGCCGCCAGGCTGTCGACGAAGACACCCCGCAGAGCGCGCGCAGCACGGCGCGTCGGCACATAGATGGTGACATCGGCCAAAGCGAGCGGGTCGCCGTCGAAGCGAAAGCCCGGAACGAGGCGGCCGGCAAGCAGCGCCTCGGCAAGCGTCGGCAGAAACGGCGCTCCGGGGGGAATTGAGAAAACGCGGCTTGAGCCGCTCATTGCGACTCGGTCAGCGCGCCGGCGACCGCGGCTTCCGCGAGCGCAATGGCATCGGGCGTGCCGACGGTGATCCAGTGGCCATGCATCGGCATGCCGAACAGCCGCCCTGCGGCAATGGCCCTATCGAAATAGGCGTTGAGCGAGTGCGGCCCGGCCGGTGCACCCTTGAACAGGCGCGGATGGACGATCGCTGCCCCGGCATAGATCAGGCCCGCCGTATCCCCCCTTTGAGCGCCGCAAGCCGCCATCCGGCGCCACCAGGAAATCGGTGCTGCCGCAGTGTCCGGTCGCCTGATGGAGATCCGCCAGCATCAGCAGAATATCCATTTTCGCCGCGTCCCATGCAAGGGCGAGGCGGCCGAGATTGAGGGGACCGTCGTCGATCCAGAAAGTGTCGGCGTTGAGGATGTAGAAGGGTTGCTCGCCCAATTCCGGCAACGCCTTGACGATGCCGCCGGCGGAATCGAGCAATTGTTCGCTCTCATCGGAAATGACGATCCGTGGCGCGCGGCGGGCAGCGACATGGGCGACGATCTGTTCGGGAAAATAATGGACGTTGACCACGGCCTTGGCGACACCGGCGGCGGCCAGGCTGTCCAGGCTCCAGTCGAGCAACGTCTTGCCGGCGATCTGGACCAGCGGCTTGGGAATGGTGTCGGTGATCGGCCGCATGCGTTTGCCGAGCCCGGCTGCGAGTACGATTGCCGTGTCCGGTCTTGCTGTCACAGCGCTCGCTCCTCCAGCAAACCGTTGGCGTCGTAGAACTCGCGCAGGCTTGCCAACGCCGGATGAGACAAGGCCCGGCGCAGATAGTCGCGAATGCGCGGCAGGTGTTTTAGATAATAGGGTTTGCCGTCGCGTTTTTCGAGGCGGACGAAGATGCCGAGGATCTTGGAGTTCCGCTGCGCCGCCATGATGGCGTAGGATTCCAGGAAGCTTGCTTCGTCGAAAGCACCGGCTGCGTGGCGCGCGGCGACATAGGCATCGAGCGTCTTTCTCTCGATCTCGGGCGACATCGTCACGCGAGCGTCCATCGCGAGCGAGGCGACGTCATAGGCGGACGGGCCGATCAGCGCATCCTGGAAATCGACGATGCCCAATCGATCGTGGCCGGCGCGATCGCCGCGCCAGATGATGTTGGGCGAATGGAAGTCGCGCAGCATCAGCGTGTACTCGCGGCCTTGCAGCCGATCGAGGAGCGCGTTCCATTGCTTGTGGTAACCGGCGCGCAAGCTGTCGCTTGCCGGGCTGCCCGATATCGCCGGCACGTACCAGTCGACCAGCAGCTCGGCTTCGATCATCATGGCGTCGCGGTCGAAAGGCGGCACATCGTGGAAGCCGCCTTGCCCTGTTTCCAGGCGCTGCGGCCAGGTTCTGCCATGCATCATGGCCAGCAGCTCTGCCGCCGCCGCGTAGCGCTCGGCCAGCGGCTGGCCATCGCTGCCGAGGAACCCATCCGAACCAAGATGTTCGAGCAACAGGAAGCCCTGCTCCTGGTCCTCGGCATGGATTTCCGGAACGCTGACGCCGCCAGCTTTCAAGGCGCGGTCGATGGCGACGAAGGCGGAGACCGACTGGGCGGTGTGCGCGATCTCGGCATAGGGCCTGCCGTCGCGAACCGGCGGGCCGAGCACCAGCCGTGGCGAGTTCATCAACACTTGCGGCTTCTGGTCCGGCAGCGAAACGATCTCATAGGAGCGGGCCGAAGCATCGCCGATGAAATGGCGGCGCTGCGCTTCCCCCAGCCTGCATCTTCGAGAAAGTCACGCATGGCCAGTGACCGTGCCGCCCGATCGAAGGCAGCGCCCTGCCCCGACAATCTGGCCAACCGGCCGTCGCCATGCTGGACGAGTTCGATCAGGACCGTGGTTTTCGGCAGATAAGCCTGCGCCCGTTCCGGCCATTCGACCAAAGCGGCGCCTTGCGCCAGGGCTTCATCGAAGCCAAGCTCATCGAGCTCGGCCGCCGAGGACAGGCGGTAGAGATCGAAATGATGGACCGGAATGCGGGTGTCGTAGCTCTGCACCAGTGTGAAGGTAGGGCTCGGAACATCGAGGCCGGCATCGTCGGCCAAGGCCCTGATCAAGGCCCGTGCCAGCGTCGACTTGCCGGCGCCGAGATCGCCCTTGAGGGCCAGCACATCACCCGGGCGCAGCGACAGCGCCAGATCTTCGCCCAGCCGTGCTGTCTGTGTCTCGTCGGCGAGTGAACGCTCCAGCACCAATCCCGTCATCGAGCGCGCTACTCGGCCGCGGCGCGGATGCCCGGCATGTCGGGAAAGGTGCAGATGACGGTGGTGCCCTTGTCCTTGCCGGTTTCGATGCGAACGCTGCCGCCATGCAGCTCGACAAAGCTCTTGACGATCGACAGGCCGAGACCGGCGCCGCGCCGGCGGCCGCCATTGGCGCGCGGCTCGAAGCGGCGGAACACCGAATCGAGCACGTCGGGCGGCATGCCGGGGCCGTCGTCATGAACCGAGAATTCCACCCCGTCCGCCAGATGGCGGCAAGAGAGCCGGATGGTGCTGGCTTCCGGCGCGTAGTTGGCGGCGTTGCTGAGCAGATTGTAGAGGATCTGGCGGACGCGGATCTCGTCGCCGTGAAACGTCTTCGGTGCGGCAGCGGCGTCGACCTCGAGCCTGATCGAATGCTCTTCCAGCCGGTCGGCCACCAGTTCGGCCGCGGCCGCGATGGTGCGATCGACCTGCACCTCGGAAATGTCGAGCTGCATGATGCCGGCGTCCACCGTCGCCAGGTCGAGGATGTCGTTGACGATGGTGAGCAGGACCGAGGAGGACGAGCTGACATGCTCGACATATTCGCGCTGCTTCTGCGACAGCGGACCGGTCGTGGGCTGCGACAGCAATTCGGTGAAGCCGATGATGTTGGTCAGCGGCGAGCGCAATTCGTAGGAGACGTGCTGGACGAATTCGTTCTTGAGCTGATCGGATTTCTGCAGCGCCTCGTTCTTGTCCTTCAGCGCCCGTTCGACATTGACGCTGTCGGTGACGTCGACGAAGGTCATCATCACTTGCCCGTTGGGTAACGGGATGATGGCGTAGCTCAGCACATTGCCATTGTTGAGCTCGGTCTGGCCGTGGCGGTCGCGGCGCTCGTCGTCGAAGCCAGTGATGGCGGCAACAAAGCCGGGCCAAGGGCTGTCCGCCGCTTGCCGGTCGCAAAGGTCGCGGATCGTGGAAACGTGGACATTGGGCTTGGCGGCCTCGGTGCCCAACCCCCAGAGTTTGGCAAAAGCCGGGTTCGACAGCCGGAGCTTGCCATCGGAGCCGAACACCGCCACGCCTTCGGCAAGATTGTCGAGCGTCTCGCCCTGGACCCGCACCGCGGTATGGTAACGGCTCTCGAGGTCCATCTTCTCGGTCAGGTTCTCGAACACCCAGGTGACGCCGCCCTTGGGCTGCGGGTTGGCGACGACGCGGATGGTCTTGCCGTCCGGCAGATGCCACCAATGTTCCTGCGATTCGACGGCGCGATAGGCGCCGAGCAGGCCTTCCTTCCAGCGGCGCCATTCAGGTTGCTCGGCGATCTTGCCCTCGCTGCGCAGCCGGTCGAGCAGCAGCGCATTGTCGGGAGCGCTGTGCAGGAAGCCTGCGTCGAGACCCCATAGTTTCTGAAAGGCCTGGTTGAAGAACCGCAGCTTCTCGTCGGTGTCGAAAATGGCGACCGCCGTGTTGAGCTGGTCGAGCGTGTCGGCGTGGCTCCTGACGGTCCGTTCGTATTCGCCGCGAACCGCCTCGATGGCGCTGGTGTCGCAAGCAAGGCCGGCCGAGCCATCGCTGCCGGCGAAATCGGTCACCGCAAACACACGGCGGTCACCTTCGATCACGGTGGAAAGCGACTGCTCGAAAACCGGATGCGTCTTGTGCTGGGCGGCGATTGCATCGCGTGCCTGGCCGCCGAGGAACTCTTTTGCCTCCCGAACCGCGGCTTCGGCATTTTCGGCTTCGACCCCATGGGCATAGGCCCGGTTGACCCACTTCAGCCGCCCATCCTCACTGCGAAGCCATGCCGGCATGTTCAGCGCGTCGAGCAGGCCGATCATCGTGTCATGGTCGGCGGCCAGCCGCTGGTTCTCGATCTTCAGCCTGGCCTGGCTGCGCTGCGTCTCCGAGAGCGAGACGAAACGCACCAGCACATGTGCCGCGCTCTTGCGGCCATGCACTTCGAGCGGCGCGCCGGCCTGCGATTCGATGACGAGGTCGAAGGGCTTCGCCTTTTCGCGCAATCCCGCAACGGCATGTTCAAGCGCTGCCGCCGAACGCGGCAGCAGCCAGCGGCCGAAAGCGAGGAAAGCGGCCCGGTCCTCCGGAGCGCCGCTTTCGACGGGCAACGTGCCGATGAGTTCGGGCTTCTTGTTTTCCGCGGCCCAGACAACCACGCGCTGGTCGCGCAGATTGAGCAGCGCCTCCGAGCGGCGGAGCGCCGCGTTGATGTCGGCGAGGCGGCTCCTGAGTTCGACATTCTCGGTCGAGGTGCGGGCCCTTTCGCGGATGAGAACGATGGCCGACAGAAGTGCGGCACCCGTCACGCCGACAAACACGGCAAGCTGCATGACTTCGACGGCGCTCACCGACAATCCTGCGACGGCGGCAGCAGCGGTTTCGGCATGCGCGGCAGCACCAGCCAAGGGGCCGGCCAGCGCGGAGCTGGCAAGGAAGATCGACGCGCGGGCGCGCCATGACAGGCTTCCGCTTTGCAAAGCGGAGCCGGTGATCCCCGAATCGTCATGGCCGCCGGAAACGGCCCGTCCCGCTCTGTGCGGGTGTTGCCCCGGCATGTCTTGGTCCTCTCCGCCGCCTGAATGCAAGACCGCCCTGATGCGCACCTCTCTTGGGCCCCTCTCGGGATGGAAGCGTCGCGAATCACCTGACAATAACCCCTCGCCGAATCGCCGTGAAGGCGATTGCGCGCAAAAATAAAGCCGGGCGAAAAGTCAATCGCCCGGCCTCAATATCTGGTAGTAATTTTAGCTTTGGTTAATAGCGGTAGTGTTCCGGCTTGAACGGGCCCTGCGGCGTGACGCCGATATAAGCGGCCTGCTCACCGGACAATTCGGTCAGGCGGGCGCCGAGCTTGTCGAGATGCAGGCGCGCGACCTTTTCGTCGAGATGCTTGGGCAGGACATAGACCTGATTCTCGTACTGGCCGGGCTTGGTGTACAGCTCGATCTGGGCCAGCACCTGGTTGGTGAAGGATGCCGACATGACGAAGCTCGGGTGGCCGGTGGCGTTGCCGAGATTGAGCAGCCGGCCTTCCGACAAGAGGATCATCCGCTTGCCGTCCGGGAAGGTGATCATGTCGACCTGCGGCTTGACGTTGGTCCATTTCAGGTTGCGCAGCGACGCCACCTGGATCTCGTTGTCGAAGTGGCCGATGTTGCCGACGATCACCATGTCCTTCATCGAACGCATGTGGTCGAGGGTGACGACATCCTTGTTGCCGGTGGTGGTGATGACGATGTCGGCGGTGGGTGCCGCATCTTCCAGCGTGACGACTTCAAAGCCGTCCATCGCCGCCTGCAGGGCGCAGATCGGATCGACCTCGGTGACCTTGACGCGGGCGCCGGCGCCCTTGAGCGAGGCCGACGAGCCCTTGCCGACGTCGCCATAGCCGCAGACGACCGCGACCTTGCCGGCCATCATCGTGTCGGTGCCACGGCGGATGCCGTCGACCAGCGATTCCTTGCAGCCATATTTGTTGTCGAACTTCGACTTGGTGACCGAGTCGTTGACGTTGATGGCGGGGAAGGGCAGCAGGCCCTTCTTCTGCAGCTGGTAGAGCCGGTTGACGCCGGTGGTCGTCTCTTCGGTGACGCCGCGGATCGCCGCCTTCTGCTTGGTGAAGAAGCCAGGCGAAGCCTTCAGGCGCTTCTTGACCTGGGCGTAGAAGTATTCCTCTTCCTCGCTCTGCGGGTTGGACAGCACGTCCTCGCCGGCCTCGGCGCGGGCGCCGATCAGGATGTACATGGTGGCGTCGCCACCGTCATCGAGGATCATGTTGGAGAGGCCGCCATCGGCCCACTGGAAGATCTTGTCGGTGTAGTCCCAATACTCCTCGAGCGACTCGCCCTTGACGGCGAACACCGGGATGCCGGCTTCGGCGATGGCCGCGGCCGCGTGATCCTGGGTCGAGAAGATGTTGCAGGAGGCCCAGCGGATATCGGCGCCGAGCGCCTTCAGCGTCTCGATCAGCACCGCTGTCTGGATGGTCATGTGCAGCGAGCCGGTGATGCGCGCGCCCTTGAGCGGCTTCTTGGAACCGAACTCCTCACGGCAGGCCATCAGGCCCGGCATTTCGGTTTCGGCGATATCGAGTTCCTTGCGGCCCCAGCCGGCAAGCGAGATGTCGGCGACCACATAGTCCTTGCTACCCGTCATGGCAGTGCTCCGATGCGAATGTTGTGCTGCGAATTGGTTGCGGATGCGCCCGCGCCGGTCGGCGCGTCAAAGGGCGCGAATAGGCGGCCTGACTAGCAGATCGGCGCGAAGACGACAATGGGATATAAAGAAATCTTTATCCCTGCATGTCTCTTGGACATGCATTGGCGGTGTAGCCGATCAGCATTCCTCGCCGAAGCGGGATGCCACCAGCTGCTCCAGGGCGTCGATGACCTGCAGGGCCTCCGGCCCGCTGGCGGTGACGCGGATCGAGTAGCCGGGGCTTGCCGCCAGCATCATCAGGCCCATGATCGACGTGCCGCCGACCTTGACGCCATCCTTCTCGACATGCACCGAGGCGTCGAAGCCGCTGGCCAGCTGAACGAATTTCGCCGAAGCGCGCGCGTGCAGGCCGCGCTGGTTGATGATGGGAAAGTCCCTGGTGATCGGATCCTTGGCGGTATGATCTTTTTCCGGGGACAGCGCGTTCATTTGCTGCTCAGGAGCTGGCTGGCGACGTTGATGTATTTGCGGCCGGCCGCCTGGGCCTCGTCGAGCGCGGCGGCCATATTGTCGCCCTTGCGGATCGAGGAGAGCTTGATCAGCATCGGCAGGTTCATGCCGGCGATCACCTCGGTGCGGCCGGATTCCATCACCGAAATGGCAAGATTGGAGGGCGTGCCGCCGAACATGTCGGTCAGCACGATGACGCCCGTCCCGGTGTCGACACGGGCAACCGCGTCGACGATGTCGCGGCGACGCTGCTCCATATCGTCGTCGGCGCCGATCGCCACGGTTTCGAAATTGTCTTGTGGCCCGACGACATGTTCCACGGCATGTCGGAACTCGGCGGCCAGTTGACCGTGCGTTACAAGCACGAGTCCGATCATTCTTTGGTGGCTCCCGTCATCGCCGCTTCACAGGCGCATTTTATGCTCGCCGGCCATTCCAGGCGGCGGGAGCGCTATCTTGTCGACGCGCGGCCCGTTGACAAGCCCAAAATTGCGCAGGCCCATGCCATTTTGACGCATTGCAGCAAAAAAGCCGGGGCGGATCATAGAAAAGGCGCGATGGACAGCCGCGCCATCACGGCGGGCAAGGCCGTAGCGGCGTTCCGCTCGGCAAGGTCGATACGCGGCACTGGGCAGCCTGCGACCGGCTCGCTGATTTCCTCCTGGAAACGGGCCATCTCTGCCTTTGGCACCAGCCTCACATGCAGGTCGATCACTCCGCCCGGCTCGAACGGCAGCGGGCGCGGCATGAACCCAGGCACTTCGGCGAGACCGGCGATGGTCGCCGGCACGCGGCAGACCAGTCGCCCGGCGCGGGCCGCGGCAAGCAGCCTGTCGTCACCGATCAGCCGCGAGAACAGCCCGCGCGCGCGGCAATGGTCCAGGAGTGTCAGCGCCAGCGTCGTCTTGCCGGCGCCGGACGGCCCGGTGATAAGGACACCGCGCTCGCCGATCAGGATCGCGGTTCCGTGAATGTTTTCAGGCTGCGCAACTGGATCATGCATGATCTTGCCCGATCATGTTTTTGGATGAAGCGTGATCTCTGGACGAACGGAACCGTTCGTCTGAGAAAACCGGTTCCCACTTTTCGGGATCATGCTTCGGCCGGCAGCGTCACGACAAAGCGCGCGCCCTTGATCTCGCCGGGTTTGGTGCCGGGGATGTTCTCGGCGGTCAACGTGCCGCCATGAGCCTCGACGATCTGCCTGGATATCGACAGGCCAAGGCCCGAATTCTGCCCAAACGCCTCGCCGGCCGGCCGGTCGGTGTAGAAGCGTTCGAAGATGCGGTCGATGTTGTCGGCGCGGATGCCTGGACCATTGTCGTCGATGGTGACGATGTTGAACTTGCCGGCGCGCGCCAGCGACAGGCTGATGTGGCCATGGTCCTCGGGAACGAAGGAACGGGCGTTCTCGATCAAATTGGTGATGACCTGGCCGATGCGCAGATCATGGCCGACGACAACATAGCCTTTGACGCCCTGCGGCAGTTTGGCGACCTTGAACTCGATCTCGACCGCCTTCTTGTTGCGCGTGGCTTCACGCGAAACGGCGACCAGATCGGTGATGAATTTCTTCAGATCGACCGTCCCGGCATCCTCGCGCGCGAGTTCCGCATCAAGGCGTGAAGCGTCGGAAATATCGGTGATGAGCCGGTCCAGCCGCCTGACATCGTGCTGGATGATGTCCATCAGCCGGCCGCGCGAATCGTCGTTCTTGGCCAGCGGCAGGGTTTCCACCGCGCTGCGCAGCGATGTCAGCGGGTTCTTCAATTCATGCGACACGTCGGCCGCGAAGCTTTCTATCGCCTCGATGCGCGCGTAGAGCGCGTTGGTCATGTCGCGTATGGCGATCGACAGATTGCCGATCTCGTCCTGGCGGTCGGAAAAGTCGGGGATTTCCTCACGGCTCTTGACGCCGCGCCGCACCCGCACCGCAGCCGCCGACAGCCGGCGCAGCGGATTGGCGATGGTGGAGGCGAGCAGCATCGACAGGATGGCGGTGACCAGCGCCGCGATGCCGAAGACGCGCAGGATCGCCTTGCGTTCGGCGGCGACGATCTTGTCGATGTCGCCGCCTTCGGTCGACAGCATCAGCACGCCGAGCACGGCGCGGAAACGCTGGATCGGCACCGCCACCGAAACGATCTGCTCGCCCTGTTCGGAGATGCGCACGATGGTCGACGGGCTGCCGGTAAGCGCCTTGACCACTTCCGGGAAAGTGGCGCCATTGCCGCCCGGCTGCTCGTGATAGACCGGCAGCTCGGTGTTACGGAAGAAATCGAAGACGAATTTCTGGATGCGCTCGACCAGATCGGGCTCTTCCTCGTCGACCGGCGGCAGGTCGTAGCGCAGGATCTGGCCGCGCGAATAGAGATGGCGCGAATCGAGCAGCAGATTGGCGTCGCGGTCATAGATGCGGGCACGCGTGCGGGTCGGCGAGATCAGCCTTCTCAGCACCGGCGCGACGCGCTCCGGGTTGATCGGGAAATCGAGATTGTCGAGCTGGTCGGAGCCCGGTCCCAGGCTTTCCCCGGCCTGCAGCTCGAGCAGCTTTTCCGGGTCGATGCTGATCGAATCCGTCTCCACCGTCGCCGACGCGGCGATGGCACCGGCGATGATCTCGCCCTGGGTCATCAGGCTTTCGACGCGGGCGTCGATCAGCCCGTCGCGGAAGGTGTTGAGATAGAGGATGCCGGTCACCAGGACGGCAAGGCCGGCAAGGTTGAGGAAGAGGATACGCCGCGTCAGGCTGGAAAAGATATGATGGCCGAGGAAGCGACGCATCGGCACCGTTATCTTCGACACGAAGGACGGCATGATCCGCGACGGCCGCCTCGAGGCGCCCGCCGGTCTTGTTCGTTGTGCCTCAACTGCCATCGAATAGCAGGCCCTGCTGACTTACGCTTCGCGGAACCGGTATCCGACTCCGTAAAGGGTTTCGATCATCTCGAAGTCGTCGTCGACGGCCTTGAACTTCTTGCGCAGCCGCTTGATGTGGCTGTCGATGGTGCGGTCGTCGACATAGACCTGTTCATCATAAGCCGAATCCATCAGCGCATCACGGCTTTTTACGACACCGGGACGCTGTGCCAGCGAATGCAGGATCAGGAATTCGGTGACGGTGAGCGTCACCGGCTCGCCCTTCCAGGTGCAGGTGTGGCGCTCCTGGTCCATGACGAGCTGGCCACGCTCGAGCGAGCGAGCCTGCTGGCTGGGTGTCTTGGCCGCGGCCTCGCGGGCACTGGCGCGGCGCAGCACGGCGCGCACCCGCTCGACCAGCAGACGCTGCGAGAACGGTTTGCGGATGAAGTCGTCGGCGCCCATCTTGAGGCCGAACAATTCGTCGATCTCGTCGTCCTTGGAGGTCAGGAAGATCACCGGAAGGTCGGACTTCTGGCGCATCCGGCGCAGCAGTTCCATGCCGTCCATGCGCGGCATCTTGATGTCGAGGATGGCAAGATTCGGCGGGCGGGCCGCCAGTCCTTCCAGCGCTGACGCACCATCCGTGTAGGTCTCGACGCGATACCCCTCGGATTCGAGGGCGATCGACACCGATGTCAGAATGTTGCGGTCGTCATCGACAAGCGCGATTGTTGCCATTTCAAGCGGCTCCCTCATGAGCTGTCCCTTCTTTCGTAGAGAAGGGGCTTTTGCAGGACAAATTAGGTACAAAATGTGGCATAGGCCTTGTCCGCTGTCACGCGCGGCATGCCGGCGGCCACAATCCTACCTCGATATGGATTGGACGAACGAACATCGCCAATCCTTTGGGCAACCGCGAAACTTTTTGCACATATAAACGATTTAAACAACTTTCAAAATATTTAAATCGATTAATGATTTGATATCATTTGGCTTTTCTGGTTCTGACCATCTCAGCCTGCGGTGCGGGCATGCCGGAAACGTACCGGCAAAGATGCGGCAAATCCAAGAAGGGACACCCATGTCGGAAGTCGGCAAACGCAATTCCGCCTGCGCGATCGATCATATCGGCCTGAAAACCACCGGCGTGGTGCGTTATAATTTCGGTGCGGCTGCTCTTTATGAGGAATCGATCCGGCGCGGCGAAGCCCGGTTGACCGCACATGGCGCGCTGGTCGCTGAGACCGGCCAGCACACCGGCCGCTCGCCCAAGGACAAGTTCGTCGTCCGCGATAGCGCCACAGAACCGCATATCTGGTGGGACAACAACAAGGCGATCTCGCCGGCCCAGTTCGACACGCTGCTTGCCGATTTCCGCGCGCATGCCGCCGACAAGGATCTTTACGTCCAGGATCTGGTCGGCGGCGCCGATGCGGAGCTGAAGCTGCCCACCAGGGTGATCACCGAATTTGCCTGGCACTCGCTGTTCATCCGCAATCTGCTCATCCGTCCGGATGCCGCCGAGCTCGGGCATTTCGTGCCTGACATGACGATCATCGACCTGCCGTCCTTCCGCGCCGATCCGGTACGCCACGGCAGCCGCACCGAAACGGTGATCGCCGTGGATCTTTCGCGCAAGATCGTGCTGATCGGCGGCACCTCCTATGCCGGCGAGATGAAGAAGTCGGTGTTCACCATGCTCAACTATCTGTTGCCGGCGAAAGGTGTGATGCCGATGCATTGCTCGGCCAATGAGGGTGCGGCTGGCGACGCCGCCATCTTCTTCGGCCTGTCGGGCACCGGCAAGACGACACTGTCGGCCGATCCCTCGCGCACGCTGATCGGCGACGACGAGCATGGCTGGGGACCGCACGGCATCTTCAATTTCGAAGGCGGCTGCTACGCCAAGACGATCAAGCTGTCGGCGGAAGCCGAGCCGGAAATCTTTGCCACCACTCAGCGCTTCGGCACCGTGCTGGAAAATGTCGTGCTCGACGCTGATGGCGTGCCGGATTTCAACGACGGAAGGCTGACCGAAAACACACGCTGCGCCTACCCGCTGGATTTCATCCCCAACGCCAGCAAGACGGGACGCGCCAATCATCCGAAGAACATCATCATGCTGACCGCCGATGCCTTCGGCGTGATGCCGCCGATCGCGCGACTGACCCCGGCGCAGGCGATGTATCATTTCCTCTCCGGCTACACCGCCAAGGTGGCCGGAACCGAAAAGGGCGTGACCGAGCCCGAAGCGACGTTTTCGACCTGTTTCGGCGCGCCGTTCATGCCGCGCCATCCATCGGAATACGGCAATCTGCTGCGCGAACTGATTGCCCGCCACGATGCCGATTGCTGGCTGGTCAACACCGGCTGGACCGGCGGCGCCTACGGCACCGGCAAGCGCATGCCGATCAAGGCGACGCGGGCCTTGCTTGCGGCCGCGCTTGACGGCTCGCTGAAGACGGCCGAGTTCCGCACCGATGCCCATTTCGGTTTCGAGGTGCCGGTGGCGGTTCGAGGCGTCGACAGCGCCATTCTCGACCCGCGCTCGACCTGGGCCGACAAGGCCGGATATGACCGGCAGGCGGCAAGGCTGGTCGGCATGTTCGCCGTCAACTTCGAGAAGTTCGAAAGCCATGTCGACGCCGTGGTGCTGGGTGCCGCGCCGCGCATGCAGGAAGCGGCGGAGTAATCGCGCCATCGGGCTCGGCTGTCGTTGAAAGGCCCGGTTTCGATCGGGCCTTTTCTTTTTCGATCCGCCGCGCCATGACTGCGGCATGGCGAGCGACGACAACATTATCATATCAGGCGACGCGGTGATCTACCCGGGCGACTTGCACGAGGATTTCATCCGCTCGTCGGGTCCCGGCGGCCAGAACGTCAACAAGGTGGCGACAGCGGTGCAACTGCGCTTCGACGCGGCCAACGCAGCGGGTCTGTCCGAGCGCGTGCGCGAGCGGACGATCAAGCTTGCCGGCCAGCGCGCCACCAAGGACGGTGTCATCGTCATCGAGGCCGGCCGCTTCCGCACCCAGGAACAGAACCGGGCGGACGCCCGGGCACGGCTTACGGCACTGGTCGCCAAGGCCGCCGAACCGCCGCCGCCGCCGCGTAAGAAGACGCGGCCGTCGAAAGGCGCGGTGGAGCGGCGGCTGAAGAGCAAGGCCGGACGCGGCACGATCAAGAAACTGCGCGGCCGGGTGGAGAACGATTAAGCACCACACCAATCACGCGCACAAAACGGCTTCCCATTTCGCATCGCAGATGCAAGGTTCCACCTTGCCACAGCAAGGGAGACCAAAGATGGGCATGTTCGATTTCGTCAAGAGCGTCGGCAAGAAACTGGGCATCGGCGGTGACGAAGAAGCCGCACCGACGGCCGACACACTCAAGAAGGAACTCGATTCGCACAAGCTCGGCACTGATGGCGTCGAGGTCGTCGTCAAGGGCGACACGGCGGTGCTGAAGGGCGTGGTCAAGGACCAGTCGATCTTCGAAAAGGCGGTCATCGCCGTCGGCAACACGCTCGGCGTCTCCAAGGTGCAGGCGGACGAGTTGCAGGTCGCGCCTGAGGCCGGCGCGGCCGCTGCCCCGGCCAAGGAGCCAACCTTCTACACAGTCCAGAAGGGCGACAATCTCTGGAAGATCGCCGAGAAGAGCTACGGCAAGGGCAAGGGCACGAAGAACACGGCCATCTTCGAGGCCAACAAGCCGATGCTGACCCATCCCGACAAGATCTATCCGGGCCAGGTGCTGCGCATTCCAGATCTCGCCTGATCGGGGTGATTGCCAATTTGCCAAGAGCAATTCCAGGAAAAGTGTGAAGACGGTTTTCCCGGGAAAAGCGCATAGCGCTTTCCCTTGGTAATTGTGTCAAACAAAGCGGTGGAACGGCGGCTTTCGGGTCGCCGTTTTCATTTGGCGATGGCATGCTTGGCTTTTGACGAACGGATCAAGCGACCAATCTCATGCTCGTCCTGCCCAAAGGCGTCCGCCACATGCCGGCCTACCTGTCACGCAGCGTGCAGGAAGCGCTGGTCGAAGAGGTGAGAAGCATTGTGCAGCAGGCGCCGCTGTTCGTGCCGGCCATGCCGCGCACGGGCAAGGAGATGAGCGTGCGCATGACCAATTGCGGCCCGCTCGGCTGGGTCACCGACAAGGAACAGGGCTATCGCTACCAGCCGACGCACCCGGCGACCGGAGCGCCGTGGCCACCAATCCCGGAGGCGTTGCTCGAGCTGTGGCGGCAGGTCTCGGGCTACCCCAATCCGCCGGAAGCGTGCCTGATCAATTTCTACACGCCGGACGCAAAAATGGGCCTGCATCAGGACCGCGACGAGGCCGACTTTTCGGCGCCGGTGGTTTCCGTCTCATTGGGCGACGATTGCCTGTTCAGGGTCGGCCAGACGACGCGTGAGGGGGCGACCCGGTCGTTTCGACTGAAAAGCGGCGACGTCGTGGTGCTCGGCGGCGAGGGCCGCCTGTGCTTCCACGGCGTCGATCGAATCTACCCCTCGACCTCGGCGCTGCTGAAAAATGGCGGACGGATCAATCTGACGCTGCGACGGGTGACGAAGCCAGCCGTCACAGCTTCCTGAGCGCCACTTCCTCGATCAGATGATCGGCACCCTTGCGCAGGATCAAGTCGGCGCGGGCCCGTGTCGGCAGGATGTTCTCGCGCAGATTCTTCAGGTTGATGTTGGTCCACAGGCCTTCGGCGATGGCGCGGGCCGAATCCTCCGAGAGCTGCGAGTAGCGGTGAAAGAAGGAGTCCGGATTGCGGAAAGCGGTCTCGCGCAGCCGCATGAAGCGGGAAATGTACCATTCGTGGATCAGCTTCTCGTCGGCATCGATATAGATGGCGAAGTCGAAGAAGTCCGACAGGAAGGGCACGATCTTGCCGTCCTGCGGCAGCTTGCCGGGCTGCAGGACATTGATGCCTTCGAAGATCAGGATGTCGGGCCGGTCGATGGTGACGAACTCGCCGGGAATGACGTCATAGGTCAGGTGCGAATAGACCGGCGCGCGGACATTGGGCAGCGCCGACTTGATGCCCGAGAGGAAACGCAGCAGCGCGCCGACATCATAGCTGTCGGGAAAGCCCTTGCGCTCCATCAGGTTCTCGCGGCGCAGGACCTCGTTGGGCAGCAGGAAACCGTCGGTGGTGATGAGATCGACCTTAGGGCTCGACGGCCAGCGCGCCAGCAGTTCCTTCAGCACGCGCGCCGTGGTCGATTTACCGACCGCGACGGAACCGGCAATGCCGATGATGAAAGGCGTCTTGACGATGTCCACCGCGTTGAAGAAGGCCTGGCGTTGCCGAAACAGCAGCTGGCTCGCTTCGACATGCGCGGACAAAAGCCGCGACAGCGACAGATAGATGCGCTTGACCTCTTCGAGGTCGACCGGATCGTTGAGCGAACGCAGGCGGCGGAATTCATCCGCGCTCAGCGTCAGCGGCGTGTCGGCGCGGAATTGCGACCATTGCTCGGCTGAGAAGAAACGAAAGGGGGAATATTTCTCGGTTGGCGCGAGCTGATCCATCGAGATACCCGCCCTCCTCGCGGTCAGCCCTTGGGCCGTGACGCCTTCTCGGCGATGCCCGAACGCCCGGTGCGGCCTTCGAGTTCCCTAAGCACATCGCTCAACGGAACCCCGGAGAGGCCGAGAACGACGAGCCAATGATATATAAGATCGGCACTTTCCGAAACGAGGGCCGGTTTGTCGCCCTTGACGGCGGCAATCACCGTCTCGACCGCCTCTTCGCCGAGCTTCTGCGCCGCCTTGTCGATGCCGCGCGCGAACAGTTTCGCCGTCCACGAGTCCGGGTCGCCGGAATGCGCGCGTTCCCCGATGATTGTCTCCAGGTCGGAGAGCGAAAATTCAGCCATGGCGCCTAGAGCCTTTTTCTTAGCCGGAAGCCTCTAGGGCCGATCGCCTGAGGAGTCCAGCCGCATCGGCAGCCCCGCGGCGGCCATATGCGCCTTGGCTTGCGCTATCGTGTAGGTGCCGAAGTGGAAGATCGACGCCGCCAGCACCGCGCCGGCGTGGCCATCGCGAATGCCTTCGACCATGTGGTCGAGCGTGCCGACACCGCCGGAAGCGATCACCGGCGCGCGCACCGCATCTGCAATCGCGCGGGTCAGCGCGATGTCGTAGCCGGCCTTGGTGCCATCACGATCCATCGACGTCAGCAGGATCTCGCCGGCGCCGCGATCGACCATCTGGCGCGCGAATTCGACCGCGTCGATGCCGGTCTTCTCACGCCCGCCA
The DNA here is from genome assembly GCA_014189435.1 of Mesorhizobium loti. NCBI lineage: Bacteria > Pseudomonadati > Pseudomonadota > Alphaproteobacteria > Hyphomicrobiales > Phyllobacteriaceae > Mesorhizobium > Mesorhizobium loti. The sequence goes on from CP050293.1 coordinate 5,818,926, forward strand.
TGGGTGAAGATTTCCCAGCGATCGGCCTCGCCGGCGCCAGACACTTTCTTGGCGTCGATGGCGACGACGATGCACTGGTTGCCGAACTTGTCGGCGGCTTCCGCGACGAAATCCGGATTCTTCACCGCCGCCGTGTTGATCGACACCTTGTCGGCACCGGCCAGCAGCAGCTTCCTGATATCGGCGACCTGGCGCACGCCGCCGCCGACGGTCAGCGGCATGAAGCATTGCTCGGCGGTGCGGGCGATGACGTCGAAGATGGTCTCGCGATTGTCGGACGAAGCGGTGATGTCGAGGAAGCAGAGCTCGTCGGCACCGGCCGCATCATAGGCCTTGGCCGCCTCGACCGGATCGCCGGCGTCGATGAGATCGACGAAGTTGACGCCCTTGACGACGCGACCGTTCTTGACGTCTAGGCAGGGGATGACACGGGCTTTCAGCATCACCTTCCCTCTATCGTGGCGATGAGATCGTTGAGCAACTGGCCGACCAGCGGCGGAACATCGGACTGCCCGTCGAAAGCCGGATCATAGGCGGAGACGGTGATGCCGACGACCGGCACCGCAAGCGCCATGGCGCAAGCCGCGTCGCGCAACTGTTCCGGGCTCGGCCCACCTGATGTGACGTAGCGGTTGGCCTGCAAGTCCTGGGGATCGTGCACGTCTAGATCGAGATGCATGTGCACGCGCTTGGCGCCGGCGACCTTCAGTCTTTCGGTCGCCTGGGCTACCCCGGAGCATTCCGTCCGGACGATCGGCAATGTCTCGAGAAGCTGTTTTTCAGCCGCATCGAGATCTCGGGCGTTGACGAGCACGCAGCGCGACGGATCGATCGGCTTGAAGCCGGGAATGGCTGATGCCATCGGACGCCAACACAGGCCGAGCACTGTCGCCAGCGCCATGCCGTCGAGAAAGCCGTAGATGGATGTCTCGGGCGTGTTGAGGTCGCCATGCTGGTCGGCCCAGATGATCGCATCGGCGGCTTCGCCGGCGACAGCACCTGCACTGGTCAGGCAATTTCCGGCAAGGACGATTGGAAACCGACCGGCGTCACGAGCAAGGCGAACCTCGGCCGCAACCGCATTGCAGACGGCAAAGCCGGTGGCGATCTCGCGCTCCTGGATGTCTCCAACCTTGCCGATGTCTTCCACCGCAACGTCATGGCCAGCCATGGTCAGGGCGTCGACGAGGCCGCCTGATATCAGAGCGTCCGGGCCCTGGCCCATGCCGCCATGATAGTGGCCGCTGTCATAGGAGGCCAGGATGATGGAGATTTTCACGGTCGCGTCTCCGCCGCTGGCCGGCCTTGCAGGATCGCCAGGGCCTCCGCCGGATCGATGCGGCCATCGTAGAGCGCGCGGCCCGAAATCGCGCCTTCGAGCTTTTGCGCATCAGGCATGGTCATGCGCACGATGTCGGCGATCGAGGCGAGACCGCCGGAAGCGATGACGGGGATCGACACGGCGTCGGCAAGATCGATGGTGGCGTCCCAGTTGATGCCGGTCAAAACGCCGTCGCGGTCGATATCGGTGTAGATGATGGCGGCGACGCCGGCGCCCTCGAATTTCTTCGCCAGTTCGATGACGCCGAGGCTCGACGCCTCGGCCCAGCCCTCGACGGCCACCTTGCCACCCTTGGCGTCGATGCCGACGGCCACCTTGCCGGGGAATGCCCTGCAGGCCTGCTTGACCAGATCGGGATCGCGCACCGCCACCGTGCCGAGGATGACGCGGGCCAGCCCGCGATCGAGCCAGTCCTCGATCTGCGCCAGCGTGCGGATGCCGCCGCCGAGCTGGACCGGGTTTTTCGTCGCCTTGAGGATGGCGCCGACCGCCGCGCTGTTGACGCTCTGGCCCTGGAAGGCGCCGTTGAGGTCGACGACATGCAGCCATTCGAAGCCCTGTTGCTCGAAGGCTTTGGCTTGGGCCGCCGGGTCGTCATTGTAGATGGTGGCGGTGGCCATGTCGCCGTGCTTGAGGCGCACGCATTGGCCGTCCTTGAGGTCGATGGCGGGGAAAAGGATCATACGTTCAGGCGCCTTCAACGATGACGAAATGGCCTGATGAGGCGGCAAGCCGGAATTTCGAGGCATGCTGATATTCCGGCGAATGATAGCATTCCACCGCCTTGTCGTAGGATTCGAACTCCACCAGGACATGACGATTGCCGGTTGGTCCTTCGGGATTCTCATAGCGCCCGGCGCGCACGGGGAATTTCGCACCGTATTTGGCAAAGGCGACGGCATTCGCCTCGATGTACTGTTTGTAAATTTCGGGATCGCGAACATCGATCATCGCCATCCAGTAACCCTTCTTGCTCATGATTTATCCCTTTGCTTAAGCATGATCTCTTCCGAAAACCGGGGGCCACTTTTCGGGATCATGCTCTAGGGCCTCCAGCGCAGGAAATTGGTGATCAGAGCCAGGCCCAGAGCCTGGCTCTTTTCCGGATGGAACTGCGTGCCGACGAGATTGTCGCGGGCGACGGTCGCCGTCACCGGACCGCCATAGTCGGCAACCGCCAGGACTTCGTCCGCCTTGCGCGCATCAAGATGGTAGGAATGGACGAAATAGGCGTGCAGCCCGCTTGCGCCGGTCGGAATGCCGGCAAACAGCGGATGCTGGCGCTTGAGCTCGATCGTGTTCCAGCCGATCTGCGGGATTTTCAGCGCCGGATCGGCCGGCGTGATCTCCTTGACGTCGCCTGATATCCAGCCGAAGCCTTTGGTAATGGTCTTTTCCAGGCCGCGCTCAGACATCAGCTGCATGCCGACGCAGATGCCCAGGAACGGCCGGCCCTTGGAGATGGCCACCTCCTCGACCGCTTCCCACATGCCATCGACAGCATGCAAGCCGGCCGCGCAGTCGGCATAGGCGCCGACGCCGGGCAGCACGATGCGGTCGGCCGTGCGCACCCGTTCGGCATCCGATGTCAGGTCGATATCAGCCGATATGCCGGCTTCACGCGCGGCGCGTTCGAAAGCCTTGGTGGCCGAGCGCAGATTGCCTGAGCCGTAGTCGATGATCGCAACCCGCATGTCAGCTTCTTCCCGGGATGTGGGTCAGCCCTAGCGCCATGCCCATCTGCGCGGGCCGCGCCAAGGCAGCGTCAGGGACGATGCGCTGCGTCGGCGCAGCCTCATCGGCAAGCGCTTCCGCCTCCAGCGCATAGCGTATATCGGCATCGTCAAGCCTGCCGGCCTGAACCGCGCCCCATTCGTGCCAGCCGCGCCGGCGAAGTGCTGCGATGCGCAGCCCCTGGCCTTCCAGGCCGACATAGAGCGAAACCAGCAGCGACAGCAGCGAGCCGGCCAGTCCAAGGCCGAGCTTCTGGCCAAGCATCGAGAGTAGGCCCATGACGACGAAGGCAAGCGCTGCTTCGATCCACAGCCGATGCCAGGCGAACCACAGTGGCGGCACCAGGAAACCGAGCCAGGTGAAGCCATCGCGGACCAAGGCCGTTGCATCGACCTTCCCGCTGCGGCCGGGCGGTTCCATCACGACATAGATGGCCATGACCTTACCCCTTCAACGATCCCTTGGTGGAAGGAACCGCGTCCGGCTGGCGCGGATCGCGTTCGAGAGCCGCGCGCAGCGCACGCGCCACCGCCTTGAAGCAGGTCTCGGCGATATGGTGGTTGTTGGCGCCATAGTGATTGGTGACATGCAGCGTGATGCCGGCATTCTGTGCCAGCGCCTGGAAGAACTCGCGCACCAGTTCGGTGTCGAACGTGCCGATCTTCGGCGACGAGAAAGAGACGTTCCAGACCAGGAACGGACGCCCAGACACGTCGATCGCCGCGCGCGTCAGAGTCTCGTCCATGGCAAGGTCGATCGAGGCATAGCGCATGATGCCGCGCCGCTCGCCGAGTGCCTTGGCCAGCGCCTGGCCGAGCGCGATGCCGGTGTCCTCGACCGTGTGGTGGTCATCGATGTGCAGGTCGCCCTTGGCCCTGACCGTCATGTCGATCAGCGAATGGCGCGACAGCTGGTCCAGCATATGGTCGAAGAAACCGACCCCCGTGGCGATGTCCGACTTGCCGGAGCCGTCGACATGGACCGACACGGAGATGTCGGTTTCCTTGGTCTTGCGGCTTGCTTCGGCGGAACGGGGCGGCATCACTCTATCCTTGTCCCAGAGGTTCACATCGTGACCGGCTCAGAGGCTTCAAGCGCTCGCGGGCTTGAAAACGAAAGCCTTCTAGCAGCATGGTCCGGCGATTGCCAGTTGCCTCTGACAGCGGTATCGGCCTTGCCAGAGAGGCGATTTGCAATCACCGGCCCCATGCATACATATGGCCGATCAAAGTTACTCGTACCGCGCCAATCGCCTTTTTGGGATAGCGCTGCTCGGAGCCGGGAAATGTCCAATGAACTGACCATGCACGCCACGACCATCGTGACGGTGCGCAAGGGCAACAAGGTGGTGATCGCCGGCGACGGCCAGGTCAGCCTTGGCCAGACCATCATGAAGGGCAACGCCAAAAGGTGCGCCGCATCGGCAAGGGCGGCAATGTGATCGCCGGTTTCGCCGGCGCCACCGCCGACGCCTTCACGCTGCTGGAGCGACTCGAGGCTAAGCTCGAACAATATCCCGACCAGCTGACACGCGCCTGCGTCGAGCTCGCCAAGGACTGGCGCACCGACCGCTACCTGCGCCGGCTGGAAGCGATGATGCTGGTTGCCGACAAGTCGGTCTCGCTGGCGCTGACCGGCACCGGCGACGTGCTCGAACCCGAATTTGGCGTCATGGCCATCGGTTCGGGCGGCAATTACGCGCTGGCGGCGGCGCGCGCGCTGATGGACACCGACAAGGACGCCGAGGAGATCGCCCGCAAGGCAATGCAGATCGCCTCCGATATCTGCGTCTACACCAACAACAGTTTCGTCATCGAAACGCTCGATGCCGCCTGAGCAAGCTATGCTCTACGATTTTCGGCCGGTGACCGAGAAAGACCTGCCGATGATCGCCGGCTGGCTGGCCGAGCCGCATGTTGCCGAGTGGTGGGACGATCCCGAGACGGAAATCGCCGGGATTCGCGAGCACATCGACAGCATTTCCGTCGAGCCGCTGATCGTCGAGCTCGACGGCAAGCCGATCGCCTATCTGCAAAGCTACGATCCGCATCTGGAAGACGACCATCCCTATGCCGACCAGCCGTTCGGCACGCTGGGCATCGACCTGTCGATCGGCCGGCCGGAGCTGATCGGGCTCGGCCATGGCTCCGCGATCGTGCACCAGTTCGTCGAACAGCTGTTCGAGGAGGGTGTGCCGCGCGTCATCATCGACCCGCATCCAGACAACGGACGCGCCATTCGCGCCTATGAAAAGGCCGGCTTTGTTGCCTTTGACACCAGAACAACGGAATACGGGCCAGCCCTGATGATGGCGTGCGAAGCACCGCAGGAGGCCTGTTGATCAGCGCCGAAACACTCGACAAGGCAATCGCGAAAGGTTTGATCTCGCAGACCCTGCGCGATCAGCTGGAGGCCATGGAGCGCGGCACCGCTCTCGCCCCCGAGACCAGGCGCGCCGATGACGAGGGTGACGAGGAAAACCTGCGGCTGGTCGGCGGCGGCAACGATCTGTTCGTCACCGTGGGAACCGTTCTGCTCAGCGCCGGCTTCTTCTTTGTCCTCACCACCTTGCTTCCAGGCCAGACATTCTGGATCGCCGGCATCCTCGCGGTTTTCGCCTGGGGGCTCGCCGAAATTGTCACGCGTCAGCACCGGATGAAATTATCGTCGTCCGTGCTTGCCCTGATTTTCATGGCCGCCATTCTGGCCGCTCTGGCGCTGCAAGTGGAGGCCAGCTTCGGCATACGCAAGCCGGAGACTATCTGGCAGCTATTGGCGTTGCGCCAGACGGCGTCCCGGGCCGGATATCTGTTCCGATTGCGCCGCCGCGCCTTGAAGATGTTCCCGAATTGCTCCGCGCGGCACTTTACATGCCGCTGGTCTGCGGCCTGATCGTGTTCGCAACGGGTGTAGCTTTTGACATTTACGATAGGGATCGACGCAAGATCTGGTCCGACTGCGCTTTCTGGCTGCATGTCGTCTCGGCGCCCATGCTGGTGCATCCGCTCTTTATCATGGCAACCGGCCAGAACGTCGTATTCGGACACATCGCGCCGAATGCCAACGCAACCATCATGCTGACGATTCTGATCCTTGGCTTCCTCTATGTCGCGCTTGCCATAGACCGCCGTTCGCTTCTGGTTCCTACATTGGCTTACTTCGGTTCGCTGGGCATCTATTATCTGGTGAATTCCGCCTCCGATTCGACGGGCATCCCGCCTTTTGCCTTGATCCTGGTCGTTGTTGGCGCGCTGATTATTCTGTTCGGGGCTGGCTGGCAGCGTATCCGGCGGATTGTCGTTAAACCGACCTTGCCGGCGGCCGTGATCCGCCGGCTACCGCCGCTGAAGGCGTGACGGGCTTTGTGATGGTCGAGACTGCGACGCGGAAGAGGGGCAATAGGGCATGAATGCATCGGGCGACGACAAAAGCTATTCGGCCTACGAGGACAGCTGGCGGATGGGGCTTCTGCTCGTCCTTGCCCTGATCATCTTCCAGGCGGGGGCACTCTACGGCATGGGCCGAACGCCGATCTGCACCTGCGGCTATGTCAAACTCTGGCATGGAGTCGTGCAGAGTTCGGAGAATTCCCAGCACATTTCGGACTGGTACACGTTCTCGCACATCATCCACGGCTTCCTGTTCTATGCCCTGGCGCGATTCCTGTTCCCGCGCTCGCCGATCGGCTTGAGGCTGGCATTCGCCGTCCTCATCGAGGGCGGCTGGGAACTGCTCGAGAACAGCCCGTTCATCATCGACCGCTACCGCGCCGGCACCATCTCGCTCGATTATTACGGCGACAGCATCATCAATTCGGTCTCCGACACACTGGCCATGGTGCTGGGATTTGTGATGGCGCGAAGGCTACCTATATGGGTGATCGTCAGCCTCGCCATCCTCTTCGAACTTGGTACTGGCTATCTCATCCGGGACAATCTGACACTCAACGTGATCATGCTGCTGCATCCGTTCGAGGCCATCAAGCAGTGGCAAAGTGGAATTTAGTGACATGACGACATTTTCTCCCCGCGAAATCGTTTCGGAACTCGACCGCTTCATCATCGGCCAGAAGGACGCCAAGCGCGCCGTGGCCATCGCCTTGCGCAACCGCTGGCGCCGCCAGCAGCTGGAAGGCCAGATGCGCGAAGAGGTGATGCCGAAGAACATCCTGATGATCGGCCCGACCGGCGTCGGCAAGACCGAGATCTCGCGCCGCCTGGCGCGGCTCGCCGGTGCGCCCTTCGTCAAGGTCGAGGCGACCAAGTTCACCGAAGTCGGCTATGTCGGCCGCGATGTCGAGCAGATCATCCGCGACCTTGTCGAGATCGCTATCGGCCTGGTGCGCGAGAAGATGCGCGAGGACGTCAAGGCGCGCGCCCACATCAACGCCGAGGAACGGGTGCTGGAAGCGCTGGTCGGCAAGACGGCGAGCCCGGCCACCCGCGACTCGTTCCGCAAGAAATTGCGCGACGGCGAACTCGACGACAAGGAAATCGAGGTCGAGGTCGCCGACACCGGCACGGGCGGCATGCCCGGTTTCGAGATCCCCGGCATGCCGGGCGCCAATATCGGCGTGCTCAACATCAACGACATGCTGTCGAAGGCGATGGGCGGCAAGAAGACCAAGACGCGCAAGACGACGGTGAAGGAATCCTACGACCTGCTGGTCAACGACGAGTCCGACAAGCTGCTCGACCAGGACGAGGTGGTGCGCCGGGCGCTCGATGCGACGGAGAATGACGGCATCGTCTTCCTCGACGAGATCGACAAGATCGCGTCGCGTGAAGGCGGCATGGGCGCCGGCGTTTCTCGCGAAGGCGTGCAGCGCGACCTGCTGCCGCTGATCGAAGGCACCACGGTGGCGACCAAATACGGACCGCTGAAGACCGACCACATATTGTTCATCGCGTCGGGTGCGTTCCACGTCTCGAAGCCGTCAGACCTGTTGCCGGAATTGCAGGGCCGCCTGCCGATCCGCGTCGAGCTGCGGGCGCTGGAGAAGGACGATTTCGTCCGCATCCTGACCGAGACAGAAGCCAGCCTGATCAAGCAGTATATCGCTTTGATGAAGACCGAAGGCGTCGACCTGACCTTCACCGACGACGCCATCGATTCGCTGGCCGGCATCGCCGTCGACCTCAACGCCAGCGTCGAGAACATCGGTGCCCGGCGGCTGCAGACGGTGATGGAGCGGGTGCTGGACGAGATCTCCTATGACGCGCCCGACCGCAACGGCACGGCAGTCACGATCGATGCCGCCTATGTGGAAAAGCATGTCGGCGACCTCTCCAGGAATACCGACCTGTCGCGGTTCATCCTTTGAGAAAAGGCGGCGGCGGACAAGGCTGTTGACTCAAAAACGGCCAAGGCGAGGATCGAGCAATTCATGGACGTTGTTGGCGCCTCGTACGTGCCGCCAAGCCATCCAGAATAAGCGTCAGCCCCGCCTCGAACGCCGCCGCATGATCCATCTGCGGGACGTCGACGGTGCGGTTCGTATTGGCGGCGAGACTGGCCTCGGCCTGTTCCTCTAGCACGCTGCCGACCGTGAAGCGGCTGGCGGCAAGCATCGCCATCTTGGCGTCCTGCTCAGGCACCCCGGACGCGACCAGAAACGCAATCTTGTGTGTAATTCGGTCGATGTCTGCCGCGCCCGGGCGGGTTCCGGCGTGGAGTCGTGCGCCGTCGCGGCGCATCAGCAGCGTTCGCCGGAAGCTGCGCGTGTTGTCGGCGAACCAGTCATGCCAATTATCGGATGGCATCGGAAGCCGAGCGGTCGCATGGGACGCCATGGCGGTTTCTGCCATGGCCGCCAGCAGTTCCTCCTTTTTTCGGAAATGCCAGTACAGCGACGGCTGCTCGACACGCAGCCGCTTCGCCAGTTGCCTGGTGCTGATGGCATCCAGGCCAACCTCGTCGAGCAGTTCCAGTGCTTCGGCAATCACGATTTCACGGTTCAGTTTTGTCATCTTGACAATCTATCACTGATAGGGAAGGTTGCAACCAACCTATCAGTGATAGATTAAGGATTGCACATGACAATTGGATCGGGAACTTCCTCCCTCAAAATCCTCATCTGTGGCGGCGGCATTGCCGGGCCGGCCCTGGCCTATTGGCTTGCCCGAAGCGGTCACCGGGTCGTCGTTGTCGAACGTTTTCCGGTTCTCCGGGCCACCGGTGCGCAAGTCGACCTTCGCGGCCAAGGCATCGATGCCGTCAAGCGAATGGAACTGCTTGACGTTGTCAGGAGCAGGCTTGTCGATGAGGCCGGAGTCTCCTTTGTAAACGCCAAAGGCAAGGCCGTAGCGACGATCATGGCCAACACTTCAGGCCGAGGCCGTCAGTCCCTGACATCCGAATACGAGATCATGCGCGGGGACCTCGTGCGCATTCTCTTCGATGCAACGAAGGACGCCGTCGCCTACGTCTTTGGCAAGACCGTCGAGCGTTTCGAACAGGATGAGAGACAGGTCATTGCCCATTTCTCCGACGGCTCTTCCGACGCGTTTGACCTCCTGGTCGGCGCGGATGGGCAAGGGTCGCGCATTCGTAAAGCCATTCTGCCGACCGCTTCTCCTGATCCCTACCTGCGGCTGGGGATGCACATGGCGTACTGGTTCATTCCGCGCCTTCCATCCGACAGCAACATTCGTGACACCTACATTGCACCCGGCGGCAGAATGATCATGCGCAGGAGCCACAACCCAACGGAAACCCAGGTCTACTTTGTGCTCAGGGACGATTCCAAAGAGGCATCCGCCATTCACAAACAGTCGATCGAGCGCCAAAAGCAGTTTTGGACGAACCGGTTTCAAAACGCAGGATGGCAGACCCAACGGTTTCTCGAAGGCATGGCGGTGACTGAGAGTTTTTACTCCCAGGAAGTGGTGCAGGTGCGTACGGATACATGGTCCAAGGGGCGAGTGGCCCTGGTCGGCGATGCCGCGCATTGTGCATCTCCCTTTAGCGGCATGGGGGTCTCTGGCGGCCTGGTGGGAGCGTATGTCCTTGCCGGTGAGATCAATCGGAATTCTCAAAACCTGCCGGAGGCGCTTGCAAGTTACGACAAGTTGCTGCGGCCGTTCGCTAATGAAATTCAAAAAGCGGTCAAGCCACGCCTCCTGCGATTGGGCATGCCCAGAACGCAGTTGGGCGTTGACGCTTTTCATGCTGTTGCAGCATTGGCCTGCGGCCTGCGAATTCCGGATCTGATCGCCCGGCTTTCGAAGGAAGACCGGGGCGGCGACTGGCGGCTGCCGGAATATGCCTGGAATCAACAGCCCATCGTCGACCGTGCGGCGAAATGGCGATAATCCGGCCCGCCGCGACGTTTATGCGTCTCGACCCAGACCGGGCGCTGGTCCAGGCAACACGTTCGGCGATAAAATCATGTGTGGCCAGATGGTACCATCTGGCCACCTTTCGTCTTGCCGGGTGAAGGGGCGCTCTCGACTCAACCCAGAGCACTACCCTAGTTTGCCCGCAAGATTTGCAGGCGGCGGCGTATGAAAAAACTGATCCTGATCATTCTCGGCTTGACGCTGGTGGCGACGCTGTTCGCGGCCGAGGCGGCGACATTGGTGCCGCCGGGAAACCGCAATGCCGTGCAGCCCGACATTCCCGGCGCCTCCAGCCGGCGCACGCAGGCGACCAACACCACCTTCCAGGCGAAGTACCGCAAGGTTTACGCCTTGCTGCAGAACGACGCCGAATTGCGCGGCAAGATCAAGAAGGCAGCAGCCACCTACGGCATCGATCCCCTGCACATCGTCGGCGCCATCGTCGGCGAGCACACCTACAATGTCGACGCCTATGACCGGCTGCAGACCTACTACGTCAAGGCAATCTCCTATCTCTCCAGCAAGCTGTCCTTCGCCTATGACGGCGAGGACATCACGGATTTCGTGCAGCGGCCGGAATTCAAGAAATGCGCCGGGATGTCCGACAGCTACGATCTGTGGGAATGCCGCGAGCAGGTCTGGAACCATTCGTTTCGCGGCAAGAGCGTTGGCGGGACAAGCTTTCCCGACGACCGCTTCGGCGCCACTTTCTTCCAGCCCTATTATGCCGGGCAGACCTTCGGCCTCGGCCAGCTCAATCCGCTGACCGCCTTGCAGATGAGCGATCTCGTACACAAGGTTTCCGGCCTGCCGAAGCTCGACGTCGGCGATCCCAACTCGGTCTACAAGACCATCATGGATCCCGACCTGACGCTGCCTTACGTCGCGGCGACGATCCGGAAATCGATCGACGCCTACAAGAGCATTGCCGGCTTCGACATTTCGGGCAATCCGGGGCTGACCGCCACGCTCTACAATGTCGGCAATCCGGAGCAGCGCGCCGATGCGCTGAAGGCGGAAAACGACAGGCGCCGCGCCGCTGGTGAGCCGGAAAAACTGCCCGAGGAAAATTATTACGGCTGGCTGGTGAATGATAAATTGTCGGAGTTGAAGGCGCTGTTTTAGGGGGTATGGCCCTCTACCTCCCCCTTGTGGGGAGGTCGGACCGGAGGTCCGGGTGGGGGTCCGGTGCCGCACCCCCACCCCGCTGCTTCGCAGCGACCCTCCCCACAAGGGGGAGGGTAAGGCCAACTCCTTGTCACTCAAGCCGCCAGCAGCGACTTCAGCTTGATGGCCTGCGATCCCAGCGCTTCCGGCGCCGGCTTCGCCCGTTTGCCGATCAGCATTTCGGCCAGCCTGATGTCGCGGGCGACCGCATTGCCGGGGCCGATGCCGCTGGCCGCCACCAGCCTGCCGTCTTCAGCCAAATGGAAGAGGATGAAGGCGCCATCGCCGAGATCGCGGCGCACGGTGCTGCGGCCTTCGTCGGAGAGGCCTGCGATCTGCAGGCTCAGACCATATTGATCCGACCAGAACCACGGCACCGCTGCATGCGCCTCGCCGGTATCAAGCATGTTCCTGGCTGCCAGCGCGCCTTGCTCCTGGGCGTTGCGCCAGGCTTCCAGCCGCACGCGGCGGCCGCCATAGACGGCGAGCGGAAACGAGCAGCAATCGCCGGCAGCAAATATGTCGGGATCGCTGCTGCGCAGCTCGGCATCGACAGCAATGCCGTTGTCGATCGTCAGGCCGGCTTCGGCGGCAAGCCCGGTCACCGGCACGGCGCCGATGCCGATGACGGCGAGGTCGGCTGATAGCTCCTGTCCGCCGGCAAGCGCTATGCGCACCTGCTTGCCATCGTCGGCGATGGACACGATGCCGTCACCGCACAGGATTTTCACGCCCTCGGCGACGTGGGCTTCATGGATGATTTCTGCGATCTCGGCCGGCACGCCGCGCATCAGGATGCGGGGCTGCGCCTCGATGACGGTGACAGACGCGCCCAGTTTGCGGGCGGCGGCAGCGAGTTCGAGGCCAATGAAGCCGCCGCCGATGATGGCGATACGGTTGCCGGCGGTGAGATGCGCGCGAATGGCGAGCGCGTCAGTGAAGGTTCTGAGATAGACGCAGCGCGGACCCAGCCCCGGCATCGGCAATTTGCGCGGCGTCGAACCGGTGGCCAGCAGGAGCTTGTCGTAGGGCAGGACCGAACCGTCCGACAGGCGGACCGCATGCGCCGCGCGATCGATCGCCACGGCCTGGACGGAATGGATATGCCGGATCGATTTCTCGGCCAGAATTGCCTCGCTGGCGATCGCCTTGATTTCAGGCGCTTCGCTGACCATCGCGTCCTTGGACAGTGGCGGGCGCTCATAAGGCGGATGCGGCTCATCGCCGACCAGCGTCACCGGGCCGTCGTAGGCCAGCTCGCGCAGAGCCAATGCTGCGCGCCCACCGCATTCGCCGGCGCCGATGATGACCATTCCCCGCGCCATGTCAGTCATCCGATCTGGATCAGGACTTTGCCAGCATCAACCTTGACCGGATAGGTTTTCAGGTTGACGCAGACCGGCGCGCCGCGGGCGTCACCCGTCTTGTAGTTGAAGCGGCCATTGTGCTTGGGGCATTCAATGATGTCGTCCATCACCAGCCCGTCGGCCAGATGCACCTTTTCATGCGTGCACAGGCCGTCGGTGGCGAAGAACTCATCGTCGGGGCTGCGATAGATGGCGAAGGTGCGGCCGCCATGGTCGAAGCGCATCACATCCTCCTCGTCGATGTCGCCGGTGGCACAGGCCTCGACCCAGTCGTTCATTCAAGTCCTCCCTTGGAAATCGGGTACAAGCGCGATCATTCCGCCGCGGCGGCGACGGCGTCGTCGTGGAATTCCTCGCGATACGGCCTGGCGGTCGGCGGCAGTTCGCGCTTGAGGAAATAGTCCTCGTTGCGCAGCTGGCGCAGGAAGGCCGGGATCATCTCGCGGTAGCCGGCCAGGATCGACGGTGTCGGCGCCGGCAGATCGTGCTTGATCAGCGCATGTAGCTTCGGTAGCGCGTGATAGGGCACCATCGGGAACATATGATGCTCCACATGGTAGTTCATGTTCCAGTAGATGAAGCGGCTGATCGGGTTCATGTAGACGGTGCGGCTGTTCAGCCTATGGTCGGTGACATTGTCGGCCAGACCGCCATGCTGCAGCAGCCCGACCATGACGTGATGCCAGGCGCCGTAGAGCCTGGGCAGGCCGACCAGCATCAGGGGCAGGAACGAACCGGAATAGAGCGCGAGCGCGATGGTGGCGGCGTAGATCGCCGTCCAGATGCGGGCGACGCGGATCGCCTTTGGCTGCTCCTGTTCGGGAATGAAGGTCTTTTCCGCCGCGCTGATGTTGCCGGCGGCGTTGCGCAGCATGTCTGACATCGCATGCCAGGCGTCTGTTACACCGACGAAGGCAAGAATGACGCGCAGCAGATCCGGCGGCCGCATGACCGAGATTTCCGGATCGCGGCCGACGATGATGGTGTCGGTGTGGTGACGCGTGTGGCTCCAGCGCCAGGTCACCGGATTGCGCATGATCATGAAGCAGGCGATCTGATAGACCGCATCGTTCATCCATTGCGTGCGGAAGGCGGTGCCGTGACCGCATTCGTGCCAGCGTGAATCGGTGGAGGAGCCGTAGAGAACGCCATAGACGAAGAAGAACGGCACGCACCACCATGTGCCCCAGAACCAGGCGCCGCCGGCGCCGCTGACGATCAGCGCGGCGAACCAGATCGCCGTATCGCGGATCGCCGGCCCGTCGGAGCGCTGCATCAGCTCCTTCATCTGCTTGCGCGGAATCTCGGTGTGATACCATTCGGCCGCCGACAGGCCGGTCTCGACGGCGAGCTTGGCGTCGCGGCCGATCAGGCTGTAGTCACGCCGGGACGGTGCTGCGGTCATGATTGCCTCCCACGGCAAACGGCTCTGGCCATAGCCAATGCCAGCCACTCATTGGCTTCGAGCCTGAAAATAGCGCCGACCGATGATAGACTCAACATCACAAAGATAGTTTCTATCATTTCCTATCAGGATGATGTAGAAAGGCTCGGACGATCCCAGCGAGGCAAGCATGGCAAAACGGCCGACCATATCGGACCTAGCGCGCATCTCCGGTGTCAGTGTCGCCACGGTCGATCGCGTGCTCAACAGCCGCCTGCCGGTGCGCGAGGAAACGGCGCGCCGCGTCTACGAGGCGGCGACCGAGATCGGCTACCACGCGGCCGGCCTGATCAAGCAGCGGATGCGCCATGAATTGCCCGAGTACCGGCTCGGCTTTCTGCTGCTCAAGGGCAATTATGTCTTCTACAGCGAGTTCGCCCGCGAGCTTGAACTCGCCGTGTCGCGGTCGCCGCGCTTTCGCGGCGTCGCCATGATCGATTTCGCCGACTCTCTGGCTCCTGATGAAATCGTCGAGCGCGCGCGCAGGCTGGCGGCCAAATGCAGGGCCGTGGCCCTAGTCGGGCCGGATCACCCGACACTGACGGTCGCCGTCGAGGAGATGAAGGCGAAAGGGCTGCCGGTGTTTTCCCTGCTGTCCGACTTCGCCGCCGGCATCCGCGAAGGCTATGTCGGCCTCGACAACCGCAAGGTCGGCCGCAGTGCGGCCTGGATGATCTCGAAGGCGGCGAAACGGCCGGGCAAGGTTGCGCTTTTCGTCGGCAGCCATCGCTTCCACGGCCACGAACTGCGCGAGATCGGCTTTCGCTCCTTCTTTCGCGAGCAGGCGCCGGAATTCACCTTGCTCGAGACATTGGTCAATCTGGAAGCCAACCAGATTACCCAGGACACGCTGCTCGATCTCCTCAGCCGTCACCCTGATCTCGTTGGCTGCTATGTCGCCGGCGGCGGCATGGAAGGCGCTGTCGCGGCGCTCAGGCAGGCAAAGCCGGCCGAGGTGCCCGCGGTCATCTGCAACGAGATCAACGCGACATCGCGTTCCGCCCTGGCGGATGGCATCCTGACGATGGTGATCTCGACGCCGTTGGCCGCCCTGTGCCGTGAACTGGTCGACCTGATGGCGCACGCCATCGAGACGGGTGCGGCGAACGCGCCCGGCCAGACCTTCCTGCCGTTCGACATCTATCTGCCTGAGAATATTTAGGGAGGTTGGCCCAAACATCCTCGACTTCGTCATCCACGGGCGGAGCAAGGAGCGTAGCGACGCAGCGCAGACCCGAGGATCCATGCCGTGCCGTCTGTGCGATGCTACGGTGAAAAACTGGCTTAGGCTGGAGCGAACCTCATTCTGAGCCGCTATGCACTTGGCGACCGTCGCGGCATGGATCCTAGGGTTTCCGCGACGTCGCTTCGCGACTGCTCCACCCTAGGATGACGAAGTCGGGGTGACCGTCGCAAATCGCGGATGGTCGCGACTGCCCGCCAGCGGCTTAGGCGCCGATCCGCTTATTGCCTCGGCATCGACCACCCGTCATCCGAAAATCGCGCATCCGGTTTTGGAATCTCCTTGACGCCTCACGGCAAAATGGAATAAATATTTCACCAACTGTACATTTTGGTTCTTTCGTTCCGGAACATCTGGTTCAAACAGAGGGCTTGGCGTTCCAGCAAACGGCAAGGCACCACCCGGAACAGAAACGATATCAGGGAGAGATTCCCCGGGGAGATCGGGGATTCCGGATAGATCGGTGCAACCGGACACCAGCATGTGGAGGAGAGAGACAATGAAGAAACTGATTTTGGGCGTCGCTTTCGCGGCGCTGATGAGTTCATCCGCTTTTGCCGCCAAGGTTGGCGTGTCGATGGCCAAATTCGACGACAACTTCCTGACCGTGCTGCGCAACGGCATGATCGAGCAGGCCAAGGGCATGAGCGGTGTCGAGCTGCAGGTCGAGGACGCGCAGAACGACGTTGCCAAGCAGCTTGACCAGATCAAGAACTTCGCCGCTTCGGGCGTCGACGCGATCATCGTCAACCCGGTCGACACCTCGGCCACCCAGGCGATGTCGGATGCCGCGGCCGCCGCCAAGATCCCGCTGGTCTATGTCAACCGCGAGCCGGTCAACGTCGACACGCTGCCTGACAACCAGGCCTTCGTCGCTTCGAACGAGGCCGATTCCGGTACGCTCGAGACCAAGGAAGTCTGCCGCCTGTTCACGGAAGCCGGCAAGAAGGAAGCCAATGTCTATGTGATCATGGGCGAGCTTTCCAACCAGGCCGCCGTGCAGCGCACCAAGGATATCGAAGAGGTGATCGCGACGCCGGATTGCAGCTTCATCAAGATCATCGACAAGCAGACCTCGAACTGGAACCGCGACGAGGCGCAGAACCTGATGACCAACTGGCTGTCGACCGGCAAGAAGTTCGACGGCGTCATCGCCAACAATGATGAAAGCGCCATCGGCGCCATCCAGGCGATGAAGGCCGCCAACATCGACATGAAGTCGGTTGTCGTCGGCGGCGTCGACGCCACCCAGGACGCACTTGCCGCCATGCAGGCGGGCGACCTCGACGCAACCGTGTTCCAGGACGCGGCCGGCCAGGGCGCGGGTGCACTGGATGCAGCATTGAAGCTGGCCAAGGGCGAGAAGGTCGAACACAAGGTCTACGTCCCCTTCCAGCTGGTGACGCCGGCCAACATCGACAAGTTCCTGAAGAAGAACTGAGCGGCGAACGGCTCGATACGGAGCGGCGCTCCCAAGCAAGACAGCGCCGCTCCCCTCTCCCTCAGCGCCGGCACGGCGCGAGGGCGACCGCGGCTGACGGAGGACAGAATACGTGGCACAGACATCTCATGGCGTCGGCGGAGTCGGCTATGACGCGAAGAAGCGCTCATGGCCTGCCGAACTCAACGTTTTCCTGGCGCTTGTCATCCTGGTCATCGCCTTCGAACTGATCGGCCGGATCTTTCTCGGCGACAGCTTCCTGTTCAACACCCGCAGCGACGTCAGCGCGATCTTCAACGAAGCCCGCCTGCAGATCATCATCCTGCAGGTGTCGATCGTCGGCATCATCGCCATCGGCGTGACGCAAGTGATCATCACCGGCGGCATCGACCTGTCCTCGGGTTCAATCGTCGGCGCGACCGCCATGATCGCCATGAGCTTTGCCCAGGTGGCGACGGTCAACGGCAATCCCAATCCCAAGGCAATGTTCCTAGCCCAGGGCTGGACCGACCTGCCTGTCATCGTGCCGGTGCTGGTGGCGATCGGCTGCGGTCTGTTTGCCGGCCTGGTCAACGGCGCCTTGATTGCCTACACGCGCATTCCGCCGTTCATCGCCACGCTCGGCATGATGGTCACCGCACGCGGCATCGCCAAATGGTGGTCCAAGGGCCAGCCGATCTCGTTTCCCACCGAGGGTTTCGCGGCCATCGGCAAAGGCCTGATGCCCGTCATCATCTTCCTGTCGTTGGCCGTGCTGTTCCAGCTGATCATGACCTACACACGATACGGCAAGCATTGTTATGCGATCGGCTCCAACGAGGACGCCGCGCGCATGTCCGGCATCAAGATCGCCAACCACAAGATCCTGGTCTACGTCATCGCCGGTGTGCTTGCAGCACTCGCCGCCGTGGTGCTGAGCTCCAAGAACCTCACCGCGCAGTCCGGCATGGGCGTGATGTACGAACTCGACGCCATTGCCATGGCGGTCATCGGCGGCGTCTCGCTGTCAGGCGGCCGCGGCTCGATCATCGGCACGGTGATCGGCTCGCTGATCTTCGGTGTCATCATCTCCGGCTTCACCTTCCTGCGCCTCGACGCCTACTACCAGGAGATGGTCAAGGGCGTGATCATCG
Source organism: Mesorhizobium loti (assembly GCA_014189435.1). Taxonomy (NCBI): domain Bacteria; kingdom Pseudomonadati; phylum Pseudomonadota; class Alphaproteobacteria; order Hyphomicrobiales; family Phyllobacteriaceae; genus Mesorhizobium; species Mesorhizobium loti. The sequence continues at coordinate 5,837,137 of CP050293.1, forward strand.
TCGGTGCGGTGGTTCTCGACCAGTGGCGCCAACGCCTGCGGGCAATGAGGGCTTGACCATGTCAGACATCGTCCTGAAGACCGAAAACCTGACCAAGCGCTATGGCGGCGTGCATGCGCTGGAAGGCGCCAATTTCGAGCTGCGCAAAGGCGAGCATGTCGCCATCATGGGCGACAACGGCGCCGGCAAGTCGACCTTCGTGCGCCAGATCACCGCCGTCGAGCAACGCACCAGCGGCCAGATCTGGTTCGACGGCAAGGAAGTGAATTTTGCCGGGCCGATCGAGGCCCGCACGGCCGGCATCGAAACCGTGTTCCAGAACCTGGCGCTCGCCGACGATCTCGACGTGCCCTCGAACCTGTTCCTCGGCCGCGAAAAGGTGCTGTTCAATCTCGGACCGTTCTCGATCCTCGACCGCAAATACATGCGCAAGGCGACGGAAGCCGCATTGGTCCGCACTGCGGTTAAGATCCCCAATCTATCCAACACCATCCGCCACATGTCGGGCGGCCAGCGCCAGTGCGTGGCGATCGCCCGGACCGCGACCTTCGCCTCCAAGCTGATCATCATGGACGAGCCGACGGCAGCACTCGGCGTGCAGGAGACCGCGCAGGTCGAAAACATCGTCCGCACGTTGAAGGACAATGGCGAGCCGCTGATCCTGATCAGCCACAATATGCGCCAGGTGTTCGACCTCTGCGATCGTATCGTCGTGTTCCGGCGCGGCCGCATCGTCGCCAATCTGCGCAAGGAGAACACCGACGGAAACGATATCGTCTCCTACATCACCGGCGCCAAGACCGGCGAGGCGGAACTCGCGGCCTAAACAGGGCGGTCACCCGGTTTAGGGACAATCTCGCGCGCTGGAAAAATACCTTGCCACCTTTCCCCGACAGGAAGGTGGGGACACAATTCTCTCTCTAACCCATCCCCCTAGAGGAAATACCAATGACTGTTCGCTTCGCTCTCCTCGGTGCCGGCCGCATCGGCAAGGTCCATGCCCGCGCCGTCGGCTCCAACCCGCAGGCCAAACTGGTTGCCGTCGCCGATGCGTTCGAGAAGGCGGCAAAGGAACTGGCGTCGGCCTATGGCGCCGAGGTGCGCACCATCGATGCCATCGAAAAATCGGCGGATATCGACGCCGTCGTCATCTGCACGCCGACTGACACCCATGCCGATTTGATCGAGCGTTTCGCCAAGGCCGGCAAGGCGATCTTCTGCGAGAAGCCGATCGACCTCAACGTCAAGCGCGTCGAGAAATGCCTGGCCGTGGTCGAGAAGACCAAGGCGACGCTGATGGTCGGCTTCAACCGCCGCTTCGACCCGCATTTCGCCGCCGTGCGCAAGGCGATCGATGATGGCGCCATCGGCACCGTCGAGATGGTCACCATCACGTCCCGTGATCCGGGTGCGCCGCCGATCGACTACATCAAGCGCTCGGGCGGCATTTTTCGCGACATGACCATCCATGATTTCGACATGGCGCGCTTCCTGCTCGGCGAAGAGGTCGTGGCGGTCAGCGCCCATGCTTCGGTGCTGGTCGACAAGAAGATCGGCGCGGCCGGCGATTTCGACTCGGTCAGCGTCATCCTCGAGACCGCTTCCGGCAAGCAGGCCGTCATCTCCAATTCGCGCCGCGCCACCTATGGTTACGACCAGCGCATCGAGGTGCATGGCTCGAAGGGCATGGTCGCGGCCGAGAACCAGCGCCCGGTGTCGATCGAGCTGGCCAACGAGAAGGGCTACACGCGCCCGCCGCTGCACGACTTCTTCATGACCCGCTATCTCGACGCCTATGCCAACGAGATCGCTGCCTTCATCGCAGCGGCAACGTCGGGCAAGAAGGCTGCACCGAGCGGCGCCGACGGCCTCGTGGCACTGAAGCTGGCGGATGCGGCGCTGAAGTCTGCGACGACAGGCAAGACCGTCCGCCTCGACAAGTAAGAATTCGGGTCCAAGGCACAGGAGCAGAGCGATGAGCGCATCCGCCGATCGCAATTCAAAAACGCGCGCCATCGTTACCGGCGGCGCGCAAGGCATCGGCTTTGCCGTCGCCGAGGCACTGGCCGACGAAGGCTGCCAGGCACTGGCGCTCATCGGCCGCTCGCAGGAGAAGGGCGACAAGGCTGTCGCCTCCCTCAAGAAGTCCGGCGTCGACGCGATCTTCATCAGCGCCGATGTGTCAAAAGTGGCGGACTGCAAGCGCGCGGTCGCCACCGCGATCTCGCATTTCGGCACCATCAACGCCCTGGTCAATGCCGCCGCGACATCGGCGCGCGGCTCGCTGGTCGAAACCAGCGAAGAGCTCTTCGACACCATCTTCGACACCAATGTGCGTGGGCCGTTTTTCCTGATGCAGGGCGTGGTGGCGCATCTGCTCGAGAAAAAAGCCCCCGGCTCGATCGTCAACGTGCTGTCGATGTCGGCGCATACCGGCCAGTCGTTCCTGACGCCCTATTCGACCAGCAAGGGCGCGCTGATGACGCTGACCAAGAACGTCGCCAATGCCTATCGCTACAACCGCATCCGCTGCAACGCGGTGCTGCCCGGCTGGATGGACACCGAGGGTGAGGACATCGTGCAGAAGAAATGGCACGATGCGCCTGACGACTGGCTGGCAAAGGCCGAAGCCGCGCAGCCGATGGGCCAGTTGGTGAAGCCGGACCAGCTTGCGCGGCTGATCAGCTACATGGTCAGCCCGCAGTCGGGCGTCATGACCGGGTCACTGGTCGACTATGACCAGAGCATTGCGGGGTCGTCTCCGGAGTAGCAGCAGGCAAGCCTAGCGGAAACGCCCATCACTTCGTCATCCACGGGCGGAGCAAGGAGCGCAGCGACGCGGCGCAGACCCGAGGATGACGAAGGCGCGGAGGCTTCGACCTGGCTACCATCGGTCAGCCCCCTCCCTGTTGCAGCCGCATTGCCATTCCCATATAGTCAAGATGGTCAGAGTGGTCATGGAGGTCGCAATGCAGCCTGCGAATACCAATTGGACGGTCGCCGGGGCAAAAGCCCGGCTCTCAGAGGTTATCGAGCGCGCGCAGTCTTCGCCGCAGACGATCACCAGAAACGGCAAACCAAGCGTGGTTGTCGTCTCGGCCGAGGAATGGCAGCGCAAGACCGCGCGCAAGGGTACGCTTGCGGAGTTCCTACTGGAGTCGCCGCTGCGCGGCGCCGATATCAACCTTGAGCGTCATCGCGACGAACCGCGTGATCTGCCGCTGTGAGGCTTCTGCTCGATACGAATGTCCTGTCCGAAGTGACACGACCGGCGCCGGACGCACGCGTTCTGGACTGGCTGGACGGGCTTGATGAAGACCGCTCATTCATCAGCGTCGTATCGATCGCCGAGATCCGGCGCGGCGTTGCCCTCATGGATGAGGGCCGGAAACGTGAGGCACTGGCCGAATGGCTCGCTCGGGACCTGCCGCAGCGCTTCGAGCAGAGGGTTCTTCCGGTGGACGAACCAGTTGCCTTGGCGTGGGGCGACCTGATGGGATTTGCGAAGCGCCGCGGTCGCGGTCTGTCGTCGATGGACGGCCTGATCGCAGCCACGGCGATTGCGCAGGAGCTCACCCTGGCAACGCGCAATACGAAGGATTTCGAAGGCTTTGGAATTGAACTCTTCGATCCCTGGACTGCATGACGTCGGTAGCCTCATCAGACAGGTGACAAACGCCTCCGCTTCGACTATATGAGCCTCATGATCAACCTGACCGCCAAATATTGGTACTTTAGGAGCTCGCTGGCGGCGGGAGGATTGCGCTCGATCTGAAGATTGCAGCAACAAGATCCGAACAGCCGCCATACCTGGCGGCTTTTTTGTTTTCAGCCGGCAGGTTTCCCAAACAGGAGCAGAAAGCCGTGTTGACGACCACAGACGACCTCCGGGTCAAGGAAATCCGAGAACTGAGCACACCGGACGAGGTGATGCGGGAAATCCCGCGCACCTTGACGGCGACGCGCACCGTCTGCGCGTCACGCAACGCAACCCATGCCATCTTGAACGGCACCGACGATCGGCTGCTGGTCATCGTCGGCCCGTGTTCGATCCACGATCCGGTCGCCGCCGTCGACTATGCCAGCCGTCTGGCGGCGCTGCGCGAGAGCCTGTCGGACCGGCTGGAGGTCGTGATGCGGGTCTATTTCGAAAAGCCGCGCACGACGGTCGGCTGGAAGGGCCTGATCAACGATCCCGACCTCGATGGCAGCTTCAACATCGACAAGGGGCTGAGGATGGCGCGCAACGTGCTGTCGGCCGTCAACAATCTCGGCCTGCCGGCGGCAACCGAATTCCTCGACATGACCACGCCGCAATACATCGCCGACCTCGTCGCCTGGGGCGCGATCGGCGCGCGCACGACGGAGAGCCAGATCCACCGCGAGCTGGCGTCGGGTCTCTCCTGCCCGGTCGGCTTCAAGAACGGCACCGACGGCAATCTGCGGATCGCCGCCGAGGCGGTGAAATCCGCCGCCCAGCCGCATCATTTCATGGCGGTGACCAAGGGCGGGCGCAGCGGCATCGCGACGACGACAGGCAATGAGGACTGCCACGTCATCCTGCGCGGCGGCGTTCAACCCAACTATGACGCCGCGAGCGTCGAAGCCGCCTCTGTGGAACTCGCCCGCATCGGCGTTGCGCCCAGGCTGATGATCGATGTCAGCCACGCCAACTCAGCCAAGAAGCCCGAGAATCAGCCCAAGGTGGCGGCCGATGTCGCCGGGCAGGTCGCGGCGGGCGACGAGCGCATCATCGGCGTCATGATCGAGAGCAACCTCGTCGCCGGCCGGCAGGATGTGGTGCCAGGCAAGCCGCTCGTCTATGGTCAGAGCATCACCGATGGCTGCATCGACTGGGCAACCACCGAGACCGTTCTGCACGGCCTGGCCGGGGCCGTCGAGTGGCGCCGCTCGGTGCGTCGCGCGATGATCGACAGCCGGCAGGGAGCCGCTTGAGGGCAAATCGTACATGGCAGCGCCAGCCCCCTCTCCGGCCGCTGCGCGGCCACCTCTCCCCCATTTCATGGGGGCGAGGAAACGCTAGCCGCCGATGACGCAGCCTTGGAAACCCTGGGTTCCTCGCCCCCACAAAGTGGGGGAGAGGTGGCTCGGCGAAGCCGAGACGGAGAGGGGGAGGGGGAGGGGAGTGCCATCTACGCCGCCCTTAACCCTTCCCAAGCTGTAAACACCGAGACGGCAAAGAGCAGCAGCCCGGCTGCCCGACCGGCAATCGCCGTCGCGCGCGGATTTGCCACCAATAGATTGCGGCTGCGGCCGGCAGTGATCGCGAGCCCGCCATAGATCGCGGCCTGGGTCAGGACGGTCATCAATCCCATGACTGTCGCCTGCATCCAGATCGGACCGTAGTCCGGCTTCAGAAACTGCGGATAGACGGCAAGCACGAAGAGGTAGGCCTTCGGATTGATCAGGCAAGTCACAAAACCCTGCCGAAACGCCTTCCATGCCGAGCGGCTGCCGGCCGGCCCGCCATGACCGACGGTGATGGAGCTGCGCATCAGCGTGATGCCGATGAAGGCCATGTAGGCGGCGCCGGCAATCAGCAGCGGCTTGAACAGGATCGGCACGAAATGCATCAGCAGGCCGACGCCGATCGCGCCGTTCAGCGTGTGCACCATGCCGCCGACCATGATGCCGCCGGTCGCGGCAAGGCCTCGGTCGCGTCCGCCGGTCAGCGCATTGGCAAGCACGAAGAGCATGTCCATGCCCGGAACAGCGATGATGCCGAACAGCAGGATAAAGAAAAGCCAGAGGTTTGCCGCGTAGTCCATGTCAGTTGCCTGTCGCCTCGCCCGGCCAGGCCGCAGCGGAATATGTTGATTCTCAAGTCGATAGGCGCTCCTATAGGCCAACCCAACTGACGATGGTGTGTCAGTTGCGATCGGAAGCCTGAGTGAAAAATGCGCAAGGCGTCACGCCTGTTCGAGATCATCCAGATCGTGCGGCTGGCGCGGCAGCCGGTGACGGCGGCGACGATTGCCGAGCGGCTGGAAGTGACGGTGCGCTCGATCTATCGCGATATCGCAGCGCTGCAGGCGATGCGCGTGCCGATCGAAGGCGGGCGCGGCATCGGCTACATCCTGCGCCCCGGCTTCGACCTGCCGCCGCTGATGTTTTCGATCGAGGAGATGGAGGCGATCGTCCTGTCGCTGGCGTTGCTGGAGCGCACCGGCGACAGCGAGCTCAAGCAGGCGGCCAAGCGCGTCAGCGCCAAGATCGCCGGCGCGGTGCCGCCGCCCTTGCGCCAGGCGTTCGACGCCAATGCGCTGCATGCATGGGGATTCGCCGCGCCTTCGACCGGTGCGATCGACCTGGCGCTGGTGCGGCGCGCCATCCGCGACGAGGAGAAGCTCGACCTCTCCTATCGCGACGAAATGGGCCGCGCCTCCGAGCGGCTCGTCCGGCCGATCGCCCTGATCTATTACGCCGAAACCGCCAACATCGTCGCCTGGTGCGAGCTGCGCCAGGCGATCCGCAATTTCCGCAGCGACCGGATCGAGGATTGCCAGGCGACGGGGTTGCGCTTCAAGGGCGAAGGCGACCGGTTGCGGCAGGTCTGGGTCAACGGCTGGGAAGCGAACGTCGCTGCCGGTGGTTGAGACGGCTCCGCGAAGGGGCCGCCGGTTTGCAACAGGCCTTGGTCATGTCGCCTGGATGCCTTCGGCGGCAAGGCGTTGTCCGCGCAGCAGCGCCAATCCGATTTCGGCCATTGCAAACAAAAGGATCGCAACCAGGAACCCACTGGTCCCGACATTGACGATCAGCCATCCGCCGAGCATCGGGAAACCGAAGACACCCAGGAAATAGGCGACGACGAACCAAGTCAGCGCGGCATTGCGGTGTTCTGCTGGAGCATCGTTCACCGCTTGTGTCTGGATGACCGAATAGACCAGGCCGTAGCCAACGCCCAGCAGGATCGCACTGGCGATCTGGACCACCACGCCATAGGCGAGACCAAAGGCGACAATGACGCCGGCGATCATGACCGCCAGCAGGATAACCGCAACATGGTCGCCCCTGGCACGGCCAATCACCGGCGCAAGCAAAAACCGCGACGCGACAACGGTGATTGCATAGACGGCAAAGAAGGTGCTGGCCTGAAGTCCGGTGCCGCGGACCAGCGACGTCTGAAAGGTCAGCAGTCCGCTGAACACACAGGCGCCAAGCCCGACCATCAGTATGGGGTAGATCGCGCGTGTGCGCAGCAACGCCGGCAGGGCCCGCACCCAGGCGTTGCCTGCTGCCTTGATCGCTGCCGCGACCGGCCGTACCGCGATGGTTTCGAACACGGCCAAGAGCAATGCGGCCAGCAGGCAAATCAAAGTGACGGCGCCAAAGGCCTGCCCGGTCGTGAGCCCGACCTCGCTGATCAGCGCGCTCGCCATGATCGGGCTCAGCCCAATCCCGCCCATCTGGAACGCACCATAACGCGTGAACCAGAAACCGCGATCCTGATCGGCCACGCGCATCGAAAGCGCCATCGGCGCGGCGAGGAAGAAAATGCCCCAGCCAAGGCCGATGAAGAAGCCGGCGACGCCGATCAACGGCGTCAGCGTCGATAGCGACGCCAGGCCGAGATAGCCACAGGCAACCAGCATCGCACCAAGTCCCGCCATACGGCCGGCGCCGAGGCGCCAGGCAAACCAGCCGACGAGGGGAACGCCGACAAGCGTGCCCAGCATGGCGCCACCAAGCGTCGTGCCGGTTTCGATCTCGCTGCCGCCGAGCGCTCGAAAATGCTCGGTGAGCAGGAAGGTGGCGCCGTAACCCATCGATGTGAGCAAGGTGGCAACGAAGAGCAAATAGGCGTGCAATGTGCGCATGGGAGCCCGCACCTTTCCTGTCAAAAGCGTCCTGCATTTCCAAGGACAATGTGGTACACTCATCCTTCAGATTTTGATTGATTTACAGGTCCTCTTGGAGTTGATCCTGGAGACCACTTGAGGGGAGCGCCATGGTCGAAAAGGCATCGCGCCGGCACGAAGGCGCCACACATCTGGTTGACATCGCCATCGACCGCGCATCGCAGGCGTCGATTGGCCGGCAGCTCTATTTCGCCCTGCGCGACGCAATTGTCTCCGGCAGAATGCAAGCGGGCGCCCGCCTGCCCTCGACACGGGCGGCAGCCGGGCTTTGGGGCGTATCACGCGGTGTCGTGGTCGAAGCCTATGACACGCTGTTGAGCGAGAGCTATGTCGTTGGCCAGCACGGATCCGGCACCTTTGTTTCGGCTGACGTGCCGGGACGGTCGGAGCGCGCGCGCCGAACCACTCCCGCACGTGCAGCCGCGAAAAGCGACATCTCGTCGGCAGCGCGCTCGGTCATCGGCAATGCGTTGCTCGATCCGCAACCCCAGGTCCCTTTCGCCACCGGCCGGGCCGAACCGGACGACAGGACGCGCGCCATTCTCAAGCGCATAGGCCATCGCCATCTTGACGCGCTCTGCGATCATTACCGGGATCCGCAAGGAGAGGAACGGCTGCGCAGCGAGGTGGTGACGTATCTCGCGGCGGCGCGGGGCGTTCGCTGCGAACCGGACCGCGTCTTCATCACCTCCGGCTCGCAGCAGGCGATCGATCTTGCCATTCGCACCCTGATCGACAGGGGAGACAATGTTGCGATCGAAGAGCCGGGCTACCCGCCGGCACGGCTGGCCTTTACGGCCGGCGGCGCCAGACTCATTCCCATCCCGGTCGATCCGCATGGGATGAATGTGGATGTGCTGGCCGGACGCACGGAAACCGTCAGGGCCGTCTATGTGACGCCGTCACATCAATATCCAACAGGCACGGTGCTTTCGATGGCGCGCCGCCTGGCCTTGATCGATTGGGCGGCGGCGAAGGGTGCGTGGATTCTCGAGGACGATTATGACAGCGAGTTTCGCTACGACGATCGCCCGTTGGCCGCGCTGCAAGGTGTCGACGAGCACGACAGGGTCATCTATCTCGGCACGTTCAGCAAGGCGCTGCTGCCCGGTCTTCGGCTGGGCTATTTGGTGGTCCCGACGGAGCTCGTGCCGGCCATCCGCGCGATGCGCGTGCTGCTCGACCGCTTCCCTGCCCCATTCCACCAGTTGGTGGTCGCCGACTTCCTGGGCGAGGGGCATTTTTCCAGCCACCTCAGGCGGCTGAGGGAAACATACCGTGCGTCGCGCGACATGTTGGTGTCGCTGTTGCGCGAACAGTTTATCGATCGGCCGGGAATCGCGATTGAAGTGCCCATGCAAGGCGTCCATCTCCTCACCCGATTGCCACTGGGCTTCGATGATGTCTCAATCGCGCAGGCAGCTCGCCGATCCGGTGTCACCGTGCTGCCTATCTCTTCGATGCATCTTGCTCCTGATGTCAGCCACGGTCTTCTTCTTGGCTTCTCCGCCCTGCATAGCGAGGATGCAGCGCCTGGTGTCAGGCGGTTAGCCCTGGCCGTCCTGCAGGGACATGTCGGGCATGGATAGCGACAACTGCCTTCCGGTTTGATCGCCTACCGCACATCCACCCAGCGCTTTTCCTCGAAGGAGCGCGCCATGGCGTGCACGGTGCGCTCGATCTCCAGCCCTTCGGCAAACTCGATGAGCCGCGCCGGCTTGCCGGCAAGCCGCGTCAGCAATTCGTGGCATTCGATGATCTTGAGATCGTTGAAGCCGAGGCCATGGCCCGGCGCCGGCACGAAGAGGTCATAGGGCTTGTGGTGCGGCGCCACCAGGATGGTGCGGTAGCCCTGTTCGGTCGGGCGGTCTGATGTGAGATAGAGCTGGATTTCGTTCATCCGCTCCTGGTCGAACAGGATCGACCCTTTCGAGCCGAATATCTGGATGGCGATGCGGCCCTTGCGGCCCCAGGCCGAGCGGTTGACCAGCAGCGTTCCGGCAATGCCGTTTTCCAGATGCATCAAGACGCTCGCGATATCGTAGGTCTCAACTGCGCGACGGCCGCCGCTGGCCAGCTTGCGGTCGGCATAGGGTTTGGCCATGTCGCAGATGACGCTGGCGACGCGGCCGAACAGGGCGGACACCAGCGACAGCGGGTGCACGGCGAAATCGTCGAGCGCGCCATAGCCGGAAGCGGCTTCGTGCTTCCAGAAGAACAACGCCTCCGGGTCGGCCATGAAATCCTCGTCCATCTCGATGCGCAGATGGTTGACCTCGCCGATGATCTTCTCGTCGAGCAGCGCGCCGATGTGACGGATGGCCGGACTCTGGATGTAGTTGTAGCCGAGCGCCGCGACCTTGCCGGACTTTTTCGCCGCTGCCGCCATGGCTTCAGCCTCGGCAAAGCTTGGCGCCATCGGCTTCTCGCACCACAGATGCTTGCCGGCTTCCAGAATGGCGATGGCCATTTCCGGGTGGAACTGGTTGGGTGTGGTCAGCGAGACGATATCGACGTCAGGGTCGTTGACGACGGCGCGCCAGTCGCCGGACGCCTTGGCGAAGCCGAACTCGCCTGCCTTGCGTCGGGCAAGCTCCTCATTGACCTCGCCGAGATGGACAAGCCGTGGCTTGGCGACGTCCGGAAAGACAGCGCCGACGGCACTCCATGCGATGGCGTGACACTTGCCCATGAAACCCGTGCCGATGAGACCGACGCCGACCATTTTCCGTTTCTCCACTGCCTGAAGTATCAGATGGATGAATTAGTCCATTTTCTCTTGGAATGGAATGTCTGCCTCATTTTTTATGGCGTTCTTGCGCAGGCTGGCTATGATGAGGCACAGAGGGACGCTTCACGCATGAGCTTGGACAGACCGACGATGGACGAACGGGTACCTCGCGACTTCGAGACGCTGCGCGCAACGATCCTCGATCGGCGCGAAAGCCTGCCGAAGCGCATTGCCCAGATCGCTGCCTATGCGCTCGACAATCCCGACGATATCGCCTTCGGCACCGCCGCCAGCATCGCCGCTTCGGCCGGCGTGCAGCCGTCGACCTTGATCCGCTTTGCCCAGCAGCTTGGCTTCGACGGGTTCACCAGCCTGCAGCAGGTGTTTCGCGAGCGGCTACGCGAGCGAAACTCATCCTATGATGAAAGGCTGCAGGCGCTGCGCGCCAAGGCCGAGGGCGGCGCCGGGCACCGGGCGATCTTCGACGGCTTCGTCGCCGCCGCCAGCACCTCGCTCAATGATATCTCGCGCACGCTGGACGAAGCGCATCTGGAAGACGCGATCTCCCTGCTGGCCAAGGCCGAGACCATCTATGTGCTGGCCAAGCGCCGCTCCTATCCGGTGGCGTCCTACATCGCCTACGCGCTGGGCAAGCTCAAGATCCGCAACCAGCTGATCGAATCGGCGGCCGGCCTGAACGCCGAGATGATCGGTTTCGCCACACCGGCGGATGCCGTCATCGCCATCTCCTTCTCGCCCTATGCGCCTGCCACCATCGAGGAAGCGCGCAGCATTTCGGAACAGGGCGTGCCGATCGTCGCCATCACCGACAGCTCGTTTTCGCCGCTCGCCCAGTTCGCCAAGGTCTGGTTCGAGGTTGCCGAGGCGGATTTCGCCGGCTTCCGTTCGCTGTCGGCAACGATGGCGCTGGCCATGGCGCTGACAGTGGGCGTCGGCGAGAAGCGACGCGATACGGGTCGCAAGCGCAAGATCTAGGCTCTGTTGACAAAGTTCTGTCCCGTCTCCCTGCGGACGGTTTGCGGAGACTGCTGCCGCTGGCCTTTGACCGCTCATGGAGTGGCGAGAGTGCCCGAAATCCCGCTGCTCCGGCGCTGTGTTGATATCTCCGGTGATCTCAGGCAAGCCGACCTTCATTTTGCGGTGAATCGTCGATTGTGCCTTTGTTTTTAGAGGTTTCGTTTTCGATAACCAATCGTCCCCGGAGTTGGTCGATAGCACGTTGAAAAACGGCCGGATCGTCCATTGCCCGAGAAAGAACAATTGCTCCTTGAATAGCAAGAACGGCCTCTTCCGCGAGGATGCGTGATTGATCAGCGTCACGGCCCTGTCGAATAAGTGCTGACTGCAATGCGTCCACCCAAGCTACGAAATAACCTCGGATAGCTTGCGAGAAGAGGTCACGCGTATTGGCGACCGCCAAAGCACCGACGAGGCACACGCGCCTGCCTGACCTGAAATATTGGTCCGTCGAGTCGAGCATTGCACCGATGGCGCCACTAACATCGCTCTCGTTACGCAACGGGGAATATACGGCATCCTCGAACCATTGGCTGATGTCGCCGAGAACAGCTCGCACCATCTCTTCCTTTCCGTTCGGGAAGAAGTGGTAGAGGCTGCCCTTGCCGAGACCGGTAGCCTTGCCGATCAAGGCAAGGCTTGCGCCTTCATAGCCATGTTCGCGGAAAACTTCGGCCAACGGGGCTATGGCGTCGGATCTCTCAGCGACCATGCGGGCCATGATTAAAGGCCCAGATCGCTGAGGCTGGCGTGATCATCCGGCCGACGGCCAAGAGGCCAGTTGAACAAACGATCGTTTTCAGCGATCGGCATTTCATTGATGCTCGCGTGCCTGTGCATCATCAGACCGTCGTCTGCGAATTCCCAGTTCTCGTTACCATAAGCGCGGTACCAGCGGCCGCCATCGTCGCGATATTCATACGCGTAGCGTACCGCGATGCGGTTACCGGTGAAAGCCCAAAGCTCCTTGATGAGGCGGTATTCGTGCTCCTTATTCCACTTACGTGTCAGAAATGCCTGAGCTTCTTCGCGATTTCTCGCGAATTCAACGCGGTTCCGCCAGCGGGTGTCGAGCGTATAGGCCAGAGCGACTTTGGCCGCGTCTCGAGTGTTCCAGCCGTCTTCAGCCAACCGAACCTTTTCGATTGCGGTTTCGCGGGTGAAAGGTGGGAGTGGGGGACGTGACATCTTCAGTTCCTTGTTTAGCCGAGGTATTTGTACCGATTGGTATCTACTTTACCGATCGGTACAATCGTGTATGATTCTATCGTTGTCAAGTGGCATTTCCATCTGGCTGTTTGAGATCGATTTGGACCGGCGCGTGGTAACCTCGTTGCTGGCGGCTGCCGACCAGGCCGGAGCGTTCTCATTCTGGTGTGATCGCGAGGGAGGCCGTACGCGTCAGCGCATTGCCTTGAAGAGGGAGTTAATCTCGGCCTAGGCCCTGTTGACCAAGTGGATTTCCAAATCAGCGGAAGCGTGATTCAAAGCTGCCTTTTAGGAGGCGGTCTTGGCTCGTGGCGATCTGACGGATATGGAATGGCGGATCATCGAGGGGCTTTTCCCCACCGAACGTGGGAGGAAGTCTCGGCCCTCGCACGATAATCGGCAATATCTGAACGGTATGCTGCATGTTCTTCGGGTCGGCTGCCCTTGGCGCGACATGCATGAGCGCTACGGAAAGTGGAATTCGGTCTATGTGCGCTTTCGCCGCTGGGCCGAACAGGGCGTTTGGGAAGCCCTTCTTGAGACCCTCATCGAACTGGAACTGACGGATGATTGGCAGCACATGCTCGACAGCACCACGGTTCGCGGCCACTCGCAGGCTGCGGGCGCTAAAGGGGGACTCACCAAGCACAGGAAACTGGCCGATTGAGGTGGACTTGGACGCGACCATGCACTTCTGATTTTCGGATGCGGACGCTGCAGGTCGAGGAGCAGCGGAAAAGTCCCCACCAGCCTTCGGTCCGATGACTTTCCGGCGAAGGAACGCTCATTCCATATTGACTATGGATTGGAATTATTATTTCATATTCCCGGCGCCACGCTGCCGCTCGCGCGTGTACCCCAAGACAACAAGGCCGACGGGAGGTTCCAATGAGCGAAGCCGTGGACGCGAAACAGGCGCCGCTCGACGTCATCACCATCGGTCGCGCTTCCGTCGACCTTTACGGCCAGCAGATCGGCTCGCGGTTGGAGGATATCACTTCCTTCGCCAAGTCGGTCGGCGGCTGCCCGGCCAACATCTCGGTCGGCACGGCCAGGCTCGGCCTGCGCTCGGCGCTGCTCACCCGCGTCGGCGATGAGCAGATGGGGCGCTTCATCCGCGAGCAGCTGAGGCGTGAAGGCGTCAATGTCGACGGGCTGAAAACCGACAAGGAGCGGCTGACCGCGCTGGTGCTGCTGTCGGTCGAGGACGAAGGCGTTTCGCCGATGATCTTCTATCGCTCGGACTGCGCCGACATGGCGCTGGCGCCGGAAGACATCGATGAGGCCTTCATTGCCTCGGCCCGCTCGATCGTCGTCACCGGCACGCATTTTTCTAGGCCCAACAGCGATGCCGCGCAGCGCAAGGCGATCCGCGTCATGAAGGCCAAGGGCGGCAAGGTGGTGTTCGACATCGACTATCGGCCCAATCTGTGGGGTCTGGCCGGCCATGCCGAAGGGTTCGAGCGCTATGTCAAATCTGACCGGGTCTCGGCCCAGCTGAAGACGGTGCTGCCTGATTGCGACCTCATCGTCGGCACCGAGGAAGAGATCATGATCGCGTCGGGCGCCGATGACTGCCTGAGCGCCTTGAAGACGATCCGCTCACTGTCGTCCGCCACCATTGTGCTCAAGCGCGGCGCCATGGGCTGCATCGTCTATGACGGACCGATCAGCGACGATCTCGAGGACGGTGTCGTCGGCAAGGGGTTTCCGATCGAGATCTACAATGTGCTCGGCGCCGGCGACGCGTTCATGTCCGGCTTCCTGCGCGGCTGGCTGGGTGGCGAAGACCATGCGACGGCCGCGACCTGGGCCAATGCCTGCGGCGCCTTCGCCGTGTCGCGGCTGCTCTGCGCGCCGGAATATCCGACCTTCGAGGAGCTGCAGTTCTTCCTCAAGAACGGCAGCAAGCATCTGGCGCTGCGCAAGGACGAGGCGATCAACCATATCCATTGGGCAACGACCCGCCGCCGCGACATTCCCTCGCTGATGGCGCTCGCCTGCGACCACCGCGTGCAGCTCGAGGATGTGGCGGCAAAGGCCGGTGCCGATCCGGCCCGCATCCATGATTTCAAGGTGCTGGCGGTCAAGGCGGCTGCGAAGGTCGCCAACGGCCGCGACGGCTATGGCATGCTGATCGACGAGAAACATGGCCGCGAGGCGATGTTCGAATTCGCTAGGCATTCCTTCGCCTGGCTAGGCCGGCCGGTCGAATTGCCGGGCTCGCGGCCGCTGCGTTTCGAATTTTCGCAGGACATCGGTTCGCAGCTCACCGAATGGCCGGTCGATCACTGCATCAAGTGCCTGTGCTTCTACCATCCCGACGATCCGGCGGCGCTCAAGGAAGAACAGCAGCAGAAGCTGCGCGCGCTGTTCGAGGCCGCGCGGAAAGTGGGCAGGGAACTTCTCGTCGAGATCATTGCCGGCAAGCATGGCAAGCTCGACGAAACGACGATCCCGCGCGCGCTGGAGGAACTCTATGCGCTCGGCATCAAGCCGGACTGGTGGAAGCTCGAGCCGCAGGCGTCGGCTGGCGCCTGGGCCAAGATCGAAGCCGTCATCCTGAAGCACGATCCGTGGTGCCGCGGCGTCGTGCTGCTTGGCCTGGAGGCGCCGCAGGACGAGCTGGAAGCGGCTTTCGCCGCCACCGCCAAGGCGCCTATCGTCAAGGGCTTTGCCGTCGGCCGCACCATCTTCGTCCATGCGGCCGAACAATGGCTGGCCGGCAAGATGTCTGATGACGAGGCGATCGCCGACATGGCGCAGCGCTTCGAACAGCTGACCGAAGCGTGGCTTGCCGCGCGCGGCCGCAAGGCGGCATAAGAAGCCGGCACAAGGACTGCGGAGGAAAACACCATGAGCAAGACAATCCGCCTGACGATGGCGCAGGCGCTGACCCGCTTCCTGTCGCGCCAGATGACCGAGATCGACGGCAGCAAAGTCCCGATCTTCGGCGGCGTCTGGGCGATCTTCGGTCACGGCAATGTCGCGGGCATCGGCGAGGCGCTCTACCAGGTGCGTGACGAATTGCCGACCTTCCGCGCCCACAATGAACAGGCGATGGCGCATGCGGCGATTGCCTACGCCAAGGCCAATTTCCGCCGCCGTTTCATGGCCGCGACCTCTTCGATCGGCCCCGGCGCGCTCAACATGGTGACGGCGGCGGCGCTCGCCCATGTAAACAGGTTGCCCGTCCTGTTTCTGCCCGGCGATGTCTTCGCCAACCGCATCCCCGATCCGGTGCTGCAGCAGGCCGAGGATTTCTCCGACGGCACGGCGACGGTCAATGACTGCTTCCGTCCGGTGTCGCGCTATTTCGACCGCATCACCCGGCCGGAGCAGATTATTCCCGCGCTCAGCCGCGCCATGGCTGTGCTGACCGATCCGGCCGAATGCGGGCCAGTGACGCTGTCGCTTTGCCAGGATGTCCAGGCCGAGGCCTACGACTACCCCGAGAGTTTTTTCGCGGAGCGCGTCTGGCATCAGCGCCGGCCGCGTCCGGATCGCCAGGAATTGGCGGCCGCGGTCACTGCGCTCAAGGGCGCGAAAAAACCGCTGGTGATCGCCGGCGGCGGCGTCCTTTATTCGCAGGCCTCCGACGAACTGGCGAAGTTCGCCGAGGGCGCCGGCATTCCGGTCTGCGAGACGCAAGGCGGCAAATCCTCGCTGCCGGACGATCATCCGCTCAACATGGCGGCGGTGGGCGTCACCGGCACTTCGGCCGCCAACCGGCTGGCGGAAGAAGCCGATGTCGTGCTGGCCATCGGCACGCGCCTGCAGGATTTCACCACCGGCTCATGGGCGCTGTTCAAGAATTCCGGCAAGACCATCATCGGGCTCAACGTGCAGCCCTTCGACGCCGGCAAGCACCGCGCGCTGCCGCTGGTCACTGACGCGGCCGAAGGGCTGGCAGAACTGGGTGCGGCGTTGAAGGGCTGGAAGGCACCTTCCGCCTGGACCGACAATGCAGCCACCGGCAAAAAGGCCTGGCAGGCAGAGGCAGCGAAAGTGACGGCGTCGACCAATGCCACCTACCCCTCCGATGCTCAAGTGATCGGCGCCGTGCAACGCGCCATGGGCGCTGGAGTAACGCTGCTGAATGCCTCCGGCGGCCTGCCGGGCGAATTGCACAAGCTTTGGCAGGCGGGTGCGCCCGGATCGTACCATGGCGAATATGGCTTCTCGACCATGGGCTACGAGATTGCCGGCGGGCTCGGCGCCAAGATGGCGAAGCCCGGCGAGGAGATCGTCGTCATGATCGGCGACGGCTCCTATCTGATGATGAATTCAGAGATCGCCACCTCGGTGATGCTCGGCCTCAAGCTCACCATCGTGCTGCTCGACAACCGTGGCTATGGCTGCATCAACCGGCTGCAGATGGCGACCGGCGGCGCCAACTTCAACAATCTCCTGAAGGACTCGCGCCACGAGGTGCTGCCCGACATCGACTTTGCCGCGCATGCGGCGAGCATGGGCGCGATTGCCGAGAAAGTGCCGTCGATCGCCGGGCTGGAAAACGCGCTGGCACAGGCCAAGAAGAATACCCGCACCACGGTGCTGGTCATCGACACCGACCCGCTGATTTCCACCGATGCCGGCGGCCACTGGTGGGATGTGGCGGTGCCGGAAGTGTCGGCACGGCCGCAGGTCAACGCGGCGCGCAAGGCGTATGACGAAAAGCGGCAGATGCAGACCGTCGGCGATTGATATAGGCGCCGTCGCCCCTACCTCCCCCTTGTGGGGAGGTCGGACCGAAGGTCCGGGTGGGGGTCTGGCGCCGCCCCCCACCCCGCTGCTTCGCAGCGACCCTCCCCACAGGGGGAGGGTAAACAAGAAACCGGAGCGACGACTTGAAAGCCAAACTGGGTATGTCCCCCATAGCGTGGTGGAACGACGATCTTGCGGAACTCAGCGATGACGTGTCGCTGGAAGAGTGTTTGCGCCAGTCGCGCTCGGCCGGTTTCACCGGCATGGAGATGGGCCGGCGTTTTCCCAATGATCCCGATGTCATGCTGCCGATCCTGAAGGCAGCCGACGTGACGCTGTGCGGCGGCTGGTTCTCCGGCACACTGGTCGATGGGGAGATGGCCGACAACAAGGATCGCATCCAGCCGATGATCGACCTGTTCAAGGCCGTGAACGCGCCTTGCATCGTCTATGGCGAGGTCGGCCGCTCGATCCAGGGCGACCGTTCGAAGCCGCTGGCCACCAAGCCGAAGCTGTCGGACGACGAGATGAAGGCCTATGCGAAGCGCCTGACCGAGTTTGGCGAATGGTGCGCCGAGCAAGGCATGCCGCTTTCCTATCACCATCACATGGCGGCGGTGGTCGAAACCGAGCCGGAACTCGATGCCTTCATGCGCTATTCCGGGGCCGGCATTCCGCTGCTGCTCGATGCCGGCCATCTGGCATTCGCCGGCGGCGACGTTCTGCGCGCCATCGACAACCATCACACCCGCATCAGCCATGTGCATGTGAAGGACGTGCGCATGGGCGTGATCGAGAAGCTCGACCGCACGAAACAGTCCTTCCTCGACGCCGTGGCGCTGGGCGCTTTCACGGTGCCGGGCGATGGTTCGCTTGATTTCGGCGCCATCGTGCAGCGGTTCGCGGACCATGGCTATGAGGGCTGGTTCGTGGTCGAAGCCGAGCAGGATCCGAAGAAGAACCCGCCGCTCAGGATGGCTCAGGTTGGCTACAAGGAATTGATGCGCGTCATGACGGCGGCTGGATACACGGTCGAGACGCAAGGCTTCCCCAATGCCTAGGGCTATGCCTGATGCGATGGGTTCCAGGCGAAGCCGATTGCTGTAGATTGGCCCGATGAAAGATTCCGAGCACCCCTTCTTCCGGCCTTTGTGGCGGCGTGTCGCCGTCGTCGCGGTCTGCGTCATCTGGTCGATCATCGAGTTCGCCACCGGCACGCCGTTCTGGGGCATGATCGCGCTGGGCTTCGCCGGCTACGCCGTCTGGCAGTTTTTTTATCTGTACAAGCCGATCGACGAGAGCAAGGCGGCGGCCGAGCCCGAACCGAAGGAGTAACTGATCGCATGCGTTGGCGATTAGCTTGCAGTGTTTCTCACTTCGTCATCCTAGGGCGGAGCAAGGAGCGCAGCGACGCGGCGCAGACCCTAGGATCCATGCCATGACTTTGAAGGTGGTATGACGGTGCGGAATTCCGTTCCGCTGCGCTCTTGGACTGAGGTTATGGCATGGATCCTAGGGTCTTCGCGACGGAGCTTCGCTCCTGCTACGCCCTAGGATGACGAAGTTGGAAGGCACCGGCCAAACTCGAAGAGTTGCGATGGTCCTTTCAAACAAACGGCTTGGCTTCACAGGCCTGTAAGCCCGTCAAGCCAATGGAATAGGAGAGACACAATGTCGAAGCTGCTGGTGAAGGCCAACAAGGGCCATGGCCGCGTCGCTCATGTGACGCCGAAAAATGCCGGCTGGACCTATGTCGGTTTCGACCTGCATCGGCTGAAGCCGGGCGAAAGCACCTCGGGCAAGACGGACGACCGCGAAGTCTGCCTGGTGTTCGTCACCGGCAAGGGCAAGGCGTCAGCCGGCGGCAAGGACCTCGGCCTGCTCGGCGAGCGCATGTCGCCCTTCGAGGGCAAGCCCTGGTCGGTCTACATCCCAGAGGGATCGGACTGGTCGGTGACCGCGGATACCGAGCTGGAACTCGCGGTCTGCTCGGCGCCGGGCCTTGGCGGCGGCTTGCCGGTTCGCGTCATCGGACCGGACGATCTCGGCCAGGAAGTGCGCGGCAAGGGCACCAACACGCGCTATGTCACCAACATATTGCCGGAGGGCAAACCGGCCGACTCGCTGCTTGTGGTCGAGGTCATCACGCCCGGCGGCCACACGTCGAGCTATCCGCCGCACAAGCACGACCAGGACAATCTGCCGGCTGAATCGTATCTTGAGGAAACCTACTACCACCGCCTCAACCCACCGCAGGGCTTTGCCTTCCAGCGCGTCTACACCGATGCCGACAAGAGCGGCCATCGCGCGCTGGATGAGGCGATGGCGATCGAGGACGGCGATGTCGTGCTGGTGCCCAGGGGCTATCACCCCTGCGCCGCCTGCCACGGCTACGACCTCTACTATCTCAACGTGATGGCCGGACCGAAGCGGACGTGGAAATTCCACAATGCACCCGAGCACGAGTGGCTGATGAAGGCCTGACCCATCAGCCGCTCCGGCAAAAGCTATTGGTCCAACATGGAAAAATCGTCGGCTAAAGACCTTCTGGGTCGATTTGCCTTCGAAAACCCTTCAAAGCTTCGTCAATCCGTCATGGAAATCACCTATGGCAGCGGGACTGACGAGGACTACCTATGCGCTACGCCATCTATTTCACCCCCCGGCAGGACGAACCGCTGGCGCGGATCGCCGCCAACTGGCTCGGCCGCGACCCGTTCGGCGCCGCGACAAGGCCGGTCGAGGCGGTGGCCGACCTGTCGGTGGCGGAGGTCGCCTTCCACACCGCTTC
Source organism: Mesorhizobium loti (assembly GCA_014189435.1). Classification (NCBI taxonomy): domain Bacteria; kingdom Pseudomonadati; phylum Pseudomonadota; class Alphaproteobacteria; order Hyphomicrobiales; family Phyllobacteriaceae; genus Mesorhizobium; species Mesorhizobium loti. The sequence goes on from CP050293.1 coordinate 5,857,496, forward strand.
GGCGCGGCGCTACGGCTTTCATGCGACGCTGAAAGCCCCTTTCCGCCTGGCTGCCAACGAAACCGAAGCCTCGTTGCGCGCCGCACTCGACCATTTTGCCGAGGCGACGCCGGTGGTGACCATCCCGCGCCTCGTCGTCAGCCAGATCGACGGCTTCTTCGCACTGGTGCCGGAAGGACCGCTGCCAGCGCTCAATCGCTTCGCCGATGACGTGGTGCTCGGCTTCGACCGGTTCCGCGCGCCGTTGACCGAGGCGGAAATCGAGCGGCGCAGCCCGGATTCGCTGAAGCCGGCCGAGTTCCGCAACCTCTGCCAATGGGGCTACCCCTATGTCTTCGAAACCTTTCGCTTCCACATGACGCTGTCCGGCCGGGCGGGGTCACACGAAAGCCCTCGTTTGCGCGCAGCAATCGAAAGTCTGTTCGCGGACATTCTGCGACAGAAGGTGCTGGTGGATGCGCTGACGTTGTTTGTCGAAACCGAACCGGGCGCACCTTTCATGGTGCTCTCGCATCACGCGCTCGGGCGCCGTTCCGCCAGAAAAACCGCCTGACACCCTGCCGGAACAACCCCAGCCGGAATAAGCAAGGACTGCCTGAAATGACCGCCGAAACTGTTCTCCACAACGCCCGCATCGTGCTTGCCGACGAGATCGTCGAGGGTTCGCTGGTGCTGCGCGACGGCTTTATCGCAGGCATCGAAGCCGGCTCCAGCCGCAGCGGCGAGGATATGGGCGGCGACTACATCATTCCCGGGTTGGTCGAACTCCATACGGACCACCTCGAAGGCCACTACGCGCCGCGGCCCAAGGTGCGCTGGAACCCGATCGCCGCCGTACTCGCCCATGACGCGCAGGTGGCAACCGCCGGCATCACCACCGTGCTCGACGCCTTGCGCGTCGGCATGGACGAAGATGCCGACCTGACATCAGCCGACATCCGCAAGCTGGCCGATGCGATCGAGGACAGTGTCCAGCAGGATCGTCTGCGCGCCGACCATTTCATCCATCTGCGCTGCGAGGTTTCGGCACCGGACTGCCTCAGGGCTTTCGCCAATTTCGATGGCGACGAACGGGTCAAGCTGGCATCGCTGATGGACCACGCGCCAGGCCAGCGCCAGTTCGTCAACCTCGAAACCTATGCCTATTACTACCAGCGCAAACTGAAGCTGACCGACCGTGACTTCAAGCTGTTCTGCGAAAAGCGGATGGGGGAATCGGCCGTGAATTCGGGACCGAACCGTGTCCACATCGCCGCCGCCTGCCATGAGCGCGGCATCGTGCTGGCCAGCCATGACGACGCCACCATTGGCCATGTCGGCGAGGCGATCGAGCAGGGCGTGCGCGTCGCCGAATTCCCGACCACGGAGGAAGCCGCCAGAGCCTCGAAAGAGGCCGGGCTCGGCGTGCTGATGGGTGCGCCCAACGTCATGCGCGGCGCCTCGCATTCGGGCAACGTCTCGGCCCGCACACTGGCCAGCGACGGGCTGCTCGACATCCTGTCGTCCGACTACATTCCCTTCAGCCTGATCCAGTCGGCCTTCTTCCTCGGCGATGTCGTCGACGGCATTTCCCTGCCGCAGGCTGTCGCCATGGTCTCGAAGAACCCGGCCGAAGCGATTGGCCTGACCGACCGCGGCGTCATCGAACAGGGCCGCCGCGCCGATCTGGTGCGCGTGCGCGTCGACGACCATGTTCCGGTCGTGCGCACCGTCTGGCGGCAGGGACGCCGGGTGGCATGATGGTGTCGGCACTGATCGAGCGGGAATTGTCCGCCGAGACGTTTCCGATCCGCGATGGCGTCTTCGTCGCCGTGGTTGGACCGAGTGGCGCCGGCAAGGACACGGTGATCGGCTACGCCCGCACCCGCTTTGCGGAAGAGACGCGGCTGGAGTTTGTCCGCCGCGTCATCACGCGGCCGAGCGATGCCGCCAGCGAGGACCACGACACGCTTGCCGATGCCGCCTTTGTCGAAGCCGAAGCCGATGGCGCCTTCGCCATCTCGTGGGAGGCGCACGGCTTGCGTTATGGCATCCCGGCCGATGTCGACTGGTCTGTCGCCAATGGCCGTGTTGCTGTCGCCAATGTGTCGCGCGCGATCATCCCCTCCTTGCGCGAACGCTATGCCAACCTGGCCATCGTCGAGATCACCGCCTCGCCGGAGGTGCTGGCCGAGCGGCTGGCAATGCGCGGCCGCGAGTCACGCGGCGAAGTCCTGGCGAGGCTGGCGCGCAGCGCCACTATGAACCTGTCCGGCCCCGGCGTCACCTCGATCGACAACAGCGGCCCGCGCGAGGCGGCCGGCGAACGCTTCGCCGAGGTGCTGCGCAAGGCGATGGCCTTTTCCGACATGTCGGGCCTGATCTAGCAGCGCTGCACGGGTGATTTGGCGGGCTGGGGCCTATTGGCAGCCAGCATCTCGTCGTTCATTTCGGTGGGCCATCACGAACATTCGCGATTGGCCGAAGCCTCCCCAACGTCGTCATCCCTGCGCGGCGCAGCTCCTTGGGTCTGCGCCGCGTCGCTACGCGCCTTGCTCCGCCCGTGGATGACGAAGCGATGGACGTTTTCGCCAAGACCATTCTGTCCGTCAGCGCAAGCGAGCCTTGAGTAGCACTCATGGACAGGCTTTATATATTATAATAGCATACCATTATAAGTCGTGGAGGAGCGCTGCACCCCGGTTTTGCAAGGGGAAGCCAGCGAGCGAAACACCGACCCCGTTTTACGTCGTCGCGCGGCCCGCGCCCCGCACGAGCGATGCCGACACGAGGCGCCCAAAAATGCATGGGAGGAAAAACATGCGGACTTTCCTGAGAGGGGCTGGCGCCTTGCTGGCCGGCATTGTGCTGGCGCTGTCGGCGCTCAAGCCGTCGATCGCTTCGGCGCAGACGGTCGACGAGATCATCTCGCGCGGCAAGCTGGTCGTCGCCGTGGACACCACGACGCCGCCCTATGGATTTCTCGACGCCAATCTGAAGCCGACCGGCTTCGACATCGAGGTCGCCAACAAGATGGGCGAAGCGCTCGGCGTGCCGGTCGAATTCGTCACCGTCACCTCGCCCGGCCGCATCCCGGCGCTGCTGACCAAGCAGGTCGATGCGGTGATCTCGATCTTCTCGATCACGCCGGCGCGCGCCATCCAGATCGACTATTCGATCCCCTATGCCGGACAATCGGCGGTCGTGATCGCGCCGAAGAGCACCGCTATCAAGGGCGTTGCCGACCTCGTCGGCAAGAAGGTCGGCCTGACGCGCGGCACCGGCGAGGACGGCCTGCTGACCAAGGCCGCCGAAGCCAATCCGGGCATCGAGATCCTGCGCTTCGACGACTATTCCTCGCTGCTGCAGGCCATGGTGTCAGGCCAGATCGATGCCATGGGCGGCGGCGATTATGGCGAAATCTATCTGAAGAAGGCGCAGAACGGCGATGCGTTCGAACAGAAATACATCCTCAAGACCTTCTACTTCGGCATTGGCGTCGCCAAGGGCAACGACAATCTGCGGCAATGGGTCAACACTTGGCTGTTCGCCATGAAGACCGACGGCACGCTGGACGCGCTGTCGATGAAGTATCGCAACCAGCCGCTGCCGACGCTGCCGGTGTTCTGAGCATTCCTCCATGAAGGCGGGGCCCTGCCGGCCCCGCTCCACCGACAAAGCCGGTGCATCGGTCCAACTGGCTCGCCCCTTGGCGAAGCACCTAGACAACCTCTAAAGATTATAATATTATAATCTTATTGGGAGGAGCCCAACAGGCACGACCTGAGGTCTTGCCGGGCATCGTCGGGTGGTTCGCGCCTCACGCCAACGATGCGGATGGGAGAGGCGTGCAGAAAAATGCATGGGGAGGAAAACATGCGGAATTTCCTGAGAGGGGCCGGCGCCTTGCTGGCCGGCATTGTGCTGGCGCTGTCGGCACTCAAGCCGTCGATCGCTTCGGCGCAAACGGTCGACGAGATCATCTCGCGCGGCAAGCTGGTCGTCGCCATCGACACCACCACGCCGCCCTACGCTTTTCTCGATGCCAGTTTGAAGCCGGCCGGCTTCGACATCGAGGTTGCCAACAAGATGGGCGAAGCGCTCGGCGTGCCGGTTGAATTCGTCACCGTCACCTCGCCGGGTCGAATCCCGGCGCTGCTGACCAAGCAGGTCGATGCGGTCATCTCGATCTTTTCGATCACGCCGGAGCGCGCCATCCAGATCGACTTTTCGATCCCCTATGCCGGCCAGTCGGCGGTGGTCATCGCGCCGAAGAGCATGCAGATCAAAGGTAATGCCGACCTGGTCGGCAAGAAGGTGGGGCTGACGCGCGGCACCGCCCCGGACGGGTTGCTGACCGCTGCGGCAGCGGCCAATCCAGGCATCGAGATCCTGCGTTTCGACGACCAGCCGGCGCTGATGCAGGCCATGATCTCCGGCCAGATCGATGCCATGGGTGGCGGCGACTATGGCGAGATCTACCTGAAGAAAGCCCAGAACGGCGACGCGTTCGAACAGAAATATCCGCTGAAGACCTATTATTTCGGCATTGGCGTCGCCAAGGGCAACGACAATCTGCACCTGTGGATCAACACCTGGCTGTTTGCGCTAAAGACCGACGGCACGCTCGATGCGCTGTCGATGAAATACCGCAACCAGCCGCTGCCGGCGCTGCCGGTTTTCTGATCGCTTTGTTCCGTGGCGGGGCCGCCATAGCATCGGCCCCGCTTGCCTGACCTCGTGACGGGATGCCCATGCAAACCGCCCTGCAATTCGGCCCGATCCTCATCCATCTCGACCTGCTGCTGCGCGGCCTGGCGAAGAGCATCCAGCTGGCTGCGCTGTCGATCCTGTTCGGCACCGCCATCGGCGTGCTCGGCGCTGTCGGCCGCAGCTTCGGTCCGCGCCTCCTGTCGTGGCCGATCGCCTGCTATGTCGAGCTGATCCGCAACACGCCGCTCTTGATCCAGCTCTATTTCGTGTTCTTCTCGCTGCCGCTGTTCGGCTTCAAGCTGTCGAGCAACATTGCGGCCGTCGTAGCACTCTCGATCCATCTCGGCGCCTACGCCACCGAGATCCTGCGCGCCGGCATCGAGTCGATCCCGGAAGGACAGGTCGAGGCGGCCAAGTCGCTCGGCCTCGGCCGCTACCGCATCATCCGCCATGTCATCCTGGTGCCGGCGGCGCGCGCCGTCTACCCGTCGCTGTCGGCGCAGTTCATCCTCCAGATCATGGGCACGTCGATCGTAGGCGCCATTGCGGCCGAGGAGCTGACGGCGGTCGCCAACAACCTCGTCATGCAGACCTTCCGCAGCTTCGAGGTCTACATCATCATCGCCATCATCTATTTCGCGCTGGTGCAGGCCGCCAGCCTGCTCTTCGCCGGCATCGGCAAGCTCATGTTCAGGTGGAAGCAATGAGCCTGCGCGACTTCGGCCCCAACGAATTGATGTTCCTGCTGCTGGCGACGCGCTGGACGATCCTGCTGGCGCTGATCGCCTTTGCCGGCGGCGGCCTGATCGGTCTGGTGGTGGCGGCGATCCGGGTGGCGCCGGCGCGGCCGCTGCGCTGGCTGGCCGCCGGCTACATCCAGTTCTTCATGGGCACGCCGATCCTGATCCAGCTGTTCATGGCCTATTACGGTTCTTCGTTCCTCGGCTACCGGCCGGACCCGTGGGTGGCAGCGGCCGTGACCTTCTCGCTCAATGGCGGCGCCTTCTTCGGTGAGATTTTTCGCGGCGCCATCGAGGCGATCCCGAAGGGGCAGTGGGAAGCGGCGACGGCGCTCGGTTTCCGCTTCACGCGAACGCTGCGGCTGGTGATCATCCCGCAGGCGGTGCGGCTGATGCTGCCACCGACCGTCGGCTTCATGGTGCAGATCGTCAAGACGACGTCGATCGCCTCGCTGATCGGGCTGACCGAACTTGCCCGCGCCGCCACGCAGGTAAACACGGTGACCTTCCAGCCGGTGATGGTGTTCGGCACCGTGTCGCTGATCTACTTCGCTCTGTGCTGGCCGCTGTCGCTCTATGCCGGCTATCTCGAGCGTCGTTTCGCTGCCGGAACAATCCGCAAGGTCGAGACACCGCTGGTCATGTCGGCTGTTTAGGTCGGCTGTTTAGGTCAGCCCTTGAACGCCGGCAAGGTCAGGCCCTTGACGCCGACATCGAGCGCAAACAATCCGCCCGGATTCTTCTGTCCGACGAAGTGGCTGGCAGGGCGCCGAAGCACCGCCGACGTGACATAGAGGATGTCGAGGTCCTTGCCGCCGAATTCGCAGCAGGTCGGCAGGTCGGTCGGCAGCAGCACGGTCTGCATCAGACGGCCATCGGGATCGTAGCGGCAGACCTTGCTAGTGACCGGAATGGTCACCCAGTAGCAGCCCTCGGCATCGACGGTCGCGCCATCGGCGAGACCGCCGGTCACCGTCATGTCGATGAAGGTGCGGCGGTTTTCGACATCGCCGGTGGCGGCATCGAAATCATAGGCCCAGACCGCGCCGGCATGGCTGTCGGAGAAGTACATCACCTTCGAATCCGGGCTCCAGGCCAGACCGTTGGAGCAGCCGATGCCGTCGATCATTCTATGCACCGACAGGTCGGGATCGAGCCGGTAGAGAGCGCCGATGAATTCGATCGGCTGCCCCGGCACCTCGAACATGGTGCCCGACCAGAACCGGCCCTGGCGGTCCGGCTTGCCGTCGTTGAAACGGGTCTTCGGCATATGCGCTTCCGGATCGACGATCGCTTCGAATGTGCCGGTCGCCGGATCGAAGAAATGGAACCCGTCGGTCATCGTCAGCACCAGGCCGCCCTTCTCGCGCAGACCGAGGCAGCCGAGATATTCCGGCGTCTCGAAGACATCGTCCTTGCCGGTCGCGGGATCGTAGCGATGGATCAGCTTTTTCCAGATGTCGATCCACCAGAGCACGCCGGCCTTGGCATCCCAAAGCGTGCCTTCGCCGAGCTCGGCCCCAGCATCGACGACACAAGAAATTTCGACCACGGTCAGCCCTCTCTTCTGCGCAACCTGCCGCCGAGGCCGGCGAAGGTCTCGCTGCCGATCGACACGGTGAGCAGGATCACCGCGCCATAGACTATGAGCAGTGCGCCGCTCGACAGGTTCAGCGCCGGCAGCAGTCCTGTGAGGATGGTGAGCACCATGGCGCCGGCGACGGTGCCGAGATAATGGCCGCTGCCGCCGAGGATCGAGGCGCCGCCTATGGCGACCGCCGCGATCGAGGTGAACAGATAGGCGTCGCCCATGCCGAGATAGGCCTGGCCGGAATAGCCGGTCAGAAGCATGCCGGCGAAGGCGGCGGTGAGGCCCGATATGACATAGGTCAGGATCGTGGTGCGCGCCGTCGGCACGCCGGAGAATTCGGCGACCGTGGCGCTGGTGCCGAGCGCATAGAGATGGCGGCCGAACGCCGCCTTGGAGAGCAGCAGCGTCGCCACCAGCGTCAGCGCCAGCCAGATCAGCGCGATCACCGGGAAACCGCCGATGCGCCCTACCGAGAGGAACTGGATCAAGGCCGGCGCCGAGGGCGTCGGCGAGCCGCCGGTCAGCACCAGGATCAGCCCTTGCAGGATGACGTTGGTGGCCAGCGTCATGATGATCGGCGGCACGCCGAACTGGGCGACGCCGACGCCATTGATCAGGCCGATGAAGGCGCCCCCGGCAAGCAGCAGCGGCATGACCCAGACCAGCGGCAGGTCCTGGCCGCCGCACAAAAGCGCCATGACGATGGCCGCTGAATTGAGCACCCATGGCACCGACAGGTCGATGCCGCCGCCGATGATGACGAAGGTCTGGCCGAGCGCGACGATGCCGACGAACGCTGCCAGCACGACGGTGGAGCGCATGTTGGAGACCGACAGGAAGCCCGGCGAAAACAAGGCCGTGACCAGCAGCAGCACGATCATGCCGGCATAGGCGAGCAAGATGAGCCGGTTGCGGGCGAGGAAGGCGCTCATTGGACACGGTTCCTTGCGGCCTTTTCAGCGACAGAACTCGCCAGAACCGAGAGCAGCAGGATGACGCCGGAAGCGACCGGCTGCCAGTAGCTCGACACATGCAGGACGAAGACCAGATTGCCGATGAGGGTCAGCACGAAGGCGCCGATCAGCGTGCCGGCCAGATGTCCGCGGCCGCCGAACAGACTGACACCGCCGATGACCGCCGCCGCCACCGAAGGCAGGATGTAGTCCTTGCCGATGGTCGGCGAGCCGGCGCCGGTCTGCGTCGTCAGATAGAGTGCCGCCCCCGCCGCGAACAGGCCTGAGAGACCATAGGTGATGACATTGACCCGGGTGATCGAGACGCCCGACAGGAAGGCCGACTTTTCGTTGGAGCCTGTCGCCTGGATGGTGACGCCGACGCGCGTCGCCCGGAACCACCACCAGAACAGCAGCAGCGCCAGCAGCATCCAGACCGGGCTGGTCAGGCCGAACAGCTGTGCATAACCGAAGCTGACCCACCAGCCGGGAACGCTGCCGCCATCGGTCGGCAGGATGATCATGGCGACGCCGTTGAGGATCGACCAGGTGGCGAGCGTGACCAGGAAGGGCTGCAGCTTGAGCAGCGAGATCAGCAGGCCATTGAACGCGCCGATCAGGAAGCCGAGGGCCAGGATGACGAGCGCCCACAGAGCGACGGTCGACGGATCGTCGGTGAAGCGCGTTGCAGCGATCACCGTGCCGAGGCTGATCATGCCGCCGATCGACAGGTCGATGCCGCCACGCACCAGCACGATGGTCTGGCCGGTTGCCGCCAGCATCAGCGTCATCGCCGCCGCCGTGTCGAGGTTGATCTCGTCCAGCGAAAAGACGCCGGATTGCAGGCTGCCATAGACGGCAACGATCAAGGCCAGCATCAGGCAGGCGACCAGGAATGGCGCGCGGTCTAGCGCGCGGCCGCGCCAATCGATGTCGGGCCTGGCGGGTTTCATTTCGGCTGGCCTTTGCGCCATCTCAACAGGTCTCTCTGCGACTGACATCACCATGCCTCAGGCCGCTTCGCTTTCAAGCATGGCGGCGCGCAAGATGCTTGCTTCCGAGATACGGTCACCCTCCAGCGTGGCTGCGATATCGCCATTGCGCATCACCAGCACACGGTCGGCAACATGGACGAGTTCCGGCATGTCACTCGAATGGAACAGGATCGCATAGCCCTTGGCCGCGAGATCGCGCATCAGCTGGAAGATCTCGCCCTTGGTGCCGACATCGACGCCGCGTGTCGGGTCGTAGAGCAGCAACACACGCGCTTGCGTGAGCAGCATCTTGCCGAAGATCACCTTCTGCTGGTTACCGCCCGACAGCGTGCCGGCAAGCTGCTCCGGCGTGCCGGCCTTGATGCGCAGGAAGTCGACCATCTCCTTGACAAGCGCCGCTTCCTTTTGCCGGCTCAGCAAGCCGTTTTCGGTAAAGCGCTTGATGACCGACAGGGTCAGGTTCTCGCGCACGCTCTTGGTCAGAAGCAGGCCCTGCCCGCGCCGGTCCTCGGGCACCAGCGCGATGCCGTCCTTGCCGGTCAGCGCCTGGCGTGGATTGCCGATCGAAGCCGGCTTGCCCCACAGTTCGACGGTGCCGCTCGCCTTGCTGGCGCCGAACAGCGACTGGAACAGTTCGCGCTGGCCGTGGCCTTGCAGGCCGCCGACGCCGAGCACCTCGCCTTCGCGCAGCGCAAAATCGACGCCGGAGAGCCGGCTGCCGCTGGAAAAACCCTTGACGCTGAGCGCGATGCGATCGGTCGCGGTGGCAATCCGTTCGGGATAGAGCCGGTCGAGATGCCTGCCGATCATCTGGGTGACGATCTCGTTGTCGGACACCGCATTGGCTTCATGTACGGCAATGGTGCTGCCATTGCGGAAGATGGTCAGCCGGTCGGCGATGGCGCGCACCTCGGCCATGCGGTGCGAGATGAAGATGACCAGCCTGCCCTCGGCGGCCAGTTGCCGGGTGAGTTTCAGCAGCCACTCCGCCTCCCTCGCGGGCAGCGCCGAGGTCGCCTCATCGAGGATCAGGATGCGCGGATCCTTGGCCAGGCCCTTGGCGATCTCGACGATCTGCCGTTCGGCCAGTGTCAGCCGGCGCAATTCCTGCTCGGGGCGCAGCGCCGGGAACTTGTACTTGTCGAGCAGCGCCAGCGTCTTGCGGCGCATCTCCGCGCGATTGACGGTGCGCAGAAACGTCCTTGGCTCATGGCGGAACCAGATGTTCTGCTCGACGCTGAGGTCGGGGATCAGCGACAGTTCCTGGAAGACAGCCGCGATGCCGCGCGCCTGGGCAGCATCCGGATTGGCGGGACGATAATCCTGGCCGTCGACCAGGATCGAGCCGCCATCATGCCGCACCGCGCCGGACAGTATCTGGATGAAGGTGCTCTTTCCGGCGCCATTCTCGCCGAGCAGCGCGTGTACCTCGCCGGCGCGGGCACTGAATGTCGCCTCGCTCAGGGCGACGATGCCGCCATAGCGTTTGGACAGGCCTTTGACGGTGACGAGGTCCATGGGCTGCTTTCGGTCTTTTACATCAAAGGGCAATCGCGTCAGACCAATTGCCGACATTGGCGCTGCCCCTCATCCGCCTGCCGGCACCTTCTCCCCGTATAGTGACGGGGAGAAGGGAGACGGTCGCAACCTCATCGCTTTTCCTGCAACGCTGGTAATTGGCGAAACCATCCATGAAGGCGTCTTTCTCCCCGTCACTATACGAGGAGAAATGCCCGGCAGGGCAATGAGGGGCAGCGCCAACGCCCGGTGTGTAGCAATTTATCCAAACCCATTGCCCTGGTTTACCACAGATCTACTTTGTACCGGCGGCTTCCGCAGCGGTGATCTCGACCCAGTCGGGCGTGATCGGCAGCGTCAGGCCGGGCGCCTGGTCGGGGAAGGCATTCTCGCCGACCGCGATCTTGATCATCTTGGTGCCCGGATAAAGCTTGGACTCGAAGGGATCGGTGGTGACGAAGTCGCCCTTGACCGAGATCGAGCGTTCGGCCGGCTTCTTGCCGGTGTCGAGAATATCAACCGCCAGCTTGATCGCTTCCGATGAGAGATAGGCCGGGTTCGAGCCGAGGATGCACTTGGCGCCTTTAGTCTGCGCGCAGGTAAGGGCGGCTACATTGTAGGAGAAGCCGACGACCGGGACGATCGGCCGGCCGGCATCTTTCAACGCCTGGATGGCGCCCGAACCGTAGCCTTGCGTCATGATGCCGTCGATCTGCGGATTGGCCGCAAGCAGTGCCGCGACGCCAGATTGCTCCGGTCCAAGCGCGTAATTGCCGTTGTAGTAGCCGACCACCTTGATGTCGGGATATTTGGCCAACACCTTCTCATAGCCCTGCTGCAATTGGGCCGAGATCGGCGCGCCGGCAAGGCCGCGGTCGAGGATGATGTTGCCCTTGCCGCCAAGCTGTACGGCCATCCACTCGGCCATGACGGAGGGGATGCGGTCCCAGTCGGAGGCGACGGCATAGGCGCAGGGCTCGGTCACCACCTGATCGAAGCTGATGACGACGATGCCGGCGTCGCAGGCCTTCTTGATGGTCGGATTCAAGGCCGAATCCGAGCCGGCATCGACCAGGATGGCGTCCGGCTTCTGGCGGATGATGTTGTTGAGCGAGTTGATCTGCGCCTGAACGGTGTTCTCGACATTCTCGATCTTGAGGTCGACGCGGCCCTTCAGCGGTCCCTTGTTGACCGAAACGGTGGCGACGCGCTCCATCTGCTGGCGCCAGTCATTGCCGACGAAATTGTTCGAGAGGTAGATGGTGTAGGGCTTCTTGTCCTCGGCACGGCTCGGCGCCGTGCCGATGGCGACTGCAGACATGGCAAGAGCTGCCATTCCGATGCAAACTGTCTTCAGTTTCATGGTCTCTCCTCCTTCGTGTTTCCTGCATCAGCCAGCGACGGACTTCGCCATCTTGGTGGGTGCTGCCTATAAATTGATACCGGTACCAAAACGCCTTGTCAATTTAAGCTAAGGCGCGATGGGGAGCTTCGAGGCGACCATTTCGCCGCCGATTGGCAGACGTCGCTCATTTCGCGCCGGCGGCCTCGGCAGGGGTGATTTCAACCCAGTCCGGGCTGACCGGAAGGAACAGGCCCGGAGCCATGTCCGGAAAGGCGTTCTTGCCGACCTCGATCTTCTGCATGGCCGCGTCGGGATACAATTCCGACGGGACCGGATCGGTGGTGAGGAAGGCATTGCGCAGCAGGATCTTCTTCTCGGCCGGCTTCTTGCCGTCGAGGATCTCGACCGCCAGCTTCAGGGCCTCGGCCGACAGGTAGGCAGGGTTGGGCGCCAGAATGCACTGGGCGCCTTGCGTCTGGGCACAGGTCGTCGTCGTCAGGTTGAAGGGACTGCCGGTTATCGGAACGATCGGACGGCCGGCATCCTGCAGCGCCTTGATCGCTCCGGCGCCGTAGCCCTGGACGAAGATGGCGTCGACCTGCGGGTGGGCGGCCAGCAGGCTGGCGACGCCGGCCTGTTCCGGTCCCAGCGCATAGTCGCCGTTGAAATAGCCGACCACTTCAATGCCTGGGTATTTCTTGATGACTTCCTCGAACCCGCCCTGCAGCTGAGCGGAGATGGGAGCGCCGGCAAGCCCGCGGTCGACGAGGATCTTGCCCTTGCCGCCGAGTTTCTTGACCAGCCATTCGGCCTCCACGCGCGGCGCCCGGCCCCAGTCGGACTCCATCGTGTAAGCGCAGGGCGCGCTGACGATCTGATCGAAGGCGATGATCAGAATGCCGGCATCGCAAGCCTTCTGGATCGTCGGGTTGAGCGCTTCGCCGGAGCCGGCATCGATGATGATGGCGTCGGGCTTGTTGCGAATGATGTTGTTGAGGGAATTGATCTGCGCCTGGACCGTGGTCTCGACCACTTCGACCTTGAGGTCGACGCGGCCGGCGAGCGGCGGTTTCTTGACCGCGATGTCGGCGCTGCGCAGCATCTGCTGGCGCCAGTCATTGCCGACGAAATTGTTGGAGAGATAGATGGTGTAGGGCTTCTTGTCCTGTGCGTTGGCCGGCACGGCATCGATCGACAGCAACGTCGTCGCGATCACCGCAAGGCCGGCGAAAAATGCGCCTGCTTTCATGATTTGCTCCTCCCGTGTTTGTTGCCGGCCGCGCGAACGCCGCCGCCTATCATGTGCCTTCCAGGCACACCCCCTTATGAACAGACTTTGTTTCGTGCATGCCGTTACCCCGGAACCGCTGCGCACTTTCGGACATGCGCCAGGCGAATGCTCGACATCGAACGGGGTCGCGCATCCACGTTCGATCGTGGTTTTCGGCGCGGCCTTCATCCTAGCTATGATGCTATTATAATTTTATAAAGCTGTCCATGGGCACGACAGGGAAATCCGCGTGGACAATCCTCCTGATCGGCCTGCCGATCAGGCCGATCGACCGGCCCCCCCGACCGGGTTCAGGCCAGGTCGTTCGGCGCGTCGTAGCTGATGCTGAAGAGATCGGCCGGATGACGGGCAATGGTGAACTCGATGCTCTGCTGGTCGGCCGACTGATAGAGCATCTCCACACTCAGGACCGCACTGCCGAGAGCGACGCCAAGGTCTTCGGCGATGGCCTCGTCGGCGATCTCGGCGCGGACCGTGACATGCGCAACGTCCAGCCGCAGGCCGAGATGCCGTTGCACCGAGCGAAAGATCAGCACGTCGGAAAAATCGTCGCGCTTCAGCTTGGCGCCGACAGCAGGCGGGAAATAGCTGGTGATCTGCGCCTTCTTCTGCTCGCCCACCGACAGGATGCCGCGCAGGCAGTAGCCCACCTCGTCCTTGGCCATGCCAAAATGGCGCTGCAGCACGGGGGAAACCTCCTTGCGGTAGGATTTCACCGTCAGCTGCGCGTCCTTGGTGAAGGCCGCCATGTCGGCAAAATTCTTGAATTTCCAGCTCAGATTGACAGACGGATTGCGCGCCGTGACCACCGCCGGTTTCGCCGACCGTTTTCGGATCAGCCCGTCGGCCTCGAGATCACGCAAGGCTTGGCGCACGGTGATCAGGCTGACACCAAAGTGCTCGGCGATGGTCGCTTCCTTCGGCAGTTCGCCGCCGACGGGGAAGGTGCCGTTGCCGATCGGCTCGCGCAATATGTCGGCGAGCTGGCGATACAGCGGCCCGTTCGAGCGGCCGAGCGTGCGCCGGGGAAGACTGTCTATGGTGGGAACGGAGTTATCCATGAGCCTCGTCGCGCCTGTGTCGAAGCTTTTATAATAGCTTCCTCGCCTCGAGGCTAGACAAGGCTGATGACCATCAACCGTCCTAGACGAAGAGCCGGAGCGGGTGTTCGATCGCCGATTTCAGGGCGGCGAGCCACGCTGCGGCGATCGCCTCGTCAATGCTTGCCGCATCCGTGATCAGCAGACATTCGGCATGGTCGCCTGCGCTGCTGACGGAGACAGCCAGACGCATGGCGCGGCCCGGCAACAGCGGCAACATCAGCGGCCGGATATCGCTCGCCGGCGGCAGGCGGATGGACAGCAGCGCCGGCATATCCGCGTCGTCGCGATTGTCGGCCAGGGCTGCAAGCCGCGTTGCGTGCAGCGATGTTAGGGACATCTCAGGAACTGTCGCAAACATCACTTGCCGGCCCGGCAGTTCCAGGGCCACCGAAGTGTCGCCGGCCTTGGCGGCATCCGGGATCTCACCAAACACACGACCCGCCGCGCGCAGCAGCACGTCGTCGAGGTCGAACGCTCTCCCCGTGCTCTCCAGCGCGGCCAGCAGGTCTTGCAGAGCGGTCAGCGCGACCGACGCCGCAAAGGCGGCAATGCGGGGAGCAGCAACGGAAGGGGCGACGATATCAGGCGGATTTACAGGCGCCGCGGCCGGAACGAAGCCCAGCACGTCGGCGGCCAGGATGCGGCCATCCGGTCCGCTGCCGCGAAGGGTTTCAAGCGGAAGAGCGCGCTCGCGCGCCAGGCGGCGTGCATAGGGCGAAGCAGCCAGCCGCGGTGTCTGCGCCACCGCGATGTTCATTTGAGATACTCTGAATTGACGCAGTTGGTGAGCCGGCCTTCGGCGAGATAGGCATGCACCACCTCGATCGATTTCAGCCTGAGATCACGCATCGAGGCCGGGCTGTAGAAGGCCGCGTGCGGGGTGACGATCAGCCGGTTGGCAATCCACGGCTCGCGGGCACGCCAGGCGGCCAGAAGCGGATGGTCGAGATCGCCAGGTTCGTTCGGCAGTACGTCCAGTCCAGCTCCGATGACCGTGCCCTTGCGCATGGCGGCTTCCAGTGCGTCGAGATCGACGATCGAGCCGCGCGCCGTGTTGATCAGCACAAGCCCGGGCTTGGCGGCGGCGAAGGCGGCCGCGCCAAGCAGCTTGCGGGTTTCCTCGCTCAACGGGGCGTGGACGCTGACCACATCCGCCCGTGCCATCAGTTCGGCCAGCGAATGGACCCGCTCGTAGCCGGTCGACAGGTCGACGCCGGACAGAAGATGCGGATCGTAGAACACCACCTTCATGTCGAAGGCGGCGGCGCGACGCGCCGTGGCCAGCCCGATGCGGCCAAGCCCGACGATGCCGAAAATGGCGCCCTTGTGCCGGCGCACCAGCGGCGCCTTGGAGAAATGCCAGCCATCGGCGCCGTTGCCGGAAAGCTCCGCGCCGTAGGCGGAGGTGCCGCGCGTCAGCGCCAGCATCAGGCCAATGGCGTGATCGGCGACTTCCGTTGTGCCGTAGTCCGGCACGTTGCAGGCCGGAATCTTGCGCGCGCCCCAGCCCGCCGTGTCGATGTTGTCGAAGCCGACGCCGGAACGCACCGCGATCCGCGCCTTCGGAAAGGCAGTCGGGGCAGCCGCGACATTGTGGGTGGGCGAATAGTTGATGACGGCATCGACCGTCTCGCAGACAGCTGGATCGAGCACGGCTGCCTTGTCGTTGGTCGACCGGGCGAGGATGAGTTCGATGTCGGGATAGTGCTCGCGCTCGAGTTCGGCTTCGTCGGCGGCTTGCCAGTTGGCGCACAGGATCTTCATGCTTGCCCTTCGGATTTCATCGGGAACAAATGATTATTTCTTGATACCGCCGATGCGGCCGCCCATCGGCACGACGGCGCCGATCGGCTGGTCGATCGCGGCAAGCGTGCCGCTGATTGGCGCCTCGATCTCGACCACGGCCTTGTCGGTTTCGATCTCGGCGATCAGTTCGCCCTCCTTGACCGCATCGCCGACCGCCTTCAGCCATTTGACGACGGTGCCCTCGCTAACGGTGAGGTCGCCGAACGGCATCGTTATCGGCTCGTCGTCGCTGGCGGCGGCAGACGCCTGGGTCGGCGGTGCGGCCTGCGCCACCTTGGCCGGAACGAGCGCAGGCTTAGCCGGCGCAGCACTTTTCAGGCCGACCGTGTACCAGTGATCCGGCACCGGCGGCTTGCCCGCGATGACGTCGCGCACGCCCTGGACGATGCGCGCCGTATCGACCAGCATGGCGCGCTCCAGCACCGGCGCGAAGGGATGCGAGGTCGGCGCGGTGTGCAGCCTTCCCGGCGGTGCGTCGAGTTCGTCGAAGGCGAGTTCGTTGATGGCCTGCGCGATCTCCCCGCCAAGCCCGCACATCGCCCAGGCTTCATCGACGATGAGCAGGCGATGGGTTTTGCGCACGCTGGCGACGATGGTGTCGATGTCGAGTGGCATGATGGTGCGCGGGTCGATGATTTCGGCCTCGATGCCCTCAGTGGCAAGTGCCTGCGCAGCCTCCAGCGCGCGCTGCACCATTTGCCCGGCGGCGACGATGGTGATGTCGGTGCCGGCCCGCGCGATGCGCGCGACGCCGAAGGGCACATAGTGTTCACCGACCGGCACCTCGCCCTTGGAGGCGAACAGCGCCTTGGGTTCGAGCATGATGACCGGGTCGCCGGCCCTCAGCGCCGTCTTCATCAGGCCTTTCGCGTCGGCCGGGGTCGAGGGCACGCAAACGATGAGGCCCGGCATATGGGCGAAGACCGGATGATAGATGCCGCTGTGATGCGGGCCGGAACTGCGCAGCGCGCCGGCGCCGACGCGCACCACCATCGGCGCGCTCATCAGGCCGCTGGTCATGTAGCGCAGCTTCGCCGCCTGTAAAAAGATCTGCCCGGCGGTCTCGAAGGCGAAGTCGGCGAACATCAGGTCCGAGACGGTGCGGGCGCCGGTGGCCGAGGCGCCGACGGCGGCCGCGGTAAAGCCCTGCTCGGAAATCGGCGTGTCGACCATCCGCTCGGCGCCGAACTCCTGCCACAGGTTCTTTGTGTGGGCGAAGCTGCCGCCGCGTTCGCCGGTGCCCTCGCCGAAATAGAGGATCGCCGGATCGGCGCGCATCTCCTCGGCGATGCCGTCGCGCACCGCCTCCAGCCAGCCTTGCGTGCGCGTCTCGCCGACGGCGCGCCAAGCCAAGGCGGCGGGCGGGTTGATCGGATCGGCAAAGACATGCAGGCGCACGGTCGCCGGATCGGGCTCGGGCGAGTTGCGGGCGAAGGCCAGCGCTTCCTCGACGACCTTCTCGATACGGTTTTCGATGGCCGCCAGCGCTTCCGCATCGGCGACGCCATACTCCTCGACCAGCTTCTTGCGGAACATGTCGATCGGATCGCGCTTGATCCAGGAGTCGAGTTCTTCCTGCGTCCGGTAGGTGCCGATGACCGGATCACCCTCATGGTGGCCGACGGTGCGATAGGTCTTGGCCTCGATCAGCGTCGGGCCCTTGCCGGCACGGGCACGTTCGGTGGCTTCCTTCATCGCCAGCCAGACGGCGAAGACATCGTTGCCGTCGACCGCCACGCCAGGCATGCCGTAGGAGGCGGCCTTGGTGGCGATCTCGGGATTGAGGGTTACGGAGTTGAGCGGCGTCGCCGTGGCGTAGAGATTGTTCTCGCAGACGAAGACCGCTGGCGCCCGCTGCACGGCGGCGAAGTTGAGCGCCTCGTGGAAGCCGCCATGGTTGGCGGCGCCGTCGCCGAAGAAGGCGACGCCGATGTCGTCGCGTCCTTGCTGGCGGGCGCTCATGCCGATGCCGACGGCATGGCCGATGCCTGCGGCGACGATGCCATTGGTGCCGAACAGGCCGACCGAGCGGTCGTAGAGATGCATGGTGCCACCGCGGCCGCCGCAAATGCCGTCGGCCTTGCCGAACAGCTCGGCCATCACCCGGCCGGGGTTGGCCCCCTTGGCCAGCGCGTGGCCATGGCCGCGATGGGTCGAGGTGACCCAGTCGGTCGGGCGCAGATGCGCGCAGACGCCGACGCCGGTCGCCTCCTCGCCGATATAGAGATGCAGGAAGCCGGGCGTCTCGCCCTTGCGGCAGGCGATCTGGGCGATGCTTTCGAAGCGGCGCAACAGTACCATGCGTTCGAACAGATCGAGCAGGACCTTCCGGTCGGGGAGGTTTGGCGCACCCCTGGAATGCTCGCGTGCGCGCGCCGCGGAAATTGCCACCAAAGCCTCCCTGAACCCGTCTGCGCCGGTCGGCACAGCGCCGGCGGCGAGCTTGTGGATCGCCCGCTTCGGCTCATCATAGATTATAATAGCATAATGTCTACTGGCTCCGAAAAGAGCCTGATAACGGCTAGATTTTCGTGATGCGCACCGTCGCGTCGGGCCGCTGGAACAGCTCCGGCCGCAGGCTCAGGCCAAGCCCCGGCCCTTCGAGCGGCGCGACATGGCCATCGCTGACCGGCGGAATGTCGGCGACGATCTCGGTGTACCAGCCGGTGAAATAGGCGCGCACTGCTTCCTGGTAATTGACGTTCGGCAAGGTTGCCGACAGCGCGCAACTGGCGGCATAGACAATCGGCCCGGTGCAGTCGTGCAGGGTCACCGGCAGTTCGCTGGCTTCGGCCATGTTGGCGATCTTGCGCGCTTCCGAGAGGCCGCCGCACCAGGCGAGGTCGATCATGATCACGCTAGCCGCACGCTTGTCGATCAACTGCTTGAACATCTGCCGCGAGGCCAGCCGCTCGCTGGCGGCGACGGGTATGGAGGTGTGGCGGGCAAGTTCGGCCATGGCGTCGAGCTCGTTGTAGCGGATCGGCTCTTCCAGCCAGGCCACGTCATAGGGCTTCAACGCCTCGGCGATGCGCAGCACCGGCGGCAAGGTCCATAGGCCGTGCAACTCGACCATGATCTCCATGTCGCGGCCGACGGCATCGCGAATCTTCTGGAACGGCTCCAGCGCCTTGTCGAGGTCTGCCAACGAAATGCGGGTGCCGTTCGACGCCTCGGCGGCGATGTCGAACGGCCATATCTTCATGGCGCCAATGCCTTCGGATTTCAGACTCCTGGCGAGGTCGCCGGCATTGTAGCGCCAGGCGAGCAGGTCTTCATACGGGCCTTCGTTGGAATCGCCTGCCTTGAGCGACCAGTCCTCGCCACGCTCGAACAGGGCATTCTTTTTGGTGGCACGGACATGTTTGTAGCCGGCGCAAGTGTTGTAGATGGGCACGGTCTTGTGCGTGCGCCCGCCAAGCAGCCGCCAGACAGGCTCGCCGAGCGCCTGGCCATAGATGTCCCACAGCGCGATGTTGACGGCGGAATTGCCGCGCACCTCGGCGCCGGAATCGCGCGCGCCGACATAGACACTGCCCAGCGTGCGGTCGTGCAGCTCGATGTCGCGCGGATCCTTGCCGAGGAGATAGGCCGCGACATTGTCGTGGATGTAGGAGGCGACCGGCCCCGGGGCCCAAAAAGTCTCGCCCGTGCCGATGAAGCCGGCATCGGTGTGGACGCGCAGCCAGAACAGGAACGGGAACTCGGCCAGCTGCAGCGTTTCGAGCGCAACGACTTTCATCTTTTTCTCTCCATTCCAACCGACCGCACGGTCGATGGGACAATAGCACATCGCCGTTGACAGCCATTTATGGTACCGGTATCAATTTCGTCAAGATGGCCACCGGGAGGGTGTTCGCTTGCCTGCCGAAAATCAAAACACTACGCCAAAACGAGCATTGGTCACCGGTGCCGCCGGCGGGCTCGGCCGCGAGGTGGCGATCCAGTTAGCCCGGCGCGGCTGTGTCGTCGCGGTTACCGACATCAATGGCGAAGGACTGGCCGACACTGCCCGACAGATCAAGGTAACCGGTGCGGAAACCGAAATCATAGCAGGCGATTTCACGCTGGAGGGCGCGCCGGAAGCGGCGGTGGAAAAAGTGGTCGCGCGCTGGGGTGGCATCGACATCCTGGTCAACAATGCCGGCTATGGCGTGATCGAGCCGTTCCTCGATGCCACCTTCAAAGCGTGGACGCGCACGCTGGCGCTCAATGTCACCGCGCTTGCCATGGCCTGCAAGGCGGCGGGCCGGGTGATGCGCGAGCAGCGTTCGGGGCGCATCGTCAACATCACCTCGCCGGGCTCGCGCATGGCGCTGCCGGACTACACCGCCTACACCGCCAGCAAGGCCGGCGTCGATTCCATCACCCGGGCCGCCGCGGTGGCGCTGGCGCCCTATGGCGTGCTGGTCAACAGCCTGGCGCCGGGCATGATGGACACCGAGATGCAGCGCTCGACGGAGGCCGATCTCGCCCGCGCCAACGGCCGCAACGATCTGCAGGCCTTTCTCGACGAGCGCACCCGCCGCATTCCGCTCGGCCGCCGCGCCGAGATTTCCGAAGTGGCCGAGGCGGTCGTCTGGCTATGCCTCGACGCGCCAAAATACATGACCGCCGAGCGGCTCAATATGTCGGGCGGGCTCGACAAGGACTGATCCAATGTTGCGAAACTCCCCTCCCGGCAGCGCCGATATCGGCGCGCTCGAACGCAAGGCAAGGCGGCTGCGCCGCCACATGCTGACCATGGCGCGCGGCCAGGGCCAGGGCTATATCGGCCAGGGTCTCGGTATCGCCGATGCGCTGGCCGCGCTGTATTTCCACGAACTGCGCTATGACCCTCACAATCCAGCGTGGCCCGATCGCGACCGCTTCCTGCTGTCGACCGGGCACTATTCCATCGCGCTTTGGGCCGCACTTGCCGAGGCCGGCATCATTCCGGTCGAGGAACTTGTCACCTACGGCGCCGACAGCAGCCGGCTTGAGATGTCGACGCTCGACACCACGCCCGGCGTCGAGATGATCGGCGGCTCGCTCGGCCATGGCATGGGGCAAGGCGTCGGCCAGGCGCTGGGCTTGCGTATCGACCGCTCCGACGCGCGCGTCTTCGTCGAGCTTTCCGATGGCGAGATGCAAGAGGGCTCGACTTGGGAAGCGGCGATGTCGGCCAGCCATTTCAAGCTCGACGGGCTGGTGGCGCTGATCGACTGCAACGGCATCCAGGCCGACGGACCTGTCGTGCTCGACATGGAGCCGGTGGCCGACAAATGGCGCGCCTTCGGCTGGGAAACATTCGAGATCGACGGCAACGACATGACAGCGGTGGTCGGCGCGCTGGCTGGCGCACGTCAGCGCAACGGCAAGCCGAAGGCGATCGTGCTGCGCACACTGCCGGGCAAGGGCGTACCGCGCATCGAAACCTCTGAGAAATCGCACTTCTTCCGCATCGACGTGGCGCAATGGGACGGCATCATCGCCGAGTTTGAGAAAAGCGCGGGGGCACAGCCATGAGCGGCGCGGCAATGGAGGCCGGACGCACGCTGGCCATGGGCCAGGACGAAGCGCTTGGCGGCGGCCGTCGGAGCGTGGAGGCGCCGTTCGGCCGGGCGCTGGCAAGGCTTGGCCACAGCCATCCAGACATTGTCGGGCTGACCGCCGACCTCGGCAAGTACACCGACATATTGCCGTTCCGCGACGCCTTCCCGGACCGCTTCTTCAATGTCGGCATGGCCGAGCAAAACCTCGTTGCCGTCGCCGCCGGGCTGGCGCGCACCGGCAAGGTGCCGTTCGCCACCACCTACGGCGTGTTCGCGACACGGCGCGCCTATGATTTCGTTGCCATCGCGCTTGCCCACTCCAACCTCAACGTCAAGATCGTCGCTGGCCTGCCCGGCCTGACGACCGGCTATGGCGGCACGCATCAGGCAATCGAGGATCTGGCGCTGATGCGCATGATCCCCGGTCTCACCATCATCGATCCCTGCGACGCGACCGAGATCGAGGCTGCGACGACAGCCATCGCCGAGCATCGCGGGCCGGTCTATATCAGGCTGCTGCGCGGCAGCGTGCCTGTCGTGTTCGAGCCCGGCTATCGCTTCGAAATCGGCAAGGCGCGACGGCTTCGCGAAGGATCGGATGTCGGCATCATCTCGACCGGCTTCATGACCGAGCGGGCGTTGGACGCGGCGGAGGCTTTGCACAAGCAAGGCATCTCCGCTGGTGTGCTGCATGTGCCGACCATAAAGCCGTTCGACGCAGAGGCGGTGGCTGAGTTCGCGGCCAGCGTCAGCCATATCGTCACCGCGGAAAACCATGTCGTGGTCGGTGGGCTGGCCAGCCTGGTCGTCGAGAGCTTGTTCGATGCCGGCCTTTTGAAGACAGTGACGCGCATCGGCCTGCCGGACCGCTACATCGAATGCGGCGCGGTGCCGACCTTGCAAGCGAAATACGGCCTGACCACCGAGGCTGTCATCGCAACGATTGCCGCGCTGGGCTAGGATTTTCGCATGAAGATCACCGAGATCGAGACCTTTGCCGTCGGCGCCGGCTGGAAGAACTGGCTGTTCGTCAAAGTGCATACCGACAGCGGCATTCACGGCATCGGCGAGGGCACGCTGAACGGCTTCATCAAGACCACCGAAGCCGGCGTGCATGAACTCAAGCATCTGGCCATCGGCCAGGATCCGCGGCGCATCAACGCGCTGGCCAAACGCATGCTGGACAGCGTCTCGCTCGACGGCGGCCATATCCACCGCACGGTGATCGCGGCGGTCGAGGTCGCCTGCTGGGACATACTGGGCAAGAGCCTCGGCGTGCCGATCCACCAATTGCTGGGCGGCCAGGTGCGCGACAGCGTGCTCAGCTATGCCAATGGCTGGTACCGCACCGAGCGTACGCCGGAAGCCTTCCTCGAGGCCGCCAAGGCAGTGCTGGCCAAAGGGTTCAAGGCGTTCAAGCTCGATCCGTTCGGCACCGCGCAAGGTTTTATCGCGCGCGGGGAGCTGGAGCTGTCCTACGCCATCTGCCGGACCTTGCGCGACAGGCTGCCGAAGGACACGCTGATCCTGATCGACGTGCATGCGCGCTTCACCGAGATCGCCGCACTTCAGGCGGCGCAGAAATTCGCCGATCTCGACATCTACTGGTGGGAGGAGCCGACCTCACGCGACCGCCAGGAGACGGTGCACGAAGTCGCGCATCGCTCGCCGATCCCGGTGGCGACCGGCGAGATGTACGACACGGTCGGTCAGTTCTACACGTTGGCCGCCGGCGGCGGCGTCAACATCTTCCAGCCCGAGCCGATGTCGCTCGGCGGCATCACGCCGTCGATGCAGGTGGCCAACCTCGCACTCGCCCACGGCAGCCACATCGCGCCGCACCAGAGCGGCGGGCCGGTGGCGACGGCGGTCTGCCTGCAGCTGGCGGCGGCGGTGCCGAATTTCCTCATCCAGGAGCATTTCGACGCCTTCAACGACCCGTGGACGCGCGACCTCGTCACCTGGCACCCGACCGTCAATCCGGACAATGGCCATCTGTCGCTGCCGGACGCGCCGGGGCTCGGCATCGATCTCAACATCGATGCGATCAAGGAGCACCCCTACGATCCGCACGCCTATCTCAACGTCCATGCCGAAGGCTGGGAGAAGCGGCTCGGGCGGCGTGAAGAGACGGGGAAGCGGGGCTCCTAAACTTGCTTCGTCATCCACGGGCGAAGCAAGGAGCGTAGCGACGCGGCGCAGACCCGAGGATCCATGCCGTGACATCCGAGCGCCGCAACGGTGCAGAATTCTGTTCCGCTGCGCTATTCGGTATCGGTCGCGGCATGGATCCTAGGGTCTCCGCGACGCCGCTTCGCGGCTGCTCCGCCCTAGGATGACGACGCTAGGGGAGCTTCAGCGGAGACAGTCACGCGCTCTCGCGGTCGACGATCTCGAAGCCGAGGCTGGTGATGGTCGGCACCTTGGTGTTGCCGCCGAGCCTTGCCAGCAATTGCCGCACCGCGCGCCGGCCCATCTCGTAGCGGTTGACCTTCACCGTGGTCAGCGGCGGATAAAGCTGTGCCGCCAGATCCATGTCGCCATAGCCGGCAATGGCGATCCTGCCCGGCACCGCCCAGCGGCGCCGGTGGCATTCCTGCACGGCGCCGACGGCCAGCGTATCGCTGGAAAAGAAGATGGCGTCGATGTCCTTGTGGCGGGAGGTCAACGTCACCAGCGCTTCGGCGCCGCCTTGGGCGGTGATCGGCACCTCGACCTCCATGTCGTCATGGTTCCTGATGCCGAGTTCGGTGAGTGCGGCGTGATAGCCGGTGCGGCGCTGCTGCAGGCGGTCATTGCCATGGATCGGCGTCGAGACGAAGCCGATGCGCTTGTAGCCCTTGGCCGCCAGATGCATGGTCATGGCATAGGCGGTCTCGAAATTGGAGACGCCGACCACCATGTCGATCGGCTTGCGGCCCTTGATCTCGGATATCTCGACCACCGGCGCGCCGCTGCTCTTGAGAAGCGCGCGGGCGACCTCGCTTTGCACGAAGCTTTGCAGGATCATGCCGACCGGGCGCCAGCCGAGCAGATTGCGGATCGATTTCTCTTCGGCTTCCTGTGTGAATTCGCCCTGCACCAGGAGCATCGAATAGCCGCTCTCATGGCACTCGTCGGACATGCCTTGCACCTGTTCGGCGATGCCCGAATTGATCAGCGGCGGCACCACGGTGCCGATCATGCGGCCATTGCCGCGCATGCTCGACGCCAGCCGGTTCGGCACGAAGCCGGCCTGCTCGATGGCCTCGAGCACCTTGGCGCGCGTCTCCGGCGAGACCATGTCGGGATTGGAGAGCGCGCGCGACACCGTCATCGGCGCGACGCCGACGCGCTTGGCGATCTCGCGGACGCCAAGGCGCTGCGGCTTCTTCTCGCCCGCCGGCGGTCTATCGGTCATCACCGTGCTCCAAGAGGCGCGATCCGGCACTTCCTGCGGATCACGCGACATCAGCCATTCATAGCGGTTGCGAGGGGCGCTTTCCAGCGATGCGCCAAGCTGTCCCCGAGATGCGAATTTTCATCGTTGACAAGTTATAATATTATAATCTTAATGGGACCGAGGAGTGCGCCAGGATTGGCGTGGGCGCTTGGAGCCGGCCGCAAGAGCTGGCAACCGGCGCCGCCAGGGAGGTCAGGATGAACAGTGCGGCTGAGGTGGGCTCGCCGCCCCAGGATGCGCAATCGTTCCGGCGGCGGCTGATCGGCTTCATTGCCGTGGGCGAAGTCGGCGTGCTGGCCGCCATGGCCCTGCTGATCGTCTTCTTCTGGCTGCTCGAGCCGGCTTTCCTGTCCGAACGAAACATCCGCGCCATTCTCAACGTCGTGTCGTTTGTCGGCATCATCGCCATCGGCCAGACCATCCTGCTGGTCGCCGGCGAGTTCGACCTGTCCGTCGGCTCGGTGGCCGGACTGTCCGCCGTGGTCGCCGCCAAGCTGATGACCGCGGCCGCCTTGCCGGTCTCGATCGCCATACTCGGAGGCATCGGCGTCGGTGCGCTGATCGGCCTCGTCAACGGGCTGATTGTCGTCAGGCTCGGCATCCCCGCCTTCATCCAGACGCTCGGCATGCTGTTCATCGGCCAGGGCCTGATCCAGGTGGTGACCGGCGGCTATCCGGTCTACCCGCTGCCACAGACGATCAATACGATCGGCGGCACCGATCTCGCCTTCGGGCTCGGCTGGAGCTTTGCCTTCTTCATCATAGCCGCCGTCGTCGCCGACTTCGTCCTGCGGCGCACCGTGCTCGGGCGCAACATGTACGCGACCGGCGGCAACAAGGAAGTGGCGCATCTCGTCGGCATCGACACCAACGCCTACAAGATCGGCGCCTTCATCGTGGTTGGTGCGCTTTCGGCGATCGCCGGCATGTTCGTTATGGCCGATCTCGGCAGCGGCGGCACCTCGATCGGCAGCGGCTGGGAGCTGACCGTCATTGCCGGCGTCGTGGTCGGCGGCGTCAGCCTGTTCGGCGGTGCCGGCACGGTTGCCGGCGGCGTCGTCGGCATCCTGATGCTGAAAGTGGTGCAGAGCGGCCTCGTCGTCATCGGCGTCAACTCCAACTGGCAGCAGATCGCGGTCGGCGTGATCATGGTCATGGCCGTCGGCCTCGACATATTGCGCCGCCGCTACTTCATCGCCGGTGCCTGAGCAAACCGCGAGCGTGGATATTGCGCCGGCAAAATTCCGGCAAACCAAGGGAGGTTATGACATGAGAAGCAAACTGAAGAACGGCCTGATCCGCACCGCGCTGGCGGCGGCGGTGGTTGCGACGTCGCTGGGCTCGGCGAGCCTTGCACAGGCGGCCGACATCCATCTGCTGTGGGTGCAGGCGATGAAGGATCACCCGGTGCACCGGCTGATGCAGGCGGGCTTCCTCAACAAGTGCAAGGAGCTCGGTTACACCTGCGAGGTCGTCGGCGATCCGAGCGCCACCAACTGGGATATTCCGGCGACATTGCCATTGGCCGAGGCGGCCCTTGCCCGCACCAAATACGACGCCATTGGAGTCTACGGCGTGGATCCGGCGATCTATTCCTACATCACCAAGCTTGCCAAGGAAGGCTTCCCGATTGTCACCTGGCATGTCCTGCCGCCGGAAGGCACGGTCACTGGCCTCAAGGCAGCGACCGGCGAAGACATCGCCGATGTCGGCGCCAACGCGGCAATCGCCATCGGCGACAAGCTGGGCGGCAAGGGCACCGTGGCGTTGACGCAGGGCGCCTCCAACGACACCGAAAACGCCATGTCGGATGCCTTCCGCAAGACAATCGCGGCGAAGTATCCTGATATCAAGGTGCTCGACACGCAGATGGAAGGTTTTGAGCCGTCAGCGGCCGAGGCCAAGGCCGTGGCGATCCTGCAAGGCAATCCGGACGTCACCGCCGCCTTCGGCACCACCGGCAACAGCATCCAGACCTGGTCGGGTGCGGCGCGCAAGGCCGGACGCGACGTCGTCATCATCGGCATGGATTACATCCGGCAGAACCTCGACCTGGTGAAGTCGGGCGCCGCCTACGGCATCGTCGCGCAGCCGCTCTACGAAGAGAGCGCCAAGGTTGCCGAGCTGCTCGGCGATCTCGCCCAGGGCAAGACCGTGCCCTACAGCAATCCGTTGCCGGCCAAGGTGATCACATCAGCCGACCTCGACCCCTACTACAAGATGCTGGACAGCGCCGGCCAGTAAACGCCTGACGCCGGGTCCGCGCCGTGCGGACCCGGCATCCCGAGAGGATCGCCGTGTCGAACACCACGCAAGAGCCACTGTTTTCGGCCGCCGGCATCGCCAAGAATTTCGGCGGCGTGCAGGCGCTGCGCGGCGTCGATTTCGATGTCATTCCAGGCGAAATTCACGCTCTGCTTGGCCAGAACGGCGCCGGCAAGTCCACCCTGGTCAAGATCCTCAACGGCGTGCATCCGGCCGGCTCCTACACCGGCACCATCGAGCTCGACGGCCGGGCCGTCAGTTTCGCCTCGCCCGCCGATGCGCGGTCGAACGGCGTCGGCTATGTGCCGCAGGAAATCGAAGTGCTCGAACAGCTCTCGGTCGCCGAGAACGTCTTTGCCGGCCGCACCGGCCTGGGCCGCGGCATGCTGGTGCATCAGCGCAAGCTCCAACAGAGGGCCGACGAAATCTTTGCCGAGCTTGGCATCGACATCAATCCGAGGGCCTATGTCGCGTCGCTGACTTCGGCGCAGCGGCATCTGGTGATGATTGCGCGTGCCATCGTGCTGAAACCACGCGTGCTAATGCTGGACGAGCCGACCGCCTCGCTCTCCGGCACTGAAGTCGACGCGCTGTTCAGCGTGCTGCGGCGCCTCAAAGCGCAAGGCGTGGCGATGATCTACATCACCCATCGCCTGCCTGAAGTGCTGGCCATCTGCGACCGCGCCACCGTTTTGCGTGATGGGCAAGTGGCGGTGCGGATCGCGCGAGAGGACTTTGACGCCGAGACCTTCATCTTCTCGATGTCGGGCCAAAGGCTGCAGCGGCTGTTTCCGGAGCATGCGGCGCCCGCCGGCGCGCCGACCGCGCTGGAGGTTCGTCGGCTCACGGTCGCGGGCCACAGCGGCGCCATTCATGGCGCCAGGGACATCAACCTCTCCGTGGCCGCCGGCGAGATCGTCGGGCTGGCAGGCCTGCTCGGCTCCGGCCGCAGCGAGATCCTGCACGGCATCTATGGCCGCGTTCCGGCCGAAGGTGAAATCCGTGTGGCCGGTGAATCCGCCTCGATCAGATCGCCGGGCGACGCCCGTGCCGCCGGCATCGCGCTGCTGACCGAGGACCGCAAGCGCGACGGCTTGCTGTTCAATCTCCCTGTCGGCGCCAACATCACCATCGGCAACCTCGCGCCCCTGTCGCGGCACGGCATGGTGCGCGGCGGGCTGGAGCGCAGTTCGATCCTGGGCGCCATGCGCGCGCTCAACGTCAAGGCATCGTCGCCGCAGGCCGCGGTCACCCATCTGTCGGGCGGCAACCAGCAGAAACTGCTGTTTGCCCGCGTGCTGATGCGAGCGCCGAAAGTGCTGCTGCTCGACGAACCGACCAAGGGCGTCGACGCGGCGACCCGGCACGAGATCTACCGGCTTGTCGTCGAGCTGGCCGAGAAGGGCGTGGGCTTGTTGATCGTCGCCTCCGAGCTTGAGGAGCTGATCGGCCTTTGCGATCGGTGCCTCGTCGTCGCCGATGGCCGCATCGTCGACGAATTCAGCCGTGGCGAGGGCGGCGAGGATCGCGTGCTGCGTTCGGTGACGGCAGCACAGGCGCAACGCCACGCGATGGCTTCACAGGTTTCGTCATGAGCTTTGCCGGCAAACGCGTTTTCGTCACGGGGACGGCGACCGGCATCGGTCGGGCTACAGCAGAGTACCTTGTCGCGCAGGGTGCGAGGGTGTTCGGCGCCGGGCTGGACGGTGAGGAGGGAGAGGCGCTTGCCCGCCGCCATGGCGAGAGCGATCTGATCTTCCGCGAGTGCGATCTCACCCGCGAAGTCGAGGTGCAAGCGGCCGTGACGGCGGCGACCGAGGTCTTCGGCGGGCTCGACGCGGTCGTCAACTGCGCCGGCATCTATCCGACCGGCAAGCGGCTCGAAGAACTTTCCGACGAGGACTGGGACAGGACCATCGCCGTCAATTTGACGGCCATCTTCCGGGTCTGCCGCGCGACCCTGCCGCTGCTGCGCGCGGCCGGCGGCGGCTCGATCGTCAACATCGCCTCGGTGCATGCCGACGCCACGGTGCCCGGCGTGCCGGCCTATGCCGCGACCAAGGCGGCGGTGGTCGGCCTGTCGCGGCAGATGGCGCTGGACTATGCCGTCGACCGCATCCGCGTCAATGCCGTGCTGGTCGGCTCCGTCGCCACAAGAATGACGCTGGACGGGCTGGAGGCGGCGGGTGGCGCGGAAGCGCTGGGCCTGTCCTTCGAGCCCAACCGGATCGCCCGCATCGCCAACCCCTCCGAGATCGCCACGGCAATAGGCTTCCTGATCTCCGACGCCGCGTCCTTCGTCACCGGCAGCGCCATGCAAGTGGATGGCGGACTTTTGGCGCGGCTACTCTAATTCAAAAGGCATGAACGAGACGGTGCCGGCGGCGCTTTCGTCGGAGGCGAGCACGATCACGCCCTCGTCCGGATCATCCCATCTCCCCCGGTTGAAAGCGCCCGAGGCATTGGTCTGCGGCTCGACGCAGAAATACGGTTTTGCGGGATCGGCATAAAGCATCAGATGCTTGAAGACGGGATCGGCCTTGATCCGCAACCCAGCGCCGCGCGACGGAAAGCGGATCGTCGCTTCGCCGCTCCAGCCGCCATAGTCATTGTTGCGCCAGCCGTTCGGCAAAGGCCGGTCCTCGGCGAAGTCGAGCTCGGATGGCAGCGTGACCGGATCGCCGGAAATGCCGTCGGGTTCTTCGAGATAGAAGCGCCGGGCCTTGAACTGCAGCGTCACATCAGGATCGCGATCGAACCAGGGATGCAGGCCAAAACCGAACGGCAGGGAAACCGGCCCGGTGTTGGTCAGCGTCATGGTCACGCTCAGACCCTCGCCGGTAACCGTGAAAGCCTGCCTCGCGCGGTAGGAATAAGGCTCCGCACCGGCGGCGATGTCCAGCGACAGCGTCGCGCTGGCGGCTCCTGCGTCCATGACAGCCCAGCCGTGCTGCCAGCCGCTGCCATGCACGTTGAATTTTTCCGGTGGATTGTTGGGCAGGACCTGCCAGCGTTTCGATGCGAAGTCGAAAGCGTTCCGAGTGATGCGATTGGCATAGGGCGTCATCGGGAACATGGCGACGCCAAGCACATTGCCGGCGGCGCGATCCCGGTCTGAAAGCCGGCGCATGAGATCGATGCCGCGCCAGCGCAGCGCGCTCACACTGCCGCCAATTTGCGGCACCACCCCGACCTCGAGCGCTCCGGCCTTGAGCGTCAACGGCTCAGAAATTGCGCCCATAGCCTGCCATCCATCCACCGTCGACACAAAGCATCTGGCCCGTCGTGTAGGTGTTCAGGGGATCGCAGAAGAACAGCACGGCTGCAACCGCTTCCTCGATGCCGCCGGCGCGGCCGACAGGGGTGTGGCTGAGCATCGCCTTGTCGCCGGACACCATGGTTTCATCCTCGACCGCGCCGACGCCAACGGCATTGACCAGCACCTTCGGGCCGAACTCCATGGCCAGCGTGCGCATGCCGGCGAGGATCGAGGCGTTCTCCATGGAAAAGCGCGGGTGGCGGCGCATCGGCATGCCGGCTGTGGCCGACAGCAGGAAGACGATGCGGCCGCTACCGCGCTCGGTCATGGTCACGGCGGCCTTGCGCGCATCGGCGTAGAGCGATCGCGGATCTCCCGCTGCCGTTCCCGGCCGAAGCGGACAGGACATCAGCAGGATATCGGCTTCCCGCGCATGCGAGCCTTCGACCAGCCGGCCGCCATTGGCCTGCAACGCGGCAAAAGCTGCCTCGGCGATCAGGTTGCTGTCACCATCAAGGGCAATCGCTGCGCCATCGAGATCGATTTCCATGGCTTCACTCACATCATGTACCCCGCCGTCCAGCCGCCATCGACGGCCAGCACCTGGCCGTTGATGTAGCTGGCGGCCGGCGAGGCCAGGAACAGCACGGTTTCCGCGATTTCCTCGGGCTGGGCCGGACGGCCGAGCGGGACATGGGCGAGGAATTCCTGCGTGCGGCCGGCAAACTTGCCGTCATCGCCGTAAAACAGCTTTGCCGTCAGCGCCGTCATCACCGAGCCCGGTGCGATCGCGTTGGTCAGGATGCCCTTGGCGCCCAGTTCGATCGCCATCGACCGCGTCAGATGGATGATGCCGGCCTTGGCGGCGACGAACGGGCTTTGCAGCCGCATGGCGGCAAGCCCGACGACCGAGGCGATGTTGACGATGCGCCCGCCCTTGCCCGCGGCGAGCATCGGCGCCAACGCCGCGCGGCTCATGATGTAGAGACCGTCGAGATCGATGCCGGTGATGCGGTCCCATTCCTCGGCCGGGAATTCGTCTAATGTGACGCGATGCGCCAGTGTGTTGACGCCGGCATTGTTGATGAGGATGTCGAGCCGGCCAAAGCGATCCATGATGGTGGCGATCGCGCTGTCGACCGAGGCGGCATCGCGGATGTCGACGGTGCAAGCGATCGCATCGCTCAAACCGGCCGCGACCTGGCTCGCACCTTCGCTGTTGATATCGGCGACAACGACCGCGGCGCCATTGTCGGACAGGCGTTTGGCAATGGAACTGCCGATCGCGCCCGCGGCTCCGGTGACCAGCGCTACCTTGCCTCGCAAATCGCAGCGCATGTCTCGTCCGCCCCCGACCAAGTTCGGGTTATGCTATTATAATAATCTCATTGCGCGGACAAGCAGTCGTGTCGCGGCCGGCGGTTATTCCGCGGCCGCGCCGGCGGCGCTTTTGCGGGTGGCGTCGACCATCAGCCGCCGTGCCCGGAACACGCCCCATTGCTGGTCGACCAGCACGCCGATGAGGATGACGCCGCCCATCACCGCGAAGTTGAGCGAGGACGGGATGCCGAGCAGATTGACGAGGTTCTGCAGCTCCTGCAGCAGCACCGTGCCGAGGATGACGCCGATCAGCGAGCCCTCGCCGCCGCGCAGCGAGAAGCCGCCGAGCACGGCGGCGGCAATGGCGTAGAGTTCGTAGAACTGGCCGTGGCTGGCCGGTGAGATCGAGCGCGTGTACATGGCGAAATAGATCGCCGACAGCGCCGTCAGCACGCCGCAGATGACATAGGCGGCCATGACGACGCGGCCGGTGCGGATGCCCGAATATTTCGCCGCCTCCTCGTTCTTGCCGATGGCGTAGAGATAGCGGCCGAACACCGAGCGGTGCAGCACCACCCACATGACGATGGAAATGACGATCAGCGCGATGAAGCTGTTGGGCACGCCATAGGAGCGCCCGGCGGTGAGGAATTCGAGGTCGGGAAAATTCTGGCCGAAGGCGAAGCCTGCGGTGCCGTCGGCGGTGTAGAAGCGGGCGACGCCGCGATAGATCAACAGGCCGCACAAAGTGACGACGAAAGGCTGCAGCTTGAGCCTAGTTATCAACCAGCCATGCACAAGGCCGATGATGGCGCCGAGCACGAGGATCAGCACGAAGGCCAGCGGCCACGCCACCTCGCGCACGGCGATGAAGTCGATGAACAGCGTTCCCAGCAGCGCGACCACCGAGCCGACCGACAGTTCGATACCGCCGGTGATGATGACGAAGGCCTGGCCGATCGACAGGATGCCGAACAGGCCGATCAGGTTCGAGGTGTTGGCGAGGTTGATCGGCAACAGGAAGCGCGGATTGATGATCGCCACGATGGCGCCGACCACCAGGATCAGGATCAGCAGGCCGAGATCTTTCTTGCTCATCGTCTTCTCCCCAATGCCTGCCCGGGCAGGTTCCGCGAGACCTGCGGCAAAAACAAAAAACTATTTCGGCTGCTTGCCCACCGCCAGCAGCAGCACGTTTTCCTGGCTGAACCCGTCCTTGTCGAGAATGCCCGAGATCTGGCCCTCATGCATGACGGCGATGCGGTCTGACACGCCGATCACCTCTTCCATGTCGCTGGAGATCATCAGCACGGCGACGCCGGCATCGGCCAATGCGCGCATCAGGCCATAGATTTCCGCCTTGGCGCCGATGTCGATGCCGCGCGTCGGCTCGTCGAGGATCATCACTTTCGGATTCATGGCCAGCCATTTGCCGAGCACGACCTTCTGCTGGTTGCCGCCCGACAGCGTGCCGGTGCGCGTCTGCACCGACGGCGCCTTGATGCCGAGATTGCTCTTCTGCTTCTCGGCGGTGGCGGTCTCGGCACTGGCCGACACCAGGGAGCGGCGCGCATGCGCCGGCAGATTGGGCAGCGAAATATTCTGGGCGATCGACAGGTCGAGCAGGATGCCGGTCAGCTTGCGGTCTTCCGGCACCAGGAAGATGCCATGCGCGACGGCGTCGGCCGCCGAGCCCAGCGCAAGCGGCTTGCCGTCGAGTTCGAGCCCGCCGCCAAGGCTTGAATCGATGCCGAAGAACACCCGCGCCAGCTCGGTGCGGCCGGAGCCGACGAGGCCGGCGAGGCCGAGGATTTCGCCGCGCCTGACGTCGAGATCGACCGGCCGGCCGGGATAGGCCGGGGTGCGGATGGCTTTGGCCGAAAGGGCGACGGCGCCCGGTGCCCGCGCCGCCTCGGAGGCCTTTTCGCGCTCCTTCAGCATGCGGCCGATCATCAGCTTGACCATCTGGTCGTGGCCGATGTCGCGCTTTTGCAGCGTGCCGGCCAGCATGCCGTCGCGCAGCACGACGACGCGGTCGGCGACGCGCTCGACCTCATGCAGGCGGTGCGAAATGAAGATGACGCTGATGCCGTCGGCCTTCAGCGCCTTGATGACGTCGAGCAATTTGTCGGTTTCGGCAAGCGGCAGGCTCGATGTCGGCTCGTCGAGGATGACCAGCCGCGCCTCGATCGACAGCGCCTTGGCGATCTCGACCATCTGCTGTTGCGCCAGCGACAGGGTCGCGACCTGCGTGTCGGCTGAAAAATTGGCGCCGACGCGCTTCAGCAGCGGCGCCACCATGGTGCGCAGTTTGGCGCGGTCGACGAGCTTGAGCGGCCCGGCGCGCAACGGCTCGCGGCCAAAGAAGATGTTGGCGGCGACATCGAGATTGTCGAACAGATTGAGTTCCTGGTGGACGAAGGCGATGCCCGACCCCAGGCTGCCTTCAACGGTCAGCCCCTTGTGGGCGGCGCCGTCGACGGTGATCGTGCCGCTGTCGGGCGTGGTGACGCCGCCGAGGATCTTCATCAAGGTCGATTTGCCGGCGCCGTTTTCGCCGACGAGACCGATGACCTCGCCCGGCCTGACCTCCATGGAGAAGCCGTCGAGCGCGACGACGCCCGGATAGGTCTTGCGCACGTTCTCGAGGTTGAGAAACGGGGTGGTTGCTGCGATGGATGTGTCGGAATAGTTCATCATGCCTGACAGCGATTGGCGGGCCGACCTTTTGGCAGACTGACGGTCCGCACGCGGTTCGTCAATGCGAGCAGCCGGCCCAAGCGACGTTGAGCCGGCTGAACTGCTTCAAGTCTTAGTTTCCAGACATCGCCTTCAAATTGGCGGCATAGGCGTCGACATCATCCTTGCCGATGATCTTGGTCGGGATGATGATCAAGCCGCCTTCCGGGATGCCCGACTTGTCGCCCTTGAGATAGGCAGCCATCAGCTTCATGCCCTGATAGGCCCATTCGAAGGGCTGCTGCACGACGGTGGCGGCAACGGTGCCTTCCTTGACGCCGCCCAGCGTGATCGGATCGTCATCGAAGCCGACGACGGTGATCGAGCCGAGCTTGCCGGCATCGCGCAGTGCTTCATAGATGCGCGGCGTGTTGTAGGAATAGAAGCCGACCATGCAGGTGACGTCGGGGCTGGCGACCAGCGCGTCCTCGACATTCTTCTTGGCGCGCGCCTGGTCGATGTCGTCGCCGCGCACGTCGATCAGCTCGATCTTGGTACCGGCCAGGCCGTCCTTCATGCCCTGGATGCGCTCCTTGGCATTGTCGGCGCCGAGCAGGCCGACGAAGCCGAGGCATTTGCCGCCATTGGGCATCGCCTTCTTGGCGATCTCGGCCGCCTGCTTGCCGGCATCGACGTTGGACGAGCCGATATAGGCGACGCGCTTGGTCTGCGGCGCGTCGCTATCGGTGGTGAACAGCGCCGTTTCCGAAGCGATCTTGTTGAGGCCATCGGTCGAGGTCTTCGGATCGACCGCCGAGACCATGATGCCCTTCACGCCGGCCGTCACCAGATCGTCCATCAGCCGCTGCTGGATGGCGACCGAGGACTGCTCGGGGTATTTGAGCTCGAGATTGTAGTCCGGCAGTTCGCCCTGCGCCTTCTTGACGCCGGCTTCGGCGGCCTTCCAGAAATCGGAAGCGCCGTTGACGACGAAGGCCAGCGTCGGCTTGTCGTCGGCGCGCGCGATTGCCGTGGCCGACAGGCCAAGCAGCAGCGCGGTCGCGGCTACGGATGCATTTCGTATCAAGGATTTCATGTTCAACCTCCCATTTGGTTCAGTCGTCAGACTGACCGATCTTGCACTGACCTGATTTTGGCACTGACCTGATTTTGCCGTTTGCAGCTTGGACGCCCTCCTCCTCAAAGGGGTTTCCGGCACCGAAAGAATGGCGCCGGTCCAGCCACGATCATGGACCTTAGAGACTCATCCTTCATTCGTAAATAGTCCGATTTGTCTGACATATCACATATCCGAGACAAAGCTCGCGGAGGTAGTATCCGCTCGCTATCGGGCCATTTGCGTACACTCCCGCCGCTCCCGGACCCACTGGCCGGACGCGACGGATTGACGGTACAGCGCATTTTTGTATTAGTAAACAGTATTAGTTTCGAACTGATATCCCTAGCCATGATTGCGGTTTCGCGGCGTGACTGCCCGGCAAGCCGCCGCCTCGCCTGCACCAAAGCCTGTGCCTTATGGTGTTTGAGTTCCGGGCTATATAGAGTCGCATGGCGAATGGACGTTGAAGATGCTAATAGATATAAATGTCCGTGACGATCACGATAACCAGACGGCGTCACGCCACCTTGCCGGCCTGACAGGTCGCCGCTAGACAGGTCGGGGATTGGGGAGTGACATGAGCGAGACGACGGATCCGGCCATCGACACGGTGAAGCGCCGCAAGGCGCCGGCGAAGAGCGCCAGGGGTCGCGTCACCATGACCGATATCGCCAGGGCCGCCGGCTGCTCGCAGGCGACCGTTTCCTTCGTGCTCAACAATTCGCCCGGCATAAGGCTGTCGCAGCAGACCCGCGACCGGGTGATCGAGGCCGCGCGGACCCTTGGCTATGCGCCGCCCGCCTTCTCGGCACTTCACCCGCCGCTGCCCGCCTTCGAAGGCCTGGATGGGGTGATCGGCTTTGCCGTCGACCAACTCGCCACCAGCCCCGAAGCCGTGGTCGCCATCGAGGGCGCGCGCCAGGCCTCGTGGAATGCCGGCAACGTGCTTCTGGTGGCGCAGACGCTGGGCGATTCCGTCATGGAGCCACGCGCCATCGCCGCGCTCACCAAGCGGGGCATTTCGGCGCTGATCTACATGACCATCTTCACCCGCGAGATATCAGCGCCCGATTACCTTTACGGCCTCGACATCCCGGTGATCCTGCTCAACTGCTACACGGCGGATTACGCCTTCCCGGCCGTGGTGCCGAGCGAGATCGCCGGCGGCCAGAGCTCGACCCGCCATCTGATCAGCCACGGCCACCGCCGCATCGCCACCATCACCGGTGAGCCGTGGATGCAGGCCGCACAAGACCGGCTGAAAGGCTACCGCCGCGCGCTCGCCACCGCCGACATCCCGTTCGATCCCGAACTGGTGGTCGAGGGCGACTGGTCGGCCAGCGCCGGCTATGCCGCAACGGTCAAGCTCTTGGCGCTGAAAGACCGCCCGACCGCCATCTTCTGCCAGAACGACCGCACCGCGATCGGCTGCTACGAAGCGCTGAAGGAAGCCGGCCTGCACATCCCGCAAGACATTTCCGTCGTCGGCTACGACGACGAGGAAATCGCCCGGCATCTGTTCCCGCCGCTGACGACCTCGATCCTGCCGCACATGGCGATGGGCCAATGGGCGATCGAACAGCTGGAGGCGCCGGCGCCGCCTGGACGGGGGCGGTATCCGATCACGAAGCTGGAGTGCCCGCTGGTGGAGCGGGAGAGTGTGAGGGTGGTGGCAGTTTAGAACTGGCGCACCCGACAGGATTCGAACCTGTGACCTCTGCCTTCGGAGGGCAGCGCTCTATCCAGCTGAGCTACGGGTGCTTCCCGGAATCCGGGAAACGAACCAGCCGGTGAACCGGCAAGTCACGGCTTCTTAGCGGAAGCCGGCGCGGGCTTCAACGGGCAAATGGAATAGCGCTTGCCTCCTCAGGTAGAGGTCGAAGCCTTGGAATCCTGTCGGGCTCGTCGAATCAGCCGGCGTGGGCATTCACCCAGAACGGTAGTCAAGGAACTAATCGGCCCTTGTGTCCAACCTCACTCTTGATTGGAGTGAGCTTACCTCATAGAGCCAAAGGTGGGGGACATCAATTGATGGACAAACGAAGCCTCACCGAACGCGACATCTGCACCAAATTCATCTTACCTGCCGTCAAGCGTGCCGGATGGGATGAGATGTTACAGGTTCGGGAGGAAGTCTATTTTACCAAAGGCCGGATTATCGTGCGCGGGAAGATGGTGACTCGCGGTCAAGCAAAAAAGGCCGACTTCGTTCTCTACTACAAGCCGAATATACCGATCGCGTTGATCGAAGCGAAGGACAACAAACACAGCGTCGGCGATGGTATCCAGCAGGGCCTCGACTATGCCGCGACGCTGGACATCCCCTTCGTATTCTCCTCGAATGGCGACGGTTTCGTCTTTCACGACCGCACCGGCCAGAGCGACACCAAGGAAGCAAGCCTCGGCCTCGATGACTTCCCGTCACCAGTTGACCTTTGGGCGCGCTATCGCACCTGGAAGAGCCTCGATCCGGAAGCGGAACAGATCGTGCTTCAAGATTATTTCGACGACGGCAGCGGCAAAGCCCCGCGTTATTATCAGGTAAACGCCGTCAACGCAGCGATTGAGGCGATCGCCAAGGGCAGCGACCGCGTGCTGCTCCCCGTCACTATACGGGGAGAGGATGCCGGCAGGCAGGTGAGGGGCGGCATCAACGCCCGAAAAGGGAGATGGTGCGAGTTCGAAACCTGAAGCAATTGCCCTGGCAGCCGGGTGCCCCGGCGCAAATCGCGCGGCGGCCACTACTGCTCGGCGAACATCAACCTTGTCTTGGCGCCATCCGTCGTCGGCGACAAACTCCGCTGGATCAGCGCTTCGACGTGGTCGTTGCGCTGGCGGGCGCTGTCGGCGCCCATCACCACGACGATCAGGTTGCGGCCATCGGCGTTGTAGGAGGTGACGATGTTGAAGCCCGACGCCCTGATGTAGCCGGTCTTGATGCCGTCGACGCCGCGCACGCGGCCGAGCATGTCGTTGTGGCCGCGCACCAGCCTGCCGCGGAACATGAAGTCGCTTTCGGAGAAATAGTGGAACTGCTGGGGAAAGCGCTGATGCAGCGCCATGCCGAGCACCGCCATGTCGCGCGCCGTGGTGTGCTGGTCGTCGTCGGGCAGGCCGGACGCGTTGCGGAAGGTGGTGCTGGTCATGCCGAGCTGGCGCGCCTTGGATGTCATCATGGCGGCGAACTGCTCCTCCGAGCCGCCGAGATACTCGCCGACCGCCACCGCCACGTCGTTGGCCGATTTGACGACGATGGCGCGGATCGCCGAATCGACGTCGATGCTCTCGCCGCGCCGGAAGCGCATCTTGGTCGGCGGCTGCGAGGCGGCGTGGTCCGACACCGGGATCTGCGTCTCCTTGGTGACGCGGCCGGACTCCAGCGCCTCGAACAGCAGATAGAGCGTCATCATCTTGGTCAGCGAGGCCGGGTAGCGCTGCGCCGTCGAGCTGACTTCGAACAGCTGCTTGCCAGTCTTGGCGTCGACGACGATAGCGGCATATTTCTGCGCCGGCGCCGGCACGGCCAGCACGCTGTCGGGCGGCGTCGTGGCGCAGCCGGCCAGCAGCACCAGCAGGCCGAGTGCCGCAAAAACTCTCTGGATGAGCGGAAGGGGACGCAGGTTGGACAAGGGCAAGTCTGTTCGGGTCAAGCTGTTGCTGAGATGAGGCGAAGCTAACGTA
The DNA here is from genome assembly GCA_014189435.1 of Mesorhizobium loti. Classification (NCBI taxonomy): domain Bacteria; kingdom Pseudomonadati; phylum Pseudomonadota; class Alphaproteobacteria; order Hyphomicrobiales; family Phyllobacteriaceae; genus Mesorhizobium; species Mesorhizobium loti. The sequence continues at coordinate 5,896,830 of CP050293.1, forward strand.
ACGCGATTGATGCGTCCATTTGGTTAATGGCTGACAGTCCCAGGATTGTCGAGACCCTTGCAGGACTTGGTTCCTCGCCCCACGAAGTGGGGAGAGGTGGCTCGGCGAAGCCGAGACGGAGAGGGGCTGCGCCCTACGAAGGCCCCCTCTCCGGCCGCTTCGCTGCCACCTCTCCCCCACTGCGTGGGGGCGAGGAACCCAAGCTTGCCGGCCGCCCCGAAAACGCCCGTTTTCCCTGTCTTTCCTTGCCAAGGCCGCGTTTCCCGTGGGAAGGGGCGTGGTATCTGAGGGCTTGGGGGCTTGGCATGACAAATATCGGGGCCGGGGGCGCAGCGCCCTCGCTTATCAAGGCATCGCTCAGCCGCACCGGCAAATGGGCCGGCAGCGTCGCTTTCATCAGCGGCGCCGTTGGCGACGTGCTCAATCCGCTGGCGCCGTTCGCCGCCTATATCGCGCTGGTCGCCGCGGTGGCTGCGGCCATCATCGCCATTGCCATCGTGCTCAGGCTGGTGCTGGCGGCCAAGGCGCTGCCTGCCTTGATCTTCGCCACAAGTGCTGCCGCGGTCGCCGGCGGCGTCTATGGCCTGCAGCAGCAGACCAACGCGCAGAACGGGGTGATCGCCAGCCTGGTGCCGGCCATCGCCGGGCTGCAGCAGTCGATGGGCATCGTCTCGGCCAAGGTGGCCAAGATCGAGCAGACCGTTACCGAGACGCAGAAGACGGTCGAGGCGGTCAAGCAGACGACCGACACGGTGGCGAAGAAGACCGATGAGATCGCTAACGCCCAGCAGCAGCAGACGCAGCAGACGGCGGAAGTGCAAAAGACCACCGAAGAGGTGAAGAAACAGACCGAGACGCTGGCCGCCGGCCAGGGCGCAGCAGCAGGCCCAGACCGAAAAGCTGCAGGCGACAACCGAACAGATCGCCGCCTCGATCGACACCATCGCCAAGGGCTTTGCCGCCTTGGCGGCACAGGGCGGGGCGATCGCCGAGCCGAAGCGGCCGGACGAGTTCTACCACAATGCCCGCGTCTACGAGCTGTCCGGCGACATGCTCAATGCGCGGCGCTCCTATCTCGCCTTTGCCGGTTTCGATGTCGACGCCATCGACCCCTATACGCGCTTTGCCACGCTGCTTCGGGTGCAGGACGGCAAGGCCGGCGCCCGCGAAGTGTTCGGCGCGCTTGCCGACAAGGGCAAGGCGCTGTCGATCAAGCTGGTGCATATCCTGCAGTTCGACGACGCCCAGCGGCTCGACAAGCTCAACGCCTTCATCACCGCCAATGCGGACTTCGCGCCGGCCTATTTCCTATTGGCGCAGGAATTTTCGGAGGACCGGCTCGGCGCCCAGACGCTGGCCGACAAGCGCAACGAGGCCAAGGCGCTGACCAAATTCGTATCCTATGAAAAGGATGGCGGGCTGCTCAAATATTTCGTCGACCAGACGCAGCTCGCAGACTGGCTGGACCGCAGCCGCAGCCGGCTGGCAGCCCTTGGCGACGTGCTCGACCCCGCCCGCTTCGTGCCTTCGCTGACGCCGATGCGCTCGAACCAGGGCTGGTCGATGACCATCTCGCTGCCGGAGCCGGCGACCGCCATCTCCTGGCGCATGGGCGACAGCGGCCCGTTCACCGACACCGGTTTCCTGGCCATGAACGACCAGACCACCGGCAAGCCGATGGCCAATCCGAGCTTCGAATTGCCCGACAGCACGCAGGCCGGGACCATCGCGATCAAATATCTCGACATCAGGGGCCGCGAGACCGGCCCGTTCGACATCCGCTTCGATCCCGATACGGCGCTCCAGCAAGGCGACAAGCAGATCCTCGACCAGTTCTGGACCTCGTGGATCGCCTTCGATTCCGGCGGCAATCACGGCCTGGTCTATTTCACCCAGATGCTGTCCTACCGCTGCGCCATCAAGGAGGCGCATTACAGCCTGAACGGTGCGGCGCTCGACAAGTCGCTGGAGATACCGCCCTGCGACAAGAAAGACCCCTACGCCATCCCCTACGACGCCAAGGGCTATTTCAAGATCGCCGACAGCGTGAAATCGATGTCGGTGCAGGTCACCTACACCGACGGGACAAAATCGCCGGTGCGGGAATACAAGCGGCAGTAGAGGCGCTTACCCTCCCCCTTGTGGGGAGGGTCGGCGAGCGGTCGCAGCGAAGCGGAGACCGTTCGACGGGGTGGGGGCCGACACCAGCCATGGCGATTGGCTTCGGGTCGAGATTTGCCTCGCCCAGCGTTGGCGCTGCCCCTCACCTGCCTGCCGGCATCCTCTCCCCGTATAGTGACGGGGAGAGGGGCGCTGTCGTCAATGGTTTCGCCAATCACCAGCGTTGCAGAAAAGGGCCGGCGTCGCGACCAGTTCCCTTCTCCCCGTCTCTATACGGGGAGAAGGTGCCGGCAGGCGGATGAGGGGCGGCGCTGACAATCAACAGTTGGCCTCTCCACGCTGTATTCCCCTCACCCTGATGCAAAATGCCGATCGCGATGCTTGCGCAACCTTCACGGAGCAGGTTTGTTCGCACCACCAGAATCAACAGGTGCGCGATGACCATCCATACGATCAAGGCCAGAAGCATTTCGGTTTCGCTCGACCTCACGGTCGGCCACATCGCCGACATGGTCGTCGAGGGCGGTGGGCGCCAGCTGAAGCCGCTGCATCGTGCGCCCTGGGTCGATGCGAACGAGACGCTGCCGGACAATTTGCCGGAAGGCACGGTTCGCCTGTCCGGCGATTTTCTCTGCGCGCCGTTTTCGCGCAGCGATGTGGAGGAGGCGCCGCTGCATGGCTGGCCGGCCAACAGCGGCTGGGACGTGGTCGAGAGTGCCGCGACAGAGGATGGCTGGCGCGCGGTCTACCGCTTGCGGCACAAGGTGATGGGCGCGAGCGTCGACAAGATCCTGACGCTGCGCGACGACCATCCCTTCCTCTACCAGGAGCATGTGTTTTCAGGCGGCCATGGCGCGATCTCGGTCGCGCATCATCCGATGACGGCGATGACGGGCGGCGGCAGGCTGGCCTTTTCGCCCAAGCGGTTTGCCGCGACGCTGGACGATCCGCTGGAGCCCGATCCCGCCCGCGGCCGCTTCATGCTGGCCTATCCGGCGCGGTCCGCCGATCTCGGCCATTTTCCCGCCACTGGGGGCGGTACGCTCGATCTCACGGAATACCGCATGGACGACCGCCGCGAGGATTTCATCACCCTGGTCGAGGCCGATCATGGTGGGCCGGGTTGGACCGCGCTTGCGCGTCAGGCCGAAGAGGATCTGGTGCTGGTGCTGAAGAACCCGGCCGAGCTGCCGATCACCATGCTGTGGCTCAGCAATGGCGGGCGCGACTACGCCCCGTGGAGCGGCCGCCACCTGGGCGTGCTCGGCATCGAGGACGGCCGCGCTGCCGTCGGCCATGCCGCCTCGATCGGCGACAACTGGCTGAAGCGCGAAGGGGTGGCAACCGCCTTTGCGCTTGGCGAAGGCCAAAGCGTTTCCTTTCGCCATGTCATCGGCGCCATGCCGCTGTCCGGCGGCGAGCCACCACAGGCGGTCACGACGGCGGATGGCCGCATGCGGATGGCAGCAGGCGGCTTGTCCTGGGAAGTTCCCTTCGACAGCGATTTCCTGCGCATCGGTCGGCCTGCGGCTGGCTGAACGAGCTTCAAGGTTTCCATCAAAGTTGGCGCTGCCCCTCACCTGCCTTCCGGCATCCTCTCCCCGTATAGTGACGGGGAGAGGGGCGCTCTCATCGATGATTTCGCCAATCACCAGCGCAAGAAGGACGCCGTCGTTGCGGCCAGCCCCTTCTCCCCGTCACTATACGGGGAGAAGTGCCCGGCAGGGCGATGAGGGGCGGCGCCGACTTCGGCAATTGACCCTTCCAATCGTGCAAATCCCGGTTTGAAATTTCCACCAACTGCCGACAAGATGCGGTGGAAATTATCGTGCCTATCATCCAGGCCAGAGAGGCTCTCATGTCCGAAATCGCCCATCTCGCCGCCACCATCTTCAAGCGCGCCGGCAAGGCAAGTCGCTTCATCGTCGCCATTGCCGGGCCGCCGGGGGCGGGCAAGTCGACGCTGTCGGCGGCCCTGCATGACCTGCTGCCCGAAGGCGCCTCGGAAGTCGTGCCTATGGATGGCTTTCACTATGACGACGTCGTGCTCGAGCGGCGCGGCCTGCGCGCGCGCAAGGGAGCGCCGGAAACCTTCGACTTTGCCGGCTTTGAAACCCTGCTGAAGCGTATCCGAGCCGGCGAACCCGACATCGCCATCCCGGTCTTCGACCGCAGCATGGAACTGTCGCGCGCCGCCGCCTCGATCGTCGCCACGGAGACCAAATTCATCCTGGTCGAGGGCAATTACCTGCTGCTCGACGAGGAGCCATGGTCGCGGCTGGCGCCGCTGTTCGATTTCTCGATCTTCGTCGACGTGCCGCGCAACGAGCTCGAGCGCCGCTTGCTGGAGCGCTGGCACGGGCACGGCCGCTCCGATGCGGATGCGCGCGCCTGGATCGCCTCCAACGACATGCCCAACATTGACCGCGTTATTGCTCGCCGCCGGGCTGCCGATCTGGTGATCGGCGATTCCGCTTGATTCTACGGATTGCGCAAGGGGAACCTTAAGACATTCAGGCCGTTATCGCCGACAAGGCAATTCTGCCAAACAGGGATTCCGTCCGATGGCAACCAAGGCAAGAAAGCCCGCGCCCGCCAAGGGCAAGGCAACCCAATCCAAGGCAGGCGCCGGCCCGGCAATCGCTGCACGTTCGAAGGACGCCAAGCCGGCCTTCGGCAAGGCGGCGCCGAAGAAAGTGGTGCCGACAGCGGCAAAAGCTGCGCCGAAAGCCGCAAAGCCCAAAAAGCCGGCGAGCGCTGACGCCTCGATCTCGGGCAGCGCCATGCGCACGGTCAAGGCTGCGGCCAATGTGGCTGCGGGCGCGGTCGTCCTCGCCGCCAGGGGCACTGCATCGTTTGCAGCCTCCATGGCTGGCAAGGGCGGTTCGAAAGCCAAGGCGAAGGCAAAGTAGCCTTCTCAAAGGATTTCGCTGGTTTGTGTCAGGGCTTGGCGGGTATGGTCAGGCCCTTCTGCACCGCCGGCCGCGCCAGACCGCGTTCCAGCCATGTTCCCACATTGGCGAAATCGTCGAAGCCGACGAGTTCGCGTGCTTCGTAGAAGCCGATCAGGTTGCGCACCCAGCCGAGCAGCGAGATATCGGCGATGGTGTAGTCATTGCCCATGATCCATTTGCGGCCCTTCAGCCGGCCGTCCAGCACGCCGATCAGCCGCCGCGACTCATCGCGATAGCGCTCCAGCGGGCGCTTGTCGGCTATCTCGCGGCCGGCGAATTTGTGGAAGAAGCCGACCTGGCCGAACATCGGTCCGACCGACGCCATCTGGAAGAACACCCACTGGATGGTCTCGTAGCGGCGCGCGGCGTCCACGGGCATGAGCAGGCCGGTCTTTTCAGCGAGGTAGAGCAGGATGGCGCCGGATTCGAACAGGCCGATCGGTTTGCCATCGGGACCGTTCGGATCGATGATTGCCGGTATCTTGCCGTTGGGATTGAGCGACAGGAATTCCGGCGTCCAGCTTTCGTTCTTGCCGATGTTGACCAGATGCGGCTCGTAAGGCAGGCCAAGCTCTTCCAGGGCAATCGATATCTTCACGCCGTTCGGCGTTGTCGCCGAATAAAGCTGGATCTGGTCCGGATGCCTGGCTGGCCAGCGTGTTGCAATCGGAAAGGCGGACAGGTCAGCCATGGAAAACTCCTGAATGGGGATTCGCGCCGAGCGGCGCGGTTTTGGCGGGTCCATCAAGAACTAGGCGCGCGGCCGATCCTGATCAATATGGCGGCGACAGTTTCGCCATGCACGGACAGTCAATAGAACGGGTCGTGCGGGACGCTCGACATCGCCCTGGGCAGGTGTAACCGCCCCGGGCAGGTGTAACCGCCCGGGCAGATCAGGAATCAGACGGCCTTGAAGGCCAGAACCGCATTGGTGCCGCCGAACGCGAAGCCGTTGCTGATGGCGGTGCGCACCTTGCGCTCGCGTGCCACGTTCGGTGTGACGTCGAGGTCGCAATCCGGGTCGGCCTCGCGAAAATTGGCCGTCGGCGGCACGATGCCTTCGCGGATCGCATTCACGCAGGCGATCATCTCCAGCGCACCCGATGCGCCGAGGCAATGGGCATGCATCGACTTGGTCGACGACACCGACAGCTTGTAGGCGTGGTCGCCGAAGACGCGCTTGATCGCCGCCGTCTCGATCTGGTCATTGGCCTTGGTGCCGGTGCCGTGGGCATTGAGATAGTCGACGTCCTCGGGATTGAACCCGGCGTCGGCCAGGCAGGCACGCATGGCGGCCGTTGGTCCGTCGATGGTCGGCGCGACGATGTCGGACGCATCGGCGGAGAGGCCGGCGCCGGCAATCTCGGCAAGGATGGTGGCGCCACGCGCCATGGCATGCTCGTAGGTTTCCAGCACCGCCATGCCGGCGCCCTCGCCGAGCGACAGGCCCTGGCGATCGGCCGAAAATGGCCGGCAGGTGTCGGGCGCCAGCACGCGCAATGCTTCCCAGCCCTTCAGGATGCCCCAGACCAGCGGCGCATCGGTGCCGCCGGCGACCATCACGTCGGCGCGGCCGAGCCTGATCTGGTCGACAGCCGAGGCGATGGCGTGGTTGGACGACGAACAGGCCGAGGTGACGCCGAAGACCGGCCCGCGCAGGCCGAGATTCATGCTGACATGGCCGGAGGCCGCACTTGGCATCACCTTCGGCACGGTGAAGATGCCGGCGCGATTCTTGCCTTCGATCAGGATGGCCCGATAGCTTTCCTCGATCGCCTCCCAGCCGCAGACGCCGACACCGACGATGGTGCCCATCCGATAGGTGGTGGCCTCGTTCGAAACCAGGCCGGACTGCTGCATGGCTTCCCGGGCCGCGATCGTCGCCAGCAGGCTGAAGCGGTCCATCGACACGGTCTGCTTGCGGTCGATGCCGTGATCGGGAAGCGTCTTGATTTCGCAGCCGACCTTGACCTTCAGGTCATGCAGCTGCGGACTTGTGATCTGGCCGATGGCCGAGCGGCCGGCGCGCATCTCGTTCCAGATCGCAGGCGCGCTGGTGCCGAGCCCGCAAATACCGCCCATGCCGGTGATGACGACGCGCTGCCGCATTCAGGTCAGGCTTTTTTCGCGATCAGCGCGCGGACAGCTTCGACCATATCGCCGACATTCTTCAGATTGCTCCAGGCGTCGACCGTGTTCATCTCGATCTCGATGCCATACTCTTCCTCAAGGTCGAAGATGATCTCCGTCAGCTCGAGCGAATGGATACCAAGCGAGGTCAATTCGGTGGTGGTGGTGATTTCTTCGCCGCCCGGCTCGGCATGAGCCTTGATCTTCGCGATGATATCCGTTGCCAGCTGGTCGGCCATTCGGTTTCTTCCCCACTATGTCACGTTTCCCGACGCCAACTGAGCAGCGCCCCTTTTTTCTCCTGGTATCAAGCCGCCGTCGTCGTTTTATACCCCCGCCAAGCGCTGCATGACCGTACCAAGGTGGTTCCCTCTATAGAAACCGAAACGTTGTCAAGCAACAAGCTATATCCAACTCCATGTCGACAAAGCCGCCGGAGTGCTTAACGTGCAGGCATGGATACAAGCGAACATAGAGGCGAACATGGCGGGATTTCGACGCAGCGCGTTGCCGGCGTGGCGCGGCTTTCCTGCGCGCTTGGTGAGGGTCGCACGCGCCTGCGGCGCCTCTATCAGGACGGCGCCGCCAAGATAAGGATGCCTTCTGTCTCGGCCGATCCGCTCGAAGCGGTGCTGATCAACACCGCCGGCGGGATGACCGGCGGCGACCGTATCGCCTGGGACGTGGATGTCGGCGCGGCTGCTTCGGCTTCGATCACGACCCAGGCCTGCGAGAAGATTTATCGGGCCGCATCCGACCGTGCCGAGGTGCGGGTCAATCTGTCGGTCGGTGAAAACGGCCGCATTGCCTGGCTGCCGCAGGAAACCATCGTCTTCGACCGGGCGGCCTTTGCCCGCACGCTCGACGTCGAGCTTGCCGTCGGCGCCGAGGCGCTGGTGCTGGAAGCCGCCGTCTTCGGCCGCCTTGCGATGGGCGAACGCGCCACGCAGGGGCATTTCCACGACCGCTGGCGTGTGCGCCAGGATGGCTCCCTTGTTCATGCCGAGGATTTCCGCATCGGACCCGATATCGCCGCCACGCTCGATCGCCCGGCGATTGCCGGTGGCGCGATCGCGATGGCGACGCTGCTTTTGGTATCGCCGCGGGCCGAAGCCCTGCTCGATCCGGTTCTGGAGATCGTCGGCGACCACGGCAGCGCCAGTGTCTGGAGCGTGAAGAAATCTGGCAAGCTTCTTGCGAGGCTCTATGCCGGGGATGGCTACCAGCTGCGCCAGCGGCTGGTTCCACTCGTCGAATTGCTCAACGGAAGGGCGGGGTTGCCCAAATTATGGTCACTGTAGGCCTGTCTCTACCAGCTTTGGAAAACGCATGAACCTGACGCCGAGGGAAAAGGACAAGCTGCTGATCGCCATGGCCGCGATCGTAGCGCGCAAACGGCTCGATCGCGGCGTCAAGCTCAATCATCCGGAGGCGATCGCGCTGATCACCGACTTCGTCGTCGAGGGCGCTCGCGACGGCCGCCCTGTCGCCGAACTGATGGAGGCCGGCGCCCATGTCGTCACCCGCGCGCAAGTCATGGAAGGCATCGCCGAGATGATCCACGACGTGCAGGTCGAAGCGACGTTTCCCGACGGCACCAAGCTGGTGACCGTGCACGAACCGATCCGGTGAGGAGGACAAAATGCTTGAGCTGCGCCCCAACTGCGAATGCTGCGACAAGGACCTGCCGCCGGAGGCAGATGATGCGCTGATCTGCACCTTCGAGTGCACCTTTTGCGCCAACTGCGTGGAACAGGTGTTGGGCGGCATCTGCCCCAATTGCGGCGGCAATTTTTCGGCGCGGCCGATCCGCCCGGCAGCGATGCTGAAGAAATACCCTGCCTCGACCAAACGCGTCCTCAAGGCCGAAGGCTGCGGACCCCGCAAGGCGGCATGAATTCCACGACCGAGACAACCGAAAGGCGAATAGAATGATCCCTGCCAAACGCCTGTGCCTGTCGGCGATCCTGCTGCTAGCCGCTGCAATGCCTGCCTATGCCCATGTCGGTATCGGCACGACTTCCTCCTTCACGGCCGGCTTCATCCACCCGCTCTCCGGCCTCGATCACATGACGGTCATGATCGCGGTCGGACTGTGGGCGGCGCTCAAGGGCGGCAAGGCGGTTCTTGCCTGGCCGGCGGCCTTTGTCGGCGTCATGCTGGCCGGCGGCGCGCTCGGCATGCTGCATATGCCGCTGCCCTTCGTCGAACCGGGCATACTGGCCTCGGTCGTTGCGCTCGGGCTGCTGGTGGCGCTGGCGGTCGATCTGCCGGTCTCGGCCGGCGTCGCTATCATCGGCCTGTTCGCGCTGTTCCACGGCCACGCGCATGGCACCGAGGTGCCGGAGAATGCCGGCGGGCTCGAATACATGGCCGGCTTTGCCGCCGCCACCGCGGCTCTCCATGCCACCGGCATCGCCGCCGGTCTCGGTCTTGGCATCCGGTTCCGTGGCCTGGCCCGCGCCGCGGGTGCGGCCTGCGCTGCGGTTGGTCTCGGCCTCGTCTTCGGCGTTCTGTGAGGGTGACGATGATCCCCGGTGAAATCATAACAGTGGGCGGCGACATCGAGCTGAACAAGGGTCTGCCGACTGTCACCTTCAAAGTGGCCAACAGCGGCGACCGGCCGATCCAGGTCGGCAGCCACTATCATTTCTTCGAGACCAATGAGGGGCTGAAATTCGACCGTGAGCGCGCCAGAGGTATGCGCCTCGACATCGCCGCCGGCACGGCCATGCGCTTCGAGCCGGGACAGGAGCGCGACGTTACGCTGGTACCGCTCGGCGGCAAGCGCGAGGTCTACGGATTTCAGCAGAAGGTGATGGGCAAGCTGTGAGGTCGACGGCGTCGATCGCTCTCGGCCCTTTGATGCGGCGGACCGACCGGATGCCGGCCCGCCGCATTCTATCGTCAGCTCGCCTTCTTGGTGATCAGGGTCAGCGCGCCATTGGGTTCCATGCTGGCGGCGACGACTTGCGCCGAACTGAGCCCCTTGGCTTCGAGCGCCGACTTCACCTTGGGCGTGGCGTCGATCGAACTGCGCAGTTTCTTCAAACCGTCATCGCCACGCTGGGCGATCACCTGGTTGACCTGCGTCTGGGTATCCTTTGGCAGCTCGGTGATGTCGACGATGCTGACGCTCTGGATCGTCGGCACCGCCGGCTGAGCGCCGGGGGCGGGCTTGGTCGCCCCGGGGGCAGGTGCGGTCGGCGCCGGAGCGGGCTGTTGCGCGGGTTGCTGCTGGGCACTGGCGGCGCCCGCCAGCATCAGGCTGGCGGCAGCGGCAAGAACTATCGTTTTGCGCATGGATTTTCCTTTCCATCGTTTGGCAAACGGTCGGTTTTGGGTGACCCCCCAAGCTCAACCGCCAAATGGGATCAGAAAGTGTCGCCCAGCGGGTCATTGCGTGACCATTGGATGGCGGCAATGTGCAGCCGGACTTCATTCCAACGGCATTTTGGCAAACCGCATTTTGGCAAGCCGCATTTTGGGAGCAATCGCTGATGGCCAGAATTACCCGCGCCGCCTATGCGCAGATGTACGGCCCGACCGTCGGCGACAGAGTGCGGCTTGCCGACACCGAACTGTTCATCGAGGTCGAGAAGGATCTCACCATCCATGGCGAGGAGGTGAAGTTCGGCGGCGGCAAGGTCATCCGCGACGGCATGGGCCAGAGCCAGGTTTCCCGAGCCCAGGGCGCCGTCGACACCGTGATCACCAACGCGCTGGTGGTCGACGCCGGCGCCGGCATCTTCAAGGCCGATATCGGGCTCAGGGACGGGCGGATTGCGGCAATAGGCAAGGCCGGCAATCCTGACACGCAAGATGGCGTCACCATCATCATCGGTCCCGGCACCGAAATCATCGCCGGCGAAGGCAAGATCCTGACATCAGGCGGCTTCGACGCGCATATCCATTTTATCTGCCCGCAGCAGATCGAGGAAGCGCTGATGAGCGGCATCACCACCATGCTCGGCGGCGGCACCGGCCCGGCGCATGGCACACTGGCGACCACCTGCACGCCGGGGCCATGGCATATGGCGCGCATGATCCAGTCCTTCGACGCCTTCCCGATGAACATCGGCCTGTCGGGCAAGGGCAATGCTTCGCTGCCCGCGGCACTCGAGGAGATGGTGCTGGGCGGCGCCTGTTCGCTGAAGCTGCACGAGGACTGGGGCACGACGCCGGCGGCCATCGACTGCTGCCTGTCGGTCGCGGACGACTACGACGTGCAGGTGATGATCCACACCGATACGCTGAACGAATCCGGCTTTGTCGAAAACACGGTCGCGGCGATCAAGGGCCGCACCATCCATGCCTTCCACACCGAGGGCGCCGGCGGCGGCCATGCGCCCGACATCATCAAGGTCTGCGGGCTGCCAAACGTCATCCCGTCATCGACCAATCCGACGCGGCCCTACACCGTCAACACGCTGGCCGAGCATCTCGACATGCTGATGGTCTGCCATCACCTGTCGCCGTCGATCCCCGAGGACATCGCCTTTGCCGAAAGCCGCATCCGCAAGGAGACCATCGCAGCCGAAGACATTTTGCACGACATCGGCGCCTTCTCGATCATTTCATCGGACAGCCAGGCCATGGGCCGGGTCGGCGAAGTCGCGATCCGCACCTGGCAGACCGCCGACAAGATGAAACGCCAGCGCGGCTCGCTGCCGCAGGAGACCGGTAACAACGACAATTTCCGCGTCCGCCGCTACATCGCCAAATACACGATCAATCCGGCCATCGCGCACGGGCTGTCGAAGGATATCGGATCGATCGCGGTCGGCAAACGCGCCGACCTGGTCCTGTGGAATCCGGCCTTCTTCGGCGTCAAGCCGGACATGGTGCTGATCGGCGGCATGATCGCCGCTGCCCCGATGGGCGACCCCAACGCTTCGATCCCGACGCCGCAGCCGATGCATTACCGGCCGATGTTCGGCGCCTATGGCAAGGCCAGGACCAACTCGTCGGTGACCTTTGTTTCGAAAGCCGCGCTCGAGTCGGGGCTGCATGGCAGGCTTGGCGTCGACAAGCAGTTCGTCGCCGTCGAAAACACCCGCGGCGGCATCGGCAAGCATTCGATGGTGCTCAACGACGCCACGCCGCATGTCGAGGTCGATCCGGAAACCTACGAGGTTCGCGCCGACGGTGAATTGCTGACCTGCGAGCCGGCGACGGTGCTGCCGATGGCGCAGAGGTATTTTCTGTTTTGAGCTGCCTTGGCCAGTGCCCATCTCAGGATGCCGTTTAAACTCGGCGCGCTTTAGGGCATTATACGCACATGAACAGGATCGACCGTCTCAGGGCCATGACGCCCTATGAAACAGACTACGCCCAGTGGTGCGCCGAACAGGGCGCGTTGCTGCGCGAGGGTCGCGTCTCCGATCTCGACCGCGAGAATCTTGCCGAGGAGATAGAAAGCTTGGGGAGGAGCGACCGAAGAGAAATCCGCAGCCGGATGCGGGTGCTGATTGCACATCTCCTGAAATGGGAGTTCCAGCCGGGCCATAGATGCCACAGCTGGCAGTCGTCGATTTCCGAACAGCGTGTCTGGATCGAAGGCATAGTCAAGGATAGTCCCAGTCTTCGTCGATATCCCGCTCAGATCTTTGATGAGGCCTACAAGGACGCCTTGCCTGTTGCGATACAGGAGACGGGCTTGCGGAAATCGCAATTTCCAAGCGAACCGCCGTTTACAGCCAAGCAGGTGCTCGATGGACGATTTTGGCCTGGCGGTCCGCTTTCGATGGACGATTTTCTGCGAGACTAGCAATCTATGAATGCCGAGCGCGCGCTCCACCACCACCTTGCTTGTTGAGGCCCATGGCCACCGAAATCGCCTCTCCCCACGACATCTTTCCGCATATCCGCATCGTCATGGGCATGGTGATCGGGCTTGGCGTCGCTCGCCTGCTGTCGGGGGTGGCGCGCATCGTCCAGCATCCCGGCCAGTACCGGCTCTATCCCGTGCATCTGGCCTGGGTCGCCTCGGTGCTTTTGATGCTGGTGCATTTCTGGTGGTGGGAGTTCGGCCTCTACGCCATCGAGACCTGGACCTTCGGCAAGTACCTGTTCATCATCTTCTACGCGATCACGCTGTTCCTGCTGTGCGCACTGCTGTTTCCGGATTCGATGCTGGACTACACCAGCTACGAGGATTTCTTCTATTCGCGCCGGGCCTGGTTCTTCGGCCTGCTGGCGGCGACCTACCTGCTCGACGTGATCGACACGCTGCTGAAAGGGCCGGAGCATTTCGCCCGCTTCGGCAACGAGTATCTGTTCCGCACGCCGGTCTTCGTCACGCTCTGCATCGTCGCGATCCTGGTGCGTGATCGCCGCTTCCACATCGCCTTTGTCACGGCGGCGCTCATCTATCAGATATCGTTCATCCTGCGGCTCTTCGACACCATCGTCTGAGCGAACGCGATGGTCTAGCTTGTTCGAGAAAGGCAGGTTTTGCATGTACAAGGCCGTTGGATCGCGCGGATCCCGGGTCAGCCGCGTTCTCTGGATGCTCGAGGAACTCGGGCAGCCCTATGAATTCGTAGAGGTCAAGCTGCGCTCACCGGAAGCCTACGCACTCAACCCTTCGGGCAAGGTGCCGATCCTGATCGATGGCGAGCTGACGGTGACGGATTCGGCGGCGATCTGCGTCTATCTCGCCGACAAGCACGCGGACAAGGGCATGGGCGCCAATCCGGGCGTTGCCGGCCGGGCCGAGATGGATTCCTGGATGCATTTTGCGCAGAGCGAGTTTGAAGCGCCGCTGTGGAACAAGCTGCGCCATCGATTCCTCCTACCAAAGGAAATTCGGGTCGATGTCGGCCCGGCGGCTGCCTACGATTTTGCCTCGGAACTGAAGGCGCTGGAGCGGCGGCTGGGCGACCGGCCCTTCGCGCTGGGTGACCGGTTCTCGGCTGTCGATGTGCTGCTTGGCGACATGGGTGGTTGGGCACGTGCAGGCCGGTTTCCGATCGGGTCCGAACGCGTCAACGCCTATTTCGACCGCGTGCTGGCGCGGCCGGCGCGTGCGCGGGCACAAGCTAATGGGGGATCCATGAAATGAAGCTCAACCTCAACACCGACTTCACCAAATTCCCGCGCGCCATCTCGGTGCTGCCTGCTGGCAGTGCGGGAGCCACAGCGCCATCCGGCCGGGCAGTGCTCGCCCATGACGAGCGGCATCTGCGCCGCCGGGCCATCGAACTTGCCGACGGCAGCAAGGTGCTGGTCGACCTTCCCGAACCCGTGGCCCTGAACGACGGCGACCGGCTGGTGCTGGAGGATGGCGGCCATATCGAGATCATCGCGGCGCCGGAAGAGGTCTATGACATCCGCGCCCGCGACGGCGTGCATCTGGCCGAACTCGCATGGCACATCGGCAACCGTCATCTCGCGGCAAGCATCGAGGCCGGGCGCATCCTCATCCTGCGCGACCATGTCATCAAGGCGATGCTGGAGGGGCTCGGCGCCACGGTGCGTGACGTCTCCGAGCCGTTCAAGCCGGTGCGCGGCGCCTATTCCGGCGGGCATGATCACGGCCATGTGCATAGCCACGCGGAAGCGCATTCTCACTCTCACGGCGAGTCGCATTCCCATTCCCATAGTCATGCTGGCCACCATCACGACCATGACTGACCAGCCTTCGAACATCGCCCTGCTGCGGCTGATGGCGTGGCTGTCGCCGGCCTTTCCCGTCGGCGGCTTTTCCTACAGCCATGGTCTCGAACGCGTGGTGCATGACGGGCTGGTTGCCGACGGCGAGAGCCTCGTTGGCTGGCTGGAAACGCTGGTCGAGATGGGCTCGGGCTGGAACGATGCGGTGCTGTTTGCAGAAAGCTGGCGCCGGGCACGCGGCACTGGCGATCTCCATGACATAGCCGCACTCGCCGAAGCGCTGGCCGGTTCGCGCGAACGGCACACCGAGACCATGCTGCAAGGTGTTGCCTTCCTCAAAGCGGTGGCGGCCTGGCCCAACCCGGTGCTGGAGCGCCTGCCTGCCGAATGCGCCTATTGCGTCGCCGTCGGTGCCATTGCCGGCGGCAATTCAATTGCGCTTCAGGATGCGCTGTCCGCCTTCCTGCAGACCTTCTTCTCCAACCTCGCCCAGGCGGCGATCCGCCTTGGCATCGTTGGCCAGAGCGGCGCCACCGTGTTGTTAGCCGGCTTCGAGCCGCTGGCCCTGGCGACCGCAGCCCGCGCCGCGCGCTCGACACTGGATGATCTCGGTGGCTGCGCCTTTGTTTCCGATGTCATGGCGATGAAACACGAAACCCAGTATTCGCGATTGTTCCGCTCATGATCCTTCTCGCCTTCGCGCTATCCCTTGTCCTGCTTCTGATCACCGCGCTGCATGTCTATTGGGGAATTGGCGGCATCTGGCCGGGCAAGGATGCGGCATCCTGCGCCCGCGCCGTGGTCGGCTTTCGCGGCGTCGACGAGATGCCGACGCCGTTCGCCAGTTTCGCCGTTGCCGCGTGCCTGTGCCTGGCGACGCTCTGGCCGCTGGCGCTCGAAGGCGTCTTTGCCTCGCCCTTTCCCAGGGAGGGTCTCGCCGCCACGTCGTTGCTCATCGGGCTGGTGTTCCTGGGGCGCGGCATTGCCGGCTTCACGCCATGGTGGCGGCGGCTGGCGCCGGAACAGCCTTTCGCGCGGCTCGACCTGCGCTACTATTCGCCGCTCTGCCTGTTGATCGGGCTCGGCTTTGCTATCCTCGCCATCACGGAGTTTCCCGCATGACACAGACAAATGGCCCGCTGCGCGTCGGCATTGGCGGTCCGGTCGGCTCGGGCAAGACGACGCTGACCGAAAAGCTTTGCAAGGCGCTGCGCGACGAATTCTCGATCGCCGTCGTCACCAACGACATCTACACCAAGGAAGACGCCATGATGCTGGCGCGGCTGCAAGCGCTGCCCGAGGACCGCATCATGGGTGTCGAGACCGGCGGCTGCCCGCACACCGCGATCCGCGAGGACGCCTCGATCAATCTGCAGGCGATCGCCGAGATGAACAGAAAATTCCCCGATCTCGACATTGTCTTCATCGAATCCGGCGGCGACAACCTCGCCGCCACCTTCTCGCCTGATCTCGCCGACCTAACGCTCTATGTCATCTCGGTCTGCCAGGGCGAAGAAATCCCCCGCAAGGGCGGACCCGCGATCACCCGCTCCGACTTCCTCATCATCAACAAGAGCGACCTCGCTCCTTACGTGAACGTCAATCTCGATGTGATGGAGAGTGATGCCGGTCGCATGCGCGGCAAGCGGCCGTTCGGCTTCACCGACCTGTCGCGCGGCAAGGGACTGCAGGAGGTGATCGATTTCATCGTCGAGCATGGTGGCTTGCGAGCCGGCACTGCTGCCGCCAGCACGGCAGCCTGAGATAGCCGTCCCTGCACCAACCAAAACCGGTTGCGGGCATGGGCTGGTCACGGCATTCTTGCCGAAACCGGAGGATTTTCGATGAGCATTGCCCGCCTGCAAAAGGAAACGCTGACCAACCTGCCCTTCTATGAGGAGCGCGTCGATCTCGCCTGTGCCTTTCGCTGGACGGCGCGGCTCAACATGCACGAGGCGGTGGCCAATCATTTTTCGCTGGCCGTCAACGATGACGGCACGCAGTTCCTGATGAACCCCAACCAGGTGCATTTCTCGCGCATCAAGGCGAGCGACCTTTTGATGATCGACGCCAACGATCCCGACACGCTCTCAGGCCCCAACGCGCCGGACCCGACGGCGTGGGGCCTGCACGGGGCCATCCATCGCAATGTGCGCCATGCGCGCTGCGTCATGCATGTGCATTCGATCCACGCCACGGTGCTGGCGTCGCTCGCGGACTCGACATTGCCGCCGATCGACCAGAATTCGGCGATGTTCTTCAACCGCCATGTCGTCGACGCGCATTATGGCGGGCTGGCTTTCGAGGAAGAGGGCGAGCGCTGCTCGCAGCTTCTCGTCGATCCCAAGGTCAAGGTGATGGTGATGGGCAATCACGGCGTGCTGGTCATCGGCGATACGGTCGCCGATGCCTTCAACCGCATGTTCTATTTCGAGCGCGCCGCCGAGACCTACATCAAGGCGCTGTGGACCGGCCGGCCACTGCGGACGCTGTCGGATGCTATCGCCGAGAAGGCGGCAAGCGAGATGGACGACTATCCCGGCCAGGCCGAACGCCATCTCAGCGAACTGAAGGCGATCCTCGACGAGCAGGAGCCGGTTTACCGGAATTAAAGACCGAGTTCGGCGCGCAATTCCTCGGCGCTGTTGACGACGATAGCACCGGGTGGTCCTTCCATCGGCTTCTCCGGCCAGAAGATCGTCTTCATGCCCGCCGCCAACCCAGCCATGGCGCCCGGCCAGCTGTCGTCGATCGCCACCGCCTGCGCGGGGTCGACATCGGCCAGATACGCGGCGCGCAGGAAGGGCTCGGCGTGCGGCTTGCCTTCGCGCACGTCGTTGCGGCTGATCGTCTTCATGCCGGGGTAGGTCAGGCCGACCATGCTCAGATTGGCGTCGACGATCATCCGGTCCGAATTCGACACCACCGCTTGCGCAACGCCTCTCGCCCGCAACTCGTTGAAGATCTCGATCGCGCCGGGACGCGGCTGCAAGCGCTCGACCAGCGGCAGATAGTGCTCGTATTTGCGCACGATCCAGTCGTCGAAAGGCAGATCCAGGCCGAATTCGTCGCGCATCATCTCGTAGACCGGCCAGGCCGCGACGCCGAGCACGCGCTCATGCAGATCATCGGGCGGCACGAGGCCGACATTGCGCATCGCGGCCACCAGGGCTGCCTCGTGCAGCGGTTCGCTGTCGACCAGCGTGCCGTCCATATCCCAGAAAACCGCTTTCGGTGTCATGCAGCGCTCCTTTTTGCGATCCCTTAAAGGGTTTGCGCCGGGAGATAAACCTTCGGGACCGAAGAACGTGCCGCCTGTCGGGACCGCAACCGCGCTTCTTTACCTGACACCGACATCGTGGGAGAAGAAAACTTGGCCCCGCTTGCGCCGGCGGGTGCAAGCAATTGCCCTGGAGATTGACAATTGCGCAGCGGGCCGTTCCCTGCGAAAGTGAGCGTGGGCCGCTCTCATGACCGGCGGTTTCGGGAGGCAGCACGTGAATACCCGGCAGGATGGTGGCAGCAACAGGCTGGACGACGCGGCGCGCGCCGGCTGGCTTTATTATGTTGCCGGCAACACACAGGACCAGATTGCCGCC
Source organism: Mesorhizobium loti (assembly GCA_014189435.1). Classification (NCBI taxonomy): domain Bacteria; kingdom Pseudomonadati; phylum Pseudomonadota; class Alphaproteobacteria; order Hyphomicrobiales; family Phyllobacteriaceae; genus Mesorhizobium; species Mesorhizobium loti. Next base: position 5,915,251 of record CP050293.1, read on the forward strand.
ACGCTCGGCATCTCCCGGCAGACGGCGCAGCGGCTGGTGTCGCTGGCGGTGTCCGAGGGCTTGATCAAGGTTCGCGTCGATCATCCGATCGCCAACTGCCTTGATCTGGCGGCGCGGCTGAAATCGCGCTTCGCGCTTGATCTGGTCGAGGTGGTGCCGAGCGATCCCAATTCGTCCTCCACAACCATCGGCATCGCCGAGGCGGCTGCCGCCGAGATCGAGCGGCGGCTGCGGTCGCCGACCCCGATCGTCATGGCGATCGGTACCGGGCGCACGCTGAAGGCGGCGATCGAACAGTTGCCGCCGATGGAATGCCCGCAACACAAGGTGGTGTCGTTGACCGGCAACATCTCGCCGGACGGCTCGGCCGCCTTCTACAACGTCATCTTCACCATGGCCGACAGGGTCAAGGCGCGGTCCTTCCCGATGCCGCTGCCGGTCATCGCCTCTTCGCCGGAGGAGCGTGAGATGCTGCTCAACCAGCCGATGATCCAGCCGACGCTGGCGCTGGCGGCGGAGGCCGATGTCACCTTCATCGGCATTGGCGATCTCGGCCCGAAGGCGCCGCTCTACGAGGACGGCTTCATTTCGGAAAGCGAACTGAAGGCTTTGCAGAAGGCCGGCGGCATCGCCGAGATTGTCGGCTGGGTGTTCGACCGCGAAGGCCGCATGATCGAGGGCATCACCAACGACCGGGTGTCGTCGGCTTCGCTGCCGTCGCGCGAAAAATCGCTGGTCATCGCATTGGCGATGGGCGAACGAAAGCTGCCGGGCATACTGGCGGCCGCCAACCGGCGGCTGATCAATGGTCTCATCACCGATGAACGGACCGCCACCGCCCTGCTGGCCAGCATCTGACCTGGAACTTGTGGATTTGCGATAAAGGTCAACTGGGCTGATAACATCGGACGGGCTATTCGTGCCGCCCGAATGGGTCGTTGCCATCGAGGAAGCCGAGATCGCGCTGCAGATGCGGCGACAGGTCCCTGACGTCCAGATGTGCCCTCCTTTTTATTGCGAACCAGCCAAATCCGTCCGTCAGCCACGAAATCCAGCGATGATCCGGGGTTGGAGTGCATTTTTGCTGCGCCATGGTCATGATCGTCAACCTCCGCTATCCTGAACCCGAATGATGGGCTGATGCTGTATGTCGGTCTTGCCGGCCGCCTTCGCCAATCGAACATCTGTTATGACCCATAAGGAGGCCTTATGCCGGACCTCAGCTCGCGACAGGTTTCGCAACTCCCGCCGCTGCAGGCGATCAGGGTGTTCGACGCTGTGGCGCGGCATCTTTCCTTCACCAAGGCCGCCGGCGAACTCGCCATGACGCAGGCGGCGGTCAGCTATCAGATCAAGGTGCTGGAAGAGCGTGTCGGCGCACCGCTGTTCCTGCGCCGGCCGCGCCAGATCGTGTTGACCGAGGCCGGGCAGCGTCTGGCGCCCGCTGTCGGCGAGGCCTTTGCCATTCTTGGCCAGGCCTATGCCGCGGTGCGTGGCGGCGCCGACGGCTTGCTGTGTGTCACCACGGTGCTGACCTTTGCCTCGAACTGGCTGGCACACCGGCTGGGATCGTTCCAGATCGCCCATCCCGCACTTGCCGTGCGGCTCGAGACGTCGAGCCGCCTGACAGACTTTGCCCGCGAGGATACCGACATCGCCATCCGCTCGGGCGGCGGCAAATGGCCGGGCCTGGAAGCGTACAAGCTGCTCGATGCCGACTTCACGCCGATGCTGAGCCCGAAGCTCGCGGCAAGCATCGGCGGCGTCAACGAACCGGCCGATCTCTTGCGGCTGCCGATCCTCGATCCCGGCGACATCTGGTGGACGGAGTGGTTCTCGGCGGCCGGCGTGCACTCGCACGATCTTGCCAGACGACCCGGCAGCAGCATGGGCGCGCAGGCCTATGAGGCCAATGCGGCAATCGCCGGCCATGGCGTGGCGATCCTGACCAGGGCGCTGTTCAAGGCGGAGCTCGCCGACGGCCGCCTGGTGCAGCCTTTCGATCTGGTCGGCGACGACGGCCACGCCTATTGGCTGGTCTATCCCCAGGCGCGCCGCACCGTGCCGAAGATCCGCGCCTTCCGTGACTGGCTGCTGGCCGAGATCGCCTGCTGACGGCAAGCCGTCCAGCAACCGCATTCGATACCGCAAGCCCCCTGTCCTCTCGCCTGGATATCCGGCGACGGGCGAGGCTGGTCTTCGCAATCTCCACATGCCCGTTGTCCATCAGCGTTGCCGAGTGCTGCGCTGCAGCATCGAATCCGACTTGACATAATTCAAGCCAAGTGAGTAATTGCCCAAAGCCAAGGCAAATGCTCATCTTGGTTCAAGGGAGGAATTTGATGAAACTTCGCACGCTCACCCTGGGCTTGTTGTCGGCCAGCGCGCTTGCGTTCGCCGCTCATGCCGAATCCATCACCATCGCCACCGTCAACAATGCCGATATGGTCCGCATGCAGACGCTGACGGAGGACTTCACCAAGGCGAACCCCGACATCACGCTCAACTGGGTCACGCTCGAAGAGAACGTGCTGCGCGAGCGCGTCACCACCGACATCGCCACCAAGGGCGGCCAGTATGACGTGATGACCATCGGCACCTATGAAGTTCCGATCTGGGCCAAGCAGAGCTGGCTGCTGCCGCTCGACAAGCTCGGCGACGATTACGACGCCAAGGACATCCTGCCGGCCATCGCAGGCGGCCTTTCGGTCGACGGCAAGCTCTATGCCGCGCCCTTCTACGGCGAGAGCTCCTTCGTCATGTACCGCAAGGACCTGATGGACAAGGCCGGGCTGAAGATGCCCGATGCGCCGACCTGGGACTTCATCAAGCAGGCCGCCGACAAGATGACCGACCGCGCCAATGGCGTGAACGGTGTCTGCCTGCGCGGCAAGGCCGGCTGGGGTGAAAACATGGCCTTCCTCACCGCCATGTCGAACTCCTTCGGCGCCCGCTGGTTCGATGAGAACTGGAAGCCGCAGTTCGACCAGCCCGAATGGAAGAGCACGCTGCAGTTCTATGTCGACCTGATGAAGGCCGACGGCCCCGAGGGCGCCTCGTCCAACGGCTTCAACGAAAACCTGGCGCTGTTCCAGCAGGGCAAGTGCGGCATGTGGATCGATGCCACGGTCGCCGCATCCATGGTCTCCGACCCGAAGAGCTCGAAGGTTGCCGACAAGGTTGGCTATGCGCTGGCGCCTGACAACGGTCTCGGCAAGCGCGGCAACTGGCTGTGGGCATGGTCGCTGGCCATTCCGGCCGGTACGCAGAAGACCGACGCGGCCGAGAAGTTCGTCGCCTGGGCAACCAGCAAGCATTACTCCGAGCTCGTCGCTTCCAAGCTAGGCTGGGCCAGCGCTCCTCCGGGAACGCGCACCTCGCTCTATGCCAATGCCGAGTACCAGAAGGCGGCTCCGTTCGCCAAGATGACGCTCGACTCCATCAATGCCGCCGATCCGACGCATCCGACCGTCAAGCCGGTGCCCTATGTCGGCGTCCAGTTCGTCGCCATCCCTGAATTCCAGGGCCTTGGCACCACCGTCGGCCAGCTCTTCTCGGCGGCTCTTGCCGGCCAGTCGAGCGTCGACGATGCCCTGAAGCAGGCCCAGGACGCTGCCACCGCGGCAATGACCGAAGGCGGATACATCAAGTAAGGCTCCTCCCGGTGCCGAATGCCGGTCGCCTCCTTGACCGGCAACGGCCGCCCGAGTTCCCAGTTCGGGCGGCCGCTTTTAACGCCTTTTGAAAATTCAGTCTGACCATTGAAGGGTGACCGTCATGGCTACTCAGCAGACCCGTTCGCTTGCCCGCTTCATGATGGCACCATCTGTCGTGCTGCTGTTCGTCTGGATGATTGTGCCGCTGGTCATCACCATCTGGTTCTCCTTCCAGCAGTACAATCCGCTCAATCCGATCCGAGACGGCTTCGTCGGCTTCTCGAACTACGCGCTGTTCTATTCCAACCCGGCCTTCCTGCAATCGATCCTCAACACGCTCACCTTGGTGGTCAGCGTGCTTCTGATCACGGTGATCGGCGGCATCATGCTGGCGCTTCTGATCGATCAGCCGATGTGGGGCCAGGGGATCGTGCGCATCCTCGTCATCTCACCGTTCTTCGTCATGCCGCCGGTGGCAGCATTGGTCTGGAAGAACATGATCATGCACCCGCAATACGGAGTATTTGCCGACATAGCGCGCTTCTTCGGGGCCCAGCCGATCGACTGGTTCGGGCAGCACCCGATGATGGCGATCATCATCATCGTCGCCTGGCAATGGCTGCCTTTCGCCACGCTCATCCTCTTGACCGCGCTGCAGTCGCTCGACGGTGAGCAGAAGGAGGCCGCCGAGATGGACGGCGCCGGCTTCGTCAGCCGCTTCATCTATCTGACGCTGCCGCACATGTCGCGCGCCATCACCGTCGTCATCCTGATCCAGACGATCTTCCTTTTGTCGGTCTATGCCGAGATCCTCGTCACCACCAATGGCGGTCCGGGATACGCCTCCACCAACCTGCCCTTCCTCGTCTACCAGAAGGCCTTGCTGGAGTTCAAAATCGGCCAGGCATCCGCCGGCGGCGTCATCGCTGTCATTCTCGCCAACATCGTTGCCTTCTTCGCCATGCGCGCCGTCGGCAAGAACCTGGACAAGTAAGGGAGGATACGATGGCACGTGCAGTCACCACCCAGCACAAGACAATCGCGACCGTTGCCGCCTGGATCGTCGCGCTGCTGATCTTCTTCCCGATCTTCTATACGATCATCACCTCGTTCAAGTCGGAGCAGGAGGCCATCCAGGGCTTCAACCTGATCCCGTCGGGGACGTTTGAGAGCTATACCGAGGTTCAGGCGCAGAGCGGCTATTTCAAGTTCTTCTTCAACTCGGTGCTGCTCTCGGTCGGCTCGACCATCCTGGCCCTGCTGGTCGCCATACCGGCTGCATGGTCGATGGCGTTCGCGCCGACCAAGAGGACCAAGGACATATTGATGTGGATGCTGTCCACCAAGATGATGCCAGCGGTCGCCGTGCTGTTCCCGATCTACCTGATCTTCCGCGACCTTGGACTGCTCGACAGCCGCATCGGCCTGATGGTCATGCTGATGCTGATCAATCTGCCGATCGTGGTGTGGATGCTCTACACCTACTTCCGCGAAATACCGGGCGAGATTCTGGAAGCGGCGCGCATGGACGGTGCTTCGCTGTGGAACGAGATCGTCTATGTGCTGACGCCCATGGCGGTGCCGGGCATCGCCTCGACGATGCTGCTCAACATCATCCTGGCCTGGAACGAGGCGTTCTGGACGATCCGGCTGACGACCACGGAAGCAGCACCCTTGACCGCCTTCATCAGCTCGTTCTCCAGCCCGCAAGGCCTGTTCTGGGCCAAGCTTTCGGCCGCCTCGACACTGGCCATCGGGCCGATCCTGATCATGGGCTGGTTCAGCCAGAAGCAGCTGGTGCGCGGCCTGACATTCGGTGCGGTGAAGTAAGACCCCCGCAAGCAACAGACGCCGGACAATAACCCCTCGGGGAGGAAACCATGGGAAACATCACGCTCAAGAACGTCTCCAAATCCTTCGGAACGACGTCCATTATCCCCGGCCTCGACCTGGTGATCGAGAATGGCGAGTTCGTCGTCTTTGTCGGCCCGTCGGGTTGCGGCAAGTCGACATTGCTGCGGCTGATCGCCGGCCTGGAGGACACCAGCGGCGGCACCATCAACATCGATGGCCGCGACGTCACCGGCGAGGCGCCGGCCAAGCGCAAGCTGGCCATGGTGTTCCAGTCTTACGCGCTCTATCCGCACATGACGGTTGGAAAGAACATCGCCTTCCCGCTCAAGATGGCGGGCGAGGACCAGGCCACCATCGACAGGAAGGTCAAGGATGCGGCGCGCATCCTCAATCTGACCAACTACCTCGAACGCAAGCCCGGCCAGCTCTCCGGCGGCCAGCGCCAACGCGTCGCCATCGGCCGCGCCATCGTGCGCCAGCCCTCGGCCTTCCTGTTCGACGAGCCGCTGTCCAATCTCGACGCGGCACTGCGCGGCACCATGCGGCTGGAAATCAGCGAGCTGCACCATCAGCTCAAGACGACCATGATCTATGTCACCCACGACCAGGTCGAAGCCATGACCATGGCCGACAAGATCGTCGTGCTGAATGCCGGCAACATCGAGCAGGTCGGCTCGCCGATGGAACTCTACAAGACGCCGAAGAACCTGTTCGTCGCCGGCTTCATCGGCTCGCCGAAGATGAACCTGATCGAAGGCGCGCCGGCTGCCAAATACGGCGCCAAGACCATCGGCATCCGCCCCGAGCACCTGGAGATCTCGACCACGGCGGGCGAATGGAAGGCCACCGTCGGCGTCGCCGAGCATCTCGGCTCCGACACCTTCCTGCATGTCCAGGCCGATGGCGTCGGTCCGCTGACGGTGCGTGCCGACGGCGAACTCGCCGTCCGTCACGGCGACACCATCTATCTGACGCCCGACAAGGCCAAGCTGCATCGCTTCGGCGCCGACGGGAAGGCGATGTGAGCATGCGACTGGCCGGCAAATCCGCGCTGATCACGGGTTCGGCCCGTGGCATCGGCAGGGCCTTCGCCGAAGCCTATGCCGGCGAAGGCGCCACCGTCGCCATCGCCGACATCAATCTCGAGGCGGCGCAGAAGACGGCCGCCGAGATCGGCGGTAAGGCCTATGCGGTCAAACTCGACGTCACCGACCTCGCCTCGATCGAGGCGGCGGTGAAAGCCGTGGAGGCGAAGACCGGCGGTCTGGATGTCCTGATCAACAACGCCGCTCTGTTCGACCTGGCACCGATCGTCGAGATCACCAAGGCAAGCTACGACAAATTGTTTTCCGTCAATGTCGCCGGCACGCTGTTCATGCTGCAGGCAGCCGCCCGCTCGATGATCGCCGCTGGCCGGGGCGGCCGGATCATCAACATGGCGAGCCAGGCCGGGCGGCGCGGCGAGGCGCTGGTCGGCGTCTATTGCGCCACCAAGGCTGCCGTCATCTCGCTGACCCAGTCGGCTGGGCTCGACCTGATCAAGCACCGTATCAACGTCAACGCGATTGCGCCTGGCGTCGTCGACGGCGAGCACTGGGATCATGTCGACGCACTGTTCGCCAAATATGAAAACCGGCCGAAGGGCGAGAAGAAGAGACTGGTTGGCGAGGCGGTGCCCTATGGCCGCATGGGTACGGCGCACGATCTGACCGGCATGGCGGTTTTTCTGGCCAGCAGCGACGCCGAATACATCGTCGCCCAGACCTACAATGTCGATGGCGGCCAGTGGATGAGTTGAGGGCGGGGGACGGCCTCTGCTCCTCGTACCTTCGCGGGGAGCAGAGGCCGACATCAGAGGCCCCTTATCCTCTCCGCGTGAAGACGGGGAGAGGGCGTAACGAAGGCCGAAGCCCGGCCAAAGGGTAAAACAGATGACCGTGAAACTCTCGTCTTCAAACCTCTCCAGGCTGCCCCCCGAGGTCGCCGGTCCGAAGTATGACCGCGCCGCACTCAAGGCCGGGATCGTGCATTTCGGCGTCGGCAATTTCCATCGCTCGCATCAGGCCGTCTATCTCGACGATTTGTTCAATGCGGGCATCGGCCATGACTGGGCGCTGATCGGCGCCGGCGTGTTCGACGGCGAAAAGATCGGCCGCGCCAAACTGGAAGAGCAGGACTGGCTGACCACGGTGGTCGAGCAGGATAGCGGCCATATGAGCGCCCGTGTGACCGGCGCCATGATCGACTTCCTGATGCCGGGCGATGCGGCCGGCATCATCGAACGGCTTGCCGACCCGGCGATCAAGATCGTGTCGCTGACCATCACCGAAGGCGGTTATTTCATCGACCCGGCGTCGGGCGTGTTCAACCCGACCCATCCCGACATCGTTGCCGACGCCCAACCGGGTGCCACACCGAAGACCGTGTTCGGCATCATCCTTGCCGGGCTGGTGCGCCGCCGCGACGAGGGCACGGTGCCGTTCACCGTGATGTCGTGCGACAACATTCCTCACAATGGCCATGTCACCTCCGACGGCGTCATTGGGCTGGCGCGTCTGATCGATGAGGATCTGGCGAACTGGGTCAGCGAGCATGTCGCCTTTCCCAACGGCATGGTCGACCGCATCACGCCGGCCACCACCGACCGTGAACGCGGCATCCTGGCCAAGGATTTCGGCCTCGAGGACAACTGGCCGGTGTTCTGCGAGCCGTTCCGGCAATGGGTGCTGGAAGACCATTTCACCGATGGCCGGCCACCGCTGGAAAAGGTCGGCGTGCAGTTCGTCAAGGACGTTGCGCCCTATGAATTGATGAAGATCCGCATCCTCAATGGCGGCCATGCCACCATCGCCTATCCGGCCGGCCTGATGGACATTCATTTCGTCCATGAGGCGATGCAGGAGCCGCTGGTGAGCGGTTTTCTGGCCAAGCTCGAGCGGGATGAAATCATTCCGACCGTGCCGCCGGTGCCGGACACGGTTCTGGAAGACTATTACCAGCTCATCGAGAGCCGCTTCTCCAATCCCAAGATCGGCGACACGGTGCGCCGGCTCTGCCTCGACGGTTCTAACCGCCAGCCGAAATTCATCATCCCGACCATCGCCGACCGGCTGAAGGCCGGAAAAGGCGTCGCCGGCCTGGCGCTGGAATCGGCATTGTGGTGCCGCTATTGCTTCGGCACGACGGACAGCCGCGCCGTCATCGAGCCCAACGACCCGAGCTGGGACCGGCTGCAGGCAACGGCAAAGGCGGCAAAGGATGCGCCGGCCGCCTGGCTTGCCATGGAGGACATCTATGGCGATGTCGGCCGCGCGACGGCGTTTGTCGAGGCCTTCGCCCATGCGCTCAACGTGCTGTGGGCGAACGGCGCGCGCGCCACGCTGACGCGCTACCTCGCCGGCAAGCTCTAAGAGCCATTCGCCGCCATGACGCCTGAACTGGTCATCTTCGACTGCGATGGCGTCCTGGTCGACAGCGAGGCACTGTCCGTCTCGGCGCTGCTCGGCATGATCAAGCTCGCCGGCGGCAGCGTCAGTGAGGATGCCGCCTACGAGCATTTCCTCGGCAAGAGCATGAAAAGCGTGCGCGAGATGCTCGGCCGCGACTTCGGACTTGAGATCACCGACCAGCACCTGACTGCGATGCGCGTCGAACTGATGCGCAGATTCCGCGAGGAACTGAAGCCGATCACCGGCGTCAAGGAGATGCTGCCGAGACTGGCACTGCCGTTCTGCGTCGCGTCCTCGGGCACGCTCGACCGCATCCGTTACGCGCTCGACGTCACCGGATTGCTCGGGCTGATGGAGCCGCATCTGTTCAGCGCCGCCATGGTGCCGCGCGGCAAGCCGGCGCCCGACCTGTTCCTGCACGCCGCCGCCAGCATGCGGGCCCATCCGCGCAAATGCCTCGTCGTCGAGGACAGCCCGGCCGGCATCATTGCGGCGCGGGCGGCGGGCATGCGCGTGTTTGCCTTCACCGGCGGCTCGCATGCCGGCAATCCCACATTGAAAGCGCGGCTTGCGTCGAGTGAACCGGACTTTATATTCGCTGACATGCTGCAATTGCCCGATCTGATTGCAGGCCTGGGAGCGAGAGTTAGAGCATCTTGACGAAACAGTTCGTTTGCGCGGTCGATGTCGGCACCGGGAGCGCTCGCGCGGGCATTCTCGACACCAGTGGCACCTTGCTCGGCCGCGCCGAGCGGCCGATCCTCATGAACCAGCCGAAGCCCGATCACGCCGAGCATGATTCGCGCGATATCTGGTCGGCCGTCTGCGCCGCCGTGCGCACTGCCCGCGAAAAGGCCGGCGTCGAGCCCGAGGATATTGTCGGCATTTCCTTCGACGCCACGTGTTCGCTGGTGGTGCGGGGTGTGGATGGCGGCCAGCTCAGCGTCTCGGTCACGGGCGACAGGCGCTGGGACACCATCGTCTGGCTCGACCACCGCGCCATTGCCGAGGCCGACGAATGCACGGCAAGCGGCCACGCCGTGCTGAATTACATCGGCGGCGTCATGTCGCCGGAAATGGCAACGCCGAAGCTGATGTGGCTGAAGCGCAACCTGCCCAAGACGTGGGCGCAGGCCGGCACTTTATTCGACCTCACCGATTTCCTGACCTGGCAAGCGACGGGCTCGCTGGCCCGTTCGCAATGCACGCTGACCGCCAAATGGACCTATCTGGCGCATGAAGAGACCGGCTGGCGCCGTGACTTCTTCGAGCTCGTCGGTCTCGACGATCTTTTCGAGCATGGCAATCTGCCCGAGAGGGCCAGCCCGGTCGGAACCGATATCGGCCGCCTGACGGCGCAAGCGGCGGCGGAGCTTGGCCTGAGCGAAAAATGCCGGGTCGGCGCCGGCGTCATCGATGCCTATGCTGGCGCGCTTGGCGTGCTTGGCGGTTTTGCCGGCGACGAACAGGACATCGGCCGGCATCTGGCGCTGATCGCCGGCACGTCGAGCTGCGTCATGGCGATGTCGCCCGACCCGCAGCCTTTCGCCGGTGTCTGGGGTCCTTACTACGGCGCGGCGCTGCCGAAGCTGTGGCTGTCGGAAGGCGGCCAGTCGGCAACCGGCGCCCTGCTCGACCACATCATCCGCTGGCACGGCGCCGGCGGCGAGCCGGATGCCGCCATGCATGCAAAGATCGCCAGGCGTGTCGCCGAGCTGCGCGCTGCCGAGGGTGAGAGCCTTGCCGCGAGGCTGCATGTGCTGCCGGATTTCCATGGCAACCGTTCGCCGCTCGCCGATCCGCACGCGGTCGGCGTCGTCAGCGGGCTGACGCTGGACTCCTCCTTCGACAGCCTGTGCAAGCTCTACTGGCGCACCGCCGTCGGCATCGCGCTCGGCGTGCGCCACGTGCTGGAGGCGCTGAACGAGAACGGCTATTTGATCGATACGCTGCATGTCACCGGCGGCCACACCAAGAACCCGCTGCTGATGGAGCTCTATGCCGACGCCACTGGCTGCACGGTGATCGAGCCGCTGGCCGACGAGGCGGTGCTGCTCGGCACCGGCATGGTCGCGGCAACCGCGGCCGGGCTGTTTCCCGATCTCACTGCGGCCTGTCTTGCCATGCAGCAAGGCGGCAGGACGCGCGCGTCGAACCCGAAATCATCCGGACGTTTCGACCGCGACTACAGGGTCTTCCTCGAGATGCACCGCCAACGGCAGATGCTGGACGCCATAAAGTAGAGCTACTGTCTCAGCAGGGATGCACCCGACTTGGCATCGAACAGATGCATGCTCTGTTCGTCGACCGTGTAGCGGACATGGCTGTTGACGGTAGGGCATTCGCGGGTTGGCACCAGCGCGCTGATTTCCTTGCCGCCGGAACCGAAGATCACCAGCGCGTCATTGCCATGAAACTCGATGAGATCGGCCGTGCCCTCCAGAAGACTGTCGGCATTGGCGCCGGCGGTCTTCAGGTCCGGAGGCCGGATACCAAGCACCGCACGCTCGCCGTGTTGAAGTTTGAAGCGTGAGCCATCGATGGTGAAGACGGTTCCGGCACTGGTCAGTGTCCAACCGTTGCCTTTGCGGCCGACAGTGACTTCGATGAAATTCATGTTCGGCGTCCCGATGAACCCGGCAACGAACAGATTGCCCGGCCGCTCGTAGATTTCCGCCGGCGAGCCGATCTGTTCGATCCTGCCGTCGCGCAACAGCACGATGCGGTCGGCGAGCGTCATCGCCTCCAGCTGGTCGTGGGTGACATAAACGGTGGTGGTCTTCAACGACTGGTGCAGCCGGGCGATCTCGATGCGCATGTGGTTGCGCAGCTTGGCATCCAGATTGGACAGCGGCTCGTCGAACAGGAACACTTTCGGTGTCTTGATCATGGCGCGGGCAATGGCGACACGCTGCTGCTGACCACCTGACAGTTCGGCCGGCTTGCGGCCGAGATAGGGATCCAGACCCAGCGTCTTCGAAACCGCCTCGACGCGCTTTTGTATCTCGGCCTTCGCCACTTTCTGCCGCTTCAGGCCGAAGGCGATGTTGTCGAAGATCGTCATGTGCGGATAGAGCGCGTAGTTCTGGAACACCATGGCAATGCCGCGGTCGCCCGGGTCGAGGTCGTTGACCACCTTGCCGCCGATCGAGACCTCACCGCCGCTGATGTCCTCCAACCCCGCCAGCATGCGCAGCAAGGTCGACTTGCCGCATCCGGAAGGGCCAAGGAAGACGACGAATTCATGTTCCTCGATGGCGAGGTTCAGGTCGCGGATGACAGTCGTGGCGCCATAGGATTTCTCGACATGGGAGCAGGTAATCGCGGACATGGTTGGGTCAGCCCTTCTCGCTCGAAATCAGGATCTGCAGCTTGACGTCTTCCGGCTTGCCCGCGGCCGCCCGCTCGAACGCCTCGATGCTGTCGTCGAAGGGATAGGTGCCGGTGATCAGCGGATTGAGGTCGACCTTGCCTGACGCGATCAGTTGCAGGGCGCGGTCGAAGATGTTGGCGTAGCGGAACACCGTCTCGATGCGCACTTCCTTCGATATGGCCGCCGGCACGTTGAGCGCCACCGGCTCGACCGGCAGCCCGACGAGGACCACCGCGCCGCCGGGGCGTACGACATCGAACAAATTGGCGAACGCCTTCGGGCTGCCGCTGGCCTCGAAGACGATATCGGCTCCCCAATTGTCGGTCGCCTCCGCCACCGCATCGACCAGCGACCGCTCGCCGATGTTGACCGGGACGATGCCCGGATAGCGCGCCGCAATGTCGAGCTTGGGGGCGGAGAAATCGGAAATCAGCACTTTCGAACAGCCGCCGGCAAGGGCCGCCAGCGCGATCATGATGCCGATCGGGCCGCAGCCGACGACGACCGCCACGTCGCCCGGAACGATGCGCGCGCGGGCAGCAGCCTGCATGCCGATAGCAAAGGGTTCGACCATCGCCCCTTCGGCGAAGGAGACGTTGTCCGGCAGCCTGTAGGTGAATGCCGCCGGATGGACGGCTTGCGGCGCAAGAATGCCATGCACCGGCGGCGTCGCCCAGAAGCTTACGTCGGGGTCGACATTGTAGATGCCGAGTTTCGTTGCCCGCGATGACAGGTTCGGCACGCCCGGCTCCATGCAGACGCGATCCCCGACCTTCAGCGCCCTGACATTGGCGCCAATTTCGACGATCGTTCCGGACGCTTCGTGGCCAAGCACCATCGGCGCGCGCACGACGTAGCTGCCGATGGCGCCATGGGTGTAGTAGTGCACGTCGCTGCCGCAGACACCGACCGTGTGGATGGCGATCCTGACGTCGTCCGGCCCGACATCGAGCGGCAACGCAATCTCGCGCAGGGCCAGCTCGCCCTTTTTCTCAAGAACCAAAGCCCGCATCGTGTCGTCCTCACTTCAAGTCTTTTTCTGCCGGAAAACGGAATTCAGGAAACCGCTGAGCACGCCGAGAAACAAAAGGGGTGGCAGCGACAAAAGCACGACCGAGGCATTCAGGATGCCCCACGGCACGTTCATGCCTTGCTGGGACAGTTCCGAAGCGACGATCGGCAAGGTCTTGGCGTTGGAGCTGGACAGCATCAGCGCGATCAGGAACTCGTTCCAGACCAGCACGAAGCTGAAGGCAACCGCACCGATCAGCGAGCGCGCCGCGACCGGCAGCGCGATGCGCCAAAACACCGAATAGGCGCCGTAGCCATCGACGAAGGCGGCTTCCTCGACCTCCTTCGGCACGGCCTGGAAGGCGGGGATGGCCAGCCACATGATCACCGAGATGGTGAGCAGCGAATAGGTGACGATCAGCGCCGCCAGCGTGTCGTAGAGCCCGAGCTGCAGCCAGATCACCATCAGCGGGATGGCCACCGCCACCGGCGGCAGGAAACGCAGCGACAGCACGAAGAACTGGATGTCGCCGGCCCAGCGGTTGGGATAACGCGCCACCGCATAAGCCGCAGGCAGGCCAAGCACAACGCCGATCAAAACCGCGACCCCGCAGGCGATCACCGAGTTGTAGAGGCCGGTCATGACGCTGTCGCGGCCGATGATGTAGCTGATGTTGGCCAGCGTCGGCGTGAACACCACGCGCGGAACGCGGGTGATGATGTCGACATTGTTCTTCAGCGAATTGAGCGCCGTCCACAGCAGCGGAAACACCGCCATGAAGCCGGCAAACGCCAGCACGGCCTTGCCGATCAGGCGGCCCAGTTTCATGCGAGATGGTCTCATGCCTGCACCCGCTTCCACAGCATGGTGAAGGTGATGACGGTGGCGATCATCATCAGCACGGCCATCGCCGAGGCGTAGGACACCTTGCCGGACTCGATGAAGCCTTGCGAGAACGCGTACATGTCGAGCGTTTCGGTCGCCACGCCCGGTCCGCCGCGGGTCATCACATAGATCAGGTCGAAGGAGCGCAGCGACTCGATCATCTTGACGAACATCAGGCTGATCAGCGGCGCCTTCAGCATCGGCAAGGTGACATAGGCGTGGATCTGCCAGCGCCTGGCGTGGTCGAGCCGTGCGGCCTCGATCGGCTGCGGCGGCAAGGTCTCCAGCAGCTTCAGCACGATGACGGCGAAGAACAGGCCCCATTGCCAGACATCGACCGATGCGACGGCAAACAATGCCGTCGCTGGCTTGGACAGCGGATCGAAGATCAGCCCGCCGGTCAGCAGCCGATAGGGGTAAGTGGCGATGCCGTAGAGCGGGTGGTAGGCGAACTTCCAGACGAAGGCTGCCGAGACACGCGGCAGCAGGACCGGGATGATGAACAGCAGGCAGTAGATGTTGCGCAGGCGCGGCGACGCCACCTCGAACATCAGCACGCCCAGTCCGATCGCCACGGCCATGGTCGCGACAACGGTGACGACCTCCCATTTCACCGACACCCAGACGGCGTTGAGAAAGCGGCGGTCGAAGAACAGGTCGACGAAATTCGAGAACCAGACATAGGAATAGGCCGTCGAGGACAGCTCGCGGTTCTGCAGGGCGATGACGATCGCGTAGAGCGTCGGCACCATCGACAGGATCAGAAGAATGACCAGCGTCGGCACGACGAAGGTGACCGGCAAGGATGAGCGTCGCGGCATCTGTCTATCCCTGGCTGCGTCTCGAGCGATTGAACATGGCTGGACCTCTTCGCGCGATGTCCAGCTCGAACGGCGGTGGTGAGAAAGGGAGACCCGCGGCGCACAGGTCCCGGCATTCACAGGAATGCCGCGGACCGCGCGCCGCAGGGGGGAGGATGGCTTATTTCTTCACCAGCTCGTTGGCATAGGCTTCGAGCTCGTTGAGGCCGCCCTTGACGTCGGTGCGGGTGCCGGTGACCAGTTCCTCGAGGATGATGCCCCAGCGGTCGCCAAGATCCGGCCAGCGCGGATCCTGCCAGAAGTTGACCGCCGTGACCTTGCCTGTCTCGGCCAGCGCCTGGCCGAGATCGGCGCCGTAAATGTCGGCGAATTCCTTGCTGGACAGGATGCTGGTGCGGTTCAGCTCACCGAACTGGTGGGCGTCGAGCCGGCGCTTCTCGTTTTCCTTCGATGTCGCCCACGCGATGAACAGGCCGGCGCATTTCTTCGAGGCATCGTCGGCATTGGCCTTTGCCGCGATGGCGAGGCCATGGCCATAGCCACCGCCGGTGAGCGGCGCCGGCGGCGGCAGGAAGCCGATCTTGCCGACCACCTGCGAGGTCTTCGGATCGACCGCCATGCCCGACAGAGGCGTCGATTCAACGAGGATGGCGACCTGGCCCGACAGGAAGGCGCCGGTCGATTCATCCCAACTGCCGGTCTGCGTGCCGGGCGCGGAATCCTTGAACAGCTTCAGGTAGGTTTCGGTCGCCTTGACGGCGGCATCCGAGTTGAAGGCCGGCTTGTCGCCATCGAACCACTGGCCGCCATAGGCCTTGAAGAACGGCATCCAGCGCCAGACATTGGCGCCCGAACCGCGTGCGCCGCGCAGCGCGATGCCGTAGATGCCCTTGTCCGGATTGGTCAGCTTCGGCACGTCGGCGATCAGTTCGTCCAGCGTCTTCGGCGGTTGGATGCCGGCTGCCTCCAGAATATCCTTGCGGTAGACCATCAGGTCGCCGCCGCCGGTCAGCGGCGCGAACCAGACCTTGCCGTCATAGGTGGCGACCTTCTGGCGGCCCGGATCGAAATCGGCATAGTCGTAGTCCGCCGGATAGTAGTCGGTGAGCGGCACGATCCATTTCGACGAGGCAAACAGCGCCACGTTGGCTTCATCGACATAGTAGACGTTGTAGTTGCCGACGGTGGACGCATCGGCGCGCGATTTCGCCCGGCGGTCGTTCTCATTGAGATAATCGATCTGAAAACTGGCGCCGGAGAGCTTCTGGAACTCGGCCTTGGAGTCCTCCAGAAGCGTCAGGCCGTCGCGTGGCTGCGCCAGCACCTTGACCGGCGCCGAGCAGACCGGCGCCTGCGCCAGGGCGATGGTGGAAACGGTAGCGGAAAGCATAAAAGCTGCGCCAAGGCTGGCAGCAAGCCGAATTGGTTTCATGATCTTTCTCCTCCAGGAACATTTCGCAGAAAGCGGAAGTCCTCGGGTTACGCGATCCTCACCATCGCCCGAGTGACGTGCCACCCATCGCCAAGATGCGGAGTTGCAGCGGGCCACGCTAGAAGCCCCGTTGCAGCAGACCTGTACTTTTATGCATTGTGCAGCGCAAAAACCGGCGCTCGAATACAGCGCCCGTCACGTGAGTATCGATCGAGCTTGAAACGGTGGTTTAGGACACGCCTATGCGCGCAATGTCAGCCGCTGTCGCGACAGCCGCCGATAGGACGATGGCGTCATCCGATGCTTGCGCATGAAGGCACGGTTGAAGTTCGAGATGTTCATGTAGCCGACCTGAAAACAGATGTCGGTGATCGGAACGTCGGTGTCCGCCAAGAGCTTGCAGGCTTGCCAGAGCCTGAGCTTGGCAAGGTGGTCGCTAAAGCTGTTGCCGGTGTTCTTCCGGAAGAACCGCGAAAACGTGCTCTCCGTCATGCCGGCCAGTTCCGCCACTTCAGGCAGTTTCAGATCCTCAGCGAAATGCTGGAACAAATAGGTCAGCGTGCGCTGGATGATGTCGAGCGAAGCGGCATCGAGAACCGGCGAGAAATCCGGTGACGACAGTAATTCATATTCGTCGGTCCTGGCGAGAAGATCGACGAGGTTCAGGAACAGGCAGAACCTGCTTAGCCCGCTAACTTCACCCATCCGCTCCATCAGCTCGGCGCCTTCCAGCGCGGCCTGGCCGTGAAAGACCATGCCGCGCAGCGAGCGTTCGAGGAACGGTTCCAGTTCGCGCAATTCCGGCAGCAGGCCCGCCGACCCCCGCAGCCTCTGCGCATCGAACTGCAGGACGATGTCGCGGCCTTCGATCAGCTCTCCTGACTGTACCGCGGTCACCCAATCATGCGGCAGACCGCCACCGACGATGGTCAGATAGCCCGGTCCGAACTCGCCGATGTGATCGCCGACCAGCACCACACCGGAGGATTTTCGCAGCAGATGGATCTCGTATTCCGGATGAAAGTTCCAGACATTGCGCTCCCACGGGTAGTCGTCGAGCCGCCACAGGAAACTGTCGCTCGCTTCGGTGACGATGTGCTCGAAGGACGGCGCTGTCCGCGGGATCGCGGCCGTGTTCTTTCTGCGCCTGAACTGCATCCTGCCTCCTGGAAAATCCGGGATCTGTCGTCGCACCTCGTCGTTCATGCAATCCGTAGCAGCCCATCGCCCGCATGTGAAATGGACCTCGGCGGCGCGCATTGATGGCCGGCTGTTCCGGCTGGCTCAATCTGTTCCCGCCCCTCCTCTCTTGCCTTCATGTCGCGTTTCGTACAAAAGCTGGCGCAAACGCCGCGAAGCCGAAGGTTTTGCCGTTTGACATGCGGATTCCGGCTCCTTGCCGACGCGCCGCAACTGGAAAGAGCAGGAAAATGTCTGCGATCGAAGCCGGCGCTCGCGCGCCGGAAAATCTTTGGCGTCAGGAAATCCGGGCAACGCTGGCGCTCGCCTGGCCGATGGTGCTGACCAATCTCGGCCAGACCGCGATGACGGCGACCGACGTCATGATGATGGGTCGGCTGGGGCCCGATACGCTGGCCAGTGGCGCGCTTGGCGCCAACCTCTATTTCATGCCGCTGATCTTCGGCCTCGGCCTGATGCTGGCGACCTCGCCGATGATCGCGACCGAGCTCGGCCGCCGCCGCTATTCGGTGCGCGACCTGCGCCGCACCGTGCGCCAGGGCCTGTGGCTGGCGATCCTGATCTCGCTCCCGATCTGGCTCGTGCTTTGGCACGGTGAAGCCATTCTATTGGCCATGGGCCAGGACCCGGTGCTGGCCCATCAGGCCGGCATCTATCTGCGCTGGCTCGAATGGGCGGTGCTGCCCTTCTACGGCTATATCGTGCTGCGCTCGTTCATCTCGGCGCTGGAGCGGCCGGGCTGGGCGCTGGTCATCGTCTTCGTCGCCGTCGCCTGCAACGTCTTCTTCAACTGGGTGTTCATGTTCGGCAATCTCGGCGTCGCCCCGATGGGCATTGCCGGCTCAGGCCTTGCCACCTCGCTGTCCTCAACGCTGATGTTCATCGGCCTGGCTGTTGTGGTGATGCTAGAGAAGAAGTTCCGGCGTTACCGTCTGTTCGGCCGTTTCTGGCGCGCCGACTGGCCGCGCTTCAAGGGTCTGTTGCGGCTCGGCCTGCCGATCGCCGGCATTTTGGCCTTCGAGGTAACGATCTTCAATGCGGCAGCGCTGCTGATGGGCCTGATCGATGCGGATTCGCTGGCCGCGCATGCCATCGCCATCCAGATCGCCTCGATCTCCTTCATGGTGCCGCTTGGCCTCAACCAGGCGGTGACGGTGCGCGTCGGCCTTGCGCACGGCGCCGGCAATCCGGAAGGCGTTTCGCGCGCCGGCTGGACCGCCTTTGTCATCGGCGTTTCGTTCATGGCGCTGATGGGACTGGTGATGATCCTGTGGCCGCATCCGCTGATCAGCGCCTTCATCGATCTGAGCAACCCGGCCAATGCCAGGGTGATCGCGCTTGCCGTGTCGTTCCTGGCCTTTGCCGCGCTGTTCCAGGTCTTCGACGGCGCGCAGGCGGTTGCCGCCGGCATGCTGCGCGGCCTGCACGACACCAAGGTGCCGATGATCTATGCCGCGATCGGCTATTGGGGCGTCGGCCTGCCGCTCGGCGTGCTGCTCGCCTTCCATTTTGGCCTGCACGGCGTCGGCATTTGGATCGGCCTGTCATCGGGGCTGGCCGTGGTGGCGGCGCTGCTTCTCGGGCGCTGGCTGCGGCGGGATCGATTGGCGCCGTCGGTTGCTTTTGGTCACTGAACCAGACGGTTGCCAGGTGCCCGGCGGCCGTTGTCCTATGGACATCGGCTCATTGAACGACGCCTCCAGAACGCCCGGCGCCGCGATGCAGGCGGTCAGAATGTCGGCGGCGTGTTGACCCAGAGGATACGGACCGTGGTCGAACCGATATTGCGGTAGCCGTGGCCGAGTTCGGAGTTGAAATAGAACGCGTCGCCGGCATCGAGCGCCACCACGTTCGCCTCGACCAGCAACTCGACAGAACCTTCGAGCACGTAGCCGAATTCCTGCCCCTTATGGCTGATCAACTCGAGGCTGCCGCCACCGGCCTCGATCACGTGGATGTTGATCTGCAGCAGATATTCCGGGCCGGATGGCACCAATTGCTCGAGCACGACATGGTTGCCCGAACGCCGGTGTCCCGTCTCCATGTGCTGACGCTCGTTTTGTCGCAACACGAACACTTCCGAGGCATTGTGCTGTAGCGTGCCGAACATCGCGTTCATGTTGATGCCCAGCGCCTGCACCAGCCGGTGCAGAGCCGCCATCGAGGGCGTCGCGCGGTCGTTCTCAATCTTCGAGAGATAACCTTCTGTTAGCCCGATGCGGGCGCCGAGCTCCTCCAGACTGAGGCCAAGCACTTGTCTGGCATGGCGCAGCTTGACGCCGATCCTCGGGGTTCCGTTTCTATCGCGCATGTCAGATCCGCATCTTCATCCAGTCCGCCAGCTTCGCCAACAGGAAATCGACTTCCGCCTCGGTATTATAATGGGCCAACCCTATGCGCACGACGCCGTTGCGGTCCGCAAGCCCCAGCCGCTTGATTGGCTCCAAACCGTAATTGTGGCCGTGCCAGAGATAGATGCCTTCTTTTGCCATTGCCTTGGCGATGTCGGCGGGATCGGTCCCGTCGACGGTGATCGACACGGTCGGAACCCGGCGCGCCTGCGCCGCCGCATCGGTTATACCCTGGATGACGACGCCATCAATTCTGGACAGTCCGGCAATCAGCCGTGCTGTCAGGACGCGCTCATAACGGTCAGCGACTTCAATGCCGGCGACGATGCGCTCACGCCGCGTCGCCTGCGGGTGGATATTGCCGAAGGACTGTCCGAGCCAGGCATAGTGCTCGACCGCGCCAAGCACCCCGGCAAGCGCCTCGCGGCTAGTCGTCCCCGTCTCGAATTTTCCAGGTGGCGTGTTCGAAGCCGCGCGCACCTTATAGGCGGTCAGCGCCTGCAGCAGATCGAACCGGCCCCACAACACCCCGTGATGCGGTCCGAAAAATTTGTAGGCCGAGCAGACCAGGAAATCACAGCCAATCTCCTGGACGTCGATCACCCCATGCGGCGCGAACTGCACCGCGTCGATATAGCTCAGCGCCCCGACCGCGCGTGCGCGCTGCGCGATCCGCTTCACATCGTTGATCGTGCCGGTAACGTTGCTGGCATACCCGACAGCGACCAGCTTGACCTCCTCGTCGATAGTCGCCTCCAGCGTCGACAGGTTGAGTTCGAACGTTTTTGGATCAAGGTCGATCCAGCGCACTTCAAGCCCCCGGTCCTCCGCCAGCATCAGCCAGGGTGCGACGTTGGCGTCATGATCCATGCGCGTCAGCACGATGGCGTCGCCGGCGTTCAGATCGCGGCCGATGGCGCGCGAGACGGCGAAAGTCAGAGTCGTCATGTTCTGGCCGAACACCACCTCACGCCGGTCCGCGGCATTGAAGAAATCGGCCATCGCTTGATGCGCGTCGTCGACCATCGCCTGGGCCGCAAGTGAGGTTTCGAAATAGCCACCGAGATTGGCGTTGGTCTCGATCATGGCACGCGTCATACGCTCGATCGATCGGCTCGCCATCTGGGTTCCCGCGGGATTGTCAAAGAAAATCCGCTGCTTCGGCGCGGCACCTCTCGCCATCGCCGGAAAAGCATCGCGGACTGTGTCTATATCCATGTCTGAATTCCGTGTCTGATGATCGTTGTGCGGCGGTCCCTAGACCGCCGCCAGCTGCGGTTTCAGGCGTTCAGCTGGCCGCTTCATGGATCGCGACAGCGCGGGCTGGAAAGCCGGACCCGGCCTTTGGCTTTGGCCAGCTTGCCATTATCAACGCTCCGGCTTCGGGCACCTTGTCGAGATTGGCCAAGAGCTCGATCTGCCAGCAGTCGCGGGACAGCACATAGTATTCCAGGCTTGCATCGCCTGCCGAAGTGGCGCGGCCGGGATCGGTGTCCATGCCCTCGTGCCCGATCGCAGTGACGCCGCGGCGTTCCAAAAGCTCCTCCAGCACCGGCTTCGACCAGCCCGGTGCATGCGAGATACCGTCGGGCGACTTGTTCTGAAACGTCTCGGGGTCTGGCCAGCGCGGCCACCACCCGGTGCGAAGCGCGACAAAACACTTCTCCGGGATACGGCCGTTCCGGGTCTCCCAGGCGGAAATGTCGTCCAGCGTCGGCGTCGCGTCGGGATCGGCGGCGACCCTGTCGCTGATGTCGAGGATGACTAGCGGCAGAAGCATCTCCGACACCGGCAGTTGGTCGATCGAGCGGCCGCCGTCAATGAAATGCACCGGCGGGTCGACATGGGTGCCCCATTGCCCGACGAAGGCGTAGTGGTGGACCTGGAAGGCGTCGCCCTTCGAAAAATCGAGCAACGCACCACGCTCCTCGTCCGGGAAGGCCGGGAAATGCGGCTGGCCCGGATGAAAGGCATGCGTCAG
Source organism: Mesorhizobium loti (assembly GCA_014189435.1). Taxonomy (NCBI): domain Bacteria; kingdom Pseudomonadati; phylum Pseudomonadota; class Alphaproteobacteria; order Hyphomicrobiales; family Phyllobacteriaceae; genus Mesorhizobium; species Mesorhizobium loti. Next base: position 5,937,265 of record CP050293.1, read on the forward strand.
GTCGGTGAAGGTCGCGGCGGAGAGCCGCGACCTGTAGATGTCCCAAAGCGAACCCGGAATGGACAAGATCACGGCTCGGCGACGAAGGTCGGTGCCGCTTCACTTGCCAGGACAAGCTTGCCGTCCTTGACACTGATGACCGAGACCGACTTGTCCGGCACAGAAATGCCCGGACGGTAGGTGATCGTGCCGGTCACGCCGTCGAGCCCGGACGTGGCGGCCAGCGCGTCGCGGATCTTGGCCGGATCCGGCGCGCCGGCGCGCTTGATTGCGTCGGCCATCAGCTTGACCGAGTCGTAGCCGAGCGCAGCGAAGGCGTTCTCCGGGGCATTGCCGACCGACTTGGTGTAGGCGTCGATGAAGGCCTGCACCTTCGGGGTGGCGCCCTCACCGATATAGGCGTGGGTGGTGAAGTAGGTGTCCTTGGCCGCGTCGCCGCCGACCTGGATCAGCAAGGGCGTGTCGTAGCCGTCGCCGCCGACCACCGGCAGGTTGATGCCGGCCTGGCGCATCTGCTTCAAGATCAGGCCGATTTCCTCGGCATTCGACGAGGCATAGACGAAGTCAGGCTGCGGCGACAGCGCCTTCAGTTTGGCGATCTGGGCGGTAAAGGTCTTGTCGCCGATCTTGTAAGTGTCGCGCTCCAAAATCTTGCCCCCGCCATGCTCGTAGGCGGTGACGAAGTAGTCCGACAGCAGCGTTGTGTATTCGGTGCCGATGTCGGTCAGCAGGTAGGCCGTCTTGCCGTTCAGCTTGTTCAGCGCAAATTCCGCGCCAACCGCAGCCTGAACGTTGTCGCCGAAAGCGGCGAGGAAGATCTCGTTACCGAGCTGGCTCGGCAATTTCGGCGAGGTCGCGCCGGGCGTGATGAATGGTATCTGCGCCTTCTGGACCTGCGGTCCGATGGCCAGCACCGAGTCGGAATCGGCGAAGCCGATGATGCCGACGACCTTGTCGCTGTCGATCAACTGGCTGGCGACGGTCGAGATCGTCGTCGAATCGCTCTTGGAGTCGTAGACTACCAGTTCTATCTGCTGGCCGAGCACGCCGCCGGCGGCGTTGATTTGGCTTGCTGCCAGCTTGGCGCCATTCAGCATCGGACCGTCGAGCGAGGCCTGAATGCCGGTCAGGTTTGCCGGATAGCCAATCTTGATCGTGTCGGCAGCAAGTGCCGTGCTGGCCGAGGCAAGCGCGAAGAATGCGCCCAGTCCCAGGCCGATGGTGCCGCGTCGAGTGAGTTTGATCATCGTTTTCGTTCCTCTGTCTGGTTCACCTTTGCCGATCCTTGGGTTAATCCGAACGTAAGCTCCCGGTCCCCCATGATCCCCTTCGGCCGGAAGATCATGATTAGAATGAAGATGAAGCCGAGCACGATCTGGCTGGCGCCAAACAGGGCTGGCACAGCGAAATCGCCGATCGTGAAGCCGCGTTCGACCGAGCGCAAAACCTCCGACAACAGCGAAACGCAGATGACGCCGACCAGCGCGCCGGTCAGGGAGCCCATGCCGCCCAGCACCAGCATGGTGATCAGGCTCATCGTCAGCGCGAAGTAAAAGGTGTTTGGCGAAAACGAGCCGAGATAATGCGCGTAGAGCGACCCGCCGACCCCTGAGAAGAAAGCACCGATGACGAAGGCGATCAGCCTGGTCCGCAGCACGCCGATACCGACGGCGCTGGCCGCGATGGTGTCGTCGCGCACCGCCTTCATGGCGCGTCCGAAAGGCGAATAGACCAGGCGCGCCAGCACGAACAGCGTGATGGCCAGCCAACCCATCACCCAGGGCAACGTCGTCTCCAGCGGCACGCCGGTGAAAGTGCGGGCGCCTCGGGTGAAATCCGACGCATTGATCAGCACCACGTTGACGATAATCAAGAATCCCATCGTCGCCACCGAAACGAAATAGCCCGACAGGCGCATCAAGGGATAACCGACGACCACCGCAAGCAGCGCGGTCAGAAGACCTGCCACCAGCGTCGCCGGCAGGAAGGGGAGGCTGAAAGCATGCAGAAACGTCGGCAGATGCGGCAGCAATGCCATCTTCTGCTGCACCGGGATCGACAGGATCCCCGAAATATACGCGCCGGCGCCGATGAATCCGACATGACCGAGCGAAAACACGCCCGTAAAACCGTTGCTCAGCGACAGCGCCAGCACCAGGATCGCATTCAGCGCGATCAGCAGGATAATCCGGACGAAATAGTCGCTCAGCACGTGCGGCGCACCGAAAGCGACGACTGCTCCCGCCACCAGGGCGACGAAGACCAGGAGTGTGATCCGCGCTTCCCGGCTCACAGCTTTATCTCCCGGTTTGGCTGGAGCAGCCCGCCCGGGCGCACCAGTAGAAAGGCGATCAGCACGGCGAAGACGATTGCGTCGCGATAGGACGAGACGCTGCTCGGCAGGAATGCGACGATGAAGATCTCCAGCGCGCCCAATATGTAACCGCCGACCAGGGCGCCCGCGATCGACCCGAAGCCGCCGATGATCGCCGCCACGAAAGCCTTCAGGAGCGGCGTGAAGCCCATCTGCGGCTGCACCACGCCGGCCTGTGCCGCCCACAGAATGCCGGCGAGGCCGGCATAGGCGGATGCGACGATGAAGGCGACGATGATCAGCCGGTTGACGTTGAGTCCGACAAGATGTGCCGCCGACATGTCCTCGGCTGCGGCGCGCATGCCGAGCCCAGTCGTGGTGCGCGTGATGAACCAGCCGAGGAGCAGCAGCGACACGAAGGTCAGCGCGATGGTCAGGAGATTGATGCTGGTGAAGGTGATGGCGCCGTTCGACACTTCCCAGGAGGTGTTGAGAATATCGGGGAGTGGAAAATTGCGCGGCGAGGAGGTGAACACCAGGATGCCGACGTTCTCGATGATGTAGGTGACGGCCAGGCTTGTCAGCAGTCGCGCGACGTCGGGCGCGTCGCGGATCGGACGATAGGCGATGCGTTCGATGAGGAAGCCCGCGATGGCGGCCGCAGCGATGCCGCAGATCACGGCGACCGGGAACGGAACACCGATGCCGACCAGCAAGGCAACCCCGAAGGCGCCTACCATCATGACGTCGCCATGCGCGAAATTGGTCAGCTTGAGGACGCCGAAGACGATCGACAGACCGACCGCCACCAGTGCGTAGAGGCTGCCTAGGCTCACCGCGTTGACGATCTGCTGCAGGATATAGTCCAGCTTGGTCATGTTGCCGCCCCGAGATATGCCTGCGCCACGCGTTCGCTGTCGCGCAGTTCCGCGGACCGGCCCGAAAGCGCCACCTGACCCGTGCGCAGCACATAGGCGCGGTCGGCGAGATCCAGGGCAAGCGTGATGTTCTGTTCCACCAGCAGCATCGTCATGCCCTGGCGCTTGAGTTCGGCAAGCGCGCTGAAGATGTGGCGTACCAGCAGCGGCGCAACGCCGAGCGAAGGCTCGTCGAGCAGCAGCAGGCGCGGCGCCGCCATCAGCGCACGCGCCAGGGCAAGCTGCTGCTGTTCGCCGCCCGACAGCGTGCCGGCCAGCTGCTTCAGCCTTTGCTTGAGAATCGGGAACAGCGTGAACATGCGCTCGCTGTCTCTAGCGACGGCCTCCTTGTCGGTGCGGGTGCAGGCGCCGAGTCGCAGATTGTCGGCTACCGTCAGGCCGCCGAACAGGCGCCTGCCCTCCGGGCTCTGCGCGATGCCCAGACCTACGATCCGCGACGGGGCGATACCTCCAATCGGCTTGCCATCGAAGATGATCTTGCCGCTGCGCGGCCGCGACAGACCGGAAATGGTGCGCAAGGTCGTGCTCTTGCCGGCGCCGTTGGCCCCCACCAGTGCCACCACCTCGCCGGCATGGACGTCGAGCGAAATGCCCTTCAGCGCACGCACCGCGCCGAAATTGACCTCGAGGTTCTCGACGCTGAGCAAAACGGGGCTAGGCGTGGCCAAGATACGCCTCCCGCACTTTCGGGTGTTCGCGTACCTGCTCCGGTGTTCCGACGCAGATCACCTCGCCAGTCGCCAGCACCTGGATGCGTTCGCACAGCGCCATGATCAGGTCCATGTCGTGCTCGACAACGACCACGGTTACGCCGTAGCGGTCACGGATCGTCCGGATCAGCGTTGCCAACACCTTGGTCTCGTTGGAATCAAGCCCGGCTGCGGGCTCGTCGAGCAGCAGCAGCTGCGGGCCGGTCGCGAGCGCTCGCGCAATCTCCAGCCGCCGCTGATCGCCGTAAGGAAGATCCGCGGCGGTCCTGCCGGCCTGCGCTGTCAGGCCCATGAGGTCGAGGAGTTCGTCGGCCTTCCGCTGCGTCGCGGCCACCCGCTCGCGATAGCGCTGACCGCGCAGCACGGTATCGGCGGGGCCGACAGGATGGCGCAGCTGCGCCGCCGTCAGCACGTTCTGTGCGACGCTGAGGCTGCCGAACAGGCGAGAACCCTGGAAGGTGCGGGCGATGCCCATCGCGACGATCTGCGATGTGCGCAGGCCGACGATCGAACGGCCCTTCATCTCGATGCTACCGGAATTCGGCTGGGAGAAGCCGGTGATCAGGTTGAAAAGCGTGCTCTTGCCCGAGCCATTCGGGCCGATCACCCCAACGATTTCACCTTCGTGGAGCTCGATGGAATGATCCCGCAGGGCAACCAGCCCTCGGAAGGCTTTTGTCAGCCCAACCGTCCTCAACAGCACTCGACTCGACTGTCTATCCACGCGCCGGTTTGCCCCCTGTCCGCCCTCGCCGCCCCGTTCGGCCCGGTCAAGCAACGAATGGACAATTCGAACGGCAAGATGTCAAGGCCTATTCCCAACAGGAAAGCTATATGCCTACCTCGGCTCGACCGTTGCCGCGACAGCACCGGCATCGATGCAGCGCCACGCCCCAAACCGACTTCACGATCGCGCCGGAGATCGATGCAATGAGCCGTGTCCCGAGATTGGCTTCAAGTTCGGCGACGTTCTTGCTGATCGCGAAAGCAGAGAGACCGAGCCGTTGTCTGGTTGCATTGGTTTAGCTCCGCCATGTAAGGAACTCGGAAGCCGGAGGCCGCACGCTAATGTTGGACAACTACGAGCTGGACCGGCTTGGCGTGATCCACCAGATCGACTTCACCCCGATCCAGTACGACAAGAAGTACATTTCCTACTACGAGGACCTGAGTGACCGGACCATCAAGCTCGGATATCAGCGACTTGGCTGGGTGCTGGGAATAACCGGCGAGATTCCTCGGTCCGTGCTGGAGATTGGATATGGCACGGGCACATTCATCGAAGCCGCGAAAATAGCCGGGGTCGCCGACTGCGCCGGCTGCGACATAACCAGATTTCCGCTGCCCAAGAACGTCCGCTTTGTCGAGTGGGATGAGGCGCTCTCCAGCTCGTGGGATCTCGTCGCCATGTTCGACGTGCTTGAGCACATCCCGGATCTGGGTTTTCTCACCGGTCTTCAGACCCGCTACCTGGCCATCGCCGTCCCTTATTGCCGCTGGCGCGAGCTCGGCACGGAAGGTGACGCGTGGTTCCGGACGTGGCGTATGCGTCTTCCCAACGAGCACCTGCACCACTTCGATCGTGATTCGCTGGTGGCACTCCTCGCACATGCCGGCTTCGAGTGCCTGACGCTGAACTGCTTCGAGGATGGGATCAGACTGCGGCCCGGCGAAGTGGGTCCGAATATTCTGTCCGGATTCTTTAGAAAACTATAGATCTCGATCAAATTCATGCGACTGCTTGGACCTGGGGCATCGCGACAATCGCCCTGTCGGAACGGGTGAGCACAGCTTTGGGCAAATCGTGATGCGCGCATTCTTTCGATTGGTTGCCGTTGTGATCGTGGTGTCCGGCATGGCCGGTTGCACCAGCATTTCCTACTACGCGCAATCCGTGGAGGGTCATCTGCAGATCATGACGACACGCAAGGATGTCGCAAAACTGATCGAGGATCCTTCGACGCCGAAGGCATTGCGCGCCCGAATGGCATCGGCGAGCGCCATACGACAGTTCGCAACAGATGAACTGGCGCTGCCCGACAACAACAGCTACCGCAGCTACGTTGATATCGGTCGGGACTCGGTGACATGGGCCGTCTTCGCCGCGCCGGAATTCTCGCTGACGCCGCGAACATGGTGTTTTCCCGTTTTCGGCTGCGTTCCCTACCGGGGATATTTCTCCAGGAAGTCCGCGACTGAAACCGCTGTCGAACTTCAAGGACAGGGCATGGACGTCTATGTGACGGGCATCACTGCTTATTCCACGCTTGGCTGGTCAAGTGATCCGCTGCTAAGCACGATGTTCGGCGAGGATGAAACCTATCTTGCAGGGTTGGTTTTTCATGAACTCGCCCACCAGCGCGTCTACGTGAACGGCGATTCCGCATTCAATGAGGCGTTCGCTGTCGCCGTCGAAACAACCGGTGTGAGAAAATGGCTGCGCGCGGCTGGCGATACCGCCGCATTGCGCCGTTACGAAGCCGCCCGGAGGCGCAAAGCTGAATTTCTTGCGCTTGTCTCCCAGACCCGGAACGAGTTGACGCAAGTCTATTCCAACTCCGGTAACTCGGAGCAAAAGCTGGCCGCAAAGACGGCTGCGATTGAACGGCTGCGGATGCGCTACCGACAGATGCGCGACAGACGTTGGGGTCGATACCGGGGATACGATGCCTGGTTCGCTTCCCCAATCAACAACGCAAAGCTCGCCGCGACTGCAGTGTACGGTGAACAGGTTCCGGCGTTTCTGCACTTGTTCGATTTGTGTTCGGGCAACTATGTCAGGTTCTATACATCGGTCCGACGGATTGGCGCGCTGGACGAAGCTCACCGTGCCGAAGCACTTGCGGCGGCGGATAGCTGTTATTGAGCCGGTCAGATGTGAAGGTCCGAACCGTCTCAGCCTGTGAGGCGCGCACGAAACAAGGTGCAGCCGTCCGTCAGGCGTGACCTGGAGATATCCCGGAATCCAGCCTCGGTCATCCACGCGCGATACTGACCTTCAGTGTACGATTCGCCGTGGCGATAGAGGTTCAAGAAGGTGAGATTCAAAAAGACACCCTCGGGCGGGCCGAGGCGGTCGTCATCCACGACACCCCACCCAGCAATTGCAATCTCGCCTCCTTGTGTGAGGCAACGCGCCGCGTTCAGGATCGAACTGCGCGCCTTGTCAGGCGGAAGGACCTGGACGACGGCCTTCAGGATCGCCAGATCGTGCCGACCGACCGATGGCGCGACAGTTATGTCCCCCACTTCGACAACCACGTCGTCGGCACCGTATTCCGACAGGATAGCTGGCGCGACCGCTGCGACCGTAGGGAGTTCCATCAGCGTCGCCGCAATCCGCGGCCGCTGCTCGCGAAGTCCGACCAGAATGGTCCCGGCGCCCCCGCCGATGTCGATCACCGAACCGACCGCCGAGAGGTCTATCTCCCGGGCCAGATTTCGGCCGAAAATCACCCCGCCCGGTGCGAGCATACGGCTGAAGGCCGCCGCGGACTCAGGTCCCGCTTCGGAAAAGTCGTGCAGCGCAGCCGGCCGGTTCTGTCGCAGCGAGTCTGCGGTCAAAAGGTCGGCTCCCCAGAGCTCGCGCAGGAGCGCATGATCGCCGCCGCGATAGCTCGGCTTGGACGCGTCGAGGAAGGCGGACGCTTCGGCTCCGTTTCGAAATTGACCATCCTCGACTTCGAGAAGACCGATGCTGGCGAGCGCGTAGAGGAGCCGCGACAGACGATCGGGCTCGACTTTGAGCGCGGCCCCAAGGCTGCCGGCAGTCGCGGCATCGCCACCGAGCCGGGTGAAGATGCCAAGGTCCAACCCGGCGCGAAGCGCCAAGGCGGTGGGCACCGCTGCGATCAGCTTGTCGATCCGATCAGAATCCACCATGTCACATCCCCCTCCGCGATCCAGGACAAGTCATTATTTCGAGCGACCGACACGATGACGTAACGGATATTCCTGGCAAAGTTGAACGAACCTCGGCCGTGAAAGAAGGGCTACGGCTACCCGCCCGGCCCCTGCGTGCCACCTTATCCGAGTTTCGCCAGCTTTGCGGCCTGACGAATGGCCTCGACGGCATCTGGGTTGGTCACGGGGTAGCCGGCGATGAAGCGTTCGACCGAAAACTCCGGGAACTCGGTCTGCAACCGGGCCGCTAACCCGGCCGCCTCCAAGGCCTCGCCAACCGCCGCATGCGCCAGCGCCAGGAACATGATCACATTGGGAGAATCCAGCGCTCCCCTGCGTAGCGATGCGATGGCCTCACGATGCCTGCCGGCGGCGAACTGGATGCGGCCCTGCATGCGGAAATACCAAGACGGCGCCAGCGGATTCAGGAGCATGGCGCGCTCGATGAGCGGCATCGCTTCGGCCGGATCGCCAGCAACCAGCGCCTTGCTGCCGGCCAGCAGCGCCAGCGTGTCGGCGTGATTGGAGCCATATTCGAAGGCGCGGCGATACGCGCGCTCCGCTCCTTCGAAGTCGCCGAGACATCCCCTGAGATCACCAAGGCAATTGCAGGCAGCACTGTCCATCGGATCAAGCAACATCGCGTTTTCAACCGATGCCCGCCACTTCTCGATCGAGCCCTGCGCATCGTCGCTGAAGCCCTGGCAGGCCTCCATCGAATAGGCATAGGCAAGCTGGGTCCAGGCCCTGACCAAGGTGGGGTCAAGCTCCAGCGCGCGTGAAAACAGGCGAATCGCTTCGGCAATGCCGGCGCGGCTAAAGGTGTCTTGCCGTTCAACACCAAGCAGATAAAGATCATAGGCGCGCAGACTAGCGGGCGGCTTGCGGCGGATCGCATTGCGGCCGACCGTGGCGAGCGCTCCGTGGCTGCCGGCGATCACGTTGATGACGCTCTCGGTCAGACTATCCTGCAGCGTGAAAATGTCCTCGACGGGGCGGTCATAGCGCTCGCTCCACAGGCTGACGCCGTTGCCTGCGTCGGCAAGCTCGATCGTTAGCCTGACCCGCCGGTCGTCGGCGCGCAGCTGGCCCGAGACGATATACGTGGCGCCCAGCGCCTTGCCATCGGCAACGAAATCGGCGGGTGCGCTGCCGAGCGACTTCATGGTGTGGAAGGCGATGACCGGCAGATCGGCATAGCGCGCGAGATCGATGCTGATGTCCGACGACAGGCCGTCGGCGAAGCGGCGCCAGCGTTCCTCGCCGCTCAGGCATTCGATCGGAAACATGGCGAGCACCGGCGAGGCATCGGCCAGCGAGGGTGCCAGCACGGCGCGTGCGGCGCCATTGATGTGCGAGGCAAGCGCGATCTTGTTGTTGACGCCGAGCTTCTCGTAAATCGCGGCGAGATGGGTGCGGACGGTCGACGGCGCGATGAACAGCGCCTCGCCGATCTCGCGATAGGTCAGGCCCGAGGCAAATCTTTCCGCCACCGCGCGCTCGCGGCCCGATAGCGCGTCAGCCGGTGAAGACGTCGCGGGGCGGTCCATAAAGGTCCCTGTCATCGGATCGGCATGGTTTCAACTGCTACCACAGCAAAATACTACAAATGCAGGACGCGAAACACTGCATCTGACCGATGGCGCGTTCCCTCGCCGAGGCTCACGTTCCCAGCATACCCCCGCAGACCGGGCCATTGATATCGAGGATCGCACCCATGAGAACGATTCTAACCAACCTATCCGATGTCTACGGCGCGATGCGCCTCAACCCCAGCGAACGGCAATCGAAGGCGGCCGGACACACGCAGAACCGGCCCAGTTTGAAAGGCCTGATCAAGGCGTGGCGCGGTCGTGCCTACTTCCGGCACGAGCTGGCACGTATGGCGATGGATCTGCCGGAGCTCATCGACGACATCGGGCTGACCATGAAACAGGTGGAAGCCGAGATCGCGAAGCCGTTCTGGCGGGAATGATTTTTGGCGCGCACGCGCCTCACCGTCAGTACCCCTTCAGGCCGAACTGCGCAGCATCAGACCGTCAGTGCACAGCGCCCGTCGCGAAAGCGAACCGTTCCTTATGGGGCTTCGTAGAGTTCCAGCGGCAATCCATCTGGGTCTCTGAAAAAGGTAAACCGTTGGTCTGTATATGGGTCGATCCGGATTGGCTCAACGGCAACGCCTGCGGCTTCCAGGCGCATAATTACGGGATCAAGATTCGCCACGGCAAATGCCAGATGTCTCAGGCCTGTCGCCTCTGGATGGGACGGCCGCATCGCTGGGTCGGGAAAGGAGAATAATTCCAACTGGGCGAAGCCGATCCGCAGGTCGGCCTTCCATGACTGCCGCTCCTCCCGAAAGACCTCCCGGATCAGATCGAGACCGAGGAGTTCGACATAGAACCGTCGCGACCGGTCGTAGTCTGTACAGATGAGCGCTACGTGGTGAATGGCATTCAGCATGCTTGGAACTCTAGCCAAGCCGGGCTTTCGGACCAAGGTTCACGTTCGGGTGCCGGGATATTTTATCATATCGCCGTTCGCGCAACATCTGCCGAAGGTGAAAGTATGGCAGCTTCCAGGACTCAGCGCGCCGGCACCCGCTTCTCAAGCCTCCGCGCGTATTGCGTCAGCGGAAAGCACATGACGAAGAAGATCAGCGCCACCAGGCCATAGACCTTGAACGGTTCGAAGGTCGCGTTGTTGATGGCGTTGGAGGTCCTGACCAGTTCCTCGAAGCCGATGATCGAGGTCAGCGCCGTCGACTTGATCAGCTGGACCAGGAAGCCGACCGTCGGCGCACGGGTGATCGAAAACGCCTGCGGCAGGATGATCAGCCTCAGTTCCTGCAGATAATGCAGGCCGAGGCTGGCGCCGGCGTCCCATTGGCCCAATGGCAGCGCGGCGACGCCGGAGCGCCAGATTTCGGCGAGATAGGCGCTGGCGAAGAAGGTGAGGCCGAGCACCGCCGCCGTCCATGGCTCGATGCGCAGGCCGAGCATCGGCAGGCCGAAGAACATCAGGAACAGCTGCATCAGAAGCGGCGTCCCCTGGAACAGGGCGATGTAGCCGGAGGCGATGCGCCGGCTCCATTTGTTTTTGGCGATCCTGAAGAACAACACGATCAGCCCGACGATGCCGCCGCCAACGAAGGCGGCAAGCGATAGCAGCACCGTCCAGCGGGCGGCGAGCAGCAGGTTGCGCACGATGTCCCAAAAGGTGAATTCGATCATGACACGCCAGCCCCGAGCGCACGGCGCCCGCCCGTGACCAACAGCCGGCGCAAGGCCATCGACAGGACGAGATAGACCAGCGTCACGACGAAATAGGTCTCGAAGGAGCGGAAGGTGCGCGCCTGCAGCATGTCGGCCTCATAGGTCAGTTCGCGCACCGCGATCTGCGACACCACGGCCGACTCCAGCATCATGATGACGATCTGGCTGGTCAGCGCCGGAAAGATCACCTTGAGCGCCTGCGGCAGCACGATCTTGATGAACACCTGGCGTGGCCTCAAGCCTAGTGCCAGGGCTGCTTCCGTCTGTCCGCCGGGCACGGCGTCAAGCCCGGCGCCGACGATCTCGATGGTGTAGGCCGCCATATTGAGCGTCATCGCCAGCATGGCGGCCAGCACCGGATCGAGCCGGATGCCGAGGCTGGGCAGCCCGAAGAAGATGAAGAACAGCTGCACCAGAAACGGCGTGTTGCGGATGATTTCGACATACCAGGCGATTGCCCGCTTGAGCAGCACCGGGCCATTTCGGCCTCCGGCGGCGCCCAGGATGCTGAGGAACGTTCCCGCGAGCGTGGTCACGGCGATCAACAGAATCGTCGTGAGTGCTCCGCGCGCGATGTCGCCGACAGCACCTGGAAGCCAGGCAAAGGCCACGGAAACTCAATCCTTGAGGTTGTCGGGGTTGAGCGGCGTCTTCAGCCAGGCTTTGGAGCTTTCGTCCAGCTTGCCGTCGGCCAGCATCTTGGCGACGGCATCGTTGACCGCCTTCTTCAGGCTGTCCTCGTTCTTGTTGAGGCCGATATGCGAAGGCGAGGTCAGAAGCTGAAACTTCTGCTCCGGCTTCAGCGCGTCCTGCTTGGCCAGCACCTGCGCGCCGACATCGTTGCCGACGACCATCAATTGCGTCTGGCCTGAGATGAAGGCCTGGATCACCGAATTGTAGTTGTCGAAGCGCTTGATATCGGCCGACGCGGGTGACGCCTCGGTGAGCGAGGTGTCTTCGAGCGTGCCGCGGTTGACGGCGATCGACTTGTCGGCAAGGTCTTCCTTGCCCTTGACCGCAAGTGCTGCCGGACCGATCACGGCGATGTAGTAGGGCGCGTAGGCGGCGGCGAAGTCGATGACCTGCTCGCGTTCCTTCGAATAGCCGACGCTCATGAGGATGTCGACGCGGTGGTCGTTCAAATACGGGATGCGGTTCTGGCCGGTGACGGCGACGGGATTGAGCTTCACCTTGAGCGTATCGGCAATGTATTGCGCGACATCCATGTCATAGCCCTTGAGGCTCATGTCGGCGCTGGCCGAGGAGAAGGGCGGGAAGTCGGCGAAGACGCCGACATTGATGGCGCCGGCCTTGGTGATGTCTGCCAGCGCATCGGCGCTGGCGGCCTGAATTGAAAGGCCGAAACCGGCTGTGCCAAGCATCAGCACGGCAGCGATGGATGTGAATGTCCTGCGGATCGTCATTGTTATTCCCCTGTCTGGAAGCTTTGTTTGTTTGATACGGCCGCCGGCTCCAGCGCGGCGGCCGCCTTTGCTTCTGAAGTCCGTCAGGCTCCCTTGCCTGTTATCGCCGGGCTGAACACCATCAGGCTCAGGATCTCGAACAGCACCTGTGCGGCGGCATGGGCCGTGTTGGTGGTCGCGTCGTATTGCGGCGCCACCTCGACGACGTCGCCGCCGACGATGTTGAGACCTTTGAGGCCGCGCAGCAGTTCGAGCACTTCGCGCGTCGTCAGCCCGCCGACTTCCGGCGTACCGGTGCCGGGCGCGAAGGCCGGATCGACGCTGTCGATGTCGAAGGAGACATAGGTCGGGCCGTCGCCGACTATTCTGCGCGCCTTCTCGATGATGGCAGGAATGCCGAGACCGGTCACCTCCTCGGCATGGACCACGGTCATGCCGGACTCGTAGGTGAACTCCCACAGATACTCGGCCGAGCCGCGGATGCCGATCTGGATGGTGCGCGTCGGATCGAGCACGCCGTCGAGCACCGCGTTGCGGAACGGCCCGCCATGGTGGAATTTGGTCATGTCGAACAGGCCGCTGGTGTCGCAATGGGCGTCGATATGGATCAACCCGACCGGCGCCTTCTTGCCGACGGCCTTCAGGATCGGATGGCTGATCGAATGATCGCCACCGATCGACAGCGGGATGACGCCGGCATCGACGATCTGGTTGGTGCGGCGCTCGATATCCTCATGGCTGATCTCCAGCCGGTAGCGGCTGCGGAACGGCGTATCGCCGATGTCGGCGACCCTGAGCTCATGCGTCGGCGCGCATTCCAGCACGTGATTGTAGGGGCCGATGCGCTCGATGGCGCGCAGCGCCCTTGGCCCGAAACGCGAGCCCGGCCGGTTGGTGACACCGAGGTCCATCGGCACGCCGATCATCGCCACCTGAAGGTCGCCGAAATCCGGATTGTCAGCCGCTATTTCGCGGTAGGGCGCGGCAAGGAAGGTCGGGATGCCGGAATAGGGCGCGAGCCGCGTGCCGGTCTTGGAAAAGATCTTGTCGGCGACCTTGCAGAACTTCGGGTCGAACATCTCGCCGCCATGGCTCTCGCCATATTTGCGACGCAACGCGTCGAGCTTGCCGCGATCGTAACCCATATCCGCTCCTCCTGGGCTGATGCAGTGCCGCCGGTGACGCCAGCGAACCGACCGTCATCCGGCCGGGCCGCTGTCCCGCTGGCTGCCTGCAGATTTCACGTCTTGATGCTGTTCCGGGCTCAAGTGTCTGGCAGCGGCATTGAAAAATCAATTGATATTGTTAGGGTGTTTCCTGTGAGAAAATCTCACAACAAAGTTGATACCCATGGCCAAACGCCTGCCTCCGCTGAATCCGCTGCGCGCCTTCGAGGCGACGGCCCGGCATGGCTCGCTGACCAAGGCGGCGAGTGAGCTGAACGTCACGCATGGCGCCATCAGCCACCAGATCAAGGCTCTCGAGCAGTCGCTCAGTGTCAAGCTGTTCGAGCGTGTCGGCCAGCGGGTCAAACTGACACCGCATGGCGCCGAACTTCTGCCGGCGGTATCGAGCGCCTTCGACAGCATCGCCGCCGCCACCCAGCGCATGACAAGGCCGGCGAGCAGCGGCACGCTTTCGGTCTCCTGCGTGCCGGCGCTGCTGTTGCTGTGGATGACCCCGCGGCTCGGCAGTTTCATGGCGCAATATCCCGACATAAGGCTGACGCTTATCCCCTCCAACGACCCCAAGGATTTGCGGGCGCCGCATATCGATGTCTGCGTGCATTATGGCGACGGCAGCTGGACCGATTGCTGGATGCGCAAATGGTCGGGCCTCGAACTGTTTCCCGTAGTCAGCCCGACCTTGATCAACAACCGCCCGATCCGCAGCGTGCGCGACCTCGCCGATCACGTCTTCCTGCATGGCGACGACGGCCGCGAATGGCACACCTGGCTGGCGGCCGCCGATGCGCTGGACCTGGAGAGGGGCCGCCGCCATCATCTCGGCGATGCGCGCATGGCGACCGAGGCGGCAGTGCATGGCCATGGCGTGGCGTTGGGCGATTCGGTGACGGCAAGCGCGCTGCTGGCCAGGGGCATGCTGGTGGCGCCGTTCAGCCTGTCGGTGCCGGCGGTCGACGATTTCTATGTCGTCTGCCGCAACGAGATGAGAGCGACGCCGATCGTGCAGGTGTTCATCGACTGGCTGTTCGCCGAGAAGGCGCAGGACGACGGCCGCGCCGACGCCCCGGTGGCGGGCCGCATCGTCAGCCGCCGAAAGCGTCCGGCGCTCAGGGTCATCGGCGCCAAAACCGGGAGCTGACACCGGGCCTTCGGCTTGCGGCCGCCGTCAGTGGTCTTTCCGTCGCATGCAGGGTTTTCTTTTTGTCGGGCCAGCCTGAAACCGGGCAGCGTTTTGGCCAATTCGATGCTATGAGGCCTGTCGCGGTTGTGGATAGCAGGCAGCGAAGGCGGTGTTGAAACATGGCTAAGACCGATATTGCGCGGCGGGTCTACAACCACACCTGGAAGCTCGATCCGATCGTGCGCAGCCTGCTCGACACGGATTTCTACAAGCTTTTGATGCTGCAGATGATCTGGGGCATGTATCCCAAGGTCGACACCACCTTCTCGCTGATCAACCGCACAACTTCGGTGCGGCTTGCCGATGAGATCGATGAAGGCGAACTGCGCGAGCAGCTCGACCATGCCCGCACGCTGCGGTTCTCCAAGAAGGAGATGATCTGGCTCGGCGGTAACAATTTCTACGGCCGCAAGCAGATCTTCGAACCGGAATTCCTCGCCTGGCTGGAAGGCTTCCGGCTGCCCGAATACGAGCTGTCCAAGCGCGACGGCCAGTATGAACTGACCTTCAGCGGGCCGTGGATGTACACGACGCTGTGGGAGATCCCGGCGCTGGCGATCATCAACGAACTCCGATCTCGCGCCGCCATGCGGGCGTTCGGACCGTTCGCGCTCGACGTGCTCTATGCCCGCGCCAAGGCCAAGATGTGGGCCAAGACCGAGCGGCTGAAGGCATTGCCCGGCATCCGCATCTCGGACTTCGGCACGCGCCGGCGGCATTCCTTCCTGTGGCAGCGCTGGTGCGTCGAAGCGCTGAAGGAAGGCATCGGCGAGGCGTTCACCGGCACCTCCAACGTGCTTCTGGCCATGGACAACGACCTCGAAGCGCTCGGCACCAACGCACATGAACTGCCGATGGTGTTTGCCGCCCTCGCCAATTCGGAAAAAGAGCTGAAACAATCGCCCTACAAAGTGCTGCAGGACTGGCAGCGCTACTATGGCGGCAATCTGCTGATCGTGCTGCCCGATGCCTTCGGCACGGCGTCCTTCCTGCGCGATGCGCCGGACTGGGTGGCCGACTGGACGGGTTTTCGGCCCGACAGCGCGCCGCCGATCGAAGGCGGCGAAAAAATCCTGTCCTGGTGGCGCGACAAGGGCAAGGATCCCAAGCAGAAATTGCTGATCTTCTCCGACGGGCTCGAGGTCGAAACCATCGAGGAGACCTACCGCCATTTCAAGGGCAAGGTGCGCATGTCCTTCGGCTGGGGCACCAACCTCACCAACGACTTCGAAGGCTGCGCGCCGACGGAGACCAACAGCCTGGACGCCATATCGCTGGTCTGCAAGGTCACCGAGGCCAATGGCAGGCCGGCGGTGAAGCTCTCCGACAACCCGGCCAAGGCGACGGGCGACGAGAAAGAGATCGAGCGGTATATCAGGATTTTCGGGGAAAAGGACCGCGTGGAGCAACTGGTCAAGGTGTGAGAGGTGACCACGCCAGCCAAGATGGCAATCTTGGATAGGATGAGTTCCTTCGCGCCCCCCTCTGTCCTGCCGGACATCTCCCCCACAAGGGGGGAGATTGGATTTCATCCTCACTTTCGCCAATTTTCAACGTCGCAAGAAGGGCGCCAATCGCGCGAACTGCCAATCTCCCCACCTGTGGGGGAGATGTCCGGCAGGACAGAGGGGGGCGCCGTAGGGTGCCGTCGTCAAGGGTTAGCTCTCGCCATTGCTGCATCTGCCCTCCTCCCCACCCCCGCCTTCGCCCACGCCTCCGACCGAGGCCACGTCCTGCTCCTGCCGACCGGCTACTATCTGATCGGCGGCGCCTTCGCCGTTGCCGTCAGCTTCCTCGTCCTGGCGCTGTTGCCGGCGGATTCGCTCGATCGCTTCTGGCGCCGCCGCCTGCCGTTATTCGCTCTCGGCGACGCCGCCCACACCACCATCAGCCTGATATCCTTTGCCGGCTTTGCAATCCTCATTACCGCGGGCCTTTTCGGCAGCCGCGACCCACTCTCCAACCCACTGCCTTTGGTGATCTGGACCCTGCTGTGGGCCGGCGTCACCTTGCTGCAAGGTGTCTTCGGCGACCTCTGGTCATGGCTGAACCCTTGGGTTGGCCCGTGGCGTCTCGTCTCGCGCCTGTTCGGTGAAGGAAGATGGCGTCTGCCGCGATGGATCGGCTGCTGGCCGGCTGTCCTCTTGTTCTTCGCCTTTGCCTGGTTCGAACTCATCGATCCGGCGCCCGACGACCCGGCGCGGCTGGCCTTGGCCGCCGGCCTCTACTGGCTGTTCACTTTCCTGGCCATGCTAGCGTTCGGCTATCGCGCCTGGAGCCGCTGCGGCGAATTCCTGACGGTCTTCTTTTCGATGGTGGCGCGTTTCGCCGTCGTCGAGCGCAACGAAGACGGCCGGCTTGCACTTTGCTGGCCGGGCGCCAAACTGCTCGCTGCGGAGCCGCTACCAACCAGCGGCATCGCCTTCCTGCTGCTGGCCCTGTCGTCGGTGTCCTTCGACGGCCTGTCGAAAACCTTCTTCTGGCTCGGCCTGTTCGGCATCAACCCGCTCGAATTCCCTGGCCGCAGCGCGGTGATCGGCAGCGGCACGCTCGGGCTCGTCCTGACATTCGTGCTGCTGGCGGCGGTGTTCCTGCTCGCCGTCTGGCTTGGCCAGCGTCTTGCCAGCAGCGATCACGCCCTCGGCCAGGCCTCCGGCCTGCTGGTGTGGTCGATCGTGCCGATCGCACTCGCCTATCATGTCGCGCATTACCTGACGGCGCTGCTCGTCGACGGCCAATATGCGCTTGCTGCACTGTCCGACCCGTTCGCGCTGGGCTGGAACCTGTTCGGCACCGCCGACATGCAGGTCGAGGCCGGCATCGTTGCCGGGGCGGACTCGGCGTGGTGGCTGTGGAATGTCCAGGCCGGCGCCATCATATCAGGCCATGTGCTGGCCGTCCTCGTCGCCCACGGCTTCGCTTGGCGCCTGCACCCGCAGCCTTCCCGAGCGGCACTCAGCCAGTTCCCGCTTACCTTGCTGATGATCGCCTACACCGTCTTCGGCCTCTGGTTGCTTGCCACGCCGACCGGCGGATGAGAAAAGAGCGGCCTCGATATCCTTGGGGAAGCTCGCTTGCCACACCAAGGCTTTGGTGATTTAGTTTGTACACATGCAATTTTTTGCCTCCTCCGAGCGAGGATGCCGAAGCCGCCTTATCGTTGGTCAAAACTGAAAACAGGGGAACGAACATGGCTGACAAGAACGGATTTTTCGACCTCTCCAAGACTGGTCTCACCCGCCGCACGGCGCTGAAGGGTCTGGCCGCGGGCGCCGGCCTCGGCCTTGCGCCCGGCTTCGTCCGCTATTCCCAGGCGCAGATCTCGGCGCCGATCAAGATCGGCTTCCAGTCGCACCGCACCGGCATCGGCGCTGCCTATGGCCGGTGGTACGAGAAGACCACTGCTGCCGCGGTCAAGGCGATCAATGCCGCCGGCGGCATCAATGGCCGTCAGGTCGAAGTGATCATCGAGGATGACGGCACCGATCCCGGCCGTGGCGCCGAAGTTGTCGGCAAGTTCGCCACCCAGCACAAGACCGACATCGTCTTCGGCACGCTGTTCTCGCATGTCGTCATCGGCTCGGCGCCCGCCGCTGGCGAAAACAAGATGCCCTATTTCGTCGTCAGCGAAGGCCACCACGTCGCCTCGACCAAGCTGAACCGTTATGTCTTCCAGCCCGGCATCACCGACGTGAAAAGCCAGATCCAGTCGATGGCGCCGTGGATCGCGGCCAATGCCGGCAAGAAGGTGACGCAGATCTTCCCCGATTTCGCCTTCGGCTACGACCACCGCGACTACCTGCCGCCGGCGCTGAAGGCGCAGGGCGCCGAGGTCATCGCGCAGATCGCCATCCCGCCGACGGAATCGTCCTTCACCAAGTATTTCCCGCAGATCCCGGCCGAGACCGAGGTGATCTACCACGTCATGGTCGGCCCGGCCGTGCTCACCTTCGTCAAGGAGCTCGGCGAGTTCTACGGCTCGAACCGGCCGCAACTGTTCGGCTTCATCGATTCGCTCGAAGCCACCGACATCAACAGCCCCGGCCTCGAATTCCTCGACGGCAGCCACTTCTGGGAAGGCTCGCCACGCTACGCTCAGGCCGATGATTCCGAGGCGCAGAAGGCCTATCGCGCCGCTGTCGGCATCGACGACAATGGCGCCGCCGTCGGCGATCCCAAGGACGTCTCCACCGCGGCCCACATGTTCGGCTGCTGGGAAACGCTCTATGTCGTCAAGAAGGCGATGGAAGACGCCGGCTACAAGGGCCCGGAAGACCGCGCCAAGCTGGTCGAGGCGACCGAGGCGCTGACTGCATTCGCCGAAGGTCCGGAGCATCCGCAGGGACCGAAAACCTTCAACGGCAAGATCCACCAGTGCTTTGGCATCCAGAATATCTCCAAGGTCGAGGGCGGCAAACTCAAGGTCGTGCACAAGACCAAGATCGAGGACGGGCTTTACGAGGCCGAGGGGGATTATACGACGCAGGCGCTGTGAGGCGCCTTACCCCCCTTGTGGGGAGGGTCGGCGAACAGGCTTCGCATTTGCGAAGCTTGTGAGACGGGGTGGGGGCTGCGACGGCCCATGCCCCACCCCCCACCCGACCGCTTCGCGGTCACCCTCCCCACGAGGGGGAGGGTAAGGGCGCCCCTGAATGCACTTCGGTCCTCACCTCCTCCTCGCCGCCCTCGAAGGCCTCGTCACCTCAGCGGTGCTGGCGCTGACGGCGCTTGGGCTGTCGCTGGTGTTCGGCGTCATGCGGGTGGTCAATGTCGCGCATGGCGAGTTCTTCATGCTGGGCGCCGTGCTCGCCTGGGCGATCACCACGGCCATCGGCGGCCATCCTGCGCTCGGCTTCCTGGCGGCGCTGGTGATCGCGCCGCTGATCGTCGGCGCCATCGCGCTGGTCGCCGAACGGCTGGTGCTGCGCCGGCTCAACTACAATCCTGAAGCCACCATCGTTGCCACCATCGGCATGCTCTACATCATCCAGCAGCTGGCGCTGACCTTCTATGGTCCCGAGGCGCGGCCGGTGGAGCCGCCGTTCAGCTACCGCATCCTTTTGCCGTGGTTCGGCTACTCCGGCTACAAATTGTCTGTTATCGCCACTTCGGCGCTGCTGCTGATCGCGACGTGGCTGGTGCTGACGCGAACCAGGATCGGCCTCGTCATGCGCTCGACGCAGTATGACAGCGAGACAGCGCAGGCCTTCGGCATCCCCGTCGGCCGCGTCTATGCCGGCGTCTTCGCGCTTGGCGCCATGCTGGCGGCCATCGCCGCGGTGCTGATCGTGCCGATCAGCCAGGCGCATTATCTGATGGGGCAGGATCCGCTGCTGCTGTCGTTCATCGTCGTCATCATCGGCGGCCTCGGTTCGCTGCGCGGCACCGTCGTCGCCGCCGTGCTGATCGGAATGTCCGACGGCATCATCTCGATGTTCTTCTCGCCGACTTTGGCCAAGATCATCGCCACGCTGCTGGTCGCCATGGTGCTGGTGTTCCGGCCGCAAGGCCTGTTCGGGACGGCATCGCGATGAGCGAAGCTTCGCCGGCAAAGGCCTACGGCCTGCATCTCGGCGTCATCGCGCTGCTCTTCGTGCTGAGCTTCCTGCTGCCGGAGTATTATCACGGCCTGCTCGCCCGCATCATGGTGCTGGCGGTGTTCGCCACGGGCTACAACATGCTGTTCGGCTATGTCGGCCTGCTCAGCCTTGGCCATGCGATGTTCTTTGCCGCCGGGCTTTACGGCGCCGGCCTTGCCGTCATCCATCTCGGCTGGAACGTGCCGGCGGCCTTCGCCGCTGGAATTGCCTGCGGCGCCGTTCTTTCGCTGGCCATTGGTCTGCTGGCCCTGCGCACCACGGGCGTTGCCTTCATGATCGTCACCATGATGTTCGCGCAGGTGTCTTACCTGATCATCCTCTATTTCGCGACGTGGACCGGCGGCGACCAGGGCATGGTCGTGCCGCAGCCGGCGCGTATCCTCACCTTCGGTGCGACATCGCTCGATCTCACCAACCCGACCGTGCGCTACATGACGGCGCTGGCGCTGTTTTCGATCGTGCTGCTCGTCACGCTTGCTATAGTCCGCTCCAGATATGGCCGCGTTCTGGTCGCTATCCGCGAGAACGAGGAGCGGACGAAGATGCTGGGCTACGACACGTTTTCGAACAAGCTCGCCGCCGTCGTCGTCTCCGGCACCATCTGCGCGGCGTCGGGTGCTGCCTACGCGCTGCTGTTCGGCTATGTCGGATCGAGCTTCGCCTCGGTGCAATACTCGATCCTGCCGCTGCTGTGGGTGCTGCTCGGCGGCGCCGCCACCACGCTCGGGCCGCTGATCGGCACGCTGTTCATGTACTATGTCATCGACGTTAGCAGTGGCTACACATCAGCCTATCTGCTGATCGTCGGCGTTGCCCTGATCCTGCTGGTGCTGTTTTTCCCAAAAGGCATTTTGGGCAGCATTCGCCAGCGCTGGCTCGAGTGGCTGCCATGACGCCGCTTTTGACCACCAAGGGCCTGTCGCGCAATTTCGGCGGCCTGCGGGCCGTCGACAATGTCGACTTTACCTTGATGCCGGGCGAGATCCGCGCCGTCATCGGCCCCAACGGCGCCGGGAAGACCACCTTCGTCAGCATGGTCAGCGGCCGCATCCAGCCCTCTTCGGGAGCCATCATCTTCGACGGCGCCGACATCACCAACCTGCCGACCTATGTCAGGGTGCGCCAGGGCATCGCCTACACGTTCCAGATCACCAGCATCTATGCCAACCTGTCCGTTTACGCCAACGTCGCGCTGCCCGTGCAACTGACGCTGCGGCACGGCCCTTCCAAGAGCGCGATACAGGCCGCTGTCATGGCGGCACTCGAACGCACCGGCCTGGCCGACCGCGCCGACATGCCGGCCGGGCAATTGTCCTATGGCCACCAGCGCCTGCTGGAAGTGGCGATGGGCCTGGCGCTGAAGCCACGCCTGCTGATCCTCGACGAGCCGACGCAAGGCCTGGCCGACAGCGAGATCGACAATTTCATCACCCTGGTGCGCGAGATCGCCAGGGACGCAACCGTGCTCCTGATCGAGCACAACATGCCTGTCGTGATGCAGCTGGCCGACCGCATCACGGTCTTCAATGCAGGCAAGATCCTCGCCGAAGGCACGCCCGAAGCGATCCGCGAGAACGCAGCGGTGCAGGAAGCCTATCTGGGGACTTCCCCATGACCGATGCAAAGTCCGACGCGTTGGCAATCTCGGGGCTGGACTGCTTCTATGGCGAGGTCCAGGTGCTCTACCGGCTCGACCTCGTGCTGAACAAGGGCGAGGTGCTGTGCCTGTTCGGCCGCAATGGCGCCGGCAAGACGACGACGCTGAAAGCCATCATGGGGCTGGTTCCCTCAAGCGCCGGCTCGATCAAACTGGCTGGCCTAGAGTTGACAGGACTGCCGGCGCACGAGGTGCCCAAGGCCGGCGTCGCCTATGTGCCGCAGGGAAGGCGGCTGTTCGCTGAGATGACGGTGGCCGAAAATATCGAGATCGGCCTGATGGCGCGCGGCAAGGGCAAGGCGACGCGGGAAAACGTTCTCGACCTCTTTCCGCTGCTGCGTCAGCGGCTGAGGCAACGCTCCGGTACGCTGTCCGGCGGCGAACAGCAGATGCTGGCCATGGCGCGCGCGCTGTGCCTCGAACCGCAGGTGCTTTTGCTCGACGAGCCGACCGAGGGGCTGATGCCGTCGATGATCGCCAAGATCCGCGAGACGGTGTCGACGCTGCGCGGCATGGGCGTCTCGACCATCCTGGTCGAGCAACGGGTCGATGCGGTGCTTTCGGTCGCCGACCGTGTTGCCTTCATCGAAAACGGCCGCAACCGCGAGACGGTCGATGTCGAGCAATTGCGCGCCGATCCGTCGGCGGTCAGGCGCTATGTGGGAGTGGGTTGAGGCAGCCGCAATGACAGTCTGCAAACGATAGCGCCGCCCCTCATCGCCCTGCCGGGCACTTCTCCCCGTATAGAGACGGGGAGAAGGAAGCCTTCCGCAATGGTTTCGCCAGTCATCAGCGTTGCAGGAAGCGCGCCGGCGTCGCGGCCATCTCCCTTCTCCCCGTCTCTATACGGGGAGAAGGTGCCGGCAGGCGGATGAGGGGCGGCGCAAACCGCATGTGATTATTCGCCGGCTCACCCAAAGAACAGAAAACCCGCCACCAGAAACGTCGGGATCAGCACCAGGCCCGACCATGCCATATAGCCGAAAAAGCCCGGCATCTTCACGCCGCGATGTCGGGCTATGGCATAGACCATGAAGTTCGGCGCATTGCCGATATAGGTGTTGGCGCCCATGAACACCGCGCCTGCGGAGATCGCCGCCAGGGTCGAAGCGAATTCCGTCATCAGGTGCCGGGGGTCGCCGCCGGCAAGCTCGAAGAACACCAGATAGGTCGGCGCATTGTCGAGGAAGGACGACAGCGCCCCGGTCAGCCAGAAATAGGCGAGATCGTTGGGCTGGCCCGAGGGCGAACTGACAAGCGACACCAGCGGCGCCAGTGCCCCCTCATGGCTTGCCCTGAGGATGGCGATGACCGGCACGATGCAGATGAAGATGCCGGCAAACAATTTGGCCACCTCCGTTATCGGCCCCCAGTTGAAGCCGTTGGCTTCCCGGTGGCTCTTGTAGGAGAGCGGAAGCGACAGCAGGGCCAGCGCCAGGATGATGACGTCGCGCACCAGATTCTGCAGTTCGAGACTGACGCCGAACACGGAAAAGCTGACGCCCGGCTTCCAGGCCGCCGACAGCAAGATGGCGCCGATCACACCCGCCAGCAGCGGAAGGTTGGCCAGGCCGCGCAGGCGCACCGTCTTGTCCGGCGTCGGATCCTTGATCTTCGGCGCGCCAGCCTCGCGCCGGTGCAGGATGATATCGATGCCCAGGAAGACGGCCAGCACGACGCCACCGACGAAGAGCGTCTCGCGGTAGAGGTTGGCGGTCGTCCAGAAGAAGTCGACACCGCGCAGGAAGCCGACGAACAGCGGCGGGTCGCCCAAGGGCGTCAGCGAGCCGCCGATGTTGGAAACCAGGAAGATGAAGAAGATCACGACATGGGCGTTGAACGGCCTGGCGTCATTGGCGCGCAGGATCGGCCGGATCAGGATCATCGAGGCGCCGGTCGTGCCGATGACCGAGGCGAGCACAGCGCCGACCAGCAGCAGCCCGGCATTGACCAGCGGCGTGCCGTGGATGTTGCCGGAAAGTAGGATTCCGCCTGAAATCGTGTAGAGCGCAAACAGCAGGATGATGAACGACATGTATTCGGTGAGCAGCGCATGCAGCACCGCTTCGGTCGCCATGGGGACACCGAAGGCAAGCGCCAGCGGCACGATCACCAGCGCCGCCCACAGAGCCGTGATCTTGCCGTAGTGATGCTCCCAGACATGGTGGAAGAGCAGCGGACCGGTGGCGATCGACAGCAGCAGCCCGGCGAAGGGCAGCCCCCACCACAGCGACATCGCCGCGCCGGGCAGAGCGTGGTCTTCGGCGGCGAAAGCCTGTGCCGGAAACAACATCGCGAGAACGATCGTGATTGCGATCAAGACGTTCGCCGAGCAGAAGGGGATCGCGCATGAGAAAGGCCCCCTCATCCGGCCGCTACGCGGCCACCTTCTCCCCGTTGGGGAGAAGAGACGAGCGTCGACGCCAGCTCCCTCCTCTCCCCTTGGGGAGAGGTCGGATTGCCCCGAATTGCCCTTCGCAATTCGGTTGGCAATCCGGGTGAGGGGGTTCTTGCCCAAAGGCGATAACCCTGCCTTCGGGCATAGTATCTTTGTCTGACGCCCCACGGTCCGGTCAGTCCGACAAATGGTCTTCGAGCGTCACGCCGGCGTCGCGCATGCGCTGCAGCATGGCCTCGAGCGAGCCGTTGAGATCTATGCCGCGGCAGGCATCGAGCCGCACGGTGGTTTTGAAACCCTGGCTGATAGCATCCAGCGCCGAGAAGCCGACGCAGAAATCGGTCGCCAGGCCGACCAGGGTCAGCGTGTCGATGCCGCGTTCCCGGAGGTAGCCTGCAAGGCCGGTCTGCGTCGCGCGGTCATTCTCGAAGAAGGCCGAGTAGCTGTCGATATCAGGCCGAAATCCCTTGCGGATAACGAGCTCGGCCTTGGTCCAGGCGAGGCCGGAATGGAAATCCGAGCCGAGGCTGCCCTGGATGCAATGGTCCGGCCACAGCGTCTGCTGGCCATAGGGCATTTCGATCATGGTGAAGGGCTGCGCGCCCGGATGGCTGGAGGCAAAGCTGGAATGACCGGCGGGATGCCAGTCCTGCGTCAGCACGACATGGTCGGTTCGCCGGATCAGGTCGTTGACCAGCGGCACGATCTCGTCGCCGCCGGCAACCGCCAGCGCGCCGCCGGGACAAAAGTCGTTCTGCAGGTCGATGACAACAAGCGCTTCGTCGGCCATGGGCTTTCCTCTTCCGTATGCAGGCTCCAGTGGAAAATGCCGCTGACGCGACCGGACGCAGAAACTTGACCAGATGGCCGGCGGCGTCAACCTCTCGCGACATAACAAATGCGTGCCGGCCGAGCCGCCGCAAACTCCGGCTTTGACAAATCCTGCCGTCTTGATATCATTTGCATACGAATGAATTTTCCCGGCGTCGATGCCGGCAGGGTCTTTCGAAACACCGGTTTCTGGGGACCTGTTTTCTGGAAGGCCCATTTGGGAAGGCAAAGCGTGATCCGTTACGCGAAACCCACCTCGGTCGACGAAGCGCTCGCTTTGCTTGGCGAGGGCGCCTGGCGTATCCTTGCCGGCGGCACCGATTTCTATCCGGCACAGGGCAGCAAACCCTTCCGCGACAATGTTCTCGACATCAACGGCCTGGTTTCGCTGCGCGGCATTGCCGAGACGAACGACCACTTTGTCATCGGCGCGCGCACAACCTGGACCGATGTCATCCGCCATCCCTTGCCGCCGGCCTTCGATGCGCTGAAACAGGCGGCGCGCGAGGTTGGCTCGGTGCAGATCCAGAACGTCGCCTCGGTCGCCGGCAATCTCTGCAACGCGTCGCCTGCCGCCGACGGCGTGCCGGCCCTGCTCGTCCTCGATGCCGAGGTCGAGTTGCGCTCCGTGGCAGCGACACGGCATCTGCCGTTGCAGGACTTCATTCTCGGCAACCGCCGCACGGCTCTGCTGCCCGGTGAGATGGTGACGGCCATCCGCGTGCCGAAGCCCAGCGGCACATCCGCTTTCGTCAAGCTCGGCGCCCGGCGCTATCTCGTCATTTCCATTGCCATGGTGGCGGCGCGTCTGGTCGTCGAAGATGGCCTTGTCCGGCAAGCGGCGGTTGCCGCCGGCTCCTGTTCGGTGGTGGCCAAGCGGCTGGGCGGCGTCGAAGCCGCGCTGCACGGGCTGCCGGTGGACGACGGACTTGCCGATGCGGCCCTGGCCGCGCCGATGGCTGAACTGTCGCCGATCGCCGACGTGCGCGGCAGCGCCGAATACCGGCTCGATGCGGTGCGCGAGATTGTCGCCCGCGCCGTGCTTGCGGCTGTGGGGCGGACGACTGGTGACGAGGTGGCGGCGGCATGAGCCAAGTTCAGCCTGAAGCGAATGAAGCCCTGCCCGATCTCGGCGCCATCCAGCCTGGCTTCGGCGCTGCGCGCACCGATATCGCCTTCGAGGTCAATGGCACTGCCGTCTCGGTCAACGTACCGCCGCTGCGCCGGCTGTCCCTGGTGCTGCGCGATGAATTGCTGCTGACCGGCACCAAGGTCGGCTGCGACGCCGGCGATTGCGGCGCCTGCACGGTGCTGGTCGATGGCGATCCCGTTTGCGCCTGCCTGATGTCGGCTGCGTCCGCCGCCGGGGCGTCGGTGACGACAGTCGAAGGCCTCGCCAATGGGCGGCTGTCGGCGCTGCAGGCCTCGTTCCTTGCCCATGGCGCGGCGCAATGCGGCATCTGCACGCCGGCGCTGCTGGTCGCGGCGACCGCATTGCTGGACAAGCAACCCAACCCGACCGAGACCGAGGTGCAGGACGCGCTGGGCGGCATTCTCTGCCGCTGCACCGGCTACCGGAAGATCATCGCAGCGGTGATGGATGCCGGACGGTTCGAACCATCAACGGGCAGCGCTGCCCCTCATCCGCCTGCCGGCACCTTCTCCCCGTATAGTGACGGGGAGAAGGGAGAAGCTCCAGCGCTGGCGGCCCCCTCTCCCCGTTCTTCACGGGGAGAGGGTAAGGGTGAGGGGCAGCACCAACACCAATCGTTTGATCTCGGCCTTGATCGTAGAATGCCAATCTCGGGCAATGCCGTGGGCTCCTCGCCCATCCGGCTCGACGGCGTGCCGAAGGTCACCGGCGGTGAAAAATTCGGCGGCGATTCCTTCCCCGCCGATGCGCTGGCCGTGCTGGTGGTCCGCTCGCCGCATTATCACGCCAACTTCTCCTTCGGTGACCTCGACGGCTGGGCGACGTCGCATCCCGGCATCGCCGGTGTCTTCACTGCAGCCGACATTCCCGGAAAGAACTGTTTCGGCGCTATCGGTCCGTTTGCCGACCAGCCGGCTCTGGCCGAAGGGTTTTCGCGGCTTCGCGGCGAGGCGGTGGCGCTGGTTGCCGGCGAGCGTGAGGCGATCCTCGATCTCGATTTGTCGGATTTTCCCATCCGCTGGAGCGAACTGCCGCATTTTCTGCAACCTGCCGAAGCGCAGGCTGACGGAGCCGCGCTGATCCACGAAAGTCGGCCGGCGAACCTGCTCACGTCAGGCCTTGTCGAGCGCGGCGACCCGGAAACGGCGCTTGCCGGCGCTGCGTTCACCGTCTCCGGCGCCATCGACACCTCCTATGTCGAGCACGCCTATATCGAACCGGAAGCCGGCTATGCTTATCTGGATGGCGATACGCTGGTCGTCGTCGCCTGCACCCAGGCGCCCTACATGGACCGCGACGAGACGGCGAAGGTGCTCGGCCTTGCCGTCGACAAGGTGCGCATCGTGCCGACCGCGACCGGTGGCGGTTTCGGTTCGAAACTCGACGTTTCGCTGCAGCCGCTGATCGGCTTGGTGGCGCTGAAGACGGGGCGGCCGGCGGCACTCGCCTACACCCGCACCGAATCGATGATTTCGACCACCAAGCGCCACCCGGCCGAGATGAAAGCGACGATCGGCGCCGATGCCGACGGCCTTGTCACCGGCATGATCTTTGACGGCGATTTCAACACCGGCGCCTATGCAAGCTGGGGGCCGACGGTGGCCAACCGCGTGCCGGTGCATGCGTCCGGGCCCTATGCGACGCCCAATTATCGCGCCGAGGGCCGCGCGATCCATACAAATGGGCCGATCTCCGGCGCCTTCCGTGGCTTCGGTGTTCCGCAGGCGACGATCATGCAGGAGACGCTCTATGACGAGCTGGCCGGCAAGCTCGGCATAGACCGGCTCGACTTTCGCTTGAGGAACTGCCTCCGGAACGGCTCCGAAACGGTTACCGGACAGCTTCTGGACTCCGGCGTCGGCATTGCCGAGTGCCTCGAATCGCTACAGCCGCATTGGGTGCGCGCGACGGCTGATGCGGATGCATTCAACAGTGGCAACAGGGATAGAAAGCGCGGCGTTGGCGTCGCGTCATGCTGGTACGGCTGCGGCAACACCTCGCTGCCCAACCCGTCGACCATCCGGGTCGGCATCGCAGCTGACGGCACGGTCATCCTGCACCAGGGCGCCGTCGATATCGGCCAGGGTTCCAACACTGTCATCACCCAGATCTGCGCCGACGCGCTCGGCCTGCCGCTGGAAAAATTCCGGCTCAGGAGCGCCGATACGGCGATCAGTCCGGACGCCGGCAAGACCTCGGCCTCGCGCCAGACTTTCGTGACCGGCAAGGCCGCCGAAAAGGCCGGCTGTGCCTTGCGTGAAAAGATCCTGCGTTTCGCCAATGTTTCGGAAAAAGCCGCTCTCCAACTGGATGGTTCGGCGATCGTCATCCGCGAAGGCGAAGCTGTCCGCCGTATCGACCTCGCCTCGCTCGACGTGGATGCCGAAGGCTTCGTCTTCCGCGCCGAGGAGACCTACGATCCGCCGACACTGCCGCTCGATGCCAAGGGCCAGGGCAAGCCCTATGCCGTCTACGGCTATGGCGCGCAGATTGCCGAACTGGAGGTCGATCTCAAGCTGGGTACGGTGAAGCTGCTCAAAATCACCGCGGCGCATGATGTCGGCAAGGCGATCAACCCCCCTGCTGGCCGAAGGCCAGATCGAAGGCGGCATCGCACAGGGCATCGGCATGGCGCTGATGGAGGAGTACATCCCCGGCCGCACCGAGAATTTGCACGATTATCTCATTCCGACCATTGGCGACGTGCCGCCGATCGAGACCATCCTGATAGAAGTTCCGGATCCGGAAGGACCCTTTGGCGCCAAGGGTTTGGGCGAGCATGTGCTGATTCCGACGGCACCGGCAATCCTCAATGCCATCCGCCACGCCACCGGCGTGCTGGTCACCAAGATTCCGGCGACGCCGACGCGCATCCGCGCTGGCATCCGTGAAAAAGATGGCATCCGCGAAAAGGAGGCACGCCGATGAGCGAGCTTGCCGAGCGCTTCGAAACCCATGATCCCGGCGAGAAGCTGGTGGCGGAAAAGATCCGCTGCGATGCCTGCCCGGTGATGTGCTACATCGCTGATGGCCGCACCGGCGCCTGCGACCGCTACGGCAATGTCGGCGGCAGGATCGTGCGGATGGACCCGCTGACCATCCTCGACCATGCTGCGGAGACCGGCGCCGCAATCGTACCGTTCGTCGCCGACGGTGAGGCATGGGACGGCGAACTGGTCAACACCGGCCGCCGCTTCGTCACGGCAATAGGCGCCGGCACCACCTATCCCGACTACAAGCCCGCCCCCTTCATCGTCAGCCAGGAGGTCGAAGGCGTCGATCTCGTCACCGTCGTCACCGAAGGCATTTTTTCGTACTGCGGCGTCAAGGTGAAGATCGATACCGACCGGCATCTCGGTCCCGAGACGGCTATTGTGCGATCGCAAGGCGAGGCAATCGGCCACGTCACAACAGGCGAATACGGCTCGCAAATGCTGTCGCTGGGCGGCGTGCATCATCTGACCGGCGGCTCCAAGGCCGAGGGTCGCGCGACCTGCGACGCGCTGCTCAATCTGTGCAACCGCAAGCCGGTGGAACTGGCCATCGACGGTGGCGCCACCATAATCGTCGAAGCCGGCAAAGCACCAGTCATCGACGGCAAGCAGGAACACCGCATGCGTGTCGGCTGCGGCTCGGCAACCATCGGCATGTTCGCCACGCAATGGCGCGGCCTGGTCGACGAGGTGGTGGTGGTCGACGACCACATCACCGGCGTCGTCTCCGAGCATCAGGCCGGCAAGGTGCTGGGCTGGCAGGATACCGGGATAAAGATCATCGGCCGCCGTTCGACGCCGGGCCGCTATTTCAAGGTCTCCGAGCCCGGCCTCGGCTGGGGCGGCACCAGCATTTCCGATCCGCTGTCGATCCTCGGCGAGTGGAACGCCAAGAAGGGCGCGCGTCCGGGCCTGTCGCTGCTGATGGTTTCGACCACAGGCGAGCAGTTTGCCTATTACGAACTCGACGACGAGCTGAAGCCGGTCCAAAAACCGTTTCCCGAGCGGTTGCAAAAGTCCGTCGGGCTGATCGAGGACAATTGCGAGCCGGCTTTGTGCACCGTGCTGTTCATCGGCGGCGCCGGCGGTTCGCTGCGCGCCGGCGTCACTGAAAACCCGGTCAACCTGACCCGTTCGGTTCAGGGCCTGACCACCTATGTCACGGTCGGCGGCGCGCCGGTCTATGTCTGGCCGGGCGGCGGCATCACGCTGATGGTCGATGTCACCAGGGTGCCGGAAGGCGCCTTCGGCTATGTGCCGACACCGGCGCTGGTGGCGCCGATCGAATTCACCTTGCGCCGCGACGACTATGTCAGGCTGGGCGGCTACGAGGCCGAAATCCGCAGCGTCGAGGATATCGTCGCCAAGGGTGGCGAATATTTCAATGCGCGCCGCGGCACCGGCGCCGAGGCCAACAATCCATGGCCGCCGCTCGCACAGCTTCGTCGCGCCGGCTCGAACGGGGCCGGGTGATGCAAGGCCCGCAAACGCATTGGCTGCACGACGGCAAGCGGCTGCATCTCAACCACGGGCCGATCGACCTGATCGTCGAGGCCTTTGGCGACGCGGATGAGTGTAGCGCCGCTTACGCGCAAGCTGTCGCGCGCTTCCAGACGATCCTGATGGAGTTGGTCGAGGAGCTCCCCGAATTGCGGCTCCCGGCGTTTTTCCTGGCGCCGCGCACCTTTGCCGGCCCGACGGCGCGCCGCATGGAAGCAGCCGTCATGCCCCTGGCGGAATGCTTCATAACACCGATGGCCGCCGTCGCCGGATCAGTAGCCGACGAAATGCTCGCCGCGTTGCTTGCCGATCGCAAGCTCGATCGCGCCTATGTCAACAATGGCGGCGACTGCGCGCTCCATATCGGCAAGGGCCAGTCGATGGGGTTGGCGATCGCCGGCACCGGCAACGACTTGGCGGACCGGATCACGATCCGCGCGGAAGATGGCGTTCGCGGCGTCGCCACCAGCGGTTGGCGCGGCCGCTCCTTCTCACTGGGCATTGCCGACGCCGTCACCGTGCTCGCGAAGACTGGCGCCGAGGCCGATGCGGCAGCGACGCTCATTGCCAACGCGGTGGACCTGCCCGGCAATCCGGCCATCAAGCGCATTCCCGCACACGACCTGTCGCCCGACAGTGATCTCGGCGCGCGCCTGGTGACACATGGCGTCGGCACGCTTGCACTTGGCGAAGTGGCGCGGGCGCTGGACAACGGCCTTGCCGTCGCCGAAGACTTTCGCCGGCGCGGCCTGATTGCCGGATCGGCGCTGTTTCTTGGCGGTGAGATCCGCATCAGTGGCTCGGTTGCGCTTGCCGCGCCCAACAAAAGTTCGAGGGAGGACGTTGCCCATGCCTGAGTTTCCGATCCGCAAGATCGCGGTGCTGACCGAAGAGATCTTTCACGAGGGCGGGCCGGTGGCCAAGGTGCCGCGCCGCCGCGCCGCCGCCATGGCGCTGGTCAAGAACCCCTTCGCCGGGCGCTATGTCGAAGACTTGCAGAGCGCCATGGATGATCTGAAGCCGCTCGGCCTGTTGCTCGCCGACCGGCTGATCGCGGCGCTCGGCGGCGACGTGAAACAGATCGACGGCTACGGCAAGGGCGCCATTGTCGGCACAGCGGGTGAGCTGGAGCACGGTGCGCTCTGGCATGTGCCCGGCGGCTACGCCATGCGCGAGCGGCTCGGCGACGCCAAGGCGATCGTGCCGTCGGCGAAGAAGGTCGGCGCCTTCGGTTCAAAACTCGATGTACCGCTCGGCCACATCAACGCCGCCTATGTGCGCAGCCATTTCGACGCCATGGAGGTCGGCATCAATGACGGGCCGCGCCCCGACGAGATCCTGTTCTGCCTCGCCATGACCTGTGGCCCGCGCGTGCACGACCGTATGGGCGGCCTGGCTGCTGGGGATATCAAGGCCTGGGACGGGCTGCGGTGAGCGCCGAAGACAAGTTGCTGAAGCTGGTCGAGGTCGAGACGCCGGACGATCAGGATTACCTGTTGCAGGAGCAGGTTGGCTTCATCCTGCGCAAGGCGCATCAGCGCCACGTCTCGATCTTTGCCGCGCATATCGGCGATCTGACGCCGCCGCAATTCGCAGCACTGGCCAAGCTGCGCGACGTCGGCGAGACCTCGCAGAACCAGCTCGGCACGCTGATCGCCATGGACGCGGCGACGGTGAAGGGCGTCATCGACCGGCTGAAGGCGCGCGGCCTGGTCGAGCTTTCCAAGCACGAGGTCGACAAGAGGCGGCTGCTGGTCAATCTGACCGCGGCAGGCCGCGATGCCATCGAACGCCTGATCCCGCTGGCGCGCGAGATCACAAGGGAAACGCTGGCGCCGCTCTCGGCCAAGGAGATCGCCACCTTCATGAAATTGCTGGCCAAGCTGGCGTAAATTCCATTCCTGCCGGGCGCCAAAAAAAGCACCCGGCAGGACGTTTTGGCTCAGAGGCCGTTGTCCTTCAACACCTGGGCGGCATTTTCCTTGGTGATCTTCTCGGTCGGCAGAGTGATGGTCTTTTCGACCTTCTCGCCGTTGAGGAACTTGATCGCCTGGCGCAGGCCTTCGGCGCCGGGGGTGACATAGGTGAAGGTCGCCGTCAGCTCGCCCTTGTTGACCATCTGCACGCCTTCGTTGGGCAGGCCGTCGATGCCGATGAACTTGATGTCCTTCTCGCGGCCGACATCCTTGGCGGCGAGATAGGCGCCATAGGCCATCGGGTCGTTGTGGCCGTAAACGAGATCGATCTTCTCGTTGCTCTTCAGCGCATTGGCCATCAGATTGTATGCCTGGTCCTGCTTCCAGTCGCCCGATTGCTGGTCGAGCAGATATTTGATGCCCGGCTCCTTGTCGGTGAATTCATGGAAGCCGTCATGGCGGTCATGCGCCGGCTGGGTGCCCATGCCGCCCCAGATCTCGACGACATTGCCTGCAGCCTTACCCTTTCCGCCAAGCAGCTCGACGGCATATTCGCCGGCCGCCCGGCCGATCAGCGCGTTATCCCCGCCGACGAACTGGGTGTAGTCCTTGGTGTCGACATTGCGGTCGAGCACGAAGACGGGGATCTTGGCGTCGATCGCCTGCTGCACGACGCCGGTCAGGCCGGCGGATTCCTTCGGCGACACCAGCAGTGCGTCGACCTCCTGACGGATCAGGTTCTCGACGTCGGCGACCTGCTTTTCGGTCTTGTCCTCGCCGTCGGTGATGATCAGTTCGACCTCGGGATGCTTGGCGGCTTCGGCCAGGATGTCCTTGTTGAACTGCGCACGCCAGGGCTCGATGGTCGTCACCTGTGAGAAGCCGATCTTCCACTTCTTGTCCTGGGCATAAGCATTGCCGGTGGTCAGAAGCGCGGTGGTGGTCAGCAGAGCCGCGGTCATGGCGGCAAGCTTCAGCATGTCACGTCGTTTCATTCTTGTTTCCTCCGAGATTGAGAGACGGGGTCTCTTGCGACGGCCGCTTTGCCGCGGCCGTTTCCTTGTGCGCCGTTTGCCCGCCGGGCAGGCGCAGATAGGCCAGGAGATCACCGGCATTGCGCTCCTGCACGAGCACGGTGCCGATGATGATCATCCCCTTCAGCACCAGCTGAAGGTTCGAATTGATGTTGTGGAGCTGCAGGATGTTGGAGAGCAGCCCGAAGATCAGCACGCCGCAGAACGTGCCTATGAGGCTGCCGCGCCCACCCATCAGGCTGGTGCCGCCGATGACCACGGCGGCGATGGCGTCGAGCTCCAGCCCGGCGCCGGCATCCGGCTTGCCTTGCCGGTACTGCGCGACATAGAGCACGGCGGCGATGCCGGCGAGCAGCCCGGAGATGGCATAGGTGGCGATCTTGACGCGGCCGGCGGCGATACCCGAAAGCCGTGCCGCCTCCTCATTGCCGCCGATGGCGTAGACATAGCGGCCGAACGGCGTGAAGCGCAGCACCGCGCCATAGATCAGGATGGCGCCGAGGAAGAACAGGCCCGGCATCGGGATGACGCCGAACACCAGCGAGCGCAGGATCTCGAAATCGGCGGTGGCGTTGGAGCCGGTATAGACCGGCAGCACCGCATTGTTCTGGCCGGCGGTGAGGCGGGCGATGCCGAGCGCCGTCACCATCATCGCCAGGGTGACGATGAAGGGCTGCAGCCGTCCGGCAACGATGATGAAGCCGTTGAGCGCGCCAAACAGCAAACCGACGCATGGCGCCACCAGCAGCACGCCGAGCACGCCGAATTTCGGCTCGATCTGCGGCAGCAGAAACCACAGGGACAGACTGCACAGGACCACACCGACGACAGCAGGTGTAACCAGGCCGCGAACGCCGTCCAGCCTGATCTCGCGGACGAGATCGGCGCCGGCACGGGATTTTGCGAGGTTCTGGAAGATGAACCGGGTGACGACGAATCCGATGCAAAGCGCCACCAGTGCGACGGTCGGCACGCCCAGCACGACGCCCGGCGTCACGCCCGGAACCGTCAGCAGCATGGCGCAGACCACCGAGCAGATGGCCATCAGCGAGCCGACGGAGAGATCGATGCCGCCGGTGATGATCACCGCCGTCATGCCGGTGGCGATCAGCCCGGTGGTCGACACCTGGCGCAGCACGTCGAGCAGATTGCCGTAGGAGAGGAAGATGTTGTTGCCCTTCGAACTCATCGGCGAGCCCAGCACGCCGATCAGGAAGATGGCGATCAGGCCCCAATAGAGCTTGGTCCGGGACAGGAGTTTCAGGGCAGTCATGCGGCTGGTCTCGATATGGTCCGGCGCGGTGCGGCGAGACGCATGATGGCCTCCTCGCTGGCCGCATCGCGGGAAAGAATGCCTGTCTGGCGGCCATCGGCCATCACCAGGATGCGGTCGGAGAGATGCAAAAGCTCCGGCAGCTCGGAGCTGATGACGGCGATGGCAAGGCCATCGCGCGCCAGCTTGAAGATCAGGTCGTAGATCTCGCGCTTGGCGCCGACATCGATGCCGCGCGTCGGCTCGTCCAGCAACAGCACCCTTGGCCTGGTCGCCAGCCATTTGCCGATGACGACCTTCTGCTGGTTGCCGCCCGACAGCGTGCCGGCGGGCTGGTCGATGTCCCGGCAGCGGATGCCGAGCGCCTTGACCGCCTGCCGCGCCAATCCCTGTTCGCCGGCCAGCGAGCGGATGCCGAAGCGCGCCAGCGATCCGACCAGCGGCAGCGCGACATTGTCCGTGATCGACGCCTGCAGATGCAGGCCTTGTGTCTTGCGGTCCTCGGTGACCAATGCGATGCCCAACCGCCTTGCATCGCGAGGCGAACGGATATCCACGGGCCGGCCGTCGACCTGGATTTCGCCACCGGTACGGCCATCGCTCGAGCCGAAGATCGCTTCCAGGATTTCGGTACGGCCCGAACCGAGCAGCCCGCCAATGCCGAGGATTTCTCCGGCGGCAAGATCGAAGCCGACGCCGTCGATCACCGTGCGCCAGCCATGCGCATCAGGCTTCGACAGCGACAGGTTCTCGACCGAAAGCACGATCTTGCCGCCGGAGTGGCGCTCTTCCTGGCGGGAAGCGAGCAGGTTTCGTCCGACCATCGCCGAAATGATCGCATCCTCGTCGAGCCTGGCCATCGGCTCGGTCAGCACATGGCGCCCGTCGCGAAACACGGTGACGCGGCTGGCCAGATGCATGACCTCGTCGATGCGGTGCGAGATGTAGACGATGGCGACACCGCTCTCGGCAAGCTGGCGGATGATGCGGAACAGCCGCTGGCATTCGGCCGGCGACAGCGCCGAGGTCGGCTCATCCATGATCAGGATGCGTGCCGACATCGACAGCGCCTTGGCGATCTCGACCAGCTGCTGCTCGC
Organism: Mesorhizobium loti; assembly: GCA_014189435.1. Lineage (NCBI taxonomy): Bacteria > Pseudomonadati > Pseudomonadota > Alphaproteobacteria > Hyphomicrobiales > Phyllobacteriaceae > Mesorhizobium > Mesorhizobium loti. The sequence goes on from CP050293.1 coordinate 5,973,647, forward strand.
CGACGCGCAGGGCGCCGACGCGGGCTTGCGGATCGAGTTCGATGCCGAGCCGCTGCAACAAAGCACCCGCCGCGCGGCTGCTCGCCTTGCGGTCGACGATCAGCCCGGCAATCAGTTTCTCCCGGCCGAGGAAGATGTTGTCGGCGACGCTGAGTTCGGGCACCAGGTTGAGCTCCTGGTGGATGATGGCGATGCCGGCATCCTCGGCGTCGCGCACGCCGGCGAAGCTGACGGGGCGGCCATCGACGCTGACTTTGCCTTCATAGCCGGTGTAGACGCCGGAGAGGATCTTCATCAACGTCGACTTGCCGGCGCCGTTCTCGCCCATCAAGGCATGAACCTCGCCGCGTCGCAGCTCGAAGCCGACATCGACCAGGGCGGCTATGCCGCCGAAGCTCTTGGAGATGCGCTCGGCGCTCAGAACGGTGTCTGACCGATCCGCCGCATTGTGCTCCGGGGAAAGGGAACTCGCGTGTTCCATGACAATGGCGGCCTCCCTTCCGTCGTCGTCAACTTCCCGCAAACGCTAATCTAAACGTTTCGATCGTGTCAAGCCGATATCCAGTGACGGAAGTTTGATGCAATTCGATTCTTGCTAAAAAAGACGGCATTCCGTAGGTATTGGCAGCGAGGGGTGACGAAACGTTTCGAAAATGACAGCGTCAGGGCGAAAAAAGCAGCGTAAATCCACCGCACCCACAATGCTTCATGTGGCTGAGGCGGCGCGTGTCTCGGTCGCCACCGTGTCTGCGTTGATCAACGGCACGGCGACGGTCAGCCCGGAACTCAGCCAGCGCATCGAACAGGCGATCCGCGATATCGGCTACAAGCGCAATGCGATCGCCCGCAGCCTGAAGATGGGCACGACCCGCACCATCGGGCTGACCGTGCCGCACATCACCAACCCATTCTTCACCGATGTCGTCTCGGTCATCCAGCAGGCCTTCGACCGAGCCGGTTATGCAGTCATGCTGTGCTGTACGGACGAGGATCTGAACACCCAGGACGACCAGATCCGGCTGCTGCTCGACCGCATGGTCGACGGGCTGATCGTGGCGCGCGTCGGCGACGGCGCGATCCTCAAGGGGATCGTAGACGATGCCAATGTGCCGGTCGTGCTGCTCGACCGCATCTGCGAGGGCGTCGACACCGATACCGTGGTGCTCGACAACCAGCGCGCGGTGTTCGACGCCATCACCTATCTGATCAACCTTGGCCATCGGCGCATCGGCTACATCACCGGCACATCGGACATTTCGCCGATGCATGACCGCATGGCGGGATACCGCGAGGCGCTTCACGCCGCCAGCCTGCCGATCGCGGAGGAGTTGATCCGCTTCGGCAATTTCCACGAGATCGACGGCTACAACGCCACCATGCAGATGCTGTCCTCGCGCGATCGGCCAAGCGCGATTTTTTCCGCCAACAACCCGATGGTGATCGGCACCATGAAGGCGATCCGCGACATCGGCCTGTCCTGCCCGGAGGACATTTCGGTTGCCTGCTTCGACGATTTTCCATGGTCCGACGTGTTCCAGCCGCAGCTGACCACTGTCGCCCAGCCGGTGCAGGCGATCGGCGAACAGGCGGCCAACCTGCTTCTCGATCGTCTCGCCGGCAACAGGGACGCGCCGCCACGCAAGCTGGTGCTCAAGGGCCGGCTGATGATCCGCAATTCATGCCGCCCGCTCGGGACGATGGCGCAGAGTGTGAGCGCCTAGTTTTTCGGATGGAACCTTGGAGAGGCTGGCGGGACAGCGCCCCCCTCTGTCCTGCCGGACATCTCCCCCACTTGGGGGAGATTGCAGCCGCGACGGCGCGCCCATTCCTGCAACGGTGACGATTGGCGAAAGCGGCGATAACGGCCGATCTCCCCACCCGTGGGGGAGATGTCCGGTAGGACAGAGGGGGGCGCGAAGGATCGCTACAGAACGGCTTTCAGCCGTGCCACTGCTATATCGCCGCGCCGAAGAGCTAAGGCTTGAACGCTTCCGAACAAAGCGCGTGCAGTTTCGGGAAGACGCCCTTGCCGCCGGTGATGACCAGCGTTCCGTCCTGCAGCACCGTCTTCGGATCGGGTTTCACGACCGTGCCGCCGGCTTCTTCGACCAGAAGCATGCCGGCGATGCAATCCCAGGCGTTCATGTGTTCCTCCACATACCCCAAGAGCCGGCCCGAGGCCACATAGGCCAGCATCAGGGCGCCGGACGCATTGCGGAAGAAGACGCCGCCTTCGGCCAGGAGCATTCGGATCAGCACGGCGATGTTCTCGGCCTCGGCCCGGTTCGAAAACCCGGTTCCGACCGACCCTTCTTCCAGGCCGGTGGCCGCACTGGTCCTGATCGGCCGGCCGTTGACGAAGGCGCCGCCGCCGAGCCTGCCGTGAAACGTCTCGCCGGTCGACGGCTCATGGATGACGCCAACCACGGCCTCCCCGTCCCTGGCGCAGGCAATCACCACGCACCAGGCCGGAATGCCGCGCACGAAATTGGCGGTGCCGTCGATGGGGTCGATGACCCAGACATAGCCTGTCTGGCCGGCAACCGAGGCATGTTCCTCACCGACGATGCCGTCTTGCGGGTAGTCCGCGGCAATCGCGGCGCGGATGAACAGTTCGACCTCGCGGTCACCGTCCGAGACCAGATCCTGATGACCCTTGCTCTCGATGGTCAGGTTTTCCAGATCGCGAAAATATTTGAGCCCGAGCTCGCCGGCACGCCGCGCCAGATCGATGGCAAACTGCGTGCGGGCGTCATGGTCATTGTTCACGGGGGCGCTCTATCTTGCGGAAGGGTGCCCCGCCTTTAGCAGAGGCGGACCGCACCTTCCAAGTCAAGAGTGTCTCGTGCCAGATTGTCAGGCCGCTCGCGACAGCGATTTATGGGCCTCGGCCAGTATCTCGAACGACCGCACCCGCGCCGCATGATCAAACATCTGCGCGGTGACCATCAGCTCGTCTGCACCGGTGCGGCGCACGAAGGCATCGATGCCTTGCCGGACCGTTTCCGGGGAGCCGACGACGGCGCAGGACAAGGCCTGGCCGAGCATGGTCTTGGCCATCGGATCGAGATCGCGGTCATAGTTCTCGACAGGTGGCGGCAGCCGGCCGGCCCGGCCGGTGCGAAGATTGACGAAAGCCTGCTGCAACGAGGTGAACAGCAAACGTGCCTCGGCGTCGGTTGGCGCGGCAAAGACGTTGAGGCCGAGCATGACATGCGGCTTGTCGAGCTGCTCCGACGGCTGGAAGCGCGAGCGGTAGACGTCCAGCGCGTGATCCAGCTCCGCCGGCGCGAAATGCGAGGCGAAGGCGTAGGGCAGGCCGAGCATGGCGGCGAGCTGCGCGCCGTAGAGGCTGGAGCCGAGGATCCAGACCGGCACGTTCTGGCCTTCGCCGGGCACGGCGCGGATGCGCTGGCCTTCCTCGGCCGGCTGGAAATAGCCCATCAGCTCGACGACATCCTGCGGGAAATTGTCGACGCCAGCTTCAAGATTACGGCGCAGCGCCCGCGCGGTGCCCATGTCGGTGCCGGGCGCCCGGCCGATGCCGAGATCGATGCGGCCCGGATGCAAGGCGGCCAGCGTGCCGAACTGCTCGGCAATGACCAGCGGCGCGTGATTGGGCAGCATGATGCCGCCGGCACCGACACGAATGGTCTTCGTGCCGCCGGCGACATGGGCGATGACGACCGCGGTGGCCGCGCTGGCGATGCCCGGCATGTTGTGATGCTCGGCCAGCCAGAAGCGCTTGTAGCCCAGCCGCTCGGCATGGCGCGCAAGATCGAGCGAGTTGGCCAGCGACTGCGAGGCATCGCTGCCTTCGATGATCGGCGACAGGTCGAGAACGGAAAGGTCGGTCATGAACGGTATCCTGTGTCAGGACCGCATGTAGGAAGCGCCCGGCGACGCCGCAAATTCAAAAATATTGATCAGCCCTTCGCGGGTTCGGTGTCGGCGCTGTTGTCCTCCTCGACGACGGTCGTCTGCTGCGCGGCGAGAAAATTGCCGACGTGGCTGAGCCCATCGAAGTGATCGCAGAACACCTTGATGACGACCAGCAGCGGCACCGCCATCAGGGCGCCAACGAAGCCCCACAGCCATGACCAGAAGGCGATGGCGATGAAGATCGCCACGGCGTTGATCTCGAGGCGCCGGCCGACCACCATCGGTGTGACGAACTGGCCTTCCACGATGTCGCACAACAGCACGAAAGCCGGCGCCAGCAGTGCGTATGAGATTGTGTCGAAGCTGATCAGCGCCATCACCGCGACAAGCACGATGGTCATCAGCGCCCCGACATAGGGCAGGAAGTTGAGCAGGGCGGCAGCGACGCCCCATACCAGCGGGTTGGGCATGCCGAGTGCCCACAGACCAAGGCCGATGACGGCGCCGAGACCGGCATTGATGATGGTGACGGTGAGCAGATAGTGCGAGATTTCGCGTTCCACGTCATAGACGACGCGCAGCGCCAGCTTCTTTTCGCTGAGACGGGCGAAGGACTGGATGATCTTTTCATAGAACATCGTGCCGGACGCGAGCAGGAACAGCGACAGCACAAAGATGATGGTGAGGCTTGTTCCCGCCGACAGGATGTTGCTGGCCGCCGCCGACATGATGCCGGACTGCGCCACCGCCACCTTCTGGATGCCCGGCTCCTGCGACGTCTGGGTCAGCTGTTCGACCTGATGCGAGATCTGCATGATCCTCTCGAACGGTCGCCGCAATTGCGCCAGCCGTTCGGTGAGCTGCTGGCCGATCGACGAGGTGTTGTTGATGAGGTCGATGATCGGGCCGCTGAGCAGGTAGCCGGCGCTGGCGAAGATGCAGATCGACAGGAGCACCAGAAGGGTCGCCGAAATCACTTCGGGGATGCCGTGCTTGCGCAGGAACCGGACGATGGGCGTCAGCGTCAGAGCCAGCAGGAAAGCCAGGATGACCGGCATGAAGAAGGCGCGGGCAAAGTAGAGCGCGTAGATGGTCATGAACAGGAAGATGCCGATGAGCAGCGAACGCATCAGATGCGTGTCGGCGCGAGCCGCGGCGCGCGCGTCTTCAGCCTCGGCAACGCCTGCGCCCAAAGCGGCGGGTTCGGCTTTCATCGTATTCCCTCAGCGACGCACCGCAATTGGCGCAATCCGTCGATGGAAAACGCTGGCGTGGCTTCAAGGTTCCTTTAGCCGGCAAGGCCTGCGCCCGCAGGCCTTGCCGTTGGCTCAGGCGACGGGCGCTGCCAGTGCCGGCGCGGCCTTGGCCGTTTCCTTGCGCACGATCGGCGCCACCCTGGTGCCGTAGAGCTCGATCGCCTTCATGATCTTGGCATGCGGCATGGTGCCGATCGCCATCTGCAGCAGGAAGCGGTCATTGCCGAAGATCTTGTGCTGGGCGACGATCTTCTCGGCCACCTGCTCGGGACTGCCGACGAACAAGGCGCCATCGGGACCACGCGACTGGTCGAAATGCGCCCGCGATGTCGGGCCCCAGCCACGCTCGCGGCCGATGCGGTTCATCACCTCCGCCTGCGGGCCGTAGAAATCGTCGGCCGCCTGCTCGGTCGTCTCGGCAATGAAGCCGTGCACGTTGATGCTGGTGGCAAGGCCCGCCGGATCGCTGCCGGCGCGCTTGGCGGCCTCGCGGTAGAGATCGAACAGCGGCGCGAAGCGAGCCGGCTCGCCGCCAATGATGGCGAGCGCCAGCGGCAGGCCGAGCGCGCCCGCGCGGGCGGCGGATTGCGGCGTCCCACCTATGGCGATCCAGACCGGCAGCCTGTCCTGGAAGGGCCGGGGATAAACGCCACGATCGTTGATCGGCGCGCGCAGATTGCCGGACCAGGTGACCTTCACGCTATCGCGGATGGCAAGCAGCAGGTCGAGCTTTTCGGCGAAGAGCTCGTCATAGTCCTCGAGGTTGTAGCCGAACAGCGGGAAGGATTCGATGAACGAGCCGCGCCCGGCCATGATCTCGGCGCGGCCGCCCGACAGAAGGTCGAGCGTGGCAAACTGCTGGAAGACACGCACCGGGTCGTCGGAGGACAGAACGGTGACCGCGCTGGTCAGCTTGATGCGCTTCGAGCGCTCGGCGGCCGCGGCCAGGGCCACGACCGGTGCCGAGGCGGCGTAGTCGGGCCGGTGGTGCTCGCCGAGGCCGAAGACATCGAGGCCGACCTGGTCGGCCAGTTCGACCTCCTCGATCAGGTTGCGCAGCCGCTCATGCGGGCCGATGGCGCCAGGGCCTGGCTGCGGGCTGACGTCGGCAAAGGTGTAGAGACCGAGTTCCATTTGATGTCATCCTGGTGTTGGGTTTTGCGGCTAGAGGTAGCGACGCGCCAGCCACGCCGCCAGAGGGGCGGACGGTGAACAGTGCATGTCGGTTTCGGCTCTATCTCTTCGTCGCAATTCCGGACGGAAAACCGCTTCACACTTTTCCTGGAATTGCTCTAAAGGCGTCTCCCGGCTGCAACAGCCAACAATTTCATGGCTGCCATGCCGTTTTGGCGCTTGAACTCTCGGTTTTCGCGCGTATGTAAGCGTCGCGAATTGACTTCAGGGAAGTGGACTTGGCTATCTACAGGGAAAAAGACGTTTTCGAGCGGCGCAACGCCGCAAACGAGGCAAAGAAGGCGCTCCTCGAGCGCTTCAAGGCAAAGCCGGCGGCGGATGATCCCGCAGTGCTGGCGCGGCAGGCCGAACGCAAGGCGATCCTCGAGGCTCGCGAAATCCGCGAAGCCGAAAAGGCCCGGCTGAAGCAGGAAAAGCTGGCACGCGAAGCGGTCGAGAAGGCCGAGCGCGAGGCAGCGGCCGAAGCGGCACGTATCGCCGCCGAGGAAGCTGCACAGGCTGAGGCCAAAATTCGGGAATCCGAGGAGAACGAGCGCATTGCCCGTTTTCTGGCCGACGAAGCCGAACGCAAGGCCAAGCGCGACGCGCGTTATGCGGCGCGCAAGCAGCGCACCGGCAGAACGCCTCCGGGCTTCTCCGCCCGCTAGCCTCCAGGCTACGAAGCAATCTGCTTCGAGAATCAGGGTCGCCTCACAGCGGCCCTGAACGTGTTTGTCCAATGCATGTCGCCCAAAAGTGGTCCCAGTTTTGGGCGGACGATATGCATAAAAACAAGAACGGCTCTGCTCAGGCGGCGAACTTCAGCCCCATGATGCCGCAGACGATGAGCGCGATGCAGGCTAACCTGATCGCGGTGGCAGGCTCGCCGAGCAGCCAGATGCCGAGCAGGGCCGTGCCGACGGTGCCGATGCCGGTCCACACCGCATAGGCGGTACCGACCGGCAACGCCTTCAGCGCCAGGCCAAGCAGAGTGAGGCTGACGACCATCGAGGCAACAGTCAGCACGGTCGGAACCAGCTTCGAGAAACCGTCGGTGTATTTGAGGCCGATTGCCCAGCCAATCTCGAACAGGCCGGCAAAAAAGAGAAGAATCCACGACATCGACAACGCTCCATCGGAGCATCGGACCGAAAAGTGATTTCGGAGTCCGACGATCAATCAAACAATGGCGGGTCGTCCCGTCCGGATTTTGGGGAGGCGCGAGGCCGTCCCCGCCATGCCAATATAGGAATTTCGGGCGCTCGATCAACAGCGACCGGCAACAGTGTTGCCGGTCGTAATCTTGTTTTGAAGCGGATGGGCCGGACTTACTTGTCCTTGAGCTTCATCGCCTTGACCGGCGGCGCCTTCAGGGCCGGAGCCGCGGCGGGCTTCTTGGCATCCTTCTTCGGCTTGCGGGCTTCCTTGCCTGCCTTCATCGCACCTTTAGCCATGATTCGTTCCTCCTGATGTGGGAAGCGAAGTGAAACAAGAGAACCGCCCGACTGCAAGGGGTTAGCGACTGTTGCCGCCGTCAGCGGATCGCTTTCAACCGGTTTCTAATTTGCTCGTAAACCATGCCGGTCCGTGCCATGGTTGTCTTCGCACTGCAGCATCAACCCGCGCCTTCGCCGGGTGATCGTCAGGCAGGCCGTCAGGACGACAATGCGAATCCACATCGGCTGCGAGATGAGCTTCGACTTTCCGCAAGAAACGCCGCTCATCGCGATGCTGAATGTCCACTATTCGCGTGCCTCCGATCTCGAGCGACCGGATTTCCTGATCTCCAACCCGCCGGTGCCGATCGAAAGCTATCGCGACAGTTTCGGCAATTGGTGCAACCGGTTCGTCGCGCCGCCCGGGCGTTTCACCTTCGGCACGGATGCGGTGATCCGCGATCCCGGCACCTTCGAGATGGGCGACCTGATGGCCTGGCAGCACGAGGTGCGCGACCTGCCAGCGGACACGCTGCTGTTCCTGCTGCCCAGCCGTTTTTGCGAGAGCGACCTGCTGGCGAACGAGGCGTGGCGGCTGTTCGGCAACACGCCGCTCGGCATTCCGCGCGTGCAGGCGGTCTGCGATTTCGTCCACAACCACATCGTCTTCAACTACGGCAATGCGCGGCCGACGCGCACCGCGGCGGAAGCCTATCGCGAACAGAGCGGCGTGTGCCGCGACTACGCGCATCTCGCCGTCACCTTCTGCCGGGCGCTCAACATCCCGACGCGCTACTGCACCGGCTACATCAGCGACATCGGCATGCCAAAGCCGTGGGCGAGCATGGATTTCTGCGCCTGGATGGAAGTCTATCTCGGCGGCCGCTGGCATGCCTTCGACCCGCGCAACAATGCGCCGCGCATCGGCCGCGTCCTGATCGCCTCCGGCCGCGACGCCGCTGACGTGCCGCTGACCCATATTTTCGGGCCGGGCACGCTTGCCGGCTTCAAGGTGTGGACGGAAGAGATCGTCGAATAGTCGACGTCTCCTGCCCGCCGGTCTTTTGCCAGCGACCTCTTTAGGAACCGCCGTCTTGAACGATCGGGCTACTCGCGCGTTGCCTGTGGAGCTTCGGCGGACTGGCCGTTAGACTAGGTGCCTCGAACGGGGACTATACGATGGCCGGGCATGGCGGCTCAAAGAAAGTCATCTACGCCGCACTCGCTGGCAATCTCGCCATTGCGCTGACCAAGTTCGGCGCCGCCTTCTTCACCGGCAGCTCGGCGATGCTATCGGAAGGCGTGCACTCGCTGGTCGATACAGGCAATGGCGGTCTGCTGCTCTACGGCATGCACCGCGCCGCCCGGCCGGCCGACCGGACGCATCCGCTCGGTCACGGCCGCGAGCTGTATTTCTGGAGCTTCATCGTCGCACTTCTCGTCTTCGCGCTGGGCGCCGGCGTGTCGTTCTATGAGGGCGTTGTTCACGTCATGGCGCCGGAGCCGGTCGCCAACGCTGAGGTGACCTACATCGTTCTGGGCCTTGCCTTCCTGTTCGAAGGCAGCTCCTGGTGGGTGGCGCTGAAGGAGTTTCGCAAGCAGAAGGGCAAGGAGGGCTGGCTGCAGGCCGTGCAATCGAGCAAGGATCCGAGCGTCTACACCGTGTTGTTCGAGGACAGTGCCGCACTTCTCGGCCTGATCGTCGCCTTCGCCGGCATATTGGCGGCGGAGCTGCTGAAGATGCCGCAGCTCGACGGCGCCGCCTCGATCGGCATCGCGCTGATCCTGGGCGCCACCGCGATCTTCCTGGCGCGTGAAAGCAAGAGCCTGCTTCTTGGCGAACCGGCGTCGCCCGAGGTGCAGAAACAAGTATTGGCCATTGCCCAGCAGGACCCGGCGGTGCAGCGGGCGAACGGCGTGCTGACGCTGCATATGGGCCCACAGGAGATCGTTGCCGGCTTGAGCATCGAGTTCGAGGATCATCTGGCGGCGCCCGAGATCGAGGCCTGCGTCGAGCGCATCGAAGCGCGGCTGAAAAAGGAAATGCCGGAGATCACGCGGCTGTTCGTCAAGCCGCAGACGACCGGAACCTGGGAGCGCCGGCGCAAGGTGGTCGAGGCGGCATCCGGAGAGGCCCTGGACTAGCCGCCAGCCATTGCCTGGCGACGCCGCCACGCTAAGATTGCAGGACGGATTGTAAGCGCGTAGGCATCCCCACGTAGCGTGCAGGCGGTTGATCGCTCATTTTCAGCATGAATCATGCGGAGAATCCTATGAGCGACAGTATGAGCCATCATCGAACATTCGAGATTTTGACGGCGGAGCCTGTGCCGTCCCGACGCAAGCCGCGCCATCGGTCGGACGAAGAGAAGGCACGGCTTGTCGCCGAAGCGTTCTCGCCAGGGGGCAATGTCTCGGCGGTTGCGCGTTCCGAGGGGCTGGACCCCTCGCAGCTCTATGCGTGGCGCCGCAAGGCGCTTTCGTCGGGCATGGTTGCGCCACTGACGGAGGGAGCGAGCAAGCCGGCGAAGTTCACGCGCTTTGAAGCGGTGGGCAGCGACACGGTGGAAATCGTCATTGGCGACGCAGTGGTGCGCGCCGGCGGCGATGTCGATCCCGATCGCCTGGCGAGGATCATCCGCGCGGTTCGTAAGGCATGATCGCTTCCGGTGTGGTGGTTTACGTGTCGTGCCAGCCGGTCGACTTCCGCAAGGGCGCGGCATCTTTGATGGCGCTGGTCAGGGATGGCGGCCTGGACCCATTCTCGGGGGCACTTCACGTATTCCGTTCGAAGCGTGCGGACCGGGTTCGCATCGTGTGGTGGGACGGCAGCGGGGTTTGTCTTTATTCGAAGACTCTGGAAGATCACAGCTTCTGCTGGCCGGGGATATCGGCCGCGCGCATGCGTCTCGACCACGCCCAGTTGATGGCGCTTCTGGCCGGACTGGACTGGAAAAAGATTCGTCCGGCCAGGGTCAGGCGGCCGTTATCGACGGGCTGAAACCGGCCTGCGGCAAGATGAATCATGCGGCTGGACCGGTTGGGAAAGCGGCTGTTTTTGTGCTCTGTTGCTTGCCATGGTTCTACCGGGTCTTGCCCTTCCCGACGACGTTGATGCGCTGAAGGCGATGATCCTTTCCATGGCTCGCGAGCAGGCTGCAAGCGAGGCCCGGATCGCAGTCGCCGACGCTCGGATCGCAGCATCTGAGGCGGAGGTCGCCCGGCTGAAAGCTGTCGAGAAAAGCGCCAGCGAGCGGATCGCCAATCTCACGTCAATCCTGAAAGTTTTACAGCGCACGCAACATGGCACGCGTTCCGAGCGGCTACGCCTGGCCATCGACGACGAGCAGGCCTCCTTTGCCTTCGAAGAGGTCGAGACCGGCCTTTCGGAAATCCGGAGCGAACTCGACCGCGCGGTCGGGAACAAGCCGAAGCGCGCCCCGCGTCCGCGCAAGGGCTTTGCTGCCCACCTCGAACGCATCGAGGAGGTCGTCGAGCCGGAAATCCCGGCCGACTGCGAGGGGCTTGAAAAGGTTCTGATCGGCGAGGATCGATCCGAGCGGCTGGACGTCGTGCCGCCGAAGTTCCAGGTCATCGTCACGCGCCGTCCCAAATACGCCTTCCGGGGCCGTGACGGCGTGGTCCAGGCTCTGGCGCCGGCGCACATCATCGAAAGCGGCCTGCCGACGGAGCGGCTGCTCGCCTATATCGCCGTCTCCAAATACGCCGACGGCCTCCCGCTTTATCGGCAGGAGGCGATCTATCTGCGCGACGGCGTCGAGATCAGCCGGTCGTTGATGGCGCAATGGATGGGGCATCTGGGCTTCGAGCTGCAGATGCTTGCTGATTACATACTGGAGCGCATCAAGGAGGGCGAAAGGGTCTTCGCCGACGAGACGACCTTGCCCACCCTTGCCCCTGGTTCCGGGAAAACCACGAAAGCCTGGTTGTGGGCCTACGCACGGGATGACCGACCCTATGGCGGAACCAGTCCGCCAATGGTTGCCTATCGTTTTGAAGACAGCAGAGGTGCGGATTGCGTGGCGCGCCACCTCGCCGGATTCAGCGGTATCCTGCAAGTGGATGGCTACTCGGCCTATACCAACCTGGTCAAGGCACGGGCCAAAGCCGGCAGCAATGAAACAATCCGGCTCGCCGGGTGCTGGGCTCACCTGCGGCGCAAATTCTACGACCTGCACATCAGCGGGGTCTCGCAGGCCGCGACGGATTCGATCATCGCCATGACCGAATTGTGGAAGGTCGAGGACGAGGTTCGCGGCAAGGATGCCGGAAGCCGCGCCGCGCTGCGTCAGGAAAAGTCCGTGGCCATTGTCGCGAGCCTCTTCGATCTATGGGAAGCGGAACTGGGCAAGGTCTCCGGAAAATCCAAGACCGCCGAGGCGATCCGCTACGCGCTCACCCGGCGGGAGGCGCTGGAACGCTTTCTGATGGACGGTCGCATCGAAATCGACTCCAATATCGTCGAGCGTGCAATCAGGCCCCAGACGATCACGCGAAAGAATAGTCTATTCGCCGGCAGCCACGGCGGTGGACGAACCTGGGCGACGGTAGCCACCTTGCTGCAAACCTGCAAAATGAACAGCGTCGATCCGCTCGACTGGCTCTCGCAGACCTTGACCCGCATCGCTCAAGGCTGGCCGGCATCCGAAATCGAAATGCTCATGCCTTGGAACTTTAGGCCTGACGTTATCGGCTGACCGCTTACGACGGATTTCGGGAGGAGCCAGGATGAAAATCGACGGCGGCTGCCATTGCGGCGCCATCACCTACGAGGCGGAGGTCGATGCTGAAAAGACGAACATCTGCCACTGCACGGATTGCCAGCAACTGACCGGAACGGCTTTTCGCGTGACGGTTCCGGCACAGGAAAGCAACTACCGGATCACCAAGGGTACGCCGAAAATCTACATCAAGATCGTGGCGAGCGGGGCCAAGCGCGCCCAGGCCTTTTGCGCCGACTGCGGTTCGCACCTTTACGCCACGTCGGTCGGAGATGGTCCCAAGGTCTATGGAATTCGAGTGGGGACCGCGCGGCAACGCCAGGATTTGATCCCGACACAGCAGAAATGGCACCGCTCGGCGCTGCACTGGCTGCCTGAATTTCAGGGCATGACCACCATAGAGGAGCAGTAGCGCGGGCCATCTCCAATCGACCGACGCCCCTCAACTTCGTCATCCTCGGGCTTGACCCGAGGATCCATGCCGTGACCGTCGTTGAAGAATGCAGTGGATCAGAATTCTGCACGGTTGCGTCGCCTTGATGTAACGGCATGGATCCTCGGGTCTGCGCTGCGTCGCTACGCTCCTTGCTCCGCCCGTGGATGACGACGGGATAGGCGTTTCGGCCAATCTCCAAGGTCTGCCATCTGCCAAAAAAAGTAACCGATCCACCCCTCGGACTGGATCGAGGAACTAGTCGTCACCCTCGACAACCCTCAATCTTAATTGCCCGGTCTTTGAGTCCGCGACACGCGCGCCCGCGTCGATCTTCGCGGCCGGAGCCCGTGACGCGGCGTCCGTGGCGGCATCGCCGTCGGGCTGCGCGCCGAACTCCAGCGCCTCGATCTTCTGGCCGCGCTTGGTGACCTTCGACGTCGAAACCAGGATGTCGTCGATGTCCTTGGCGGACTGGCCGAAATGAACCTGCAGCTTGCGCACCCGCTCGTCGACACGCGCGACATCCTCCATCAGCCGGATGACCTCGCCCTGGATCAGGTGCGCCTGTTCGCGCATGCGGGCATCCTTGAGGATCGCCTGGATGACCTGGATCGACAGCATCAGCAGCGACGGCGAGACGATGACGATGCGGGCACGGTGCGCCTTGTGGACGATCGCCTCGAAATTCTCATGGATCTCGGCGAACACCGATTCCGACGGCACGAACATGAAGGCGGTGTCCTGCGTCTCGCCCTGGATCAGATATTTCTCTGATATATCACGGACATGAATCTCGATGTCGCGGCGAAAGGCCTGCGAAGCGACCTTCTGCAGGTCGGCGCCGTCGGCGGCGCGGATGGCGTTCCAGGCTTCCAGCGGAAACTTGGCATCGATGGCAAGCGAGGGTGCGCCGTTCGGCATCTTCACCAGGCAGTCGGGCCGGCTGCCGTTCGACAGCGTCGCCTGGAATTCATAGGCGCCGTGCGGCAGGCCGTCGGCGACGATCGCCTCCATGCGCGACTGGCCGAAGGCGCCGCGCGTCTGCTTGTTGGAGAGGATCGCCTGCAGCTGCACGACCTGGCCGGCGAGCGACTGGATGTTGCCTTGCGCGACATCGATGATCGCCAGCCGCTCCTGCAGTTTGGCCAGGCTCTCATGCGTGGATTTCGTCTGCTCGGTCATGGTCTGGCCGAGGCGGCCGGTCATGGCGTCGAGGCGCTGGCCGATCGACTGCGTCAGCTCCGCCTGGCGCGCCCCGAACACTTCGGCAATGGCGCCCATGCGGCCCTGCATCTCGGCCTGCGACTGCAAGATACCGGCCATCCGCGCCTCGGCGTCGCGGGCATGGTCGGCGGCTTCCGCGGCCGCCACGGCACGCGCCTTGGCCGACCGCCACAGCGCGATGACGAGCGCCACGAACAGGCCAAGAAACAGCAAGGCGCCGAAGGCCAGCGCATGGCCGAGCGTGATCGTGGTGGCGCCAAGCCGGGCGACAGGCTCCGAAAGGATAGTGCTCAGATCATTCATGTGGACAGCATAGCCGATTCGGCGGTCTGGCACAGATCAAAACGTGAACGATCCCCGGACCCAACGGTTGACGCTTTTCGCTGGAGGTCTTAGGTGGAACGCCATGCCGATCAAGCCGCTCATCATCCTTCCCGACCCCATCCTGCGCCAGGTTTCGAAGCCCGTGGAGCGTGTCGACGCGCCCTTGCGCAAATTAGCCGACGATATGCTGGCGACGATGTATGACGCACCCGGCATCGGGCTGGCGGCAATCCAGATCGGCGAGCCGCTGCGTATGCTGGTGATCGATCTGGCCAAGGAAGACGAGACGCCGGCGCCGCAGGTCTTCATCAACCCGGAAATCCTGGAGAGTGCCGACGCGCGCTCCGTCTACGAGGAAGGCTGCCTGTCGATCCCGGATTACTACGCCGAGGTCGAACGCCCGGCCTCGGTGCGGGTGAAGTATCTCGACCGCGACGGCAAATTGCAGGAGATGGAGGCCGAGGGCCTGATGGCGACCTGCCTGCAGCATGAGATCGACCACCTCAACGGCGTCTTGTTCATCGACCACATCTCGAAGCTGAAGCGCGACATGGTGGTGAAGAAATTCAAGAAGCTCGCCAAGGACAAGGCGCCGGGCAAGCTGGCGGGATAGGGTTAGGGTCCACTCTAGGCCTGATGCCGGCGGACAGCACCAAATGGAGACGCTGATGGCCGACATGCTGATTAAGGACATTCCCGAGCCTTTGAAACGCGAAATCGAACTGGCGGCATACAGGGCCGGCCAAAGCCTGTCGGACAAGGCCATCGACCTTCTGCGCAAAGGCATGGCTGCGGAAAGGAGGGCCCGGCAGGAGCCGAGCCTCTCGGCATGGGACGCAATTCGCTCGGCTTTTGTCACTGAAAACGCAATTGGCGATGAATACGCCGAGATCATGGACGAAATTGAAGCGGACAGGAAAAAGCGACCGTGGTCGCCCGCGACTTCGACGGCCTTGACCTGAAGGTCATAAACCCGTTTGAAGCGAATGCCTGAGCCGGCTCACGGCGCGAGCAAAAGACAGGATATCGGAAGAAAAATGCCCCTTCGCGTCATCTTTATGGGCACGCCGGAGTTTTCGGTGCCGACGTTGCGTGCGATCGCCGAAGCCGGACATGAGATATCAGCCGTCTACACGCAGCCGCCGCGCGCCGCAGGTCGGCGCGGGCTGGAGCTGACGCCGTCGCCGGTGCAGCGTGAGGCTGAGCGGCTGGGCATCGAGACCCGGACACCGGTTTCGCTCAAGGGCGAGGCCGAGCAGACGGCGTTCCGCGCCTTGCAAGCCGATGTCGCCGTGGTCGTCGCCTATGGTTTGCTCTTGCCGAAAGCGGTTCTCGAGGCGACCCGGCTTGGCTGCATCAACGGCCATGCCTCGCTGCTGCCGCGCTGGCGTGGTGCCGCACCCATCCAGCGCGCCATCATGGCCGGCGACCTGGAAACCGGCATGATGGTGATGCGCATGGAAGAGGGTCTGGACACCGGCCCGGTGGGAATGGTTGAAAAATGCGCCATCGAACCCGATATGACAGCCGGCGATCTGCATGATCGGTTGATGAGTGTCGGTGCAACCCTGATGGTGGAGGCGCTGGCGCGACTGGAAAGGAACACCCTGACATTTGCCGACCAGGCGGTGGAAGGGGTGACCTACGCCAAAAAAATCGATAAATCCGAGACTCGCGTGGACTGGACTCGCTCGGCGAGCGAGGTCCACAATAGCATTCGTGGCCTGTCGCCCTTTCCCGGCGCCTGGTCGGAGATAGGAATTGGCGGCCGTCAGGAGCGGCTGAAACTGCTTCGCTCGACGCTGTCCGAAGGCCTGTCGCTTTCGGAAGATTTGGGCGAGTCGGGAGGAATTCTCGATGACCGGCTGACGGTCGCCTGCGGGGCAGGCGCGATCAGGCTGGTCGAAGTTCAACGGGCGGGCGGAAAGCCCGCTGCCGCGTCGGAATTCCTGCGTGGGGCCAAGATCGAAAAAGGAATGAAGTTCTCATGAGCATGATGTCGATACGCGCGGCGACGCCGCGGGATCGCGAGGCCATTCGCCTCGTCGAGGAACACGCTTTCGGCCAGCAGGCGGAGGCCGGGCTGGTCGACGCGCTGGTGACCGGTGGCGACGCCGTTGCCGAACTGGTGGCGGAAGAAGACGGCCAGGTGGTCGGCCACATCCTGTTTTCGCGGCTGTTCGTCCAGAATGGCGGCAAGACCTTCGCGGCTGTGGCGCTCGCGCCGCTGGCGGTGGAGCCTTCGTTCCATGGCAGCGGTATCGGCGGCGCTCTGATCCGCGAGGCGCATATCCGCCTCAGGGATGGCGGCGAAACGCTGGCCGTGGTGCTGGGCGATCCGGCCTATTACGGCCGTTTCGGCTACAGCCATGCCCGCGCCGAAAAGTTCGAAAGCGAATACCAGGGCGAAGCGCTGCAGGCATTGGCCTGGGGCGACGCTCCCGAAGCCGGCAAGTTGGTCTACGCTTCCGCCTTCACCGCACTCGCCGCCTAGGCGAGTGCGTATAGCCGCCCGGCATGCCGCGTTTTCGCCTCGACATCGAATATGACGGCAGCCTGTTTGCCGGCTGGCAGCACCAGGCCGATCAGCCTTCGGTGCAGCAGGCGATCGAACTGGCGATCGAAAAATTCAGCGGCGAGACGGTGCGGCTGCGCGCCGCCGGCCGCACCGATGCCGGCGTGCATGCGACCGCCCAGGTGGCGCATGTCGATCTTGCCAAGGCATGGCCCAACGACAAGGTGCGCGACGCCATCAATGCGCATCTGCAGGTAGCCGGCGCGCGCATCGCCGTCCTGAAGGCGGCCGTCGTCCCCGACGATTTCGACGCCCGCTTCTCGGCCACAGGCCGCCACTATCTCTACCGCATCCTCAACCGCCGTGCGCCGGCCGCGCTCGACAAGGGCAAGGTGTGGTGGGTGCCGAAGCGGCTCGACGCCGGCGCCATGCATGAAGCGGCGAAGGCCCTGCTCGGCAGGCACGACTTCACCACCTTCCGCTCGACCCAGTGCCAGGCCAACAGCCCGATCAGGACGCTGGAGCGGCTCGATGTGACGCGGCAAGGCGACGTGATCGAGGTAAGGGCCTCGGCGCGATCCTTCCTGCACAATCAGGTGCGTTCGATGGTCGGTTCGCTCAAGCGCGTCGGCGACGGCGGCTGGACCGCGGCCGACCTGAAGGCAGCACTCGAGGCGAACGACCGCGCCGCCTGCGGCCAGGTGGCGCCGCCCGACGGGCTTTTTCTCATCGGGGTCGACTATCCAGTCGAAACGAGCCCGGAAAGGCTCTGAACTCCGACATCGTCCGGCACGGTGATGCCGAGCAGCGTCTGCAGGCCGAACAGCACCAACAGCGACGCGATGAACATGCCGACGAAAACGGCGGTGCCGACGGTTGCGCCCTTGCCGATGGTGGCGTTGGTCATGCGCCAGGTCAGCACCATCGACAGGGCAAACAGCAGCAGCGACACAATGCTTGAAACCTGGCTCGCTGACGACAGGAAGAGCCGGATCAGCGCCGAGGGCAGCATCAGCCAGGCGGTGATGGCCGAAGCCCAGTTGCTGGCAACGACGTAGTGGACGAAGCGGCCGCCGATGCCGGCGCGCGGCGCGATCAGGGCAAGCGCAATCAGCGGCAACACCCATGAGCCGATGTCAACCGTCGCCAGGCGCACCAGCATGCTGAAGCGACCCGCGAAGGCGTCGGGATCGCCGATCTCGTTGGCGATGCCGACCCAGCCGACGATCAGCGCCGGTGCGGCAACGACAATGGCGAAGAAGGAATTCCAGAAGCCGTCGGCCGACAGGTCGAGCAGGCGCAATCCATCGGCCTTGCCGAGCATCAACCGCCAGGCGCCCGTCAGCGAAGCTTGGGTTTCGTCCGCCGAAAGCATGCTGTTCAGCCCTGTCCGAACCAGTCTTCGATGAAGCGCTGGTAGATTTGCGTCAGCGTTTCGAGATCGGCAATGGCGACGCGCTCGTCAACCATGTGCATGGTCTTGCCGACCAGCCCGAACTCGACCACCGGGCAATAGTCCTTGATGAAACGCGCGTCTGAGGTGCCGCCGGAGGTCGACAGCGCCGGCTCCTTGCCGACCGCCGACTTGATCGAGCCGCGGAGCGTTTCGATCAATTTGTCGTCGCGGGTCAGGAAGACATGGCTTGGCCGGTCGCGCCAGACGAGCTCATAGTCGACCGGCGTCTTCTTGCCCTGCCGGTACTTCTTGCGCCTGGCCGCCTGGTCGAGCCGGTTGTGGATCTCGGCCTGCAGGGTCTCATCGGTCCAGGTGTCGTTGAATCGGATGTTGAAGGTGGCGGTCGCCTTGGCCGGAATGACATTGGTGGCCGGATTGCCGACATCGATGGAGGTGATCTCCAGATTGGTCGGCTGGAAATCCCTGGTTCCCTTGTCGAAGACCGGATGCAGCAAGGCGTCGACCAGGCTCATCAGCCCGCGCACCGGATTGTCGGCTAGCAAGGGGTAGGCGACATGGCCCTGGCGGCCATTGACGGTGACGGCGCCGGACATCGAGCCGCGGCGACCGATCTTGATCATGTCGCCGAGCGCGTCCGGGTTGGTCGGCTCGCCGACAATCGAGGCATCCCATTTCTCGCCCCGGGAAGCCGCCCATTCGAGCAGCTTGACGGTGCCGTTGATGGCCGGACCTTCCTCGTCGCCGGTGATCAGCAGCGAGACCGAGCCTTTCGGACCACCATTCTGCTCGACATGGCGCGCCACGGCGGCGATGAAACAGGCGATGCCGCCCTTCATGTCGACCGCGCCACGGCCATACATCTCGCCATTGGCGATCTCGGCGGCGAAGGGCGGATGCGTCCAGGCGGCTTCGTCGCCGACCGGCACCACGTCGGTGTGACCGGCGAACATCAGATGCGGGCCGTTGCCGGAACGCCTTGCATAGAGGTTTTCGATGTCGGGCGTGCCGTCTTCGGAAAACACCGGCCGATCGACCAGGAAGCCGAGCGGTTTCAGCATCGTCTCCAGCGCGGTCAGCGCACCGCCCTCAGTGGGCGTCACCGAAGCACAACGGATAAGGGCGGCGAGGTTTTCGGCGGGATCGGTCGGCAGCGTCATGGCAAAAGCGATAGTCGAAAGCGCAGGGCCTGTCACGGCCAGACATAGGGGCCAGCCTCATGGCTGGCGATACCGCCGACATTATGGTTTTCATGTCGTATAGTTGCAGGCCGAATGCGAGCGACGGGATGGCAAACGGGGACAGAAGGATCGTCATTGCCGGCGCCGGCAGCATCGGCTGCTATGCCGGCGGCTGCCTGGCGCTCGCCGGGCGCGAGGTTACCCTGCTGGCGCGGCCGCGTATCGAAGCGGTGTTGCGGCACGGCGGGCTGCGGGTCAGCGACCTTGAAGGCCGCGATCGCGCGATCAGGCCCGAGGCACTTGTCGCCACCACCGATCCGGCGACCGCCTTGCCGCAGGCGGACGTGATCCTGGTCACGGTCAAGAGCGGCGCGACGCAGGACATGGCAGCTCTCATCAAGGCCCATGCCCGCCCGGATGCTGTGGTGGTCAGCCTGCAGAACGGCGTCGACAATGCCGACAGGCTGCGCGCCGGACTTGGCCAGCGAACGGTGCTGGCCGGCATGGTGCCGTTCAATGTCGTGCAGTCGCCGGACAGCGAACTGCCGCTGCGCGTGCACCGCGCCAGCGACGGCACGGTGATGGTCGAGGACAGCGACGCCGGCATGGTGAACCTGCTCGGCGTCGAAGGGTTTGCGGTCGAAGCCCATGGCGCGATGAAGGCCGTGCTGTGGGGCAAGCTGCTGATGAATCTGAACAACGCGCTGGTGGCGCTTTCCGGCCTGCCGCTGGCAAGCGAATTGGCGGATCGTGGCTGGCGGCTGATCCTGGCCAGTCAGATCGACGAGGCGCTCACGGCGATGAAAGCGGCCGGCATCGAGCCGGCGCGGATCGCCGGCCTGCGGCCGGCGCTGCTGCCGAAAGTGCTCAGGCTGCCGGACTGGCTGTTCAAGCTCCTGGCGCGGCGGATGCTGGCGATCGACCCGCAGGCGCGCTCATCGATGTGGGACGATTTGCGGCGCGGCCGACCGACGGAGATCGATGATTTGCAAGGCGCCATCCTGCGGCTGGCGGAAACGGCAGGCACGTCGGCGCCGATGGTCCAGCGGATCACCGCCTTGGTGCGCGCGGCGGAGGTGGAGCGGCTTGGCTCGCCGGGCCTGGCGCCGGAGCAGGTCGTTGCGCTACCGGCTGGCCGTCGATCAACGTGATCTTCTGCCAGATTTTCCGCGACAGGTTGGACGCCAGGTTTTCGATGTCGTTGACGCCGTCGATGACCACGTCGTCATTGACCGACTGTGCGAACAGCGCTGCAATCTTGCCGGTGATCGACAGCATTTCGGAGCAATAGTCGAGGTAGCGCGCCAGGTCGGCGGCATTGGTGATGCGGGCCGGGGAGTGCGCCGTCGGCTTGAAATTGGCCGAAAGGGCTGCCGGATCCTTGGTCAACTGGTGCATGTCGATGACATGGATCAGCGAGCGCAGGCCGTGCAGCTGGCGAAACACCCGCTTGCGCTTGATACGCTCCTCGGTGCGGATCAACGCCAGGAAGCCGAGCACGGCAAGGATCATCATGTTGATCGTGGCTTCGATGCCTTGCACCGACTGCACCGCATCGTCGGCCTGGGAGATGTGGATGAGCGGCAGGATGGTGCCGACAAACAGGAAGATCAGCGCACCGGCGACGACGGCGGCGATGATGAGCCCGCGCAGCCACCAGATCGGCGCTTCGAGCGCCTGAGCCGCCTTGGCCAAATCGCGCGACAGCGAGACCAGTTCGGCGGCGACGCCACGCAATCCCGCTTCGGGGAAACGATCGGCGATCCGCTCTTCCAGCCGCTCGGCGGTCTCGACGATCAGTTTCGGATCAAGCGTGCGGTAGCGCATGTCCGATCGGCCCTCAGGGTTGCGCCGGCTCGTTGGTGCGCCGGCCATAGCGGTTGGGTCCAGGCTGCCCTGGAAACAGGCACAACACAAGGAAGGCGACGATCGAGACCACCGGCACGAACAGGATCAGCGCGGCAATGCCCGGCTTGTCCAAGTCGTGCAGCCGTTTGACCGCCAGCGCGATGTTGGACCACAGCGAGGCGATGAAGGCGACGAAGAAGATGAACGACCACATGTTGCTCTCGGCCGAACCTTCCGGCACCAGCGTGAAACGGTAGAGCGGAAAGGCCTGGATGATGGCGACGAGCAACCCGCCAAGAAAATAGGCCGCGCGACTGACGCGGCCCGATGTTTTGAAGAAAAGCCAGGTGAGATCTGATCTGTCAGGCAAGCGGGTCCGGTCCATATTGATTGGCGCCCCTGGCGCCTTCGAGAATGCCGCATTCCACCAGAAACCAGATCGGGCCGATGAAAGGCACCAGCATGATCAGGCTCCACCAGCCCGACTTGCCGCGATCATGCCAGCGCTTGGCGTAGACTGCGAGTGCGAAATAGATCGAGGCCAGAGCGACGAGAATGCCGATGATGCCGATCTGGGCGCCGCTGGCAGTGCTGATGCGTGTACCGAGGATCGCATCGAGAATAAAGGCAACGATACCAATGACGATGAAAACCCCAATCGCGGCCCAGAACTTGCCACGGTTGATGCGACCATCAAAGCTTGTGAGCAGATATTTCCAGTCCATGTCACCCCTCCATATTGAACCAGCGCGACCGATTGTCGCGCCGGCGGAAGGTGCGCTCGCTTTGCGGAAAGATCAATCGCGCAGCAATTCGTTGATCGAGGTCTTGGACCGGGTCTTCGCATCGACGCGCTTGACGATGACAGCGCAGTAGAGGCTGGGGCCCCAGTTCTCGCCCGGCACGTTCTTGCCCGGCATGGTGCCGGCCACCACGACCGAATTGGGCGGCACTTCGCCGTAGAAGACTTCGCCGGTGGCGCGGTCGACGATCTTGGTCGACTGGCCGATGAAGACGCCCATGCCGAGCACCGAGCCTTCGCGCACGATGCAGCCCTCGACCACTTCCGAGCGTGCGCCGATGAAGCAATTGTCCTCGATGATGGTGGGACCGGCCTGCATCGGCTCCAGCACGCCGCCGATGCCGACGCCGCCGGACAGATGCACGTTCTTGCCAATCTGGGCGCAGGAGCCGACCGAGGCCCAGGTGTCGACCATGGTGCCGGTATCGACATAGGCGCCGACATTGACGAAGGACGGCA
This sequence comes from Mesorhizobium loti, assembly GCA_014189435.1. NCBI lineage: Bacteria > Pseudomonadati > Pseudomonadota > Alphaproteobacteria > Hyphomicrobiales > Phyllobacteriaceae > Mesorhizobium > Mesorhizobium loti. The sequence goes on from CP050293.1 coordinate 5,996,339, forward strand.
TCAGCACGGCGCCAGGCGCAACATAGGCCGAACGGCGCACGATCGACGACGGCACGGCGCGGAAGCCTGCTTTCTCGAAGTCGACGGCGCTCCAACCGTCGAACTTCGACGGCACCTTGTCCCACCACACCGCCTCGCCCGGACCACCCTTGATGATCTCCATCGGGTTGAGCCGGAATGACAACAGCACGGCCTTCTTCAGCCACTGGTTGACATGCCACTTGCCGTCGGCCTGCCGCTCGGCGACACGGGCGGCGCCGCGATCGAGCAGGTCGAGCGCCGACTGGATGGCATCGCGCGTTTCGCCGCGTGTGGCCGTCGAAATCGTGTCGCGTTCCTCGAAGGCCTTCTCAATGGTCTTTTCGAGGCTCGCCAGATCGGGCTTCGACATGAATTCGCTCCATTACCAAGCTGTTAAGGGGCTGCGCCTTAACCTGTTTTGAAAGTCGCGCGGACCCTATGTTAAGGCTTAATGGGGGTCAATCGCGTGTGCGTCACGGGACGGCGCAGTTAAGGGAATTGGACGGGTAGTTATGACTCCTATGGAAAAGGCGGGGTGGACGCCGCTGCCGCATTCGGACGAGGATCTGGAGCGGTCGAAGAGCGTGCCGGACACGCCGCAGACGCGTGCCGAAACATACCGGCTGGCCTGGAACGATCCCGACTTCATGACGCGCCGCGAATTGCGCGCGGTCAGGTTGCAGCTCGAACTCCTGAAGCCCGAGATGATCCTGGCTGAACGCGGCATCCGTTCGACGGTGATCCTGTTCGGCGGCGCACGCCTGCCGGAACCCGGCGGCGAGGCCTGGGCGGCCAAGAACGAGACGCAGAGGAAGAACCTCGAGGAAAACAGCAAATACTACGAGGAGGCGCGCAAGTTCGCCCGGCTCAGCTCGCAGCAGTCGGCTGCTTCATACTATCGCGAATATGTCGTGGTGACCGGCGGCGGCCCCGGCGTGATGGAAGCTGGGAATCGCGGCGCCGACGATGTCGGCGCGCCGTCGATCGGCCTCAACATCGTCCTGCCGCATGAGCAGGCGCCGAACATCTATGTGACGCCGGAGCTGTGCTTCAACTTCCACTATTTCGCCATCCGCAAGATGCATTTCGTCATGCGCGCCAAGGCGGTCGCGGTGTTTCCCGGCGGCTTCGGCACGATGGACGAATTCTTCGAGACGCTGACCCTGATCCAGACCGGACGCATGGAGCGCGTGCCTGTGATCCTGTTCGGCAAATCCTTCTGGAAACGGGCGATCGATCTCGATTTCCTCGCCGAACAGGGCACGATCAGCCCTGGCGACCAGGACATCATCGACTTCGTCGACACCGCCGACGAGGCGTGGGGGATTATCAGCCGGTTCTATAAGTTAGGGGAGTAGGCTGGGAAACTGGGGAATTGAGGAATTGAGGAATGATCGATCCCCAATTCGTCAGTTCTTCAATTCGTCAGTTCTTCAATTCCCCTCCCCCCTCTCCACAATCGCCGTCAGAAACCCCGCAAGATCATCGGTGACGAAATCGACGTCATGTTCCTGCGTCGGGTCGCGCTCCCAGATCTCGGCAAAGGTCGGCTCGAAATTGCGCGGCACGATAAGCACCGTTGTCATGCCGAGCGACTTCGGCACCGAAAGGTTGCGGGCAAGGTCTTCGAACATCACCGCATTGTGGCCGGTGACGGCGTGGAGCTCGGCGAACTTCTCGTAGGTCTGGCGCGCCGGTTTGGGATTGAGCCCGGCGGCGACGATATCGAAGATGTCGTCGAAATGATCGAGAATGCCGAGTTGGCGCGCGGTGCGCTCGGCATGCCTGCGGTCGCCGTTGGTGAAGATGAACTTGCGGCCCGGAAGCTGGCGGATGGCGGTGCCGAGAACGGGATCGGGCACCAGCCATGAGTAATCGATGTCATGCACCTTCTCGAGGAAATCGTCGGGATCGATGCCATGAAGCGTCATCAGCCCGTTCAGCGTCGTGCCATATTCGCGGTAGAGTTCCTTCTGCAGCTTGCGCGCCTCGTCGCGCGGCAGCGCCAGCAGTTCGCCGACATAGGCGGTCATCTTGACGTCGATCTGCGAGAACAGATTCGAATGGTGCGGATAGAGCGTGTTGTCGAGGTCGAACACCCAGTCGGTGACATGGGCGAAGCGCGCGGGATCGGGGAGCGTGGTCATGCGCTCCTTATGGCATGAAACAAGCATCCTGAAAGAGACTTTATCCACAACTTCTGCTCGTTGAGGTTGCGTAAATCGCCTCACGATTCAAATTTTATGCATCCGGGAAAGGTGGCCTTCAGGGCTTGCTGGCACAGAGACAAGTCCTGTGGGAGCAAGCGATGAACAGCATAATTCTGAAATCCGCCGCCATTGCTTTCGCCTCTGTCGCTGCCTCTCTCCTGCTGACGCTGATCATCGTTCCGGCGATGGGATTTCCAGTCAACCGCACGATCTGGCTGACCTCCACGCTCTGTCCGCTGGTGCTGGCATGGGTCGCCAGCGCAGGCACGTTCTGGCAAAGCGACAGGCTGAAAAATGCGCATCGCGAGCTTGCCCGGGCCCATGCCCAGCTCGCCGCCGCGCATCGCCGCCTGGCGGAAAAGGCGAGCCGCGACGACATGACCGGCATGCTCAACCGGGAAAGCTTCTTTGCCGCGCTCGACGGTTCGCGCCGCAAGTCCGATCGTGGCGCGCTGCTGATCATCGACGCCGACCACTTCAAGAAGATCAACGACAACTTTGGCCACCTGACCGGCGATGACGCGCTGCTTTTGATCGCCAGCGCGATCCAGCGCGGCGTGCGCAGCGGCGATGTGCTCGGCCGCATCGGCGGCGAGGAGTTCGGCGCCTTCCTGATCGGCGCCACCGAACAGGAGGCCAAGCGCGTCGCCGAGCGCATTCGCCGTGAAGTCGAGCTGATCCGCTTCCGGCCCGTCGACGAGCGGACCATTCCGCTCACGGTCAGCATCGGCGGCACCGTCTGTGGCGACGATGTCAGCGTATCGGACCTGATGCGCGCCGCCGACCGGCGCCTCTACCAGGCCAAGCACCAGGGCAGAAACCTGACGATCCTCGATACGGACATCTCCGCGGCGGCGTGATCAGGCGGCCGATCCGCTACACCCGACCCGTTAAGGAAATTCTAACCCTGTTTGCATTCGGTTGCATCGCCTAATCGGGTTTTCGCTGCTTTGTGGTGAAGCTTGGCACGATACTGGCTTCTGCAGCGATGCGTGTGTCGTTCAGAGAAACGCCATGCATAGCCGAGGCCCCCATCGAGAGACCAACCATGAGTTTCTTCATCAAAAAATTGTCGCGCCGCACGCTCGTGCAGGCGCTGATCGCATTGCCTGCCTTGTCGCTGTTCCGCAAGCTGCCTGATGCCGATCCATCTCATACCAGTGCATCCCAGGTCGACCCGAACGAGATCGTCGAGGTCAATGGCTGGATCCTGAAGCGGAGCGATCTGGCATGATCTTCGACAGCTACGAGGCGTATCGCGCCGCGAACTTCACCCCAAAGGTCTGCATCCTCGGCTCTGGCCCGGCCGGCACCACCATTGCCCGCAAGCTTGGCGCCGCCGGCATTCCGGTCGTGGTGCTGGAAGCCGGCTCGCGTGAGTTCAGCGACGAGTCGCAGGATTTCTACCGTGGCGCCACGGTCGGTGATTTCTATTTCGATCTCGACATCACCCGGCTGCGGTTCATGGGCGGCAGTTCCAACCACTGGGCCGGCTGGTGCCGCGTGCTCGACAAACAGGATTTCGAGCCGAAGGCCTGGGTGCCCGATACGGGCTGGCCGATCCGCCGCGCCGACATCGAGCCCTATCTACCGGAAGTGCACGATATTCTCGACCTTCCCGATTTCCGGCCGGACGTGCCTATCTCGGACGACATTCGCTGGGTGCAGCTGATCAAGAGCCCGGCTGTGCGCTTCGCCGAGAAATTCGGCGACGAACTCGACAAGGCCAAGAACATCGCGGTGGTGCTCAACACATGCGTCACTGAACTCGCCGGCGACGGCAAACGCGTGACGGGCGCCAGACTGTGGTCGAACGGGCAGGATGCCGGTTCCTTCAGTGCCGACTATTTCATCGTCTGCACCGGCGGGCTGGAAAATTCGCGGCTGCTTTTGTGGTCGAACCAGCGTTCGAACGGCGGCGTCGTGCCGAATGCGGCAGCGCTTGGCCGCTACTGGATGGAGCATCCGACCTTCGAGGGCGGCAATGCCATCCTGGCCGACTACAACGCGTTCGAGGTTGACGCCGTCAACGAGGCCTTCTTCTCGCCGACGCTTGCCGCGATGGAGCGGCTGCAGATCATGAATTTCGGCATCAGATTGATCGAGACGCCGTATCCCGGCGTCAAGAGCCTTATCGCCGACCTCGCCTGCACGGCGCCCGACATGGCCGAGTGGATGTCCTCCAAGCTCAGTCAGAGACTGCGCTGTGCCGCCCAGCTCTACGTCGCATGGGAGCAGGCGCCGCTGGCCTCCAACCAGATCGAGCTGTCGAAGACCGATGTCGACCATGCCGGCGTGCCGCGCATCGAATTGCACTGGAAGAAATCCGAGCTGGAACATCGCACCCTGCTCGAAGGGCTCAGACTGTTCGGCACGACGCTGATCGAGAAGAATCTCGGCCGGGTGCGCATCGCCGACTGGATCAGCAATGGTCAGGACTATCCGACCAATGACGAGACGGCGGGCCATCACCATATGGGCGGCACGCGCATGGGCACCGACATCAGCAAGAGCGTTGTCGACGCCAATTGCAAGGTGCACGGCATGGACAATCTCTATGTCGGCGGCTCCTCGGTGTTCTGCACATCGGGCCAATGCAACCCGACGACGACGATCACCGCGCTGGCCTGCCGGCTGGGCGACCATCTGAGCAAGGTGGTCACCGTCTGACGACCCCACGGCAACGTCCTGAATTTCGCGGCATCTCGGCAAAGCCGGCGCCAGTGATGGCGCCGGGGGATGCGCGGCATGGCTCAAAAGCCGTAGACGGCGATGCGCACCAGCACGGCGGCTGCGGCCAGCGACACGAGCAGAATGCCGAGGCCGATGGGAGAGCCCCAGCCATACCATTCCATTGCCAGCTTGGCGTATTTGAACTCCTCCTCATGCGAGAGGGGCGCGCGCTGTTGAATCAAGCTCATTTTTCACTCCTTGTCGGCGGCCGGCTCTTGCCTTGCAGGCAGTGCGGCCGCATATTGCTGTGGTAGTCTAAATGTTAGATAGGTTGATAGTTAGATGATCGAAATAAATTCGTCAAGCGAGAATCGCACCGAGCTGACGCGGGACATCGGCCTTGCCATCATGCAGTGGCAGGACGCGACGCAGGCCTATGACGAAGCGGTGGGGGTGAGGCTCGGGCTGAACATGGCCGAGCGCCATTGCATCGGGCTGCTGCATGGCGGCCCGCAATCGGCCGGCGCGATCGCCACCGCGACCGGGCTGACGCCGGCCGCGGTGACCGCGCTGATCGACCGGCTGGAGGCACGCGGGCTGCTGACGCGCACGCGCAGTCTCGAGGACAGGCGCAAGGTGGTGATAGAGGCGACCGAGGCCACGCGGAACTTGTCGGCGCGCTACTACGGCGCCATCGCGCGGGAGGGTGAAAAGGTCATCGCCAGCTTCAGCGATGCGGAGCTCGCCACCATATCGCGCTTCGTCAACGCCGCACTCGACCTGCAGCGCGACCAGCTGGCGCGGCTGAAGGCCGAGGGGACGGACGCCGCCTGAAAGTCAGGACGGAAATCGACTGTCTCAGCGCCTAGGCCGGACCCCAATAGGGGCAGGGCGAACGCATACGGGTTTTGCGAAGACGACCCCCCACCCTAACCCTCCCCACAAGGGGGAGGGAACGCTACCGCGCGCTACCCGTTCCTTGGCGTCGAAACGTCGGCTGTTTACGCAGGTCAGCGCCTACCAAGTCTCCCTCCCCCTTGTGGGGAGGGATTAAGGGTGGGGGTAAGTGCCGCGCAAACGCCTCGGAAATTCTCGGGGGGCTAGACCGTCGCCGGATCGAGTGCCGGCTGGCCCTTGCGGCGGGCGACGATCGCCTCGAAGTCGGCGATCTGGAAGGCATCGCGCAAGGCGTCGAACGACGGCAGCACGAAATAGGCGCGCTGGAACTTGTCGATCTCGTAGCCGGTCCGCATCACCGTTTCCAGGTCGAAGGGCACGTGGTGGGCGTCCTTGCTGTCGACCGCGAACTGCAATTCGGTGAACGACGACATCAGGCCGGCGCCAAAGGCTTTCAGCGGCTGGCCGGCCTCCTGCATCAGGCCATATTCGGCCGTGTACCAGTAGAGCCGGGTGATCATCTCGTCGCCGCCCAGCGCAATGATGTCGCCGGCCTTGCGGCCATACATCTGCATGAAATCGGCGAACACCGGCTGCGACAGCACCGGCACGTGGCCGAAGAAATCGTGGAACATGTCCGGCTCGACGATGTAGTCGAGTTCCTGCCTCGTCCGCAGCCAGTTGGTGACCGGGAAGCGACGATTGGCGAGATGGTCGAAGAAGGGGGCGGCGGGAATGAGGCCCGGCACGGCGACGATCTCCCAGCCGGTCAGCTTGCGCAGCTTGGCGCTGACCGCCTCGAAATCGGGGATGCGGTCGAGCAGGCCAAGCTTCTCGACACCGTCGAGATAGGAATGGTGGGCGAGCTTGCGCGTCAGCTTGGTCTGGCGGTCGCACAGCGTGCGCCACACCGCCTGCTCTTCGGCGCTGTAATCATAACCCTGCGCCACGGTGAAATCGGAACGGCAGACCGAGTAGTCGCCACGCAATCCTTGCGCCGCGCAATCGCGGGCATATTCGGCAACGCTCATCGTCGTCATGGTTTTTCTCCTCGCAAATCATGAATGGCTGACGTACCCGGAGCGTAACCGGATCTGCCGAGGCAAATCGGTTTTGATGATGGCTCGAATACAGGAATCGGGATAATATTCACTCAGAAAGCACCTTCAAGGAGTGAAAATGCCTCAATTCGATGAGTTCGAGATCAAGATGCTCGATGTCCTGCAACGCGACGGACGCAAGCCGGTGTCCGAGCTGGCACAAGAGATCGGCCTATCGACAACGCCGTGCGCGCGGCGCTTCGAAGCGCTGCAGGAGGCCGGCATCATCAAGGGTTTTGCCGCGGTGATCAGTCGCCGCGCGGTCGGGCTGATGGTCGAGGTGTTCATCCAGGTGCGCCTTGTCAGCCACAGCGACGGCTCGCCCGAAAGCTTCATCGCCGCCGTGCAGCGCATGGACGAGGTGTCCTCGTGCTGGACGATGACCGGCGACCACGATTTCCTGCTGCATGTCATGGTGCCGTCGGTCGACGAGCTCAACGCCTTCGTCATGCACCGGCTGATGCGGCTCGACGGCGTGCGCGACGTCCACACCCAGCTCGTGCTGCAGAACATCAAGGGACCCGGCCACGTACCGCTCGGCCACCTCCGGCGGTGATATCGCCTGCCTTCGCACTCCTTGGGGAAAAGCTGCACGCAAACTGCTGAAACAGGCCAAGCCGACGTCCACATCGACAACCAGCATGCGCGGACCAACTCCCAGGAGGTCCGCCATGAAAATCGTCCTGATCAATCCGCCGCACACCGCCATCGGCAGCCGCGTGCCCGACGATCATCTGCCGCCGCTCGGCCTGCTGGCGCTGGGCGGCCCGCTGATCGATGCCGGCCATGAGGTGCGGCTCGTCGACGCCGAATTCGGGCCGATGCCGCTCGAGAGTGTGGTGCGCAACGCGCTCGCCGATCGCCCCGACTTCGTCCTGATCGGCCATTCCGGCTCGACCTCGGCGCATCCGACCGCCTTGCTGATCGCCACAATGATCAAGGAGCGCGAGCTGGCGACCATCATCATCTATGGCGGCGTCTTTCCGACCTATCACTGGCGCGACATCCTGGCCGCAACGGATGCCTTCGACTTCATCGTGCGCGGCGAAGGCGAAGCGACCGTAGTGGCGCTGGTCGAAGCGCTGGAAATGCACCAGCCGCCGGCGAGCGTGGCCGGCATCGCCTTTCGCGACGATCTCAGCCGTCCCTTCGCCACACAGCCCGCCATGACCATTGCCGACCTCGACGCCTACCGCGTCGGCTGGGAGCTGCTCGACCATACCAGCTACAGCTATTGGGGCGGCAAGCGTGCCGTGGTCATGCAGTTTTCGCGCGGCTGTCCGCATCTGTGCAATTATTGCGGCCAGCGCGGCTTCTGGACCCGCTGGCGGCATCGCGATCCCGTGAAATTCGCGCAAGAAATCGCCTGGCTGCATCGCGAACACGGCGTCGAGCTGATCAATCTCGCCGACGAGAATCCGACGGTTTCGAAGAAAGCCTGGCGCGCCTTCCTCGACGCCCTGATTGCCGAGAATGTACCGGTGCTGATTGTCGGTTCGACCCGTGCCGACGACATCGTGCGCGATGCCGACATCCTGCATCTCTATCGCAAGGCGGGTGTCATCCGCTGGCTGCTCGGCATGGAAAACACCGACGAGCAGACGCTTCAATTGATCCGCAAGGGCGGCAGCACCTCATCCGACCGCGAGGCGATAAGGCTGCTGCGCCTGCACGGTATCCTGTCGATGGCGACCTGGGTGGCCGGCTTCGAGGACGAAGGGTTTCGCGACCTGTGGCGCGGCTTTCGTCAGCTCATCGCCTACGATCCGGACCAGATCCAGGCGCTCTACGTGACGCCGCACCGCTGGACCCCGTTCTTCCGCATCGCCCGGGATCGCAAGGTGATCCAGCAGGACGCGCGCCTGTGGGACTACAAGCACCAGGTGCTGCAGATGACGCGGCTGAAGCCGTGGATGCTGTTCTTCAGCGTCAAGCTGATCGAACTGGTGGTGCAATCACGACCGAAGGCGCTGGCGCGCATCCTGTTCCACAAGGATCCGGAACAGCGCCATTCGATGCGCTGGTACACACAGATGGGCCGCCGCGTCTGGTTCCGCGAGGTCTGGGGATTCCTGGCCCGCGACATCAGGATGAAGGACGGCCCGACGCTCGCCGAATTCTGGGGCGCACCACAGGACGCCGAGGAGGAGTCGATGGCGGTTCGACGTTCGGTGCGCAAGCTGACACCGCCCGAGATCCCGATTTCGCCACGCCTCTGATGGCAATCTCCTAAATCATACGCGACGTATGCGTATTGACATACGAGGCGTATGCACCCACATCCGACATACGGGGCGTATGTCAATTGCAGCCCCGAATGTTGGAGTGCAGCGATCAAAACCTTCAAGCCTTGCAAACGGCTTCGCCTGCGCGGCGAAGCCGTTTGCAATCGCCCGAAGGTCGGACCTGCCTTGTTTTGAATGGAGAAACCATGACCAAACGCGACGCGATCTTCCCCGCCGGCAGGCAGGCCCTCTACGAGATCAACCGCTATTCGGCGGCGATCCGCTCGGGCGACCTTCTGTTCGTCTCCGGCCAGGTCGGCAGCCGCGAGGACGGGTCGCCCGAGCCGGTCTTCGAAAAGCAGGTGCAGCTTGCCTTCGACAATCTCGCGGCTGTGCTGAAGGCCGCCGGCTGCACGTTCGACGACATCGTCGACGTGACCACGTTCCACACCGATCCGGCCGCGCAGTGGCAGGCGATCGACGCCGTTCGGCTGAAGGTGTTCGGTGAACCGCCCTACACGAACTGGACCGCGGTGGGCGTGAATTGGCTGGCGGGCTTCGATTTCGAGATAAAGGTCATCGCGCGCCTTCCTCAGGCGGCCTGATCGATCGGCGGCGAGCGGCCAAGCGGCCGTTCGCCCCTCAGGGCACGATCAGCGTGCCGGCGCCGTGTTCGGTGAACAGTTCCAGCAGCACCGCATGCGGCGTCTTGCCGTTGAGGATGACGACGCCTTCGACGCCGCGCTCGATCGCTTCGATGCAGGTCTCGACCTTGGGGATCATGCCGCCCGACACCGTGCCGTCCTTGATCAGCGCCTTGGCCTCAGCCACGGTCAGTTCGTCGATCAGCTTCTTGTTCTTGTCGAGCACACCGGGCACATCGGTGAGGAACAGCAGCCGTGTTGCCTGGCAGGCGCCGGCAATGGCGCCGGCGAAGGTGTCGGCATTGATGTTGTAGGTATGGCCGTCGCGGCCCGGCGCCACCGGCGCCAGCACCGGGATCATTTCGGAACGCGCCAGAAGATCGAGCAAGGTGCGGTCGACCTCGACCGGCTCGCCGACGAAGCCGAGATCGAGCACGCGCTCGATGTTGGAGTCCGGATCGATCATGGTCTTGCGCGCCTTTTCGGCAAAAACCATGTTGCCGTCCTTGCCGCACAGGCCGATCGCCCATTCGCCCTCGGCGTTGATCAGCGCGACGATCTCCTTGTTGATCGAACCGGCCAGAACCATTTCGACGATCTCGACCGTCTTCTGGTCGGTGACGCGCAGGCCGCCCTCGAACTTCGATTCGATGCCCATCTTGGCCAGCATGGCGCCGATCTGCGGGCCGCCGCCATGGACGACGATCGGGTTGACGCCGGATTGCTTCAGGAGCGCTATGTCGCGCGCAAACGCCTTGCCGAGCTCGATATCGCCCATGGCGTGGCCGCCATATTTCACCACGACGGTCTTGTGTTCGTAGCGCTGCATGTAGGGCAGCGCCCGCGACAGCAGGGCGGCCTGCATCTCGGCGGTGGCGGTTATTTCCGTCATCGGCTTGTTTCCCTGAAGATCGGTAAGGACGGCGGCGTCTTAGCGGGAATTGGCGCCGCCCGCAAATGGCTTTGCTGTCATATTCGAGCGCCTCACGACCTCGTCATCATGACGGCGCCGTCAGCGGCGCCCTGCGGCCCAGCCAACCCGAGATCTTCTCCATCTGCGCGGCGAGCGACAGCAACGTCTCCTCGTCGCCCGGACGGCCCGCTGCCTGGATGCCGATCGGCAGGCCGGCGTCGGTGACATGGACCGGCAGGGCGATCGACGGCTGGCCGCTGACATTCTGGATCGCCGGCCAATGGGTGAACCAAAGGCTCTTGTCCATCAGCTGGCCGAAGAACGGCTTCAGCTTCAGCAAGGCCGTCAGATGAAGCTTGTCGAGCAGGTTCTCGATGAGCTCGTCGGCGCCTTTCGGATCCATGGCGCCGCAGGCGAGCGGCGGGTGGGCAATGATCGGCATCAGCACGGCGTCATACTGCGCGGTCTGTGCGATCAGCTGCCGCGAGGCGGCATGCAGCCGCTGCAGGTCGGCATAGGTCTCGCCGGCCGACACCATTTCGCCGAAGCGGGCGAGCACGCGCGTCGCCCGCTCGATGTCGCCCGAAACGGAACGGCCGACACGCAGCGCTTGCGCACGCATCGTGCCGGCGACGGCAGAGGCAACCGTCCTGCAGAAATCGGCGAAGAAATCGCGCCCGATAGAAGGCAGGTCGATCTCCTCGACCGTATGGCCGCCCTCACGGACAAGCGCCACCGCCGTGTCGAGCGCCTTGAGCGTCTCATCCGAGATCGGCAGGCCAAGCGGCGATTTGCGATACACGGCCAGCCTGAGCTTGCCGGGATCGCGCGCGGCAGCCGCCGTGAACGTGCCTTTCGGCGACGGCGCGGCGTAGGGCGACAGGAGGTCGGGACCGTGGGTGAGGTCGAGCAGCAACGCGCAATCGCGCACCGAACGGGTGAGCGCATGGTCGACCACCATGCCGTACCAGCTTTCGCTCACCAGGGGCGTCAGCGGTGTGCGGCCACGCGACGTCTTCAGGCCGACAAGTCCGGTGCAGGCGGCAGGCACGCGGATCGAGCCGCCGCCATCCGAGGCATGCGCCACCGGCACCACGCCTGCCGCGACCAGTGCCGCCGCACCACCCGACGAGCCACCGCTGGTATGACCGGTGTTCCAGGGATTGCGGGTGATGCCGAAGGCCTTGGATTCGGTCATCAGCCGAAGCCCGTGTTCCGGCGACGTGGAGGTGACGATCGGAATGAGGCCGGCGGCGAGATAGCGGTCGGTCAGCACCGAATTGACATCGGCCAGCCATGCCGGAATGCGGCTGCCGCCATGCGTCGGCACGCCCTTGATGGCGATGCCGAGATCCTTGATGGCGAAGGGAACGCCGGCCAGCGGCAGCGAGCGGTCAACGGTTTTCGCCCGGGCGCGTGCGGCATCATAGAGCGGCTCGGCCGTGGCGTTGATGTCGGGTCGCGTGGCCTCGGCACGGGCGATCGCGGCTTCGGTCAGTTCGACGGCTGAAATGTCGCCCTTGCGAACCAGGTCGGCGAGGCCGGTTGCGTCCTGCGCCCACAGTGTATGTTCAACCGACATGCGCGCCCCCGTCACTGCCACCAAGCTAGCCAGTGGCGACTTCATTGGCAATCGACGGGTAGATCCGGGCTGGCGATACGCAAGGCTTCGGCGTGCAAGGTTATTTCCGCCGTTGCAAATACATTGCAATCGCCTAATTTGCCTGAGATGACGCCGCAGGACATCACCAAGCTGATCGTCCGGACTTCGATGAAGGATCGGGCTGCGTTCGATCTGCTCTACCGGCAGACCAGCTCGAAACTTTTCGGCGTCTGCCTTCGTGTATTGAACGACCGGGGAGATGCGGAAGAAGCGCTACAGGAAGTCTTCGTCAAGATATGGACGAAGGCGGATCGTTTTGCCGTCTCCGATCTAAGCCCGATCTCCTGGCTGGTGGCGATAGCGCGCAATCATGCGATCGATCGCATCAGGGCGCGGCGCAAGCCTGCCGCCGACATCGATGCCGCGCTCGACGTGGCCGATCCGGCGCCTGGACCTGAAGCGATGGTGGTGGCGGGCGACGAATCCGAACGCATCCATCATTGTCTCGATGAGCTGGAAAAGGACCGGGCGGCGGCCGTCCGGGGCGCCTACCTCAAGGGCGAAAGCTATGCCGAACTGGCGGAGCGCCACGGCGTGCCGCTGAACACGATGCGTACCTGGCTGCGCCGCAGCCTGTTGAAACTCAGAGAATGTCTGGAAAGATGACGCTGGCAGAAGACACAGGACCGGAACGTGGAGGCGACGACCTGCTCGCCGCCGAATACGTTCTCGGCGTGCTGGCTGCCGACGAACGCCAGATCGCCTCCCGTCGCATCGACGCCGAGACGGATTTCGCCCGCCTTGTCGATGGCTGGGAGGTCAATTTTTCACCGCTGGCTGCCGCCTATCCGGAAATCGAACCGCCGGCTTCGATCAAACCTGCGATCGATCGCCGCCTGTTCGCGTCCGCCGCTTCCGTGACCACGCCCGCCGAATCGCGCGACGGGCTATGGGCCAGCCTGTCCTTCTGGCGTGGCCTTGCCGCGGCGGCGGTTGCAGCACTCGCCATCTACATCGCCCTGCCCATCCTCAACCCGCCGGTCGAGCAGCCGCAGGAGCGCCTCGTCGCTTCGCTGGCCGCCGAGGGCAGCGACGTCAAATATCTCGCCGTCTACGACGCCGCGCATCACGAAGTCGGCCTGTCGCATGTCTCCGGTGAGCGTGCAGTCGGCAAGGACTTCGAACTGTGGATGATCGAGGGCAAGAACCCGCCGGTCTCGATGGGCGTCATTCCCGCAGGTGCCACGGCGCATATCGTCGTCTCGCCGGCGGCCCAGCAAAAGCTTGCCCAGGGCGCGGTGCTCGCCGTCAGCCTCGAGCCGGCAGGCGGTTCGCCGACCGGCCAGCCGACCGGACCGGTGGTCGCCGCGGGCGATCTGAAGGGCATCTGACCGGCTCTTGGCGCCTGCAAACTCAAAATAGACTACCTGAAGTCTATCCTTCCCTGAACATGCTCCTAGAAAGCATGTTAGCCGGCATGAGTCGGCTTCGGGAAATCCCTCTGGGGGCGTAGATAATTTAAAAAATCCCAATATTTCTGAAACTCGCGCATTTTTGTTCCGTATCTCCTCGCGTTCCCAAAGATGGGAAGAGAAAAACCCGAGGAGTTTGACATCATGCGTAGATACGCCACCCTTTTGCTCGCCGGTACGATCGCCGTTTCTGCCCTTGCCACCACTGCCTATGCCGAAAACCCGATGGTTGGCGGCGCCGCCATGTATGCCAACAAGAACATCGTCGAGAACGCCGTGAACTCGAAGGACCACACCACACTGGTCGCCGCCGTGAAGGCTGCCGGCCTGGTCGAAACCCTGCAGGGCGCTGGCCCGTTCACCGTATTCGCCCCGACCAACGACGCCTTCGCGGCGCTTCCGGCCGGCACGGTCGAGACGCTGCTCAAGCCCGAGAACAAGGACAAGCTCACCAAGATCCTGACCTGCCATGTCATAGGCGCCAAGGCGATGGGGGCGGATGTGGCCGCGATGGCCAAGGCTGACGGCGGCACCCACAAGGTCAAGACGGTCGGCGGCTGCGAATTGTCGCTCAAGGCCGACGGCGGCAAGGTCACCGTCACCGACGAGAACGGCAATGTCGCCAATGTGACGATCGCCGATGTCGAACAGTCCAACGGCGTCATCCACGTCATCGACAAGGTTCTGCTCCCTAAAATGTAAAAAGGGGGGGCCAAGATGTAACAAGAGGCTTGCTGCCGGCGAACTGGCAGCAAGGACCCTCCGTCGATTGCATGATCCCGCTCCCGTGATCCGCAATTGACCCGCGCGCTCCGCGTCGTCCACGTTCAGATGTGGGACGGCGCGGAGTGTTCGTTCGAGGGCCACCGTCACCGGCTTTTGATTTCCGCGCGGCGGTATAGTTTGGCAAAAGGACATCAGGAGGAATTGGTCATGAACCGTCGCGACTTTCTTTTGAGCGGTGCCGCCGCCATCGGCGTCGTCGGGGCCGCGGCAACGATGCTGCGCATGGGCGATCCGCAGGTAGCGCAGGCGGCCGAAAAGTTCGAAGTCACCAAGACCGACGCCGAGTGGAAAGCCATCCTGTCACCGGCCGCGTTCGACGTGCTGCGCAAGGAAGGCACGGAATACCCTGGCACCAGCCCGCTGCTCAACGAACACCGCAAGGGCATCTTCGCTTGTGCCGGCTGCGACCTGCCGGTCTACCCGTCGGAGACGAAATTCGATTCCGGCACCGGCTGGCCGAGCTTCTGGCAGGAGGTCGCCAATGGCATCGGCAAGACCGTGGACAGGTCGCTCGGCATGACCCGTACCGAAGTGCATTGCCGCCGTTGCGGCGGTCATCTTGGCCACGTCTTCGACGACGGCCCGGCGCCGACCGGCCTGCGCCATTGCATCAACGGTGTGGCGCTGACCTTCAAGCCCGCCACGGCCTGACAAATTCCAAACTGGATACAAAAAACTCCGGGCTTTGCGGCCCGGAGTTTTTTGCGCGATCAGAGCTTTTCGGGCGTGGACTGGAGGAGCTTCCCGAAACCGCTGCCGCGTATGGATCTCCTGTTCAATGCCCGCCGCCGCCACCGCCGGCCGCAGCCGGCTTGCGGATCAGCATGGTGAACAGGCCAAGCGTCGCAAACAGCACCGTCAGCATGAAGAACACGTCCATGAAGGACAGCAACGCCGCCTGCTGCTGGACCATGCCCGACAGCTTGGAGATGGCCGCACTGGTCGCGTCCAGGCCGGGGGTCTGCTCGAAATTGAGCGTCATGTTCTGCAGCTTGGTCTGTGCGGCCTCGCTGCCCCACTGCACATGCTCGGAGAGCCTCGCGTAGTGGAAGGCATTGCGGTCGATCAGCACGGTGTTGATCAGGGCAAGACCAACGGCGCCGCCAAGGTTGCGGGTGAGGTTGAACAGGCCTGACGCGTTCTTCAACCGCTCCGGCGGCAAGGTGCCGAGCGCGATATTGTTGATCGGCACCATGCACAGCATCATCGAACAGCCGCGCAGGATCTGCGGGATGAGCAGTTCGTAGAAATCCCAATCGGCGGTCAGATGCGTCATCCACCAGGTGCCGGTGGCGAAACCGAAGAAGCCGATCATCATCATCAGCCGCGGGTCCATCTTGTTGGACAGGATGCCCGAGATCGGCGCGGTGAAGAACATGGCCAGACCGCTGACGAACAGCGCCTCGCCGATCATCATCGAATCGTAGCCGCGGATGCGCCCGAGGAACACGGGGTAGAGATAGGTCAGGCCGTAGAGGCCGATGCCGATGACGAAGGAAAACAGCGAGCCGAAGGCGAAGTTGATGTTGGTGAACGCCTTCAGGTCGACGATCGGTTCCTCGGCGGTGAACACGCGCCAGAAGAACAGCACCCCGCCAATGGTCATGACGATGGCGCAGATGAACACGCCCTGGTCCTGCAGCCAGTCATTGTTGGGGCCTTCCTCCAGCACATATTCCATACAACCCAGCAAGGCCGCCATGCCGGCGAGGCCCCACCAGTCGAACTTGCTGAACAGCTTGAGGTTGGGCTTGTCGAAGTCGATCAACGTCCAGGCCGCCGTCGTCACCAGGATGCCGGGCACGACATTGACCAGGAACAGCCAATGCCAGGACATGGCATGGCTGATGTAGCCGCCGACGGTCGGGCCGATGGTCGGCGCCAGCGTCGCCACCAGGCCGATCATCGGCGATACCACGGCGCGGCGCGAGGGCGGGAAGATGGTGAAGGCGGCAGCAAAGACGCTCGGGATCATGCCGCCGCCGATAAAGCCCTGCACGGCGCGGTAGACGATCATCTGGTCGATGTTGGTGGCGGTCGCCGCCAGCGCGCTGGCCGCGGTGAAGCCTGCCGCCGAGATCGTGAACAGCACGCGCGTCGACAGCATCCGGCTGAGGAAGCCCGACAGCGGGATCATCACCACTTCGGCGATCAGATAGGCGGTCTGCACCCACGGGATCTCGTCGGAGCTGGCGCTCAGGCCGGCCTGGATCTCGGCCAGCGAGGCGGAGACGATCTGGATGTCCAGGATGGCCATGAACATGCCGAACACCATCGCCAGGAAGGCGATGACGCGCCGCGTCGAGATGGTGTCAGGCACAGCCGGCCTCGCCGGCGGCGCTCCTGCTGTCAGGGTTGCGGTTGCCATGGCATTGCTCCCCGGCGGCCGTTCAGTTCGCGGCCACTGAGCCCGACCCGGATGGGGCGGTACGGCTGTCGACGGCGACGATG